>NZ_JBOGCP010000001.1:0-1845062 GCF_050686535.1 Planococcus sp. SE5232 | reverse complement strand
GTAGTAGCAACCCAATCCGCCATCAGCTCGATCATTGATGACACACTTACATACGTCGGCTACGATATCGATGACTTGGCCGTTAACGCAAGCTTTGAAGAAGTGATCTACCTGCTTTGGCACCAGCGCCTGCCAAAAGCGGATGAACTGGCGGAACTGAAGCAGCAATTGGCGGACAACATGGCCGTGCCACAAGCTGTGCTGGATCATTTCAAGACATATGACATCAAGAACGTCCACCCGATGGCGGCTCTTCGCACCGCGGTGTCCATGCTCGGCTTGTTCGACGAACAGGCGGAAGTGATGGAACCGGAAGCGAATTACAACAAAGCCATCAAAATCCAGGCGAAGATTTCGACGCTGGTGACGGCCTTCGGCCGCATCCGCAACGGCCAGGAACCGGTCGCACCGAAAACGGACCTGAGCTTCGCAGCCAACTTCCTGTACATGCTGTCCGGCGAATTGCCGGAAGCGATCGAAGAGGAAGCCTTCAACAAAGCCCTTGTGCTCCACGCCGACCACGAATTGAACGCTTCGACGTTCACGGCGCGTGTCGCAGTGGCGACGCTGTCTGACGTCTATTCCGGCGTGACAGCGGCCATCGGCGCATTGAAAGGCCCGCTTCACGGCGGCGCCAACGAACAAGTGATGAAGATGCTCACGGAAATCGGCTCGGTCGACAACGTAGAGAAGGTCATCACCGAAAAATTGGCGAACAAAGAGAAAATCATGGGCTTCGGCCACCGCGTCTACCGCAAGGGCGACCCGCGTGCGAAGCATCTGCGTGAAATGTCCCAGAAACTGACGAAGATCCGCGGCGAAGAAAAATGGTACGACATGTCGGTGAAAATCGACGACATCGTCACAGGCCAGAAAAACCTTCCGCCGAACGTGGATTTCTACTCGGCTTCGGTCTACCACAGCCTGAACATCGAACATGACCTGTTCACGCCGATCTTTGCGGTTTCCCGCACATCCGGCTGGCTGGCGCATATCCTTGAGCAGTACGCAGACAACCGCCTGATCCGCCCGCGCGCGGAATACATCGGGCCTGGCATGCAGACGTATGTGCCGGTTGAAGAAAGATAAAAGCTAACATATCCGTTCCATTCTTTGTAGGGACAATAGCGACTTTTCAACTTAACAACAACCCCAAAAGGCGATTCCTGTGTATACAGGAATCGCCTTTTTCATGTTCAAATGGATTATCCGCCGATATACGACATGCCGATTTTATTGCGGTTTTTCGCTGTCAATTCCGTGCGTTCGTCCGAGTAGCGGTCATCCCGGCGCTCCCAAACAGCCGAAATTTTCTCCAATAGCTCTTCATCGCTCAAGCCACTCCGTATCAACTCACGGATATCAAAATGGCCGGTAGCGAATAAACATGTATAGAATTTGCCGTCTGATGAAAGACGGGCACGTGTACAGGAGGAACAGAAGGATTCCGAAACGGAGGTGATGAATCCGACTTGAGCATTCCCTTCTTCAAAACGATAGCGCTTAGCCACCTCGCCGTAATAATCCTTATCGACAGGATCCAGCTTGTAGACTGTCTGGAGCTTCTCAAGAATCTGTTTTTTCGTTACGACTTTCTTGAAGCTCCAGCCATTATCATTGCCGACATCCATGAATTCGATGAAGCGCAGCGTAATGCCCCGCTCTTTGAAGTACGCTGTCATCGGAAGGATTTCGTGTTCATTGACATCTTTTTGGACGACCATATTCACTTTGATTTCAAAGCCAACCTGTTGGGCAAAGTCAATTTGCTTCAGGATATGCGATGGATCGACCCCTCTGCCGTTCAGCTTGCCGAAAAGCTCAGGATCAAGTGCATCCAGGCTGATGTTCAAGCGCCGCAGACCTGCATCGTAAAGTGCCTGCGCCTGATTACCCAAAAGCAGGCCATTCGTCGTCAAGCCGATATCCTCCACCCCATCCACCGACAGGATTTTCCCAACGAGTTCAGGCAATCCCCGGCGCATGAGCGGCTCACCGCCTGTCAGGCGAATCTTTTTGACCCCCATCTCCACAAAAACCTTGGTCAAACGATGGATTTCTTCAAACGACAATAATTCCTGTTTTGGCAAAAACGCATAATCATCACCGAAAACTTCTTTTGGCATGCAATAGGAACAACGGAAATTGCAGCGATCGGTAACCGAAATCCGCAGATCCCGTATTGGACGTTGAAATTGGTCCTCTATTGGTTTAATGGCCATTACGCCACCCCCTCTTTTAGTCATCGGGCTGATTCAGGTTGCGAAAAACGAGAGGATCTTCATGAATCTGTGAGGAATCAATCCACTCGGTAGTTACTTGTTCCATAAACTTCATGACGCGCAATTGGCCAGCCTCCAACTCCTGCTGCAACTGCTCTTTGACTCGAATATCCCAAATGCTGAACAACGGGATTTTTTCATCTGAATTCTTTACAGCTGTAATGTCGACGGAACTGTCTGCCAACGCCATCAGCTTAGCCGTTTCATCAGGCCCTACAAAAGGCATATCACAAGGCAGCACCACATACTTCCGGGCGCGTCTTGCAGACATTCCTGATAGGATTCCAGCTAAAGGCCCCTCTCCTGCAATCCAGTCGAGATCTGCGACGACATCCACTTCAGGCGGAAAACGCAGCATCAGCTCGGGCCTGGAAATGATGACCACATGGTCACAGACACCGGCCAACGCCTTGTATGCACGTTCATAGAACAACTCGCCTTCAACGGACGCAAAGGCTTTGGGTGAACCATACCGGCGTGATAGTCCGCCAGCCAGCAGGATGCCTACTGTCGCATTCATCCCCCGCTTACCGGTGGAATGAACGCCACGATATCTCCAGCTTCCAAAACATCCGTCGGCAATGCGTATTCTTCATTGACCGCCACGCGTGCAGCTCCTGAAAGGAAATCCGGGTATTTTTCAGTTGCCCACTGCCAAAGTTCCTCTACTGTCCGTCCAGCCATCTCCACTTGTTCCTCGGTAATTCCGGTCTGTTCCCGGAGTCCAGCAAAATAACGCAAGCTGATCATGTCAATTCCCCTTCCGGTTTTTTCTTTTGGTCGCCGATCCATTCTTCGCCGTCTTCCCATATTTCTTTTTTCCAGATTGGCACAATTTCTTTTATGCGTTCAATGGCGTATTCATTCGCCTCGTAAGCTGTTTTCCGGTGCGGTGACGAAACTGCGATGACGACCGCGATGTCGCTGATCTGCAGCTCTCCAATCCGGTGGGCAATCGCCACTTTCGTCCCTTCCCAGCGCTCTTCGATTTCTTCGCCGATCTGAGCCAGTTTCTTCTCTGCCATCGGCACATAGGCTTCATACGATAAATGCAGCGTTCGTACTCCTTTTGTCCATTCACGGACATGACCCGTAAACAAAGTGACGGCCCCCGCTTCAGGCCGCAGCACTAAATCTGCATAAGTTTGAGGATTGATCGCTTCTGTCACTATTTCATAGGCTTTCATTTCTGTCACCATCCATCCAATTAGTAAACCAAGATTGCACTTGCTTACTGTCATTCTGCAGAACCATTGGAATCTTGTCCAGTCCCAATATTTCCGGCGTGACCACTAATGCGATCTGTTTTAACTGCTGAAGCTCCACCCAATCTTCGGCTGAGCGCAGCAAAACGATTTTTTCATAATCAGCTTCTTTGAAGCCTTCCACTAATATCAAGTCCGGATTTCCCATTGATGCAAGAGCAATCAGTTCATCCAGAGTCGCTTCTTGTTTTCGCTGATGCAGTTGAACGACTCCTCCGCCATAAGCGATGGAACAATCAGCCCCTGCTTCAAATGACCGCATGCTGTCGGTTTCCGCGGCCGGCAGCTCAAGTGAACCTCCGTGGCCGTGATGCTTAATGGTAGAAACTTTTTTGCCTTTGTATTTCGCCTGTTTCAACAAATTCAATGTAAGAGTCGTTTTACCGCTGTTCTTGAAGCCGACCACCTGCAATATTTTTACAGCTGCCATTTGTCAGCCCCTTCTTCCATGCCTAGAAGCAGCACGTCGACTGCATCGCCCGATTGGAAACCGCGTGTGCCACCCGGAAGGACGATCAATGCATTGCCTCGTGCGATAGATGATACAGCATTCGACTTATTGAATCCAGCCGGTGTTGCTGTTTCCCCGTCATAAGAGGCACGGATAAAACGGGTAAATGGATTGGCTTTGGTGAAATCTTCTCCCAATACCGCTGTCGTGTGCGGCAAGTAAAGCTTGCCAGCCCCCATCATCTTCAAAAGCGCCGGACGAACAAACAGTTCAAATCCTGTGAAACAAGCGGATGGGTTGCCGGACAAACCGAACAGATAGCGGCCGTTCGCCACCGCGACGGTCGTCACACTTCCAGGGCGCATCGCCACTTTATTGAACAACACCTCGGCTCCGAGCCGTTCGTAGATGGCGGGCAGAAAATCGAAATCGCCGACGGAAACCCCTCCTGTAGTGATCAGGCAATCGGTCTCTTCGGCTGCTTGTTTGACCACTTCATAGCTTTCATCCAATCGGTCGATTGACATGCCGTACATTTTGCAGCGGAAGCCCATCCGCCTCAACTGCGCCACAATCATCGGTCCATTGCTGTTGCGTATTTTTCCAGGCACCAGTGCATCTCCAACCTCCAGTAATTCGGTTCCGGTGGACAAGATGCCCACAATCGGCTGTTTAGCCACTGATACCTGTGGATAGCCGAAAGTTGCAAGTAGCGCGATGGTTCCAGGGTTGATCAAGCTGCCGCTGTCGATGACCATTTCGTCTTGCCGAAGATCCTCCCCCTGCAAAGAAACATTTTCCAATGCTTCAAACGGCTTGCGGATGGTGATGCTGCCCGGTGACTCCACTGTCTGTTCGAACATCACGACTGCATCAGCGCCTTCTGGCAGCTGCGCTCCGGTCATGATGCGGATTGCTTCACCTGCACCCAACTTTTTGGTCGATACTTCTCCCGCTCCGATATGATCGATCACGGTGAAGGCGACCCGGTTATCTCCTGACGCTCCGCCGGAATCCACAGAACGGATTGCGTAGCCATCATAAGGAGACCGGTTGAACGGCGGCACATCACTGGAAGCAACGATCGGTTCAGCCAAGATGCGGCCATAGCTTTCTTCCAACTCCACCGTTTCAGTCCCCAGCGGAAAAGCATGATGCAATACTTTCTTGACCGCTTCGGCAACGGGAATCGGATTGCGTTTCTTAACCATTGTAGTCCATCTCCTTCAAGTTCGTTTTACTCTCCAAAAAAGCGTGAGTTTTTCCTATGTATATTTTCATGCGCCATCTGTCTGTCTTTCTCTTCTTAAGTATAGTCCTTATCGTATTAAACTTATACAAACCTAAGTAGGCTGTCAAACCGCCGTTTAGGAATAAAACAAAAAAAGCCTTGAAAAATGACGCTTTCAAGGCTGTTTCAGGAATTGTGTCCATCTTTTACTTATTGAAGGAATTGTTTCCCCATTCAATTGGCCGTTCCACTTTAATCGCTGACGACTTCAGGTGAAAGAGGTACTTTGATTTCTGCATTCTTGGCCCGGATCCGGCGGATATCGAGACGAATGACCAAAGAAATAACCAAGGCTATAACAAATAGGCCGGCGAAGAACAGCAGGCTGCTTTCATAGCTTCCGGTTTTATCCTTCATGAATGCAGCGAATAACGGTCCAGCCAGTCCCGCTGCTGCCCAGGCAGTCAGGATATAGCCGTGAATTGCTCCGAGCTGCTTGGTACCGAAAATATCTGCGATATATGCTGGAATCGAAGCGAACCCACCGCCGTAGCAAGTGTAGATAATGGCCAGCATGACTTGGAAGAAAATGGCATTGGTCGTGAATGGCAATAACGCGAATAACGCGATCTGGATCACGAAGAAGGCAGTATAGGTATTCGGGCGCCCGATATAATCGGAAATTGCAGCCCAGCCTAGACGGCCAAGGCCGTTAAAGATTCCAAGGACACCGACTAGCGCTGCGGCTTGAACAGTGGTCATGCCGATGCTGTCGATAGCCATTGGTTTTGCGGCCGATAAGATTGCGATGCCGCAAGTTACGTTGATGAACAGCATGAACCATAGATAATAAAAGCGCTTTGTTTTAACCGCTTCATTGGCTGTCAGCTGGGACAAATCGATTTTCCGTTCCGCTTTGCCACTGTTGACCTTTTCTTCAAAGCCTGCAGGCGCCCAGCCTTCTTCCGGTTTTTCCAGGTACAGAGATGACAGGACCATAATGGTTAAATAGGCAGCACCTAGAATATAAAAGGTCTGTTCCACTCCGACAGAAGTGATGAGCATTTCCATGATTGGGCTGCTGATGGCTGCAGCGAACCCAAAGCCCATGATCGCAAGACCAGTAGCTAAGCCGCGGCGGTCCGGGAACCATTTCACCAGGGTTGAAACCGGTGCAATATAGCCGATTCCAAGCCCGATTCCGCCGAGCGCTCCGTAAAAAACATAGAGCAGCGGCAAAGAGGAAGCGCTTACAGCAAACCCCGAGCCGATAATTCCAATCCCAAAGAAAAATGCGGCTACAAGTCCAGCTTTTCGCGGTCCATACTTTTCAACAAAGCTGCCGAAAAAGGCAGCAGACAATCCCAGGAACAGGATGGCGATACTGAACGTCAATTGCACTTGGCTGGTGGACCATCCAAACTGGTCGATCAATGGATTCGTAAAATTGCTCCATGCATACACAGAACCGATTGAAATATGTATCCCAACTGCAGATAACGCTATCAACCATCTGTTTTTCGGCTTCTTTTTCATCTTCCCCTAACCTCCTATTGTCGTTAATAAAAGCATATATAAAATGATTCCAGGCTTCGAAACCATTAGTTTTATTTTTTCCGGCTAATATTTGCCATGTGAAGAAGGGGGAAATTCCGGATTTAAACGTCGGAAAGATCGCTTAAATCCAGTCATCTTAATTTGGGAATATTAGGGAATATGATCATATCAGCTTACTGAATAGTAAGACGATTAGAAGCATAGCACCCATCCCTTTTTTTGTCACCTGATTTTATTTTTCATCAAACCGGAAGTTTCTTCCGTGACAATCCGCTCAGGGTGTGTATACAGATTAAACGATCCGCCGCGGATAAAGCCGACTGCCGTGATTCCCAGTTCATCAGCCAGCGTCAATGCCAATTCTGTCGGAGCCGATTTTGACAGAACGATTTCACAACCGATCTTTGCGACCTTGAGTAGAATTTCAGAAGAAATGCGACCGCTGAAAACGATGACTTTGTCCCGGACGTCGATCTTGTTCATCAAGCAATGCCCATAGATTTTGTCCAATGCGTTATGCCTGCCGATATCCATCCGCGAAACAATGATGCCGTTTGCATCACAGAGCGCCGCATTGTGGACGCCGCCCGTCTGCTTGAACATCTCCGCTGAAGCTGACATGTCATCCATCAGCTGAAAACAGTTTTGCGGTGTCAGGGTCACCCGGACATCGGACATTTTCTTGGCGATCATGGCGTCATGCGCAAAGACAAATCCCTGGCGGCTCATGCCGCAACAGGAACTGATGAACCGTTTATTCTGGAGCTGCTCGAAAAACGGATAGACTTTTTCAGCGGTAACATGAACCGTACCAGTCTTTTCATCCACCCGGATTTCCTGGATGTCCCGGTAATTGGGGATGATACGCTCAGAAACCAAAAAACCGATTGCCATCTCTTCCATGTGTTCAGGAGAACAGACGATGGTGATGAATTCCTTGCCGTTGATTTTGATGGTGGCCGGCTGTTCGACAACCACTCGGTCCTCTTTTTCAGTAAATGCCCCCTTCTCGTAGCGGAGGATTTTCCGTGTTTTATCTTGCTGCATCCGATTTGCCTCCCCCTTCGCCACTCTTATCGATTGGCCGGTCGAAAAGAAAGACAGATACTGCGATATCATCTTCAACTTTGATATCCGAAAACAGATGGACGAATTTCGCGCCGACCAGTTTCTCCATACCTTCAGGAGCAGCTGTGGCATAGACGCTCTGGATCATCCGCGTCCGTGCAGCGTGCACCATCTCCCTGCCTTCCGGTGTTCTGGCGATAAATTGTTCTGAAGGACTCAGGTTTCCATACAAAGTCGCGATGGCCATGTCATTTACAAAGATCGTCTGGATGCGCTCCGGCCCTTTACCGAAAAGGTTTTTCCGCAGCTTTCGAATGATGTCATTAAACTCATGGATCTGTCTGGACATATGGATCTTCTCCTCTTTCGGACTCGTTTTTTTGACTATTTGAACTTCTAGTTGTGCATCTCCATTTTACTGTTTATAATAATAGCATATGTTGGTCTTGCCGTACTTTGATGCGGCAGCGCTTTCACTTTACCCTATACGGTCGGATTGGTCATTTAACAAGTCCTGTTAAGACACTATTCCACTATGAAACAGATGCACTTGTCAAGTGTGCTCTTCATAGTGGATTTTTTTATTCCAAAAAGGAGGTTTTGACATGTCCATCAAAATTAACGGCTCCCCTGTCGAATTCGAACAGGGGAAAACCATTTTACAGGTGCTGAACGAAGAAAAAATTCTTCACCCGCAAATCTGTTATATGCCTGAAGTCGATCCGATCGAGACCTGCGATACGTGCATCGTCGAAGTTGACGGAAAGCTTGTCCGCGCCTGCTCGACTCCGGCAACCGCCGGAATGGAAGTTCAACTGGCTTCTCCTCGTGCCAAGGAAGCGCAGACAGAAGCCATGGACCGGATTCTCGAAAACCACTTGCTGTACTGCACAGTCTGCGACAATAACAACGGCAATTGCAAAGTCCATAATACCGTCGACATGATGGAAATCGAGCATCAAAAATATCCGTTTGAACCGAAATGTTCGGTCGACGAAGTCGACTTGACCAATCCCTTCTACCGCTACGATCCGAACCAGTGCATCGCCTGTGGCCAATGCGTAGAAGTCTGCCAGAACCTGCAGGTCAATGAAACACTGACAATGGACTGGTCGCGCGACCGGCCCATCGTCCTATGGGATGGCGGCGCCAAAATCAATGATTCTTCTTGCGTCAGCTGCGGCCAATGCGTAACCGCCTGCCCATGCAACGCCTTGATGGAAACGTCGATGCTCGGAGAAGCAGGCTTCATGACTGCCATTCCCGAAAAGATCCTGCAGCCAATGATCGATTTAGTGAAAGATGTTGAACCTGGATACAGCGGCATCATGGCGGTATCGGATGCCGAAGCGAAGATGCGTGAGACACGCACGAAAAAAACCAAAACGGTTTGTACGTTCTGCGGCGTCGGCTGTTCATTTGAAATTTGGACAAAAGACCGGGAAATCCTCAAGATCCAGCCGGTTTCAGAAGCTCCGGCAAATGCGATTTCCACATGCGTCAAAGGCAAGTTCGGCTGGGATTTCGTCAACAGCGAAGAACGCATCACCACTCCCCTGATCCGTAAAAATGGCGAGTTTGTCGAAGCCAGCTGGGAAGAGGCGCTTGATCTGGTCGCTTCGAAGTTCAAAACGATCAAAGAAGAGAACGGCAAAGATTCCATCGGCGTCATCTCGTCTTCAAAAATCACCAATGAAGACAATTACATCATCCAAAAGCTGAGCCGACAGGTATTTGAAACGAATAACGTCGACAATTGCTCGCGCTACTGCCAATCACCTGCGACGGACGGATTGTTCCGCACAGTCGGAATGGGCGGCGATGCCGGTACGATCAAAGACATCGCGAGCGCCGGACTTGTTATCATCGTAGGAGCCAATCCTGCAGAAGGCCATCCCGTATTAGCGACTCGCGTCAAACGCGCCCATAAATTGCACGGCCAGAAATTGATTGTGGCCGATATGCGGAAAAATGAAATGGCTGAACGCTCGGATATATTCATTACACCGAAACAAGGCACGGACCAGGTTTGGTTGATGGCGGTCACGAAATACATGATCGACCAGGGCTGGCACGATCAGCAATTCATCGATGACAATGTCAATTATTTCAATGACTTTAAAGAAGTGCTCGACCAATACACATTGGAATATGCCGAACAACGCAGCGGCGTGTCGAAAGAAACCCTGATCCGTACAGCTGAAATGATCCGTGATGCGGATGGCACCTGTATCCTTTGGGGAATGGGCGTCACGCAAAACACCGGCGGCTCAGATACTTCCGCAGCAATTTCCAATCTGTTGCTGGCAACAGGAAACTATCGCCGTCCGGGTGCAGGCGCTTACCCGCTTCGCGGCCATAATAACGTGCAAGGTGCCTGCGACATGGGTTCATTGCCAGGGTGGCTGCCAGGTTATCAGCATGTGACCGATGACAATGCCCGCCAGAAATTTGAACAAGCATACGGTGTGAAGATCGATGACAAGCCGGGTATGGACAATATCCAGATGCTGCAAGCCGTTGATGAAGGCATCATGAAAGCGATGTATGTGGTCGGTGAAGATATGGCTTTGGTGGATTCCAACGCCAACCATGTAGATGAGGTGTTGTCGAAACTCGACTTTTTCGTCGTGCAAGACATCTTCTTCTCGCGGACCGCACAGTATGCAGATGTCATTCTTCCCGCAGCGCCATCGCTTGAAAAAGACGGCACTTTCACCAATACAGAACGCCGCGTCCAGCGTCTATACAAAGCGCTTCCGGAACTAGGCCAGTCAAAAGCGGACTGGTGGATAGTCCAGGAAATCGCCAATCGTCTGGGTGCAGGCTGGAACTACAGCCATCCAAGTGAAATTTTTGCGGAAATGGCCAGTCTGTCTCCCTTGTTCGCGAAAGCGGATTACGCTTCTATGGAAGGCTGGAACAGCTTCCTTTGGGGCAGCCTCGAAGGAGAAAGCACGCCGCTCCTGTATGTCGATGGCTTTAATTTCCCGGATAAAAAAGCACGCTTCGCCTTATCCGATTGGGTGGAACCCGTTGTCTTCCCAGAAGAATATGATCTTCATATCAATAACGGACGCCTGTTGGAACATTTCCATGAAGGCAATATGACCGATAAATCCAGAGGCATCATTTCGAAACTGCCAGAGACCTTCGTTGAAGTATCTCCGCAACTGGCAAAAGAACGCGGGCTTGAAGACGGATCAACTGTCCGACTTGTCTCCCCTTACGGCGCATTGAAACTGCCGGTCATTGTAACCAAACGAGTGAAAGGAAACGAACTGTTCCTTCCGATGAACTCGACGAAAAAAGAAACGGCCATCAATTTCCTGACAGGCCCTGCCGTCGATCAACGGACCAATACGCCGGCCTACAAGCAGACCAAAGTCCGTATGGAAGTGCTGAAGGATCATGTTAAACGCCCGTTGCCAAAATCGAATCCGCGGGATAAGAAACGGACGCCAGTATCCGGCATTGAAGTGGAACGCAAATGGGCACGTGAAGGCTATGTGCATTTGACAGATCAACGATAGAAAGGTGATGTCCTATGGCAAGTCCAATAACGCAGATCAAGAAGAAGGAATGGACCGCTGAAGAAATCCGTCAGCAAAAGCTTTATGAACTGGAAACATTGATTGCCGAACAGGATCAGGCACTCAATAAACTGTTAGCCATCACGGGGGATTTGGACGATGCAGGCGTTCTCGATGCGATTCTAGCGATGGTCAAAGCAAAAGAAGGCATTGCTGAAGTGGTGATGGAACAAGCGACGCGTGAACCGGTGACCAATCTCATCAATAACATGATGAGTGCTGCCGGTGCATTGACGGCAATTGACCCCGCGTCAACGGGCAAACTGGCTTCAAGTGTCGTGAACGGCTTGAAAGAAGCGGAAACGCAGAATCAGAACGGCAAAAAACTCGGCGTGTTTCAGCTGTTGAAGGCCTTTAGAGATCCTGATATCAACCGCACCATCAAGTTCGGCCTTAACTTCCTGAAAGGCATGGGAAAAGGATTGGATCGTTAAGAATTTCGAAATGCATATTTATCTATAGAAACAGCCGCAGCTTTGAAGAAAGCCGCGGCTGTTTTTTACTTTCTACTGGTGAATCAAACAGCAACCTCAAAACGCCTCTATTATATAGAAGGAACTGTATAGAGTTTGTGGGTGATTCCCCTCTTCCCTCCAGCCTAAGCATAGGATTCATCTGCCGCTATTTTTGTGTTCCTTCTATATATAACTCTGTAGGTTTATTGCTCGTGTATAACAACTCTTTCCCCTACATAACTTTCTATGGGTGTTTTAGAAAATTAGATTGCAACAACCTGTCAGAATACTCGAACTCCTTTGTCGCTGAATATGTGCTTTTATCATCAAATACTCGCTTTTATCCATTTTTCAAGACAACTCTCCCTTTCTGTTATATATTAATTAACAAGAAAACAAACTGTATTAATACAGATTGTTAATTAATTTCTCAAATCAGAAAGGGATGGATGACATGACAACAAACAAACAACAACAAATCGAGGAACTGAATAAAAGCTGGGAACAGGACGAACGCTGGAACGGCATTGAACGTTCGTATACAGCTGAGGAAGTTGTAAAACTTCGCGGTTCGATCCAGATAGAACATACATTGGCGAGAAAAGGCGCTGAACGATTGTTTAAATCGATTCATGAAGAAGATTTTGTAAATGCTTTGGGTGCTCTAACTGGTAACCAGGCAGTTCAACAGGTTAAGGCAGGCTTAAAAGCAATCTACCTGAGCGGCTGGCAAGTAGCTGCAGATGCTAACTCTGCAGGCCAAATGTACCCAGACCAAAGTTTGTACCCTGTCAATTCAGTACCAGATGTAGTAAAGAAAATTAACCAAGCGCTTCAACGTGCAGATCAAATCGACGGCGTTGAAGGTACAGAAGGTTTTGACTGGTTCGCACCAATCGTAGCAGATGCTGAAGCTGGCTTTGGCGGACCGTTGAATGTCTACGAATTGATGAAAGCGATGATCGAAGCAGGCGCTGCTGGCGTACACTTTGAAGACCAATTGGCTTCCGAGAAAAAATGCGGACATTTGGGCGGCAAGGTATTGCTTCCAACTCAAAATGCGATTAGAAATTTGGTTTCTGCTCGATTGGCGTCTGATGTACTTGGCGTACCGACCATCATCATCGCGCGTACGGATGCAGATGCAGCTGACTTGATCACAAGCGACATCGATCCACGCGACCATGCCTTCATCACAGGCGAACGCACACCAGAAGGCTTCTACCGTACGAACGCTGGTATCGACCAAGCTATTGCACGCGGCCTGGCATACGCACCTTATGCGGATCTTGTCTGGTGTGAGACTTCTCACCCGAACCTGGAAGAAGCTCAACAATTCGCGGATGCGATCCATGCAGAATTCCCAGGCAAATTGCTTGCTTACAACTGCTCGCCTTCATTCAACTGGAAAGCAAAGCTTGATGAAGAAACAATTGCGAAATACCAGGTTGAACTTGGCAAGATGGGCTACAAGTTCCAGTTCGTTACACTGGCTGGCTTCCACTCATTGAACCACAGCATGTTCGAACTTGCTCACGATTACAAAGACAACGGCATGGCGGCATACTCGAAACTGCAGCAAGCTGAATTCGCCAACGAATCGAAAGGCTACACAGCAACACGTCACCAGCGTGAAGTTGGGACAAGCTACTTCGATGAGATCTCACAGATCGTATCTGGTGGAACAAGCTCAACTACAGCTATGAAGGGCTCGACTGAAACAGCTCAATTCACAACAACTAAGTAAGCGAACAATACCTGTCGATTAGCATCCATTCCTACGCCACGGCATTCAAACCAAACTAACCTATTGGAGGAGATCATTATGAAAACGACTAAAACATATGAGACACGCTCAATGAAAGAATGCCGCGAGTGCGGATGCGAAATCAAGGAGCAGCACCAGTCAATCATTTACGAATGCGAACGCTGCATGTGCAAGCAAGACGAATAGAACTTACAAAACCCACTCGGCAGATCGAGTGGGTTTTGTTTTGCCTTTTTACTTTTTAAGTGCCTTCAAGATCAGGAAATTCGGGCTTTTCATCAGCCTGCCGTATTGTTCGGGTGCCAGTTCCTTGAATAGCTGTGTGGGTTTCGGCTCTGTTACATGTTCAATTGAAAATTCAACAAGCAAATTGTTGAGGACCTCACTCAACGGCCTTCTGTAAAATGGCACATGATAGGTCTTTCCAGCTTTATTCCATTGATCGACAATCAGCTCGGTGGAAAAATACTGTGATTCCTCCAAAAGCTGAAGATCTGTCAACGGATGATGGATCGACAACAAAAAGCTCCCGCCCCGCTTCAATACCCGACTGAGTTCAGCAAAAACAGCCGGCCAGTCCTTCAAGTAATGCAGTGTCAGCGAACTGACGATAAAATCAAAGCTGTGGTCCTCAAATGGCAAGGGTTCTTCCAAGTCCAGACAGTGCACATCAGCATTTTCACCCATCAGCTTTTTAGTGGAAGCGATCATTTCAGGACTCATGTCAACGCTCGTCACTTGCGCCCCTCTGTCGGCTAATTGCCGGGAATACCAACCTGCCGAACAACCCGCGTCGAGTACACGTTGCCCGCCCAGATCAACCGGAATATGCTGCATCATTGCAGGTCTTTCATATTGCGTATTGTACAGGTTGTTCGCGTCTTCCATCGTTTCATAGACGCCTGCCAATTCGTTGAATGTCTCCAGCACTTGCTTTTTCATCGTTCATCCCCCTGAGTCATCAATTTTTCCGCTTCTTGTCTGTTGATTTTGTACAGCACATGCTTTTTCAACGGACTCTCTTGCCCCAGCTTCGGATGCTCGAACTCGCCTATTTTTGTCATTCCAATCCGCTTCATGACGGTTTCAGAGGGTTGGTTGATCACCGAAGTGAACGAATAGACTTGAGTCATGCCCAGCGGACCGAACGCATAGGTTAAACAGGCTCTCGCCCCTTCGACAGCGTAGCCCTGTTTCCAAAAGCGTTTCTCCAGCCGCCATCCGATTTCCGCTGCTCCCTGTCCTTCAATCGGCATTGTTATTTCAAGCAGCCCGATAAAGCCGATAAACACTCCATCTTCTTTCCGATCCACTGCCCACATTGTATAGCCTTTTTCCTCCATATGCGTTTCGAATCGCCCAATCAACCGGGCAGCTTCTTCTTTTGCCAACGGCTTCGGAAAATACTGCATCACTTCCGGATCCGCAGTCATAACTGCGAACGGATTCCGGTCCCTTTCTTTCCAGCACCTAAAACCCAGCCGCTGTGATTCAAAAAGATATTTTGTGCCCATTCGCTTCCCCCTTTCTTCCAGTGGTATCTCCTTTTCCTTTAATTATATTTTACCAGAAACAGTCATTTCCGAAAGCTGTACACGCCATTGTCACTTTCAAGGCTCTAATTCAGCAAAAACTCGTATTAAGTTCAAAATTTAAAAAATAAAGATTGCAAAATGCATTATTTTTTTGCATTATTATAGATAGAGATAATTATTAATGCAAAAATATTTTGCGGTAACTTTTTTCTCCTTAATTTATACCTTCATTTCCATCCTTTCAACAATTTGTTCCGTTAAAAAATACAGAGAAGATTGGGGCAATAAAAAAATGATCGTTAAAAATTTCTTCATCCACCTATCAGAAAACCAACTCTTAAATAAAGCAGCACAAAACTACGGCTTCAAGCTGGGCGCCCACAGTGTCGTAGCCGGAACCAATATCGAAGAAGCTATTGACAGCATCAAGGAATTGAATGCACAAGGCATCAGCTGCACCATCGATAATCTAGGGGAATTTGTCCACGACAAAGCAGAAGCACTGGAAGCTAAAAATCAGATCCTGGGTGTCGTGGATGCCATCCATAACCATCAAGTGGATGCGCACATTTCCTTAAAGCCGTCACAACTCGGATTGGATATCGATTATGATTTTTGCTTGGAAAACATTAAAGAAATTGTCGCTAAATCAGCCGACTATGGTATTTTCATCAATTTTGATATGGAAAACTATGCGCGCCTTCAACCTTCATTTGACTTATTGGATGAATTGTCGAAAGACTTCAATAATATTGGGACGGTCATTCAATCCTATTTCATCAGAGCTGAAGAAGATATCAAGAAATACAGCAATTACCGGTTGCGCATTGTCAAAGGCGCATACAAAGAGCCGGAAGAAGTGGCATATCAAAGCAAAGAAGAAATCGATGCCAACTTCATTGAATTGATCGAATACCACTTAGTGAATGGCAAATTCACCTCTATTGCGACACATGACCATAACGTCATCGAACATGTGAAGCAATTTGTGGTTGACCACAACATTCCAAACGAAAAATTTGAATTCCAGATGCTTTACGGCTTCCGTAAGGAAATGCAGTTGGAGCTTGCCAAACAGGGCTATAATTTCTGTACATATATTCCTTTCGGGACAGACTGGTATGGCTATTTCATGCGCAGACTGGCAGAACGTCCACAGAACTTGAACTTGGTCGTAAAGCAGGTATTCACCAAAAAGACCAATGCAGCGATTGGCATGGTTGCCGGAGCATTCCTGCTCGGCCGTCTGGTTGGGAAGAAATCGTAAGCCACATTCTGAGGTCAAATCCGCTTTGACGGAGATTACCACGGACCGATGAACCTATGAAATGAAAAAAACCTGCAGGCCTTCAAAAGGCTTGCAGGTTTTTTCAATAGGTGGATTCATTTCGGATTCTCTTTATCCATCTGCAGGATAAGTGACTGTACCATCCTTATCCACAACTGCCTCTGCTCCCCACATGCCCACTTTGTGCTCAACAATATCAACGGTTCCATTTTTTCCATCGATGATGTGCAAAACACGGTGACCATTCGCGGTCAGGTAATTGCTGATCAGCAACCGGTGGCAGCGTGCAGGGTGACGTTCCGAACAGCAGTAAGCCGTCCGTTTGACAGCTGCTTTCTCCAGCAGTTCTTCAATGCCTTCTTGAAATTCTTCCGTCAACGTATAATCCGCATAGTTGTGAAAAGACTGGTTGCGCCAGCCTGCATTGCGGTCTTCCTGTCCGTCTTTCGATTTCCGGCGTCTGCCGCCAAGTTTCGGAAGGTGTTCATAAGTGATTCCTTCAGCTTCAAGCCAGACAGGAAATTCATCTTTGGAAAACTGCGGCCATTTGCGGCTTCCTGGAAACGCCCGGACATCTCCCAGGAGTTCGATGCCCGTTTCTTTCAGCATAGCATCGAACACTTCCCGTGAGTGGCTTGAATGGCCGATGGTATAGATATCCATTTAGAAAAACCGCCTCCCCAATTCGTTCTTTCTTTCCTATTCCTTCGAATAGAAGCAATTAAACATGGAGAAGAGAGGCGATGCATCAGATTTCGATGACTTTTATCGTAGAACCGATTTCTTCCTGTGCGGAATCATGAACCCATTCATGCGGAAAATAGCCAAGTGGATTACAGATGCAGTCGATGCCTTTGTACTCCTCATGATACCGGGTGTGGATATGCCCGAAAATCAATTTTTTCACGCCATATTTTTCAGCCAGCTCCCCGACGCCCTTATTTCCCATCATGGCATTGAAGAAATCCCAAGCAGGGTCGTTTTTTACTTGGACAAAATGGGCAAATGGCACAAAATGACTGACCAGGATGATGTTCTTTTTCTGATTGGCCATCAGCCAGTTTTCCAGCTTCTTCAAATACTTTCCGGTGATTGCCGCATCATTCTCCCGCCAATGGGCATGAATTTTGTCGGGCCAAGTAGAATTGTTGAATTGCCCGGTGGAAAACTGTTCATCTGTAAACTCTTCCATACCGAATGTATAGTCGTACCACCCGCCATCACCGATTACAACCCATTCTTCGTTCAAGTCGACCGGCCCATTGCCAAGATTGCCACCAAACTGCAGCAGCTGATGATAGGCATCAAGCAGCATCCTCGTGATATACATCGTGGTTACCGTGGACGTAAAGGACCCGGGTCTTGGAAAGGCTGCTTTGCAGGCGATTTAACAGAGCCAGACTCTTTTCGGGGCCTGAAGTCATATCACCACTGATGATAAATACATCAGGTTCATGCCGATCCAGCCATTCCTGCAACAACCCGAAAACATCAGCGCCGGACCTTTTACGGTTCAAACCTTCGTGTATATCAGATAAGATGGCGATCTTCATTTGTCATTCCCCCTTCAACCGATTAACGAAAGCGTTTCATCCACTGCTCGAAATTATCAACTACTGTATCCAAGAAAGCTACAGTCGCTTCATCTGTGATATTCCCTGCTTCATCCATTTTCGTATGAACTGCACCGATATAGACTTCATTGCCGATCAGTACAGGCGATTGCAGCCCTGGCGCGAAAAGGATATCACGCAAATGCATCTGGGCTTTGACCGTCCCTAAATTGCCCATAGAAGCGCCCATGATCCACGAAGGTTTGCCGATCATCACTTTATCGACGCGCGACAGCCAATCGATGGCATTGCCCAGCACACCCGGAATGGTCGAGTTGTATTCAGGCGTCACCCACAACACAGCATCCGCTTTTTTTACAGTGGTCTTGAAATCTGTGATTTCCTTCGGCTCATTGTTCTCGATATCCTGGCTGTATAACGGCAAGACGCTCAAATCCAGGATCTTCATCTCAAAACGGCTGCCATAGCGCTTCTGGACAAACTCCGCTAATTTTCTGTTGAACGAATCTTTCCGTACGCTTCCTACGATTACTGCAACTTTCATATACTTTTCCTCCTCATTGGCTTTTATAAATATCCGCATCAGCCTCCAGTATAGACTATTCAGTCAATACTGGCAGAGAAAAAGCATTCCATAATCACGTGTCACTCCCGCGTCATTTCTTATTCCGATAAAGATACATCGTGAGCGGTGCAAAAATAGCCGTCATGATAGCCGAAACCAGCAGAACACCGGCCACTTGCTGCCAGGTTCCCGTTCCATGCATAAATCCACGGACCGCTGTTGCCAGAATTGAAATGGGGTTGCTGTTTACAAATCCCTGAAGCCACGTGGGAAGCGTATCCGGTTCCACAAAGACATTGCTGATGAAAGTCAGCGGCATCAAGACAAGGAAACTGATCATCATCAATGATTTTTCCGAACGTACGATTAAACCGAAAGTCGTCCAAATCCATGAAAGGCTGAATGAAAAAATCAGCACCAGCACAATGGCAAAGCCGACACCCCATAGACCGCCCTCCGGCCGAAAGCCAAGCATCAATCCAAGTGCAATCATAATGATAGAAGCCATCGAGTAGCGGATAACATCCACCAGCAAAGCACCGATTAAGGCAGACGGCAGCCAAATCGGCAACGTCCGGAACCTGTCAAAGATGCCTTTTCGTATGTCGTTGTTCAGATCGATTCCTGTGTACATCGTAATTTGGGCAACAGTCATGACCAGTATGCCCGGCAGAAGAAACTGCAGATAGTCAGTGGTCGAGCCTGCGATGGCACCCCCGAAAAGATACGTGAACATCAGCAGGAATATGATCGGAAATACGGTGACATCAAACATCTGTTCAGGAACATGTTTGATACGCAATAAAGCACGCGATGCAAAAGCCATCGTCGAAGACCAGGCATTCGGCGGCTCGGGCCTTGCACCTGAAGCAATCGCCTGCAGCAGCCGCTCATCGGTGCCTGTATCGGTCTCCGTCGACTCGCGTGTTTGCAGATGTACAGTCATAAGATCTCCTCCCCGGAATCTTGTTGTTGCTCAGCAGACTGGCCTGTCAACGTCAGGAACACTTCGTCAAGGCTTGGACGTCCCAGTGAAAAATCACTGACTTCAATATGCTGTCGAGCAAATTCGGCCAGTGATTCTGCTACTAGTGCAGAATCATCAGCTTGAGCTGTCAATGAGGTGGAATCCGCACCCAGGCGAACGGATGCATCCAGCTTTTCTTCAAGTATCGTTCTGGCCCGGTGCTGGTCTTCGGCATGGACAAGTTGGACATTCAAAGTGCCACGGCCGACCGATGCCTTCAACTCACTGCTGGTACCTTCTGCGATGATTTTGCCGTGATGGATCACGCCGATCTGGTCCGCCAGCTGATCGGCTTCCTCCAAGTATTGCGTTGTCAGCAAAACCGTCGTCCCCGCACGGACCAGCGCACGGATGATATCCCAGACCTGGTTGCGGCTGCGGGGGTCGAGTCCGGTAGTCGGTTCATCCAAAAACAGTAAATCCGGTGTCACCACAATACTGGCCGCAATATCGATGCGCCGACGCATCCCACCTGAATAGTTTTTCACCTGACGTTTTGCCGCATGGTCCAGTCCAAAAGCTTCTAATAATTCAATTGCCCTGACCTTTGCCTGTCTGCGTGTATAGCCCATCAACCGGGCAATCAGCATCAGGTTCTCGATACCGGTCAAATCTTCATCGATCGAGGCGTACTGTCCTGTAAGACTTATGCGCCTCCTGATGGCAGCACTGTCAGAAACCAAATCATGGCCAAAAACCCGGGCGCTGCCGGCATCAACCGGAAGCAGTGTTGCCAGCATCCGGATGGTGGTGGTTTTACCGGCTCCGTTCGGGCCAAGAAAGCCATAGACTGTCCCTTTTTGGATCGCCAGATCGACGCCATCGACCGCGCGCTCTTTGCCAAATACTTTCACCAACCCAGTCGCTTCAATGGCCCAGTCATTGCTTTGCAGGAACTTTTTGTCTTTCTTCAAAATCCTCACCTTCTTCTCTTGATTTAGGGTTACGTTATAGAATGGATTTTAAAGCGATTCCCCAGAAAAAATGATTATGTACGAACTGAATGACAGATATGCCTCTCCTCTCCACTCTACTTATTTCGTTTTCCTTTTGCCGCACCTGATTTCATATGACCTATTATACCAAACATTTGTTCTTATTAATAGTGGGAATAGTCAGTTATTTTTAAGTTAAGGGATTTTCGCAGCACTTCAACTTCTGTTACACAAAGTACCCATAACAAAAAGGCCAAATGCAAGTATTTTTGCATTTGGCCTTGAAGAAATTATTTATTAATTTGGAACGAGCGATTCATTCTGTATCGGGGCATTCTTCAACGAAATACCGACAACATCACCTGTATTAAACCGTGAGGCAAAAACCGATTCGTGGATGGTCCACGTCTCTTCCCCGACCTCTACCGTATAATGGATTTCATGGCCCTGATACTGGACAAAAGACACTACACCCTGCAGGCCATCATTTTCTGCAGACATCAGCAAAAACTGTTCCGGCCGAACAGGATAGATGCCGCTTTTCTTGAAGCTGTCTGCCACACCGAGGTCCGGCCAGACATTTTTCGGATCGATGGCCGGTACGAATCGGTCATTTTGCCATTTTCCTTTCACCAAATTGCATTTGCCGACAAACGTCGCAACGAATTCCGTCTCGGGGCGTGTATAAAGGACTTCCGGGGGCGCTATCTGCTCAATCCTGCCCTGGTTCATGACGACGATCTTATCCGCGATGGCCAGCGCTTCTCCCTGGTCATGCGTCACAAAAACGATGGAAGCTTCCGTTTCCCGGTGCAGTTTTTGGATTTCCTTGCGCATCTCCATGCGCAGCTCGACATCCAGCGCACTCAGCGGCTCGTCCATCAGCAGCAGATTCGGCAGCGGAGCAATGGCTCGCGCCAGTGCAACACGCTGCTTTTGGCCGCCTGAGAGCTCTGACGGGTAACGGTCGGCCAGCGCATCCAACCCGACCAGCTTCAATACATCTCCAATCCGCTCTTGAAGTTCTTTCTTGCCTTCCCTGATTTTATTCGGATGGTAGCTGAGCGGAAATTTGACATGTTCCGCCACTGTCATATGTGGCCACAAGGCGAACGATTGGAACACCATGCCGATATTGCGCTTTTCTGGCGGCAGCACTCGTTTTGTCGATGCCAGAATTTTATCGTCCATTTCGATGGTCCCGTCAGTCGGCCCCATAAAGCCTGCCAACAACTTCAATAAGGTCGTTTTGCCGCATCCGGAAGGACCCAGCACCGCAATAAACTCACCATCCTTGATTTCCAGATCGATCGAATGGAGTGCAGTGAATGAACCATATTTTTTTGATACATTATTCACTTTAATCATTTGGTTTTCAGCACCTTTCTGTCCCAAAGCTTGCCAAGCAGCATAAACAATCCACCACCGAGCAGAATAGCCAGTACCAATACGGTTGAAAACGCGGTGGAATAGGTGGAATAGCCCGCCTGCTCGTAGCCGAAGATCACAACACCGACCGTTTCAGAGCCGGATGACCACAACAAACTGGAGACCGTCAATTCAGTGAGCGCCATCAGAAACACCAGCAACGCCCCGCTGAGAATGCCCGGAAACAGCAATGGCAATAAAATCCGACGCCATTTCACCCAGCCGACTGCGCCTGAAGTCCTCGCCGCCTCTTCCATGGAAGGGTCTATCTGAAGAAATGCAGTATAGCTCCCTCTGACTTGCAGCACCAGGAAACGAGTGGCATAAGCGATGAATAAGATCCATACGGTGCCATAAATTCCTGGATTCCATCCCGGAACCGGCTCCAACCACATAAAGATCATACAAAGTGCAAACACCGTACCAGGCAACGCAAACGGAACGGTCATAAAAAGCTCTGCGGCTTTCGTGCTCCAGTCCGGATGTTTAAAACGCAAATACGCCATTGCCGTCCCAAGCACCAAACACACCAGCATGGTGAAAAAAGCCAACTGCAGGCTATTCGATAATGCCGATAAAGGCTTGGAATCCGTCAAAAAGACGTACTCATAATTCCGCAACGATAAATTCTCCAGATTGAATGGTACGCCGTAAGCCGAGATGAGCGATAAAGCCCCCATCGTGATCAGCGGCATCAAACTCGTTACCAACAGAAAAGTCCACAAGGAGATTTCCAACAACTTTTGCTTGCCGGCTGATAAATGGATGCGCGGCGTCGAATCACTTCTATTCGTCTCATTGACGCGGCTGCGGCGCAGCAGAAACCATTGGAATACCGTCCCGACCAACGCAATGACGCCTAGAATAACAGACAACACAGCCGCCCGCGAAAATGCGGAAGGGCCGAATCCGACAACCTGCTCGTAAATATAAGTGCTTAAGACCCGGATGTTCGCAGGTGTCCCGAGAAATGCAGGTATCCCGAAGTTATCCAGGTTCGACAGGAACGCAATCAACCCACCACTGGCAATGCCGGGTAGCGCCAAGGGCAGAACGACTTTCCATAACGCACGTTTTTTCGAAAGGCCGCTAGTTGCAGCTGCTTCTTCCAGTTCACGCGGAATTTTCCGGAATACGTTGACGGTAAACAAATATACAAGTGGATAATGCGATATTCCAAGCAGCAGGATGATTCCGCCAATGCTGTACAAGTTCGGTGCTTCCAAACTGCCTGGAAGCCAGGACAGCATCGCGTTCACCGGGCCCGAAGCGCTGAAAAATTGTGTCCAGGCCAACGTTGTAATATAGGACGGAATGATGAACGGCAGGAAGATAAAAAGCTGCATCGCCCTTTTTCCGCTCAGCTGGACATAAGCGACAATCCAGGAAAATAAGACGCCAAGCGCCAGTGCCAGGATTGTCGATCCCGCTACGATGACCAAGGTATTCTGCACCGTCTTCCAGGTCGCAGGCTCTCTCAGGATTTCCGTGTAATAGTGCAGCGTCAGCGAACCGTCATCTACAAAACTTAAAAAGACGAGCCGCAGCACCGGCAGCAGGAAAAACACGAAAATCACCAGCAGACCGATCACTTTATAGATGCTATTTTTTTGAAAAAAGAGAGAAAAAGAGGAATCCCTCTTCTTTCTCTCTTCAACCATTGGCTGTTTTGCTGTCATATCGGTAACTCCTCGCATCGAAATTCAAGTTATTCTATTGTCCAAAAATCTGTCCGAATTCCGCTTTATCTTCATCACGCGTTTCCAACAATTCAACTGCTTCTGCATCCAGAATGGTCATCTCATCCAATGTCTTCAAGCCTTCTGGTGCTTCAATACCTTCACGGATCGGTGTATAGCCCAAGTCTGAAGCCAATTGCTGGCCTTCCTCCGAAAGAATGAAATCTACAAACGCTTTGGCTGCTTCTTCATTTTCAGTATTGGCCATGATGCCCACCGGTTCTGTAATGACCGGGACGCCTTCTTCTGGATATACCAATTCGACTGGAGAACCGTCACTCTTAGCGCGTGCCGCCAAATAATCGACGATCATGCCGTAATTCTTCTCGCCTGTCGCAACGCTTTCCAGCACTGCTCCATTGCCTTGCGTAATCGTAATATCGTTGCCACGAAGTGATTCATAGAATTCCCAACCGAGGCCGTCCTGGCGCGTCATTACACCCAGGTTATAAGCGGCTGCACCGGAGTACAATGGACTTGGCATGACTGCCTGTCCGCTGGTCGCTTCATCAGTCAGGATGCTCCAGCTGGTCGGAAGATCTGTCACTTCATTGGTGTTGACGATCAGGCCTGTTGCCATAATTTTGGTGCCGGCATAAGTGCCGTCCGGATCGACGAATGCTTCGTCGATGGCTTCTGCTTCCGGCGATTCATATGCCAGCAGCAGCTCTTCTGCCTTGAAATTCTCGAAAGTCACTGAATCGGCCACCAATAGAACATCCGCTTGTATATTGCCGCCTTGGTTCTCCGCTTGGATCTTTGAGACGACTTCTTCAGTACCTGAACGGAAAATGCTGACATCCACTTCCGGATTCTGTTCTTTAAAAGCATCCACCAAAGCCTGTGCATCCGCGTCCGGCTGAGACGTATAGAAATCAAGGGTACCGGAGACACCCTCTCCATTTTCTGCAGGTGCCGTTTCCGTCGCGATGTCATCTCCGCCGCACGCTGCTAAAAATGCTGCCAGGCACAATGATGCCGAACCAAAAAAGATTTTCTTCATATCAATTCCCCCTCATTTTTGTAACGGCCTTTTGTATTTATTATGTAAAGACTCTCTATCAGTATAGGGCTGAATTATGAAGCCTTTGTTAAGCTGATATTAAGAAATATTATTTCGTGCTGGTAGAGCGCTTTCATTTCACATGATGCAGTACACACTCCTATTAATTCTGCTAGTTATTGCCTTATATAGCAACTATAATTTGTCCAGCTAGCGAGGTCAAATATAAGTTGAAGTATTATTCGGTTTACGTCTGAAATACATTTCCTGTTCCTTAGATGGCTTATCCATACTTTTCTTCCAATTAAGAAACAATGCCCGTTATTTCTCATTTCTAAAATCATACTTTTCATTAGGGAAGGTTAGTGGACACCCGTTAATCACAAGACCGAATAAGCCACGGCTGCGCCGCAATGATTGTAAAACTTCCAGCCGCTATCAAAATGCCACTTTTCATACCCAATACCCCACTAAATACAACGCTGTAAAATGAAAGAAGTTCACTTTCTTCCATTATATATATTTCCGAAATTAATATAGATGAATTTTTCACCTGTAAAAAGCACAAAAAAATAGCACCTCTTCCGCTTTTGCAGGTGTCAAACACCTTGCGGAAGGGGGCTATTTCTGTGTTTCCCACTAAAATATTAGACTACTTGACTGTTTCTTTCTTGGCGTTCAATTGAGCCGATAGCTCCTGGAACCATTCTTTATCGTCGGTAGCGAGTGCCAAATCGATCAGGAAGCCCAATTGTGCAGCGTCTTTCGTATCCGACTCCGGAATGCTTTCCACTTGGTGCACTGACATAGGAATGGTCATACCGATCATTTCTACATTATCGCTTTCCACCACCGTGACGTTCACGGCTTCTTTAAGGACATTCATGGAATCGATGAAACCGATAATCAGCTCGTCGTGGCGGGATTTGCCTTTCACCCAATCACTTGTTTTCAAAATCGTTTTATTCGTACCCATATCTATGCACCTTCTTTGTATTATTTATCAATCATTGATAGCGTTCCAAATCCATTAGTACGGCTTACTCTCCCTGTTTCCCTAAACTATCAACGGCAAACACAATCTGTAGAATTTCCAAAGCTTTTCCTTGTAGCATTTGCTTCAGCTGGTTTCATACTTGAAGGGAAATGCTGGTGACATAACCTTGAAAACTTGCTGCTAAGTCCAATTCTACGGTTCTGTATCCGCTATTACAATTTATTTGCCTCAAATTCGAGATAATTGAGATTCAGGTATATTGTGAAAATTATTAGGAGTCTCCCAGGCACATTTACTCAATGATCAAACAAATCTTTCTTTATCAAAGCAGCAAAAAACACCTCCACATTGCCATTATAAAATCAGCAGGCTGTAGAGGTGTTTTTGATTGCCTTCTTCCATTTTTTCACCATGGGATACGAAGGTCAAATCGACCAATTGACCAGCATACCCGCATGCGTCAAACCGCCGCCAAATCCATAGAGCAACAATTTATCACCGGATTTGATTTTGCCTTCCCGTACCCCTTTATCCAACGACAAAGGAATCGAAGCGGCAGACGTGTTGCCGTAATATTCAAGGCTGTAGATTGTCCGTTCCAGTGGAAGTGCATTTCTGCTGCAGATCGACTCGATAATCCGCAGATTGGCGCTGTGCGGTACAAACCAATCCACCTGATCGGTTTCAAATCCGGCCTTTTCCATCAATGCCTTCATCCCTTTTGGAACGGTATTGACCGCCCATTTGTAGACTTCGCGTCCATTTTGATTAACAAAGCCGTTTACGGCCAATTCGGTTCCGAACATGCTGGTGGAAAGATCCGTGCAGTACAGATTATGAGCCAATTCTCCATTCGTTCCCATATGGTATTCGATAAAGCTTGGTTTTTCTTCATCGTATTCCACAAGAACCGCTCCGCCACCGTCGCCAAATAAAATACAGGTCGACCGGTCGCTGTAATCCAGGATCTTGGAAAAGGTTTCTGCTCCGATCACCAAAATCTTTTTGTTCAAACCGGCTGTGATCAAGCCATTTGCCATATGAAGCCCGTAGGTAAATCCGGAGCAAGCCGCATTCAAGTCGATGGCTCCGGTGTTTTTTATGCCGAGCTTTGCCTGGACAAGCGCAGAGACACTCGGCGTCTTAAAATCGGGTGTCATCGTACAGACGATGATCATATCCACATCGTCAAGCGACTTCCCATAGCGTTCCATTAAGTTTTCGGCAGCTTTAATGCTGATATCACTGGTGAATTCAGTATCCGCAGCGATCCGACGTTCTCTTATCCCGGTTCGTTGGACAATCCACTCATCGTTGGTTTCAACTAATTCCTCTAAACGGCGATTGGTCAGCCTCTTTTCAGGTACATATGATCCGATGGCTGTAATTCTGGCTTTTGAAATGTTCATGTGTATCGCCCCTTCATGATGTTCTCGCCCTATTCTACCATCAACTATTAGTATTAGGTACTAATTTAGATGGTTTAAGAAGTTTTTTTAAAAAGATTAAGCTTTTTGTCATCAGCAGAGGATAAAAATTAAATTCTCATTTACTAAAGCAAAAGTTTAGTAATTCTTAAGCCAAATTAATAATTAGCATGTAGAAAAAAAAGCCAAAAAGTATGGTCACCAGGCACAATTTGATATTCTGCAAGCCATTCAACCGACTGTTGCCGGTCAGTCAACCTTTGCGGAAATCGGATTGGAAGCTTTCTGTTTGTACTGTGTTCAAGTAAAAACTTTATTGCAAGATCCGGTCCTCTGTTGTCACGACTTTCCTCCCTTGTTCTGTTCAACACCGGCAATCGAGGCTGATTCTTCGTATATTTCTTCTGGCTGAAAGGATATAATGGAACCTGCTACGAGAAAATTGCGAGGTGAAAAAGTTGAGAAGTGGAAATCCAAGTTTGAAAGCTGACTCATTCAAAAATTACAAAGACACTGATACCGGACGGAGAATGACCATTCAAGGCACGGTCAACAAGACATTCATTTTGCTTTTGTTGCTGCTCGTGACATTCGTCTATTCCTGGAATCAGTTCGTCGAAAGTCCGGGCAGCGTATTGCCGTTGATCCTAGTTGGAGCAATCGGAGGCCTTCTCATTGGCTTGATCACAATTTTCGTACCGAAAATTTCACCTTTTACAGCGCCGATCTATGCGCTGCTGCAGGGATTATTTCTCGGTGCGGTGTCCGCCCAGTATGAAGCCCAATACGGCGGCATTGTCTTCCAAGCTGTGCTGATCACGATTGGTGTATTGCTGAGTTTATTGCTCATTTATAAATCCGGCCTCATCAAAGTGACGCAAAACTTCAGGCTCGGCGTTGCCGCTGCCACAGGTGCCATCTTCGTGGTATACCTGATTTCTTTTGTGGGCAGATTTTTCGGTTTTGAAATCCCGCACCTCCATGAGTCGACACCGCTTGGCATTGGTATCAGTGTGGTCATTGTCATTGTTGCCGCGCTGAATCTGGTATTGGATTTCGACTTTATCGAGAATGCAGCCGAAAGGCAGGTACCGAAATACTTCGAATGGTATGGAGCATTCGGCTTGCTGGTGACATTGGTCTGGCTTTATCTCGAAATTCTCCGCCTATTGTCCAAAATACGCAGCAGATGACCAGGAACGTCCTTCGGGGCGTTTTTTTAGTTACATGACAAAAAACCGCATCCTGAAAACCGGAGCGGTTTCAGGATGCGGCTGTTTCACCTATTGTTATTTTAAAGCATTGCGTGTCTTGTCCGTTTTAATGGCGGCCTGTTTTTCCATTTTATATTCCTTGTAGCCATTGATAAACTCCTCATAAACTTCCAAATACGTTTTTGTAGTACGGTCCATTCTTTTTTCTTCCTTCATCATTACAGTCATCTCATTCATCCTCCTTGGTAGTGTTCTTCCTCATCATGGTTTGTATGCGTGCAGTCCTAAGACGTTGAGCAAAGCTTCTTTTCCTTTTTTGTTCTTCATGATTCTTCAGGGTATGAATTTCTCACTGGTGGATTCCCGGTGATAAGGCGTGATGTAAAAAAGGTCCTTCGGACTCCATTTGGATATGTGGTACAGGTTTTGGAAAACTTCTGGCGTAATTTCATAGCGCTGCAGGCCATTCGGCAACGCTTGGGCTTTATCAGGTGCCTGCTCCAGCTTCATCTCGTCGATATCAACCCATACCGTCTCAATTTCCGTCTGTTCGCCATTTTCTTTTTTGACGGAAACTTCTTTTGTCAGACGAGCAAACAGGGTGATAAAAGCCGTTTCTTCTTCAATATGCACGTCTTTGGATCTGAGAAAAAAATACTCAATCGCCTGTTCTGTCAATTGTACTTTCTGCCCCACACTCACTTCTCTCCTTTAAGCCAAGAAATAGCCCGAATTCCCCTAATTCCTTACTCTTTCTCAAGTGCGCCAAGTGCTCCGGAAAGCCGCTCAGCAAAATCTTCGAGAGGTTCCTGTGAGGCTAATCGAAGGCAATGTATCCCACGTTCCATGGACAGTTTCTGTGAATAGCTTGTCGGAAATGAAATCGGATGCCCGATAAATGCCTTCATGAAAATAGGCAGTTCCCCGTGAAGCAAATAGACTTCCGCCTGATTAAATGCTTCCCGATCATCGCTTGATAGTCGGCTAAAAACATTCAGGTCCAGTGACCAACTGACATATACGTCAGGTCTTTTCTCCACTTGGATCGTCCGTTTCTTTGCCAACTGCCAAGCACCGTCCAAGAATTCCATTTCCGAACCTAAAATTTTTTTTGCTTTCTTATTTTTTAATGCCAGTGAATCTGTTCCAATCATTTTAAACACCCCTTAAACTCTTTTCAACTAATCTTCTGGCTAATTAGACAGTGACCTCAATTACAATGATCTTTTGCTTTTAACTGCTGACGGTCTCGGAAATAAGCAACGTTGGTTTGTTGCATAAATTTTCACTCCAATAAAAAGAGAGATAAAAGTATTCTGAATATTAAATATATAATATTCAACTATATTGCTTACTAGTTCAGTTTTATTCTTCTTTAAAACTAAAAAATACAACCAAATCGCTTATTTCCAATACAATTAGACTAGTTTATACTCCAAAAGATGTAAAGCCTTTTACAATATTCTTTTAATTCAGAAAATAATAATGCTATTCTTATATATTTTATTTTTTATTTAAATGTATTAAAATTAATTTAAGTGCATGAACACTCTTATCTTTGTACTTAATGAAGGCAGTTTTCACTTTTGAAAAATGCATCACTCTAAACGAAAATTCACATGAGAAAACAGAAATAAATTACTTTGCTTCGCTCTTGTTACAGAGAGAAAGGTCTTCAATAAAATATCGACCTGAGTTTTTCAATGCAAAAAAGAGAGGATCTCCTAGCTTTGGCATCCTCTCTTTTTAAAAATCCATGATTCAGTTTGCACTTCTTCAATAATTATTACCATGAGATAAGTTTTCCATATCCGCAATGTTTTACTAAAATAAGGAAGATGCCAAATTATTTTTATTGATTTCACCTGTTTTTTTCATTTTGAGCGTCCAGCAGATTTTATCCTAAAGGCGCCTCCCCATATAATTTCCACAACAGCGGAAATTTCTGTCGCAGAGTTTCCTTACCTTCTTCCCAGTCCGGCTGATCATCATCGTCCCCTGACATCTCCCAATACAAATCCAGGTATGTGTCTTGATCCGAACCGGTCTTTTCTTCAAACGCCAAACTGGCAGCATACAGCAAATCTTCAAATTCCGGTACGTCCTCCTCCAGTTCGTCCAAATACGGAATCAAGCTTTCTGGATTGCGAATGGCTTCTACATACGCTTCTTTTCCCAGATACAGGAGCCACGCCCGGAAATAGTCGAAAGAATCATTTGAACAACTGCCCATGATGATAAAGGCTGCCGCCCATAAATCCGACGTATAGGATTTAGCATACTGTTGGTTGAAATGGGTACTAAACCGGATAATGTCCTCCACCGATTTTCTAGCCAACTTGCCAACCAGCCATTCCATCTGCTGCTCCAAACCGTCTCTTTTGTAATGCGCCATGTCCAGCAGTCCCCAAAACTGCCCTTCTGTCATCCCGCTTCCTTGCAGTTCTTCTTCCTGCTTCTCAACTTCCTGATAGCCTTTCTTCAACTTTGATTCAATCAGCCTGTTCGCTTCCTTCAGACAATGCTCTTCAGAAGAGAATTCTTTTGTGTTTACGGAGCCGCCAGTTCCGATCTTCCCGTACGAAACGATAAAAATAGTGCCTTGCGCTTTTATTTTCCAGAATTTATTGGAGTAGGCGGTAATGCAAACCAGTGATTTTTCCATTTTGAGTTCCCTCTTTTACCTGAATTTTCGTCGATGCTTTTACTCCACTTAAATGACTAATAATTTAGTATTATTACAAAAATCATTCTATTTACTTTATACTAGTACACATGGCAATTATAGATGCTCTATTCAACACTTAAGAAAGGAGGCTGGTTTTTCTTCCGATAAAAGCATTTATTTCTTCCATGATTTATTATTTTAACCCTTCACATGTACATATGTATCGAAATTCCCTTGATTTTTAGCTGTTCAGACGGTTTTACATTCAACTAAGCAGTCCAATCCACAACAAGGAGTGATTCAATGAATTTAAGATCTCTAACATTATTATTAATCGTTTCCACCATGCTTCCACTCTTCTTGGCAGCCTGTTCAAGTGAAGATTCCAGCGACGCAGAATCTTCCAGCGCTCAAGATACCCTCATTTTCGCCCGGGGCGGTGACGCAGTATCTTTAGACCCGTCAGAAGTGACGGATAACGAATCTGAAAACGTCGCTCAAAGCATCTTGGAGACATTGACGACTTTCGCGGAAGGAGAAACGGTGGTGGAACCGATGCTGGCGACCGAATGGACCGAATCGGAAGACGGCCTCACTTATACGTTTACCCTTCAAGATGGGGTTAAGTTCCATGACGGCACGGACTTCAACGCGGACGCTGTTGCCTTCAATTTTACTAGATGGATGAATGGCGGCGGAGATAAGTTCCCGATGTACGGAACCGTATTCGGCGGCTATCAAGGGGATGAAGCCCATAATATCGCAGCCGTTACTGCAGTGGATGAATCCACAGTGGAAATCAACTTGAACAATCCTCAGCCGACGCTGTTGAAGGACCTTGCGCTTACTCCCCTCTCTATTTCGAGTCCGGCAGCGATTGAAGAGGCGGGTGAAGAGTATAGAAGCAATCCGGTCGGCACAGGCCCCTTCATCTTCCAGGAATGGCAGCCGAACGAACGGATTGTTTTGGAGAAAAATGACGATTACCGGATAGATGGGCTTCCTAAACTCGAACATGTGATTTTCCGGACGATTCCGGATAATTCCTCACGCCTCAATGCACTGTTGAGCGGTGAAGTAGATCTCATTACTGGCCTGGATTCCGAGTCCTATGCACAAGTTGAAGAAGATCCGGAGCTAGAGCTGTTTTCGCGTCCTCCCCTTAACCTTGGCTATCTGGGCATGACGTTGACGCACGAGCCATTCGACGATCCGCTAGTCCGCCAGGCACTCAGTCATGCGGTGAATAAAGAGGCGATGGTCGAAGCATTCTTCGGTGAAGGGGCGATTGCTGCAAAAAATGTAATCCCTCCAGCTGTCGAAGGGTATAACGACGACATCGAACCGTATGCATATGATCCAAAAAGAGCTAAAGAGCTGCTTGCAGAAGCAGGACTCCCAGACGGTTTTGAAATGGAGCTTTATGCCATGCCTGTATCCCGCCCGTATATGCCGGACGGCGCAAAAGTGGCGGAATATCTTCAGTCCAATTTTGCGGAAATCGGCGTCGAAGCGGAAATCGTCACCTTTGAATGGGCGACCTATATCGAAAAAGCGATCAACGGTGAAGCCGACGCGTTCCTGCTCGGATGGACCGGTATGAACGGTGACGCCGATAACTTCATCTATACATTGTTACACGGAGACAATGTGGGATCGACCAACTCGACGCAATACGATAATCCCGAGCTGAATGCGATTCTGGATGAAGCAAGAACCATCACCGACCAAGAAGCACGTAATGAACTATACAGAGAAGCGCAGGTTATCCTGCACGAAGATCCACCGATCATTCCGCTCGTCCATACGTCACCGTCGCTTGCAGGCAAAGAGAACATCACAGGCTTTGATCCGCATCCGACCGGACGTGTAATTACAACGGAAATTGAATTCGAATAAGATAAATGATTAACAAACTGAATGATTTAAGATGGCCCCATTTCAAGCGATGAAGTGGGGCCATCTTTTTTTCCGAGCTACTTCCTTACCAATTTAAAAATATTCAATTATTTCATCACAGTACCTTGCATTGAACACTAGCTAATGATATATTGTTCATTAACTACTACTGTTCATTAAACAATAGTTAAGAAAGGAGAGGTGAGTCGTGAATATCCAATTTAAAAAAGGCGCACTGAATTTATGCGTACTGGTGCTGCTGGATAAACAGGACCGCTACGGCTATGAGCTGGTGCAGAAAATTTCAAACCAGATCTCCATTTCGGAAGGTGCTGTCTATCCCCTTCTTCGCCGGCTGACAAAGGAAGGCTATTTTAACACTTATTTACAGGAGTCGAGCGAAGGGCCTCCAAGGAAGTACTATTCGCTCACCGAACTCGGAAGGACATACCTGCAGGAACAACTCCGCGAATGGAAAAGCTTCACGGATGGAGTCAATAAACTAATTGAAGAGGGTGTGCAAAATGACTGAAAACCAATTTCTCCACGAACTCGAAACGGCTTTGAAACAGCTTCCGCAAGAAGAGCGCAACGATATTCTCCAAGACATCAGAGAGTATTTTGCGAACGGCAAGGCAGATGGCAAGACGGACAATGAAATCGCAGCGGAACTCGGCTCACCCGAAGCTATCGCGAACGAACTGATCGAGTCTTTTGATTTCAGCAAAACGGACTCCCCTTCAACTACCAACGATCTGACAGAAGATGAATTCGATAAAGTCGACATCCAACTCGACAATGGCACCCTGTTCATCTCACCTTCGGAAGACGGCAAAATGCATACAGAGATCACCGATAAAAGCTACCGGCAACAACTGTCCGTCGATATCCTCGACCGTACACTGGTCATTACGTTAAAAGAAGAACCAAGAAAATGGGGCATCTTCAGTTTTACGGCGAACATGAAGTCCCCGACACTCAAGGTACAGCTGCCGGATAAATTCTACGAAAGTATCGATATTGCATCAGACCATGGCAGCATCAACGGGAATCACCTCCAAAGCACGCAGATCCACGCGGAAACCGATAATGGCCGCATTACACTTGAACACATGAGCGCGGGTGAATGCGTTGTCCAATCAGACAACGGGGATATTAACTTGCAGTCCATCCAAGCCAAAAAACTGAGAGCCAAAACCGATAATGGCCAGCTCAAGCTGAAAGAGATCCAGGTAAACGAAGTGCATGCCACATCCGATAACGGCGCCATCGTCATGAAAGAAATCGAAGGGGATGTGCGCGCAAAAACCGACAACGGACGCATCCACCTTTTGACTGCCGATGTCGAGCGGAATATTGCGCTTGAAACCGACAATGGCTCCATTCTCCTTGAAACGCAGGTTGAGCCAAAAAATGCGACAATCCGGGCTGAAGTGGATTGGGGATCGGTATCCGTATTCGGCGTGAAGAACAGAAAAAGCATTTTTGGAAATGGAGATCATGTGATTGACCTGCAATCGGATAACGGCAGCATTACCGTACAATTGGCGAATTGAAAAGTCAGTTCGGCAAGGAACTGACTGTGGTACAACAATTAGTTGCAACGAGTTATAAGCTCAAACAAAAAGGACCGATTCGGTCCTTTTTGTTTGAGCTTAATTCTTTTGCTCTCTTTTTAGATCTGGTGTAAAAGGATTTCAGAACCCCTTTCCCTTAACGTGCAGTATTAGCCGTATCGCTTTATTTCAACCTAGAATTTCGATGCCGTATTTCTTTGCGGTTGCCACAAATTTGTCCATATCAAATTCAACAGGATCCGTCGGCAATTCATACTCAATTGCTGGTTCGCCCATCTCAATGAAAAATTGTTCCACTCCTGCAGGCGTGAACATAAACAGCACTTTAGCGGGCAAGGACCCTTCGACTTTAAATTTGTGCTTAATGTGGCGGGGCACATAAATAAACGTACCTGGATTTCCGATGATTGTTTTTTCCCCGACGGTGAATGTCAGTTCGCCTTCCAATACATAATACATGTCTTCTTCATTGCTTTTGACATGCAACGGCGTTTCGTACTCTGGCGGCAAGAGTCCTTCAATCAAACTGAAAACACCATTCGTTTCTTCGCCGCTTGCTTTTACTTCCATTAACGTGCCGTTAAACCAATAGGCATCCCCTTCTCCGTGTGCAAACGAAAAAGCGTTACTCATTTGCTGTACCACTTTCATCACCCTCCCCATTTTTGGAGTTTAATAAAGCATACGGCAATTTCCATACGGATCGGTAAAGAGACTCTGTATACAGGTTATCCCAACAGTTCGATGCCATATTTCTGGGAAGCTGCCATCATTTTCTCGATATCCGGCTTCAGCGTATCCGGCGGCAATTTGTGTTCATTCGCTGCCACACCTGATTCAATGTAAAATTGTTCTCCTCCAGCAGGCGTTAACAGATTCAATGTTCTAGCCGGCTCTGCGCTTACCACTTTAAACTTATGCGGCATGTTGCGCGGCGCGTGAATGATGGTTCCAACTTTTCCTGTCACCGTTTTATCGCCGATGGTGTAGATCACTTCACCTTCTAAAATATACATCGTTTCTTCTTCATTTCGATGAAGATGCAGCGGCGTTTCATAACCTGCTGGATGCACTCCTTCAATTAAGCAAAAAACATCATTTGTTTCTTCACCGGATGCTTTGATTTCCACAAGATTGCCGTCAAACCAATAGGCTTTTCCTTCTTTATGGGCAAACGAAAAAACATGATTTAATTGCGGTTCCATTTTTTCAACCCCCTAAAGTTATTTCCAGTAAACTAAGTGTCAGACTAATTTCGTCCGATAAGTTTTTTGGACATAAACCCAATAGGCAATAGGCAGTAGGCAGTAGGCAGCGCATGATAAAAGAAGCAGCAGCTTGTTTTGGTGGGTTTAATGCAATTAACTCAGTTTTCCCTCCTCTCTCTATACAATGTTTTGAAAAAAACAAAAGCCGTTCCTTCTATATATATGTATACATCCATTTTTCACTTTGCATTATACGCTCTCATAAGGTGAATTTCTATTTTTCTGTTATATATTCGACAAATAAATCAACCTTATTTCATCACTGAAAACATGAGGATTGCGTTATACCGTTTATCACCTGACTCTCGGCAAATTCACCAACGAAGTTCGAGGATGGGTTACAAGAAGATACTCAGCAGTTCGTCAGTTAAAACTTTCCATGGCTAAATTTCATCCGAGATGTTGGAGAAATGAAAACTCAGTGGGTTTTTCAACCCCACTGAGCAAAGTTTGCCTTTATGCACCGGGCCGCAATTCCTGGCGGTTCACCCACTCACGGACCGTCTCCACATATGCTTCCGGTTCTTCTATTCCCGGCATATGGGAACTGTTTTCAAACACATGGAATTCACCATCTTGAACCAGTCCCGCATAATACTCCGTCGCTTCAGGACTGGCTGCATCCAATCGGCCACATGAGAACAGGGCCGGTATTTTGATTTCAGACAAGCGCCCCATCACATTGAAGTTCTTTAACGTTCCGGTGACGGTAAAGTCAGAATCCCCCCACATAAAGTTGTAAATTTGATGATTCAGCTGTTTCATATCTTCTTCCATCTCTTTTGGCCACGGATCAACGCGGCACATATGGCGTTTATAATAAGCCATTATCGCCTGTCCATACTCTTTCGTTTCCATCGTTCGGTTCCGCTCGCTCTTTTCAATCGTCTCTTGGATTTCTTGCGGGAATTGCTTTAAGTAATTCCGCTGGTCCTGCTCCCATCTCTGCGCATCTAACACCGGTCCGGAAAAAATAACGCTGCGGACGCCTTTAGGTTTTTTGAACAAATAAGAAGCGGCCAGCATGGTCCCCCACGAATGGCCCAGCAAATGAAACTCTTTCAGTTCAAGCGCCTGAATAACTTGTTCCAACTCCTCCACAAAACGCTCCACTGTCCATAAAGCGGTATCTGTGGGGCGATCCGATTTGCCGCATCCAAGCTGGTCGTAATGGATCACCGGCCGGTCTGTTCCCAATTGGCGGAGCGGATCACTATCACTGCTTTTCGATCCCGGTCCCCCGTGCAGCACCACTAACGGGATGCCGGGGCCATTTCCGCTGATCCGGTACCAGACATTTCCCCCAGTAACAGGGATAAATCCTTCTTTGGCATTGTCCATAATTACCTTCCTCCTCTATTTGAAAGCTATATAACTACTATTTCCTTTCCCGACAAATAAACTCCTCTTTTAGAGAAATAACAGAAAGCTACGCAAATCCTTTTTTCACCGGAACTATTTTTCCACTCAAACGTACATACTGTTATCCGATTAAAGGAGGAATTCTTATGTCCAAATACTCCATTCACCAGTTTGTACAGAAAACACAGCAAGACGAAAGCGCACGTGAATTTTTTGAACTTGAGACGGATCGACTTTTGGAAGTGAACTTGAACGGCTTGGTCTGGGCTAAAGCCGGGTCCATGATTTCTTATGAAGGAAACATCAAATTTGAGCGGGAAGGCATGCTTGAGCATGGGCTGGGGAAATTCGTCAAAAAAGCCTTCAGTGGCGAAGGCGCACAGCTGATGAAGGCAAATGGAAACGGGAAACTTTATATTGCGGATCGGGGCAAGAAAATCACCATTCTGGATCTGGAAGGCGAAAGCATCTACATTAACGGAAACGACCTGCTCGCATTCCAGGACGGCCTGAATTGGGACATCAAACTCATGCGCCGCGTAGCCGGGATGATGGCAGGTGGCCTGTTCAATGTCCGCCTGGAAGGACATGGACTTGTCGCGTTCACTTCCCATTACGAGCCGCTTACTTTGCTCGTCACGCCTGACAGACCCGTGTTCACTGACCCCAACGCGACGGTCGCCTGGTCGGGCAGCCTGGAACCTGATTTCGTGACCGATATCCAGCTGAAAAGCCTGTTTGGGAGAGGCAGCGGAGAGTCGGTGCAGATGAAGTTCTCGGGGAACGGCTTTGTGGTCGTACAGCCTTTTGAGGAAGTTTATCAAGCGCAACAGAACTGATTTCAAGGTAAACGCTCCGCCAGTTATCATGGTCAGGCAACTGGCGGGCTTTTTCACTCATCATTGAATGCAAATTGTTTATAAGACGATAAAACAAAAAGGATGGGATTAGTATGAGCAATAAAGACTTATACCGAAAGTGGTTGGAAGCTTGGAACACCGATATCTCTTTAATCAATGAAATCGCACACAACGAATGTACAGTACATCAGGCAAGAACTGATGGGAAGGATTCAAAAAGACAGAGGGGTCCGGAAGCATTGAAAGATGTTGTTTTGTCAGGAACTTATTTTTTTGATGATTATCGAATGTCATTAATTGTTGAACCGATTGAAGAAGGAGCCTATATTGCTGCTCGCTGGAATTTCACGGGAAAATACAATGGGAAAATGGATGGAGTAACTGTTGATAAAGGGAAAGAGATTTCATTTGATGGTACTGATATTTTTTATATAGAAAATGAAAAAATCAAAGACTATTGGGTTTCTTCTGATGGAGTTGATTTTATGAAGCAATTAGAACTTATATAGATAATCAATTCTGTTGAACAAAAATAAAGTGAAATGAACTAACAGAACAGCTTATTGAATTTAACATTTTTTAGTGGAATCATTTTGTGATTAAGCTACTTCTAAAGTGAGATTTTTTCATAAAAAAGAAGCCAATAACTGACTCCGCTTTCTTGCTATAGTTGCTGATAAATTGACCAAAACAGAATTCAACGTAAAATCTTTTCAAGGATAGCCAGATTTTCTTGGAGAAACGAAGCATTTTTTTCAACACCTCGACGTTTGCTCCACCCTATACTATTAAAGGCATCTACAAATCGATAAAAAGGCAATACAACTTCCAAGTCAATCAGAGGTCTAATGCTGTTATAACCGTCTTGAAAAGCGTTATATAAAGTGGAATCAAAGCGTAGAAAATCACGATATAATTTAGTGAAATCAACTTCTGTTGAACCGAATCGTACACTTTCAAAGTCGATCATGCCTGAAACCTGTTCCCCATCTACAATGATGTTGGCAGGCCGAAAATCCATATGGACAAAGCTTGGACCGTCTGGAGAAGGAAGCTGGGTTTTCATGTCGTTAAATTTCTCTATGCTTTGATCATACAAATCTTTATCCAAAATCTCTCTCACGTCTTCTGCAAAACTGTAGAATTGATTCTCGATAAATTTTATCCAGTTGGAAAATTCATTTTTTATACTCGCTGTTTCTGTTTTAGCAGCCGGCTGAATGCTGTGCAGCGTAGCCTGTAAAACCCCGACTTGAAATGCAACTGCCGGTGAAGACTTCTGCGTCAATGGCTTTCCTTTCAACTCTGACAGCAAAAAAGCGCCTGGACATTCTTCATTACCCGACCAAAAGTCTAACATCTTCGGAACTAAAACTTTGCCTTCTAAGATTTTATAAGCTTCTAATTCACGTTGATATTTCAGTTTTGTATAAGGAATTTTCACATAGACATTCTTACCATTAAGCAATTCACATTTATACACCGTTGAACTAAAGGAATCTTCAACTTCATAAATTGCTGCTGTTTGGATACCGAACTGTTCGAGAACATCATTTAACATATAATCCTCTACTTTCACATCACATTATTTCGTTTTCTAATCATCATTCTTTCGTGTATCAGACCTTTATTTCACCTATATTCTGTACAAAAAGCAACCTCAAGCAAATACTCCAATTCACCTTAATTAAACTCTTCTGCCACAAATACGATGTTATTAAAATCAGGATCGGCTGTTGAAGTGAGGACAAAACTTTTAGGTCATTGTATTTACTTTGAACCCTCAAGGTTCCTTTTAGTAGATAAGTAAATACCAATAGTTTCTTTTATTGCTAAGTCTATATAATCCAATACTTGTTTCAATGTATATACTTCCAACTCTTCTTTTAAACTTTCTGCAGTGTATTCAAAATCCTGTATCGCTTCTTCTTTAAATTTCTGCAGATTCTCCGACTCGATTTCAATTATGTTGTTTTTAGGAATCGGAACATTTTTCAATTCATTCTCAAGGTTCCCACACTCAAACCATTCAATCAATTGACCGTTTAACTTCCTAAAATCGTTATGCCATCTATCAAGCAGGCCAGGATCCGCATCTACGCGGTTCTTGAAATTGTTTTTAAAATATACCTCTTTCATCCAAACATTGTCGGAAATCAAATGCGTTAAATATCATAGTGCATAGTCACTTTGAATTACTGAACGGTATTTTTCGGTGAAACGATTATAGTTCACTCGTCTTGTTCCATTCTCTAAACTTCCCTCTAAAAAATGGGATTCTGTTTTCCTTTCTCTTGTTAAAGCCGCATCCGGTGCAATTCCTCCTAAAAGGAAAGTCTGCTTATTTTCAATTGACAGATTTTTGGAAACTTGATCTGCAATGATTAAATGCATGATTCGTGATCCCAACAGGATTTCGTCCTCTCTAACTTAAAGCTATTATAATAATCCTTCTTGCAACTTGATGGTCCAAAACTACAGATCAAATTTCTTTTTGATCATTTCGGCAACTACTTCAGCGCTCAGGTTGGTGTTATCGATTCTAAAGTAATGATCCTTTTGAATTTCCCCTTCTTCAGAATTTAATCTCAAAGTGTCCATAGACATCAATAAATTTTCTTCAGATTGCTTTAGATTTCTTTTAGTTGGTTTTTGTTCCAACCTATTAGGTGTTTTATTTCGTTTAAGCCTTACTTCCACATCTGCTGACAATTCTACAAAATAGCACTGGGCTCCTTGAGCATTAAATATACTGCACATATTTTCGACCCTTTCCCAATCCTCTTTTTGGTTGAAGGCCCATACAAAAGTAAATACCATTCCATATTCATCACTTTTGGAAAAAGACCGAAATATCTCTTCGCGGAAGATGTTCGACAACCTCCACATTTCCGGACTAAACCCAAAAAAGGGTTCCAATAAATCAATGGTCATATGGTTGTGGAATAGTTTCAAGCTCGTGATTTTCGATAATTCTTGCCCTACTGTCATTTTCCCGACTGCTTGGGGACCAAATAGTAAAACAACTTTCATTTCAAGTCCCTCCTGCATTTTATTTAACATGATCACTTAATAAGAAAATAGCTAAGTAACCATTTCCAATATGTTTTGGAAGTGTTTTTCGTCGGCATTCATGCCTGTCTTTTCACTTAGACGCCGATTCAATCTAAGGATTTCAGGAATCATGGATGTGACTGTTACCAGGAGTTCATCCGACTCTCTCCTGCATCTCCACTCCTCTAATACAGATAGCTGCCTACTATTCAGGATGCTTCTTTTTCCTTCAACTTTTGACCAACTGCCATAAGAAGCATCAAAATGTTCATCCATTTCCATATACCAGCCAGAAACAACTAGCCAACGCATCCTATCCAAATTAAATTCAGCGTGAAGCATTTCCTCCCTCATCACGGCACGATACGTTTCATGAGCAAACGCAAGAATCTTCCCTTTCCAGAACTCCACTTCATCGATCGAAATTTTATAAGTGATCTCGGATGACTCTTTTATAACCGGACATATTAGGCGGTTGGGATCGTAAAGTACTTTTACTCCTTTTAGCCAGATAGACGGCATAATTTCACCCAGAGCATGATACCAGCTATCCACTTTGACAAAACAATTATAATGTGTCACCACCACAGGACCTCTCGGATTGGCATTTTCATGAAACAGCACATGGCCCCATTTCTCTGCCCTGATACATTTTTTCTCAATAAATGCATTTTTCTTCTCAGGCTTTACGATTATATGCAGGTCTATATCTGAGTAGTTGTCAAAGTTCTGTTTCGCCAAAGATCCTGCCAGGTAAATAGCGAGGACATCCACATCTGTCATTAAATCCTTCAGAGCGTTCTGCAATAGAACTTTTGGTGTTTTGGCAAAGAGGCATCTCTTTTTAACTGTCTATCTTCAGATTCCAAGCACAACAACCCATTTCTTATATTTTCTCTTGCCTTCCAACATCATACTTTCGCTATCCATTAAAAAACTCCTCTTTTTTATTTGCCATACAAGGCTCTCGCCCAGCTTGAGATTTTAAATCGTTTGCGATATGGCTTTATGTAATAACGGATACGTTCAGGCCATACTCTTTATAAAAGCAAAACTATACGCGGGAAACGATTGTTCTTTTCTCTACAACCTTTTTCAAACTTCATACTAAGCTTCAATATTAGTTTTTCTGATCCATAGTTTGCTTCGAAACATAAATTTGCCATAGAAAAACTGCATTTCCGTCGTCAGCAGTGCCAAACAACGAAAATGCAGTTCAAAATGGATTTCTTTTAAAAATCTCACATCGCTTTTTTATTAATCCATAATGGCCCAGTAGGCTGGTTTCACTTTATAATCACGTCCAAAAACAAATGGCGCGTCCACACCGACGCCATCATTGTATTCTTCAGCACGATCATTCAACCAGGTATGGTCATCTGCAATGCCCCAGAATGTGACGCTGCTGATTTTGTCATCCAGTCTTTCATATAATTCAAACAAGTCATTGTAGCGTTCTGCCTGCGCTTGGAAGCGGTCTTCAGGGATTTCGCCATAAGTTGGATAAGCCGGTCTTGGCGGCCAGCCGTAAAGACTGATATCCAATTCCGTAATTTGATTGTCCAATCCAAGGCTCGCAAACATGTTGATGGAATCCTCAGTTTCCTGAAGGGAAGGCCAGCCTAATTGAATGTGCCCCTGATGTCCTACTCCATCAATCGGTACTCCATCAGCCAATAAGTCTTTAACCAGATTGTATAAATCTGTCCGTTTTGGTTCTACTTCGGTATTGTAATCGTTGATGTAAAGCTTAGCATCTTTGCCGGCATATCTTCTGGCAGTCTCAAAAGCGACTTTGATATAATCAGTTCCCGTCAATTGGTACCATTGAGATTCTCGAAGGCCGCCTCCGTCATCGATGGTTTCATTGACCACATCCCATGAATCGATGTCATTCTTATAGCGTTTGACTATTTCTTTCACGTGCTTTTCCACACGTTTAAGAACAATTTTTTTGTTTTTCTCACGCTTCTTGGCATCCGTTTCATCAACCATCGGCTTGCCGTTATCGTCTAGGAAGAACCACTCGGGGACTTGGCTATGCCAAATTAGCGTATGGAAACGGACCTCCATGTTATTTTCTTTCGCGAACTTGACGATTTTATCTGCTTCTTCAAAATTGAATTTACCTTCTTCAGGTTGGATTGAAATCGGCTTCATCACGTTTTCAGCCACAATGCTGTTGTAATGATGCTTCAGCACTTCTCCGCTTTTGCCTTCAAGCTGAAATGGCTCGACCGCTGCGCCGATCGCAAAGGAATCCTCGTATCGTTCATGGATTGGATCAACGTCCAAAGCCGTGAGGGAATCTTCAGCATTCGCGGAACTATTCAGTCCTGCAGGTAATAAGAGGGTCAAAGCTAGACCAGTGATCATAGGTTTACGTAGAACTTTCAGCATTTCTATCTCTCCTTTTTACTTCGTTTTTTTAAAAAAGGTCTTCAGAAATCTCCACTCCTACCTCCTGTCTATCGTTTTAAGAATGCAATTCACAACGAAGAAAGCGTTTTCATTTGCAAACTTAACGTGATTATACCAATGAAATGTTAGTTTGTGCATTACATAAACTAAGTTTTCAGAGTAATTAATCAAAAGGGTTATATAGTAACGGAAAACTGAAAATGGAATTTTAAAAATCAATTGACTATATAGTTCGAAAATACTGTTATAGGAATATAAACCCACTTGATTAAGAAAATCAAAAACGACTCAAACTTTCACCATGTAATTTATGTAGACCAAACAGATTTTACAGCAAAGCGCAGCTGCCTTTCGGCCAATTTTTTTGAATGATACAGCTATAATCACCGTACACCATCCGAATTTCAATAAAAAATGGGAACTTGTTTTCAACAAGTTCCCATTTTTTATATAGAATTTAATAGTTTATTTTCAGAACCGGTTTAATGACTGACCCATTCTCCGATTCTTCAAAAGCCTTATTGATTTCATCAAATTCAAAGAATTTTACCATTCGATCGTAAGGAAATTGCCCATTCTTATAGTAAGAAATCATTTCCGGAATGAATGTTTGTGGACTTGCATCACCTTGACTAGTTCCTGTAATACTTCCGCCTTTTAATGCCAATGCTTCCAACGGGATAGAAAGGTTAAAATCAGTAACGACAGTAACTATTTTCCCAAAAGTATCCAATGAGTCGATTGCCTGTGCAATCACTATATCGACTCCGGTCGTATCAAGAACGTGCTGTACTCCTGACCCAGTAATTTCTTTAATCTTTTCTGCAACATCGACACCCTTGCCACTTTTTATAGTAGCTGTTGCACCTAACTCTTCAGCCAGTTCTAGGCGATTTTCATGAAGGTCAATTCCAATAATGTTTTTACAACCTGCAATTTTAGCAGCCATGATCGCACTTAATCCTACGGCTCCGACACCAAATACCGCAATTGAACTGCCTGCTTCTGGCTTCAGCACATTCAAAACACTACTAGCTCCGGTTTGCAGGCCACAACCTAGTGGAGCCGCCAAAGCTAAATCCATATCCTTATCAATTTTCACAACATTCCTTTGGTTGACGAGTGAGTATGTTGCAAATGAAGACTGACCAAAGAACCTGGAAACCAACGTATTGGTATCTTGATCTATGTGGCTATTGAGATTAAGTTCACCATAATACCTGCAATGTGCAGGGTGACCGCCTATGCAATTATCACATTTTCCACAACTTGCAAATGAAACAACCACATGATCCCCTTTTTGAAGTTCAGTGACTTCAGACCCGATCTCTTCAACAATTCCGGCGCCTTCGTGGCCCAGAACTGCGGGTGGATCGACCATGCCGGTGTCTCTCCCTGAAACATCTGTATGGCATATTCCGGAGGCTGCTACTTTTATTAAAACATCTCCCGAACCCAGTTCCGGCAATTCAATATCAGTGATTTCAAACGCTTGCCCCGTTTTTGGCGTGACTGCAGCTTTAATTTTCGTCATACTATCCTCTCCTTTTATAAGGTTTGTCTACGGTTAATACACATAAGCCTGAGCCCTGTTTTGTTTGTAGTATTCGCAGAAGCACAGGAATCAAGTAAAATAAGTATCAGCTCCAGCTCCTTCTCTTCCCGCCATCCTCACTATTCAAACGTTCTATAAGTTAAATACCGCATCGGTTTGCCTTTTAATAGGCCTAGGATTGTTCAATTTCATAATTATTAGATTGAGTCTCAGCAATAATAGATGATGGTATACTAACTAAAAAACATATCATTTTGAAATCGTAAATACTGGAAATTTTATTGATAAAAAGCGATACGATGGCAAGCAACAGCTGTTTTCATGAATTAGTGAAGGCTAAAAAAGTTCAAATAAATTGGTGGTGATGAACGTGTTCATGAATCATAAAACACAGATAAACACATTTTCTGATAAAGATATTTCTACTTTTTGGTTTCCAGGGCGCTGGGTCGGTGGCCTTTCCTTAATTATTGGGCCGCTCCTAACCCTTGGACATGCATTGAGAACTGTAGAAATCATTTTGACCGAGGGGGAGGGGCATGAACTACTTCTGTGAAATCATGATCTGCGAACTGTTTTTTCTTACGATTAGTCAATAGATCTCCAAGTAGAAAACACGTAATTAATCCAGGGCATCTCGGAAAGTCCAAAAAGGCGCGGACAGTTATTATTACTCTTTCATAACTAATACCGAGACATCTTTCCAACCATAAGCTACATCGTTAACTATTTTTCCTCCAAACTCGCTCGTCTTACGAAGGTATTCCTTTCCTCCGATCCGTTCATAGAAACCAAGTCCGGATTCATTTTGTTCCATTACCCACACGATTATGGAATCAATGCCTCTTTCAATAAAATGCTTCGCAATAGTTGAAACAAGTTGTCTTCCTATGCCTAATCCTCTGCACTCCGATAATAGATAAAGTGAATATAATTCTCCATTAAAATTTTCATCATCAAGACTTTTACCTGATGCAAAACCAATAATTTTTTCTGCATCATTCACTGCAACAAAAATAAAAGGATCTTCTTCACTGTTTAAAAAATCAAGCCACTTTTGTTCTGTTTTTTCATAAGATAAATTGTCCAAGTAACTGTCTGGGACTAATCCTTGATAAGTCGTCTTCCAACTATCAACGTAAACTCTTGCTATATCTTTACTATCTTCTTCATTTGCTTTTTTAATCTTCAAACTATTACCTCCAGTAATGCACAACGTAACTATTTTACCTATTTTGACGCAATATACTTGCGGAAACAAGAGCAACAACCATTTTAAGAATTGAAGTCTACGCAAAAAAGGCTCCGGATCAATTACCGGAACCTTCTTCTTCGTCCTATAAGAATGACACCTTATTTCCCTGGCAAAATCGCTTTAGCAGAAACCAACCCAGTCTCCACCAGCTCTTCCCAAAAAGCAGCGGGAATAGATGCCTTCATTGCCTGCAAATCTTCCTTGATGCGGTCCGGCCGTGTCGAACCCGTTACCACTGCTTTCACTGCAGGATGTGCTGTCGAAAACTGCAGTGCGGCATCTTTCAAGTTTACGCCGTGATTGTTTGCCACATCATTGAATCGTTCGACTCTTTTTTTGATGTCAGGCGTGATTTCCTGGTAATCGAAATAATCGCCGCCGAGCAATGCACCTGAATTGAATGCTGATCCGATTACGAGTCCGCCAGCTTTTTCCTGTGCCAGACGCATCATCCGCTCCAAGGCACGCTCGTGTTGAAGCAGCGTGTATTGCGTAGCTGACAAACTAAGGTCCGGGTGCGCCTCTTCCAATTCAAGCGCTACTTCAATCGGGGTAGTTGTGTTGACACCAAGTCCCCACGCTTTGATTACGCCTTCGTCTCTGAGGCGATCCAGCACTTTAAAAGCGCCTTTTCGCGCTTCATCGAACTTCGTGATCCATTCATCCCCGAGAAAATCAGGCGAGAGGTCATGCACAAAAACCATATCCAAACGGTCTGTTTTCAAACGTTTCAGGCTGTCTTCAATCGATTGGAGCGTACCTGCTTCCGTGTAATCCGTTTGGATCTTATTCTTGCGGCCATGCTCAAACAGCCCCTCTTTTTCTTCCTCTTCGTCCAGTATAATCCGGCCGACCTTCGAACTCAGCAGGAAATCATCGCGTTTATAGGAAGACAATACTTCACCAAGCCGAATTTCAGCCAATCCTGCTCCGTAGAACGGCGCCGTATCAAAATAGCGGATGCCTTCTTCCCATGCCGACTGGATCGTCTGCATCGCTTCGTCTTCCGGAACCGCCCTGAACATATTGCCAAGCGGCGCTGTGCCAAGTCCCAGTTTGTTTTTTATAGTCAGTTCGTTTTTCATTTATGGACACCTCTTCTGAAATAGATTTAGTACATATCATCTATAAGTATCTACCCGCTGGGAAATCGGCTAAACTGGCACAGTGCTTTTGCACGTCAAATCAAAAAATAGCCCCTGTGAGTCTTCACTTTACAGGGGCTATTCCAAAAGTTCCCTAGTTCTTTTTCATGATCCAATGACTCTACATTAGCGGACCAGATTTTTCAGAATGCTTTGCCACCCTTGGCGCTGAAGGTGCAAATCGTTTTGCCGTTCTGCCTCGAAGCGTTCTTCAATCAAGCAGCCATAAGGTTTCTCAAAGATATCGATTCGCACATTGCGCCCGTCACCCAATACAAAATACAATTTTTTGCCTGGTTCAATTTCTGTATAAGTACCCCCAAAATCAAAAGACTCACTGCCGTCCTTAGCAGCCATTTCGTAGTGAAATTCGCCTCCGATTGCTAAAGTATTTTCAGCGTTTGGACAATGCCAATCATCGCTGGCATAATTCCAAGACATAACTTTTTCAGGGGTGACAAGCTTTTCCCAAATTACCTCTGGACGATTGCGCGACTTTTCGCGAAGGGTTATGACCTTCCCTAAATCTCCACTAGTTTCAAGCCGAGTCGCCATGCGGTCAAAAGATTTTTCCCAGTTTTCCTTAAACTCTTCTGCTTGTTCTTCCGGCAAATCTTGCTCAACTTCAAAAACACATGTGCTATCTGACTGCGGGATAAATCGATAATTCTCGAAGGCCCCTGACCATTCCTGAGCCAAAGGGGAATCATAGTCATCGGCGCCATCCATCACCACGCCCACGTGCTTGATCGAAATAAACTCCGGCCATTGACTTTCTGCAATTTCTGATAACATACCATTTTCCATCCCATTTTCATCTTCCGCCACAAAACGAATAGCGCTGCCCTTAGTCCACTCCCCATAAAAGGTTGAGCCTTCAGAGAATGTTTCTGTCCAAAAACGATAATGATCCGGATCAACCACAAGTTCCCAAAGCAGTTCTGGACCAACATCAAAAGCCCGTTCAAGGTGAATTCTAATCATGATTTTCTCCCTTCTTTCTCATGGTAATTGCACATTTGGCTTTTTCATGACAACACTTCCTCAATTGTTGGTTCATTGCAGTCCAGATCTCTATTTATCATTTGCCCTATGTCAAAGAGACGTTCACTTCTATGCACCGTAAGCGGCATATCATTTCGAGAACTTGGATTTTAGTAACTTTAATTATGCTTTAAAAATGAGTGTCCGATACGATTCCTTAAGCTCAATTATACTACGGAGAAAAAATAATTTACAGACTGCTTACCCAGAATGCCTGCCGTATACAGTTACATAAGAAGGGAAGGAAAATGGTGAAGACATTCAGAAAAGGAAAAGCGATTATGATGGCTGTTGTTAAAAAGTTAAGTAATTTATAAGAAACAAAAAAGGACCTTGATTGGTCCTTTTTCATTTACGCAAAACTTTTGACATCTATTGATTGCCTTTAATCTGCTTCACGCACTTGAATTCTAGGATGAAGCCAAAACAACCTCCCTCTCTTTGTCGTCTATTTTTTGGTCTTCCTTATCCATAGACACCAATACTTTATTGAAGCGAAGGCTCCGATCAGCCATTCCCCGAATGTATTCACCAACTTCATCAATGGTGATTTTATGGGAAATCATAGATTTGAATTCAAGTTCTCCTTTCGCCATAAAATCCAAGCTGGCCTTCCATGCAATCCCTGGATAAGGAGCTGAGTAGGAATTCCAGGATCCTTGAATCTTAAGTTCTCCCCGCATAATGTGATCCATCGTTTTTTCTTCCAGGTCTATACCGGTATGAGTGATCCCTAAAAAAATCACTCTCCCTTTTTTCTTAGCTGATAAGATGGATTGTTGTTGAGTGATGGCGCTGCCTGCAGTTTCAATTACGACATCTGCACCTAATCCCGTATTTCCAATGATTTCTTCCACGGGATTACATAATTTAGCGTTGAATGTAAAGTTCGCACCGAGCTCTTGGGCCTTAACAAGCTTTTCTTCAAAAATATCCACAGCAATAATCTTAGCTGCGCCAAATATTCTGGCCCATTGTATGGTCAACTGTCCGATGGGTCCACACCCCATCACGACCACTGTCTCACCGGGTTGGATGGCAGCTTTTTGCACCCCATGATAAGCAATTGTTGCCGGTTCTATCCCAGCAGCCGTTTCAAAATCTATACGATCATCGATTTGCAGCACATGATTTTTAGGCGCTTTTACGTATTCTGCAAATGCGCCATTGCTGCCGGTACCAATAATAGTGTAATCATCGCAAAGTCCATAATTGCTTGATAAACAGTATTCACATTTATTGCATGGAATGAGCGGTGCAACTACGACGCGGTCTCCAATTGCAAGGTGGCCAACATTTGCGCCTTTCTTTTCCACTACCCCAGCGAACTCATGCCCCAATATAAGTGGATATTTCCGTGCACCATGTGACATAGCGCGTGGAACATCTGAACCGCAAATTCCACAATACTTCACTTTTATCAAGACTTCATCCTCATTTATTGAAGGGATATCTACAAGTTCGGTGTGAAATTCACCAAGTGAATGCAATACTGCCGCTTCCATCTTCCCTTCCATTAAATCCCATCCTTTTCGTCAAGGGTCTGAAAAACTATATGATTACCTCACTTCTATAGAAGCAATTATTTTCCGATTTGTCAGAAGCTCTGTTTGTCCAGGAAAGCCAAAAACGGGAGTTCCTTCTTCGCTCCAAAGTAATTGTTGTACACGGGCATGACGGTTATGGTCATACAGTGGATTGCCTTGGATTTCTTTGTAAGGGCGGGCGTGATAGACAAGCAAATCAGTTTCTCCGTCTTCTGCTACCGTAAAACTATTATGGCCAGGACCATATTCTTCGGTTTCCTTATTAGATGTAAACACAGGTTCAGTCGATTTTGTCCATGATGCTGGATCCAACAAATCACTATCAGCATCAGCCGTTAAAAGCCCCATTACATACCGGTCATCCGTCGCACTTCCCGAATAGGAAATGAATACTTTACCGGTTCTACGGATAAAAGCCGCACCTTCGTTTACAAAAAAGCCTTCCTGCTCCCATTCAAACTCTGGGGTTGATAAAAGCACCTGGTTGTTCTTTATCGACCATGGATTGCTCATTTCGGCAATGTATAAATTTGAAATGGTGTCTTCTGAAACTTTTTGGGCCCAAACCAGATACCGTTTCCCATTATGCGCAAACGTCGTCGCATCCAATGAAAAACTGTTAAAGTCCGTATTGACTTGGCCTTTTTCGCTCCATTCACCTTCAAGCGGGTTCTCATTCTCACACTCTAATACATATGGCCTGATTGCCCATATATCATCAATGTCTCCAGCGGCATAATGGATGTACCATTTTCCATCAATATAATGAATTTCCGGCGCCCATATATGCAGAGACATGATGCCTTTTTCTCGTTTGGTCCATATAACCGTTTCTTCTGCTTCCGCCAGGCCTTCAATTGACTTCGATCGCCTTAAAACAATGCGGTCATATTCGGGATAAGAACCTGTAAAATAATAATATCCGTCCGTATGTTTATAAATATAAGGATCAGCTCTTTGTTCAACGAGGGGATTAGGATATTTTAAAAGCTGTAGTTGTCCATGGACTTGGAACTTACCGGCTTCCTTGTAATAATCCGTTAAAGACTCCTCCCATTTCACTGGAACTGATGCCTTATCACCGCTTTCAAATTCCACTAGGATATTTTCAGGTAAAACTGGTTCACTCCCGATTCGGGTTGTTATAACCGGTTCTTCAATCTTCAGCATCTGCAATCGCTCCTGTTTTTATAATCTACTTCTTTTCACTTTCTAGCCAAGTAAAGATCATATTCGAGCTTTACGTTTTTACTTGTAACTTATTCAAAACTTGGGACGCTAACCAGTACCACATGCAAATAAATAAACTGATCGAGAAAAAAGGAATAATCCCTGGGTATGTGAGTGTCAGGTAGACTATTGAAAACATGACAGAATAAATGGCGATCGTATAGTGAATTTTAACCAACCCGATGATTAACGCACTTTTCAGATGTTTAAACCATTGATTTTCAAATTGAATAAACAAAGGAAATGTCCAAGCGACAATAATAAGGTAAAAAAAAGTAATGAAATAGAAACCGAAAATCGTTCCAATCCATACACCATCACCAGTGCCTTCGATAATCTTATAGTTAAGGAACAAGACCGCTCCGATTGAGGACAATGTCCATCCGATTTTGTTGGCATCTTTAAAGACTTCTTTATAATATTGCTTAAATAATTGCCTGGCAGGAATATCATGATCTCCATCAAGCCATTTCTTCATCACCCTCAAAGCTGCAGCTGTTGCCGGGAATATTCCAAGTACAACGAACCCACGGGCTGTATAGAAAAACCAGACCAAGTTTAAAACCACAAACCTGGTTACCCACTGAAGGATCGAATCTAGTGATGTGACTATCCCTTTGCCATTCATACTGCCACTCTCCAAGTTAAGAAATTCTTTCTATCCTTTAACGCCACCAACTGCCAATCCAGAAATAAAGAAGCGCTGGAAGTATATAAATAACACGACGATCGGAAGAATCGTCATGACAGACCCTGCAATCAATACATCGTAATTATTGCCGTAGGGCGTGAGCAATGTCGCAAGTCCAACCGGCAACGTAAACATACTGTCCGACCTCAAAACCAAAAGCGGCCAAAGGAAGTTATTCCAGCTGTTCAACCCTTGTAAAATCGCCATAGCCGCAAAAGACGGCAGCATCAAAGGCATCATAATTTTAAAGAAGATACCGTACTCTGTAGTCCCATCCATTCGGGCAGCGTCCATCAATTCTTTCGGCAGTCCTAATGCATATTGCCTGAAGAAGAACACAGCGATCGGTGCCACAATCAATGGTAGCATGACCGCAAAGTAGGTATCGATAAGCTGCAACGTGATCATCAATTTATATAACGGCAACATCAAAATTTCAAAAGGCACCATGATGATGAATAGCACGAGTGTGAATATGAAGTTCTTTCCTTTGAAATCATACATCGCCAATGCGTATCCCACCATCGAGGAAAAGAAGAGGGACAAGAAAATCACAAGTGACGAAACGATCAAGCTGTTGGCATACCACTGCCAGTAGGAATCGGCTTGAGTAAAAATGAAAATATAGTTGCTTAAGCTTAAATCGCCTAGATCAAACGTCAAGCTCATCCCGCTCCGCATCAAATCTGATGATGGTCGAAAAGAGGATACAATCAAACCGAAGACCGGGAAAAGGGCTATAAAAGAGATAAAGACAAAACTTAAATTGACGATCCATTTCAAGGCTTTATTTTTTTTCTTCTTCATCTATTCATCGCTCCTTTTAAAGGCTCCGGTAAGTATGAGTTGGATAAAGCTGACTGCAAAGATGATCAACATCAATACAATCCCGATAGCTGCTCCAAAGCCCATATCATTCTGTTGAATGCCTTCTTGATAGATATAGCCAATCACTGAAAGACCGATGTTGCCTGGTGAACTGGTTTCCCAGAAGACAAAGCTTTCTTCAAACATCCGGAAGCCGTTGATAATCGAAATGGTGACCACGAATATAGTAATCGGCTTCAAAAATGGCAATGTCACGTAGCGGAATTTCTTAAAGACATTGGCACCGTCAATATCTGCCGATTCGTATAATTCTTTAGGTACACTTTGCAATGCCGCCAAGAAGTATAGTACATTGACCCCCATCCAACGCCATGAAGCAAGGGTCACCATCAGGAACATCGCTGACCATGAGTTGTACCGCCAGTCGATGGCTTCCAGTCCAAAAAATGTAACAACCTGATTTGCTACTGCTGTGTCTGATTCCCCGAACATCATACGGAAAATCGTACCTGCGACAATAATTGAAGTTAGAGATGGAATGAATAAAGATGCTCTGAAAATCGTTTTAAATCTCACTAGCTTGGAATCTAAAAACACCGCTAACAGAATCGGAATGACCACTAAGATCACGACCGTAAAGATAACGTACAAAGTGGTATTTTTTAATGCTAGGAAAAACGTGGGGTTAAAAATGCGTTCATAATTGCTCAACCCGATAAATTCAACATTTCCTGGCAGTACTCGCTGGAAACTCATGATGAATGCCTGGATTGTCGGGTAAAGAGTCAATAGTAAGAAGGATAAAATAAAAGGTGAAATAAATACATAAGGTGCCACTTTTTTTGAATTTAAAAACGCCAGTTTGCTTGGCTTTTTATAAACCCGTTCACTCGGTGCTTCTTCCAGCTTATTCGTTATAGGATCGTTTACCATTTTCAATCCTCCTTTTCTGTACTCAAGATTTTTGTCCGTTCTCACTCAGTTACATAGAAAACCTATGACTGCCATACGAATATGACAGTCCAGGCTTCAATTGTACTTATTCTAATTTAATCTGACTGCCTGCTTTTTACTGCCTCTGCAGCAGCCGTCAAAGCTTCTTGAGGTGTTTGCTTCTGTTCAACCAATACATTGTATAAAACAGTGCTTTCTACTTCTTGCTGCGCACTGCTATATTCCGGTGTGTAATAAATCGGTGCAATTTCTTCGCGTATTTCTGACAGCATATCAAAGATGCCGGTATGGAAGTAATCGTAGTATTTGTTATCCGCTTTCATTTCTTCGTTATCCCAAACATCGAATCTTGGTGGATCGAACCCAAGCACTGTCCATAATTTAACGTTTGCTTCTTCAGTTAATTTTGTATAAGCAAGGAACTCTTTTGCAAGATCAGCAGATTCGCTTTGGTTCGTCACTACAGTGGCAGTACCACCGATTCCTGCTGTTCTGTTCCCGCCTTCTTCCCAAACTGGAAGAGGTCTGATCTGCATTTTACCTTCAAGGTCTGGCATATAATCAATGAATCTGCCCATATACCAGATCGGCATCATAAGAGATGCAGCTCCACCGTCGTTCATGAACCCGTAATATTCTTCAGAATGGTGGAAACCACCTGGTGCGGCTACTGCAATTTCATCTTTGTAAATCATATCTTGAAGGAATTGCAAAGTTTCAACGTTCACATCATTGTCCATGATCACTTCGCCATTTTCGTCAAAATAATTTGATTCTCTTTGGCTGATCAGTGGAAACAGAGAGAATTGCTCCGTTGTTTCAATTGTAGTCATCGATTTGCCCGTTTTCTCTGTAACTTGTTTACCAGCTTCTACATAATCGTCCCAAGTTACAATTGAATCGATATCGACGCCAGCTTCGTCCATGATTTCCTGGTTATAGTACATCACAGTAGCTCCTACATGATAGTCGATGCCATAATAATTGCCGTCTTTCTCATATAGGTTAAAACGTTCCTCAACATTATTCTTAAGTTCAGGTTCCACGTACTCATTTAAAGGCTCTAATTGAACATCACCTTTTAAGAAGTTGGAAAATTGTCTGATTTCAATATCGGCTAAATCCGGTGCCCCTGTGCCAGACTGCAAGGCCAACGACAAATTATTGTGCATTTGATCAAACGGATAAGTCTGTGCATTCAGCTTGATTGGCTTGTCAGGATTTTCTTCATTCCACTGCGTCGCAGAATCTTCGAATAGATCCATGTGCAGCTCATTGAATGTCCAAAAGCTTAATTCAGTAGCGCCTTCTATATCATCACCGACTGAAATTGCAGCATCTGCTTCACCGGCATCGCTTGAAGAGTCTCCGCCTCCACCACAAGCCGCAAGTATCAATACAAAAATCAATAGCATAAAACCAGTTAGTTTCTTCAAATTAAATCCCCCTTATGATTTTGAGTTTTGAGCATTCCCCTAAGCGCTCAAGGCTACTTCACAAATAATTTAAAAGATTAAAAAGCCACCTCCTTTAAATTCTATTTTAGTTTATTAATTCCTTTTAAACGGATTACATTCCATGAAGTCTTCGATAAATTTACTTCCAGCAGACCTTCAGTCAACGTTGCGCTTCCGTTATTGTGCGGAAAAACCGTTTGATGACTCGCTGTATTAACTGCTTTTAAGTCTTCATTTTCGAGGACTATATGTTCCACGAGCTGGTACCCATCAAAACTCTTAACATTGCAGCTTATCGGAATGGCCTCGTGTAGATGCTTATTCACCATGAAAATGGTTACTTCTTCCGCCTCTTCGTTGTATACCGCCGCACAGTCAATATACGGAACATCCGTAAAGTCCTTGCTGTCGTATTTAGGAGAGTTTAAGATCGGTTGAAGCGAGATCCCTCTTCCGAATACCGACGCATGCATATATGGATAAAAAATTGTTTGCTTCCATGAGCGGCCATTGTTTTCAGTCATGATCGGTGCGATGACATTCACTAATTGTGCGAGGCAGGCCATCTTCACTCGATCTGCATGCTGCAGGAACGTAATCAACATACTGCCAACCAATAATGAATCTTCAAAGTTATAATGGTCTTCCAGTTGTGGAGGTGCAATTGACCACGGCTCAATTTTTTGATCATTTTCTTTGGAATGGTACCAGACGTTCCACTCGTCGAAACTTAAATACATTGTTTTTTTACTCCGTTTTTTTGCCTTGATGTAATCACAAGTCGAAATGACTGTATTGATGAAATAATCCATGTCCATATTTTTGGCTAGATAGTTTGCCGGATCGTTTGAGTAGTTTCCATAGTATTGATGAAGCGAGATGTAATCGACTTCTTCGTAAGTATGGTCTAAGGTAGTTGCTTCATATTCCGGAAACGTCGGCATATCTGAACTTGAACTGCCGCACGCGACCAATTCAATAGTCGGGTCAACCAGCCGCATGGCTTTGGCAGTTTCTTTCGCTAATCTTCCATATTCGTGCGCAGTTTTTTGGCCTACTTGCCATGGCCCATCCATTTCATTTCCTAAACACCAGGTTTTGATATTGTGTGGCGCTTCGTAACCGTGCGACTTTCTTAAATCACTCCAATATGTACCACCGGGATGATTCGTATATTCAATCAGGTTCCTGGCTGCGTCAATTCCCCGTGTCCCTAAATTGACTGCCATCATCACTTCAGAGTTCGTTTTTTTAGACCAATCAGCAAATTCGTTTGTTCCCATTTCATTGGTTTCAATCGTTCGCCAAGCTAATTCTAAACGCCGTGGACGATCTTCCACCGGGCCCACGCCATCTTCCCAGTTATAGGAAGACAACATATTTCCGCCTGGATATCTGATGATCGGTACATTCAACTCTTTTACCAATTCAATAACATCCTTACGGAATCCTTGCTCATCCGCCAGCGGATGGCCGGGTTCATAAATCCCACCATATACTGCTCTTCCTAAATGTTCGATGAATGACCCATAAATGCGTTCATCCACCTTCGCAATTTGATGGCTCTTATCCAATATAACCGTCGCTTTTAACGCTTCTGCCATAGCCCATCTCTCCTTTTCATCCAAATCGCCTTACTGTTGCTTTACAATATGTCTTTTGCTGCCTTGAGAGAGCGCTTTCATTACTGCTGAAAAAATAATCGGAGAGCGCTAACTCCAACACGTTCGTATATCATGTTCAAATAATTCATCTTGTACGTACAATTAACTATAATACGAAACAAGACATTTTGCAACGGAATTTTCTGATTATTTTTAATTAAAAACAAAAAAACAGCATTTCTGTTTGATGGTATACATCAAATAGAAATACCGTTTTAAGCTCTTAAGATACGGTTATACCTTCTCCAACAATTCCAAATTTTTAGTCGAACTCCTAACGACAAGTTCTGGATCATAAATCATCGAACTGGCATTGTAATTACTGGTTTTATCATGTTTAGAATCAATAAGCGCAATAATAGCATTGGCAGCCAGCTCTCCCATTTCGCTTTTTGGATGGACTATTGAAGTTAATTTCACTTCTGATATTTCAGCCAACATCGAGTCGTCGTGTCCCACAATCGAAATATCTTCCGGAACTTTTATATTCTTGTTCCGCAATAACTCCAAAAGCATCATTGCAAGCTCGTCATTGTAGCAGACCAGGCCCGTAATGGCACCATCGCTTGATGCAAGAAGCTTCTCCAGTTCTTCCAAGGGTTTCGTCTGTTTCTCCTCTGTATTGTAGGTGATGATATGTGTTTCTCTTACGGGGATATTATTTTGGCGGTGTGCTTTTAAAAAACCTTTCATCCGCTTGATGCCTTGCCTGTCATCTGTTTTAAAACAACCGACTATGTTTTTGTGGCCGAGCTTGATCAAATGTTCCGTCTGCAAAAATCCTCCTTTTTCATCATCCATAACGATGCTGATGGGCTCTAACTCATCATAGAAAGCATTGATCATAATATACGGAATATCAAGTTGCTCTAATTTTAAATAGAAAGAGATATTGGGGTTTGAAGAGCCGCTTTTTGTCGGTTCGACAATGACGCCATCAAACTGCTGGGACAGTATTTTTTCCAAAACGCCGCGTTCCATCTCGTGAGTATTGTTTGTGCTGAAAATACTGACTTGATAGCCTTCTTCGCTTAGTTTTGACTCTGCTCCCCTGATGATGGAAGGGAAAATATAATCTGAAAGGTACGTAGTTACGATTGCGATGCTTTTTTGGGAGTTCGTATTGTCGTTGCTTTTTAGGAGGCTTCTATCTGCACAAAACGTACCTGAACCCTGTTCACGATACAGCCAACCCGCTGATACTAGATCGCCGATCGCTAATCTGACCGTATGGCGGCTCACTCCAAATTCCTTCATCAATTCACTTTCTGAACTGATTTTTTGATTGGGCGTATAGATTCCATCGATTATGCGTGATTTAACCGCCCGCTTCACCATATTGTATTTAGTCGTCATATTGTCACCTCTTTTATAGGATCCAAATTAATGGACTGAACTTATTCGTATATGTTAAACATAGCATAATTAAAACGTAAATCAAATGAAGTCTTCTTTTAAAGATAAAGACTTGCCGATGTCGATTCGGCAAGTCTTTATAAGTAAGGCATTATTTCCACACAACCTGGCCGAGCTTCAATTCATTTCTCAACTGTCTGACAGACGTGTTTTCATCAATGATCACGCATTCGATGCCGGTCATATTGGCAAATTCGTATAATTGATCTGTCGTAACTTCAAGGGAGAAAACACTATGGTGCGCTCCGCCTGCATAGATCCACGATTCAGTCGCTTCACTTAATGAAGGCTCAGGCTTCCACAGGACCTTTGCAACAGGCAAGTTTGGCGTGTCTTCAGTTGGCTGCTCTGCTAGCACTTCATTGACGACAAGACGATACCTGCCTCGCAGTTCCACTAACGAAGCAACAACTGCCTTCCCTCCTTGTCCGTCAAAAACAAGTCGGGCCGGATCTTCTTTTTCGCCGATTCCAAGCGGATGCACAATGATTTTCGGTTTATTCGCAGCAATCGTCGGACAGATTTCGAGCATATGGGAACCTAAGATCATTTCGTTTCCTGGCTCTAGATGGTACGTATAATCTTCCATAAAGGATGTTCCTTTGTTTCCTGAGACGATTTTCATCGTGCGCAACAATGCCGCGGTCTTCCAGTCGCCTTCTCCAGCAAAGCCATAGCCTTGCGCCATCAGACGCTGTGCTGCGAGTCCTGGAAGCTGTTTCATGCCATGGAGATCTTCAAAATTCGTTGTAAAGGCGTTATAATTCCGGTCAGACAGGAACTTCTTCAATCCCAATTCGATTCGGGCTTGCTCCATGATTGCTTCCCTAACCGCTCCCTGTTCTTCGGCTTCAGCAGGCAACTCATACAATTGCTCGTATTCTGCATATAAATTTTCGAGCTCTTCATCTGTGACCTTGTCCATTTCTTCAACTAAATCGCCGATCCCATAATAATCTACGGTCCACCCGAATTTAATCTGTGCTTCCACTTTATTGCCGTCTGTGACCGCGACATTCCGCATATTGTCACCAAAGCGGGCAACTCTGATGTTAAATCCTTCGGTAACTGCCACTGACGTTTTCATCCAACCGCTGATGTCATGGATGACTTGGTCCTTTTCCCAATGCCCAACGACCACTTTTCGGGCGATGTCCATTCTAGTGGCCATAAAACCGTACTCGCGATCGCCATGTGCTGATTGGTTCAAATTCATGAAGTCCATATCAATTTCCTGCCATGGAATATCCCGGTTAAACTGAGTCCCGAAATGAAGCAAAGGTTTTTGAAGTGCAGCAAGACCGGAAATCCACATTTTAGCCGGAGAAAAGGTATGCATCCACGTAATGATGCCTGCACAGTTTTCATCACTATTCGCTTCCATGATAATTTTACGGATATCATTTGAATTGGTTAGGACTGATTTGAAAACGATTTTATATGGAATATTTTTATTGCTGTCCAACCCTTCGGCAATCGCCTTTGAATTATTCTCTACTTCTTCGAGTGCCTCTTTGCCATAAAGGTGCTGACTTCCTGTTAAAAACCAAAATTCATAATCCCTGACTTCCAGCATAGTATTGCTTCCCCCTTATTATACGAATGCATTTTCTTGTTTTGCCATAAACCGAATCGCACGCATTCTTTTCATCATATCGTTTTCCCCACGCCCAAAATAATCATGGAGAATGGAATATTCCTTGTACAAACTCTCGTAAACCACCACATTCTCCGGAATCGGTGTGATGACTTTGTCTTTGATCCTTGCCATTTTACTCGTTGCTTCAAGAATCGAATCGAATCCGCCATTTGCTGAACCCGCAGCAAGCGCTCCGAACATGGCCGCACCCAAAGCCGGTGTCTGGTAGGAATCGGCAATTTTAATCACGCGATTCGTCACATCCGCATAGATTTGCATCAACAATTGATTTTTATGCGGCAAACCGCCGCAAACATAGATTTCGTTCACTGCCAGGCCATTGGCTGTAAAGGCATCGACAATTTTGCGCGTCCCAAATGCCGTCGATTCAAGCAAAGCCCGGTAAATCTCTTCAGGCTTTGTTTTTAAAGACATGCCGATCATCAACCCGCTCAGATCCGTATCGACCAATACAGACCGATTGCCGTTCCACCAGTCAAGCGCCAATAATCCCGTTTCACCCGGTCTGTACGCCACCGCTTTTTTCTCCAGTAATTGATGGAGAGTCAAGCCTTCTTGGATAGCATCGTTTTCAACGGAACTCGATACCGCGTTGTCCACAAACCACGCAAACAGATCCCCGACTGCGGGTTGCCCGGCTTCATATCCAAACAACCCGGGAATGATGCCGTCTTCAACCACGCCGCACATGCCTTCCACTTCAACTTCCTTATCCCCTAAAAGCAAAGAACAAATGGAAGTACCCATGGTCATCACGAGTTTTCCGGGTTCAGTCACGCCCATAGCCGGGACTGATACATGCGCATCCACATTTCCGACAGCTACGGCTATGCCTGCTTTTAATCCAGTGGCTTGCGCCATCGCTTCAGTCAACTCTCCAGCTTTTGTACCGATAGGAACCACGTCTCCGCGAAGTTTTGTCGCAACCAGGTTCTCCAAGCGCGGATCCAAGGCTTTGAAGAATTCGTTCGACGGGTAGCCATCCTGTTTATGCCAGATCGATTTATACCCCGCAGTGCAGCTGTTGCGAATTAAATTCCCGGTCAATTGTGAAGTTACCCAGTCTGTCGCTTCCACAAAACGGTCTGTTTTTTCATATATATCAGGAGCTTCGTTTAGAATTTGCCAGATTTTAGCGATCATCCATTCCGAGGAGATCTTTCCGCCATAACGGGCAAGGAACTTCTCTCCCCGCTGTTCCGCGATTTCATTTAATTGATTGGCTTCATCTTGTGCGGCATGATGCTTCCATAACTTCACCCAGCTATGGGGATTGTTTTTCAGTTCCGGATGATCGGACAAGGGCTCGCCCTCTGCGTCAATCGGCAGCATCGTACATGCTGTAAAGTCGATGCCGAGGCCAATGACTTGTTCAGGGTCTACTCCGGATTTCTGCAATACGTGAGGAATCGAGTTTTTCAACACCTCGATATAGTCCTGAGGATGCTGCAGCGCCCACTCATCTTCGAGCGGGATTCTCGTATTCGGCAAAATTTTGTCTATCACGCCGTGGCGGTAAGGTGTTACATGATCGGCAATTTCCTTGCCGGTTTCCAAAGAAACAAGGACAGCGCGGCCAGATTCCGTTCCATAATCGACTCCAATTGCATAATTCGTATTCATCCCATTAACCCCCTATTGTACTTTGGCCATAATATGCTGCCGCACCGTGTTTTCGTAAATAATGCTTATCCAGCAATCGCTGATCCATACTGGATACATCCGGATTCAGTTGATACGTCTGCAACGCCATTTTCGCCACTTCTTCCAACACAACCGCATTATGGACGGCTTCATTTGGGTCTTTGCCCCATGAAAACGGCGCGTGGTTATGTACGAAGACACTTGGAATTTCATTTGGATTCTTGTCTTTGAACGTCTCGATGATGACTTTGCCTGTTTCAAGTTCATAAGCTCCATTAATTTCCGCTTCCGTCATTGCCCGTGTGCAGGGAATAGTTCCATAAAAATAGTCCGCATGCGTAGTCCCCAAAGCCGGTAAACTTCTGCCGGATTGGGCCCAGCTTGTTGAGCACGGAGCATGGGTATGGACCACCCCTCCTATTTCCGGGAAATTCTGATACAAATAGATGTGCGTAGGTGTATCGGATGACGGTTTCAGATCTCCCTCTACAATATTGCCGGCTAAATCGACAACCACCATATCTTCTGCCGTCATTTCTTCATAGGAAACACCGCTTGGCTTAATGACGACAAGCCCTTCTTCCCGGCTGATACCGCTTACATTTCCCCACGTGAATGTCACCAGATTATGTTTCGGCAAGGCTAAGTTCGCTTCCAGTACTTGTTTTTTCAGATCAGTTAACATTTAGTCATCCTCCTCCATATATACGTACAAGTAGTTTATTTATTCAATATTAACCTAAGATGTACGTATAATCAATAATGTATTTGTATTTTCAGAAAATAATTTAAAGGAATACAAAAAAACAGTGTAATTTCTGGATCGCGCTGCTGAACTTGAAGATAAAAAATAGGTAGAGAATTCCCTTTAGAATCCTCTACCCAGCTTTCCACTATTAAGTTATGAATTTTTTATCGGGTGGCAGTAAGAATCCCATTCCTGTTTGTTAAGCCGTTGAATTGACTTCGATATTTTACTGAAAGCCCTTTTTTGGTATATGTAAAAGAAATTACAGATAGTAAGTCATTGAAAAAGACCTGCTGTAAAACGGCAGGTCTTAAATACACACATCATTTCAATTTTGCTAATAGGTTTCAATATCCCACGAATGCTGGATGTCCACTGCTCCTTTAAGCGTTTGTGCTACAGGACAACCTTTATCAAAGACAGACAAAGCCCGTTCTGCCGCATCTTGTTTCCCATCCGGCACTTTCACATGATAGTGGGCTGTGATTTTTGTTACTTTCAATACGCCTTCTGGAGCTTCGATTGTCCCTTGAACATTTGCATGCACTTTATCTGGTGAAGTTGGTATATGACGCGCTTCCAGCGCGCCGGATAATGTCCCGACCAGTCAACCACCGGCAGCTGCCACAAGATGATCCAGTGTTGATGGATATTCCGGATCGGTCTCAACTCCATAAAACGCTTTTACTCCTCCGTGTACACCATACAAAACAGGTTCTTCAAAATCACCAATATACGCTTCACGTATTTTATTGGCTGTATCTTTTTGGATAATGGTTATTTTCGTCAACTCGATGGGTTCACTCACTTAATCATCTCCTTTTTCAAAGAATATCAATCAACTGACTTTGCTGCAAAAGACAACCTAAATACAATTTTATATTACCCTGCACAGCCAAACAGAAAACATTCCCAATTCTGCTAAACCGAAGCACCTAGAATAGCTTGGAGAAGCTGGGTGCCGAATTCCACTGAAGCGTAATCCTTGTCTCTGGTGATCAATGAGATAAAACTTCTTCCGATGCCAGGCCGAAAAGATTTTCTGATTTTCACAATTGGTCAGTACGTCCCTCGCTGGATATTGAATTGCGGATTGGAACATAGGAGCTGGTCTTATCGACTTAACCCAGATGCTTGTCGAATTCATACAAGGTTAAATAAAACAGGTAGAGAATTCAATCAAGATTCTCTACCTGTGCTTCCCATATTAAATTACGAATTTTTTACCGGGTGATGGTAAACGTGCTCCGGGTAATCGGTAATGATGCCATCTACATTCAAATCGAATAGCCGCAAAGCTTGTTCTTGTGAACGTGAAGTGTATGGATAGATGTCCATCCCCGCTTCATGGACATCGCTAACCAGTTCATCCGTAACAATGTTCATCGTTGGGTTGAAATAATCGGCGTAAGTCGCAAATTGGGCTAATTGTTCTTCCGTTACATCTGCCCAGCTGCCACCTGTCAAAACGCCATGAGAAAGATTGGGTAAAAGCTCTTTCGATTTTTCCATGGATTTGTGGTTAAAGGATTGGATGATGATTTTATTATGATTCGGCTTACTCATATTTCGTTCGATCAATGCATCCGCCATCTTCTCTTCCACTCCCGGATAAAGTTCCGGTGCTTTCAATTCGATCAGGATACCGACTTTCCCGCGAAACGCATCCAACACTTCTTCGAAAGTGGGAACAGCCTCGCCCGCATAGGCTTCACCGAACCAGCTGCCTGCGTCCAATTGTTTAATTTCCGCTAAGGTTAAGTCACCCACTTTGCCGGTACCATTTGTTGTGCGGTTTACCGTAGTGTCGTGGATAACGACAAGCTCTCCATCTTTTGTCATTTGGACATCGATTTCGATATAGTCCGACTTCATTTCAACTCCTTTTCGGAAAGCTTCCATCGTATTCTCTGGTGCATGTCCCGAAGCTCCGCGATGTGCGATGTTCACCATTTCCTGCTGTTCCTGTTTGGATATCGTTTTGCCCGCTTCTCCCTGTTCAGCTGCAAATGCAGGCCCGGTAAAGGCTGTCAACGCTAGGCTTGCTGCTAAAATAGTCATCATTCGTTTCAACTAACCACTCCTTTTCTATTGATAACTTAAGTATAAGAAGTGAATATGTTGTAGGTATTAATAGAGCATTAAGAAAGGTTAAATAATGTAAATTAACGGAAATATTTTACTTCTTACCACATTGAAGGGATTTTAGGGGCAAAGCACTTATAGACAAACAAAAAAGGACTTTTCAAAGTCCTTTTTTGTTTTAACGATAAATATATTGTTTAATTATTTCGCTGCTGTCACATGTTGAAAATGATAGTTCAGCTTTTCTTCCATAGCATCTTTGTTTTCGGCGAATTGTTTATGGCGATGGCCATTGCCCCCTGATGGATGCGGGAACCCTGAAAGGATATTTCCAGATGCAACCAATCCTTGATCCACCAGGTAATTCAAAGCGTTCGAAACGTTTACGCCCAGCGGAATGATCAAGGCGTCACTCAAAGTCTCCAGTTCTGTCGCGAAGTTTTCTGTAAGGTATTTTTTCAATATCTCGTTCTTCAATAGATTCGGCGTTGACCCGCTGTAGTTTTTGCCATTGTGAAAAACAGGATACGCCAGAACCGAAGTCGTATGCACCAGGTGGCTGGCTTCTTCAAACAGCTCTAAACTGGTGGACAAGCCCAGATGCCCGTTCAACCCGAGTTCATCCAGCATCTTGACCAAATTCTTTCGCATGGTCCCTTCAAAACTGGAGTTGTTCTTTACTTGGCGAAGAATTTCTTCATCGTCCCTTTCTTTCCCGACTGCATCAATTACAGTCGAAAAGGATCTTTTCATCTGGTGCATGCCCGGTGTGATGCCGACAATCACCACTTTTGCCTCTTCATTTACATATTCAAACGGCGCGTAGTAAATCTCCAGTTTTTTCTTATCGTCTCGATCCAGTAAAAATGTCTCATTGATCAATGACTCGTCTGTATACGAAGATCGTATGGATTGGATGGATTCTTTGTACTGCTGGAACTTTGCGTATTTTGCGATTGTCATGGATAAAACTCCTTTTATTGAATGAAATTTAGATTTTTTGTCATTTCGTACTCTTCGATTTGATAGCCATGCTCTTCAGCAGTGGCTTCGATCCTCGTATTGATTTTAGTGATATTGTCTTCTAATTTCTTGCTTTTGATTAACTTATGTACGGCTTCCTGCACCTTTTTAATGCTCGACCAGTCGGCAACTTACAATGCTATGAGTATGCTATTTCAATTTGATATATTTCTCACTGCAGCTTTAAAACGGTATTGACAAGCATCGCAATTACCATCAACAGAAAAAAGTAATCGCTCTCTCCCTGGCAGGATTATGGGCGATTACTCCTTAAGTTAAACATTCTCATAATTTGGACGGCGGCTCTTATGCGGCATGTACTGCGCTGATCGGGTGTAACAGCACTCCGTCTTTATTATATCCATAATATAGCATACTACTTTTAAGGGAAGAAGCAGAATGCTATGAACAGAGAGAGTGAAGGTGTATTAAAGACCTTGGAGTCCGGGTCAATCTAAGTAGAGGCTATTCAACTTTTATATGAGCGACCTGATCAATTTTCGGCTTGACGTTTACACACGGTTTCCCTCCTTCTATCGTCAAAGCTGAAGATGTAGAGCGCTTAACATATATCCAAACGTTTGAAACAGCTAGCATACAAAGAAATACTTAGCCCATTGTTGAATTGATTGCGCAGTATGTTGAAGAAAGTTTAACGACCTATTTAAAAGCGATATGGTAAGTATGATGTCTTTAACTTATTTATTTTCTGGAAAAAGTCCTCACTACGGCTATATATTCGCTTAATTAAGATTTTGCGAACATATAACGTCTAAAGTTGGATAGATGCCTTTTTGTCGGAAAGTATCTCCTCTTCTTCTATTTCTAAAATGTATCCGCTCACGGCAGTGTTTCCTAAGGAGCGGGTTGATAAAATCGACTATTTCATTAATTCAAATAAATAATTAGATATCAGCTAAAATTGGATTTAGCGTAAAATTTACTATCCTTGACTTTGATCCTATCTTTACAATGGATATTAAACTAAACAAGAAATATAGGCCGTTTTCTAATGTCTCCCCCAACAAGAAAGACTATTTAGCTAAACAGCACATTGAGCAGCCCTTAAAGGATATGCCCTTCTATGTAGTAGAATATTTACGTGCAAAGAAACGAGCCTCCTATTCTGTACCCAAGTTGAGCGGCTACCTGTACGATTACTAGCGCTTCTTCAACTTGGTTACGCCAAGAAGGCTTTATGGATGTGGAAACGACTGCTGCCATCCTCTATACTGTCCTGAAATTGTTAAGAATAAAGACATGGAACTGTTTTTTGGGAGGTTGACGGAGAAAAAGATTGAGAAGCGAGAAGGCATCTTTATTACCCGCTCGGTGGATAGCACCATTTGCTCAAGTTCCTGTTCAATTATTTGACAACCGAAAGCGAGGACGACGAAGGCAAATGTTACTTCTACCGGAATGTCATTTCCAAAAACAAATCACCAATTTCCTGAATTTTTTCCAGAAGAACTATGTCTTGATTTTAACTTCCCGACACGCTGCACGATTTGGGCTCAAACGCCTTTAGGACATCGCCATCTTTTTCCCTGTTCTCCGGGAGCGGAATGCGGCTCAACGAAGTGGCTGGCCTGTTGATTCCGGTTATCGACCTGATTCACGGGTTTGTGCATGCTCTGTGCAAAGGCAATAAGCTCGATACCGTTAGCATCACCGATACCTCGATGAAAGAACTGAAGAACTACCTGGACGAACGGGAGCGGCTTTACAAACCGGACAAGAAGAATCAATTCGTTTTCTTGACAAAATACCGTAGCAAAGCCAACCCAATTTCAGTGGAGTCCATTGAGAAGCTTGTGAAGAAGTATTCGGAGCATTCATGGCGGAAACGATTGAACCCTCCTTAGCTCAGTCAATCCTTCGCTAAAGGCTTTCTGGATGAAAGTGGTTTACTTGTCGCATTGAGCGATCAGCTCGGCCATAACCCTATCGAAACCACTTTCCTCTATACAAATCTTAATAAAGAAGAGCGACGGAAGGATAATAAAGAAGAAAAACAAATAAGCTGAAGTGAGACTTCTTAGAGCGTCTCCTTCCGCTTTATACACCTGATTTACTTTGTAGAACATTTATATGATTGATGTTTGTAATTTAGCGTCCCAATGAATTTCTGGAAAGGTAAAAGCAAAATTCACGATACCTTTTTGCTTCTATCCTCTGTTATTAAGTTTCCCTACATCTATATGGCCTCTTATATTAAATAGACATTGACCAGTTTATACACAATTACTTGAGGTGTTGAATTTTTTCATCACTATTATAGGCTCTTCTCTTTATTCATTCTTAATCTTGTTCTAATGAAATATACATCTGTATTCCAAGTACCATCATTACTGTTATTGACAATATCTAAGCAATATCAAGGGAGAAGATTAACTCGACCATAATTCAATTGAGACCACATTTCTCTACACCAACCTTAATCAGGAAGAACAAAGAGCGATTCAGCGGCGTAAGAGTAATAATGTAGAAAGAAATTTGAGAAAAAAAACTATGATCAACTTGTTTGGGTGATTCTCAAAGGTTTTCTAATGATTTCACAAAGATCTATTTAAAAGTAAAAAAGCGTAAAAGTCCTTTTAGATACGGTCTTTTACGCTTTTTCGTTTTTCTCGTTACACTAATTAATTTTTATATTAATTCGTGCACCCCGATTTTCATATCGAATTTTAAAATATTTTATCTATTAACTGTTAAAGATTTCTTCTTTTTCTTCAGACGTTAAATCTCTAAAAAACACTTTATGAACCCTAAGATATTTGTGAGGTTTTGGAAAGACCTTTTCAGCCCACGTAACTGCCATAGGAGTACCTGCAGGTTGAGAATTAATACTTGAAAGAAATTCTTCATATTCCTTAATTATTTCTTCATTCAACCCCTGTAAGTCTAATCCTCTGCTATTATAATCTTTTTCGGCAAGTTCTTTTGCAGTAATAGGAGAATCTAATTCCTTGACCACTCCAAATTCAGACGGTTGTCTATTATGATTCAGTGTGACAAAATAATGAGAATCTGAACGAAGTTTACTTAAACCCTTTTTTTTATCTTTATCATCTGCAATGAAGAGAAATTCATTTTTTGGTCCATAGCAATTCAATTCAGGTTGGCTTATCGCTAATAACATCTTCTTATATTTTTTCATTCAACTCTTCCCCTTTCATATTTTTCTCTTCTTTTAATAATTTTCCAATTCTTCTTCTATATCTTTTTTTAAAGTATTCCAATCTACTTCTCTATAGTCATCACCATTATACATTACAGCATACTTCATTTGCTCTAACGATTCCATAGAGTATTCTGCATTCAAAAAATCATCCAACTCCATCGATTTAGACGAAAAATCAGGAAAGCAAAGCTCTTTTACTTTTTCTGCATATTCTCGTTTTGCCCATACCAAAGTTAAACTTTTTCCTTCAGTATTAGAAATTGTGGCATATTCCAATTTTTGAAGGCTCCATATTTCCTCGAAATCTGCTACTTTCTTAATGAAGTAAGAATATCTTTCAGTTGGTGTAAGAGCAAATACTTTATCTATCTCTTTACTAGTCACCGGCTTCTCCTTCCTACTACCTTTTTCCTCTACCGTTTCGATCATATTTGTGTTGAGTTCTATGGCTTCTAATAGTCTGTAAATCAGAGTATTTATACCCGTAGCCCTTTCTTGCCTCAAAACCTCTTCTATGAGCTAAATGATGTCCTTGTGGCACTCTGATATTTTTCCGCTTGCCTCTTTTTATCTCATTAATGTCTCTCTTTATAGCGCCTCGTAATGATTTAGAGACTTTTGGGTCATTTGCCAATTCACGTAAGCGAGCTTGTTTCCCTGTGCGCCCTTTTGCAATTCCTACAATACGCCCTACTTTTTTAAGATGCCCTACTCTTGCAAAACTGCTTCCAGATGCCCAAGCGACGGAGCCAGCCAATGCCCAGCCGCGTTTGCCTTTAGCTCTTCCTGCTTTATAGGCTTTATATCCGTCATATGCTGCAAATCCGGCGTTGACAGCCAGCCAGAAGTAATTGCCATCTGGATCTGTATACATGACTGGGTTGCTACTCGCGTAGGCATATCCGTTCTGCGTTTTTGGATCATCTGTATCTCCACCTTCTGGATCTACAGATAAAAAGACTCCTTCATTAGGCTGATAATAACGTGCAATCAGGTAGTATAACTTCGTTTCATCATCGTACCGGTAGCCTTTGTAACGGATTGGATTGGCCGCTGCCATCGAGCCGCTCTGCGACAGGATATTGCCCCATGCATCGTATGTGTAAGTTGCCACAACTGTCCCCGAGGCATTGGTCAGACCGGTGATTTCCTTCAACATGTTGTACGTGTAGTAATAATTCTGGCCGCCTTTAGACATGACCAGTGGGTAGCCTTCTGGATCATAGATGTATTCCGCAGTAATGGTTCCGGCAGCATCGGTTTCGAACAATACGTTGATGCCTTCTCCGTAATGGTAGTTGGTCGTCTGGCCGCCGGTTGCCTTGCTCGTCCGTCGTCCTTGATCATCGTACTGGTACGTGGCTACGGTGCTGCCTGCCAATGTCTTGGTGGAAATCAGTTGGTCAAATTTGTTGTAGCCGTAACTGTACTTCCCGTCTTTCGTCCGGTTACCGTTTGCATCATAACTATAAGTCAGCCCATCTACCGTCTTCAGCCGGTTATTGCCATCATAACTATAGGTAGTGTCGGTCGTCAATCCATTCTGCGTTGCAGAGCGGTTCAAGCGGTTTCCAGCTTCGTCGTACGTATACGTCTCGGTCAGTTGGGCTGCAACGATGTCCTGGAAGAGAAGCTGATTCCCCTTGTCATAGCGGAACGACTTATTTCCAGCCGATGATGTAACCGATTCAATCAGACCGATGGCATCATAGCCGAGCTTTTCCTCCAGTAGGACCGCCGTTCCTTTGACAACTTTCAACGTATCCATCTGCTGATTCGTATCGTACGTGTAGTTGGTATGCACACCGTTCACATACCGGCGTTGCAGCGGTTCGCCCGTCGGGTAATAATCATAGGCCCCGATGACCGAGCCATTCCGGTGGATCGTCTTCAGCTGGTCTGCTGAATCGAAACCGAAGCGCTGGGAGAAGGAAACAGCGTTCGAGGTCCCTTTGATGTCCGTCAACGTTTCCGTCAGGGAATAGCCGTATTCTACTTTTTGTCCTCCGTTGGTCACAGACTTAAGCTTATCCGTCACATCGTAGGTAAAACTGGTAACGGCATTGGTCTCCCCGTTCGTAATGGAGGTCATATTCCCATTCACATCGTATTTGTAATTCCATTTCAAGTAATTATTGATTCGAATATTTGTTAATTGGCCTACGGCATCGTACTCATTTTTTATGACGCTGCCATTCGGCATCGTTTCGAATTCCAAGTTGCCGAGCGCATCATAACTGAAGCTCGTCACTTGCCCCATTGGTTCCGTTCTTGACACTAACTCGTCCTGTGCATTGTAACTAAATGTTGTAGCAAATTTCCTCGGATTTTGAAGCGACTTCAAATTTCCGTTTGTGTCGTATTCATAAGACGTTCTGTTTCCATTTTCATCGATCATAGCTTTCAATTGCTCAAGTTCATTGTATTCAAAAGCGACTTTATTGCCTTTCGGATCCGTCACTTCCTTAGCATTTCCGTATTTGTCATTGATTGTAGAGGTTTTTCGGCCCAGTGCATCGGCAAACGACGTCTGGTAGTTCTGCATGGCATCGTATGCGTATTCTTCCGGTACGCCGCCAGGCGGTGTCATGCTCTTCAGGTTTCCGTAGGGCTCATAATACGTATAACTGGTCGCTTCCCCAAGCGAATTGGTTTCGGTGATCACGTCGCCATAAGCATTGTACTTATAGGTTGTTGTTCCATCCGCATCTGTGACAGTCAACGGCTGGCTAAAGTTGTTATATGTGTAGGAAACAAAATTGCCCAGCACATCCGTAGTCTTTATAAGATTTCCTTTGGTGTCATACTCGTTTACAGTCTTACTGCCGTTTGGTGCAACTTCGTTCAAAATATTGTAGTTTGCATCGTAAGTGAACGAGGATATGGATCCTAAGGGATCCTTAACGGACTTGATAATGTAGTTGTTGTTCAGCTGATAGACCGTTTCCGCTCCATTTGCATCGAATTCACTGGCAGTGAAGTTTCCAATGTCATAGGTGTAGGTCGTACTAGACGCTTTATCAGCAATCGCCGGCTGGATCACGCGCTCTAAGAATCCAGCATTATACTCGTATTGGGTCAGCTGGCTCTTAGAATCAATAATTCCTGTCAATTCCTGGTTTGCATTGTAATTATAAGTCGTCGTCGAACCCGTCGTGGCATCCGCAAAGACGGTCGAAGTCTTCAATCTTCCTTCTGGAGTATAAGTAAAGGCAAATTTTTTCACTCCGGCAAATGTACCGGATTCGATGCGGCCATTCACGTAATTAAGCGTCAAGGTCCGCCCGGTTGCATCCGTGATGCCGCTCAGTCTTCCGTTCGCATCCCGAACATAGGACACTTTGTTTTTGTTCCGGTCTTCCGCATAATCGATGGGGTAAATGCGGGAATCGACCTCCGGATTATTGATCAAATCCCGATAGACAATGCGGTTTCCGTTAAAATCAGTTAAGACAAATGCGTCTGCATTGGCTTTTGTCAGTGTCAAATACGTACCTGCAGGAGCCGTATAGGTTCCGGTCGTCGCATTGTACGTAAAGAGTTGGACGGTTCCATCACTGTCCTGGTAAATGACGTCTCGATTTGGGAATTCAGAGACGCTTTCGCTTCCGACAAAGGACCAACCGTAACCGATTGGCGAGTCTTCGACCGCTTTGGAGTTATAGGTGCGGGAGAACGAGAAGCCCGAATTCCCGCGGCCTATGACCGAAAAATCCGTCGCTTCAAGTACCAGATTTCCAGTTCCCAAGTTGACGTACCCTTGACCGTCGGAAAGTCCGTGTTCAGCATAAGACCAATAGCTTTCCAAGCCCAACCGGCTGATGGGATAGTACGTAATCGTCAGTTTCGGCGAGTAGTTGAGCATGCCGCCGGCATCGCCCGAATAGAATTTCTTATACGTTGCGAGTGTCTCGTTCGATCCTTTCAACATTAACCCGAGATTCTGAGATGGTGTATCCATCCATTTTTGGACTGTTTCCGCTTTGATTGGCCATTTAAAGAGCGGCGGTTCTGTTGCAGCGGTGTCTAACGCCCCAATGGTTTGGCTGGAAAGCAAGGTTGGAGTGTAATCGCCCCCCTTGTTTGTCCATAAGGAGCTGAGTGTACGGCGGTTCCAGGTTGCTCGGTTCTCTTCCCAAGCATTGCTTGTTTCATAAAGCTGAACAGATGTCGCTGTGTCATTCCAGACCGAAGACAGACGCAGGTTCAGCTGTGCATTCATGATTTTGGCACCGCGAGGTAGAGACCCCATGTCGAATTGGAGAAGGGAGCGGACCACGTTATTGGTGGTGCTATTCTTGTATAAACCGGCCCCTAGCTCATGATCCGCGCCGCCGGTTGTATCGGGTAACGCGCTACGGATCGTCGTGTCATTCAAAGCGTAGTTTGGCTGATACACTTTTACCGTCGGATCCAAGATCACTGGGTAAACCCGGTTCGGATCCTGCAGCCAACTCATGTCCGGTTTCAATGTCAGTGTCAATTGGTCGCCGGTTTGTTGGGCTTCCACTTTGATGGCATCGGTCCAAGCACCTTCCGGAATTGGATTCGGCAGGTTGGAGACAAATCCTTCGGGCGTCGAGGAATCCATCATGAACGGCTTTTCGATGGCGAACAGGCGGTCTTTCGTCACGGTATCGACCAAGTATAGGTACCCGTCCGAAGTCCGTTCTAATGTCATTCCCGTGATCTGAAAATCAAACGAATACGAAAGTGGCTCGGTTCCGATCGGCTTTTCTTTGAGGACGATGTCCTCTTTGATTTTGGTGTTTCCGACGGTATAGACCAGATCCGTATTCGGATAGATTTCTTCGTAGGTCACCTGGTTCTCTTCTGTTACAGCGTCAACTGCCGCGGCTTCTTTCCCTTTTTGTTTGATAGTTTCAATTTCGACGGTCTTTCCTTGCTGCTTGAGTGAAACCAATGGTTCGTCACTCGCAGTTTCTGCCGCAAAAGAAGCGTCAAAGTTGTTTTTTGCATTGTGGTGGCGGCCGCTCTGCTTCTCAACTAGTGTATTATCAATCGGCACCCATTTTTTTGTCTTTTGATCCTGCACATGGATGGGCTCCGGCGAGATTTCCATGCGGTGCGCCCCATCCTCCTGCTGGAAGACCTGCGTGGTTGCGGTGCGTTCTTCTATGAGTTCAATTTCCTTTTGAAAGGAAGCGGTTTTAGCTTTTTGGACCGGAAGCGCTTCCGATGGAGTAGTGGAGTTCGTATCCGCTTCTACAGGTTGAAGCGGTGAAACAAGGCTGATGCACATCACAATTGCCATAAGCGATAAAAAGTATTTTTTCAATTTCTTTCCTCCTTTTAATTGGTTCTAAAATAGTATATAAGACCTTCCAGAACAAAAAATAGGTATTTTTAATCATTTTGTAATATATTTGTAATCTAATCGAAATATTCCTTTTCCTTTAACCTAAAAAAAGATCAGTCCCTCTTTATTTGAGAGGAACTGATCTTTTTAAGACATAATGTCAACTTAACTTTTATACCCCTCATTCCAGAATGCTATTAAGAAGAGGCTGAATTACGGGATTTAAAAACAATGTTCATTTGTTAGATAAATTTAAGAGTAAGTTATGAGTAAGTTATGAGTAGTGGACAGTAATCACAATCGTTAATCGCTTAAAAGAGTTTTTTAATATGATCGTTAAGGTAAGATTTTTGAACATCTAGAATCTGGGAAAGAAAAGTGACCGGTTTACGTAGTTACCTTCCCTTCCTCTGTACTATTAAGTTTTGGGTTAGCTTATGTTGTCTTAGGAACAATCAGATGACAATGCATGATACTTACTTAACAGTTTTACTTCCCTAAACACAGATTGCTACGTTGGTCTTTAAAAGGAGGTAGTCAACCTGTTTTAAAACTTACTTAAAATTTGTGTAACCCAGTAATAAAACCACCCTAATCCTGCACATGCCACTCCAATTCTTACAATGAAGAAAGGCATTCTTATGATTTTTAGTATTCCACCTACCAACATGGGTATAAGCAAACATCCTATAGCCAATATTCCGAGAAACAGAGCCATTCTGTTGATGACACTGGTGTCTATTTGTGAAAAATCTATTTGCATTTTCTTAACCTCCCATTTATTAATATCGGAAGGATTATTCTACTTCTTTAACCAGATTTTTATCGAGAGTAACTTTAATTTGAAATAAATTGACGGTCAATTAAAGTTTATAGTGTGAATCCTTCTAAACTCTTTTCGATTCTTGGATAGTCCACATTAGGTGATGGAATTTCGAGTTAGGTCGTACTTAATCCTTTACAGATTCTCCATTTTCTTCGGAAGCCAGAGAATGGGTACTTCCTGATTTTCGATTCAGCAGATTTAAATGCAATTTCGTTTCTTGCTGATCAAACGAACTAAACCATCGATATTTGGACCCATCAATGATTCGATAATGCTGACTCACCAAGTTTTGTTGCATGGTAAATTCTCCTTTTTGTTTTAGGTTTTTCCACCACAATTTTCCGCCCATTGTTTTTATGGAAGCCTGCTCGATGTTATTAAAAGCAATCAGTTTGACGACTTCAAGCGGTTCATCGCCCAAGCCGTTTTGTAAGTTCTCGCTTTGTTCAAACAATGCTACGCATGTGACCAATACAGACCAAGGTATATCCACTCTTCCTTTTTCAATTTGAATCAATGTCTTTTTAGAAATCCCCAAGTATTTAGCCATTTCCTCTTGAGAAAGTTCCTGCTCTAGCCGGATTAACCGCAGTCTACTGGACACAATATTGGTTAACTCTAGTTTTTCCATCGTATGCCTCCAAGTCCAAAATCTTTTTTAGTGCAATATTACACTACACGTTTGTTTGAGACAACTTCTTTACAATTTTATAGCATTACCCGTCTTCTCCTACAATTGATGAAGTGACTAATTTTCTAAGCGAGAGTGGTATTTTATTTTACGTATCTATACAAAAAAAGAGTGGAACAAATTAGGTATTGTTAACTTCTTTTATATCTAACATTTTAAGGGAAATAAATATTTAGAATGTCTTGCTTCCTGAATTAACGGGGTGTAAAATTACACCAAGTGTTACATTTAATTAGTTTGGGAGGCATGATAATTATAAAATAAAATTAAGATCAGTAAGTTTTAGCAACTTCTCAAAAAATTATTATCGATGAAATTTAGTTGGAAATTAAAAGCGTTTCTTCTATAGAAGCCAACTCATCAGGAAATTATGAAATTAAAAGACAAACATACCCAAGAACACGAACTTACATTGATATGAATTTCTTAGGAGGAACAGCATGAAAATATTTTTAAAGTTATTTACATCCGCATTTCTATCCGCTCTTTTGTTTGGTGTCTGTGAGGGGATATTTAGTATGATTGAAAACTATTATGAAATCAGTGCTTTTGATAATTTTGTCCTAGGATTTACTATAGGAAGCCTTGTAAGTTTTCTATTCTATTTAACGATAGGCATATTGTTTTTCTATTTAAACTTTAAAGTTACAAATAAAGTTAAGCCCAATAACCCCTATGCCTTTGGTCTGTTCATGTATTCATTGCTGGGTTTATTAGTAGGATGTGCTTTACTTTACTCATCACAAGCTTACTTTTATTTTATGGACACGTTATACTTCATCGGAACAGGTTTGCTTGTTTCTAATATATTTTATCATGTATTACATTTAATGAATGTATTAGCAAAACGGAAAGCAGTTTAGCAATTAACATTAACTGAAATAAGAATCTACATTGGCCAGCTCCCTAAATTACTACTACGGTAACGTGACTCGCAGCGACTAGTATCGTTTCCACTGACTTTTTCTAAACAGAATTAAAAAACCGCTTTGAGAGAATTAATCAAAGCGGCTTCTTGGTTCATAAGTCGATAAACGGTCTAGTTAAATTTCACTTCAGATAACCTTAGGATATGTAAACTGGTTTTTTATTTCCTTTCATTCCGATCACTTTTCGTAATAGAAATTTCAACGTGTTTTGTTCTCAGTGAAAGTAAAGCTGCTTAGGCAAAATACTTCTTGATAAGCTCCATTTGCACATCAGGATTCACAGTGTGCTCGTCAGCTTCATCAATAAACACCTTTGCCTGAAGTTCCTTCATATAATAAACCGTAGTGAACCCGATATCATCCGCAACATAGCCTCTTATTTTTCTCATTGCCTGATTATAACTTTCTCAATCCTCTTCTGAAGTGCTGTCTCCTCCATCTTCTCTTAAAGTGTAGTCAATCATACCAATCAGCGCTTTTATGCCTGCTAGTATCATGGCCATTTCTTCTGTTTCATCGCTCTTGATCTCTACCTGTACGGCATAGTCCCCTTTATTAGTTAATCGGGACTGGATTATGTAATCATTTTTTTCATTTTTGTGCGCATCCCTTTGGTTATGACTTGTGTAACAGCAGTCTTCTGCTACTACATTCTACCACCTACCAGAAAGTTTAAAAAAGAGATTTAGCTGCCAATTCACTGCTTGGGATAGTCACTAAACACCTACGGATGGGATTTCCATAAACCGAGCTTCCCAATTAAGATGGTGCTGTATAATGACTGTAGAAGAAAAGATTGCCTAGAAAACTTACTTTGAAAGCGGGTGCCAGATGTTTGTTGTCGATGATTATATCACTTCAGTATCCAGTAATTTAGAAAAGAAGGATGACCTTTTGCTCGCGTACCTTCGCAAGGTTAGTGAGCTGAAAATTTCGCCGGATGTAAAGAATCTCCTGTTTACCCTCTTAATCGAACCTTTCAGATTCGAACTCACTTTTGTTCTCTTTACGTATGATAACCACGCAAATGAGTTAATGGGACTCACGGAAGGTGGAAATCTTTTCAGTAGTGTCTCTTCACAAGAGATCCCTTACCTTTCCCTGTCCAACTCCGAATTCAAGGAGTATGAGGATTTTTATGAAGAACACGAATGGGAAATTGACACCAAACAGCAGGAAGTCTTTTTTAGCTGGTTTCTTGCCAAGTGGAAAGTTGGCGGACAGGCCCAACATCCGATGCCGATATACTTGTAAATCTACGATGAAGAACGGACGCTGGACCTAAAACAGGAAAAATGGATTTCTTGCGAGAAAATCTGGAAACGATAATTCCTTTGATGAAAGAACCATTCGTAAAAGTACACTTATCCAAATAAAAGGAAGGAAAGAAGCCCAATCTATCAATTCTTCCCTTCCTATAAACTGATTATTTTTAGATCTAGATTCTTTTAAATTCAAGTAGCTAAAATAAGCTTTTGAATATATCTTTTTTCTAGTAAAAACAGTTATGCTGATTTTTCTGATGAAGTCAATGATTTCAAGGTTCTGAATGTAACATAATTAGGATTAAGTTACATTCAAACTGGAATAAAACAAGTGCTGCTAATCCTGAAAATCTGTTACTCTTCAGTGTCACTATTCTCTAAATCAAGTGAGTAATCTGCCGATATGTATGGCGTAACTTTTTTGGGTGAGTTGTATGTTTTATTCTTTGTAAATATTGTAAGGCCGACCTCATGTACATCAATGAATGTCTCGACTTTATCAAAATCAAGGTTTTTGAATTCAGTCGGGCTATCCCAATTTCTTGTTGGGACTAGATCTACTTCAGAAATATCTTCTCCAAAGAAAATAAAAACTTCCAATCCATTTAAAACTAATTCAACCGTATTAGTACAAACCCATTCTAATATGTCAGCCGAATCAATTTTGATGATATAACCGTCCGAAGAAAATTTATAGGGAGAGATATTCTTCTCGGATATACTCATTTCTATATGTTCAAAAAACACAGATTCCAGTACGAAAAAAACTGGGAAGCTACTGATGTTTTTGATCAGCATAAAAAGAAAATCAGTTTCCATGTCCCTAATTTCAACTGCAATTGATTCAAACCTGCCTTTCGGAAGAACAAAATCATTGATCAAACTGGCATCTGAATATTGAACACAATATTGCTTTTTCAATTGCTTCCCTCCTACTTAGACTTCTAAGCGAATGCAACTTACTTCACATTAAGTTGCATTCAAAAACAGAATAAATGCCTTTAAGTGTCTCTTATAGAGCATCTTTATTTTCTTTTAGAACTGCGTATTTTTCTAAAAAAATCAGTTGCATGGCTTTTTAAGTCATTTTGGTGTTCCAGCATAGGGAATTCTGCCAGCACTTCATCCAGTTCCTTAACTAATTGATTTAAATAGCTCTGATCCGAACCAAATGCAAAAGTGAGAACAGCTCCTGTACTGATCGGATAACGAGTGCTCACTTCCCAATAAATTCCGCCTAAAGAATCCATCACTGCTTTCGCTTCAATAGCATTCTCTATTGAAATTAAGGAGGCCGGCCCCTCTAAATTTTGATTCATGGCAGCTAATTGATCACGGAATTCTTTAAATTCTTCAGTTCTTAAATCGGCAAGAAAATTAGCAGAATATCCAGGGATTTCAACTCTTATGACCGCCTTAACCCAGTCCCCTTCCCATGAACCAATTGATTCAGGATAAAGTCTTTCCAATATCTTAATCTCGATTTTGGTTTCTGACCCTAAAATATCTAGTTTTTTCATGAGGCACCCTCTTTTTTTAAAACATTACTTTATCTTTTAATCCCATTAATCTTTTATCTCAATGTAACTTAACTGCACATAAGTTACATTCAAAACCTAGTCTTTGCACCAAAACCTCCACCTGGATTTTGCCGGGGCTTTTTTCAATTCAACCAAATTACTAAGCAGATGGACAGGGCAAATTTAAAATTCTGAGTTATTTTATATTGTTCATCATATAGGGCAATTCAGTTAATAAAGTATAGAACTCGTTATTTCAATAAGAATTCTTCTTCTACTTTTCTAAAATCAGCCCATAATTCCTGATCGTTAACAATGTATTTCTCCTTTTTCAATCGTATTAACATCAAATCCAGGGCATCCTTAAGTTGGTTTATAAGGTACTTTTTAATATCTATGGAATCGACACCTTCCCATTTAGAGCGAGGCATACCTATATGAATTTCAATATACCGATGTTTTTTACTTAATCGTAACCTTTTAAGTCCTTCAAACTTCCAATACCATATGTCTCCATCTACAAATATAGCTGGAGCTATTTCATCCACCTCGTTGCAATATACTTTATTACAATGCTTATTAAGCAGCTGACTAATTTGAGTAATAAATTGACCGACAGCTTTGTCAGCTTTTGGGTCTCCAAGCTGTGCACCAAAAGTAATGTATTGTGACTTCATTAAACATACCCACTTCCATTCTTTCATGAAAACACTAAATTTATTCTTTATTTCAAGTATATTAATACAAACTAGAGTTAGCTAGCTAATTTTGGAAATAAAACCGTTCGTAAAAGTACACGTTTACAGACAAAAAAGAGAGAGATTATGTGCTTGACCAGCCTCTCTCCCTCTTTGTATACCATCTACTTTTAATAATCCCTCATATGTTAACTTATATGCTTTTGAAATTCTGCTTTTAAAGCGTTACGCAACAGCCTATTGAATGTATCATTTTTTCTAACAAATTCACTTTTCTTTCTTGCTCTTCAAAGTTCATTGAAATAAGGGTTTTGAATGTAACTTAATTACACTTAAGTTACATTCAAATCCAATAAAAATAACCTTTCGATTTAAAGAGCGTTTCTTAAATATAATCTATTAATTTTTTATATTTTTGTGTTCATTCATAAATTTAAAAATAGATAACACTACAAATGTTATTCCTATCAAAATTGTAATGGAAAAAAAGATCCAAATAAAATTTATGGGCATCCCATTGCCAATTGGGCCGACTCTTGGAGCTAATAAATTGTATAGAGCTAAGAGTGATAAAAGTATTATCATAATTCCGCCATACAACAACACTTGTTTCTTCATTTTTTTACCCCCGTTGTTAGTCTCGCTAAATTAACACATATTGATTAACTGTTCCTCTAAAAATTATAGAGTTGGGAATTCTGGATCTGAATGTAACTTAATTCACATTAAGTTACATTCAGACTCCGCATCTAACTATCTCAATCGATTTACAAGTAACCTGACAATCCATCATGGGAATAACCATTTTAACTTGATAAAGAGGAACACCTTCCACGACAATTTCTCTAATCGAAATGTCATGAAAATAGAAAGCCGCGTCATTGGGCGATTGTGGAATATCTGCCTCTGCCCCTTCCAACCAGGTATTGAAGATGGCGGAAAAACATTCCTTAAACAGAACGGTATATTCTCTATCTTCTACTTCATCATCTCTTGAGCCCATATACTTCATTGTCACTAAGTGATTGCTGTTGTCATAATATAATTCCTTCAACTCTGTATCAATATAGTTCGTTGCCATTAATTTCTCTTCGACAGCTTGCCCACTTAATCTCACTATTGTGCCCTCCATTTCGAAACTTTAGTTGAAAACACATTAAAATACGAATGTGAATGTAACTTAACTGCACTTAAGTTACATTAACTTTCGCTAAGATAGCGCCTTTCATTTGTTTTCTATATTAGCTCATAAACATCTAGTAAAATCCCCCCTACCATTCCCGCCATTCTTCTGTAATATCTTCCTCTGTCTCTAAACCAGCGTTTAGCGCTTTTTCTAGGATGAAATCACAAAGTTCTTCCCGTTCCAGTGTCTCGATGAAGGAATCATATTTTTCATTTAATGCATTTAAACGAAGGATCGTTTCCTTTACTTTCCGAAGGATTTCTTCGTCACTCGGGTTTTGAAGAGAAGAAAGACCTTCACTATACTCTTGGAGCACTTTCTCTGCTGCTGCTAGATTTTCATCTGTAAACAGGTCGTCTCCTTCGTCCATCCGAATTTTCCAAGCTTGCGTAGGTAAAGGCTGCTCCAACTGATTTGCGTTTTGCTGGATTATTTCAGCGTCTTGCGGTAATGATTTTTCTTTAAAAAGGGGGCGGCCACTGAGACTATCCCCTTCTATCAGCTTGTGAGAATAATGTTTCTTATTCGTAAAATAAACGTATTCCAGCTCGAGGCACGGTGAGACGTCTCCATCTACTACCGTGGAATCCCAAAATTTCATGCTTTCTAAATGAGGGAGGTGTTTTATGAAACGGATGGATGGAATCATTCCACAGTTATTTAAAGCTAAATCTTCAAGCGACCAGACCTTGCCTATAGGAGAAAAATCTTCTATTTTTTTCGCAGACTCTATTTCGAGATCCTTTAAATTTTCCGGCAGGTGCTGTATCGTGCTGATGTCCATCAAGGTTCTCATTCTGAACAATCCTAGCCGAATCAACTTCTTCAATCCTTGAATCCCCTCCAAGGAAGTAATGTTCGAGCTGATAAGCTCGAGATCTTCGAGCGCTTTCAGGTCTGTGAACTCCTTCAGGTTTTTCTCTTTTGATTTATAGCCCCAAACCTGCATTTTCTTCAAGTTGATCAGGCTGCCGATGGCCACGGCTTTCGGAGGCAGTGTGCCGTAGATCTCTTCCAATGTGGTTAATTGGCTAAAATCGATCACCAAGGAAGGAGCAGTATCATTGATTGACAAAGATTTAAGCCCCTTCAAGTGATAGAGTCCACTTAAATTCTTCACGTTAGGACCTTCCAGGGAAAAAGATTCGATGGTTGGGCATTCACTAAGAAAATCGATTTGGGATTCTTCATAGGAATAGGTAATCTCTGCACTTTTAATTTGGTGTGTTTGGATATACAGAATGGATTCTTGTACGTTATTTTTACCAATTAACACCGTGATTCCAGCCTCGTCGTTTCTTGTACGAATTTTACTTTGTTCCATAAATCCTCCTTAGTTATCTATTTAGCATTGGAATCAAAACTCTTATGTTAAATATACTTAGAACTAAAATTAATTGCTAGATAATTTTGGAAATCAAAGCGTTCGTAAACGTGTCAAATGACTTTACGAACGTTCGCGAAATTGCATACACTTTTACGAACGGTTTTCAGGTATAATGAGAGGAAACAATCGTTTATAGAGGTGAATTATGGAACATCGCAAATTTGGCTACATAAGAGTCAGCAGCAAGGATCAAAACGAAGGCCGTCAATTGGAAGCCATGCGGAAAATGGGCATCACTGATCGGGACGTTTATTTGGATAAGCAAAGCGGCAAAAACTTTGAACGCGCAAACTATCAATTACTGAAACGGGTTATCCGGAAAGGCGACATTTTGTATATCCACTCGCTGGATCGGTTTGTATGCTTGTGCTCTATAACATAGAATCGATTCATCTATTAAGGATTCCGTTCTTTCAGATATGTTTCCATCTTTTTTTATCCCATTTTCAAAGTGTAATCTCAACATGGCACTTCCTTCATTTATCAATCTTTATATTCATCATGACACAAAGTGTTGATATTTAATATTTTTCTTCAAACCTTTGATAGATATATATATAATCCTCTATTATCAAAACTTAATCTATTTGAAACCCCCTTCAACTTTTCTCATTTATTAATATAATTATAAGTCCCTTTTTTACTAGTACCCCTTTTCTGATTCGACTGGCCTCCAGCGCCAAAGGTCGTGCAACTATGCATGAAAGAAAGGTATATATTTTGATACAGACAATATTCCGTCTTATAAAAATCTTAGTTTGTCACTTTGAATAATATGAAATAAAGTAGGAAAGGCAGCAGAAATTTATATATTCCGCTACCTTTCCTTAAAAAATATGAAAAAATTTTTCACTCGATATTCTTCAGCGTTTGACAAGCATGACAACCAAAGGGATTGCTATAAAAATCATTGTGTATTTCAAATAGGGTTGAATTTTTGTTTGAAAGCTTTGTATCGTTTGGAAAGAATCTTCTAGAGATACTCCTAAAAGAAGGTTTAGTAGAATAAATCCCACGCCACCTATAAAGGCAATTCCAATGGGAACGGCTAGAGCCGAGAGAGCGATCAGGGACAACTTTTTTAACATCTTAAGGTCTTCCTTCCTTTTATGCAACTAGGTTCTTGGAAAAACTTTTTTTGTAAATCTGATATATTCCTAAACTTATTATGAAGGTAAGGATACCGACGCCAAAGATGAGAAGATACATCTGTGTAGCGAATTCATCCACCAGAAAGCCAAATAGTACTTGGCCGATAGGAACGGCAATGGTTCCAGCAGTAATTTGAATCGCCATGACCTTTCCAAGTAGGTTGCTTGGTGTTTCTTGTTGGATTTTTGTGTTTATAAAGATATTAACAACAGTTAATGCAAACATGACGAGCATAGAACTTATTGTCACGATAAGGTACATGATAATAGGACTCGCGATCACTCCTCTTATACCAGCTGCCATGGCAAAGTAAACCCCGGCACAGCCCAAAATCCATACATACAAATTGCTAACCGTGATTTTCCCTTTTAACTTCCCGATGGTCATAGCGGAAAATATGATGCTTAAGGCAATGCCTGACTGCGTAAAACCAAAGAAAACGTCCGGCATTTCAAACAGAATTTTCACCATATAAGGCAAGCCGATAAAAAACATAGGAGCAATAAACAAGCTCACAATAAAAGTGATGAAAATACTCTTCAAAATGAATCGATTATCATAGACAATATACAAAAGCCCTTCTTTAATATCAGTTACCACCATTTTAACTAGTGGCTGAGGAGGTCTCTTCTCAAAAGGAATTTTCATGAAAACTTCCATCAAAGCAGCTAAAAAGAAACAAATTGCACTAACAATGACAATCACTTCTATGCTCACGAAGCTATATAGGACCCCTCCAACAATTGGACCAATGAAGTTTGAAATTGACATGACGCCAGAAATGATGCCATTGCTTTTCATTAATAATTCTTTTGGAACGAGTACCGGAATGCTCGATTGCACAGCAGGTTGATACATGGCACTGATTAATGTTAAGGCCGTCATCATGATGCCAATAGAGATGATATTTACATTATTGCTCAGGAGAACGATAGCGAAAACGGTAATGAGAATTCCGTTAATTACATCAAGCGCTACCATCATCTTTTTCTTATCAAAGCGGTCTGCAATCGCTCCTCCAATAGGTGAAATAAAGATGGTTGGCACAATAGACAGCGCTAGTATGGTCCCGAAAATAGTGGCTGATCCCGTCAAATCCAAAATATAAAGAGATAGGGCGAATCGAAGGACAGATGCACCGAACATGGAGATAACCTGCCCGACTACCATCAGCTTGAAATTACGATTGAATTCTTTCATATTATTTCCCCATTAATATATTCTGGAGTGCAGTTGATAATATGCGAATTTGCTGGTTGATTTTTTTCGTCACCTCGTCAGATGGCTGAAATGAGAGGTCTGGATGATGAATCAGGCCCATCATGTACACTTCAACCAGCGTTAACACATCTTCCTTTTGCATCGTTGGCTGAAAATTCCCGTTCTCTACCTGTTCTATTAAAAACGCAGCGAACGACTGCTGCAAATATTGAAGATTAGAGACTTCTTCCAGTTGACCCTTCACTGTTTTAAACCGTTCTGGATCTTTGGAATAAAGGGAAACAAGCTCGAACACTATGGACCCGTCCGTTTTGATGGATGCTTCTATGTGATCGCCGATGACGCGAAGAAATTGGTCAAGCTTTTCAAGAGGCTCGGCTTGTTCTTGATAAATGGCATCTACTTTTTCCTTTATGGAAGAAGACAAGGTTTCTTGGTTTAATATCGTAACAAATACTTCATCAATATTCGCGAAATATTTATAAACGCCTCCTTGGCTCATTCCAGCTTCTACCACAATATCCCTCATTGCCACCTCGTAGACAGGCATTCGGCTGCACACGCGCTTTGCAGCTTCAACTATTTCTGCTTTTTTTCGTTCTGCATGTTCTGGTTTAACTTTTGGCATGATTCAACATCTCCTTTTGTGAAGGGTGATAATTCTTTAGGGTTTCGACGATCAGTTCCGCTGCTTTTTGGGCACCTCGTTCAGATTTTACCTTCATACCCAATTGCTTTGCCTTTTCTTGAACAGCAGCTGTCTGGGTAAAGCGGATGGCATCTGAAAGTTTCTCCTCAGTCAGTTCCTTCCTTGGAACAGCTTTCGCACCCACTCCCAGTTCATTCATCCGTCTGCCCCAAGCAAACTGATCATTGCCAAACGGGATAATCACTTGAGGAACTCCTGAACGCAAGGCCGCAGCGGTCGTGCCGGCTCCCCCATGGTGGACGACTGCAGACATATAGGGAAAGAGCCATTCATGTGGAACACTCTTTACAAAGAAGGCCTCTTTCGTATTTTGTCTTTCTTCCATCCCACTGCCTGCATTGATAATGGCCCGTTTCCCCGTTTCGTTTAATGCTTTAAGCACCATGTCTGTAGATTCTTCCGCCCGCTTTTTATCACCTACGCTGCCAAACCCCACATAGATTGGCGCGTCACCGGCGTCTAAGAATTGTTGCAACTCCTCCGAAGGCTGGTAGCCGCTTTGGTCTTCTATGAACCAATAGCCAAAAGAATGCACGTTCTCCGGCCAATCCTTGGGAATAGGAAAAACGCTAGGGCTCAAAGATACAATGGTAGGGTGATTCTTTGTTCGCTGTTTGGGATAAGGATTAGTGAATCCTTTTGGCAGCTCACCGTTCTTTTCTATCCAATACCGCTTAAACCCTGAATTGGCCATCTTCCAAAATCCCTTCTCAAATATCAGGTGTGTCAGCTTGTTGGAAAGTTTCCCAAGCCTTACCTTGTCATAAAAAATAATCGCTGGATATTCATTGGTCGGGACCATAGGAAATGGGGAGGCAAGTATGCATGGAATGCCCATTTCTTTTGCCACAAAATAACCAAGTATTGAGCCCGGGTGATATACAATCGCATCCGACCCCTCGCACGCTTTATGCTGATCTTCCTGAGCGCCTACCATTAAATCCATTAGGTCATCATTCTTTAAGCTTGAAAAAAATTTAAATGGATTATCTGCCTCCTTCACCACGCCACTTTCAATGATTTTAGCCACATCCCCTCGAATCGGCGCATAATCAAAGCCATAGCTCTCGACAAGCCCTCGATAAGACTCGGATGCGGCGATCCGAACCTCCATTCCACGCTTTTTCAACTCTATTCCAAGTGCAATATATGGCTGAGTATCTCCGCGAGTCCCACTCGCTAACATTGTAACTATCATGTATAAAAACCTCCTGTTATGAATCAGATTTAAAAACGACAGTGTTGTCTTTTTTATTCTATAACTAATTATATTCGAAGTCAACAAAAAAACGACAGTTCCGTCGTTTTAAAAAAGAAGGTCCATGACTCTTTTTTCTTTTAGATACTAATTAGGTGTTAAGGAGAATAGAATGTGGAGATATAGGTTAAATAATTCCTCTATTGTCTATATCAATATTTTAGAACATAAAAAAACCATCCTCCAAAGAAGATGGCTTTCCTTTTTCCGACTCCTGTATCCTCGGTTCCTCATATATTAATGAAGCAATTATTTATTCTTGCCGTGTTAATATCATTGGAACCTAGTTGGATTTTCTTTTCACCAATCCAAATTTCATCTATTTCACTAAAGTGATGCATCTTTAATACGTTACGTACTTGTAATACTGTTTTAAAAGATTCAATTTATTGCTTATATGCTTTCAACTTAGGCTCAATAAATAGAGTTGAGTAATTAATTTTCGATTTCAAGAATAGCCTCGATTTCTTCTTGAATCTCTCTATTCACCAAAAGAGAACGTTTTTTTCTCAATTCAAGATCCATTTCTTGGTCAATGAAATCATTCGTATGTTTATCAAAACAATTAAAACAAATAGAGTAAAAGTCTTTTTTCTCTTTCTTTAAAAAATTAAATTCCCACGTTTCAAGTTCCAAATAACTTACTTTATCTTTCGTTTCTTTTTCACATAATTCGCAAGTTGTTTTCATTATAAAAAACCCTTTCATACATCTACCTTTTATTTTTTTCCTGGCGATCTTTAATTCTTTTTAAGCGCCCATGATATTTCATTATATTCGCTTGTGATTGTTTGGCATCTTCGCTAGTAGGTTGCAAGTTGGCAATATCCCAGTATTTAATAACTACATCTAATACTTGGTCAAAGTATTGTAGTGGTCCATAATTCGTATCTATTGCAATGGTTTTCATTCTATCGCTAAAGTCTGGCATAACGGCACCTGGCATAGAGAAATTAATAATTACCTTCTCAAAATAAACAATGAAATTCGGATCAAGTTCAAGATGTGCTTTCACTGTGTCGCGATAGAATGCATAATGAAGTGCTTCGTCTTTCGCTACACGTCGAAGTAATGTTGCTAAATCTTTGTCGTAAAGACCCGCTACCTTAGCTACATTATTATAAAAGACTAGGGTAGCTAACTCTTGCAAAGAAGTATAGGCCATTGTTGCTAGAGGATTAGTGAAATCTGGAAACCAACCACTTTCAACAACTCGTTTTCGTAATGCATGCAATCTTACGGGATCTACGTTTCGTGTCACCAATAAATACGTTTCAAGTAAGTTAGAGTGCTGGTCTTCTTCAGCTGTCCAAGTGCGTACGAAATCATTTATTACTTCCATTGAATTTTTAAATGTATAATCCAAATGCGAAGTATACCAAGGTAAATTTACTTCTGTAAGTAATGCTGTTTCTACCGCAATAATTACACCCTCTGGAAGAGTTACTTGACTTTCATCCCAAGGAACTCGTTTAAAGGACATGGCCTTGTCCCATGGAATAAATTCGTGATAGCTCCAGTCAATATTTGCAGAACGTTCCTTATGTAATTGATATAATTCTTTAATGCGTGGTTCTAAGCGTATATCCAAATCTGAGTTTAACATTATCTTTTCTCCTTTAGGTGTTTTTCTAACTTTAAACCATTTGAATTTTTTTAACAATTATTAATGTTAGAACGTTGGTGTAACCGTCAAGTAGGATAGATCCATTTTTCACAAATTATGTATAGTTCAACTTAGTTGTAAGTCGACGATTTTGATAAGTTATCATTCATTCTAAAATCACCATTTCCCACTTTGTCTACGCCCCTTAATATGGCTCCTCATGCCAATTTTAAAATTGCTGTGGTCTATTTTCTACACTTAGTATTACTTAGTTCTTAAGAAAGAGTGTTAAGCCCAATGTAAAAAAGTCTACTTAGCTTACATCGACCTTAACACATTCCGTAATATACTAGGAAGTCCTCTTAAAGAAAAGCCGCCCATTACATGGACGGCTAATTATTTCATGTATATATGGATAACACCCCGTTGATATTACTTCAAGCTTTCCAAGGCTTAACCTCAATAACTCTATCCACATTAGCAACTTCCTTCTCATCAGCCGATTTCTTCGACCAGATCGTCGCAAGGATCGGTCCGGAAATGTTATGCCAAATTGCACCCCAGACGCTTGGAAGTGCAGCGAGCGGGCTGAAATGGGCTGTGGCCAAGGCGACGCCTAAGCCGGAATTCTGCATGCCCACTTCGAGCGAGATGGCGCGACGGTCCGTTTCATTGAGCCCCATCGCCATAGCTGTCAGATAGCCCAGCAATAAGCCGAAGCCATTATGCAAAAAGACGGCCAGGAATACGATGAAGCCTGAACTGATGACATTTTGCGCATTGGCAGCTGTGACTGCCGACACAATGATCAAGATGGCTGCAACGGAAATGAGCGGCACGATGGAAATGCTCTTGGCGACTGCTTTCGGGAAAAACCGTTGAACCAGAATGCCGAGTGCGATCGGGATGATGATCACTTGAACGATCGACAAGAACATCGACACCGGATTTACCGGAAGCCATTGGCCCGCCAGCAGCAATAGCAAAAGCGGCGTCATGATGGGTGCCATCAAGGTCGATAACGAGGTCATCGCAACGGATAGCGCCAGATTTCCTTTGGCCAGGTAGACCATGACATTGGATGCCGTCCCGCCTGGAACGCTTCCAAGGAGCACAAGGCCTGCCGCCAGTTCAGCTGGCAGTTTCAATAGATACGCGATGCCGAATGCTACAAGCGGCATGATCAAAAACTGCGCCGCTACCCCGATGATGACTGGGAGCGGACTTTTGAAGATGATTTTGAAATCGACGGGTTTCAGCGTCAAGCCCATTCCGAACATGACGACACCCAGGAGAATCGTAATATAGCTGCCGAAGCCCAGGAATGCTGCTGGGAAGAAAAAAGCCAATAACGCGATCAGGATGACCCAAAAAGCAAAGTATTTTCCAGCGATTGCACTAATTGACTGCATTATTTTCATCGGGTCGTCTCCTTCTTGTCCACATTGATGTTTTTTCCGGGATTCAATAAATTATTCGGATCCAGCGCTGCTTTTATTTTTTTCATAACGTTCAGTGCTGCTCCGTGTTCTTGTTGCTGGTATTTTTTCTTGCCGATGCCGACACCGTGTTCACCGGTGCAGGTACCGCCGCGTTCAAGCGCGTAGATTACGATGCGTTCATTGAACTCCTGGGCTTTAGCCACTTCTTCGGGGTTGTTCATATCCATCATGATGAGCGCATGGAAGTTGCCGTCGCCGACATGCCCCACGATACCACCCGGCAAACCGAGTTCCATCAAATTTTCCCGTGCATGATTGACCGCTCCTGCCAGTTCAGAAATGGGCAGGCAGACATCCGTCACCATCATTTTTTTGCCGGGATAGCCGTGGATATATGCATAGGCCAGGGTATGGCGTGCTTCCCATAGCAAGATACGCGCTGCCGTATCGGTTTCAAATGCCACCTCTTCACATGCATGCCCTTGGACGATTTCCTGCATAAATTCCACGTCTTGGCGCAGTCCCGCTTCATTGCCGTGAAACTCCAGAAACAGCGTAGGCCCCTCCGTATAAGCGGTATCATTGTATTTATTCACTTGCTTCATGGATTGCTCATCTACGAGTTCAACGCGGGCGATCGGAATGCCCGCCTGCAAAATCGATACGACCGCTTCCACAGCATCTTTGACTGTTGGAAATGACGCGCGGGCTGCTGTAATAAATTCAGGTATGCCATAAACACGAAGCGTCATTTCAGTAAAGCAGCCGAGCGTTCCTTCTGAACCGACAAACAACCCATTCAAGTGAAGGCCCGATGAAGATTTTGCTGCCTTGTTTCCGGTATGGATGAGGGTCCCATCAGCCAACACCACTTCCAAATCCCGTACTTGGTCACGCATAACCCCGTATTTAACAGACGTGGTGCCACTGGCATTGGTGGCGGCCATTCCGCCAAGTGTCGCATCCGCTCCCGGATCTACAGTGAAAAACAAACCGTACTTCTTCAATTCCTTATTCAGCTGGGTCCGTGTGACTCCAGGCTGTACCGTCACGAGAAAGTCCTCTTCAAAAACCTCCAGCACTTTGTTCATCAATGAAAAATCGATGGTGATGCCTCCGCTTTGCGGGATGACATGTCCCTCTAAACTGGAGCCGAGACCGAACGGGATAACGGGAATCTGATAATGCGTCGAAATCTTCATGATTTCAGAAACCTGTTCTTTGGTTTCTGGGAAAACGACAATATCCGGCAGCTCCATTTTATGATAAGATTCGTCTTTGCCATGCAATTCCTTAACGGTTTCATTTATGCTGATCTGCTCTAATTTCAAGTGTTCCTTTAAGCTTTCAAGGATCTTTTCTTGATTGTCGATTGCCATGTTGTATCGCTCCTTTAGTGATTTTTAATCTAATAAAATATGAAATTAATTTCCACGTCAAATTGGTCCAACCAATTAACCTAATTATACATAATACTCTGAAAAGTACAATGTGTATTTTCAGACATTTGCGAACATATTCTGTATGATAATGGAAAGCTAAAAAACAAGTAGGCGGGGAGAGAATCTTTTTGAATCCTAAGAAACGAATTTATGAATTGATTGTGGAACAGATCAACATGATCTGCCTGGAACAGAACTTGCAGCCCGGCGATCGGCTTCCTTCCGAACGGGACTTGGCCAGTCGATTTGGTGTCAGCCGAAATTCAGTCAGAGAAGCGTTGAAAGACCTGGAAAGTAAAGGCGTCATCGAAACCCGACAAGGCGGCGGAAGCTTTCTTGCACCGTCCAAACGGGATGTGCTCGGTACTGAGCTTCGCACCCACATCGACGAGACCCATACCCAGTTGATCGACGAAATGCTTGAACTGCGGAGGGCTTTCGAAGTCGAAGCCGTTTCCCTCGCAGCACAGCGGGCCACTGCAGAAAATTTGGAAGCCATCAGACGTGTGCTGTCCCAAATGGCCGAAGCTGTAGACGATCCGGAAATGGGCGTTCAGGCAGATTTGGATTTTCATCTGCAGGTGGCCTATGCGACCAAAAACCAATTATTGATCGATTTGATGGAAACCCTCGCCAAGCGGATGGAAGAAAATATCCGGGCAACCCGCAGCCAGCGGTTTACCGATAAGGGCCGCCATCAGGATACTCTCAAAGAGCACGAAGAGATTTACCGCGCCATCGCAGAGGGCAACAGCGATTTAGCGAAGCAATTGATGGAGAAGCATATTTCCCGGATTCGATTGGAGCTGCATAGAGCTACTTAATATACGATTGAGATGTCTCCCTCAATCCTACCCAATATAAAAAAGCGTCGATTTCTAGTGAAATCGACGCTTGAGCTTGTAGATAAAAGAATATTGATGTCATTTAAAGAATGTATATACATTTCATCCTGTTTATACCGGATCCTGCGCTTCAGGCGGACGCTTTCCACGGGCTCGCGCCGAACTAACTCGGACTGGCGCCCGAGTGGATTTCGGCACTTCGTCGCTTCGCTGCTCCCGCAGGAGTCGCCGCCTGGTGCTACGGATCCTTGAGTGAAGAGTTTACAAGATTTGCAGGGATTACATTTACTGATATTGACTAGTAAGCTTCTCTCTTTGATTGAAGCAACACGCTTCCAAGCGGGCTGGCCATGAAGACTCCTGTGGGACAGCGAGAGCTGAAGACCCCGCAGGAACGCAGTGACGAGGAGGCTGAAGCTGAGCCCATGGAAAGCGAAGTGGCCGGACCGCTTGGAGATTATGCACTGCTATACATTTTGGTCAGGCTTTGTCTACAGTCTGAAGCGTCGATTTCTAGTGAAATCGACGCTTTTCAGCATACACTTATGTGAATATCTTATTTCAATCTTTCCAAAAACTCTTCTTCATTTTCAGCGCCCATATGATCTATGGCACTTAAACCATCCGGTCCTGGCAAAGCAGGGTCGGCTCCGTTTTCCACCAGCACCAGCGCCATGTCATCGTCTCCATACATAACGGCTGACCCTAAAACGGTCGAATAGTCATCCGTCGAGTTGGGATCTGCTCCAGCATCCAGCAAAGCTGTAACGATGGCCGGATCTCCAGAATAAATGGCATACATCAAGGCGTCCGATCCTTCGGAATCCGTGGCATGGATATCTTCTCCGTCTGCGAGGGCTTGTTCGACGCCTGCCAGATCCCCCATGGAAGCAGCTGTTATGAGTGCTGTTTCATTTTCTACGCCAAAATCTTCTTCATAGAAGCTTTCATCTATATCCGTTGCGAATTGCGAAAAGGCGAAGGCGCCCCCAGCAAAAAGAGCGACTGTCAGGAAGTAAGCTCCTCCCAGCACACCCACCATCAACGCAGCGCCAAGGACGATTTTGCCGTGGTCCGGCTCATAGAATTTCATATCACTATTGTCGAATTGCCCAATCGCCTGTACGCGCTTCGGCAGGCGCGGATGCGTCGACAAGACTTCGCTCAACCAGACTACCGCGTTGGATTCCGTCGCAATCTGTTCAAGATAAGCATCTTCGTTCACTTCCATATACGTCTTCTTGCCGATTCCAAGAAGCGTCAATGCCCGCTTCGCCGCTGACGCGTTCTGGATGGTGAAAGCAGCATGACGGTCGCATGTATATTCACATGACCGGCTATACGCTTGGCTGAGGAATGGAATAAACCCAGCCGGCAGGATCAACAGGTTTTTCCAAACGTGGCGCCGCTTCACATGGGCCAGTTCGTGGGCGATGATAAAGTCCAGTTCCTCCTGCCCCTGCTCACGCGCCAGTTCAAATACTTCGGAATACAAGACGACCATATCGCGACCGAAGAAACGGGTAGCAAAAGCATTCAATGCCCCTTCTGATTGGATGACAAAAACATCCGGCACTTTCTTCAACTCCATTTGTTTCGCCAATATCTGTACGCGTTCATAGACATCCGGAAATTGCCGCTCGTGGACACGGACCCCATTGCCACGGATCGAACCGAGCATAACGGCGTTTGCGAACAGCATAACGACAAAAATTGTAATGGCGATCGCAATACCGATGATGGATACGACTGCTGCTGCATAGATAAGAATGCTGAAAAATAAACTAATGAAAAAATATACGTTTTCTCTGTGTGATTGAATAGCTGTTTTATCCATCTCTTACTTCCTCTCAATTTGGAATATCTTACATATAATAGCACATGATACCCATTTAAAAATGGTGAATTTTCGTAAATACTCATTTTATTTTCCCGGCTAAGTCACGCTCGAATTGGAGGCGTTAAACAGACAACCACCCCCTTCACTTGCGAAGGGGGTGGTTGATACCTTTTCTTTATTTAGCTCAGAATAGCTAGGCATTCTCCTGTTTTAAGCTTTCAATAATAGTGTCGTTTTTGATTTTGGCGGTTGCATAAAGCATCGCTGCTCCGACAATCAGGAATATCATCAAGACCACAAAGAGGATGCTCATCCAAGGAAGCGTAAAGCCGTATTGGAATGTATAGCCGAGTGACCAGTGCATGGCGAACATGACGGCAATACTCAGCGGCAGTCCGATCGCCAATGCTTTCACACCATAAAAAAGGCTTTCGTAGCGGATCATCTTCGTAAAGCCTTTCGGCGTCATCCCGACCGACCTCAACATCGCAAACTCCCGTTTCCGGAGCGAAATGCTCGTGGAGATGGTATTAAAGATATTGGCGATGGAAATGAGCGAGATCAAGGTGATGAAGCCGTATGTGAAAACGGACATCAGCAAAATCATCTGCTCTTCCTGCCGGCGCTGCCGGTAGACGTTTTGGACTTGGATCGTCATGTCATTCTGTTCTTCAATCGCTTCTTGTGTCGCGATTGGATCGGTGCTTATGGCATAAATCGAATGCATGAATTGATCGTCCGTGAGCTTCAGTTGTTCAAAGGCTTTTTCAGGGATGATGACATTCAATCCTCCTAGAAGCGCCGTCTCTACACCCATCGGAACTTCATTGGTCAATGCTGCAATTTCAAATGTACTTAACCGTTCTTTTTCAGCTGGCTCGCCTGCCTCGTCATAAGGTTGGCTATACAAGTCAATTGCATCCCCAACATCACTCAGGATGGTTTTGGTTTGAACGAATTGGCCGGACGCGGCATCTTCATAAGACACTTGATCAATGACGATTGCTTTCAGACTGCCCTGGCCGAAAGTTTCCGCATTCATCCCGAGCTTTTTCGCATAAGCTTCAAAACTGGCATCGTCCAGGCCGTGGATATCGACATAGTATCGGAACTTTCCATCTTCAAGTGCTACTTCGCCGGTTTCCAATTGCGCAGCCAAACGTTCTGGCAGCCGTTCTGGTTCAATTAGCGCTTCTGCCCATGTGCTTTTGATCATTGTGGCTTCGGTGACATGCTGTAATTGGCGGTATTTGGGCAGGTCGCTTTCTCCGACACCATTTCCGCTGATCTGCAGGTCGTATCGGGAATCACCGCGCACCATTTCCATGGATTTTTTCAAGCCGTCGGTAAAATACGTCACCGACAAAAATAGGACGATGCTGATGACCAGTGAAAACACAAGGGCTAAGTAGCGTTTGCGGTTGCGCTTGGCATTCTTCAAGCCGATTTCCGCTTCCAGGCCAAAAATTTTCCGCACCCACTTGGATGTTTTAAGATTTTTCCCGGACAATTTGATGTCTTCTGTTTGGCGGATGGCATCGATGGCGGAAATTTTCGCTGCTTTTTTTGCAGGGAGATAAGTCGAAATGAAAATGGTCAAAATCGAAATGCCACAAGAGAGCAGCAATGAAGATGGCGTGACGACCAACTCAAGCTTTTCAGAAATATTGAGTGCGTCTTCAATGAACGTATTGATGAAGACAAAAGTCAGGCTAATGCCACCAAAACCTGCCAACAATCCGATGGGTATACTGATCGCCCCAATCACCGCTCCTTCAAAAAAGACGGAATTGCGCTTTTGCTTTTTCGTTGCTCCAACGCTCGACAGCATGCCCAGATGCCTTGCACGCTCAGAAACACTGATGGCGAAAGCATTATAGATCAATGCCACCGAACCGATAAGAATGACCGCCATGATGATTGTTGCCAATGAAAACAGCGTAAGCCGCAAACGATCATTGCCGGTCACGCCATAATAGCGCAGCAGGTCCGAATTGAATTCAACCTTTTCAATGCCGTTATCATCTGCGAAAGTTTTTGCATGGTCATACAGTCCTGTTTTGAGCTTGGAGACGACAACGAAAGCGTCGAATGTTTCGCTTTCATCTAGTTTGTTTTTGTCTATAAAACCGACCACCGTATAGCCGGGCGACCAAGCCGGTTCCCACTCCGGGCGATCGAGTATTCCTGTAATCGTCACCGTTTTCGTTTCCAGGTTGTCGAGTTTTTCGAAGGACTGGCCATCGCTGAACTGCAGTGAGTCGGTTTGTGTCAACACTTTCCCTTCGACCTCGTGGATTCGTTGACCTATTTCAACCGTCAGTTGGTCTCCGATTTGAACAGGCATTTCAATATTTTCCTGGATCACTGATGAGATGGCGACTTCTTCTTCAGAAGCCGGCAATCGTCCTTCCGAAACCGTCATCGGAAATTGTGCCAAGCCCTGTTCATCATAGTTTTGGAAATACAGGTAGGGCTTGTAAGCATTCGTTGAACCTTCCAGGGTTGCATAGCCACCGCTAGAGAGGATTACCTTTTCGGTATCGCCATCTTGTTCGATGGCCTGGATTTGTTGTTTATTCACATGTTCATATTGGACATGCCATTCCCCGTTTTTTGAAATCTCCTGGCGGACCATGAGATCCAGAAACGATACACCGAGCGTGGTCACCGCTGCAATCATTGAAACGGAAATGATAACGCCGATGATGGTCACAAGTGAGCGGCGTTTGTTCTGCCGCATATGCCGGATGGTTACTTTGTTGATGATGTTCATGGCCGGATGACCTCATCTTTTGCAATTTTTCCATCTACGATGGATATGATTCGGTCAGCTTGCAACGCGATGCGTTCATCGTGGGTGATGACAATCAAGGTCTGCTTGTACATCTTGTTGAACAGCTTCAGCAATTCCATGATTTCTTCGCTGTTTTTACTGTCAAGGTTGCCGGTCGGCTCGTCCGCCAGCATAATCGCGGGGTTGCTGATAAGTGCACGCCCAATCGAGACGCGCTGCTGTTGTCCGCCGGAGAGCTGGTTCGGCAAATGGGACAGCCGTTTGTCTAGCCCCAGCACTTCAATGATTCTGTCAAAATGCTTCGGATCCACTTGTTGTTCGTCCAACAGCATCGGCAAGGTGACATTTTCTTCAACCGTTAAAATCGGGATCAAATTATAGAATTGGTAGATCAAACCGATTTGCCGGCGCCTGAAAATGGCCAGCTGTGTTTCATCCAAGTTGTAAATGTCCGTTTGGTCGATCCATACGCTTCCGCTTGTTGGCCGATCGACACCGCCCAGCATATGGAGCAAAGTCGATTTGCCGGAACCGGACGGGCCGATGATGCAGATGAATTCGCCTTTGTTCACCGTAAACGATACGTCGTCCAGTGCCATCACCGCCGTCTCGCCTGTACCGTATATTTTTGATAAATTTTTCACTTCAACAATTGTCATGCGATAAACCTCCCTAAATTCTATTTCTAAGTTTAGTATAGATAGGCCACATGACTGCCCGGTGACTCGCAAGTGACAATCCAGTCACTTAAGAAAACAAGAGAAAAAGCAGGCAATGGGCTAAATCACCTGCTTGTAGAATTTAATGTGAAATGAGGTACCCATGTCCGGCTCACTTTTCACTTCGATGTCACCCTGTTGGCTGGAGATGATGCTGTATGCCATCGCAAGTCCGATGCCGACACTGTCATCTCCTGCATTTTTGCCTTTATAAAAGCGTTTGAAAACATGGGGCAAGTCCTGTTTCAGGATGCCGCAGCCATTGTCAGCTATCGTAATTTCGGTATAAAGTGCGTTTTCTGTGTAACCGATCGACAGCTTCCCTCCCATTGGAGTATGTTCGACACAGTTTTTCAAGATATTGATCAGCGCTTCGGCGGTCCAGTTCAGATCCCCTGAAAAAGCAGTTTGGGGGTTTCCTTCTATCTCCACCTGCAACCCTTTAATATCCAGCGGCACGAGCAGCGGTTCAATCGCTTTGTCAATAAGAAGCGGCACGGCTATCTGTTCTTTTTTGAACGCAATGGTACCGGCATCGATTTTCGAAAGCTTGAGCAGCGACGACACGAGCCAATCCATCCGCTCCAGCTGAACACGCAGATTGCGGGTGAATTCAGCACGCTTGTCTTCTTCGAGCCGGCTATCGTGCAATAAATCTGACATCACCATCATGGATGTCAGCGGGGTTTTCAATTGATGGGAAATATCCGAAATGGCATCCGTCAACTTTTCTTTGTCTTCACGGAGAAGCGTGCCGTGTTCGGAAAGCTTATTCGTCACTTTGTAGATTTGGCTTTTCAGCAAACTCAATTCACCTTCTGTGTTGTCACGGACATCCAGTTGGAAATCGCCATTGCTGATTTTTTGCAGGTACCCCGACAGCTTGTCGATTTCCCGGTAGCGCCACCACGTAAAAACGACGGCCGTCATGATCAATAAAAAAGATACGATGGCAATGCACCAGGCTGCCGCGGCAGATATGAAAACAGCGGTTATCATCGCGGCTGAGGCGCTGATGACAAGGAGTACCATCAGGAATAATTGGATTTCCCGGTTGCGCAGCATTTCAGTCACCCACCTTATAGCCCATGCCCCGCACGGTCTTAATCAGGGTTGGCTGTTGTGGGTCGTCTTCCAGTTTTTCGCGCAGCCGCTTGATATAGACCGTCAGCGTATTGTCGTTGACGAAATCCCCACCGACATCCCAAATCCGGTCGAGCAACTGTGCTCTTGTAAGAACCTGGCCAAGATGATTGGCGAAGATCAGCAGCAGCCGGTATTCCAAAGCTGTCAATAGAACTTCATCGGATCCTTTACGGACTTTTCCGTTTGCCGTGTCCACTTGGACGTCCCCGATTCGGATGGCCGTTTTCGGCTGCTTCTCCCGCTTGTAGCGGCGCAGCACCGAATTGATACGTGACTGAAGTTCACGGACCCGGAACGGCTTGGTGATGTAATCATCCGCTCCCATATCCAACCCCATCACGACATTCACTTCATCATCGAACGCCGTCAAAAAAATGACCGGTATGTCGCCTTGTTCTTTCACCAGTGCGCATAAATCATAGCCACTGCCGTCCGGCAACGACAGATCGAGCAAACACAAACCAATGTCCTTATGCTGTTCTCTGATGACTTTCTCAGCATCTGCCGCTGTGTGGCACAGGACGGTTCCGTAGCCTTCCTGCTGCAGGGAATACGTCAATCCGGATGCGATGGTGCGATCGTCTTCGACCACTAAAATGTTCATATGGTTTCCCCTATCATCTAATTTATCTTGTTTTTCAGTTAACCGGCTGAAATGAATCCGAGCTTGTAGACAAAAGAATATTGCTGTCATTTAAAGAATGAATACACATATTATCACGTTTATACCGGGTCCTGCGCTTCAGGCGGACGCTTTCCACGGGCTCGCGCCGAACTAACTCGGACTGGCGCCCGAGTGGATTTCGGCACTTCGTCGCTTCGCTGCTCCCGCAGGAAGCGAGTCGGGCTGTGCCTGACCCGTTTGCGACGAAGCTAGCGCAGCGATGCAGGAGCATATCTTTGCCCTTCGCCGCCTTGTGCTCCGGATCCTTGAGTGAAGGGTTTTCTAGATTTGTTAGGACTATTTTTTCTAGAACAGACTAGCAAGCTTCTCTCTTTGATTGAAGCAACATGCCCCCAACCGGGCTGGCCACGAAGACTCCTGTGGGACAGCGAAAGCTGAAGACCCCGCAGGAAAGGCATTGGCCGAAACTTGTGAGGTCAAGCCTTTGCGACGAAGCTAGCGCAGCGATGCAGGAGCATGGGTTTTCCAGTGACGAGGAGGCTGAAGCTGAGCCCATGGAAAGCGAAGTGGCCGGACCGGTTGGGGATTATGCGCTGCTATAAATTTTGGTCAGACTTTGTCTACACTCTGTCCTTCTGAATCTACGATACAGGCTTTTGCATTCCATGACCAGAGACTGGTTGAAATTTACAGCAAGGTTGATCCGGCTTATGGGTTAGTTTCTTTGCCTTGGGATTGGTACTTTTTGTGATGACTTGCAGAAACGGATTGGCTGTAGTAAGATTTCTAAAGTAAATATCCATCAATCCCCATCTGTATAACCTTAAGAATATGGCTTAAGGGTCTCTACCAGGAACCGCAAAATCCTGATTACAGAAAACGATCCGTTCGTTTTTTGTAATCAGGATTTTTTTGTGTTTTCTGACAGGGATCTTTAGAGCCATTTTTTTATTCTATTTTCGAAAGGAAGCGTATGAGCACATGAATTTTAAAGTCTATATTTTAGCACTCGCCACAGTCGCTGTCGGACTCGTGGAACTTATTGTAGGAGGCATCTTGCCGACGATCGCAGAGGAGTTCGGCGTCTCGTTAAGTTCAGCCGGACAGTTGATCACCGTATTTGCGTTGATCTACGCCATTGCCGGACCTGTTTTACTGGTGGCGACCAGCCGATTTGAACGAAAGAAAGTTTATTTGATTTCCTTGTTCATCTTTTTCCTCGGCAATATCCTGACATTTTTCAGTCCTGACTTTACGTGGATGATGATTGCGCGTGTATTGACTGCAGCGAGTACCGCACTCATTGTCGTCTTGTCATTGACCATTGCGGCAAAAATCGTCGAACCGCCTTACCGTGCGAAAGCGATCGGTCTGATTTTTATGGGGATCAGTTCGTCACTCGTCCTCGGAGTTCCGCTTGGCATCCTTATTTCCGATGCTTTCGGATGGCGTGTGATTTTCCTCGGGATTGCGGCGTTGTCCGTCGGCTCGATGGCACTTATCGCCCGTTATATCCAGCCCATTCCCGGAAGCGTAGCTGTCCCCCTGTCGCAGCAATTGAAAGCAGTGGCGAGTGCCAAAATCGGTACGGCGCATCTTGCGACGATGTTCATGCTTGCAGGACATTACACCGTTTACGCCTACTTCACGCCATTTCTTGAGACCAACCTACAGCTGAGCTCGTTCTGGGTCAGCGTCTGTTACCTGGTGTTCGGAATCGCAGCAGTCAGCGGCGGAGCAATCGGCGGCACGATGTCCGATTCGATCGGCTCGAAAAAGAGCATCATCATCGTCATTTCAGCGTTTGCGGCTGTGTTATTCCTGCTTCCGCTGACAACGTTCTCGCTAATCATTTTCCTTCCGGTGATGATCATTTGGGCAGCACTGAGCTGGAGCCTCGCTCCGCCTCAGCAAAGCTATTTGATCGAAACCGACCCGGCCACGTCGGATATTCAGCAAAGCTTCAATAACTCCGCCTTGCAGATCGGCATCGCCTTAGGTTCTGCCATCGGCGGCATCACCTTGACCCAAACCGGTTCGGTATCCAGCACCGCTTGGGTTGGTGCTGTAATCGTGCTGATCGCTCTTGCCTGTGCCGTCTTTTCACTGACGCGCCCTGCAATTGACCGGAATGCCGATGGAGCTGACAAAGGGAAATTCAGTGCAGGTTATGGACAAAATTAACGTGCTTTCAGAGAGTGGAACATTAGTAAGATACACAAATAGCACACCACACGAAATGAATCCATGTCACTTTAAAAAATAAATTGCATCAATTTCAAGCTTTATTTTGCACAGAATTTAAGAAAAACCAGTAACCTTAATACAGAGGTTACTGGTTTTTAAATTAGAAATTAAATTATAAAATTACTTAAATCTCTCATATTTTAATTTGGTTTGTTATTGAAACGCAGAGCTTTGGAGTACAATTTTGTTCAGAACTCTAACCTCACTAGGATATTCCTCTTTGTGCGTTCACCATTCGGGTTCAGTTCAGTGTTTTGATTTTGTGGCTTTTCTTTAGAGATCATCTCACCATGTTCTATATGAAAGATCCCATCCGATTTCTTTTAGGAAATCATCGAATGGAGGAAGTTTTTTCTTCAATTGCCGGTTTGGCAGAAGAATCTCTTGCCGGAATTTCCCGAATAGGATGGGGGCTATTTCCGGGAATTCCTGATCCAGTCCAAATTTACTTCTTTCATCAATAGCGCCTAGAGAATCGACAGTATAGGCTGTCATGACCGGAAACTCTTGCTGGAGGATACTGAAATTAGAATAAAAAGCACTGATGTAGCCATGTAGCTCAAAATGAGGTTCAGATGGATTGTACTCACCTGAATACTTTCGTTCATGCTGCGGCATGAACGCTTGGGCACTCCCGATCTCCCAAACACCGACCATGATAGCAAAAGCCGCGACTGCTGCTCGCCGGGCTTCATCATTCGAATCCGTGAAATGAAGGTCATATCGATCAAACTCGAATACCCACGCGCCGTGGAAATAGGTCGGTTCAAAGACTTTCAATACCGCCTCTACTTTTTCTACAATCGTTTTCCCATCTTCTGAGAGTTCAACTTCATTAGGAACATCGGGAACAAAACCGCCTGCAATATTTTGAACATCCAGATTGCTTCCGACATAACGAATCACTCGTTGGTTCAAGAAGATTTCCTGATCTTCGGCGGAATCCAAAAGAGCATGTGTCATCCAACGCATCGCCTCTCCTGGGTTCCCCAAGTCGTACATGGTAAACGCATAAAAGACTTTTAGAAGACCGACGTCCCAAAATCGCAGCATCCCTTCCATTAAAATCTTTTCAGATTCCGTAAACTGGCCGAGCTGTCGGTACAATGAGCCGATTTGAACATAGGAATTTACCGCTTCCTTTTTGGGCAAACCAAGCTCGAGTGCCCGTTGGTATACAGAAATTGCATCCTCTTCTTGCTTTAAAATATCGTAGCTCCATGCGCATTCATAATGCAGCACTGCATGTTCCGGATGCTGTAAAACAAGTTCCTTAAGAAGCCGGTTTGACTCCAGCAGGTTACCATCCCGACGAAGCTCCAAAGCAGCTTTCAGCGATTCTTCCATTCGGCTCAATCCCTTCATCGTACCTGAGAACTTCTGTATATTATACACAATTCCCATTGCAATCTTAGCCGCTTATATTCAGTTCGTAAGTAGCATATATCTAAAAGACCGATTATATAGAAATTAAAATTGTATGTTAACAACTTTTTCTTGATAACCATAAAAGCACACGATTACAGACAAAATGGAGAGAAGAAAGGCAATGATTAACTTCTCTTCTCTCCATTCGTATATGAATTGCTTCCGATAACGGTTATGCTATGTAAACTGATAATTCTTTAAAGCAGTAATATACACAAAATACTTCGCCGCCATTGAATATCTCGCGTTAAAAGGCATCGGAACCATCTATTCCGATGCCTTTCTTCACCTTCTTTCACCTCCTATTTAGCGTTTACATATGAAATTTGATGCCGTACTCCTCGGCAACCGAAAGCATATGCTGCATTTCATCTGGACTAGGTGATTGAATGGCACCCGTATAGTTTTCAGGTACTGGTACACTCATTTTCTTAAAAAACTTCTCTAACCCAGCCGGGCAAATAAAAGCCAGAACTTTCGCCTTGTCGGTTTTTACAGAAAAGGCATGCTGCACTCCTCGAGGAATGTGTATATACGTGCCTGGCGATGCATGGATTACTTCATCGCTCACGACATATGTTACTTCCCCTTCGAGCAGGAAAAAGTATTCATCCTCATTCGTATGCAAATGAGGCGGTGGCTCCAACCCTTTTATTTTTTCAATTAACATTACTGCATACTGGCCACCTGTGTTTTCACCATCAATTAAAAAAGAAAATTTTGCTCCACTGAACAATAACGTATTCTCTGCTGACGGGTAATTAGCAGTCGGCTTGTTAACCATTGCATATCCTCCGTTCAATTTCGATAATGGGAGATCCATTAACAGAGGAGTGTTTGTCGGATTTTCACAAAATGCCTCAATACTATTTCTAATAATTTGCAATGGGTCAATCTGTAAGGGAGTGTGCTATTGCCTGAAACGTCATTTGGGAGAATGAAAAGCACCTCTTTTCTCTTTGACACCTTCTGTTGTCTATAGTATATTTTTTTTATTTTTTAAAAAAAGAATCAGCTTGAAAGTTTTAATAATTTTTAATGTCCACCGTAAAATCAATAACTCCACAATGGCCTACAATATGATTACATTCGAGTATAATTTAGTATGCGCTTAGTCGATATCCAGTACAGTTTCAACTATATGGAGGATGACTGCCTACTCCTTTCAAGTTGCTGACGATACTGATGTACACAATGTCCTTTCCTCCTAGACATTCATTGATCATCACTCTCCGGATATGCTTTCTGTGGTGGACCTTTTCCGTTTTGTCAATTTGATTTTCTTTGTCCGCTACAGCTTACGCTACGCCATTGTCCCCATCGCTTTTACCGCTTGTTTCAATGCCTAAAGTGTCAAACCAAATATTTTTTCAATGTTGATCATCACTGATGCCTAGAAAGAGCTCTTGTTAAAAGATTAAGCCGTTCTTAAAAGTACACTTACACGAACGGAAAAAGGGAGCTTTCACCAGTTTTTTTGCTACTCTATTATATCTTTCTATTATGTTCCGCCCAAAGAGCGTACCCTAACCAAATTAGCGCTATTCCCATCGGTATCGCAAATATTCGATCAAATGGATGCGGGACGATAGAAGCACCGATAGTCGCCACAGCACTGAAGGCAAGAAGAGCACCCCCTAAGCGTGACAGGACTTTAGCGCGAAATATGGCAATGCCGAATAAGAACCCTCCAAGGATATACATTACCCCGGCCAATGAACCTATAGTCGGAAGAATCCCAAGATCGACCTCACTAACGAATCCGCCAAAAATTCCTATGAACCCTTCTACAAACTGTGGAGCCATTGTTGTAAGTAGCGGCAAAACAAAAGCTTCAATGAAACTGAAAACCGCTGCCGATAACCAAAAAAGACTAAACATGAGAAAACCAATTAACCCAAGCCAACCGCTTTCCTTCACTTGTCTTGTGTAAATTCCCGTAATGCCTATTAAGTTAAAGATGGCTATTGCCATCGTTAAGCACGCCACAATAACCCATAAGTTTGTATCCACAGAAGATATATCATCAGATGGGTGAATGAATTGAATCACAATATATAGAATTCCTGCCGTGATTGCGAACAAACCAGTCCACCGAGTAATTACTGTTGTTGTCAGCCACTTTTTACTATCCTTTATATTATGCTTGTTATTCATGTTTATGCCTCCATTCATCAATCACATTAGATTATCTTCTACATCGACTTAATCACCAGTTTGCGAAGAATAATTTTATAATTTGTGAAAAATCTTAGGAGTATTCCTGACTGAAAATAATTGCATGCAGGTTTTAAATTTCCACACCTCAAATTCCTAAAAAAATGTTAGTCAGGGTATAAGATGAACTTCAATCCAAAAACTCTGCGGCAACAAAAATAGAAAATGCTGATTCAATAACGTGGATCATGAACAATATTTTCTTTCATTTTGTTACTTCTTCAACCAGTATATTCGACTACGCATTTCCAACAAGTTTTTCCAAGGTTATTACAACGTTCCCACGTTTATGTCCTGTTTCAACATAGCTATGAGCTGCAGCGACTTGATCTAAGGAATAACTTCGATCTATCACAGACTTAACCTTTCCTGCCTCAATCAACTCCTTTAAGAAAAGCAAATCTTCTTTGCGCATTGATGCTACTCCAACTTTCAATTTCTTGCTGCCTTTAATAGATGTCGTTATCATCCGCGCAAACTGCGGCAGTCCTGCTACTGCCGCAAGGTAAATTCCATTCCCCTTCAAGGATTTTCTACATTTTGAATACGTAGTCTTGCCCACCGTGTCAAAAATAAGATCGTATGATTTACCCGATTTGGTAAAATCCTCTTGGGTGTAATCAATAACGTAATCAGCACCCAATGACTTCACAAGTTCAATATTTTTTTTGCTGCAGACAGCTGTAACTTCTGTATCGTAACTTTTAGCCAATTGCACTGCATAAGTGCCTAATGCACCCGAAGCACCGTAAATCAGCACTTTTTGACCTTTTTTAATATGCCCCTTATCTCGAAGAAAAAATAAGGATGTAGTGCCACCAAAAGGGACAGAAGCTGCCTCTTCAAATGTCATATTGTCCGGTTTTATAGCAATTGCCCCTTTTTCTTTAATACATACGTATTCAGCGTTTGCCCCTAGATTTCCTCCTGTTCCGCAAAATACAAAATCCCCTTCTTTAAATGACTGGACATCTTTTCCAGTCGCTTCTACTTCCCCGGATAGCTCTGAACCCAAAATCCCGATTTTAGGTTTTTTTAGGCCATAGAAAAACCTGACAGCAAACGGATCTGCCCTCCGGACTTTGCAGTCTCCGGAAGTTGCAGTAGTTGCATGAACCTTTATCAGAACTTCGTCATTTTTAGGGACGGGCTTTTCCACTTCCCTAAGTTCCATAACTTCTGGAGGTCCGTAGGTTTTGTGAACACTGGCTTTCATAAAGAAACACTCCCTTCAATACTTGGTTTCACGGGTATCATTTCAGGTATTTTCTTACCTTTAACCAACAACCATATAGCCAACGCCAATTCTCCTATCTCCCGGGGATCGCTACGATCAATAAAAAAAGGGTCGCATAATCGCTGTAATTGGAAAGCAAAACCTATGCAAAGTTATCAATCAGATAACCAAGCCCCGCAAGCATTACCAAAACTCCAATAGTTTTAGGCATGAAATCTGATTTGAAAACCAAATAACCAATAAAAAGCAACTGAAAGCCAAAGAAAACGAGGCCAATTAGCCACCCATTATTAAAGGCATCAATCAGCAACATAACCTGAGCTTGCAATTGGCTTGTTTCCATCACCCCCAACTACATTTCTCCTCCTATCAATTGTAAAACGCTTAAAAAATTGAACATGGCTGCTGCAAAAATGGCTGTAAAAACCAATCTGAATCCAGCTGCCAGCAACGAAAAGTTTTTATTTACTTGTCTTAATAGAATGTAAAGTGACCAGGACACAACGACATTCAGAAGAAGCACGATAATGAAATCCGCAATGCCAAAACGGAACAACAAGTCATCGGTAAGAAGGTTCTCCACGGTTGCTGCTGCATTTTCAGGTACGACCAGGCTTTCAAACACAAAAAAATTAGCGAAGAGGGCGATGATTGCCATCAGCAGCAAACTGAACCCTGTAATTCGCGCATAATAAAGTTATGATTTTTCTGGCCTAACGCTCTTCATTTTAATCTCTTTAACTCTTCGTTTCGACTTCACAAAATGAATAAAATAATAAAATCATAAGAGTTTTCCAGACTTATGATGCTATTTTTGAAAACATCGTATGTAAATTCCTACTAGTATAAAATCAATCCTTCTTCTCAACTACATTTCGAGTATAAGTTCCTACATTATTGTATGCTTTACGCACTCTCCTAATTTCTTTGAATGAGTCGTCCCCAGGCCTTAGCTTAGAGTAATCAAGTAGTAATAACTACTGTAGTAATAACTACTGTTGTATTTTGAGTTCTTAAGAAAGATTGTTCTTTCCTATGTAGTTGAGGAGAAATATAACGTTTAGCTCATAAACTCCTGCTACCTCTTCACTTCTCGTTCTTCCTTTTTTAAAAATGCGGCTAAAACAGTAAAATACATTTCACGACTCTTTTATACTTTCCGAAAGATGATATTAGGAATTATACTCTTATCGAGACTACTAATGATATTAAAACACAAAATTAAGAATTTTCACATTTTTTCATTTCAACCCTAGACCTCTAATCAATTGTTAACAATTCCAAATACCTTTCTTTTTTTCAAACAGCGATTTAATTCAACGCCAATGTAAAAAAGAAACTCTTTTAGCTTTGCTAATAATTTTCTTTACATAGCATCAACACCAGGACTTCCTTCATTTCAATCCGGTCGTAAAAGTAAACTTTTACGAACGCATTGAAAACAGCTGAAAATGACCTAAAACGGTGTTCGTAAACATGTTAAAACACTTTACGAATGTTCGCGAATTTACATGTATTTTTACGAACGTTTTCCAGGCATATTTAAGGGAAATGGGTATTTTAAAGGTAAACTATGGAACATCTTAAATTTGGTTGCATACGTGTAAGCAGCAAAATCAAAATGAAGCCGCCAAAAGAAGCCATGCAAAAAATGGGCATCAATAAATAACGGGATATCTATCTGGACAAGCAAAGTGGAAAGAATTTTGAACGAGCAAACTATCAATTGTTGAAACAGATATTGTCGTACTGGATATCCCATTACTCGATACAATGCAAAACAAAGATAGCATAGGAACGTTTATTGCCGATTTGGTTCTGCAGGTTCAATCCTGGATGACAGAAGAGGATTGTGGACGCATTCGAAAGCGGCAGTGGAAGGAATCGATCTGGCGTTACAAAATGACGTTCAGTTTGGAAGGTCTACCGCTTTTGTTGCAGAAGAATTTAGAGAAGCTGATTAAAATGAGGGACGGAGATATTATGTGAAAAATAACGGTGAAAGTCACAAATATATTTCATTGGGCGCTATATGTGTATATATTCTCCCATCAACTTACTAAGCACCGGCGCGTCTCAAGGCTCGGCGGAGCAATAAGACGAATTCTCTTTTTCAACTTAGTGCTTGAGCCAATGAGGAGCCAGGCGTTCCTGGGGCCTCATTGGCGACGAGCTTGCGCAGGAGCAATCGTCTTTGCCCTATCCAAAGCGACCGATACGATTCCAGCACATCAATCCAAACTGCCACTTCGCACATCTTTCCAATCTTCCTCTTTACATCTCCTACCACTTCCTCTACACTAAACCCATCGGGAACAACCCGAACACAAAAACCGCATACCGTTTACTGCACTAGGGGTGCCCATTATGGCTGAGATGCAAGCGCAAGCTTCGATCCCTTAAGACTCGATCAGGATAATACCTGCGTGAGGAAGTGTGGCGTATTTCTGAAATAATTCCTTTTGATTATTTGTAGATTATGGCTGCATCTTCGCGGATGCAGCCTTTTTTGTGCAAATTTTTAGGAGGAATGTCGATATGGAACCATTGCAATGCGGGACCAGCCCGATAGTCGGATTTCGCTTCTCGCTGCATCCGATGACCGGCGGTTTCATCAAAGTCATCAAAGGAGCCTTGAACGAAACGGACACGTCGAACGTCTGGATGCACACCGATGACGTCTCAACCGTCATTCGCGGCAAACAGAATCACGTCTTCAACGTCGCGAAAGCACTGGCGTTGCATACTGCAAAAACCGGAGAGCACGTCGCATTGTCCGGCACCTTCTCGATCGGCTGCCCCGGCGATTCATCCGGGGACGTCTATTTGGAAAAAGACGATGTGCTGTTGAACACCGACGACACGAAGCAATACGTCTCTTCCCAGTTTGCGCTGTACCCGATGAACAATCCGGATTACATGGCGGTCATCTACCGGGAAGTGGACCGCGCTAAAAAGCAGGGCGTCTTCAACGACTCAATGCATTACGCAAGCGGCATCCATGGCGATATCCATGACGTCTTCGCCTTTTACGAAGAAGCATTCACCAATGCGCGTTCCGAAGAACACCGCCACTTGGTGATGACGGTATCGATGAGCATCAACAGCCCGTCCCACGGAGGTGCGTAAGATGCTGAAATCGTGGAAATTAAAAGAAGTGGTGTTGATGTCCCTGTTTGCGGTCGTTTTCGGTATCATCTACTTGCTGTTTGTCCATGCAGCCAACATATGGGCTGCAGTCATCGGCCCTCTCGCCTATGAATGGATGTTCGGCATCTGGTTCATCGTATCGATCATCTGCATGTACATCATCCGCAAACCGGGCGCTGCCTTTATGTCCGAAACGATGGCCGCTGCAATCGAAGTATTGATCGGCAATGCCATGGGCCCCCGCCTGATTCTTTCCGGCGTCATTCAAGGGCTCGGTGCTGAAGCCGCGTTCGCATTGACCGGCTATAAGCATTTCAACATCCTGGTGCTGATGCTTGCCGGCATCGGTTCAGCCGTCTTCAGCTTCGTCTACGGATATTTCATCTCGGGCTATGCAGCACTCGATCCTTCTTTTGTCGCGTTGATGTTCACTATCCGAGTCCTCAGCGGCGCCATCATCGCAGGAATCGGCGGCAAGTATATCGGAGATGCTTTACTTGCGACCGGTTCCCTGCGTGGCTATGCAATTGCACGTGCGAAAAAAGGTGATATTAATGCCTGATGAAATCTTCTCTTTAAATGGTCTATCGTTCCGCTTTCCGGAAGATGAAGCGAAGACCTTGACCGGCATAACCTTTTCGGTCTACCGGGGCGAGCGGCTGGTCTTAACCGGCCCAAGCGGCTGCGGAAAAAGTACCTTGTTGTATTTGCTGAATCGTTTATATCCGGAGAACTGCGACGGTCTGGTCGATGGTGAGATTTTATTGTTCGGAAAGCCTGCAGCTGACTATGCCGCCGGGGAAATCAATCACCGCGTGGCAACTGTTTTCCAGGATCCGGATTCACAGTTCTGCATGCCGACCGTGGAAGAAGAGCTTGCATTCACGCTGGAAAATCTGCAGACATCATATGATGAAATGGACCCGCGCATCCAGGCAGTTTTGGAGCTGACCCAATTGACGCACCTGCGGCATACTATTATCCAATCCTTGTCCGGAGGGATGAAACAGCGCGTCGCTACTGCTTGTGCGCTGATCATGGATCCCGAGGTTCTATTGCTTGATGAGCCGTTGTCTCACCTAGATCCGTATACCGCCAAACAATTCGTCCAGTGGCTCGAACAGCTGCAGCAACAAGCCAATTTGACCATCGTTGCAGTCGAACACCGGCTGGACAGCTGGGGTTCGTTTTTCGGACGTGAAATTCAAATGGGCGGTGACGGAAATATCGTCGCCGATCAGAAATTCACAACACGGCCGTCGGTTCTGTTTCCTGTACGGCAACCCGCAGTCCAACCGGAAACTGCGTTACATGCTGCAGAACTCTCAGTAACAATCAAGAATAAGCAACTGCTCTCTCCATCAACGTTTTCCGCCCACCGAGGCGAAGTTGTGGTCATCGCCGGACCGAATGGCAGCGGCAAGTCGACTCTCATGAAGTTACTTTGCGGCATCTATAAAAAGACGACTGGAACAATCGAGTCCGACGGAACAGGCTACGTGCCGCAGTCTCCAGAATACCTGTTCCTGACACAACGTGTCGACCAGGAAGTGGCGTATTCTGGTGCTTCGACCCACGACCAGCTTCATGAATTGATGGTCAATCTGCGGCTGGAGGAAATAAAAAAGGCACATCCTTTCGCCGTCAGCCACGGCCAAAAACGGCGTGTCGCAATAGCCGCCATGCTCGCCGATAAACGGCCGGTACTGCTGATGGATGAACCGACTTCGGGGCAGGATACCGCCGCGCTGCTCGAACTTTACGGTTTGATTGACCAGCGCTCCAAAGAAGGCACGACTTTTTTGATTGTCACGCATGACATGGAGTTTGCGGCGAGCCTTGCCGATTCGGTACTGCTCATCAAAGACGGCCAAATGACCGGCAAGTTCGACGCAAAAGATGTATGGCATGACGAAGAGCTGCTGGCGTCGCATCATTTATTGGCGCCGAAAGGAGTGGCCCGCCTTGCGGAATCTTTTGCATGAAATGAATCCGTCCGTCAAATTCCTCCTGATCACTCTGTCGATGCTGGCCATCGCGTTCTTTTTCAATCCATGGACGCCCTTGTTGTTCTGGGCAGGTATCATCCTGCTGCAACTCACGATGAGCCGCATCAACTGGAAACTTTGGCTCCTGTTCATGCTGCCTTTTTTTATCGGCGCTTTCGGGTATTTATGGACCACGGTCGTTTTTGGCGCAGACACTGGCGGAACCGTTATCTGGTCATTTGCCGGAATCGATGTGACAGACGAACAATGGGCACGCGCCTTGTCTCTGGCTTTCCGAGTCATGGCATTTTCCACACTATCCCTCCTGTTCGCCTTCACCACCGATCCTGTAAAATTCATCTTGAGCCTCATGCAGCAGCTCAAATTGTCGCCGAAATTAGCCTATGGTATCATGGTCGGCTACCAGTTCCTGCCGGTCATGAAAGATGAATTCACACAGATTCAGCAAGCTCATAGGCTGCGCGGTGCAGAAATGAAAAAGCGCAGCTGGCAGCGTTTGCTGGAAATGCGCCGCGTATTGATCCCCATGCTCGCGGGCGCTGTCCGGAAAGCCGAACGGTCGGCATTCGCCATGGAAGCGCGCGGCTTTACCGGAGAACCGAGAAGCGCGTATTACCGGCCAGTCCGGATCGGCCGCATTGATTTCCTGATGTCTGGTGTGTTTTTTATCATCCTGCTCATCAGTTGTGTTGGCGGCAGCTGGTTAAGCTGAAAATATGGTAAGATGGTCTACACAAAATCTTACTGGGAGTGATGGAAGTGGAAGCACGAATTACGGTATTGACGCTCGGCGTCGAGGACTTGGAAACTTCCTTGGCATTTTATCGCGACGGGCTGGGTTTTCCTTCTGATGGAATCATTGGCACTGAATTCGAGCACGGAGCAGTCGCCTTTTTTAAATTGCAACCGGGATTGCAGCTGGCCATCTGGAAGAGCCAAGATATTGCGCATGACGCTCAACTACAACTATCTCCTCCAAGCCCCACCAATATGACTATTGGACACAATGTCGGGAGCAAACAGGAAGTTGACAATGTTCTAGAGCTAGCCCATAACAGTGGAGCAGTCGTCACAGTTTCTGGCCATGATACATTCTGGGGTGGCTATTCTGGCTATTTTCAAGATCCTGACGGCCATTTATGGGAAATTGTCTGGAATCCGCATATGGATAAACTTGATTGAGCTAAACGGCCAAATGTTCAATTGCGAAGAAAGAAACCTTTATTAAGGTTCCTTTCTTTTTTTATTTAGCCGGTCTTCAGTTCTTATTACTTGTTTTGAATTTTCTCGTTTAGCCTTATGTAGTATTTTACATGTACAAATGATAACACCATTTGTTTCCAGTGCTGCTATCGATTATAATGAAAGCAGTTACATATTTAATATGAACGGGGAGGAATTGCTGTGAATGGATTTCAGTTGCTCGACGAACAGGACAGCCGGATCTACTTTGTTTTCACACCTTGTCATCCGCATTCGTTTCTATTGTTTGAACAACATCTGGAAACCGTCTTGGAACATTTCGAATCCATCGTCCCCTCTACTCAGTCGAATAGCTGGATTCTGAAGAAAATCGCAATCTTCTGCGAAGACAAAATCAGTTATTTCCCAGACAATGAATTATTGATTGAACCGGATTCATTTATGGACGCTTCTATTCAAGAAGGTTACATAATACTATTATTTATTAAAAGTTCCCCTTCCGCTCCTTTTGAATTTCAACCTGCCGAAAAAATAGAGAATCACCAAAACTTTGAAGATGCCCAAAAAACAGCGACCGAACAAATGGCCAGCCTGAAAAAAGCATTTCCCACTATCGAAATTAAAGCTCTCGGCGCCAAAATGATATACGACATCCCGCTATGACACCATCTATAAATAAATCCGTTATTTCACCTCAGCAATAAAACCATTGCCCAAGCACGCCTTTTAAGCGCACGCTTGAACAATGGTTTTTTATGTATTTTATTCTAGGTAGACGGTCAGAGACTGGAAATCAGTAGCTAGGCTAATCGATATCGTGCCGCTTACTCTTGTTGATCCAGTAAACCAGAAAAGCGACACCTAGTACAATAATGGCTGTTTTCCAATCGACCTGTCCTGCATCTTCGTCGATGTCCGCTTTCACCACTACGCGTTTCCTTTGGTCCGAGGACATTCCAGCGAGCTTTGTCTCGATTCTCATGGTTTGAGTTGCCGGCACTGCTTCAAATAGGAGAGCCGGTGGCAAGACGCGATCCGCCTCATTTCCATTTTCGCGGGAATCACCGGACACGCCAGTTTGGATTCCACTAGAGAGAAGCAGGCAAAAGAACAGCAAGCGTATTGTTTTCTTCATCTGCCTCCACTCCTATTATCGGTGATTTGGATATTCGGTGTTGCAGCGAACTTGCCAGCCGCCTCCCCAAAAGCAAAATGAGACAAATAAATAAAGGCTTTCTGGCAACAATTACTGTTCCATAGATGCTGAGCAGAGCACCTGCGAACAATGATTGCACCGGAGCCTTCATTTAACTAGTTGCTAACTGATGATTTCAGGCCCAACGGAATTGCTGTAAATTATTCCGACTCAAAAGCGAAAGCGATCACGTCAACAAACTTGGTACTATTCCTCAACTCGTCTGAACCACATTCACAGGGTCACGGCCTGTTCCTGCAGATGAACCAGTTGGTCATTCCTATTCCAGCAACCCGGCATCATTTCGATGGTCTGTGGGGGTCCTTCTTTTTGCGCTAAATTTCTTAGCTGTTGTACTTAATTAGCTTAACATAACTGATAATGATTATCAATATCATTAAGATGACCTTTCTACTCCCTCTATTCGAAACCCAACCGCCCCTTGTATCTAAATGTCTATGGCGTAAAAATGCAAAAAAAGAGAGCTGAAATTCAGCTCTCCAGTGTTCCATATGTGATTTCATCTTCGTCTCTTGCATTGACCCCATTTTTCACGTGGACAATCGTCCGCAAGATCAATTTGGCTTTCGGATGTTCCAGTACCCAACGCTCGTCGGGAACGATTTCAAACTGCTGCATGACCGTATCTTTTGATTTGACGGATCCTGCAAACTCCATCGATTGTTTGGCAATGACGGTTTCATAAAAATCAAAATCGCTGTCATCGCGCGTATCTTCGACAAGCCTCACGACATTCAACTCGATGAAATCAATGGTTTGTTCTCCATCTCCACCATCTAGGTAAATCGTACCGTTCAACGTTTCGCCTTCTTCGAGATGTGGCCTTTCAACCACCGTATTCACTTTCAATGAACCGATGCCTATTGATGATAAAAAATCCTTGAACTTCATAACCTCGAAACCCCCAACTTTTGTTAGTCCTTGTATACCACAAGTTTGTTCTTTTAAAACAATCTTAGAGTTCTGTGTAATCGTATTGGTTTTCCAAATTGGTCTCGTGTCTGTTGTAGCGTCGTTTGAATAGCTTATAAAAATGAGAAATCAGCACCCGAAGCAATGCATACATCGGGATACCCAGAATGACCCCGACAATGCCGAACAATGATCCTGCCGTCAAAAGTACGAAAATGATCGTCACCGGGTGGATGAACAAGGTTTTTCCCATGACCTGCGGCGATATCAAGTTGCCTTCCACCAATTGCACAACCGTCCAGACAATTGCCAGCTTAACCAGCATGAATGGAGAAGTGACGAGCGCGATAATCGCTGCTGGTGTGATGGCGATGGCAGGACCGATATAAGGAACAATGCTCGTCACCATCGCTAAAACCCCCAGCAATAGCGCATAATCCATACCGATGATCAGGAATCCGATATAGACCATGACGCCGATGCAAAATGCCACAATCAGCTGTCCCTGTATATAGGCACCCAACTGCCGATCCGCTTCAGTGAACACTTCACGCGTATCTTCGCGGAATCTTGGCGGCAAAAGCTTCAGGAAATACTCCGGCAATTTCTCGCCGTCTTTCAATAGATAAAACAGGATGAACGGAACGATGACCACCGATAAAATAACACCGGTAATCGTCGAAATCAACCCGGTAACACCTGTAATAACGCTTGTTACAGTGTTTTGCAGCGTATCAGCAATATTGGCGGGCAAGGTCGCAAGCAAAGTGTCAATCGTGAAATCGGATTCACTGTAATAGTTTCCAATAAACGATGTCCGCAAAAACGCATCGACATCCGTCAGCAATTGCATGAAATACTCCGGAAACTCTTCAATCAGTGTTTGAAACTGTGAGCGCAAAAATGGGAATACCAATACAATCAACAGTGTAATCAGCCCTACCACACCGAGGAAGATGATGATAATCCCCCAGATGCGCGGGATTTTGAAACTCTCCAGCATGCGCAATATCGGCCGCAATAAATAGAAGAAAATCAATGCCAGCACTATCGGTAAAACCACTGTTTTCATAAAAACACTAACAGGATGAAAGAGAAATGAAACTTCCTTAAAGATAAATACCACCAATCCAAGCAATAACAAGGATATCAGGGTGAATAACGTATTTCTGCCACCTAAAAACCGAATGTAATTGGTCGCAAAAAATGATGGCTTGTCCTCTGGCTGCATAAGCTTCCCCTTTTCTGAATAGACTATCTACCTTCATATTATCATAATCACTAATGATTTAGTCTAGGGGTTGTGACAAATATTCACTTAATGCTTGCTTATTTTGCTCCACATCAATATCAAGAACCGACCCCGCATGAGCGTAGTTCCCATAGCTATAGCTGTCTTCAACTGGAAGAGTCAAACGGTCCACTTCCCCGCCTCCGCCGGTTGCCAATTCGGTGGCCAGTTTTACTTGGTCCGTCAATGGCATATCGGTTTGGACATAGCCTTGCAATGCACCTGCCAATTTCGGGAACTTCGGAATAGAAGAAATGCTGACCAGTTCATCTTTCATAGACGCAATCACTTGCTGCTGTCGGCGCACCCGGCCAAAGTCTCCTTCATTATCAGAACGGAACCGAGCATAGCCTAGAAGCTCTTTACCGTTGAGTTTTTGAACGCCTGGCGTCAAAGAGACCCCGATCTTTTCAGACATTGCTTTCTCGACATCAATTTCCACGCCATTTGGTGCAGCAATATCAACCAGGCTTTCAAAACTTGTGAAGTCAATCAAAGCATAATGATGAATCTCCACCCCAAACATGTTCCGAAGCGTATCTGCCAGCAGGTCCACTCCGCCTAAATAGTATGCCGTATTTAATTTATAGGATTGATAACCGGGAATATCGGCATAAATATCCCGCATGAATGAAGTCAATTTAATTTCGTCGTTCACTTTATCATGTGTGACGAGCATCATCGTATCTGTACGGGATTGCTCTTCTCCACGCGAATCGACACCAAGCACCAGGATGTTTTCATAATCTCCGTTTGCTGCGTCTCCATCGAATGTAACAGGTTCTTGCTCTATGCCATCAGCGAGACTTTCACCACTTTTAAATTGCAGGAATGCATAAACACCCACTGCGATGAGTGCAATCAGGAGCAGGAAGACGATGCCGCGCAGCCGTAATCTTCTTTTTCTGCGTCTTTTTCTTTTGAGGGGTTGTAATTCTTCTTCCATGATCAATACACTCCTTTCTAAACTTTTACGTCAATATGACGCTCACCTGTGCAATAAGTTTCGGGATTCCTTTTAAATTAACGAGCTAAACCATAATAATGGGCTTTTTCTCCCTTTTATGATGGAATGATTTAAAAGCATGCGAACAAAAGAAAAAGAGCTGCTCGAACTGTGCAGACGCGCCGCTATAAAAGTTTCGCTGTCTACAGAACATTTTAATTGTCGGAAAAGCGATCGAGTGGTAAGATTTTTCTTACCTACTATCAGATGGCGGCCTAAAATAACTTTTTCTTCCTATTAACTACCGAGATATAAAAGCGAAAGTTCTCATCTGCCAAGTAAACCATATAGCATCACCGGGAGAGGAGCCATAATCATGACAGAAAAAGCGACATTTGCAGGAGGCTGCTTTTGGTGCATGGTCAAACCGTTTGATCAGTTTGACGGCATTGAGCAGGTTGTTTCAGGTTACAGTGGCGGACATATAGAAAACCCTACCTACGAACAAGTGAAATCCGGAACCACCGGCCATTTGGAAGTTGTAGAAATTACATTCCAGCCTGATGTTTTTCCATACGAACAATTGCTGGATATCTTTTGGCAGCAAATTGATCCTACAGACGATGAAGGCCAATTTCAAGACAGAGGCCCTTCTTATCGGGCGTCGATTTTCGTCCATAACGAACACCAACGTGCGATAGCAGAAAAATCCAAGCAGGAATTAGATGCCAGCGGACGTTTCGATAAACCCGTCGTGACGGAAATCCGGGACGCTGTTGCTTTCTACAAAGCAGAGGATTACCACCAGGATTTTTATAAGAAAAATGCCGAACATTATAAAAAAGACCGGGCAGAATCCGGCCGGGATGTATTCCTATCTAATGCCTGGGAAAAAGTTGACGCTTGATGCGTCAGCTTTTTTTACCCTGCATTATAAACAGATTATTCGAACAATTGAACTACCCATTTCCGATTTAGGGAGGCACTCGATTGAAACTTATAGAATCTGTAGATCCTATTGTAATGCAATTGGTGATTGTTCCGATGATTGTCATCGGAATCGGTCTGCTGCTCGCTCTACTCACCAAAAGAGTTTATGTCGGACCCGTCTCAACGATGATCTTAACTTTGAGTTATAATTTTTGGTATTTCACGTCTTTTTATCCAAGCTCTGAGCTTTCTTTCACCATGATTTCCTCGTGGTGCATCATCTTTCCTTTAATCTCGCTTTACCTTTCGTGGATGGTGGTGCTCCAGCCGCATGTCATTAAAGCATTTTTCCTGCCGGAGCCAAAAGAATAGCTACCCCTTTTTATTGAGCAGCAGCGAAAAAATAACCATCAGCACAATAAAGGCTAAAAACAGCAGCAACGTGATATCGTGATTGCCCGTTGCATCGTAGATGATGCCGATTGTCAATGGCATGAAGGCCGAGATGATATAGCCGCCTGACTGCGTCATCGCTGTCCAGCTATTGGCTTCGTCGGCAGAAGTCGTTTCATCGAGTGGCATCAATAAAGCAATGGGGAAAAGCCCACCCAGTGCCACACCGATACAAGCGGCCGCTATCCAAATTGCCTCGACATTGCCGAACATCAGCAGGAAGATTCCCACCGTGCCAAAGGCCAATACAATCAATACCCAGGCCAAGCGGCTTGGAAACTTATTGAACATCAACGGAATACTGATATTCCCCACAATTTGAACCGCCGTCATCAGAGTCAACACCCCTCCAGCCGCCAAAACGGTCATGCCTTTTTCAATCGCAATCGGTGCAAGCCAGGTCAGCATCGAAAAGAAAAATGCAGACTGGAAGCCGAAAAACAGCAGCATGTACCAGGCCCGCTTATTTTTCCACGGCGATACTAGCGCAATACCGTCAATGGCTGTTTCCTCAACTTTCACTTCAGCCGGCTGTTTGACACGCACCCAGATGATGATGGCCACTACAGACAATAGACTCCAACTGGCAATCGCCAGCGGCCAGTCCGCTACGGTGTAAAAAACTCCTGTCAAACCAGCTGACAAAGTCGCCCCTAACCCCATCCCAAACGAATAGACACCGATCAATGCTGCAGTGCGCATCGGAAAATCACGCTTGATCATCGCCGACAGAAGAGGACTGATGATTGCGATGGCCAACCCGATGAAAAAGGCACTCGCAAGCAGAACCGGATAAGTCGGTACAAAACCTCTGATTAATGTAAACAGGCCGATTGCCACAAGCAACATGGCTATCGAGCGCTTCAATCCGAATTTCCGGCCGAACAGAACCGCCAAAGGCGCAAAAAGCCCCATGCAAAAAACAGGAACAGCCGTTAAGAGACTGACCTCACTATTGCTTAAATCCAAATCTGCGCGAATCGGCTCAAGCATCGGGCCGATGGACGAAATGGCCGGACGCAGGTTCAAGGCGACAAACAAAATCGCCAGTACCATCAAGCCAATCGTCGATTTCTTTTGCTGTTCAGCCACGTTTTTTTCCTCCTGATAACATATAGTAAGAATATGAATTCATCGTTTTATTAATCACTCATTCTAAATGATCCTGCCGAACTTCTCGGTACACAACACCAAACTTGTGACTCACCCCTCAATCATTTAAAATAGAGGTGTGAAAGGCGGGTTGCCGATGAAACTCGTGAATTGGAGTTACGCGAAACGCTACAATATAAAAGCGATTTTCGATGAATTCCCCCATGTTGTTGTACTGTTTCGCCAAATCGGCGGTTATTACTTTATCTATTCGATGAAAGGCCTGACGCCGGAACACATTCCCGGCCGTCGCGAGTATGTACGGATGGAGTATTTGCTGAATAAGGAACTTGGCATGTTGGAAGCCTATGTTGAACGGAAAACAAGGTAAAAACAACTTATATTTTTAGTTTATCCGAGACCACGGGCGAATGCTATCGATTTCCGTGGATTTCGTGGTATACTCTTCTTATTGTGAAATTTAGGAGGTACGTATAAATGATAGCTGCAAATGATGTAAGTCTTCGCTTTGGTGACCGCAAACTATTCGAAGATGTAAATATCCAATTTAACCCCGGCAATTGCTACGGATTGATCGGTGCCAATGGTGCCGGCAAATCGACGTTCATCAAAATCCTTTCCGGTGAACTTGAAGCACAATCCGGAAATGTCTATATGGGATCAGGTGAACGCCTGGCTGTACTGAAGCAAAACCATTTTGAATACGAAGAATATGCTGTTCTTGAAACTGTTATTATGGGCCACAAGAAATTATATGAGGTCATGTCCGAGAAGAACGCCATCTATATGAAAGAGGATTTCTCTGATGAAGACGGCATGCGTGCTGCTGAACTTGAAGGCGAATTCGCTGAATTGAACGGCTGGGAAGCTGAATCTGAAGCAGCCATCCTGTTACAGGGTCTTGGCATTACTGAAGACCAGCATGATAAGAAGATGGCTGAACTTTCGGGTTCCGATAAAGTGAAAGTGCTTTTGGCACAAGCTTTATTCGGTAAACCTGATGTTCTATTGCTGGATGAGCCTACCAACCACCTGGACTTGAAAGCAATCCAATGGCTGGAAGAATTCCTGATCAACTTTGACAACACTGTCATCGTCGTGTCGCATGACCGCCACTTCCTGAACAAAGTCTGTACACATATCGCTGACCTTGACTTCGGTAAAATTCAGCTTTATGTCGGAAACTACGACTTCTGGTACGAATCAAGCCAATTGGCTACCCGTTTGGCATCAGATCAGAACTCGAAAAAAGAAGAAAAGATTAAAGAGCTTCAAGCCTTTATCGCCCGCTTCTCCGCCAATGCTTCCAAATCGAAGCAAGCGACTTCACGGAAGAAAATGCTCGATAAAATCGAGCTCGATGATATCCGTCCTTCTTCCCGTAAATATCCGTTCGTCAATTTCACCATCGGCCGCGAAATCGGCAACGATGTGTTGACCGTAAGAGATGTCAGCCAAACCGTTGATGGCAAGAAATTATTGAACAATATCAGCTTTAACCTAAACAAAGACGATAAAATCGTCCTGATCGGTGATCCACTTGCAAAATCTGCTCTTCTGCGTATTCTAGCTGAAGAAGACCAACCGGAATCCGGTTCGGCCCGCTGGGGAGTCACTACTTCACGCGCTTACTTGCCGATCGACAATACCATCTACTTCGAAGGCAGTGAATTGTCACTAGTGGATTGGCTGCGCCAGTACTCACCGGAAGACGAAAGCGAAACATTCCTTCGTGGCTTCCTTGGAAGAATGCTATTCTCCGGCGAAGAAGTGAAAAAGAAACCTTCTGTTTTATCCGGCGGCGAGAAAGTTCGTTGCATGCTTTCCAAAATGATGCTGTCACACGCAAACGTTCTTCTTTTGGATGAGCCTACCAACCACTTGGACCTTGAATCGATCCAAGCGTTGAATAACGGCATGATCGCCTTCAAAGGCGCAATGGTCTTCACTTCCCATGACCATCAGTTTATCCAGACGGTTGCAAACCGCGTGATTGAAATCCGTGAAGACGGAACAATCCTCGACAAGCAATTAACGTACGATGAATACCTGGAGTGGAAAGATACACAAGGTATCACCAACTAAAAAGATTATGATTCAAGCAGCAGCTGCACTCGATTTCCTGAGTCCATCTGCTGCTTTTTCGTATGCCTACTCTTCCAAAAGAACATGGAAAAACCGTGGATCTGCGCAGATCCACGGTTTTTCGACTGACATGCTTTATTTTGTAAAACGTTTCACCAATCGGCCTGCAGGCAATTTGGAAACGTATTTATTTCCTGAATTGGATACTTTTTTGAGGAGCTCCAATAAATCCTCATCTCCAGCCCAATGCTCTGTGATGACTTCTTTCGGGAATTTGTTTAAAACCGTATTGATGACGAATACCGCCACGACGACATCGTCGAGGAATCCACCTGGACCTATCAGAATTTCAGGCAGGAAATCGATCGGCGCGATAAAATACATGATTCCGGCACCGACTGCTGCTTTGCTTTTCGCATCAATCCGGCTATCCAGCATCATTCTGGTCAAAAGATGGAATAAGTCCGGCGCGAACAAGACATAGCCGCTGACGGTTCCAACCACTCCCGGTTTGCTGTCCACCCACTTTTGAACTTTAGTCCGCAATTTCTGATAGAAATCATTTTGTTTTTCTTCACTCGGCATCGGTTTTTTTAGGTATTCATTGTCCATCTGCTATTCCCCCTTGATCTTTCTTTTCAATAACTGATGAATCCATGACGATTTCTAGAATACTAATGTTACATTTGTCGCTACACGGGCTTTGTCGGCAACACCTTCATAGACGGTGAACTTCACCGGCTGACCCGGATTCAGTTTCCGGAAGCCGTCGACATTGATGTTGATTTCTTCAAAGAAGAAGTCTTCCCCGTTGTCGCCTGTAATCATGCCTACCCCTTTATCTTCATCAAATGATTTTACTGTACCTTCCATGATAAAACCTCCCGTATTCTCTTTATCCAGTCATCTATTTATACCCATCCTGCACTGAATAAAAACCTCATGCGTCCGTTCTGGGCTGCCGTTCCCTTTGAGCACACTGCTCTTTTGGATACGGACTGAAATTAAGAGAAGGCATATGTGAGATGTCGAAATGATTCTGGCGTCCACCTATCTGTTGACAAAAAAAGAACCACTCCCGAAAGAGTGGTCCTGGGTTATTAGACTTTAGTTACGTTAGTTGCTTGAGGTCCACGGTTGCCTTCTTCTACTTCGAATTCAACACGTTGTCCTTCGTCAAGCGTTTTAAAGCCTTCGCCTTGGATTGCTGAGAAGTGTACGAATACATCGTCTCCGCCTTCAACTTCGATGAAGCCAAAGCCTTTTTCTGAGTTAAACCATTTTACTGTTCCTTCTTGCATAATAATTACCTCCTGTGGTAAAAAAATTTTTCAATATGGAATCTTTTCCAATAAAAAAATTCACATATTTCCAAAAGTACCATCACGTGCTGATCACTTTTGGAAATATGTGAATAGCTGTAATTGGTGGAGATTTCATGTTGTTAAGATAATTATATCAAATTGACTACAAAAGTCAAATAAATCTAAAAACTTATCTTTGGTTTCCCATCAACTAGCCAAATCAGCCCATGAAATATCTGTAAATCCTCTTCGCATTTTTCGCAATATTCCATTTCTTCCTGGTTCCAGTAGCTGTTGAAGGCTGAATCCCGCTCTTCATGCTCTTCAAATCTGTGGCTGAAATCCGCCTTTAGTTCCCCCAAGTATTCACGGGCGGATTCGGCTGAAGTAAACTCCCGGCGCGAAACTACTTTGTCCTGCCAGTCATCGAACATCCACCACGGTTCATAATCAGCCCTCATATAGATGATTTCATGCATAGCAGCCAGCCTCATTTCTTCCTATTTAGCATTGTGCCAAATCTTTTCCAGCTTGTAAAGAGTTAAGCTCGGTTTCCCAAAGGATTCGAAAGTTTGTATTGACATGCGGTTTCACGTAAAATATAAGAAAGAGAGAGCATTGAAATGAAACTTTTCAGTGCCAAGGACGTATAGAGTAAGTAGCAGTGAAGGAGGTCCTTTGCATGAAGCCCCTAAAGCCGATTGAAAATTTTATCAAAAGGCAATCCGTCAGTCTGCCTCTTATGACAGTGATGTTCCCAGTCCTGTATTTAGGAGCAGAAATCGGATTGATCGCATCAGGAGCTGTGGCAGCCGGAACTTATATCGCCAGCAACAGCACCATAAAACAGGTTCAGATTTCATCTGACTCTAAAAATCTGGGGATGACCCGCAGTGAATTCAAAAACGTACGTAACCAGATAAAAGAAGGCAAAGAAAAAATCAAACAGCTTCAAGGCAATTATTATAAAGTTCGTTCCATTTCATCTTTCAAACAATTGATGGACATGACAAAAATTGCGAATAAGATCATTACCGTAGTTCAACAAAATCCGAGAAAATTCTATTTAGCTGAACCTTTCTTTTATTCCCATTTGGATTCAGCCATTGAATTGACGGAAAAATACACCTTGCTGGTCGGACAGCCTGTCAAAGATCAGGAAATGCGCGTTGCCTTGCAGGATACCCGGGAAATGCTGCTGTCACTCAATAAAGTGATGGAGCAGGACTTGAAGCGCGTTCTATCGAGTGATGTCGAAAAACTGCGCATGGAATTGGATTATGCAAAATTGGCTGTCGATCAGCACAATAACCAGAAATTACTCGTACAGCCAGAACCTGAACATGAGGGAGACGTGGAAGATGACAGAGAAACCATCAACTCGAAGTGAATTGGATGATTTATTGGAATCGCCTTTTGGCGTGCAATTGGAAAAACAGGAACACGCTGTTGCCGAACAGGCGGAGGGCCGCCCTGTCGCCTTGATGGACCGTTTAACAAAAGAAGAACAGGCCAAAGCGCGCGAGCTTGCCAAGCAGATTCCGGTCGGCAATAACGAAGCGATCCTAACCTACGGCGCGAATGCACAAAACCAGTTGAGCCAGTTTTCACACAAAATGCTCGACCATGTCCAGCGCAAAGATATCGGTCCTGTCGGTGACGTGCTTCATGATCTGATGAAAAAGCTGGAAGAGCTCAATCCCGAAGAATTGACGCAAGGAAAGAAATCGGGCATCCGCAAGCTGTTCTCGAAAGCTAAATACTCCGTCCAGGAAATGATGACCAAATACCAGAAGCTCAGCACACAGGTGGACCGCATCAGCATCCAACTGGATCATTCCAAACGCGGGTTGTTGGATGATGTTCAGATGCTCGAGCAACTTTACGACCAGAACAAAACCTATTTCCAAGCATTGAATGTCTATATTGCGGCAGCTGAACTGAAACGGGACGAAATCATGAACGAAACGATCCCTGCACTCCGCAAAAAAGCGGAGACTTCACAGGACCAGATGGTTTATCAGGAAGTCAACGATATGGTCCAATACGTGGACCGGCTGGAGAAGCGCCTATACGATCTGCAGCTATCCCGTCAAATCACGATTCAAAGCGCACCGCAGATCCGCATGATCCAACAAACCAACCAAACCTTGGCAGAAAAGATCCAGTCATCCATCATGACCTCAATTCCGTTATGGAAAAATCAGATTGCCATCGCTTTGACATTGAATAAGCAGCTGAAAGCCGTAGAAGCACAAAAGCAAGTCACCTCAACCACCAATGACCTGCTTCTGAAAAACTCGGAAATGCTGAAAATGAATTCGATTGAAACCGCCCGTGAAAATGAGCGCGGCATCGTCGAAATCGACACTTTGAAGAAGACGCAGGAAAATCTGCTTGAAACGATTGAAGAAACACTTAAGATCCAGGCAGAAGGACGCAGAAACCGCAAAGCCGCTGAACTTGAAATCGGCCGCATGGAAGAAGACTTGAAACAACGCCTGCTCGCCATCCACGATGGCACCAACGACAACAATGGATAACAGCAAAATCCCCGGAAGCTCATGTGAGCGTCCGGGGATTTTTGTGTGTTTTATTTGTATGGAACGTATTTCAACCGATTCGGAAAGTATTCTGGGAGCAACGGAAAGTATTCCGTCTGTTTCGGAAAGTATTTTACTCTTTTTCGAAAGTAAATCCTTATACTGGAAATAAATCTTTAAAGGAATCAGCTATATATTGAACTAAAGAATCTAGCTTTTACACAACGCGTCGGACGCTTTGGGTAGAGCAAAGACGATTGCTCCTGCGCAAGCTCGTCGCAAATGAGGTCCCAGGAATGCCTGGTCCCTCATTGGCTCCCGCAAGAAGCCAGGCAAAGAGCGCCAGTCTTCATGCTTCGCCTAGCCCCTGGACGCGCCGGCGCTAAGAGTCATAGTGAATTCGATTTGAGCCACTGTGTTTCCGCTATATTTATAAAAGATATGGAACAAATCAGCGGAGACTCCAGCGGGAGCAGTGCAACGACATACAAGAAATCCACTCGGGCCAAAAGCCCGAGTTAGTTCGGCGCAAGCCCGCAGGAAAGATACGGCCGAAAGGAATTCGGATCGTATCTTTGCGACGAAGCTAGCGCAGCGATGCAGGAGCACCGGGTTTTCAGGAGCTGATTTGTGGAATATCAACAGGCGAAGATCATTAGTTCAACATATATAGTAAAGGAACATCACCCCGCCTGAATGACCAGATGCAGACTTCTTTTCAAAAGCCGCAAAGTCTGTTCGACAAACTGCTCCAAGGAATCGGCGCTGACGGATTTATTGCCGTACATCATCCGGTAAAATGCCGCCTGCTCTTCAGTGATGGGGTCGCTGCTCAAGAACAGGTGCAGCACTTCGATCCCCTGCTTTTTCGCTTCCGCTACAGCGTTTGCGGTATCCACCACGCCGTTCTCTGCGTAATTGTAGGCAGATGGCTCGCCGTCGGAAAAGACCAGTAAAAAGCGGTGTTTCTCGGCCCGGCGCTTCAGGCGATTGTTCATCCAGCGGATTGCAAAACCATCGCGATTGTCCTCATGCGCATCCAGTGACGCAATTTCCTGGGCATGGTCTTTGTCGCGGTCTTCGAACTTATGCATCCACTCGAAATAATTCGGCTGTTCAGCATCACTCGCTTCGTAGGCATCTTCATAAAATAGGACGATTTCATGCGGAACATTCAAGCCGCGCAGCACATCGTGGAACAACAGGACAGCCTGTTTCGTTTCATCCAATTTATCAAGCATCGAAGCAGAGCCATCGATCAGCAGGCAGAAAACCGCATCCAGTTCTTTGGATGGCGCTGTTTTTCGGTAGAATGGTTTGGGGCGTTCCTCAATCACCAGCGGCATCAGCTTTTTCGACAGCCTCCCCGCATTCAAGTTGCTGCGGACACTTTCCTGCCGCTGTGTCATCCGTTTTTTCAGTTCTTTCAGCAGTGCGCGTACATACGGCGCCTGTTTTTTGCGCCAGCCCTCAATTTCGAGGCGATGGTCGCCTTCTACACGCAATCTGGTTTCGTGATACACCACCTGGTCATTGGCTGAACCGAATCGGCCTTCCGCTTTTTTCGGCTGGCTCTCCATCTGCCGGTCCTCGGCGTCGCTGTCTTCCAGATGCTCTCCGCTTGAATCACCTTTAGCCGTCTGTTGGACCTCGCCTGCCCCTTCTTCTTCCCTGCCGCCTTCAGCTAGCTGGGAATCGCCGCGTTCGAGTTCAAACTCCAATGCAGGGGCGTCACTTTCTTCGGTTTCCCGATGCCAGGACTGGAACCATTCTTCAATGGTCTCAATTTCTTCAGGTTCTTCCGCCTCTTCCGCTTCGATGCCTTCATGATAATGGAATGGCGGCGCTTTGTCAGCGGCTTCGCCAAAAGTGTAATAGCTGTGCAGCGCATCCGAACTGAGTAGGAATTCTGCCCGGTCCATGATCCTTTCCACCACTTTTACAGCATCCATCGTCGTTTTTGCATCGAATAATTCTGTCCAAATAAAAGGCAAGGCACGGAAGCGCTCACCTGCATCCATTTCGATTCCACGTAAGCTTAAATAAGCCGCATTTATCAAAAGATCACTGTTAAAGCCTTTTTTCAAGTTTTGCTGGAATTGATCTTTGTGATATTCCGTATAAACAGCTTCCCGCGTAGCAAAAGCCGCAACCGTACCAGGGCGTGCCGCTTTAATCTTTTCGGAAAGACGGAACTCCTCAGCGCATAACAGCAATTGTTCCCGAAGGCTCGGCAAAGCTGTATCCGCCTTTTTGAACTGGCGCCATGCAGCCAAATTGAAATCCCGCCAATAGCCTGCAGCCATTAAATAGATGTCTGATAGGTAGCCGTTTCGCTCAATCCGTTTGGTGCGGTGGCGCCAAAAAACGCTGATGGACATCGCGGATTCGGATGGCCGCAGCTCCACCAATTTACGTGTAGTCACTTTTAAGTAAGGCGCATCCGCCAACGCACCGGCAAGCAGCTCCATTTGATGAAGCATCTTCGTATCGATGGTTTCGTTATTGAATTGGATAAACCGATTGACTGACGCCATCATTTTCACCTACTTTTTCCAAGTATGAGCCAGATCCATGAACAGATCGCGTTCACTTTCATCTTCCAACTTCTCGGCAATGGCGTATTGCACCGCGCGCAGCGGATCCATATATTGTGCCAGCGCTGTGGCATCCAACAAGCTTCGAATTGAAGCAGCTTCTTCTGACAATAAGCCGTTCGTCACTTGCTTCATCAAGTCTTCCGCCAAATTCAGCATAAATGCCTTCAGGTCGCCCTCCGCTTCCGGAAATTCGCGATCCCATAGCTCAGCCAATTGCTGACCCGTCAAATAAGGAATTGGATACGCAATAAAGCGGTTTTTCAACGCTTCATTCATGGGAGCTGTACCGATATAGCCTTCATTGATCGCAGAGATCACTCCAAAATCAGGATGCGCCTCAATCACTTCCCCAGTAAACGGGTTCGTCATCATACGCCGGTGGTCCAACGCACTGTGGAGAATCGGCAAGGTTTCAGCTTTGGCCATATTGATTTCGTCAATGTAAAGAAAATGTCCTTTTTTCATGGCGGTTACCACAGGGCCTTCGACAAACTCGATGACACTCTGCCCATCGCGCTGCACCAAGGTCTTAAACCCCAACAAGGCTTCAGCATCCAAATCAACAGAACAGTTGATGCTTTGCATCGGCTGCCCAAACAGCGCCGAGACGCTTTCCGCCAATTTGGTCTTGCCCGCTCCCGTCGGCCCTTTCAGCAATACCGGCTTCCGCAGCACCACCGCAGATAGGATATCCCGCCAGAGATGGCTATCGGGAGCAATATAACCCGGCTTTCCGATCAATTTATCGTAATCTTCATGTTTCCGTTCTTTACGCTTGGTGATATCCTGCTCAATCAATGACATTCCGATTCCTCTTTTCCACAGAAAAAGCCGATGTAAATCCATCGGCTTTTTGACATTCTTTAAGGCTTTAACAGCCAACTTTCCCTACATTATTCAAAATAAGTTTTGTAGAATCCACCGATTTTACCGGTATTGTCCACTACGAAAATGAATTCTTCCGTTTCGTTTTTCACTTCGTATTCCTTGCCCACAGTCAGTACATTGGAAACCAAAAATTTGGCTGCATCCGTATGCTTGCAGGTCACCGTTTTGATTGTTTCTCTCTGGAGCCATTCGTTGTGAATCATCGTCCTCATCCTTTTCAATCTGCCTATACCTTCAGTATAAGGAAAAAGCAGGCCAATTTCAAACTGGCTCTGTTTTAATCTTTTTCATAGATCTTAAATCGCAAATTCTTTTCTTCTGCGCTCTTGCATCGCTACGCCAACTCTGCCTGAAAACCTCTCACTTCTTCGCAAACTTTGTACTGTAGAAGTAACGGAACACTGCGATACAAATGACAAGAACCGACAGCAAGATCAAAAAACCCTGCAGATGTTCAAGGATGGTTTGGTATGCATAGGGAAACATCCGACCGATATTAAAGTAGATGAACATCCAGACAAACCCTGCCGTATAGGCGAACATCATGTAGCGCATGAACGGAAAGCGGTTGGCTCCAACAACATACGGCATTGCCCAACGGATTCCAGGCAAGAAAAAGCTGAAAGCAATCGCCCATTCTCCACGTTTTTCCAGAAAGGCATTGAATCGGCTGATCGGCCCTTTCAGACGTGTTCTGTTCAATCGGTTCAACAAACGATGACCGAGGCTGCGTCCAATAAAATAAGCGAATGTGTTGCTGGTGATCAGACCTAAATAAGCTGAAAGAAACGCATACACCGGCTTAAAATAGCTGATTTCCGTCAATACACCTGAAAAGGCTGCAGCGACTTCATTGGGGATCGGCAGACCGAAAAGCAGCAGCCAATTAAATACGAACATGCTGAAATAACCATATTCCTTCACCAATTCAATGAAAAATGAGATATCCATGGACTTCTACCGCCTTTAGGCTGTTCTTTCTTTAATGATGACAAAAAAAAGATAGTCCTGCAATGCAGGACTATCGGGTAGATTGATTATTAAGATTCCAGCAATAGATCTTCTGGATTCTCGATCATATCTTTAACCATTTTCAAGAAACCAACAGAATCGCTTCCGTCAATTACACGGTGGTCATAAGATAATGCCACGTACATCATCGGACGGATTTGAACTTCGTCTCCGATTGCAACAGGACGTTTTTGGATCGTGTGCATTCCAAGAATACCAACCTGTGTACCGTTCAAGATTGGTGTAGACATCAATGAGCCGAATACGCCACCATTGGTGATCGTGAATGAACCGCCTGTCATATCAGCAATTGAAAGTTTCTTATCGCGTGCTTTCGTAGCAAGTTCACCGATAGAAGCTTCAATTTCTGCAAAGTTCTTTTTGTCCGTGTCGCGAACGATTGGTACAACAAGTCCTTCTTCAGTAGAAACAGCAATACCTACATCATAGAACTGTTTTAGAAGGACATCTGTCCCGTCCAATTCAGCGTTGACATATGGGTATTTTTTCAAAGCTGCAGTCACAGCTTTTGTGAAGAACGACATAAATCCAAGTTTTACATCATTATTTTTAAGGAATTGGTCTTTTTTGCGGCTGCGTAAAGCCATAACATTCGTCATGTCGATTTCATTGAATGTCGTCAACATTGCAGTTGATTGTCTTACTTCAAGAAGACGTTTTGCAATTGTTTGACGGCGTCTTGACATTTTTTCGCGGACAATGCGGCCATTTTCTTCATCAGAAGAAGGAGCTGCAGCTTTTGGTGCTTCCGCTTTTGCTGCCGGTGCACTTGCTGCCGGTTTCGATGCGTGGGCTTCAACGTCCTGGACACGCACACGGCCCATTGGATCAACTGGAGCGATTGCAGCCAGGTCGATTCCTTTTTCGCGTGCCAATTTACGTGCTGCTGGGCTTGCAATTGTCCGGTCAGAAGAAGATTGCTCTTCAGCTGCAGGATCTTCAGCGACAGGCTCTTGAGTTGCAGGAGCTTCTGTTTTAGCCGGCTCTTCGGATTTTTGTGGAGCTTCTTCAGCTTTAGGTGCTGCTGCTTCGCCAGAACCTTCGCCCACGATTGCGATAACTTGTCCGACTTCAACTGTATCGCCTTCTTGTGCTAAATGTTCCTGAACAACTCCAGCTTCTTCGGAGATGACTTCAACGTTGACTTTATCTGTTTCCAGTTCAACGATGAATTCGCCCTTTTCAACTGTTTCGCCGGGCTGTTTAAGCCATTGAGCGATTGTTCCTTCTGTAATCGATTCTGCTAGTTCTGGTACTTTGATCTCTGCCACAAAAAATTCCTCCTTAGATTATCCTTACAATTTAGCTAATGCTTCATCAAGTATACGCGCTTGTTCCACTTTATGTGCTTCTCCATCGCCTTCTGCAGGGCTTTGGCGCTGAATGCGTCCGAAGTACTTCACTTCTTTGCCATCTGACAGTTCACGCAAGTACGGATCTGCAAATGTCCACGACCCCATGTTCTGAGGTTCTTCCTGTACCCAAGCCAACTCTTTGGCGTTTGGATAACGGTCGACAATGGCTTTGATTTTCTCAGCTGGGAACGGATACAGCTGCTCTACACGGACAATATGCGCCCACTCATAGCCTTTGCCGTCTTTTACTCGTTCTGCCAGATCAATCGCCATTTTGCCGCTTGCGAAAAGGACGCGTTTCACTTTTTTCGCATCTTTGCCCATATTCGGCTGTTCAATGACAGTTTCGAATTGGCCATCAGCCAAATCTGCTACATCTGCGCCGACCAACGGATGGCGGAGCAATGATTTAGGAGACACGATGATCAATGGGCGAATTGCCTCTTCTCCGAGCATTTTAGCCTGACGGCGTAAAATATGGAAGTAGTTGGCGGCGCTGGAAAGGTTTGCGACTGTCCAGTTGTTTTCAGCAGCCATTTGCAGATGCCGTTCCAGACGGGCACTTGAATGCTCAGGTCCCTGTCCTTCATAACCATGAGGCAACAGCATGACCAAGCCTGATTTTTGGCCCCATTTTGCGCGTCCCGCAGAAATGAACTGGTCAAACATCATCTGCGCCATATTGGCAAAATCGCCGTATTGCGCTTCCCAGATAACAAGCGCTTTATCATTTTCAACATTGTAGCCATACTCGAAGCCCAATACAGATGCTTCACTTAATGGGCTGTTATAGACGACGAACGAGGCTTTGGCATCTGAAATATGATGCAGCGGCACCAATTCATTGCCATTCTTTTCATCATGCAGGACAAGATGGCGATGTGCAAATGTTCCGCGCTGCGCATCCTGGCCAGTCAAGCGAATTGGATTGCCTTCTTGAAGGATTGAACCGAATGCCAGCGTTTCAGCATGTGCCCAATCAATCTTGCCTTTATCATTGAACGGATCTTCACGACGTTTCAGAATTCTCGCCAATTTGCCGAAGGCAGAGAAATCACTTGGCCAAGACAAAAGTTCTTCGTTCATCTTCGTCAGAACCTCTTTATCGACACCCGTCGCAATTTCAGGATAACCGTTTAAGACAGCTTCCGGAATTTCAAGTTTCGGGAAGTCCGCCGTTTTATTTTCTTTGACTCTGTCATAAGCTTCCTGCATTTCTTTCTGTATATCGGCATCAAGTTTTTTAACATCATCTTCTGATAGAACTTGTTCTGAGGCCAATTGTTTTCCATAAAGTTCACGAACCGTATCATGCTGATGGATGCCATGGTACATTGTCGGATTCGTCACTAATGGCTCATCCATTTCATTATGGCCGTATCGACGATAGCCGATCAGATCGATCAAAATGTCTTTTCCGAATTTTTCACGGTATTCGAACGCCAGCCGTGCGACTGCCACCACCGTTTCAGGCTCATCGGCATTGACGTGGATAACCGGCACTTCAAAGCCTTTTGCAGGATCTGATGAATAATGTGTCGATCTTGAATCAAACTGTTCTGTTGTAAAGCCGATCAGGTTGTTGGCGATGACGTGGATTGATCCGCCCGTCTGATAGCCTTTGACTCGGCTGAAGTTCAAGGTTTCGGTTACGATGCCCTGACCCGGGAATGCCGCATCCCCGTGTACCAGAATCGCGTATGACTTTTTCGGATCCATTTTTGCCACACCCGTTTGATCGGTGAGTTCCTGAGCAGCACGTGTCTGTCCAGCAACGATCGGGCTGACGATTTCCAGGTGGGAAGGGTTATAGGCAAGTTTTACACTTGTCCCATTTTCTGATTTAAAAGCTGCGCCCATGTGATATTTAACATCACCAAACCAGCCTTTAGTGATTTGAAGCGAACCATCTTCTGGTAGGAAAGCATCGTCTCCTACATGTGCGAAGCCGGCAAACATCATCTCGTAAGGTTTGTTCAAAATATGTGTAAGCACATTTAAACGACCGCGATGCGCCATCCCGATCATGATATCTTGTGTTCCGGCAGACTCGGATAAGCGAACAAGTTCGTCCATTAGAACAACCAGTGAATCGACGCCTTCGATTGAAAACCGTTTTTGTCCAACAAATGTGCGGTGTACAAATTTCTCAAAGCCTTCTACGCGTGTCAACAGATCAAGAACTTGTTTCTTTTTGTCCGGATCCAATGTCGGTTTGACTGCACCAGCTTCGATTTTCTCCTGCAGCCAGCTGCGTTCCTGAGGCTGGATTACGTGTGAAAATTCGAAAGCGACTTTATCCGTATAAAGGGACTTCAAATAATTAATAGCTTCCAGGCCATTCGTTACATCGCTCGGTGCATTATTCAGAAGCAATGAAACAGGTACTTCCTTCAGATCCTGCTCGCTGAGGCCATTTGCAGGCTCAATACGGGAGCTGTCTTTTGGTTGGTCCTTCAACGGATAGATATCCGATGCCAGATGGCCATGAGCGCGAATCGCTTCCGCCAAATGAACAGCAGCCAGTACTTTTTCGAAATTGTTCGGTTCCACAGCTTTTTCGGTCGAAGCTTGTTGGCTTGTCGAAACTTGTTGGCTTGTGGAAGCTTCAACAGGCGGGCCGTATTGTTTGAAAAGTTCGACGTACTCTGGATCAAGCAATTCCGGTGATTCTTGATACAGATCATACATCTCCATTATGTATCCCAGGTTAGGGCCTGTAATGGAACTCCACGGGGATTTTGCATCTGGATAATTGCTAGACATTAAAAAAACCTCCAACTATTTGTTTGACGGCAGTCACTTTATTTGTTATATGTCTCGTCTATTTTATCACGCATCCCACTAGACATAAAGCAGAAGGCGTTTTGTTGATAAAAGTTTAAAATTCCCTATCAATCTTACTACTTCCCCGTTGAAAAACAAAGCCTTTTCGTGAAAATATTCACATAAGAAATTGTTAAGCGCTTTCATACTCTTCGCTTCTGCAATATGGCCTTATAAAGCCCTGTATTAAGGGAATGAATACATGTAGCAACTGCCTTTACCGTTGCTTTTCGCTAAATAAAGCGCAGCATCCGCTTTTTTGACCAAATCATCGAAATCATTTCCATGCACGGGATAAACCGAAATGCCCATTGATGAAGTCGGTGTAAAATGATGACCGCCGATTATCCAGCCGTCGGCAAGTGTTTGAGTGATCCGGCTGATGACGCTTTCCACCTGCTCTTGACTTTCTTCAGGAGCAATGCCGCATAGGGCCACCAGGAATTCATCGCCGCCTACTCGAGCAATCATATCTTGCCTGCGCACACTTTTTTTGATTGCCTGGCCGAAATGATAGATGAACTCATCTCCGACATCATGGCCAAATTGATCATTGATTGATTTAAAATCGTCTCCGTCGATGAACAACAAAGCAATATGTTCATCTTTTGCTTCTGCCTGCTCTTTCATCTGCTGAAATTGCTGGACCATGAGACGACGGTTGGGCAAATTCGTCAAACTGTCATGGTAAGCCATGAAATGGAGCTGTTCTTCCATTTTTTTTCGTTCTGTGACATCGAATAGGATTGACAACACTTGATAAATTCGGCCATCCATATCCATTAAAGGAATGATAGTGGCATCCACCCAGAAAACTTCACCATTTTTCTTTAAACTTTTTATCTGGCCACGCCAAATGGAGCCTTTCCTAACGACAGCACGAATCTTTTCATATTCTTCAGTGGAAATGACCGCTTTCCCTATCTTGGAAATATTGATGCCGATGAGCTCTTCAGCTTTATAACCGGTCAATTGATTGAAATTGTCATTGACGAATTCAATGGTACCAGACAAACTCCAGATTGCGACAAGCGCTGCGTAATTAAGTGCATCCTTGTAGCTCTCCAGAATATTCTCTGTCTTTTTCAGCTCATTCTTCAACAGCAATTCACTGGTCAACTCCCTGAACACAACATGAAATGCACGGATAATGCCATTTTCATTGATGGGAGAATAGCTGACTGAAAACTTCGCGTCTGTGCCATCGAGCTTTCGTCGCTTCATAATCACAGAAGTGCTTCTAGTTTCAGGCGAGAATTTTTCCAGCAATGTTTTTCCTGCCCTGAACACTTCTTTTTGTTTATCGGGCAAATCCTTGTAATAGCGGTTCACCCATTCTTCTTTTACTACGCCGAACGTTTCTTCATAAGCTGGATTCAAATCGATGATCATGTATTCTGCAGAAATCATGATCATCGGATCCACTGAGTTTTGGACCAGCGACTCATAAAATAAATAATCTTCTTCAATCTTCTTTTGAGCTGCCACATTTTTTGTGATTGCCAGCACAAATTTCTGCCCTTCAAACTCAATCGGAGTCAATTCGGTTTCCATTGCTGTATCCAGGTCACTAAACAGGCTATAGTCGCGGTAGATGTGCCTCTCTCCTGCTTTCAATGCAATCTGATACTGCTTTTTGATTTCTCTGGTCAAATCCGGTGGCATGCTGTCTTCCAACGTGGTGCCACGCAGTTCTTTTTTGAATATAGCAAAACACACCGGATTGACGTAGACATAGTCAAAGGTGTCACCGTTTTGCTCCATAAAATAGACAGGGTCTTTCGAATTTCTGTAGAGGAGGTCCAACTGCTCCAGGGTAAATGGCATTGGCATCTAGTTCACCGCTTTCCATTAGACGAATTGTTTCGAAAGTATTGATATTTGCTCACTGAACTGCGCATAGCGTGCCTGCTCATCCAGTGGTTCAGAAGAGAGGATTCTGCTGCCGGTCCCATTCGGTGGCCAGTCGAATTTAGCAACTGACAGATAGGTCGCATTGCCGGTAAGCAAAAGTTGGATGTCGTCCCCTTCTTTGGAAACTGAACATTTCACCATGCCTCCTGGATTGTAGACCGAAACATCCCCATAAGGAACCAGTCCCGCCATGCAGCTGATCAATGCTGAAGCCGTCATTGCAGTTCCACACGCATTCGTGAATCCTACACCACGCTCATAGGTCCGGACAAATATGCCGTCTTCCACAGGCGTCACGTAACTGACGTTGACCCCATCAGAAAAATAATCATTGTCGCCATTGAAATACTGCGCCCATTTCTGCTGATGGCTTGTATCCTTCTGCAAGTCCGCCGGTACAATCCCGATCAGGTGTGGGTTAGGAACAGCGACCGCTGAAAACGGAATTTCTTCTGACACGAATGGCAAGGGTTTATGTACCCAATCCTCATGGCCCTCGTAGTTCATCGGCAAACTGCTGAGCGAAAATGAAACCGGGGATATTTCGACCGCATAGGTTTTGATCCCTTCATTTAACGTCTCTTCTTTTTTGACGCGCAGCGAAGCTCTCATGGTTTCAATCACCGCTTCCTGTACGCCGTCGCGTTCACATACATACCGGGCCACACAGCGAAGGCCATTTCCACACATGGATGCTTCTGAACCGTCATTATTGAATACCCGCATCTTCGCGTGTGCAACAGATGAAGGCAAAATCACTAGAATACCGTCAATGTCCTTATCCAATGCCGATAGTTGAATCGCCATCTCAGCAAAATCATTGCGTTCATCCGATTCCAGCATATAGAAGGTATTCATAGAGCCATGGACTTTTGTCAACGTTATTTCCATTCCGGTCACCTCTTTTAATATAGTTGGAAGTTATTTTGTATGGGCTGAGACCAATTTAGCCATTTCAGCAGCAGTAATTGGCGCTTCGGCTTGTGTCATAGTTTCGATCAACTGGCCTTTCCCGGCCTGCAAGCGGTCCATTTCTTCTACAAAGCGGTCTGCAGTCAATTCTTCCTCTTCAACCACATGCGCAAAGCCCTGTTTCTTGAAGAGATTCGCATTCAGTATCTGATCGCCCCGACTTTTTTGGATGGATAATGGGACAAGCAGCATCGGTTTTTTTAATGCTAAAAATTCGAATATGGAATTGGACCCTGCCCGTGAAACCACAAAATCCGTCATATGCAATAAATGCGGTAATTCGTGCGTAACGTATTCAAATTGCCGGTAATTCACATGGACATCCAGTTCCGGCATACTGTTGCCTTTGCCGCATAAATGGATGATATTAAACTGTTCCAGCAGCCGTTCCAGATTATTGCGAACAGCTGAGTTGATCATAGCCGAACCTTGGCTTCCACCCATCACCATCAGAACCGGCAATTCATTATCGAATGGACAGATTTCCTGCCCTTTTTCTGTCGAGCCTTCCAACAGCTCACTGCGGATTAGTGAACCTGTACATGTAGACTTCTCACTCGGCACATGTGCCAGTGTTTCTTTGAAGACGGTGAAGATGTGGTCTGCGAAAGGCAGCGCAATCTTGTTGGCCAATCCAGGCGTAACATCCGATTCATGGATGATGACCGGGACCGACATCATGCGTCCAGCCATTGCGACCGGAACAGATACGAACCCACCCTTCGAAAAAATCGCCACAGGCTTGGTTTTCCGGATGATACTCATCGCCTGCATCAATCCAGCACCTACACGGAACGGATCCGAAAAATTCTTTGTGGAAAAATAGCGTCTTAATTTCCCGCTTGAAATGGCGTGGTAAGGAACGGATGGAAACGATTCACGGATCAGTTCGTTTTCAATGCCGTCTTTGGAACCGATGTACTCTACATGGAATCCTAAATTCTTCAGTTCTGGAATCAATGCCTGATTTAAAGAGACGTGTCCTGCTGTTCCGCCTCCGGTCAATAAAATTGTTCTGTTTTCCATTGCTCGTCCTACTCTCATCTATTAATTTGGCATAGCCGGACCGCTTTAAGCACGCCTTTCTATGCTATACTGGATTCTATGTGTAAAATTGTTTTTATAATATCTTACCGCCGGCGTGCCATGGCTTTAACAAAGTAAGAAGACTGCTTTACTGTACCTGGCTTCTTGCTTGAACTCTGCCCAAAACAGCCGAAGCGATATGAAAAACTACAGTCAAATTGCAACTCAGATAATTTGCGGGAGGAAAGAAGTATGCACCAAACAAGAACCATGAAAGAAAAAATGCTGCTGTTGGTGAAAATTGTTTTCCCGATTCTTGTCACGCAAATAGCGATGTATATGGTGACATTTTTCGATATTTACATGACTGCCCGCTACGGAACAGAAGATTTGGCAGGCGTTTCGATCGGCTCGTCCTTTTGGGTGCCCGTCTACATCGGCCTTGCTGGTATTCTTATGTCCATCACTCCAATTGTAGCACAATTGATGGGAGCTAAGAAAAAAGAACAAGTAAAACAAGCCGTCCAGCAAGGGATTTATTTGGCGTTCCTGCTGTCTGCAATCGTCTTTGCTTTCTTCTACTTCGGCATCGATTATCTGCTGGCCTTCATGGACCTTGAACCGGTTGTCGCAGATGTCGCAAGCCGTTATATCTTTGCGATGTCGATCGGGTTGATTCCGTTATTCGTCTACAATGCCTTGCGCTCCTATATCGATGCACTCGGAGCCACTCGTGTGACAATGGTCATTTCACTGCTGTCGGCACCTATCAATATCTTCTTCAACTACCTGCTGATCTTCGGGAATTTCGGTTTCCCGGAACTTGGAGGCGCAGGAGCCGGTTTTGCCTCGGCCATCACATATTGGCTGATTCTTGCGATTGCCATCTGGATCATCCATACAAGAAGTCCGTTCAATTCCTACGGCATCTTCCGTAAATGGCCGAAGGTGTCGCTTGGCTACTGGGGCGAAATCAGCCGGATCGGGGTTCCCATCGGCATTTCGATTTTTGTGGAAACCAGTATTTTCTCTGCCGTGACGTTTTTGCTGGCAGTTTACGGCACCGTCACCATCGCAGCCCATCAAATTGCCCTGAATTTCGCATCCTTATTGTATATGCTGCCGCTCAGTATCTCTATGGGCGCGACAATTCTGGTCGGCTACGAAGTCGGTGCCAAACGTTTCCGGGATGCCAAATATTATAGCTGGCTGAGTGTCGGCACTGCTATCATCTTGAGTGCCCTGTCCGCCTGTATCCTGTTCTTCATGCGCAGTGAAATTGCGGCATTGTATTCCTCAGACCCTGTGGTGGTCGAATTGGCCGTGCAGTTCCTGCTGTTTGCAGCTTTGTTTCAGCTCTCTGATGCGATTCAAGCGCCCGTTCAAGGAGCGTTACGCGGATACAAGGATGTGAACATCACCTTCATCATGGCCTTGATATCCTATTGGGTCATTGGCTTGCCTTGCGGATACCTGCTGGCAAATTTCACTGATTTCGGTGCCTTCGGCTATTGGATCGGTTTGATTGTCGGCTTGACGGCAGGAGCCGTCACCTTGTCTATCCGCTTGCTGTCGATCCAAAAAAAGATTTCCCGTCAAACCGCAGCAGTCCCGCGGAACGCGCAATAAAATCAGCTTGTTGAAAAAGTCTTCATACTACATTTCGCTCTAGGCGGACGCGTTCCACGGGCACGGCTTCTGCCGCTTCCCTCGCTCTGCTCAGTCCAGTGGCTCCAGCTCGTGTCGCTCTGTCGCTTTGCTCCGTCACTGCTCCCGTTGGAGTCGCCGCCTTCCGCTACATTCAAAGAAGAAAGAGTTCATAAAGTGGTTTAGAGAAGCGTCCGCTCGACTCCTGCGGGAAAGCGAGACGGCCGAGACCCCGCAGAGAGCAAAGCGAACGAGGAGGCTTGGACGCGAGCCCGCGGAAAGCGAGCGGTAAGCTTCGGAAAACCACGGCTTGTTAGAAGTTTCTTGACAGCCTGAATAAAATAGGGAACGATAAAAAGCAGGACACGAAAAATCAATGATTTTTCGTGTCCTGCTTTTAGTTATGCCGACTATTTCCCAATCGGTTTTCGATCTACTCAGCGGCTAGTTTTCGATACAAAGCGGCCAAACCGTCTTTTTCCGTCTGCGACAAATCTGATTGTTCAATCCGCGCCAGTGCCAACTCCAGTTTTTGCTGTCTGGATTTGCGGACGCGTGGATGGGTCAGTTCGTCATCCAATTCGATCAGCATGTATTTTTCAAGCTCTTGCTGAGTCGCAATCTTTTCCGCTGCCGCCCGTTGCGGCCAGAGTTTCCGATAAGCCTCAATCATGGAAGCTCGACTCCTTCCAAGCCTTCTCCGATTACGACAATCTGGTTCTGCATCTTGATGTATTCAGGAAGCCATTGCGCCATCCCATAGGCAAACTGGAAGGCATGCGGATATTTATCGCCTTCGAGCGGCACATAGCCTTTGATGCGGAATACCGTATCCGGGAGTGCGCGCAGCCACTCCTCAAACTTTTCCCGTTGCACTGGTGCTTCAAATTGCAGCACTTTGGCATTCAGGTTCAATTTTGAGATCGGGGCTTTCGCAACGTCTCCCGACTTTGAAGGCGTCAATTTATCCAACGCCGAAAATGGCACTTTGGCGTGCACGGTCTGAATGATCTGTGCTTTCGGATTCAGCGACTGGATTTCGTAAACCACCGTTCCCTGCTCGCCCTCTGTCAGCAAGTCCGATTTATTGGCCAGAATCAAATCGGCGTGGCGGATCTGCTCCAAAAACAACGAACGGATCTGCGGCGATAAGCTACCCCGGTCCATCCACCGTTTGCTGTCGGCTACCGTGACGATCCCTTTGAAATTCAAGCGGTCAGCAAATAAGGGAGAAAAGATGGCATCCAAGGCTTCTACCGGATGTGCGGCACCTGTTGTTTCAATCAGTAGGACGTCGAAGTCCTCTTCAGCCAGCAGGGTCTGGATCTGCGCTTCTGATTTCTCGGATCCCGAGCAGCAAATGCAGCCGTCAAGGATTTCCTTCAACGGCACGCCATCTTCTACTGAGTCGGAATCCATATTCATTTTACCGAGTTCGTTCATGAAGACGGCAGGCTTGAGGCCTTGTTCTTTCATTTGGCTGATCATGCCTTTCAGCAGCGTCGTTTTCCCGCTCCCCAAAAATCCACTGAACAAATATACATCCTTCATCGTCTCATCCTTTCAATCCCTGATTAAGAAAAGGCCCGCCTAAGCGGACCTTTAGAAATCACTCTTCAGTTTCTTCTGATGCCGAAGCTGCGATTCCCGCTTCTTCCATCAGAAGTTTTTTAGCTTCCTGCAATTGCGGATCATCATTTTCGATTTTTTCACGCAATGCATCCATTACTGCAAATGTACTGTCTCCAGTCAAGATGCCTGTCGCTTCCAGGTCATTTTCCTCCTGGAAAGTTTCCACAGCTTCTGTCATCTGCTCTTCAAATACACCATCCACTTCTCCGACTTCGTAGCCAAGTGCCTCGAGCATCTGCTCCGCAGTCTTGACCTGGTCGGAAATGACGCCGTCTTTCAGCTCTACTGAAGTATCCAGTACCGGAAGAGACGCATACGCAGGGTATGCCACTTCCACATCCGGCGCGATTCCTTTTTCATGGATCCAATTGCCGTCAGGTGTCAGCCATTTAGCTGTCGTAAATTTCAAATTAGAGCCATCTTGAAGGTCATTGGCTGTTTGGACAGTCCCTTTGCCGAATGTCTTTTCACCGACTAATTTGATGTCTGCCGACTCGTTCATCGCTCCTGCCAATATCTCGGACGCTGAAGCACTGCCGCCATCGATCAGCATCGTAACAGGAACATCGATTTTCGTACCTGCTGTAGACATATAGATTTCCGGTTCTGCACCTTTTGCCTGAACTTCAAATAATGGTTTACCTTCTTCAATAAACAAGTCGGAAATATCAAGAGCCACATCCAGCAAGCCACCCGGATTTTGGCGCACATCCATGACGAGCGCTTCCATTCCTTCAGCTTCCATTTCCTCAATGGCATCAAGCAATTCCTGATAGGTATTTTCAGAGAAACTTGTCACTTGAATATGTGCGACTTTGTCTCCGACCATTTCCGCGTAAACGGTCTCGATCGGAATTTCATCCCGCACGATGGTAATATCGATCGGATCTGCATTTTCGCCACGCACGATGGTCAATGTAACTTCAGTCCCTTTTTCACCACGAATCAGCATAACCGCTTCAGTTGTTGTAAAGCCTTGGATGCTTTCTCCATCAACCGCTATAATCTGATCGTTCGGCAAGACACCCGCTTTTTCTGCAGGTGAATTCTTGATGGGCGAAACCACTGTTATAAACCCGCCGCGTTCCTGCACTTCTGCACCGATTCCCTGGAAACTTGAAGAAATCCCTTCCAGGAATTGAGATGCTTCTTCTTCATTCATGTAATCGGAATACGGATCTTCCAACGAGTCGACCATGCCGTTGATCGCTCCATTGACCAGAACATCTCTGTCGACATCCTCGAAATACTGATCCTGGATTTGGTCATATGCCGTATACAGCTTCTCGAATTCGCGGCGTTCCGGCGAATTGACTTCCACTGCTTTGTCGTCGCCGAACGTTAAGGCAAAAACGGTCAAACCTGCCGTTGCTATTATTAAAAGGAAGACAAGCATAATGAACGAGAATGTTTTCATCTTAATAGTGTGCGACGGCGATTCTTCTACTGGCGGAATCTGTTCATGCTCTTCCCCCGGATGTTTATCATCCATCTATTTCACCACTTTCATAATTGCCTTCAGAACTGGAGAGCATTAAAAGAAAAAGACTGTCAAGACAGTCTTTTTTTAAAACTTGAGAGGCTGCTTGCTCTTTTCTTTCTACTCTTGGATCGCTGCGTCCAACGCTACGACGATCATATCGTTGAACGTTGTTTGGCGCTCTTCGGAAGTCGTCACTTCACCAGTCAGCAAGTGATCGCTGACAGTTAAGATTGAAAGGGCTTGGCGGCCGAATTTCGCAGCCAATGTGTATAGGGCAGAAGATTCCATTTCAAGTGCCAGGACACCATACTGCGCCCATTTTTCGTGCTCTGCAAATTCGTTGTAGAAGACATCTTCAGTAAAGACGTTCCCAACACGTAAATTCAATCCTTTTTCAATACCGGCGTTGTACGCTTTCAGCAATAGATCGAAATCAGCTGTAGGAGCATAGTTGACACCTTTAAAAATGATCTCGTTCATTTTTGAATCAGTTGAAGCACTTTGTGCCAAGATGACGTCGCGAACCTTAACGTCTTTATGGATTGAACCACATGTTCCAACACGGATCAATTTTTTCACATCGTATTCCTGCATCAATTCTGTAACATAGATCGAAATTGAAGGTACACCCATTCCTGTTCCTTGAACAGAGATGCGTTTCCCTTTATATGTTCCGGTATATCCGAACATATTGCGGACTTCGTTGTACAAAGTCACATCTTCCAAGAAAGTTTCCGCTATGTATTTTGCACGAAGCGGATCTCCCGGCAGTAGAATTGTTTCGGCAATATCGCCTTTTTTCGCATTGATATGAACACTCATCTAAAAACCTCACTTTAATATAGTCGATTTAATCATACTGGTTTTTTTCCTTTAGTGCAATGACGAGCCTTATTCCCCTGTATATTCTTCCCACATGTCATCAAAGGTGGACGCTTTCATGACGGGATGCGCCTTTTCTTCGATGTATTTGGATAGCTTGTCGAAATCCGTGGCCGTTTTGGGAAATGAATGATCCAAGAACATCGCTTCCGCAAAGCGTGAATAATCGTCAGCTACGAGCTTCCCCCGGTATTTCAATGCAAATTGATAAAATGAACGTTCCATGAAGGTCTCCTTCCATAATTTAAGGCAAAAAAAACCCGGACAGTTGTCCGGGAAACCCGTTATTCAAACAATTTCTTGTATTCGGATAAGCCTTCCGCATCCAATTGATCTTTAGGCACAAAACGAAGTGCTGCGGAATTGATGCAGTAGCGCAGGCCGCCAAGAGAAGACGGTCCATCCGGGAAAAGATGTCCAAGATGGGAATCAGCCGTTTCAGAACGGACTTCTGTTCTTCTCATACCGTGGCTTGTATCCAAGTTCTCTTTTACTTCTGCGCCATCAATGGGCTTGGCAAAACTCGGCCAGCCGCAATGGGCGTCGAACTTATCCTTGGAGCTGAAAAGCGGTTTTCCAGAAACGATATCTACGTAGATGCCGTCTTCGAAATGCTGATCGTATTCTCCCTGGAAAGGCGGTTCAGTCCCGCTTTCCTGGGTTACATGATATTGCATCGGCGTTAACTTCGCTTTCAATTCTTCTTTCATGATTGTCCACCCCAATTCTTTTCGATAAACGCTGTCCGCCCGGAACCTACCGAGTAACGATTGTAATGGGCAGGGTTTTTCTTATAATAATCCTGATGATACGATTCTGCCGGATAAAACGGCTTTGCTTCCTTGATAGGCGTGGCTACAGGCTTTTCAAATCTGCCTGAATTGTCCAGTTCCTGCTTGGATTTTTCTGCTGCGATCCGTTGCTCATCAGAATGATAGAAAATTGCTGTTCCGTAAGATTCGCCGCGATCAAAAAATTGGCCGCCTGCATCTGTCGGGTCGATTTGTGTCCAAAATACATCCAGTAATTTTTCATATGGAAAAATCTCCGGCTGGAAGGTAATTTGAACAGCTTCTACGTGGCCTGTGGCATTTGAACAAACCTGTTCATAGGTCGGATTTGGCAACTCACCGCCTGTATAGCCGCTCACCACTTCTTCGATGCCATCCAATGAATCGAAAGGCTTGACCATACACCAAAAACAGCCGCCTGCAAATGTTGCTTTTTCTGTCTTCATACGTCCACTCCGTTCCTTATGGTTCAATTGTCACCAGTAATCGGATATCGTCTTCTTGCAGGTTGAATGATGATGCACGAACGGAAATGCCATCATCCAATGGAATTTCCGTCAACTTGAGCAGCACTTCTTCGTCCGCAGGCATCACTTCCATAAACTCTGGAAGTTCAACCGAATCTCTAAGCAACTTTAACGCAGATTCGGGAGGAATATCCAGCATACCGACTTCTACCGACTTCTGTTCCAGCAATAAATTTCCATCTTCTTGAACGAGCGGTTCAAATTTCATCAAAATCGGCAGGGTCACTGAAAAAATAGTAAGCTCTGTCGACAAACTGACATCGTCATTAACCGACAATGCTAAAGGAATCGGCTGGTCTTTCATGGCATCCTGGATATAGGTATTGGCTATTCCTTCAAAATCAGCTTTTGTCGTATTGACCACTACCGTATTGCCGGTAGCAGGAGCATTTTTTAATGCCTGATAAGATGTGTAATCTTTTGGCGGAGTGGTCACATAAAGCACGACTCCCACCAATGCCAGGACATTAAATGCTAGCAGTATAAAGAAAGCGATACGCCATTTTTTCATTATGTCACCACCCTATTCTTGATAGCTCAATCCGCATTCTTCCATCCGTTCCAGGATGCGCTCAGTCATCAAGTCATACCCTTTGCTGTTCGGATGAAAAAAGTCGGAATGGTAAACCAAGTTTTTATTGCCGACAAACAAATCACTGACAGGCACAAAGCATGCCTGCGGATCCTGTTCTGCTCTTTCTTGCATCACATCATTATATGAGGCGATAATTTGATCGAACTCCTCGACTTCATCCGTAATGAGCGAGAAGGGATTATAGATGCCCATTACGATCATAGGGGCATTCGGGTTGATGTCCCGGATTGCCGTAAAAATCGTATCGAATCGATTTTCATAGAGAATCAGTTCATCAGCAAAAGCTTCCATATTCAACGAAAACAGATCCCGTTTGACGATCCGCATGACATCATTGCCACCGATTGTCATTGTCAGGTAATCCGCTTCCGCCACCGGACCGGTAAGTTCACCTTGCTGGAACATGGCCAGCAATTGATCGCTGCGGCGCCCGCGTTTGGCGGTATTTTCAACAGCGACCCCTTCAATTCCTTGCCAGGTCCGAATTTCGGCTGCAATCCGACCTGTATAGCCACCCAGATTTTCTGTATCGCCTACGCCTTGAGACAAGGAATCCCCAAGCGCTGTGAGAATCACTGCTTGAGGAATGAAATTAGGCGGAACCGTGTATGGATTGATGGCTGGTTCGCTTCTTGGTTCCGCTTCTTCATTTCCAAAGATAAACGTTGGACTGCACCCCGCTACTATACCCATGGACAAAATGACAATAATAAACAGGATGCGTTTCAAATTTGTCTCCCCTTTTTCGAATGGGCCTTACCACTTCAGTTAATCCGTGTAGTACATAAAACCAATCGCTCCGATACCCGTGTGGGTGGAGATGACTGGAGTTGTAAAATCGAATTTAATATCCGTAAAACCCGTTTCCTTGATTTTTTCCCGCAACGGTTCAGCCATCGCCAAGCCATTGGCGTGGGCAATGCCGACACCTTTGACTATCTTCCCGGCTGTCCGCTCCATGAACTCTTTCATCAAGTAATCCACCACTTGCTTGTGGCTTCTGACTTTGGCAACTGGCGTATACTCTCCGTCATCCAATGAAGCGATCGGCTTAATCTTCATCAATGACCCCAATAATGCGCGGCCTTTTCCGATACGGCCGCCTTTCACCAAATTATCGAGCGTATCCACTACGACGAACAGCTTCGTATTCAGGCGGATCTGTTCAATGCGCTCCACGATTTCTTCCATTGATTTTCCGGCTTTCGCCATATCAGCAGCCTCAAACACCTGGAATGTCAGCGCATGGGAAATATAGCGTGAATCAATGACCGTAACATCCGAATCCGTCAGCTGAGCTGCGGTTTTTGCCGATTCGACAGTGCCGCTCATTCCGCCGGTCATATGGATTGATAAAATCTGATCTCCATTTTCGCCTAGCTTGTCATAAAGTTCCTTGAATACCCCAGGAGCCGGCTGTGAGCTTTTTGGCATTTCATCGGAATTCTTCATCAATTCAAGAAAAGATTCAGGCTCCAGGTCAACCCGATCCAGATAGGTTTTCCCGCCGATTTGAATCGTTAAGGGAACTACATGCAAGTCGTATTTTTCAATGACCTCCGGTTTTAGATCGGCGGTCGAATCCGTGACAATATGAATCTTGGACATGAAATCACTTCCTTCTTCTCTACTTAGTTTAAGGAATTACAGAACAGTAAACAACTGATAGGGTTGCTACCCGCTTCAAAACCCATCCTCAGTTAGTGGTTTTTGAGAGAGCGAGTGTCAAAACAGCTTCAGCAATTTGCGACCGGACCAATGTAATCGCTTCTTTCGAATCAAGCGTTCCGATCAATTCTGCAGAGATGGGATTCAAAATCTGGACCTTGACATCCGCTGGCAAGACCTTGTTGTTATTTTTTTCCATTATATCGGAAGTTCCATGAATCGCAATCGGCAGAATAGGTACACCTGCATCTTTTGCAATGCGCATGAACCCGGACTTGAATTCACCCAATCCCTGTCCTTTGCTTCTAGTCCCTTCAGGAAAAATCAAGATCGAATGGCCATCTTTCAATTTCCCGACTGTATCGGTGATGGACTTTAATGCGCTCCGACGATCGGTGCGATCCAAAAAGACGCAATTCATCTGTTCCATATACATGGAGATGATCGGCAGCTTTTTTACTTCTTTTTTGGAGATAAAGCCGAATGGTTTCGGGATTGTCGAAAGCAGGACCGGAATATCAAAATTCCCCTCATGATTACTGACAAAAAGGGCAGGTCCTTCAGGTAAATTTTCCATTCCGGTAATCGAGACGGTGCTTTTCGTCCGCTCCATAATGCCGGATGCCCATTTTTGGGGCTCTATATGGATCAGTTGATCGTATTCCTGTATGCTCAGCTGAGGTTTCTGCTTCATGCACTTTTTCAGGTTCACTGCACTGAATGGCAAATAGCCAAAAAGAAACGAGAATGTCCGGATCGAATTAAACATGGTCTATTTCTTTTTGCGCCGTTCGTATACCAGATACGAAAAAGGCACTTCGTTTGAAATTTGCTGTTCCGACTCTGAAACGAGCTTCCATTCACGTCCATATTCCGGGAAGTAGGTGTCCCCTTCAAATGACTGATGTACTAGCGTGATGTACAAGCGGTCTGCATCGTCCAGCACCGAGTTGAAGATCTGCTCGCCGCCGATGATCATGACTTCTTCATGGACTTCTTTGGCTAATTTTACGGCATCCTGTATGTTATGGACGACATCGACACCTTCCGCCTCATAATCATCATTGCGAGTGACGACGATATTGCGGCGCTTCGGAAGCGGCCGGCCGATGGATTCATACGTGTTGCGCCCCATGACGATGCCTTTCCCAATGGTGTGTTCTTTAAAATAAGCTAAATCTGCTGGGATATGCCAAGGCAATTCGTTGCCTATGCCGATGACACGGTTTTGATCATGCGCTACCATCAATGAAATCATGCATTTTCCTCCTATACCGCTCTTCGGCGGATCCTGAGCTTTAATGATCAGGCTTTTTTGTTATTAAATAAATCCATTAAACTGCGACCGGCGCTTTGATCCGCGGATGCGGATCGTACCCTTCAATTGTAATATCCGCCAGAGTCAAGTCAAAAATCGATTCGACGTCTTCGTTGATCTTTAAAGTCGGCAATGGTTTTGGCTCTCTTGCCATTTGCTCTTTAACCTGTTCCAGATGATTGGAATACAGATGGGTATCGCCTGTTGTGTGGACGAAATCGCCGACTTTCAACTTGCATTCCCGTGCAATAAGGTGTGTCAAAAGCGCATAGGATGCAATATTGAAAGGCACGCCTAAAAAGACATCTGCACTGCGCTGGTACAGCTGGCAGGACAGTTTGCCATCCGCTACATAGAATTGGAACATGATGTGGCATGGCGGCAAAGCCATGTCGTCGATGAATTCAGGGTTCCAGGCAGTAACCAGGTGACGGCGGGAATCCGGGTTGTTCTTGATCGACTCAATGACATTTTTCAATTGGTCGATGGTTCCGCCTTGGGTTGTTGCCCAAGAGCGCCATTGTTTGCCGTAAACCGGCCCAAGGTCGCCGTACTTTTCAGCAAACTCCGGATTTTCGATGACTTTCCGTTGGAAGCCTTGCATTTCCATCTTATACAGTTCCTCAAATTGCGGATCTTTTTGCGCACGGCGGCCGAAATCAGTCATATCGGGACCTGCATACTCATCGCTTGTGACCCATTGGGCAAACGCCCATTCATCCCATATATGATTATTGTCCTGCAGCAAAGTCCGGACATTGGTGTCGCCTTTGATGAACCAGAGAAGTTCCGAGACGATCAAGCGAAACGCCGTTTTTTTAGTGGTCATCAGTGGAAACCCTTCAGTTAAATCGAATCGCATCTGGTGGCCGAAGACACTTAAGGTTCCTGTACCGGTCCGATCTTCCTTCGTCGCTCCATTATGTAAAATATGTTCGCATAAGTCTAAATATTGTTTCATGTAATTCGCCTCCATTATTAAGTTTAATCATAACAATACTGCTGGTGTTAATAAAGATTTTAAATTTAAATTAAACCTGAGAATCATTATTTCAGATGCCGCTTCGGTCGCTTTGGGCAAGGCTCACACAATAAGCCGGGAAGTACACCCGTCTTATCGCTCCGCCCAGCCCGCGGACGCGCCGGCGCTAAGAGATTGGTAAATTCAAAGCGAACTCATTTTTCTACTGTATAATTCGCCAAAACAAAAAACCGTCACATAGTGAGCGGTTTAGGAGAGCCATTTCGGCGGTGTATTTTTGGACCAGTAAATATCGCCCACGGTTATGTGCTTTTGGAAATCATCTTCGGCCAGATGGTAGTGGAAATTGAAGGAATAGCCAACTTGCGGCTTTTTCTCCGTTCTGACATGGAAGCGGATTTCGTCTTTATTGGTTTCAGTATCGTAGACATGGAAGATCTTTTCTGAGTAATCGCCGGACGGTTTCTCAGATATGGCCAGTTTGCTTAATTTACCGGAATCAAGAGTTGCCAAATGAACGTCGATCGCCCGCTGGATGTTCGGCAGGATCATGGTCTGGAATTCATCCTGTATCACAGGACCGATCCGCGATCCGAACTTCAGGTAAGACTGCTCTTCGGCAGATTGGTGCACAGTGTCAAGTATGGATTCACCGGTAATGTAGAACTCACTCGGATCGATCCAATCATACGTATATTGTTTGTTATCACTTTCTGCTGCATGTGATTTCGGTTGGCCTTTTTCGTCCAGAAGCGACTCCCAGATAAGATGGTTCGGAGAGATGGCGCCCAATGTTAAAACGGCAACTGCAATCACCAGCGACTTTTGCCACCAATTTTTCATCAACATCACCTTTTCATTTATGAACATTTTAGTAACACGCTTGCTTATTTATACGAATTTTATTGGTAAAGGTTTCATCTTCTTGAAATTCATTGTACAATAAAGTCATTAACAACGCCTTGTTTTTTTGAAAAGGAGGAATTTTTCATGGATGCATCATTATTGATTGGACTGGGTCTTCTATTTATGCTCGTATATTTGACTTCACTTTCTTTTACAGACTAGTAAGCAATAAAAAAACTTCCTGGATAACGGGAAGTTTTTTTATTGCTTATTTTTTGGTTTGGCAAGAGATCAAACCGTAATGGAATTTCGTATTCGGACGTACACGCCGGGTAAAACCGAAGCGTTCAAAATCCTGTGAGCGAAAATGCGCTTTCAGGACAATCGCCTTGCGCGCCACCCTTTTCGCTTCGTCCATCCACTGTTGTGTCAATTGCCCCTGGTCAGCGGGACCTCTTAGTGGTGTAAAATTGGATGCTTCCGTAATTTCTTCTGTGAACATTGGATCCATGTAGATCACGTCAATCGAATTTGTTTCCAGTTTCTGCAAAAATGACACCGCATCGGAAGAAATCACTTTAATGCGTTTCATCGCCTCTTCCAAATGCGGCATGCCGCTATATTGCTGCAGGCCTTGCCCTACGACGTATGCGAGGACAGGATGGCTTTCACAGCCATACACCTGGCCCTGTTCACCAACGTGCTGGGAAGCCACAATCGAATCAGATGCCAACCCCAATGTGCAGTCCAGAAAAGAATCGCCGGGCTGTAGACTCGATACTTCGATCAAAGGGTCTTGTTCAAGCGGCCTTTTTGTCCGGAAAGCCGCTGAATTCGGATGAAAAAAGAACGGCTCGTTTTTACCCAGTGGATAAAACTCGAGCCGTTCCTTTAAACAGACTAGAAGATCCGCTCTTTCATCCATATGCAATCTTTCGATGGAGCGTTTATTGCGTGGAATCTGATCGAGCGAAAGATCTGCTGAAACGCGGCCGGCCTGTTCGAAGATGTACGAAGTTGGCCGGTACGCTGTGGTGATGACCGTTTTCACTGAGCAGCCACCTGTTCAAGGGCCTGTGCCAAATGGTCGCGGATCTGTTCCATCGGATAACCTTCAATGTGTTCGCGCGGAATAAAGTGAGCCAATTGGCCATCCTTCAATACGGCAATTGAGGGTGAAGACGGTGGTATCTCTTCAAAATAATTGCGCATCTGTGCAGTCGCTTCCTTATCCTGTCCAGCGAATACCGTCACCAGATGTTCCGGCTTAGCTTCCACTGTCTGCAGCGCTTCAATGACTGCCGGACGTGCCAAACCAGCTGCACAGCCGCAGACTGAATTAATGACTACAAGACTTGTGCCGTGAGCGCTGCTCATATGTTCGTTGACCTCTTCAGCCGTCAATAATTCCTTGAACCCCGCACCGGTCAATTCCTGGCGCATAGGTACAACTATGCCTTTCATGTATTCATCATATGCGTTCATGCTTTCGCCCCTTTTCCTAGTAAATATTTTGTTGCGTATCGAGAATCTTATCTCCTTTAGTGTAACCCAGATAACTCCTAATTTCATAGTGTACCGATCTATTTCTGAGAAACCTTAAAACTGATCGTAATGGAGATTCGGAAGTTGCTCTTGTCTTCTACATGATTTCCCTTACTATGTTATAGTAGGAATTGTATGATGTAATGGATTCTTTGAGACTTCACTTAGTCAATTTCCAATTATGGAAATGAGGAATTACCATGAAATTAGAAAGTATAACAGAAATACTGACTACCATACGCCAATACAATACTGCCATAATCATCCATACCTTTAGTAAAGATGGTATTTATTTGATTCGTGCAAGATGTATCCCATCAACTTCCACCATAGAACTTACTTTTCTCATAGAACAAAGAGTAGAGTTATTTGATTCTATTGCGGAAGCAGTGAAAATAGTAGAACTCCAAGTTAATTCACCCCACAATGCTTAACCCCTGATCTCTCAGGGGTTTTTTATGATTTTCTTGAAAATAGTGAAATATATTACTTTTCATGAAACTTGTCCCGGATGTACGTATAAATGAAAAGTTAAGCCTGACCCTGAAAGAGAGCTAACGTTATGAAGTTGAATCACATTAAGGATCTCCTATTAATCACCTGCCATTTCAACACTTCTTCAATTACACACACATTCGCTATTGAAGAAAGTGAAAATACGCTTAAAGTTAAGTGCATCAAGGACACATTCATCCTGGAGGTCACTTCCAGTGAAAGCCACAAAGTCGAATACTACACGTCGATCGATGAAGCGGCTGAAAGTCTTTTCAAGAAAATCTATTCTACTGACCTCCCTTAAAAGGAAGGTTTTTTTACTCACTGCATACTATGTGAATTCCAAGAAAAAAAGCATCCGGTTGGATGCTCTTTTAAACTCATTATTTGGTTGAGAAGCTGTTATACAGATTCTTAAGATATTTATCCGGATGGGGCATCGGATGATTTTTGCCTCTTTTGGTGTTTTTTTGGTAACTTTCAAAAGCCGCATTGATCAGCTCCCAATCTTCTGGGTAATCAATTTTAAAATTAGTCTTAAAAACATGCCAACTCATCTCTATACCATATTTTTTGATCATAGCTTCTATTTTTTTCTTTTTTGCGGGAAATACTGCACTGCCCATAATATCACTCTTTTCTCTTTTCAATATACAGTAAAATTGAAACTTTGAATATGGCTTACTTCACATCTTTTAACATACTACCCTACTACCCGGACAAATTAAAAAGCCGTCCCTCAGGACGACTTAAATAGTGAGATTTGAATGCCTTCAACGGATGGTGGGCGAAGAATGATGGAGCTTCCGACCTCTTCTACCGTGTAATCCTTTAAATATTCTTCTACATCTTGTGGATGTTCTGCCACTGCTTCTCTTATGAGTTCTTTGATGATCAACGAACTTCTTTTTTGATTCAATACTACCCCATCGACTGTAAGATTCACCTGAAACCCTCCTATGTATACATACAAGATAGCATAAATTTAATACCATTAAACGTATACAAGGACCTAATAATTTTTAATAAAAATGAATAATATTGATAAATTCGTATCTTTTGATGCATAAAGTGATTTTATAGTCCTATTTTTTCCTATATATCTGCCATTACCCACTCACAAAACACGATTTCCTGACAACGAAAAAACTACCCGAAATGGGTAGTTGGGGAACACTTCAGTTAGTCAACTTTCCTTTTCGAATGCCAGATTGTCAAATAACCCCGGCACCAGCCGATTAACTGCAAAGCTTTGCGTGAGTCCGCAGTGACCACATCCGGTGACCACTAATGGAAACTTGCCCGTTGTCGATTTCCCCAAAAACAGAAGTTCATCCACCATTACAGGGTCTTTGGTACCGCAAGCTGCGCATGTTTTGCTGACGCCTTTGGCATTCAAAGTTTTTGCGATGACTTCCAACTGATCTTTCGTGAGCCTCATTTTCATCTACCTTCCTTTCTTTAAAGAATTACCTACCCCAGCTTGTCGTATTCTTGGTTGATGAAATCCAGCATTTTGCTGAAGATGTCGTATTCGAACCATTCATACGAAGTATCCTGATTGTATTTTCCATCGTCCTTTATCTCCAGATTATTGGAAGACAGCTGAACAATCTGCGTATCATCGATATCGTCTTCCTGCTCCTTTACTTTTTGTTCTTTAAATTGCCTGCTTACTTTTTCAAAAAAAGCATCACGTTTTTGGCGGTCTTCAAATTCCCATGATTCGTACTTTCCACTGGATAAGATTTCTATTGAATAAACGCTGTTTGCCATCTGTATTCCTCCTAGTAAATTATGACTCCCTTTTTATCTCGGTTAGGAGCACTTTACCTCTTAATGGACCGAAGGAAACATTTTATTTGGAACAAGTTGACTTAATGACAGAAAAAGGCCGATGACTTTTCAGTCACCGGCCTTCAATTTTATTGGTCTTTCATCGCTTCGCGCGCTTCGGTCATTTGTTTCCAAACGGACCCTTTGGCGTCTTCACCCAGTTCGATGCGTGCGATCGCCATTTTAATCTGGAGCTTCACTTCAAACTCCGGATCCTCTTCTGCTTGCTTCAATGCAGGCAATGCTGCTTCTGTCCCTGTTTCATACAGGAACATCGCCGCTCTCCAGCGGACCAGCTTATTTTTATCCTTCAAGGTTTCCACCATAATCGGTTCGAATTCTTCAAAACCGAGGTCACTGATGGTATCCCCCGTTGTTCTGCGGACGGCCCAGCTCTTGTCTTTCATTGCACGTTCGACGTAAGGCACCACTGCTTTATCCTTGATGTCTCCAAGGAAAATAGCGGCTTGGCGGCGGATTGACATCTTTTCGTCATCTAACGCAAGAGACAGCAATGGAAGGTCGTCCACATCCGCTTCAATCATTTGATCGAGCAGCTGGAAACGGGTTTCCCAATCAGGCGCGTTGAATTCCTCTGCAGAAATCCTGCGGCCCCGTGGTGCTGCTTGTGCCTGCTCTGCCTCTTCTTTCGTAGTCAGCGCGTCCAGGCGGTCCTGCGGATAAGCCGCTTCGATTTCTTCCACCATGCTTTTGCCGATTTCGCCTTTGTCACCGTAACGGACGCCGTAATCGGCCCATTTACGCTGCAGCAGGTAGTTTTCCTCTGTCGGGTCCATGACCAGCTTCATAGCAGTGACAAATCGCTCCGGCATGCCAAAACGTTCTTCAGAGCTGTTATCGAAGACTTTGACCTGCAAGGGTATGCCTTTGAATTCCTGAACATGTACATAGACTTCACCGAAATGCTCGTCCATTTCGATTTCATCGCTTGAATGTTCCCGGTCTTCGCCAAAGACATTGCGGACCTGTGCCAAGATCGTTTCCCAGTCAAACTTCGAGATGCGCTCGACTGCCAAAAAGTCAGCTACGTGGTAGACGCCTTTGACTCCGTCAATCGAAAGCAATTCTTGAACTTCTTTCGGTGCACCTGCCAGATTTTCCTTGTTGTAATTGTGGCTTTTGCCAAATGGCAACTCCTGATCGATGATCACTTTCATCGTGTTTGGACTTGGCGTCGGTTCAATGGTAATGATTTTCACAAAAAATCCCTCCTGCAATTAATAGATCATGCTTCCGCGATTTCCTGAAGATGGGTCCACCGCTCGATCAATGCATCATAATCAGCCGTCAGTGCATTTACTTCTTTTGTCAGCTTCTGCAGTTTATCGTAATCTGCACCAGCCAGAGCCATTTCCTCTTCGCGTGCTTCGATTTTCGCTTCCGCCTGTGCAATCTTCTCAAGAATGCCATCGTAATCCTGCTGTTCTTTATAGGTCATTTTCATTTTCTTTTTCGGTTTCACCGGCTCAGGCACAATTGTTTCAACAAGCTCCTGTTCAGCCAGGGACACCGGATTGTTTTTCTCTTTGATGAACTCAGAGTATAAGCCTTGATATTCTTCAATTTTCCCGGTGCCTGTTGTCCATAATTTCCGCGCAATGCGGTCAAGGAAAAAGCGATCGTGGGAAATCGTAATGACGACGCCTGGGAAGTTTTCCAGGAAGTCCTCTAAAACCGAAAGTGTCTGGATGTCCAGATCGTTTGTCGGCTCATCCAGGAACAGGATGTTCGGCTGTTCCATCAATAGTTTCAAGAGATACAGGCGCTTGCGCTCGCCGCCCGACAGTTTGCCGATTTGCGTGCCATGGCCATTCGATGGAAACAGGAAGCGTTCAAGCATCTGCGTTGCAGACAGGCGAACTCCTTTTTCAGCTTCAAAATCACTGGATGTTTCCTGGATATATTCAATCATCCGCTGGGACTCATCCATTTCCGGCAAATGCTGTGTGAAGTGGGCGATTTTCACCGTACTGCCATATTCCATCTTACCGGTAGTCGGTTCCAGTTCGCCAGCCAACATCTTCATTAAGGTCGATTTGCCGGCGCCATTTGGCCCGACGATGCCGATGCGGTCTCCACCCTGCAATAGGAAGTCAAAACCACTGAAGATCTGCTTGTCGCCGAAAGCGACACCCATGTCCTTGCCTTCAATGATTTTCTTGCCAAGACGCTGGCTTTGCATCGACAGTTCCAAAGAAGTATTGTCGTTTTCTTTTTGGACATTTTCTTTAATTTCATCAAAACGCTGAATCCGCGCTTTTTGTTTGGTTGAACGCGCTTTTGCTCCGCGTCGAATCCATTTCAATTCTGAACGGAAGCGGTTTTCGAGTTTTTGCTGAGACGAGGCGTTCATTTCGTCTCGAATCGCTTTGTTTTCCAAATAGTCTCCGTAGTTCCCTTTATGGGTGTACATCGTCTGATCTGCAATCTCGAAGATATGTGTAGAAACGGCATCGAGGAAATAGCGGTCATGGGTAACAAAAAGCATGGCTGAACCCATGCGCAATAAAGTTTCCTGAAGCCATTCCGTTGAAACGGCGTCCAAATGGTTGGTCGGCTCGTCCAGAAGGATCAGGTCCGCTGGTTCGATCAATGCTTTAGCAAGGGCGACACGTTTGCGCTGGCCGCCCGAAAGCTCGCTGACCACTTGGTCGTACATGTCGATCCCCAGTTTGGATAAAGCTGTCTTGGCCAAGGCATTGATGTCCCAAGCATTCTCCTGCTCCATTTTTTCCTGGATATCCATTAACTCGTCCTGCAATTGAGTAGAACTTGAATCGACCATCATATTTTTCAAAGCATTCTCATAGGCGCGGTTTAAGACCAGTATCGGTGAATCACCCGAGAACACTGTTTCAAGAACTGTCAATGACTCATCGAATTCCGGCTCCTGCATCAAATACGTAATCCGGTATTTCTTCGGATGGTCCATAACGACCTTATCAGCATCCATTGTTCCTGCCAAAATGGACATCAAGGTCGATTTCCCTGTTCCGTTTACGCCGATCAATCCGGCGCGTTCTCCTGGATACAATGAAAATTCGACATCCTTGAATAATGTTTTGGCTCCAACTGTTTTTGTTAATTTCGTAATATTTAAGTGGCTCATTTATTCCCATCCGTTTCTGTTTGTAGTTGCTTTAAAAAGGATAGCATAAATTCATGGCGTTCTTCAGCCATCTGCTTACCAGTTTCCGTTGTCATTTGATCTTTCAGCAGCAAAAGCTTTTCATAGAAATGCGTAACGCTGCTTGTTTGTGCTTCCCGGTATTCCTGTTCCGTCATTGCTGTGCGTGCTTTTTCGTTCCAATCGTAGAGCTTCCGCCCTTTGGCTCCGCCATAGGCAAATGCCCGGGCGATGCCGATCGCTCCGATGGCATCCAAGCGGTCTGCATCCTGGACGATCTTCGCTTCAATGCTTGCTGCCGGCTTGCCGTTGCCGCCTTTGAAGGAAACCGAAGCAATGACGTCTTGGACCCTTTGCCTATGGATATCTGGCAGCTCCAGGCGATCCAGGATGTCCTGCTCCAAATCCTCTTCGGGTTTTTTGTATTTCGGGTCCGAAACATCGTGCAGCAGCACTGCGAGTTCGACAATGTACGCATCTGCCCGCTCCTGCTCCAATATGATTTCTGCATTTTTCAATACCCGCTCAACGTGCTGCCAATCATGGCTGGCATCGAACTGCTCATAGATTTTCTTCACTTCGTTACGGCATTGCTTGATTTTTTCCTGGTCCATGCTTCCGCTCCTATCGCCTGTTTCTTCTATTATAACCTGAAATGCCATCAGAATGCCTGTATTCCCAACGATTATTGACGTTTCGATAGGCTTCATGTATAGTATAGCCATCCATAACATGGCGTCTATAGGTCCATGGCATACTCAATAATAGGGGGAACTCGCATGCACCAGGGAACAGTGAAATGGTTTAACTCAGAAAAAGGTTACGGATTTATTGAGTATAATGATGGTGATGATGTATTTGTCCATTTTACAGGCATCCAGGGCGATGGGTTTCGGACATTGACCGAAGGCAAGACCGTGTCATTTGATATTATTGATGGCAATCGCGGACCACAGGCTGCAAATGTTATTCAAATCGATTCAGAATAATCCAATAGAAAAAAGCAGGGACGGAAATTCCGTTCCTGCTTTTTATTTTTTTGTCCGTTTAAACCCATGTGTAATTTTTTCCCCAGCTTTCACGTGCCAATGCTTCTATTTTCTCTACGTCTGAATCCTCAACCATAATCAGGTCGCCTTGTTCGTAAGGATTATAATGGAAGGCATACATCCGGGAAGTGAATTGATGGAAAGGCAAGGAAGATTCACCTTCCAGCTCCCCATTCCCCTGTACGCTCGTCAGAATTCCCTGGCCCCAATTCTGTCCGCTGTCATTATTCGGATTATAGAAGTAGACACGGTATTCACCTTGCGGATCTTTTGCTATCCGCTGAATCGATACGGCATGCAACCCTAAAAGATTGCCATGTACATTGGTGATGTAGATTCCCACAGGATTCGGGTAAATCATTTCATAACCTTCGTTGTATTCGGGATGATGGGTAGCATAGAACAACCGGACAAAAGCTGCATAGTCAGCTGCATAGCCGGTTAACGGGTCGATGATATTGGCAAAGCCACGGGAAATCCATTCACCGTAAAACTCAGGATTGACCCATTTATGACCATCTTCTCCCCGCAATATGGTTTTCTTCATCATTTCGTTGTAGATTTTGTCGAGATGAGGAACCAGTACGATGGAGACAGGATCCAGATCCTGATGAATTTCCTCGGCGACACCGCCGATCACCATATTGGAATGGATCGGTTCTCCTTCAAATGTCATATCGATATCATTTTCACGTACAGCACGGGCGATGTATTCAAGCAATTGGCCGATGCCGTGCTGAGCCCAGAGGCTCAGTGCTCTCGCCGACTGGCATGTCGGGTTCAACCCTTGGCCGATGCCAAGAGGCTGGCCGAGCACATTGATGACTCCCCCCACCAGTACACCGTTCGCAGTGATGCCGCCTTTTCTGAATTCCGGTTTCATCAGCAGCTGCTTCACTTCCGGCTGGATGTCGATTTCAAAAAGCCTTCTGAGTGCCGGCAGCAAAGGCTCCTGGGTCAGCACACCACGGTCCAGCATTTTCGACAAGCCATAAACCACTTTGCTCGTCTGCGGATGAACGGAAATTTGGATCATGTCCCGAATCAATTCCGGATTGGCGTTCAAACTCGCCTGGCCTTGTTCAGTCAAGCTTAAAGCATCACTCAATAGATGAGGATATTTCCGGTTGAGATAGCGCAAGAACACTGCATTGACCGGCGACACCAACCCGGTTTCGTTGATGGATTTTGCAAATGCCTGGGCTTCTTGCTGCAGGGTTTCTTCGCTTTCCTTCATCAATTGCAGACGATATGATTTCAAATCCGGGTACTGCTCGCTCAATGCAGTCGGATACGTAATGGCTTTCTTAAAATAAAGCAGCCGATTTTTGGTTTCGTCAGAGATGTTTTCATCAATCATGCGCGTAGCCGTTTCAATCATCAAGACGATCCGGTCCACCATGATGGGACGCTGAACTGTCAAACGCTCGATTTCCTCCACTAATTTCTCAGCGACCGCTTTATACGAAAGCTTGCCGCCGAGAAAGCGGAATAAGCGCTCGCCTCTTTCGAGATGCTCGCCCCCACCTGCTACTCTCGCTTCTTCGGTTTCCGGGGGAAACAGAAGATCCAAATTTAATGCCAGCACTTCATTCAGGAATGTGGCTGCTTCTTCAGCGGAAACTTCTGGATGTTCATACCTGCCTTCGGCTATTGAAAGCATACGCAATTCACTGAGCATCTCGACTACCGAATTGATGCCTTTGACCTTCAGAGCTCCTCCAACAAACGGAGCTTCAAGATTTGAGGCATCTGCCCAGGGACCTGCATGGAATACGCCCGCTTGATCGAATTGCTGAGCAAACTCATATATTTGGGCTAGCCCTTCTTCTGTGGAAGCAAGTTCAGTGGCCAATTGGAAAACCTCTGTCTGATACATACTTTTAGCGAACGGCTTTGCTTCTTCCAATGTTTGAAGCGCCTGTCCGAACTTGTCTTTCGTTGTTAATCCTGTTGACATTGAAATTCCCCCAAGCTATTAATGATAAAAATCGTAGTCTTCATATTGCTTCAGCAACTCTTGCATCCGATTGCTGTCATCTCCGAAAAAGAACAAGGTTCCATAATGATTTCCGAACCCTACGCGCTCTGCTACCTTGGAGGTGACCGGTATGAACAGGTCGTGTTTTTCGAAATATGAATCATTTTTCAGCTCTTCCGGAACGTCCAGCTTCTCAATAAGACGGACACGCGGATAAACCATTAAGCTTCCTGCATAGCCCTTCGCTGAAACGACTTCTTCAGGAAAGAAATTGTCCAGTTCTTCCGAAGGTGTGTCAGGATCGCTGCACAGAATTTGCGCCTGAAATGCATTAAAGCCATATGCCCGTTCAATCAAGTCAAAGATATGACCACCTGGCACACGCGCTGCCACTTCACCGAAATTTAACGTTCCATCATGGGAGATAAAGTATTCAGGATGGATGACGCCATATTGGATTTCAAATGAATCAACCAGTTTCTGTACCTGTTCGAGGATCTGCGGTCGCCATTCTTCAAGTGCGGGCGAGGCAGGAACGAAATTGGAATGTCCCAATCTCACATATTCCGTAATATTGAGGAACTTGACCTGGCCATCGTGTATGAACGCTTCACAGGAAAATTCCTGTCCGTCCAAATGGCTCTCCATGAGGTATGGAAATTCCTGATCACCGATTTTATCGATATCGCCAGCGTCCCGAATCATCATATGCCCCACTGTTCCCGCTTTGTTCAATGGTTTTATGTGGATCGGGTCGTTTAGGTCTCCGTCTATTTTAATCAAAGCATCGTTTACACGCTTCAGGAAACGATGAATGTCGTCTTTGGTGTAGGCTTCTTCAAAAACGCCCACTTTAATCCCTGACATTTGAGCTTTCCGCTTCATCAACCCTTTATCCCGCAGCAATAAGGAGCGGTTGAAGATCCGCGGATCGTCGAATAGCCTTGCATTCAAGGCTCCCGCCCATTCCACCGTTTCTTCATAGATGGGAACTGTCACTTTCGTGTCCATTTCTTTTAACCGTTCATAAAGTTCATCTGACCCTTCATTGAGCCGATCAAAATCCCAGCCGATAAAGTTGATGCCGTTCTCGTCCGCAAAAGCCTGGAAATCCGGTGGACCGACCACAACATAAGGCCTATCCAGCTTATCAATCGCTTCGATTGCGGGTAAACTCCACCCTAATAATGCCGTAAGCTTTTGTTGCTCGTTTGTTTCCGCCATAATAACACTCCTTAATCCTTAGTTTAGAAATCCGTGCATACTTTTACTATTACCCAGCCAAAGTATTCTAAACATGCAGATTATTCAATGTTTTTTGATTTCGGCAGCCAAAAAGAAGAAGAAAGAAAGAATTTCCAGACTGTAGACAAAGTCTGACCAAAATGTATAGCGGTGCATAATCCCCAACCGGTCCGTCCGCTTCCCTGTCCCACAGGAGTCTTCGTGGCCAGCCCGCTTGGAAGCGTGTCGCTTCAATCAAAGAAGAATGCCTGCTAGTCAGTTGCCGGAGAATGTTGCCGATACTTGGCTGTTGGAAAACAAATCGGCAGGGTAGCCAAAAAGAGAGCCCAGGACAGTTATCCTGTCCTGGGCTCTCTTTTCATTATTTATCGCTGGTTCCAACTTTATTGAGTTCATTTCCTAAAAATTGCAGCTGGGTTCCGACTGTGCAATTGCTGATGCAAAATCTGTGGGCAGCGGTTTTCCCTTCATCTTTGCGAAGTTGGGTTCTCACAAAACAGCCTTCACAGTATGTCGACAGCATTTCATCGATTTCATTGATAATAGAAACTTTTTTCACTTAGTCACCTCATAGCAAATCGTCATTTCCTCATTCTACTACGCATTTGTTTTTTATTGCAACAATAGTTATACTGACTGAGGACATTTTTACGGTACCAAGCGGTTCGCAAATTCCCGCTTTACCAAAACTAAGGAGGAAGTTTTTTTGTTTAATGAATTTTGGGGACTTGGCTTTGCCTTGTTCAATTTTGTACTGTTATTGATCATGTATAAGTTTTTCGGCAAGACCGGCTTGTTTGCGTGGGTAGCTATTTCCACGGTACTGGCCAATATCCAGGTCACGAAGACCATCGAAATTATCGGACTCACTGCTACATTAGGCAATAGCCTATACGCATCGACATTTCTGGCGACTGATATTTTGAATGAAAAGTATGGCAAAAAAGAAGCGAAAAAAGCAGTTTGGCTCGGCTTCTCCTCCCTGCTCATCATGGTGCTGGTCATGCAGTTCGGGATCAAGTTCATCCCTGCTGACAGTGATTTCGCGCAAGGCTCTTTGGAAACGATCTTCGGTCTTGTTCCGCAGATTGCCATCGGCAGCATGGTGGCATATCTTGCCAGCCAGCATTTGGATGTCATTATCTTCGGGGCGCTTCGCAAAATCTTTCCGAAAGACAGCCAATTCTGGATTCGCAACAACGGCTCAACCTTGTTGAGCCAGTTGCTCGATACCTTGATTTTTACATCCATCGCTTTTTGGGGCGTCTTCCCGTTCGATGTATGGCTGCAAATATTCATTTCGACGTATGTGCTGAAATTTATTGTGTCCATCATGGATACCCCATTCGGCTATTTGGCGAAAATCATGAAACCCATTGATGAAAAGTAGGTGATTCGATGCTGGAAGTGTTTGTGGATGCAGCGTCTGCTGGAACTCCTCAAGTCAGTGCAGTCGGTGTTTTCATTCGCGGCGAGGGCCATTTGATCCACTGGAGCGAATATGTGGGTGAAATGGACAATCATACCGCGGAATTCACCGCACTCGTAAAAGGGCTGGAGCTTGCAAAAGAGCTGTCATCAGGAATGGTGTCGATCAAGTCTGATTCCCAAGTTGCGGTCGATGCCTTTGAAAAAAGATCGATCAAGAATCCAAAGTTCAAGCCGCTCTTGGCCAGAGCACTGGAAATCGGCGATCAATTCGATTTCTGCTTTATCAAGTGGATTCCAGACTCACAGAACCGGGCGGCGGATGCACTGGCCAGAACCGAGCTTCGTGCACATAAGTAATCTGTCCCATCTGTGGCAGCCGTCCTTTATTTTTATGGACGGCTGTTTGGTTTCTATGCATACGCTGCAGCCAAAGTCTGATAAGATTGAGGTATCATCATTCATTGGAGGAAGCTTATGAGAACTAAACTTGGTACTGCACTCGATATTTTCATACTGGTCATCGGACCCTGGATCGTCTATACAAGGATCGTGGAAATGATGCAAAACGGAGTCTCTGTTTATCCGATGGTTTCGGTGGCTATCGTAACCGTTGCGGTGATTTTCTCCATCTATAACCTGTATTTACTGGTGGTGCGCAAACAGCAGGACAATACGAAAAAATAATTGGAAAAGAGGCTGTAATCGTGAAATCGGTTTTGTTTTATTTTATCCCGCTGCTGATTTTTGCGGTGATCAATAATGCGGTCGCTGCGTTGTCGTGGCCGCATTACCTAGTTTTGCTGCTGGCATTCCTGGTTTTCCAGCTGGCACGCATGCGCTATCCGAAAGACGCATTGCCGACGATTGCGAAAACCACACAAGCGGCCTTTTACATATTGACGGTTGCCACCATTTTCCGTGACCAGTTTTTAAGCCCGTTGCTCATTAATGTGCTGCTCGGGATCACTTTGGGCTTAGTCATCGTTGAAATTATCCAGACGAAAAAAAAGCCAGCCTGAGATGGCGAAAGACCATAGCCGGACTCGATTGATTCGAGACTGATTATGGTCTTTTTTTGTGCAGCCATGATGAACGGATTTGTTTTTTTGATTGGACAATTTTTTCTAAAAGGTTTAAGGCAGGCTAGTTTTCTTTATCTCGTAAAGTACCAAACGACTATCAGGACGACAGCAACAATGACCCATGTGAGGATGCGGATCAGATTCTGCTTTTTGCGGATTTCTTCCTGTTCTTTTACATCTTTCATAAATGGCATGAACTCACCTCCCTCAGTATATTATTTCCTATCAGCGTGTTAATCCATTAAGATGGAAAAAAGGAGGTTATTTCGTGAGAAAAATTCTACTCCCCTCTCTCTCCCTCTTCCTGTTGGCAGGCTGCAACAATGCCGCACCGAATCCGGAAGAAGCGACTGCTCCTTTCGAAGAGATTGCCACAGACCTTGAGGCTCCCTGGGCCATCAATAAAACCGGTGAAGAATTCTATATTTCGGAACGGTCGGGCAGTGTTGCCCATATAGCTGATGATGGTACCATGACGCGCCAGGAAGTCAACTTTTCCGATACGCTTTCCAGTGCGGCAGAAGCCGGATTTTTAGGCTTTGTTTTAAAGCAGGACTTTGAAGAAAGCCAGGAAGCTTACGGGTATTATGTGTACGAGCGTGACGGTGAAGATTACAATAAAATTGTTACGCTGCTTTTGGAAAATGGCCAGTGGCGGGAAGATGGAGTGCTGCTGGAAGGAATTCCGACAGGCAATGTCCACCACGGCGGCCGACTGGAATTGGATCCGGATGGAACCCTGTTCGCGACCATCGGGGATGCTTCAACTCCGGAGCTTGCGCAGGATTTAGGCTCTGTCAACGGCAAAATCCTCAAGCTGAATTCTTCCAATGAATTTGAAATCTATTCCCATGGCCACCGTAATCCGCAAGGCCTTGCCTGGGACGAAGAGACGATGTATGCTTCTGAACACGGCCAATCAGCCAACGATGAAATCAACATCATTGAAGAAGGAAACAACTACGGATGGCCAACCATTGAAGGCGAAGAGACTGAAGAAGGACTCGAATCTCCTCTCTATACGACCGGCTCCGCTGAAACCTGGGCCCCGAGCGGAATTACAATCCACAATGACGCACTTTATGTTGCTGCCCTCCGCGGGACCGCCATTAAAGTGTTGGACATAGATAACGCTGAAGTAACCGACTCGATTGAAGGCTTCGGCCGTGTCCGGGATGTACATTCTGATGGAGACTCGCTCTATTTCATCAGCAATAACACGGATGGCCGGGGAACGCCTGCTGAAGGCGACGATAAACTCTACAAACTGAATGAATAGCAAAAGGTGTATTGGCTGAGACCAATACACCTTTTCTTTTTTAGTTAAAAACAGTATACCGTTAAATGAATTTCACCATCAAATTTTCGTCGATATATTTTTCAGGCGTCTTCATCGATTTAATTTCCGTTCCGTATTTTTCAAAGCCCAGCCCTTCATATAAAGCGATTGCCGGCTGGTTTTCACTGGCGACCATCAAATCCAGCCGCTCCAATCCTTCCCAGTTCTCAGCAAACCGAAGGAGCTCCTGCATCGATCGCCAGGCAATCCCGTTGCCTCTTTGGCCAGGTGTCACGTAAACAGCAACCACTGATGCCCGGTGATTCAGCTTTGGCGTCCTATTTCGCACAAGCGTCACATTGCCGCATAAAGCGCCTGCTGTAAAAGCACCGAAAGTGACAGCATTCTCCAAAGCCAGGTTCTCCGCCGTCTTTTCAACCGGCCTTCTGATGGCATCTTCCAGTCTCGTAGCGAACGAATCCGGACTATCCCCTAAAGCTTCGATGCGCAAGTCATAGTATGCCTGTGCATCCGTAACATTCAATTTCCTGATTTCCATGGGCTGACATCCTTTTATCTGAATTCCTGTGTGACGGTGCCTTTGCCGTTGGAGACATGAATTTCCGCATAGGCACCATTGACAAAGATAATTTGCGGCGGTACATGGCCCAAGTCGATATCAAAAACAATCGGCAGATTAAGATCATCCGACAGATCCTGATACATCTTTTCGACCGTGTATCCCTCGACCGGCTCATTCGCCGCACTCCGTCCAAAGGCAATGCCGGCACAATCCTCAAACCACCCAGCGTATTTCATCTGTGTCAGTGACCGCTTTAAATCCGTCACCGACATTTCACAATTCTCCAGGTACCAGACGACTTTCTCGCCCGGGATGTGCTTGTCTCTGAAAGCCTGGAGTTCCCCGTACGGTGTTCCGATCAGGTGTCGAATCACATCGATGCAGCCACCCAGCAGCCGGCCTGAAAATGTTTCATCTGCACCTGAAACGGTTTTCCAGCTGGTAGGCTCCGTCAAATGAAAGACTACCGGTGATGGCTCTGAATGATTCCATTGTTTCTGGAAATACGACGAAGACTTTTGTTTTACGGTTTCTCCGGCTCCAGTCTTAAGAACTGACAGCCATTGTCCCGTGGTTTCATCACTCTTTTCGCCACGCAGATCCACAATATTGGTTCCATGGGCGGTGGCTAGTCCGGTGTTCAAGGTAATTGCCAGCAATAATAAACTGAGATCCGAATATCCCAGCACCCACTTGGGCTGAACTTTTGAAAAATCCAGGTATTCCAGTATTTCAATCAATAACTCACCGCCCCATGGCGGGAAAATGAAATCGATTTCCGGATCATTCATCATGTCCATGAATTCTTCCGCACGCTTTTTCGCGGATGCCGATTTGGCGAGTTCCTGCGTCCATGCAGTTTCTCCCGTTTCAATTCGGAAGCCATTTTTCTGCTGGCGGGCAATCGCCTGTTCCAGGAGAACGTGCTGTTCTTTCCCTACCCCCGAAGATGGTGCTGTAATTCCGATTGTTTTCAAGGTTTTTGCAGGATAACGAATCATCCAATAGTCCCCCTTTATGAGTTAAACGAAATAAAACAAAGAAAAGATCATTGCCATTAAAATAGCAGCGCCTGAACAGAACCATAGTGCATGACCCATCAATTCGAGAAAGCGGCTTGGTTCCTTATCCAATCTTTTCCCTTTAAATTGGGAGAAGTCAGGCGGTGTTTCTCTTTTTTGGTTAGTTTCCTTTATTTCCATCATTTTTGAATCTGTCGTCGGGTTCATAATGTTCCTCCTAAAATCAGTTGCAGTAAAATCAGTTTGTTGTCTTTCATTATACTAAACTTAACTTGAGAATAAAGTCCCCTTTTTCTACTTATTGGCATTTTTCAGAATTAAACAGAGCCATGTTTTGCGTGCAAGGACTCATACAGGGTATATTAGGAAAGAAGAGAAACGAAAATTGTAGAGGGGCTGAGTCGGATGAAAGTGTTGGTAGTCGGAGCAAATGGACAAATCGGAAGGCATTTTGTGAAAATGCTGGTAGATAGCGAAGAGCATACACCGAAAGCGATGATCCGCAAAGAAGAGCAAATCAGTTTTTTCAACAGTCTGGGAGTAGAGTCGGTATTGACCAGTCTCGAGGGCAGTGTGGAAGAAATTGCGGCTGCCATGCAAGGATGTGACGCGGTCGTATTCGCAGCGGGCAGCGGCGGCGGCACTGGTGCAGACAAAACCCTGCTGATTGATTTGGATGGCGCCGCAAAAACGATTGAAGCAGCGGAGCAAACCGGTACTGAACGCTTTCTCATGATCAGTGCCATCAATGCCGACAAACGGAATATGTGGAAAGAGGATATGGCCCATTATTACGTAGCAAAACATCATGCTGACAATATTCTGCGCGCCAGTGGATTAGTCTACACCATCATCCGCCCGGGTCTTTTGACGAACGATCCCGGAACCGGCAAGATCCTAGCGACAGAAAATCTGGATTCCGGAGAAATTCCACGGGAAGATGTAGCCCGTGTCCTACTCCAGTCACTAGCGAATGAACATGTCTATAACAAAACGTTTGAAATCATCTCCGGTGAAGATGACATCGTAGACGCGCTTAATAGTTTGTAGACACCTCAAAAATTCTAAAAAGGCTTTTGATCTTTTGATCAAAAGCCTCTTTGTCTATTTATTAGGATACCGTTTTCAGGCTTTTAATCCCAAGTACCAGCTGAAACACAAATGCAACCGAGCAGAGAATGATTGCGGCATAGCCAAGTCCGCCAATCGGCGTCATTTGGAAAGTTTGGATGACCAACAAGGCCATCATCAACGCAATGCCGAAATTCACAATATACGGCCGGTCATAATATTTCTTGGACGCGATTCCTACAAAAATTGCCACAGCAATAATCAATATCAACAAAAAACTCCCCATTGTTTTCCCTCACCCTTTTGCTTTGTCTTCCCTCATTCTAACATTTCCCCTATCGATCCGATAGAGTACCGGGAATTTTTTCATAGGCCAGCTTTTTGATGATCTTTCCCTGATTGGGATACAACTCCAGCAGCTCAGCCTGCCGCAATAATTCGAAATCCGCAAAGTCGAAGCCTGGTGAAACCATGCAGCCCACCAATGAAAAGCTGTCTTCTGCTTCAACTGTCGAACCGAAAATACTGCCTCTATCCACCAGTACCTGCGGCCGTTCTCCTGCTGCTATGTCCAGTCCCAATTTTTCGGCCCGGTAATTCCCATCAGCATCCAGGATATGCACAGTTACCGCACTGCCTGCGTGGAAATACCAAAGCTCATCGGATTTAAGCCGGTGAAAATGCGAAATGTCCTGTGACCTCAATAGGAAATAGATGCTGGTGTACAAATTCCTTTCAGCTGAGTGTGTCGCCAAGTTGATTTTTTCAGGCGAAACGAACGACTGCTTATAATACCCGCCTTCCGGATGCGCCGCCATATCCAAATGGGTGATCCAATCCTCTGCATTCATCATCTCCAGCTCCGTTCCTTATTATTTTTTCCTGCACCAAATTAATGAAACTTTCCAGCTCTTTAGACGTATCCATTATATAACATATCCATCTAAGTTGAACGATCGAAACCAGCTGAGAATTGTTAGTTCAACTTATATAATAAACCAAGGAGGAATAAAAGATGAATAATCATGAAATCGATTTTAAGCTGCACGGAGACGATATGCAGTTTGTGGAAGTGGAGTTGGATCCTTCCGAAACCGTCATCGCAGAAGCTGGCGCATTAATGATGATGGAAGACGGTATCGCCATGGAAACGATTTTCGGCGACGGTTCCAAAAGTTCTGGAGGCAGCGGTTTGATGGGCAAATTGATGGGTGCCGGAAAACGGATCATTACCGGAGAAAGCCTGTTCATGACGGCTTTCACCAATAATGGGACCGGCAAACGCCATGTTTCTTTTGCAGCTCCTTATCCCGGCAAAATCATTCCGATGGACTTGAGCATGCTGAACGGCAAAATCATCTGTCAAAAGGATTCCTTCCTGGCAGCGGCAAAAGGCGTTTCGATCGGCATTGAATTCCAGCGAAAACTCGGTGCCGGCTTTTTCGGCGGAGAAGGTTTCATTATGCAGAAGCTGGAAGGCGACGGGCTGGCATTTGTCCATGCCGGAGGCACCATCTACCGCAAGAACCTCCAAAAAGGCGAAGTGCTGCGCGTTGATACCGGTTGCCTGGTCGCGATGACAGGCGATGTCGACTATAATATCGAGACCGTTCCCGGCATTAAAACCGCCCTGTTCGGCGGCGAAGGCTTGTTCTTTGCTACATTACGCGGACCTGGAAGCGTTTGGATCCAGTCGATGCCATTCAGCCGTTTGGCCAGCCGTGTATTTGCGGCCGCTCCTCAAAATCCCGCCGGCCGTTCACAAGGCGAAGGCAGTGCCGCAGGCGGATTATTCGATCTATTAGGTGGAAGATAAACGAAAACAAAAAGCCGACTGTCCAAAATGGAATCAGTCGGCTTTTTCACGTCCAAAATCTAAACCATCACTTGCTGGTCTTCTGCTCGAACTGTATTTTAAATTGCAGCACTAGCTGGTTCCATTGGCTGTTCAGCTTCCATTTTTTTGCGGTTGAAGCCCATCAATCTCATGGCGTTCAAGATGACGATCAGGACACTCGCTTCGTGGATGAACATGCCGGAAGCCAGGTGGATGGATCCCATCAGCACACCGGCCAGCAGAACCGCCACAATGCCGACTGCGAAGAAAGTGTTTTGCTTCATATTGCGGATCGTCGCTTTCGACAGTGAACAAGCATGCGAGAACTGCATCAGTTTGTCAGCCATCAGCACGACATCCGCTGTCTCCATTGAAATATCGGTGCCCCCTTCGCCCATCGCTAGTCCGATGTCTGCAGTGGCGATTGCCGGAGCATCATTGACGCCATCCCCTGCCATTGCCACTGTATGGCCCTGCTCTTTCAATTGTTTTATGAAAGCCACTTTGTCTTCCGGCAGCAGCTCGGCATGGAACTCATCCAAGCCTAAAGCAGTTGCGACCAGCTCGGCTGTGTGCTGGTTATCCCCTGTCAGCATGACGATTTTTTTGATGCCGTCCGTTCTCATTTGAGCGAGTGCAGGAGCTGCGTCTTCACGGATTTGGTCGGCGATCGAGAAGATGCCGGCCACTTTCCCGTTTACAGCTGCAAAACTAGCCGTATTCCCTGCTTTTTCGCATTCTACTGCATAGTCCTCCACTTCTGTTGGAATGGGAATGTTTTTCGCTTTCATCAGTTTCCGGTTTCCGATCACCAAAATCTTGCCTTCTATATTAGCAGCCAAGCCATTGCCTTTAATGATTTCGACTTGGTCCGGCTCTTGATCGAGGGCTATATTCCGGCTTTTCGCTCTTTTGACAATGGTTTGGCCCAGATGGTGTTCAGATGCCATTTCTGCTTGAGCAACCAATCGAAGCAAATTCTGCTCTTCATGTGAATGGAAGACTTTGATAGCTGTCACTTCCGGCTTTCCTTTGGTCAAGGTACCGGTTTTATCAAAGACCAGTGTATCGACCTTCGAGAAGCGGTCCATGACTTCCCCGCCTTTGATCAGGACTCCATTTTTTGCGCCATTGCCGATGCCCGCTACGCTGGAGACAGGTGCCCCGATGATCAATGCACCTGGACAGGCAATGACCAGGAATGTAATGGCCAAATGGAGATCTCTTGTCAGGGCGTATACCACAATCGATAGGGCCACTACCGCAGGCGTATAGATGTTCGCGAATCGGTTCAGGAATTTCTCAGTCTTCGATTTCGATTCCTGCGCTTCTTCCACCAGTTCGATGATTTTTGCGAAAGTTGTATCATCTCCAACTTTTTCGGCGATGATTTCGATATATCCCGTATCGACGACTGTACTGCCATACACTTTGTCCCCGGGTTTCTTGGAGGCAGGGACAGATTCTCCTGTAATAGCCGCTTCATTCAATGAAGCGTGGCCAGTGACGATTTTTCCGTCAACCGGTACTTTTCCGCCAGTCCGTATCATCACCCGTTCGCCTCGGATAACTTCTTCCACCGGGACAGTCAAGGTGACTCCTTCACGGATGACGGTCGCTTCCTGTGGCGCCAGATCCACGAGGCTTTTCAGGGATGAACGGGTTTTCTCAAGCGTCCGCACCTCCAGATAGTTCCCGAACAGGAACAGGAAAGTGACAATTGCCGATTCCACGTATTCTCCGATAAACAAGGCCCCTATGACTGCGATTGTGACCAGCATTTCAATGCTGAAAGCTTTCATCCTCAATGCTTGAAATGCTTTGATGGCAATGGGGATCCCCGCAATGACCGTGGCGAGGATCAGCGTGAGCTGCCGCAAGTCATACTGGCCTGTAAAGTTTAAAACCAATGCGAGCACCAGTAGAAAACCGGCTCCAAACGTTATATTTTTTTGTTTTTGTGAATAAACGCAAACATTTTTCTTCATCTCCTCTTTCATTGATGTGGGAAGTTTTAGCCAAATTCTTTTTGGATATTGCTTTTCCTTATACTTCTATACTAAATCCAATGGAGTTTTTGCAAATTGACCCCCATCAAGTAAATGCAGATTTTCACATAGATAGTTAAGCAATAGATTTCAGGACTTGATGCATATCAAGGACGAGCCAAACTGGAGATTCTATACTAAAAGCAGAAAAAGAAAGGAGCGGTTCAAATGAGTAGAGTTAAATTTCAATTGGAACCCTTGACTTGCCCTTCCTGCATCAAAAAGATTGAAGGAAAAGTCGGGGAAATGGATGGCGTGGAGGAAGTGAAAGTGCTGTTCAATTTCAGTAAAGTAAGAGTGGATTATGACGAAGAACAGGTAGCACCAGAAGAGGTGAAGTCCGTTATCGAGAAGCTTGGCTATCCAGTAGTTGCCTAATTTCAGCCATTCCGAAACGATGAATTCAACGTCTGACTTGATGTGCGTCAAGTTCTTCTTTAGAGATGTTCGATAAACTAGAGATAGAAAGCAAGTCAGAAACAGGAGTGATCGCTATGATACATGTGCTTATCCTTTATGCGAGTTCAACAGGAAATACAGAAGAAATAGCCAGCCTATTGGAGCAGCACCTGGATCAGAAGATCTATGCAGTAAGCTTGGAAAATATCGAAATGGGAGACATGGATCCCCAGCGGCTGCTTCAGTATGGTGGCATTCTTTTCGGTACTTATACGTATGATGATGGGGATCTTCCATTTGAAACAGAAGTATTTTGCGACACGCTGCGAACCGTCGATCTGACAGGCAAAGTAGTTGGCGTTTTTGGTTCAGGGGACACTGCCTACGATGGATTTTGCTCAGCAGTCGATTTGATGAAAGTTGAGTTTAAGAAGCATAACGCACAGATGATCCCACATTCTGTCAAAGTGGATCTGTCGCCTGACGAAGAAGACCTGCAATCCATCGAAAAACTGGCTGCGGAATTCAAGAAATCCATCTTAAACGCCAGCTCTACTCATGAAACTGGTCAATTTTAATCTACTTACTTTAAAGGAGGAGAACTAAAATGAATGCAATTCAGTTTATTTCACCATTTTCTACCGATTTTTCGTTTAATGCGTTACTGCATGAACATAGTGCATTTTTAATTATCGGTATATTGATCCTTTTCTTCTCTGTGCTGTTGTGGGCAGGAAGAGTCGTTGTCATCGAGGCTGTCCTGCTCTCCCTGTTCTTTGTTATTGCTGAAACCTTTTCCAATCCACTTTACTTAGCACTGGTTGCCCTTCAGCTATTGTTCGGAATTTGGATGATCTGGAGGGTTAAAATTGCAGTAGACACAAGCTTTTATCGGCATTCTGAAAAAACACATTTACGCCCGACTGACATTACAAAAGGCGGCAATGCAGGAACAGGTCCCATTCTTTATTAAAAGACCCTGTTGGCCGTCAATTACATCATAAAAACGTCTATCCTAAGCCGTTAGTGGCTCGGAATAGACGTTTTTTGTTTGCTGGCTGTAATTAGTTGACGACAAAGGACGAAGCAATCGATATTTCAAAGATTGGGACTTCCTGTGACAAGAAAGTTTTGACGATCCGGTATTCACCTGGAGCCAACACGATTCCCAATTCCTCAACGGAAAACTGCATGTCCGTTTCGTCTCCCGCCGCCAACACAAGCCCAAAATCATTCAATTGCGGATCATTTATAAATACAGCGTCAGAATGAGTCAGGATATGCCATCCACTTTTTCGCTTCAATTCAATATGGAAGTATTCCCCGAAACCAAAATCCTGCATGCTGTCATTCTTGATCGTTGTAGCGATGACGGAAGGCGATCCTTCGTAATTATGTTCTTCAAGAAACAGCGACAAGCCGGCTTTGCTGGATGCAAGTTCCTGATCGGGCGACGGATATTCTATGGTCGATACTGTAGAATCGTTGCCGCAAGCCACTACAAATACAGCAATCATCAAAAATAGAATTATTTTTCTCATACGTACACCTCTTCCCCCCCGCATAGCTCTTATGCAGCTCCACCGCCTTGACGTATATCAAGTTAATATAAGGATTTTCAAGAACCACTCTAGTTTAAGCGTGAAGGATTGACAAAAATATAAACGCATGAGATTATAACCTAACGACCGTTAGGAAGGTGAACCGATGAAAGCAGATCATATTCTCCAAACCGCCGTCAGCCATTTTGCAAAAGAAGGCTACGAAGGTGCTTCCCTCAGCAAAATCGCCGAAGAAGTCGGAATAAAAAAACCATCAATTTATGCGCATTACAAAGGGAAAGACGATCTCTTCCTTTCCGCTCTGCATTACTCCCTCCACACCCAAAAAACTCATTTGGCCAGTTATTTCAATGATATGCGGGATGATCCGCTAGAGTCGATGCTATACGGCTATTTTGCTTGGTTCTCACAAGAAAGCCAAGACAATGAACGGATGAAATTCATCCTGAGAGTCGCTTATTTTCCACCGCTCAAACTTGAAAAAGAAGTCGGAGAACTGTTCAACCCCTTTTTTGACAACATGCATCGGCATTTAACCCGCCTTCTCCGTGAACGCCAGCGTCAGGAAAAAATACTGTATTCAGAGGATTTTTCTAATGCGGCTTTGGCATACCTGACGATCACAGAAGGAACCATGACCGAACTTGTATACAGTGGCGTAGAAAAATATGAAAAACGCCTGCAGGCTGTCTGGCCCATCTTTTGGCGCGGCTTGAGCATCTAATAATCCACATTCACTCCAGTTTCCATTATCAATGAGGCGCGAACATATTAAGGAGATCACCACATGAAAACAAATAAATTAGTTCTTTCCACTTTATTGCTTAACCTGTTTATCGCATTTTTAGGAATTGGCCTCGTCATTCCAGTCACACCGACCATCATGAACGAATTAAACATTTCGGGGACAGTAGTCGGCTATATGGTTTCGGCGTTCGCTTTTGCCCAGCTCATCGTTTCGCCTATCGCCGGAAGATGGGTCGATAATATTGGCCGCAAGCCGATGATTATCATCGGCTTACTGATCTTCAGTATTTCGGAATTCCTGTTCGGCATCGGTGAAACAGTGGAAGTCCTGTTTCTTTCCCGGATTCTCGGAGGCGTCAGTGCCGCTTTCATCATGCCGGCAGTAACTGCATTTATTGCGGACATCACATCCAGCAGCACGCGGCCGAAAGCGTTAGGCTACATGTCTGCGGCCATTTCCACCGGTTTCATCATCGGACCGGGAATCGGCGGTTTCCTGGCAGACATCAGCACACGGCTTCCTTTCTTTTTTGCAGCTGGTTTCGGTCTATTCGCGACCATTTTGTCGCTGATCACTTTAAAAGAACCGGAACGCGTTTACGAAGTTGAGGAAAAACATCAGCCGATTCCAAAATCAGGGTTTAAGAAGATTTTTTCACCGATGTATTTTATTGCATTTATGGTCATCCTCATTTCGTCATTCGGACTGGCCGCATTCGAGTCCCTGTTCGCGTTGTTTGTAGACCATAAATTCGGCTTTACCGCTATGGATATCGCAATTGTCATCTCTCTCGGAGCCATAGTCGGAGTGATTTTCCAAGTCGGCTTATTCAATCGGCTGACGCAATGGCTCGGCGAAATCCGCCTGATCCGCTACAGCCTGCTGGTGTCCACCATTCTGGTATTCATCATGACACTCGTCAATAGCTATTGGTCGATCCTCTTGGTTACGATGGTGGTATTCGTCGGCTTTGACCTGATGCGTCCTGCCGTCACCACTTACCTGTCACGCATAGCGGGAAATGAGCAGGGATTCGCCGGAGGAATGAACTCCATGTTTACGAGCATCGGCAATATTTTCGGTCCGATTATCGGCGGCATCCTATTCGACATCGATTTGAACTATCCGTTCTATTTTGCCACCGTCGTACTGGGAATCGGAATTGCTTTAACCTATGCTTGGAAGAGCCATCCCGTTTCTGCAGGAAAAGAACCAAGTAAACCGGTTGAAGTTTCCTGAACCTGGAGATGGCAAAGTAATCATAGCTACAACAAAGAAAGCAGGGCAACTTGGGAAATTCAAGTTGGCCTGCTTTCTTATAATTTTTTAGTATTTCCAATTAGTAGATGTCCAGCAAATTAGAGTCTGTTCTAAAAAGAATAGGATTTCCCGTCATCGGGAACCAATACATTAGAAGACATGCCCTTCTCTTCAGCAAAATTTTTCAGCTCTTCCCGGGACAGATTCCAATGATTGACTGCCTCCATATGGACAGTTATAATTTTAGCATTTGGAGCAGCTTTATGGACTGAGTAGACATCCTCTTTGCCCATGACCAGAGACCCCCCTTCCAAAAATTGATTGTCTCCAGCGTTGACGACAATCACTTCAGGGTTATAGGCATCGATTTCATCCTGAACGGCTTGATACCATACTGTGTCTCCTGCTATATACAAGGTTTTTTCGTCCGGATGTTTGAAGACCACGCCACATACGTTTCCTGCAAGCTTCAGGACTTCTCCTCTTCCATGCTCACCTTTTGTCTTGATCAATTGAATGCCTTCAAAGACGGTGTCTCCCTGCAAGACTTCCACATTCGTGAAGCCTGCTTTTTGTACTTCTTTCGCGTCTTCTTCATTTTGAGTGAATAACTTAATCTCTTTCGGCAATGCCTCTTTTGCAGCGTCATCCCAATGATCCAAGTGCAAATGGGTGACAATTACGGCATCTGCATCGATAATATCTTCAATGGACACCGGAAGTCCGACCAAGGGATTTTTCTGGTCTTGTCTGGCTGAATTCGGAAATGGCGGATAAACCTCTTTTTCGGCTAAAAATGGATCAACTAAAAATGTTTTGCCAGCGTACTCTACAACCAGCGTGGCATTTCGGATATGGTGTATATTCATCTGTACAGCTCCTTTTGTTGAATGTGAACCCAGTATACATGTTAACCGATTCGGAAATACAGAGGATGGATGAAGTCTTTTTGCCGTTTTACTTTATTTGTGAAAGGATTTGAAAAAATGTTGGATCACACCGATTTACATATTCTTGATGAACTATCGAGAAATAGCCGTATTACAATGAAAGAGTTAGGTCAAAAAATTCACCTGAGTGGACCTGCAACGTCCGCACGTGTAGAAAAGTTAGAATCAAGCGGCATCATCGAAGGCTATACTGTCCAAATCAACCAAGTGAAAATGGGTTATCCTGTGCATGCAATGATCAGCATCATCACAGAAAACAGGGATCATCAGCCTTATTTATCTTTCCTGAAAACACAGAAATTATTCGTGATAAACAACTACAAGATCAGCGGGGATAGCTGCTATCTTCTTGAATGCAAATTCCCATCCAATGAACAGCTGGATGATTTTCTGATTGATTTGAACAAACATGTAAATTATCGATTGTCACTTGTTATCAATAAGCAGTAGATTCTTCTGGTTGCGTCATCAGCTCACGTTTTTCGCTCCTCCAGCAAAAGCACCAAATAGCTGACTTCCCGCTGAAAGTCCCAATCCACAAAGAGGTCCAGCACCTGGCCATTCAGGATGGATTCCAAATTGAATAATTGAGTGATCCGCAATTCCAAAGGCCGCTTGGCCAAGCGCAGTTCTTTCGTGACTCCATTCTCGACCAGTTTCTTTTCAATATCTATAAGGATACCGATGCGTTCGATCAGCAAAACCTGGTCGCTCAACCAATAGAAATTCGTCTGATCCGGTATTCTTTGGGTAGTCATGCTGTTGAGGAGAATGATTTCCCGCAATGTGTCTTCATCGACTCGCTTTGGCCATGGAAATTCTTCCTGCAGGTTGTCCTTTTCCATAGTCGCAATCAGCATGCCGCTCCTCTTGGAGAGATTCCAGTCCGCATACAGATTAGTTAGTTTCCCATTGCTGTACGCCTGCAACCCGGTCAGTAGATCCGCTTTTACCGAATCGATCAGTAAATCCCTTATTTCCAACACTTTATTCCATTGGCCTTTCTCTACAAACATTTTCTCGGACGGCAAGATAAAACCGTCCAAGTGGATCAGGAGGAATGGAGGGCGAAGAGTGACTGACACCTGCTCCGGTTTCTCCCCGAAATGCTCATCCAGGAATTTTTCGATGTAGTGAGAAATTAATGGTTGGCTATGCTGTTCACGAGTCATCAGAAGCCCCTCCTTTTTTTCTCTTGAGCGATAGATTTATCCGTCAGCAGAAGATTGAAAGCAAGGGTTTTTCGGATTCCCAAGCTGCTACAAAAAAATACCGCCAAAAAGAATGAATCATTCTTTTTGGCGGTATTTCCAGCTCTACTGTCCGGAATACTTGGCCACTCCATTGAAGTTTTCTTCTCTTCTAGAGATTGACCTGTTGATTTCTTTATCTAAACTTTATCTTGAATTTTCTGTAAAGTAAAGAAAATCGTTTTTAGTGCTTTGCTACTGGACTGTTCCAGTTTCCAGATGAATCGATAAAGTTATTATTGACACCGTACTCGAAAAAACCGTTTAACAAACGATAAAAAAACCATCCTTCAGCTGAAAGATGGTTTTTTGATTGTTTATACGCCTGCAATTACAGTATTTGCGCAATTTGAATCAGATTTCCGCACGTATCATCCAAGACAGCAATTTTGACATTGCCCATCTCTGTCGGTTCTATCGTGAATTTTACACCTTGATCCAGCAATTGCTCATACTCTTTCTGCACATCTTCAACTCCGAACATTGTAGCCGGAATGCCGTCCGCAAATATCTTCTGCTGGTATTCTTTGGCGGCAGGATGGTTATTCGGTTCAAGGACAAGCTCCGTCCCTTGTTGATTGGCCGGAGAAACAAGCGTTATCCACCTGAATTCCCCCATTGGGATATCATTCTTTTCGATGAAGCCAAGTGTTTCCGTATAAAATTTCAAAGCCTTGTCCTGATCTTCGACAAATAAACTGGTTACAAGTATGTTCATCCTGTATTGCCTCCTTCATATGAATAAATGCTTCCGTAACTTACTCGAGCCAATCCTCCAGCAAGTTTCTCAATGGCTCTTTGTTGAAAGTCAGTACCCGGTATTTCCCCTTTCTTGTTGTTTTCACCAGCTCTGCTTCATCTAATAGAGATAGATGTTTGGCAATCGCCTGCCGTGAAATGTCGAGACTGTGCTTTGTGATCAGACGAATCGTCAGTTCATATAAAGTCATTTCATTGCGTTCAGATAATTCGTCCAGTATCAGCCTCCGTGTCGAGTCGTTGAGTGCTTTGAATACCGCATCTTTATTCTTCATACATTTATTATATGCAACTTTTTGGTTGCATGTCAATAAAAAAAAGACCAAACACATATAGCATCCGGTCTCATCACTTATTGTATTCAGCGTTGTTGATTCGTCAGTTCCCAATAAATCATGTCCCCTGAATTCTTCGTTTTTTATCATCCCTGCTTTTTCCAGCACACGGATGGATCCGATATTGTCCAAGTTGGTTTCTGCAGTCACTTTTTTTATCGCCATCCCATTAAACGCCCAATCCACAAGCCCTTCGACTGCTTCTGTTGCGTAGCCCTTTCCCCAATGGGTTTCGAGGAACCCATATCCCACTTCCACTTCTTGTCCCGAATTCGGTTTTCCTTTAAATCCCGCATCTCCGATTATCATCCCATCGGATTTCTGTAGAACCAACCAGCTGCCCCACCCATACAATGTTGGATCATCGCCAAGCTCTTTTAGGTGATTGGCGATTTCAGGGCCGTTGTCATAGCTTTGAGCTTCCAGGATCTCCAGTGAATGGCTGTCACAAGGAATCATGATCAACCGTGCAGTTTCTATTTTCATCTTTCTCTCCCGCTCCAATCCGATTAACTCTGCTCATATTCAGTTTGTCTGGCATTGATTTCGCCTCAAACCAGCGTTTCTTCAAGGGCATCATTCTCTTCCTCATACCATCCGGAATACTTTGGATTCAACACAGCGATGGAATACAGGAACGCTGTAATCAGCATGATGACTGCAAGAGATCCAATCGTCAATTTCAATGAAACAAAGTCAGCCAAGAAACCGATTGCCAATATGAAAAAGATCTGAAAAATGCTTTGGACCAGCCCGAAAATGCTCGTCACTCTGCCCATCACAGCAACAGGAACATTGTTTTGGTAAAAGGTCATGATGCCCGCATTCAAAAAGACATTAAAGAACCCGAGTATGATAAAGCCGACTGTAACAGAGGCGAATGACCAGGAAAACGCATAGATGACATAGCCGGCAGTCATCGTCAGCAAGCCGATCACAATCATGTATCGGATTGAGATTTTATTCGAAAACAACGAAAGCAAAAGCGCCCCACTTACTGAACCGATACCTGTAATGCTGATCAGCAGTGTATATTCTACTTCGGTCAGGCCAATCACCTGCTGAGTAAAGACAACTTCCTGAACATCCATCGCAAAAGAAAAGAGCATGACTGCCAGAAAACCCAGATAGATGACCGTAACATATTTCCTGTCTGCCATAAAGCCGTAGACCACTGTAAAGTCTTTTGCGATTTGAGCAGGAGTCAAAGCAGGAATAGCTGCCTGATCAATTTTTTCCGTTTCAGGCAAAACGATCAAAAGCATGGCAGCAACCAGAAAGAATCCGGCGTTTAGCCACATCGTCACTGAGATATTGCTCAGCAGGATAAGCGCTCCTCCAATTGCCGGTCCGATAATAAAAGCACCCGAAGACGTGAATGACCGCAACGAATTGAATCGCTTTCGCTTTTGAGGAGAAACAAGCATAGTGATATAGGTCATTGAAGCTGGACCGAAAAAGGATTTCGCGATGCTGAGAACGACAAGTATTGCATACACTGCTGGAAGATTCGGTGCCAAAGGAATTACTGCGATAAACAACGCTCTTGCAATCAAGGTCGCCATAACGATTTTTTTCTTGCTTCGATAATCGATGAAACTGCCGGTCCAAAACTTCGTCACGATATTGGTCAAGGGTCCGATTATCCAAAGGCCTGCCACAGCGGCAGCTGAACCGGTCATCTGGTAAACCATGATGTTAATCGCAACCAAATAAATGAAATCTCCCACACTGGCGATGCCCAAAGAACCGAGGAGGATCGAAGGTGTTTTCCATTCTTTAAAGTTTTGCTTCAAAGCAGTTCCCCCCATAAATACTACAAAATTTCTTTGATGAGTATTTTAAGAATAGAGCATTTAAGATTTGCTCTCAGTTAGAGCGTCTCCTTATTCCTTCTATTTTCGGGCTGCTTCAGCCAATGGCGCAGGCCTTTCCCTGCCAATGGCTCATCGTTATACCGGGGAATCACATGAAAATGGCTGTGGCTGATTGACTGATTTGAAGCCGCGCCTACATTCCAGCCCAATGTATAGCCATCCGGTGAATATTCATTGTCCAAGTATTCCCTGGCCAGTTTCAGTAAGTCGTATGTATCGTTCCACTCCTCTTTCGTTAAATCAAAAGCTAGGGTGCGATGCTGCTTTGGGACGATTACACCACTGCCCTCCAATACATCCTGTTCTTCAACATGCTGCAGAAAATAGCAGCTCGTATTCTCTAATACAATCTTTTGGTTCGGGTCTTTATCAGGGTTACAAAATGGACAATTCATTTCATTAAACATAATTTTCCTGCCTTTCTAATTCTGCCTCTTACTTACTCAGTAAATGTGAATTTTAATTAAATTAAAGCTCAATATCTAAAAAATCTTTATCAAAAAAAGAGGGCAGCAGTTCCAAGTCTTCAGGATAATCATGCTGCATCGTTGAAATCTCAGCAGCACCATTCCAAACTTTGTTTATCTTATCCATCTGACTAAGCCCTCTCATTGCCCACCCACCTTCATCATTTTCCAATTAGCCTATTTACTGTATACTCTGTTGGTAAGATCGCTGCTTTAGCTCGAATGAATTTCAAGAAAGAATTGTTTACAGGAGGGGAAGGCTGTGGAAAATCGATTCGATCTCAGTTGGAAGAATAAAGAAGTGAGAATGTGGATTTACATCATGATCCCCACCGCAATCATCGGATTTTCCATTTTGATTTTTGCAGACTATGCATATCAATCTATTGCTTCATTGGTGATTTTGAGTGCCTGGATTATTTTCTACTTTTGGCGTTTGAAATACAGAAAGAAAAAAACAGACTCAAACTAACGAGTCCATCTTAAAGCGGCAGGCTTTGAAAAAGTGAAATGGTGATGATGAATGCCGATAAGGTTCCGGCAGACAACAAGGTCAACATCTTCGGCCATTGGATCTCTTTCGTTGGTTTTACCGCTTCTTTGGAAACTGCAATCCAAATCGCTATTGACGCTAATGCGATGATCCCGATTACTTCATTAGACACAGTAAACATCTCCTTTACATACACAGTTAAATTTTAACCTATTTTGGATATTAATCTTCGCTATTCTTTTGCCGGTCTTCCATTACTTTCATGGCGGTCAATCCTAACAGCCCGACAACTGCAATGCCGTACAGGATCGTTTTGTGTAGCTCTCCCCACGTACTTGCTGCCGCAAAGAGAATGACAATCAATAAGACTATGTAATATAGATAACTGCGCATCTGCTGAATTTCCTTTCTTTTAAGAAACAGCAATATGAATCCCTCATTTGTTCTTTGGTCTATTCCTTATCAAACTCCAAACCAAACCTGCCAGAAAACAAGCCATCACCACCAGGATGAACGTCAGTGGATTAAAGAAAATATGATTCGAAAAGATAGTGAACAAAGAAAAGACTTCCGGATTGTCAAAAGCGTCTTTCGTTTCTACGCTTAAAGCATTCATTCCGTAAAAAGCAGCAAGAGTAAGGATTGCGCAAAGCCAATACAACAACATAAGCAGTTTGTACATATTGTTCCTCCATGCTAATCCAGCTTTTTACACCATATGGTTATATTCTCCATTTCCCGAAATATTCCTTCCGGTTCGCATTAAATCAAACTTTCTTTCGCTAAAAAAAGAAGAAGCGCATTCCAGCGCCTCTTCTCAACCAGTCTATCAATCCATCAAATTGCATTCTTGGTGGTCATTGCTTTTAAACTGCCTTCCAACTTCAGTAAACTGTTTGCTGCAAAAAATAAGAGCATCGCTGGAACCAAAGTAAATAGCGACAAGATACCAGCCAGCACAAGGAATACAGCCGCAATTGATGGAAAAGTCGCCATCATAACCAAACCGAACAAGCTGCAGAATAAGGCGAAGACGAGCATATAAAAAGGATACATCAGCACATCTTCCGCAAAGAGGATCATCTCATCCGCAAATTGCTCAGCTGAAACCGTGACTTCTCCTCTGGTCATATCCAGTTGCACTTTGGGATCGTTTTGAAATAGTTCGACCAATTTATCCTGTACCCATGGATTTTTCTCTAATGAATTCAAAAATAATACCGAACCAGCCAAAAGAGCCACCAGCAGAATGATGGATAAAGAAACCAATTTTTGTGTAGATTGCATACTCTACCTCCCACCGTTTCGTTATGTCTTTGATAAGAACAGCATAACTGGTTTTAACCTATAACTAATCGGCCTGAAGGGTGCTTAGAACTAAGACTTTAGATGTAGATTCTGTATGTCATTTTTAGCAGGACTGGCATCTGTATATTCCACTTAAATACTGGCTCCGATTTTTTTGGCGCAATCAGACTGGTTTTTTCCGAAACAATGGAAAAGAGGAAAAGCATAAATGCAGCTTCTCCTCTTACCTGTTATTTATTATTTTAACCAGCTTTCCAGAAACTCACTTTGGTCCCCTTCAAAATAATCTTCAAAAAACACTTTGAACTCTTCTGTGTCCACTTGCTCGAATTGATATTCTGCGTAATAAGCTGATAAAAATTCGAAAGCTGTCTCACGTCCATCCAGGCTGTCAAAATAATCTTTCAGCAGCATCGGAACCTTGCCGTAGATGGTCGAGTAATAGGCTTCCTCTTTGAATTTATCGAGCGGCAGATTCACGTAAGTTTCTGGCGGATAGTACTCTTGAGCCGTTTGTGCGCCCCAGAATCCATATTCATCATCGTCATAATAGTCGCTTAGGAAAAGCGAACTTGCGAATTCCGTCAGCCCCTCATCCAGCCAGGCTTCCTCGTACGGATCATTCGTCACCAGGAAGTATAACCATTGATGGGCAATTTCATGCACGAGTACAGACTCCTGGGATTCTTCATCCGCTGCCACTTCGATAATATTCGGGTACTCCATATAGCCGTCATTCCCGATGATGTCCAGCTCGCCAAAAGGATTATCGCCGATATGTTCTTCAAAATACACATAGGCCTCCGCTGCCATTCCCGAAGTCTCCTCCAGCATATCCGCTGAAAGAGGTGTAAACACCCGCAGTTTTGTATCGTTCGCTGCTACGGTTTCAAACGCCCATTCGTCCGGATCCATGATGGCCAAGTAAAAGTCTTTTATGTTGTCGCCTTGCACAGTGCCAGTTGAAGCGGCCACGATTTCACCATCTTCAGCCGAACTGGCAACCAAATAGTCCTGGGGCAAGTCATAGCTGACGGTATAGTCCCCATAATCCGTATCGTAGGACTCGCCTTTCGAGTCATAATCTTCAATATCCCATCCATTTTGGTAATAGCCAAGCATTGGATACCAATGAGCCAAGTAAAAGTTGTTGTCCACTTGTGACAACCGCATGCCATTTTGCGGCAAAACCATTGAATACTCGACTTGAATAGTCACATTGGATGTCGGTTCGAGATCTGTATCCAACTCCACCAACAACTCATTATTGTCCAAGTTATAATCCGATTCTTCCCCGTCAACAGTTACCGCAGTTATTTCCAGCCATACATCGTCATCTTCATAAAATGAGGTTTCTTCGGAATTCATGGCATTAGGGACCAAGTAAAAACCGATATCATCCCAAGTGTCCGATGAATAGTTCGTAACGTCGATAGAAGCCGCTATCTGAAATTCGTTTGTCTCATTCAGAAAAACCTCCAAGTCGTAGATAGCGTTTACTGTATCTTCCACTCTTCCGGATTCCTGAGGTCCGCAGTCTTCACAAAAGAAAGTGGTCCTCAAAGCTATAAACCCGATGACTCCTATTGCCATGACCATTACTGCTGCCCATATTTTCAGCTTCACGGTGCATCTCCCATCTCTTTAAATGTTTTATCATTTCCAGCAATTATTTTTCGGCAAATCATCGCAAAAGAATATTCTTTCTAAATAGTATCATTTGTTTTTCTACCTGGCTCGCATAATTTTTGATTTTCAAATTTCGTTTTCATATGTATGAGAAAAGATTATTTTTTTCACAATAGAAAAGGAGCAGATATTAAACCTGCACCTTCCTTGTAAACTTCAAATGGTACTTTTCATGATCCGATTAGATACTTTAAAGATACACGTTATCTCTAATTTAGATAAAAAAAGGTTTTATTTCAAAACGCATGTTTTTGTGCAATCAAGACATACAAAGATTCAGTTGGAAAGAATTTTTCTGTCATATGCAGTCCTGCAGCCTCTAACTCCTCTTCCATACCAGCTATAGAAATTCTTGGTGCCTTATGCGTTGACTGCCCTTTCGGCTCCAATTCGATGACGATTACATAACCATCGTTTTTAAGTACATCTTTAATCTGTGTCAAAGTCGCCGCCAACGGATGGATTTCATGCAATACCAATGATGCGATTACCACATCCATTGATGCATCAGGGATCGGAATTCCTGTGTTGCCTCCCTGGATCGGAACAATATTGGCGAGCTGTTCCTTAGCTGCTTTTTGGCTGATCATCTCCAGCATAGCCTGATCGGTATCAAGTGCAAAAACTTGGCCGTCCACTCTTTTAGCAGCAGGTATCGTAAAATAGCCCGTTCCCGCCCCAAAATCTAAAATATGATCGGTGCTCTTTAATGGAATCCTATTCAGCAATTGCTCCGGTGAAAAATCCGCTTTTCTTTTTGCGCTCTCCAAGTAAGATACTTTTCCGTGCTGATGAGCTGTTCCGTGGGATTTAACGTGTTCACTAGGCATTTTTTAATCTCCTTTTGATTTGCTGGTAAATGCTTTTGGTTTACTAAATAAATTATTTATGCTGTATAGGTTGAATTAATGATTTATTTCAGTCGATACTCCGCTTTCCAGCGGGCTTCCGCCCAATCCTCCTCGTCCGCTGCGCTCCCTGCGGTGTATCGGTCGAATCGCTAAGCCGCAGGAGTCTTCGCTGTTTTGCTCCATATCTTTGAGAGTTCTCCAGCGCCGGTGCGGCTCAGGATGAGGTGGGGCAGTAAGGTGTGTGTTCTTCTCGGCTTATCGTGGGAACCAAGGTACGCCAGAAGAATTTGGTTCACCTTTACAACAGAGCTTGCGGAGGATCATTGTTCTCTTCTCTTCCATAGCCGCCGAATCGGCATATAAATGTTACTTCTTTAGTTCAACTTATAGAGCTTACTTTTACTTGTGCAAATCTTTCCTCCAACAACTCTCCATTCACAGCAATCCCAGCCATACTGCCTTCTGCAGCTGCGATGATCAATTGGGATGGGCCGTCCATGACCGTATCTCCACAGGCAAAGACTCCCTCTACATTGGTCCGTCGAAAACGATCAGCTTCCACTCCGCCCCGCTCGTTTAACTTACAGCCAAGTGACGCACCAATAGCAGAGGCCTGTATCCATTGTGACGCTACAAATCCGCCTGTACGGAAGAGACGCTCGCCGTCAACAAACTCAATTGCCTCCAGCTTACCGTTTTTCCCAATCAATGAGCGGATTTTTTTCTCATTGACCTTGATGCCGTTCTGTTCCAAAATCCCTTTTTCATCTGCTGAAAGGATTGGCTTTCCGTTCGTACAGACAACTAAGTCATTCGTCCAATTGGAAGCCACTTTGGCCATATGAAAAGCGCCAGGAATTTCTGCAATGACGGCTAATGGCTGATCTCGAAGCTCCCATCCATCGCAGAATGGACAACTGAACAAACTGCTTCCATAAAACTCCTCTAACCGGTTGATGTCCGGCAGAACTTCTTTGAAACCGGTAGCTAAAATTACCTTTCGAGCTTTATAGAACATTCCATTTTCGGTTTCAATATGGAATAGCTGCTGTTCTTTTCTTACGTGCACTACCCGCTGTTTTTCAATTTTGACGTCCGGATATCTATTCAGCTCATCTTGGGCAATCCGTTTCAGCTCCTGTGGGTCTATCCCGTCACGAGTTATAAACCCATGTGCTTCTGAAGTCACTGCATTGCGGGGCTTATTATCATCAAACACGACGGTTTTTCTTCTTGCTCTTCCGAGAACCAACGATGCATTTAAGCCCGCTGGCCCTCCGCCTATCACGGCACAGTCCAGTATCATGTCATCATCTTCTTTCTGAAGCTTTTAGTTGACGTTTTCTTTTCTTTGGCTTTTTTCTTCCATTTTTTTCACAATATCAATCAGCAGCCGCTTCCGAAGCTCTTCTTTCATGTTTTCTTCAGACTGTCTCATGACTCCTTCAATCAGACAGCCTTCATGACGATGGATGGAACAATTAAATAAGTTGGTATCCCCTTCGATTGCCGTAATGACATCCAAAAATGAAATTTCATTCGATGACTTTGAAATTTTGTACCCACCTTTGGCACCTGGCGTCGATTCAATCAATCCGGCTTTCGTAAGCTTGGTTAAAATCTTCGACAGATACGTCGGTGACAGCTTTTGAAATTCCGCCAATTCCTGAACACCTATCGTATTATTTTGCGGCAAACGGATTAAGTGAACCATTGTATGCAAGGCATAGTTCGTTGCGTTTGAATATTTCATACGGGCCTCCTTTTTCATTTAAAGATATTACAGACTCTTGTTGTCTCTAATTAAATAAAATATACCACCTACTTAAAATCAAGTCAATTTATTTATTTCAATTTAAAATCATCTATGCTTAACATATATAGAGTTTATTATGATCAACTTAAAAAGCCCCAATTTCTAATTTCAGAAATTGGGGCTTCGTTCATATCTTATTCGCCGCGCGGCGCTTTTGGCGGTTGGCATACGTCACATTTACGCTGGTTTTTCGTATTGAATTTCGTAAATGTCTTTTCGAAGTTATTGCCGCATGCACATTTAAACAGCAGCTTTTGAGAAAAACCGTGGTATTCCGTCGATAATAATTTACTGTCTGAGTTTTTTTCGACAAATGCTTTGATTTCTTTAAAAGTCCATCGTTTATTCATTTTGTTACACCTCCATATTCTTTCCATAAGCGGAGGCTTTTTGGCATCCGTTCAATTGAGGCACTAATAATAATTGCCCTAAGTTCTTTATTATAACACGGGCCAGCCACATTATATAATAATATTCATCTATCCTTATTCATTCTTAATGAAATACTTTCCCGCGAAGAACGTATGGAATAGTTGTCTTCCTATGTATTGAGCCTTTTTCCTCACTTGGAACATACGCATACTTTTCTGCTGTTTTTTCATCCATCCAAGTAACTTCTTCTATTTCGTCAGTAGGCGACCGGTTAATTTCTCCGCCAACGATTTTCCCTTCGAACGTAAAGAAAATGGCGTGATGTGCCCGCTCTTCAAAAAACGCTTCACTCACCGCATACATGCCTCCTACTTCAATATCCAATCCCGTCTCTTCCTTCACTTCACGTATAGCTGCTTCTTCCAAAGTTTCGCCGGTTTCAACTGCTCCTCCAGGAAGTGTATAGTACGGGGAATCCAATGTATTATTTTTCACCGTCAGGATATTTTCTTTTTTGCTGTCGAACAAAAGGACATAGACTACATCTACTCTTTTCATCCTGTTTTCTACCTCTTTTCTCTCAAGACCTATATTCAGCAACTTATTCGTCAGTTCTTGTATTTGCTTCACTTTAAAAGGGTAAACTAATTCCAACTATTCTATTGTGAAATGACGAACTGGAGGTCTTGATGTGATTTTAATTTTAGCTAGCTATATTGCACTGCTAAGTTTTTCTGTAAGCAAATTTGCCGGAAACAAACGCCACCGGTGGATCCATTCGGGCTACATTACCGCATTTCTTCTGCCTTTTTTAGTGTATGCTATTTTTCTTGGAATCATTGCTCCTATTGTAAAGGCTGGAATCGGGGTGAGCTTTTTCGGCTTTCTTTTTGCCGTTGCTACATTGATTACCGGTTTCGTCTTTTTGTATATAGGCTATGCATCGAAAAAGCTTCGTGAGGAGTAAAAAACTTTTTTGATATAAAAAAAGGCATGTCCATCATGGACTTGCCCTCTCCCATTAACATCTGACATATCTTCGCTTGAACCCCACTCTGCCCTTAGCCACATCTTTTTGAATGCTTTCATAAGCATTCAGGAAACTGCTTTTTTTATTGTCCCGCTTCACTTCTACTACACCGACTTCTTTGGAAACTTCAATCGCTTTTTCAGTCAGCGGCACATAGGAAATCCCCACCGTGTAGAGAAAATTGTTCATGGCAGATTTCGTGCGTTCAGGTGAATGGTGTATTGAGTTTTTTACTTTATCGAGCATGGAGGAAATCTTGCTTTCAGAAAACTCATGGTCCTTCCGGTTCCCCAAAAGCCAGCAGTAACAGCTCCAACCGGCAGACATCTTCAGCTCCTCACCACTGTCAATCCACTTATCGGCCACTTCCTGTGCAATATCCGATTCGGAAAGCGTCACCGCCACTACAAAATCCGACAGCATATAAAAATAGGCACCATCCATCCAGCGGTCGAAATCAGCTGCGGTCATCGCTTTCGGATCTGCGATGATGCCCGCAAAATACATGGCATCGTAATTGCCCGTCGCATAAAGCTCCTCCGCCAACTGCTGGTCAATTTTTATTTTCTTTGCAATCGGCTTCATGGTGCCTATTGCCACGCCGAAAAGCGGCTCACGTGCACCATTGGATAGGTATATTTTTTTCATCCGTTCTTTGCCTAATGCCTCAAGCTCCTGCATCACTGTTTCGAACTCCATCAGTCTGCACCCTTTCCTGAGAAAATAGCTTTTTGTTTAAGTAATCGCCGGATCAAATCCAATCTATCCTAATGTAAGTGTACACTATGTAATCCTTTTTAGCAGTTAAGCAAAAATACTACCACCTATATCTAAAAAAAAATAGGCTACTTTCATTCCAAAAAATTTGGAAATTAAGTAGCCCAAAAGCTTCTTTATATTTTGGTTCAGCCTAACTTACTGGATTTACAATAAGTTTGGACATTTAGAATGATTCTCAAACTCAGCTCTTCACCAAATTTTCGGATGGTTTATTGAGCTCGAATACTTCTTTGAAATTCACTTTTTCGCCTTCCTTCAGTCGCTTCTTGTATTCAGCTGTTGCTGTAAAAAGGGCGTCTGTTGAAGAGTTGAGTGATGTTTCAAATGAATCTTGCAGCACGCCTATCACGAAGCCAACACCGACTACTTGCATAGCCACATCAGCAGGAATGCCGAATAAACTACAAGCTAAAGGGATCAGCAAAAGCGATCCGCCCGCAACACCAGAAGCGCCACATGCACATACTGCGGCCAATACGCTCAGGATTATCGCTGTAGGGATGTCCACTTGAATGCCAAGCGTGTGCACAGCAGCGAGCGTCAGAACCGTAATCGTAACTGCGGCACCTGCCATATTGATGGTTGCTCCTAGTGGTATTGATACAGAATATGTGTCTTTGTCCAATCCCAGCTTTTCACATAACGTCATGTTTACTGGGATATTGGCTGCAGAACTGCGCGTGAAGAAAGCCGTAATGCCGCTTTCTCTCAAGCACTTAAAGACAAGTGGGTATGGATTCTGGCGAATGTTCATAAACACGATAAGCGGATTGACCACAAGCGCCACAAAAAGCATACAGCCAATTAAAAGGGCCAGCAATTTCCCATAACTCAGCAATGCCCCAAGCCCGTTTGTCGTAATGGACTCAATCACTAGACCCATGATGCCAAGAGGTGCAAACTTGATGACCCAGCCAACCATTTTGGCTACTGCATCCGAGAGATTAGTGATTACTAATTTTGTGTTATCAGCGGCGGTTCTCAATGCCAGACCCAGGACAATCGCCCAAGCTAAAATGCCGATATAGTTTGCGTTGTAAAGAGCACTTACTGGATTATCGACAATGTTCAACACTAAAGTTTTAATAACTTCAATCGCATTACCCGGAGCCGCCAAATCCTCAGCACCTTGAGTCAGGGCAATGCTTACCGGGAAGATGAAACTGGCGATGACAGCAATCAATGCGGCCAAAAACGTTCCTAATAAGTAAAGAAATATGACTGTTTTCATATTTGTCGGCTTGCCGCTTCTATGCTGCGCGACTGATGCCATTACTAAAAACAGCACTAATACAGGCGCGATGGCTTTCAGTGCGCCTACAAATAAAGTACCAAAGATGGTCAATGATTTTGCTGCTTCTGGAATTAAAACAGCCAGTACAACCCCTAATATCAGCCCTATCAATATTTGCTTTACAAGACTAATCTGATTCCATGCTTTCAATACTTTCATACGTTCGTTATTCCCCCTGTTGATTTCTAAGTAGCTTAAACACAGCCCATCTTCTGCTAAACGATTCTAGTTGCATTCCTCCTATGGTAACGCTTTCAGTCTAATCCTATTCTATACAACCTGCGGAGGGAATAAAACATTTTTTTTAATAAATCAATGATTTTTTTGTAATTTCATTGTGATTTAACAATTCTCCCTTTCTTCAGAGATACAAAAAGGGCATTGGATCTTCGTCGTGTAACCCAGATTTTTTATCCTAAGTTTTGGCCAATACCTCTTCCAATTCTTCTGTTCCATCCGACTTCTATAAACTTCAAGCCTGCCGATATCTGCTGTGAAATTATGGGGTTGGTTTAACGACCAAACTGGTGGGATCGTCAATCCCATGAGGTGCCGATAAGATTAAGTTGCTATAGCTGTCCAGTCGAACTCCCAGTGCTCTTGCAGTCTCCGGAAATTTATGAGTTGTCCGCCATGATTGCGATTTCGAGGGAAGTTTTTATAACGAACCAGTACTGGATGATCCTTCCGCCATTGGTGATTTTCATCGTGTTGATTTATTGTTTTACTACGATTGCAGAGTCTCTCATGCATAAACAGCTTCTATCTTTCAAACCAGCGAAAGTAAAGAAGCTGCAGGAAAATCAAATCTTGGCTTCTTCATTTAAAAGAATAGACAATTCCAAAGTAACAGACGAAGTGAACTGAACCTATGAAAAAGGAAGGACAGAATCACCTGTAAGGGATTCTTCCTTCCTTTTTTGTTCTTATCCACGTTTATTGCAACTTCAAATTTTCATAGGTTGCCTGATCGCAAATGATAAAGAGCCGGGCACCTTCGGATATAGGATCCCCCATTCTGCGAATAATGCTGAAGTCCGGTCCATCTGCAATCAAATTGGCACCTTGTTCACGCAGCGCATCGAACGCATCTTTGTATATGCGCCAAGAAGGAGAAGGGCTGATTTCCCATATGTTTTCTCCATATGTGTGGTTCAAGAGCTGCATAAATAAACGGCTCGACCCGTGATGTAGCATGGACTTCGTCATCAACTGGGGGAAGATTCACTCGACAGCACAAATTCATTGACTCCGGCATGTTGGAACATCCGGATATGATCTTCGTGTGTGATTTCGACGATGGTATATATATTCCTCTTCTGATCAACGGCATATCTCTCGATAGCGGATGCGATAAGTAAGGTTTTACCATCTGCCTGGACTTCATAATCACTTTCAGAAGCGAATATCGACACAGAGTTCGCACGATCAATGTTTGCTTCCTGCAAAACTTTCGTGTTGGTTGGGTTTCCGCAGATATAGTGAAACCGCTCATGTTTGAAAGGTGCCTCTTCCACATGGTCAATCAACACCACATCTGTTTTAATATCTCTGCTAAGCAAAATTTCTTCGATGGTCTTTTGGACACTTTTCGACCAGCCGATTATCAAGAAATGATCTTTTCCTTTATAAGCCAGTTTTCCTTCCATTTTAAGCCTCCCGTAATAAGTATAAAAATCCACCACTTTTCCAAGTATGATACCCACAAGTCCGATGCCGAATATATAGAGGAATATACCAAACAGCCTACCGGGAACCGTCGTTGGAGAATAATCACCAAAACCCACAGTGGTGACCGTCGTCATCACCCACCAGAAACCAGCAAAAGGGCTGGGAAAAGTTTGCGGTTCGATAATGTAAATAATATATGCACTGGCGATGTAAAACAGACTGGCAAACACAATCAATTTACCCGGATTGATTTTCACAATTCGCTTGATCAGTTCAAACATCCTATAACCTCCAACCTTGATGCATTTCTGATTTCCAGAGCTTTCAGCAGTCAATTAGGCATTTTCACTATAGTTTTTTAATGTATAGAGGAAATCCACACTGACTTTTAGGTATAACTGCAAATTTCGCTATGAACATCAGCACCAGAAACAAAACAGTCAACAGACTTACAGTATTGCTGATCGTTTGAGTTTGAGGAGTGATCCCAAAATAAACAAGAACATTCATCAGTAAAAGAAATACAAATCCTGCAGATGCAAAGGTGTAGAAATGATTTCCGATGAGTAGCCTTCTATTGATGGGATCGGCAGCTGAAATTGTTTTCTGCAAAATTACAGACTGTTGAATCTGTTTGATCAAACCGTATATAAAGATACAAATAAAAAGGAATGGAATTACACCATTGACCCAACTCATAATAACCCTCCCATCGCTTTGTGTTTCTTATTAGTTTATACTATTCCATTACACCATAGAGTGATTTTTCTGTTTATTATTCATCACTTGTTTTATCCTTAAAAAGCTTATTGACATATTTTACTCAACTACGCTAGTATATGAGTTAACCAATAAAATAAAAGGGTTAACTCATAAAGGGGGTACAGGTTTGTCGGAATCGAATTTGAAATTGAGAATGATGATTGTAACAGCATTATTTGCAGCCATTATTGGAGTCTTAGCGCAAGTAACTATTCCATTGCCATTAGTGCCGATTACAGGCCAGACATTAGCAATTGGACTTGCTGCAACTATTTTAGGGGCTAAGTACGGGACATTGTCTGTTTTGGTTTATTTAGGGATCGGTGCAGTGGGAATTCCGGTATTCGCGCAAATGTCAGGCGGTTTAGGCAGCTTGTTTGGACCAACCGGCGGATATTTAATTGGTTTTATCCCAACCGCCTTTATTATCGGGTATTACCTTGAGAAGACGGGCTTTACAGTGACTCATGCAGTTATTGCCAATATCATCGGCATGTTTGTTGCCTTGACTTTCGGAACTGTCTGGTTGAAAATATTCGCAAACCTGTCATGGACAGGTGCTTTTGTGGGAGGATTTTTCCCATTCCTTTTAGTGGGTGTCATCAAAGCCGCACTTGCTGCTTGGATAGGAATCTCCGTCAGAAAACGCTTAAAATCCGCAAGTCTTCTATACAGCGGAAACCACTCCGCTACATGATTTTTTTAGCATCACGATAACTATTTCAAATAAAAAAACTGTCGACCTGCATTTGATGTCGGCAGTTTTTTGATGAGTGCGGAAATTAGATTTCATTTACCTATTTCCCGAACCGCCGGTAGCTATAGGCAAAAACCAGGATGATTCCCGTGCAGACAGCCAGTCCTGCAGCTAAAGCAAATAGACCGATGGCCTTCCACGGGTCGAAAACAGCGACTGCAAAGCTGCCTGCCAATATGGTGCCGGTCAGAACAGCACTTACCTTAACCGGGAGATATCTTCTGTTCAATGCCGACTGGCAGTAGACGGTCAACAAACCGAACAGCAGAAGATAAAGACCTGTAACCGCTATGGGGTTTGCGAGCCAGTGTGCTAGTGCGGATGGTCGGAACTCAGTATTCGGTTCAGGAAAATCCAAGCTCACAGATACTGTTTCCCCGCTGCTATAATCGACGGTCATTGCCTCATAGTCCTCCGGTTGATTTGGCCAATTCGGCTGCATCAAAAAGGCGATCCGATTTTCATGATGAAAAAAAGCTGGAGATACGACAGAAGCATTGAAGTCTGTCAGTCTTTTCGTTTCCCCCGATGAGTTTTCCATCAAAAAAAGTTCGTATTCATATAGCGAGCCATTATTTTTGGATTCTTCCGATACTGCTGTATAAGCCAGCAGCCCTTCATCATTAAAAAAATCCGGATGGTAAAGGTTACTGCTGATGTGCTGCGGCAAATAAGCGCTTTCTATCCCTTCTTCGATTGAATAGGCAACCAGCCGTTGCACACCATCAAATTCTGTATAATAAAGCGTTGTTCCATCGCCTGAAACCGATAAGTCGTCCATTGCAAAAGAGTCTTTGTCAGTAAGCTTAAGAAAATCTCCGCCTTCGGCATTCACTGAAAATAAGTCGGCTCCATTTTCTTTCTCCCCTTCAGGCTTTAAAAAGTCTTCGGCGGGAATCGCCATATAATAAATAGTGCTGCCGTCCGGTGAAAAAGCAGCGTCAGACACATGCACTTCTGTTCCGGTCAATTTTATGGATTCACCAGTTTTCCCGGTTTTGTGATGCAGAGACTGGACGCCGGCACTGTCAGCCGCCAGATACAGAAACCCTTCGCCAACCGGTGAAAATTGAGGCATTCTGTGGTCCTGTTCTTCCGGTTCCGTCACTTTTCTCACTTCCCCGTCTTTCAAGCTTCCCAGATAAATAGCTTCCCTTCCATTTTCATAATAAGAAAATGCAAGAGTCGCATCATCAGGCGATACAGAAATACTTGAACCCAAACCTGAATGAGTACTATACGAGGTCTCGTCATTCAAAACCCCATAGGTGATCGCTGCCACGAAAAGAACAGCGACCATACCGGTGAAAATCAATAGAGTACGATGACTTTTCATTGGACCGCCCTCTCTCCGATACTCGTTGATCGATGTTTGCTTCTCTCCTCGACCATCTGCCTTCTAATACAGGCTGTCCCTGTAGCTCTTCTCCAGAAGTTTGCCGATCGCTTCTTCGTCCACATTCGGCAATTTCGCATGAGCCGCTAAAATTTTCGCACCTTTTGGAAGTTCTTCTTTATCCGCCCATGTTTCAGGATTCCATAGTTCCGACCGTTTAAACGCCTTGGCACAATGAATAAAGCATTCCTCCACTTCGACGCCGATTCCAAGAAGCGGACTTTTTCCGTTAACCGCCATTTTCTCCAATAGTTCTTCGTCGTGGATCACACTGGCTTTTCCGTTGATGCGTAAAGTTTCACCGAGCCCTGGTATCAGAAACAGCAGGCCGATATTCGGATTCGACAAGATGTTCCGCATGGAATCCATCCGTTTGTTACCGGGCCTTTCCGGTATGATCAATTGCTTATCGTTCAATACATAAACAAATCCGGCTTTGTCGCCCCGCGGTGACACATCGCAAAATCCTGATTCGTCAGCTGTTGATAAGGTTAGAAAAGGTGATTTTGCAATAAAACCGCTGCAATGTTCGTCTATGTATGAAATAACCTTATTATTTACGAGTTCACTCGGCTTCCCGGTGATTTCCCTCAGTTCTTCCACTGTCTTTATTGTATTTGGAAATGTGTTTTCGGTCTTCAAAGTTTTCCATCCCCTTCGTTTCAACTTCCCTTTTTATGATGTACAGGATTTCACTTAAACGCTTTATAATTCCATCTTACCTTACATAGCACTTACTATTCCGTGTTTTTAGTTTTCTTTGTATAGTGTAACTTACTATTCCTCGATGAGGGTGCTTATGTAAAAAGCTTAAACCATGCAGAACGATTGCAACATCAATTAAAATGAAAAAACGTCCGCTAAGTGTTTTGGCACTTTACGAACGTTCATTTTTTCTTAATTGAATTTACGAACAGTGAATGATGGGCTCAATTCTTACAATCGTTCATCTCTGCTACAGCACTATTGAATTTGTCGAAATCGAATTCGACGCTGTTGGACTTATAGAAGAAAAGGATGGATTCTTTTTCGCCTTGTGCCAGCAAAAAAGTGACCACGGCTTTCGGGCTTGCCATGTCGATACCGGCTTGGTTAGCATCAGCCAGTTTCATCAGGATGTTGTCCGGTGTTTTACTCACTCCAAGCTCCCCTTTCCTGCTTGCGGTAAATTACGGATGTCCAAAATGGTCGGCAATTCCTTAAAATCAACTCGTTGGGTCATTTCCATCAATAAGCGAGCCGTTTCTTCCGGACTGCTGAGCAATCCGCTCTCTTTGTAATCCAGGAATTTCTCGACTAATGGGAAATCGGCCGCTTCACTTTGGCGAATTTTCTGCTGCATGGCGGTATCGATGATTCCCGGTGCCACAGAGACCACTTTCACATCATCATTTTCCGCATCCAGACACGAACTGAAATGATCAAGTCCCGCTTTTCCGGCACAATAAGCGCTCCAGCCTTCATAGACTTTACGTCCCGCTCCTGAAGAAGTATTGACGATTTTCTTCTCGGCTGAGTTGCTTTTCAGCTGCCGGATGAAAGCACCGCAAAGCAGCATCGGCGCCGTCAAGTTGAGCACGATGCTTTGGCTGACCTGTGCCGAGTCATTGGTGTGGGCAAGTCCAATCGGTTCGATAGTTCCCGCGTTATTCACCAAGACAATCGTTTCGGTTTCTCCAGGAATCAGATTTAAAGCCTGTGCTACGATTTCTTCAATTGCTTCCAGACGGGTCAGATCGAACGGCAGAAAATGCCCACCCGGCCAATTTTCCGGTTCGGTGCGTGCGATCCCGATGACCAAATGACCCGCTTCACTAAGCTGGCGGCTCCATTCAAAACCGATCCCTTTGGATGCTCCGGTAATGATGTATGCTTCTTTTGTCATTACTCCATCCCGCCTTTTTGGTACATGATTTCTCCTGCCACAACCGTCACGGCAACTTGAGCTTCCAGAATCTGTTCTTCATTTCCAGAGAACAGGTCCCGATCGAAAATCGTGAAATCGGCATCAAAGCCTTCACGGATCACACCGCGTTCCGCTTCCTTTCCGATGGCTGCTGCACTGCCGCTTGTATAAAGCTGGATCGCTTCAAAACGCGACAGTTTTTCTTCAGGCTGAAAACCTTCATGGGTTTCATATGGCTTTCTGCGTGTTACTGCCGCATAGATGCCGAGGCACGGATCGACCTCTTCGATCGGCGCATCCGATCCTCCAGCACAAATCAAGCCATGGTCGAGCAGTTTTTTCCATGCATATGCCCATTCCAACCGACTCTCACCCAGACGCTCCACAACCCAAGGGAAATCAGATGTCACAAAGCTCGGCTGGAGATCCAACGCTACATCAATCTTCTTCATGCGCTCCACCAAATCTTCACGAACCACCATTGCGTGAATGAGGCGGTCACGTTTGCCTGCAGGCACCGGATGGGCTTCAATAGCATCCAATGCCATTTCCAATCCCAGATCCCCGATGACATGTATAGCTACAGCTTCCCCATGTTTGCGTGCTATAGAGACCAAGCGCTTGAATTCCTCATCTGATTGGATCGCGACGCCGATTGTTGATGGGTCATCGTTATACGGTTTGCTCAGCAATGCTGTGCGGCCGCCGATTGATCCGTCCGAAAAGATTTTCATCGGGCCCGGATCGACAAACGGTTCAGCGTATGTCGCGTTTTCCATCATGTCTTCAAATGCGCTATGTGCTCTAAGCAGATGCGCACGGAATTTCACCTGATCGCCGATGACATTCTTGAATGCCTGCAAAGGCCGTGAATAATGGCCGTAATAGCCCATATCTTCCGTATGTGCACCCGTCAAACCAAGCGACAGTAAATTGTCTACTGACTTTTGCAGGGCACGCGTCAAATACTCAACGCTGACCTCCGGTACCTGGTTGGCGACAAGATCTTGTGCAGCGTCCAACAGATAGCCGGTCGGCTCTCCATCAGCATCACGCACAATTACACCGCCTTCAGGATCCTGGCTGTCTTTTGTGATGCCGGCAAGTGTCAAAGCACGGGAATTGGCCAGAATCGCATGACGGCATACCCGTTTCAGCAACATCGGTGATTCGCTGATTTCATCAAGTTCATGGCGGTGGAAAATTTTGCGGTCTGCAAAATTGTTTTCGTTCCAGCCTTCTCCGATAAACCATTCCTCTTTGCTCAATCCTTTGGTGGATTCGACCAATTGCTCCCGCATTTCTTCAGAGCTTCCGATTTTCGATAAATCGACACGCATCAGCTTTTCGCCATGGCCGATCATATGCATATGGCTATCGACAAATCCCGGGTACATGCTTTTTCCCTGCAGATCGATTTCCTTGTCAGCCCATTGCTTTAACTCCTCATACGTACCGATTTTCTCTATATGACCATCCGACACCAATACCGCTTCTGCAGTAGCGCCTTCAGTTTCCATTGTATAGATCGTTCCCCCATGCCATAGCACTTTCATCTAACCACTCCTTTTCTCTCTTCCCATCATAAGTTTATTCGCCGTGGCATTCAATATGTTTGGTTTGAATTTTTCAATGATTCACCCGCAAAGCAAAAGCATACCTAAATATGGTATACTGTTTTTACTTATAGAAAGCAGAGGTGAACCCTCCCAATCGGAGGGACGAATTGGACAGTATACTCATTCTCAATTTGTTTTTGGTCGCTCTTTTAATCGGGCTGACCGCTTTATTTGTTGGATCGGAATTTTCAATTATCCGTGTCAGGATGTCCCGCATTGATCAACTTGTATCAGAAGGCAATAAAAATGCCATCTTGACGAAGAAAATCACCAGCAATTTGGATTATTATTTATCCGCTTGCCAATTGGGAATTACAGTAACGGCGCTTGGCCTTGGTTGGCTGGGTGAACCGACTGTCGAACGGATCCTGCATCCGGTTTTTGAAAACTTTGGAATAGAAGAACCGACTGCGTCGATCTTTTCCTTTATCATCGCATTTACCGTCATAACCTTTTTGCACGTGGTGATCGGCGAATTGGCCCCTAAAACTCTGGCGATTCAGTATGCAGAGAAAATGGCCCTTATCTTCGCCCGCCCGCTCTATCTGTTTGGCGTCATTTTACTGCCATTCATCTGGGTGTTGAATGGATCAGCACGTTTGTTGCTGCGCGCTTTCGGCATTGAGCCGTCTGAGCACGAGCATGCCCATTCGGAAGAAGAGTTGAAGATCATCATGACGCAAAGTTACAACAGCGGTGAAATCAATCAAACGGAACTATCGTATATGCAGAATATTTTTTCTTTCGATGAACGGCTGGCAAAAGATGTCATGCTGCCGCGGACACAAATGGAGACCATTTCACTTGAGATGAGCCATGACGATTTAATGGAGATTGTGCGTGACCATCAGTACACCCGTTATCCCGTCACTGAACATGGTGACAAAGATGATATTATCGGCTTTGTCAACGTTAAGGAAATGCTGACCAATTACACCTATAAACAAGATTTGAACGACAGCATCGTCATCCACGATATTCCTTTTGTCCATGACATGGCGCCGATACAGGACGTGTTGCTGAAAATGCAGAAAGAGCATGTCCACATGGCGATAGTCGTCGATGAATACGGCGGAACTGCCGGCGTCATCACGATGGAAGATATTTTGGAGGAAATCGTCGGGGAAATCCGCGATGAGTTTGACGAAGACGAACGCGACGAGATCAAAGCCGTCGATATCAATAATTATTTATTGAACGGCCGCGTGCTCTTGTCTGATCTGGAAGATCGTTTCGCCATCGAGTTTGATGACAGTGAAGATGTCGATACCATCGGCGGCTGGATCCAGTTGAAGAATACAGATATCAGTGAAGGCGAGTCGGTTGAATTGCCGACCCATACCATCACCGTACGCGAAATGGAAAATCATCAGATTATCCGGGTACTCTTAACGCGCACTGCAGAGCGAATCGAATAACCAGAAAAATCCCCGACAACAGAAATTGTTGTCGGGGATTTTTTTATTTTTCTTCCAATAATGATTTTTCGTATTCGAACTTTTTCATCAGCATCTCGCCTGAATAGCCTTCTTCGATCAATTTCGCCAATATCGCTTTGGTTTCATCATCCGCTGCTTCCGGATGTTCGCCGCGGTCAAATTCCACGACGTTTTCTGCGTCTGTAATCCAGTCTGAGAAACTGCCCATATAAAGTCTCAGCTGATCATAGCCTTTTTCAGCCAAGATGGCATAAAGTGCCGCTGCTGTTACGCCGCTGCCGCAATAGACGACAGCTGGTTCATGCTTCTGTACGATATGGCTGATGTCTTCACTCAACTGGAACTCACCCTGAGAAACGAATTGCGCCCAGTCCAGATTTCGCGCTCCTGGAATCCGTCCTGCAACAGGATCGATCGGCTCTTCAAGTCCCGCATAACGCACTGCAGAACGTGCATCAACCAGAACTCCTAATTCGTCGCCGCTGATGACATTTTTCACGTATGCCTGATCAGCGAATATTTCACTGTTGAAATCCGGTTCATAGTCTATGCGTTGAGGGTTTGGCACTTCAGCAGAAACTGCAATTCCCTGCTCTTTCAGTTCATGAAAGCCTTTTTGGCTGATATGGACCTCTTCGAATCCTGCATATTTCAGCAGCCACCAGGCACGTGCCGCAAAAGGAGAACCGCCTTGGTCGTAAATGACAATCGAATCGTTCTTGTTCAATCCGCTTGAACGAATCAATTCAGTCAATTGCTCGTGTGAAGGCATTGGATGCCGCCCTTCATTCGAGGACATATCCGATAGGTCTTTTTCCAGATCCCAAAAGACGGCCCCGGCGACATGTTCTTCTTTGTACATCTTGTGGCCTGCTAATGAATCCTTCAAGTCAAATCGTGCATCTATCCATTTATGGTTTTCGGTATCGATCGTTTCTATAAACACAGACATCGTCTACACCCTTCCGTCCATCAAATTTGAATACAGCTCTTTCCATTGTGCCAATCTTTCAGATTGCTGAAGCAAAGTACGCTCCGAATCGATCTGATCGACGGCTTGGCGGAGAATATGCTGGCGTAAGCCTTCCGCTTCCTGCTCGATCCAGAATTCCGCCCAGTTGCCGAGTTCTTTTTTCTCTTTTTCCAAATAACGCAAGGCATCCGGCTCCATCATGGATTGCAGTGCATCACGCAGCTTCTCTTTTTCATTTTTCTCAAAGAAGCTCTTATTGTTCTTGTAATAGGATTTGACCGATGAATAATCGGCATCCGTGAATGGTTTAGGAATATCCAACGAACCTGCTTCCTGGACTTCATACGGTGTAAATGAAAAGTCCGGATTCAGTTCTTTCAGCTTGGCCGTGTCTTCCTTAAAGCGCATTTCCAGTTTCTTTTCGATAAACTGGCCCAGGCGGAAATTGGTGACACGCAATTCCTGCTGGAAATCAAAGCCGGTCATTTCGTTTATGTCCTGCAACGCGGTATCCAAGGCTTGCTGCGCCGATTTGTTTGAAAAGACCGACGGGTTGAATGCTTCTTTGAAAAAGTCGTTGAAGCGGTAGAAAACCCGCTGATTGACGTAATACAGCAATTCATCCAATTCCTGCAGGGCTTCGCGCTCCAATAGTTTCGCGATGGAAGCGCCAAACAGGATGCGCAGTTGCTGTTCAAGATGCTTGAGTTCTTCCAGCCGTTCGTCTTTTCGCATCAGGTTTTTTTCCGTATGTTCGATCAGGCTCCGAAAACGATCCACCGTTTTCTGTTCTTCCTCCGCCAGTGATTGGACGGCCATGCCTTTCAGCTCTTCCTTCAGGAAATGCTGGAACGCTTCCTCAAACTGCGGCATGCCGGAATGTTCCCGGTCACGCAGCGCTAACAGACTGGATACTCCGAACAACCTTGGGAACCGGATGCCGAAACGCTGCAGCTCGTCTTTCACATAAGTGACGACCGCATCTTTTTCCTGCTCGTCGTTGGCCAAATCGATGGCATTGACGACAAAGAACATTTTATCCATTTCAAAGGCATCTTTGACTCGGCCCAGCTGGATCAGGAATTCCCGGTCCGCCCGCGCAAACGCATGGTTGTAATACGTGATGAACAGGATGGCATCAGCGTTGCGGATGTATTCGAAGGCGACATTGGTATGCCGCGCATTGATGGAATCCGCTCCCGGCGTATCGACCAGCGTTACGCCATTGCGCGTCAGTTCACAATCATAATAAAAGTCGATTTCATCGACAAAGCAGCTTTTTTCTTCTTTCGCTACATACAAACCGAATTCTTCCCGGTCTGTCCGGATGGTTTCACCCAAACGGTCCTTGAAGCCTTCATAGCCTTTGTTGAAGGCGATGATGAACGATTTATGGACCTGTTGTTCAGTCGGCGTATCCTCCGGCAATTTCAGCGACTTGGCGTAGGCATCTTCCAAAGACGTCACTTCAATCCCCAGTACATGGAAGGAGTTTTTAACATCTTCCGTCATCTGGGCACGGGTCTTCAAACGCACATCCGCGGTTTCGTGCGGATGCTTTTCCGTAACTGGACGGATCCGGTTGATGGTTGCCGTCGTCGGATTCGGTGATACCGGCAGGACAGTTTCACCCATCAAGGCATTTGAAAATGACGATTTCCCGGCACTGAATGCACCGAATAATGCGATGGTAAATTCCTGTCCTTCCAGGCGGCCGGCTTTCCGTTTCAAATAGGCGGCCGTTTCGGCAAAGCCTTTGATCGGGTTGATCACTTCTGCGGTGCGGTTGGCACGTTCAAGTACAGCTTTTTCATCGAATGCCGCCACTTCAAGCACTTCAGTCTGTTGTTCCTGTTCGACCTGTTGCTGGTCATCCTTTTCCAGCATCGCCGGATCGAATTCAGTCATCTCTTCAATGGAAACCTCAAACTCTTCCAGCCATTGATCCACTCTTTCTTCGGCGGCTGTTTTTTGCTTCGGCAGCATCGCCGAATAGGATTTTTTCACTTTGTCGATTTTGCTGTCCATTTCTTCAAGCGTCTGGATCGCCAGTACTTTTCTGGACAGATTTTGTGCTTTCATGTCAATTTCCGTGCTGACATCATCCGTCAGTCCTTCGAACTTTTCTTCCTGCGCTTTTTTCCAGCCGTCCGTTTCGCGGATAAACCAGCGCTGGACAGCTGTAGAGATGCTGTTGGCAAAATTCAGCACGGCATCTCCCGTCGTGGAAGCACCTGTTGGGTTTTGATCTTCGACTATAGCAAATGGCACATCAAAGACCATATCATCGATCGCCAGGGATTCACTGTCGGTCAATAATCCAGCATCCTTCAAAGAAGCCTTCATCAATTTCTTCAGGTGGTTGGTGATTTGGGAAGAAACGGTCGAATCCAGCCGCTCGTCCACTTCCTGTTTTCTTTTCTGGCGTTCTTCTTCTGTCTTTTTGCCGCTGAACAGCATACCTACTTTGAAATTCGGTTGGACCGACTCCAAGTAGCTTGTCAATGCGCTGCGCAGTTCATAGGGCATGATATTCGAGCTTTCCAATAGTTCCTTGCGGCTCTTTTCGAATTTGGCCTGCCAGTTTTCAAAATCCTGCACAGACATTCTGCGTGACACCAATGCGTTTTCCTTTTTCAAGTCTTCACGCATTTCCCATTCTTCCGGATCAAGAACTTCAGAAAATGCCTGCAGGCGCTCCGCTTTTTCATCTTCCAAAAACTTGATGTGCTCATCCTTCAATTGGTCCAAGGCCGAATCCGAAGCTTCGCCGATATGGCCTTTCCAGTTCTGCATGGTCGATGACACCAATTCTTTGACCTGTTCGAAATCATTGCCAGGGAAAGTGAAGTCCTTCAAAGATGTAAAGAAGATGCCTTTTGGAACGACTCCCCATGCTGCAAACGAATCATGTACGGTTTGCTGGAAATCCGCAAAGCTCATTTCGCTGCTTTGATGCTTGTCGATTTGGTTGACGATCAAGTACAGCTCGGTGTATTTCTGCAGTTCTTTCGTGAAATTGAAATTCAATTCGGATTGCACATGGTTATAGTCCATGACATAAAAGACCATGTCTGCCACATGCAGAGCCGATTCTGTCGACAGCCGGTGAGCGTCATCCGTCGAATCGACGCCAGGCGTATCCATGACGGTGATGCCTTTCGGCAAGACAGAAGCTTGGTGGCCGATGTCGATCTGTGTGACATCCCCGCTTTTGCAGAATTCCTTAACAGCGTTAAAATCGTAATTCTCGGGAAAATAGACAGGCTTCTCGTTTCGCATATTGACGATGGCGAAGTCCTTATCCGCTTTCTGGACATTAACGATATTGGCACTCGTCGGAATCGGGCTGGATGGCAATAAAGTCTCACCTGTCAGCGCGTTGATCATGGATGACTTACCGGATGAAAAATGGCCGGCAAAGCCGATGATGAAATTATTCTTCAAGATTTTCTTCGCAAATAAATGGGCTTTCGCTTCACGCTCTGTATCTTCGTTGTCTCTGAAGATCTTGTAGAGATGTGCCGTTTCAAGTAATTCTTTTTTATGATCCAGAACTGTCATTTAGAAATCTCCTTCTCCGCTTACTGCTCTCTATCATATCATTTTTACGTCAGAACGAAAAACATCCTTCCTGAAATCAGGAAGGATGTCCACTTTCTTATGAAAATCCATGGATGGACATGCCGCCATCGACGAAAAGCGTCTGCCCCGTAATATAACTTGCTGCATCCGAAGCCAGAAACACGACCGGTGATGCCACTTCCGGCAACTCCCCGACCCGTTTCATCGGTGTCACTGCCAAGATCGAATCCAAATACTCCGGATCGCTTAAGATCTTTTCCGTTAAAGGTGTTTTAAAATACCACGGTCCAATCGCATTGACACGGATATTCTTCGGGCCCCATTCCATCGCCATGACTTTGGTCATCTGGATGATTGCAGCTTTGGATGCCGCATAAACCACACCGGTCTTCAACGCACGGTCGCCTCCGACTGAACTGATATTGATGATGGAACTGCCGCTGTCCATCTTTTTGACGGCTTCCTGTGAAAACATGAAGACACTTTGTGCGTTAGTGTCCATAATCTGATGCCATTCCGCGTCCGTTGCCTCCGACAAAGAGGAGCGGATATTCATTCCGGCATTATTGACGAGAATATCAAGCGCTCCGAATCGCTGCATCGTTCTTTCGATTGCAGCCAGAATGTCGCTGCGCTTTGTAATGTCCGCAAGCACATAGGATGTGCGGTCATTGCCGATTTCTTTCTGGGTTTGCTTTAGATCGGCTTCAGTCCGCGCTACCAGCATGACATTGGCTCCCGCTTCTGCAAGCGCCATGGCGATCGCTTTGCCGATTCCTTTCCCTGCGCCTGTCACAATCGCCGTCTTGCCTTTCAAACTGAATGATTTCAACATCGTTTATCGCCTCCGCTCCTATTATAATCAAACAATTCGTTGTTTGTCCTAAAAATAAGAAAACCGCCGTGAAAATTCACGGCGGTTCTTTGGTCAATTATCCAGTTGATAGATCTTCGAATATTTCTCTTCCAGGTACTCAGCCAAGTGATCCGGGTTTAGTCCTTCTCCCGTGACTTCCTTAAGAATTTCCAATGGTTTTTTAAACGCCCCATGATGATGGATATTTTTGCTCAACCACTCACGAATCGGCGTGATGTCCCGCTCCGCCAATAGCTCATCGAAATTCGGCAAATCCTTCAGCATCGCATTCTTGAGCTGCGCCGCATACATATAACCCAGTGCATAAGATGGGAAATAACCGAAGCTCGCGCCTGCCCAATGGACATCCTGCAGCACGCCTTCCGCGTCATTGGAAGGCCGGACGCCCAAATACTCTTCGTATTTGTCGTTCCATAACTGTGGCAAATCACTGACCTGTAAATCTCCATCAAATAACCCTTTTTCAAGTTCATAACGGACCATAATATGCAATGCATACGACAGTTCATCCGCTTCAATTCGAATCAAGGACGGTTTGGATTCATTGATTGCCCGCACATAATCCGCTAGTTCGACTTCAGCAAATTGCTTGGGAGCATATTCCTTCAAAAGGCCGAAGTTTTTCTGCCAGAAATGTTCATTGCGGCCGATAAAGTTTTCGCAGAACAAGGACTGGGATTCATGGATCCCCATAGATGCACCCGTCTCAATCGGCAACCCAGCTAATGCTTCACCCAAATTCTGTTCGTACATGGCATGTCCGCCTTCATGGATTGTGCCGAAGACGGCGTTGCGGAAATCGCCTTCGTCGTATTTGGTCGTTACGCGGATATCCTGCCGGTTAATCGATATCATGAACGGGTGAACCGTTTCATCCAGTCTGCCTGCTTCGAAATCATAGCCCAGCTGCTCCAGCATCTGTCGGCTGAAGTCCTGCTGTGCCTGTTTCGGAAAATGGTCATAGAGAAATGCCGTTTCCGGCTTGTTTGGTGAAGCGGCAATTTTTTGAACCAATGGCACGATGCGTTCGCGCAGCTTGCCGAATACCTCATCCAGAACTTCAGTAGTCATCCCCGGTTCGTACTGATCGAGCAAGGTATTATAGGGACTGCCATTTTTTTCACCCCAATAGCCGACCATTTTTTTCGTACTGCTGACCAAATCCTCCAGATAAGGAAGGAATAACGAAAAGTCCGAAGCTTCTTTAGCGGTTTCCCATACCGATTCCGCTTTCGATTTCAAAATGATGAATTCTTTGTATTCTGCAGGAGGGACCTTTTTGCTCAAATCGTATTCTTTGCGGGCTTCTTCTACAGAACGGCGGATAAAAGGATCCAGCGTTGCCTGATTCGCTTCCAAAGAAGACAGCAATTCGCCGAACTCATCCGATGTCGATAGATTGAATACTTCCGCAGATAAGGTACCGATGCTTTCAGAGCGAAGTTCCACTCCTTTTTTGGGAGCACCTGTCCGCAAATCCCAGTACAATAACGCGATAGCTTCTTCATAACCCTTAATCTTGCTGAAATGATCAGTAAACTGTTTTTCGAGTGACACAAAAATCCCTCCAATGGTTGATGAGACTATTGTATCACAAGGAAACCAGCAGCTTAAAAATTTTCAGCAGGCACCGGCAGGATTGTTTCCCATAGATGTTCCACGCGCAATTCGTCTTCATTGAGCAATAGATGAATTTCTCCATAATCCTTCGAGGTCCGGATCAGACGTCCAATTCCCTGCTGGATGCGAAGCTGCATGAAAGGCAAATCGATTTCTTCCAGCGGATTATTGCTGAATTTGCGCTTGGCATCAAAAACAGGATCTTTCGGTGGGAATGGCAGATCAACGATGATGACTTTCGTCAATGCTTCACCGGGCAGATCCAAACCTTCCCATAGATGATAGGAACATAGAATCTGGAACTTGCCTTCCTGGAACTCCTTGACGACCGTCGACAGCTCACGGTCCCCTTCGAATTCAATGGTGTATTGATGGTCCAAAGGCAGGGATTTCTTGAAGTTATCCATTTCCATCTTCGAAGTGAACAACACCAGCGACTGATCACCTGTACTGAACAGGTCATAGACACGTTCGAATTTCTGCTCTTGTTCAAGCGGATGCTTGAAGATTTTCATAACATCTTCATAGTCGAATGGAGATGGTACAGAAAACGATTGGTATTTGTCGATTCCAAGACTATCCGATAGGTAAGTGAAATCTTTTTGGATCGATAAGGTAGCGGAAGAAAAAATGATCGGAATTTTTCCGTCAAATAGTTTTTCATCCAATATATCCGTTACAAGGCGCGGCATGATGACCAGCGTCTCGATTTCGTCTTTTATTTCCAGCCACGTTACAGCATCGCCTTCTTCGACAAACAAACGCATCGAGAAGGTGTATTGCTCAAAATACTCTTCCGCCAGACGCAGTTCGTATTCCGGAATGGTGAACAGCTCGCCTTCAAAGACAAATTCCTCCATCATCAAATCGATGTGGCGAATCAGCATTTTGCCGACTTTGACCAATTCCGGCGCTTTGGTGATCGCTTTTCGGTCTTCGATGCTTTCGACGGTATGGATGCGCAGCAGACGGAAAAATTCGTTGTGCAGATCGATTGTCTGCTCAATCATGTTCAAGGTTTTTTCGCGCATGCCATCGGAAAGAATGCTTTCCGTTACATCTTGAAGCGTGCTTTCCTGTACTTCATAAGTCAATGCACGCTGTGCGGAAAATTCCAGCAGATGGCCTTCATCCAGTACGATTTGGGAGAATTCAGGAAGCAAAGGTGTCTGCCCTTCACGTTTGCGTGTTTCTTTTGTCCAAATATGCTCCATTAGGAAGTCATGCGAGCAAATGACCAGATCCGTCGCCTGGCGGTAATGGTTGCGGTGGATGGTCTGTCCGCATTTATTGCGCAGTTCACAGGCATTGCAGTTCTGGATCGGGTGGTAGTTGACTTGCTGCCATTCTTCATCCGTGACTTCCGGATAACTTGAGCGTTCACCGTATGGATAAGTGTTTTGCATAGAATAGGTTTTGTTGACGAATTCCGGTAGGCTGTATTCGATATCGTCCAGAAAATCAGCATCGCTGCGTTTTTTTGCACCTTCCAGGCGCTGGAGACATAAATACTGGTCGCGGGATTTCGCCAATCGGACATCCAGGTTCAAGTCAAACAGCTCATTCAGGCGGTCAACATCCCCGCCCTTTTTCACCAATTGCTCGATCAGGGTTTCATCTGCACACGATATAAGTGCCGGTTTCCCGGTATAGCGGGCATAGGCGATGGCCGGAAGCAGGTAGGCCATGGTTTTCCCTGTCCCTACGCCTGCTTCTGCAAACAACACTGCTTTTTCTTTCAATGCCTGTTCGATTTGGAAAGACATGAACACTTGTTCATCACGTAGATCATAGCCCTTTTCAGGCAACTCGTCGTAGAAGATATCGCCGATCCAGTCATTGAGTGATTCAAAGAAAGTTTTGTCCTTCGTTAAAGGGAATGGTAGTGGCTGTCTCATAAACTCTCCTCACAGAGAAACGGAAGAGCTGCTGCCCTTCCGTCTCGTCTCATTTATTTTTTAGAACGTTCTCCCCAGAACTGGAAAAGATCTGTACGGATAAACCCGTTGAATAATTTACGTTTTTTTGTTGCTGGCTGACCATAAAGGGTTTCGAAACGCCCCATGGAGGACAGCATGTAGACTGACCATGTCGGATGCTGCGCAAATACGCGGCCCATGTCAGCAATCATTTCTTCGATGACTTCAATTTCACCAAGACGCTCTCCGTAAGGTGGGTTGCCGACGACAACGCCGTTTTCTTCTGTCGTGGTGAAATCTTTTACTTGGCGCTGCTCGAATTGGATCAAGTCAGCAAAACCGGCTTCCCGGGCATTTTCTTCCGCAATCTTCAGCATGCGATGATCGATATCTGTCCCCAGAATGTTAAGCGGTTGGTCATAGTTCGCCAACTCTTCCGCTTCTTCGCGGACTTCATCCCAAATTTCCTGACCGATCCATGGCCACTCTTCGCTGTCGAAATCACGGTTATAGCCAGGCGCCAGGTTTTGTCCGATCATTGCCGCCTCGATGGCGATGGTTCCGGAACCACAGAACGGATCCACGAATGGACGGTCGGGAGTCCAACGTGATAATTTCACCAAGGCCGCAGCCAAGGTTTCTTTTAATGGTGCTTCACCCTGATCCAGGCGGTAGCCGCGTTTATGAAGGCCGGCTCCACTCGTATCGATGGATAGTTGGACCTTGTCTTTTAAAATCGATACTTCTATTTTAAAGCGCGGTCCGGTTTCATCCAAAAAGGAATTGCGGTGATACGCTTTTTTCAAACGCTCAACAATCGCTTTTTTAACAATGGACTGACAGTTGGGCACACTGTGCAAAGTCGATTTAACCGATTTCCCTTGTACCGGGAATTCAGCATCCACCGGCAGGAATTTTTCCCACTCGATTTCTTTTGTGCGTTCGAACAGTTCATCAAAGGTATATGCATTGAATTCACCAGCAATGATCTTGACGCGGTCAGCTGTCCGCAGCCATAGGTTTGTTTTGGCGATATCGCGTTCATTTCCTTCAAAAAATACTTTGCCGTTCTCAGTTTCCGTTTCGTACCCTAAATCTTTTACTTCGTTGGCTACAATGGACTCAAGGCCCATCGCGGCGGTTGCGAGCAATTTAAATGTTGTCATAACGACTCCCTCTCCAGTTGTTCACTATTTCAGATTTCGGTGTTTGTTTTATTGGTGGTCAATTGACCTACCTATATATTTTCAGTGTATAGGTTAATCTCTTTTTAATATTAACTCCTTTTCTGCTGTTGATATTCCGCAAACCAACTCCGCTTTCCTGCGGGCTTGCGCCGAACTAACTCGGACTTGCTGTCCGAGTGGATTTCGGCACTTCGCTATACCTTGGGAGTCTCCGTTGGTGTGCTCCATATCTTTTTAAATCAGAAAAATAAGGAAGCAAATTTTATAAATCTTGTAGGTTATTCCGCAAAACATTTAAGTTTGTATTCTCTGGATATCTCTTAGAAGAAAGAGTGGAAGGCGGCGACTCCTGCGGGAAAGCGGAGTGATGAGACCCCGCAGGAGCTTGCGACGAGGAGGCTCAACGCTTCGCCCGCGGAAAGCGTCCGCCTGAAACGATTTCTTCAAAATCTATGCTTTTAAACATTCCGTCTTTTAATATGAAGAAAAGCTCCCCCAAAAGGGGAGCCTTTGATAAGCATTTTAAGACCATGTGAAATTCTATAAGCCATGTTTTGTTTCCACGTACTCAAACGGTTTGCACCTTGTACTAGTGGACAGCAACCATCTATCTGCAAACTTGCGTCTGCCTCTTCATCGGTTCATTTCCCTCAGAAAAGTGCCCCTACCATAATTTGGGTTTCTCGCTCACGGGGTTTACCTCGTTCCACCTGTATAATTTCTTATACAGCTCCGTCACTGTGGCACCTTCAGGGTATTTCGGCCATATCCGAAGACTTAGGCGTTCTACCCGCCGTCAGCTATTGCTAGCTGCCCCAGCTTATTGTTTCACTGGGCGCGATCACTACGGTCATCTCAGAACCGTGCGAGCATGGACTTTCCTCTCCAGCTAAAAAGCCGGAGCGATTGCCAGAATTTCAAATGGCTTTATAAGTATACGTCATTTGATGCAATAAAACAATCGTTTTAGTTGTTGTCCAGTTTGTTTCCGAAAACATGGTTCTCTAAATGGGATAGGCGGCGCAAAATATCGAAATTGGTTGTGCCGGGAGCCGGTGTCGCCTGTTTTCTTGGTGTATCTTCCAATTCCATACGCAAGCGTTTGTTTTCATTTTGAAGTTGTTCGATCCGCTTCGAGAAAGCTTCGTAATCCTGGATGATTTCGTCCAGGAAATGGTCCACTTCATCCTGATTGTAACCGCGCATCGCTGTTTTAAAATCTTTTTCAAGTATATCTTTAGATGTGAATTTATTTTCCATTCCAATCGTCCTTCCATAAAAAACTACCTTATGCTAAGTATAGCATAAGGTGGATTTTTCGTGTTTAGTTCTCTTCAAGTTCCGGGCGTTTTTTTCGCTTTTTCTCTTCCAGGCGCGCCAATCTTTTACGGATGTCTTCAATGAGCGACTGGCGCACTTTCGTATGCTCGCTTGCTTCTTTTGCAAAGCCGGCCATGATGACTGCCTGATCCAAATCACGCAGTTGATGCTCGTACAATTTGGCTGCATGGATCCATGCTTCCACTTCGATGCTGCCGCGCAAGTGAGGGGCAGCTTCCTTGAACAATTTAACGGCTTCCTCCGGCTGGCCACCTCTTTTTTTCTGAATGGCCAACAAATAACGCGCTAATGCAGAAGAGGCTCCTCTTTCGACCGTAACATGTTCGAGATAAGCCGCACTTTGGTCGAACTGCTTCAAGTCGGCATACCATTTGCCGATATTGGTGTAGGCACCGCTCGTTTCCGATTCCATATCCTCCATCAGTAAATTGGATGACAATACATACAATGACACCAGTGACAGGATATCCAGTTCATTGTGGTACAGAACTTTTGCCAGGCCATCCGGAAAACCGCTCTTCACTGCATCGAGGTAGATGGCGGGAATCAGGTAGCCCGGCACATCCCCCTGCCGCATAAAACCGAGCTTCTCCTCTTCGATGGTGCTCAGCTTCATCCGGGCCAATTCATTTTTCCAGATCCGTTTGGTGCCATGGAACAAATCGATTTGGCGCGGCACCGGCAATTTCGGAAGAATGTGTCGATGCATGGTCCAGCGGGACATCAGCTGGGGCCAATCGAAGCTTTTGCCGTTATAGGAAAAGATGATGGGATCATCCGTTTTCCATAGACCGGTCTCATATAGAAACGCCGCTTCATGCGAAGGGTCCGGCATGATGTATTGCATCATCTCGAAATGATCACTGCGCTTGACCAATAGGCCGATCAAAAAGATATAAGCACCCGTTCCGCTGAGCCCTGTCGTCTCCGTATCGAAAAAGACGAGCGGATCCTCTTCCTTCAGTTTGAAAGGGTGGTCAAAATCCGTATTTTCCCAGGCCTTCAGTACGGAATCCAGTTCATTCAAGGTAACGGATCCATGAAGGGTATCGAGCGGATAGATGATTTTCTTCCGAAAGACAAATCCGAATTTATTCTCGACAAGCTCCAAACCGATCCTATTCCATTTATCTTCGTGAAGCGGCCGCTCTGCCGCTTTGGGCTGCTGCTTCTGGGCAGGCTTTTTCTTCAACATGCCTTTCATCTGGAGAAGCTTATTTTCAAACGACATCCCTCTTCACCTCTCTTTGCGAAGCTCATCCAGCAACCGGATGACATGGCTCTTCATGCTGACGGCAGCATCTTGTGCACCGATGCAGGACGGGCATCCGTCCAGGCAAGGGCATTCCGAGACATGCTGCTGCGCTTTATCGAGCAATGGCCGCCACAAATCGTAGATCCGCTCGCTGATACCGATGCCCCCCGGATAGGAGTCGTGGATGAAAAAGGATGGCATATCATTGTGCGGCGATTTCACCTGCGGTACGACATGGACATCCCGCCGGTCGCATTGAACGAATATCGGGATGAACGACTCGATCGCATAGGCAGCTCCGGTCATGGTATCCGACAATTCCGCTTCCGAAAAATCTTCCGGCTTCGTGAAGCTCAGCCACGTCGACGACGTATGCAACTCTTCCGCCGGCAGTGAAATCGGTCCGGAACCGATATTGTCATGTGAATCAAAACGGATTTTTTTGAAAATCGTCGGCATCGCGAGTACCGCGATATCCCCGTAAAAAACTTCCGAGCCGTTCATCTTCTTGTCTTTGTCTTCACTCATCACTTTCAGTTCCACTGCCAGATTGGCATCCGTGAAATAATCGACGTCGACTTCCCTGACGTAAGCTTTCTTTTCTTCCCAGTCCAGGATCTCCACTTGAAATTGTGTGCCCTGATGCAGGTAAATCGCTTCTTCATGCAATAATGTCATGGCGCTGAAACGGTCCATTTCACCGATCACACGTGTGTCTGCAGGTATAGACTGGTCGATGATGACGACATTTTCCTGCGAAGCTGACCGCAGGGAGATGTCATGCGCCGGGAAACGATCGCTCATCCAATGCCAGCGATCCGATGTCCGGACGAGCACCCCTTCTTCCTGCAGGTACTCGAGCAGTTCCTGGACTTCGAACTCCCCGTATTGATCGTCAATGCGAAATGGCAATTCAAACGAAGCACATTTCAAATGGTCCATCAGGATGATGATGTTCTCCGGGTGGATGCGTGCTTCTTCCGGAGACTGGTCCAGCAAATATTCCGGATGGTTGATGATGTATTGATCAAGTGCTGTCGACTGGGCTACATAGATCACCAGCGATTCATCCTGCCGCCGTCCAGCCCGTCCTGCCTGCTGCCAGGCGCTGGCGATATTGCCGGGATAGCCCGTCATGATGCAGGCCTGAAGCTGTCCGATGTCGACGCCAAGCTCCAGTGCATTGGTGGATACCACGCATTGGATCGAACCGTCACGCAAGCCTTTTTCGATGGCTCGGCGCTCCGTTGGCAGATAGCCCCCCCGGTAGCCTTTGATCGAGTCGTCCTGCAGCTTCATTTTGGTGATGGCCTGAAGATACGTTACCAGCATCTCGACACGGACCCGGCTCTTGGCAAAGACGATGGTCTGAATGCCATTTTTGATCAAATGGGTGGCCAGGTCGCGGACTTCCAATATCGCGCTTCTGCGGACACCGAAAGTCGGATGGATAATCGGTGGATTGTAGAAGACGATATGTTTCTTGCCTGAAGGTGCCCCGTTTTGGTCAATCAGCTTGTGGGTGCTGTTGGTCAGGTTTTCCGCCAGCTCTTTTGGATTGGCGATGGTCGCGGATGTGCAGATAAAGACCGGATTGCTGCCGTAAAATTCACAGATCCTTTTGAGTCTGCGGATAACATGCGCCACATGTGTGCCGAATATGCCTTTGTACGTATGCAGTTCATCGATGACTATATAATGAAGGTTCTCGAAAAGAGAGACCCATTTTGTATGATGCGGCAGGATGGCGGAATGCAGCATGTCCGGATTGGTCATCACAATCTGTCCTGCTTTACGTACCTTGGTCCGAATCGCCGGTGACGTGTCTCCGTCATAGGTATAAGATAGAATCGACTCTTCGGTCTTCTCGATCAAGTCATGGAGATCACTTTTCTGGTCTTGCGCCAATGCTTTTGTCGGGAACAAGTACAGAGCCCGTGCACCCGGATCGTTTAGAATCTTGTGCAGGACCGGCAGATGATAGCAATAGGACTTTCCTGACGCTGTCGGTGTTACGGCGGTGAACGAATTACCGGAAGTCGCCAAATCGAACGCTTCACGCTGATGGGTATACAACTGCTCTATGCCTTTTTTGCGGAGAGCCGCTTTTAGGCTGTCGTGCATTTCCGGTGGAAAGTCAGCGTATTGGGCAGGTTTTTCTTGTCTGGTATGCCAATGCACGATCCGCTCCATCATATCCGGTTCTGTTTTCCATTCATCCATCAACTCAGGCAGGTTTTTTCGCTTAATCATTCTGAGCACTCTTTTCATCGATGGCCAAGATGAATGTCTGGAGCGTGTATTGGGCCGCCTGAATTGTCTGGATAAAGCGTTTCTTGCTTGTCTCCTTATAAAAACTCTGAACAAAAAATTGTGTCATGCCTTCCGCCGCTGTATCAATTGTCGGCTTGTGGACATACTTAGGGCGCTCTTGCTGGATATACAGCAATGATTCTTTTTGCCATTCATTTATTTTTCCATGCCAGTAATCGGCATATGGTTTAACATCCTCGTAAAAATCAGGAACCGCGTCTTTTTCGCGCATTTCATAAAAGCGGTCCAAGCATTTTCCGCATTCGTCGTATAATGCAGAAGAGAGTTCTCTAACTGTCATTTTGCAACCCCTCCATTGCCATTAGTTTATCATATTCACTAAAGCGACACGACTTTTATCGAACAGACATTCTTTCCTGTTGGAACGTGGGAAGAAATCCGCTATTATTAGAAGATATAAATAGGGTGGACTATAAAGTTGAACTTCAGAGTATCGAGTTGATTTGTTTAGCTGCCTTTGCCTCTCAGCGATCCTCTCCGCACGGCGATACCGGAAACAGCTTCAAGGGTATGTGAAAAAGAATCACGGAACAGCCATAGGCAACGGTCTCAACCTCAACTTAATCAGTTGAAACTTTTCATCATATCAGTCGTCTAAAAGCTTGTGATATGATAGAGTTAGCGAGGTGTATCACAATGGCAATCAATTACCCGAACGGGAAAAAATTCATTCCGTCAAAAGTTCAACCTGCCAAAGAAAAAACTGCCGCAAAAAAGAAGAAGGATTTCTCCTTCAGCAACCGCGGCAAGACATTAGAAGACGAATTGAATGAAACCAATGATTATTATCTTCAGCTGGGATTGGCCGTCATCCATAAAAAACCGGTGCCCCTTCAGATCGTCAGAGTGGAGTACCCTTCCAGAAGTGCAGCCGTCATCCGGGAAGCGTATTTCCAGGCTCCTTCCACGACAGATTACAACGGCGTGTGGAACGGCCGGTATATCGACTTTGAAGCAAAGGAAACGGAAAACAAGACATCCTTCCCATTGAAGAATATTCATGATCACCAGATTCATCACATGTCCCAGGTCGTCAAGCAGAATGGTACGGCGTTTATGATCATTCGATTCTCTTCCTGGCAGCGGTATTTCATCATGCCGTTTGGAGAACTCGAGGTTTTTTGGAACCGGATGATGACTGGCGGAAGAAAATCGGTTACTTTGCAGGAAATTGAAGAAACTTCATTTGAGATAACACCTGGAGCATTCCCACGCATCGATTATTTGCCTCTTTTGACTAAGCTTTAAGCACCATCATATATATGAAAGTGAGGAACCGATTTTGAGCGATAAACAAATTTCGCGTGAAGAGCGCCGCAAAGCAATCGAACGCCAAAAGAAGACCAATAACAAAAAGAAAAAGAAATCCCCTGCAGTGACATGGATGAAACGCATCCTGCTGGCAATTGTCGCCATCGGTATAGCCGTTTTCGTCTTCGGAGCCTCCCTGTTTGCGTACTATGCAAGCAGCGCGCCAGACCTTGATGAAGAATTATTGCGTGATCCGATCAGTCCGACTTTCTATGCAGCAGACGGTGAAACCGAAATCCCTTATATCACCGCCGAAAATCGGGAGTATGTCGATTATGAAAATATTCCCGAATCGATCGAAAATGCCATTTTAGCGACGGAAGATAATCGCTTCTATGAACACTCCGGAATCGATGTCATCCGCTTAGGTGGTGCTGTCATTGCAAACATCACCGGCGGCTTCGGCTCACAGGGAGCCAGCACCATCACCCAGCAGGTGATCAAGAATTCGTTTTTAACAAACGACAAGACCTTAAAACGAAAAGCACAGGAAGCTTACCTTGCATTTAAGCTGGAACGTGAATACGAAAAAGAGGAAATTTTCGAGATGTATTTCAATAAGATTCTGATGTCCGGAAATATCTATGGTTTCGGAACTGCTTCAGAATATTTTTACGGCAAGCCACTGAGTGAGCTGACTCTCGCTGAATCGGCTTTGCTTGCAGGTATGCCGCAAAGTCCCAATGGGTATAATCCGTTCACTAACCCTGAACGTGCAGAAGAACGGCGAAATGTCGTTTTGAGCCTGATGGAACAGCACGAGAAAATCAGTACGGAAGAAAAAGAACAGGCACAGGCAGCACCCGTTGCCGATTCATTGGTTCCTGAAGGCGAACGCCAGCCTCAGACGGCCAGCAGCGAACACACAGCGTTCATGGAGATGGTTGAAAATGAGCTTGAATCATTAGAAGGCGATTATTCGCTTGATGAAGGCTTGACGATCTACACAACGCTGGAGCCTTATGTCCAGACAAAAGTCAATGAAGCGATGGCTTCCGATTTGTTCTTCGATGAAAATGTCCAATCGGCCATTACTGTCGTCGATACGAAAACAGGCGGAATCAGCGCAGTTGGGGCCGCACGCGAATACACCGGCGATGTGCGTCATAATTATGCTACCGCAAAAAGCCGCCAGGTAGGATCGATCATTAAGCCCCTGCTGGATTATGGTCCGGCTATCGAATACCTTGGATGGTCAACCGGCCAGACGATTGTAGATGAGCCTTATTCTTACGATGATGGTGGCCAGGATGTCCGGAATGTAGATGGACAGTTCCTTGGAACAATGACGATCCGTGAAGCACTTTACCGCTCACGTAATATCCCAGCCATTAAAACCTTGAAGGAAGTCGGTTCTGAAAATGCCGGTGAATTCATGAAGAATGTTGGACTCGATATGGAAGGTATCTTTGAATCGACAGCCTTGGGATCCGCCGAGTTTTCAACTGTCGAAATGGCAGGTGCTTTTGCAGCCCTTGGAAACAAAGGCGAATTCATTGAACCGCATACGATCAAGAAAATTGTTTTCCGTGATGGTTCGACCGAACAAGTTGTCGAACCGGAACCAGTGCAGGCGATGAAAGACAGCACCGCATATATGGTCACGGATATCCTGAGAGATGTAGTGGATACGAATCTTGCAGGATCTACAGGCAAAGAAGCCGCCATCAACGGTCTTGATGTGGCTGGTAAAACTGGTACAACCAACTATTCGACTGATGAAATAACAGATCTTGGACTGGATAGCAGCTCCGCACCGGATATTTGGTTTGCGGGTTACACAACAGATTATTCCATTTCTGTCTGGAGTGGCTATCCTAGCCGGAAGACACCGATGGATACAGCATCAGATGAACGGCTGTTATCTCAACGATTGTTCAAAAGTGTAATGTCAGAGATTTCTTCTCCAGAGACAGCCCGTTTTGAACAGCCAGAATCAGTAACTGAGCAAGTGGTAGAAGTAGGCTCTGATCCATTAAAATTGGCCAGTGCTTTTACACCCTACAGCATGCGCAGCTCTGAATTATTCGCCCGCGGCACAGAACCGAATTCAGTTTCGCAACGCTATATCGTTGAAGACCTGGATGCTCCAAGCGGGTTGCGTGCAAATGTGGAAGGTGATGCAGCGCAGTTATCCTGGAATCACGGCGACGACGATGTATCCTTTGAAGTATCGGTCGAGGTTGATGGATCACGTACCGTACTCAACACTTCATCAAGCCAGTCCTATACCTTCAATGGCCTAGAAGAAGGTAAAAGCTATACCTTCCGTGTTGTGGCTGTCAACAGCACCCAACGAAGCGATCCTGCTTCGACTGTTGTAGAAATTGCTGCTGCTCCTGAAGAACCGGAAGAAGAGCCAGTTGAAGAAGAACCGGCTGAAGAAGAGCCAGTTGAAGAAGAGCCGGTCGAAGAAGAACCGGTTGAAGAAGAACCGGCTGAAGAAGAACCAGCCGAAGAAGAACCCGTAGAAGAAGAGCCAGCCGAAGATGAGCCAATTGATGTACCGGAAGACCCGACTGAAGAAGAGGAAGGCGAAACGCCTTCTGTTAACAGCAGCGGGAACAATAATGCTGATAATGGCAATGGTAACGGGAATGGAAATGGAAATGGCAATGAAAACGGGAATGGCAATAATGATTCCCAAGACGGCGAAGCCGACAGTGAAGAAAATAACTAACACAACGAAAAACCCCGAGTGCCTTGGCATTCGGGGTTTTTTTTGCTCTATTCTTTTAAACGGCTACGTTCGATCCGCTTTCTTGCAAGTGTCTTCTTCAATTCTGAAAACAGCTCGTCCATCTGGCGGTATGCAGCGTAAGTGCCCGGAGATGCCTGGATAAATGATAAACGTTCTGAGCCATTCAAGGGTTCGAATCTCTCATCCTGCAAAGCTTCACGGCAATGGGCCAACAAAGAATTATATACCTTAAGCCCGGCTTGCATGGCATCTTTTGCTCCCCTGTTTCGCTGGTGATGGAGATCGGCTAATTCTGTTGATAGCTGATTCCATTCCTGAAAAAAAGGTTCTAGCTGATCTTTAGTTAATTTCTGTGACGATTTCACGTTTAACAAGTCCTTTTTTCTCACGCTTCTGCCCTTCACGACAACGATCGAACAGCGGACAGATATGGCAGCCCGGATTCTGTGATTTACAGTGATAGCGGCCAAAAAAGATGATTTGGTGATGCGTTTTGGACCAGTCATCAGCGGGTGTTTTTTTCATGATCGTTTCTTCCACTTGAAGCGGATTGTCTTTCCAGCGGTTCAACCCCAGACGTTTGGCGACCCGTTCGACATGAGTGTCCACTGCCAAAGCGGGAATTCCAAAAGCCACTGAAACAACTACATTTGCCGTTTTGCGCCCCACTCCCGGCAACGTCATCAGAAGATCCCGATCAGCTGGTACGATGCTGCCGTATTCATCGATCAACATCCGGCTCAGCGCCTGGATGTTCTTAGCCTTATTGCGGAACAGGCCGATGGAGCGGATATCCTGCTGCAGCTCTTCCAAGGATACCGATACATAATCCTCAGGTGTATGGTATTTTTGGAATAAGTCAGCCGTTACCCGGTTCACCAGCTTGTCCGTGCATTGAGCGGACAAGAGCGTCGCAATCAGCAAATCAAACGGATTGCGGTGGACCAATTCACAATGGGCATCCGGGAACATCCGGTCCATCTCATCAAGACAAGCAAGCCATTCTTTTTTGGACATCATCTACTTCACCTTCTAATTGCGGTCTTCCAGCCAATTATAAAACTGAACTTTTTTCGCAACGTTCTCTGTCGGCTGAATCCGTATATTTTTCTCTCTGAAAGAGCTCGCGTGTTTAGTAACCTGTGTAGAGGTTTTAATGTTCTTCTTTTTCCATTCGAATAGAATCCGGTCTACATAACGGAGACTGATTTTTTGGGAAATGACCGCTTCTTTCAATGCCATCCGGATCACTTCCGGCGTATGGCCATCCTGGTCCATCCACATCGAAATGGTTTCGATTTCCATCGGAGACAGGAAACGCCCGAACTCCTGCTCGAACAATTGGAAGATCTCCCCTTCCAGTTCTTTTTGGGTGTTTTCTTTCACTTCATGCTGTTCTTTGTAAATACAGTCCAGCACTCGATCCCATAAAGGCTGCAAAGAAATGATTTCTGTCAATACATCGTTTTCAGTCGTTTGTTCAATTGCCAAATATCCTTGCTGCATTAATTTCTGCAGCATCGTCGTTACGCTTTTTTGCGAAGTCATCATGCGTGCACCGATTTCATCAGGCGTCGGAAACTGGTTCCCGGTTTGTTGAAATGCCTGTATATGCATGAGCAGCATGGCTTCTTCGTCTGTGATCTTCAGTTCTTTATAAAACTGAAAAAAAAGCTGGGAAATGTTAACATTCCCCTGCTCAATCCACGTTTGCAGCCGATTAGGTTGTTTCATATCCCAACCACCTTTCCATTCATTATTTTTTTATGGGTATAAGCGGTTCAATAGTCGTGGGAACGGAATTGATTCTCTGACATGCTCCACGCCGCTGATCCAAGCCACTGTGCGTTCAAGGCCCAAGCCGAACCCTGAATGTGGAACAGCTCCGAATTTGCTTAGATCCAAATACCAGGCATAAGCTTCTTCATCCAACCCGTGTTCTTGGATGCGTTGCTTCATCAACTCATAATCATGGATCCGTTCAGATCCGCCGATGATTTCCCCGTAGCCTTCCGGTGCAATCATATCTGCACATAATACGACATCATCGCGTTCTGGATGCGGCTGCATATAGAACGGCTTGATGCCGATCGGATAATTGGTGATGAAAATCGGCATATCATAGCTTTCCGCCAGGGCCGTTTCATGCGGCGCGCCAAAGTCTTCGCCCCATTTGATGTCATCAAAGCCGTTTTCATTCAGCCATTTGATGGCATCATCATAGGATACGCGCGGGAATGGTGCTTTTATTTTTTCAAGTTTCGATACGTCTCTTTCCAGACGTTCCAATTCCAATTTGCAGTTGTTCAAAACAGACTGGACGATATGGGAAACATATTGCTCCTGTACTTCCAGGCTTTCGGCATGTTCCATAAAGGCCATTTCAGGCTCAATCATCCAGAATTCGATCAAGTGGCGGCGTGTTTTGGATTTCTCGGCACGGAAAGTAGGTCCGAACGAGAATACTTTTCCAAGCGCCATTGCAGCAGCTTCCATATAAAGCTGGCCTGACTGCGACAAATACGCGTCTTCGTCAAAATATTTTGTTGCGAACAATTCAGATGTTCCTTCTGGAGATGAACCCGTCAAAATTGGGGGATCCACTTTCACAAAGCCATTTTCATTGAAAAATTCATAAGTCGCACGGATAATTTCGTTGCGGATTTTCATGATGGCATGCTGTCTGCGTGAACGCAGCCACAAATGGCGGTTGTCCATCAGGAATTCCGTTCCATGTTCTTTTGGCGTAATCGGGAAATCCTTCGCTTCGTGGATCACTTCGATGCCTGTTACTGCCAGCTCGTAGCCGAATGCAGACCGCTCATCTTCTTTTACTTCCCCAATTACATATAAGGACGTTTCCTGTGTCAAGGCTTTAGCAACCGCGAAAATTTCATCGCCCACTTCCGCCTTTACGACAACACCCTGTACGAATCCTGAACCGTCGCGCAGCTGCAGGAATGCAATTTTTCCGCTTGAACGCTTATTGGCGATCCAAGCTCCTAGTTTTACTGTTTGTCCATTATATTTAGCCATTTCGGCAATGGTGATTTTTTTCATCCAGCGATAGCCTCCAAAAAATAATGTGGTCTTAGTCTTTCCATTTAGATGTAACAAATTGATGGATCCGCTCTACAGCTTCCGTCAACGTTTCAAGCGAGGTTGCATAGGATAGGCGGATCGTCGAATGCGCTCCAAATCCTGAACCTGGAATAACCGCAACGTTCGCTTCAGTCAATAGAGCTGTTACAAAATCGTCAACGGAAGCATATCCGGTTTTCGCGGCCGCTTCCGAAACATCCGGCAATAAGTAAAACGCGCCCTGAGGACGAATTACGTTGAAACCCGGAATGTCCTGCAGTTTCGGAAAAATAGCAGTCAAACGTCTTTCAAACGCCTGACGCATTTCTTCCACGGTGTCCTGTGATCCATTGTAGGCTTCAATTGCTGCATATTGAGAAGTAGTTGTCGGATTTGATGTGGAATGGCTCGCCAAATCAGTCATAGCTTTGATCAATGTAGCATCACCAGCTGCATAACCAATGCGCCATCCTGTCATCGAATGGGATTTTGAAACCCCATTGATCAAAATCGTGCGGTTTTTTGCATCTTCCGAAAGAGTTGCGATGGAAGTGTGCTCAACATCCCCATAGATTAGTTTTTCATAGATTTCATCCGAAACGATCAGGATATCAAATTCCCGGCAAACTTCGGCCAATGCTTCCAATTCCTCTTTGGAATAGATCATGCCAGTCGGATTGCTCGGTGTATTGAGGATGACAGCTTTCGTCCGGTCAGTCACAGCTTCTCTCAATTGCTGCGGAGAGATCTTGTATTCCTGGCTGGCTGTCGCTTCTATGTATACCGGAACGCCCTGTGCCAATTTCACTTGCTCCGGATAGCTGACCCAATAAGGAATCGGAATGATCACTTCATCGCCTTCATTCAGCAATACCTGGAATAAAGTGTAAAGGACATGTTTTGCCCCGATGCCGACCATGACTTCTTTCGGTTGGTAGCTCAATTGCTGGTCCCGCTGCAACTTATTGATGATGGCTTCTTTCAAAGCGGGCAGTCCGCCTGCTGGCGTGTATTTCGTCTTGCCGTCTTTCATCGACTGATAAGCGGCTTCCAGAATATTTGCCGGAGTATTGTAATCCGGTTCCCCGGCTCCCAAACCGATGACATCGACTCCTTGAGCTTTCAATTCATTTGCTTTTGCAGTGATTGCCAAAGTTGTTGAGGGTGTTAGAGTTTGTACACGATTCGCTAAGTTGATCAAATTTTTTCCGCCCTTTCACAAATTCAATATGCGTTTCCACCAAGTTCCATCATCAGCTGTTAAATAGACGTAATTTAAGCTGTCCTCTTCATTCAAAAAAGCAATTTCCCATACCGGCCCATCGCTTTCCATACCGAGTTTGGTATGCAGGATTTTCTTGACATCCATCTCTGCAAGGGCAAGTTCACGTGCCTGTTGAGCAGTGATTTTGTCATCCAATAGCGTCGTCTGGATCTTGCCTTCACCTTCCGGCACAAAAACAGCGGTCAATTCACCTTTGCTGTTTGTTCCAAGCACGGTTACGGAAGCAGAAGAATTGGTATAGACATACGCCCGTTCCACCTCTTCGATCAACTGCTCGCTTTTTGCACGGTCAATTGCCTGTCCTTCCGTTTCCGAATAAGGCTTATTGCCAAGAAACAATACCAGGATGATGATGGCTACTGCCAAAAAAGATAAAAAACCAAGTATGAATGTGATCCATTGTCTCATTTCATCACCTATGTTTTATAAATTGTAAAAATCGCTTTTTCAGAATCTTCCTTATCGAGCGCCAGCCCGAACATTAAATTTTTGTCTTTCAAGGTGCGGTTCAAGGCGTCCACCACTTTATATAAATCTGATTGATACGTAAGTTCCACTGTGGAGATCACTTCAATTTTCGATTCCATATATGTGCCCTTCCTTTCGTTAGTTCATTGCTTATTATACCAAGCTTCAATATCCGTTACCATCTTTTCTAAAGACACTTTGGATACTTTGACTTTCGGCAAAGCACTTATAAATTCATGCCCATACGATTTCGTCTCGATTCTGCGGTCCAGCACGATGAACAGTCCCTTATCGTTTTTCGAACGAATCAGCCTGCCGAATCCCTGCCTTAGCCTGAGCACTGCTTCCGGTAATGCATAATGCAGAAATGGATTGATGCCTTCGCGTGTGATGATTTCAGAGCGCGCCTTGAAGATCGGCTCATCCGGTGAAGTGAACGGCAAACGCACCACCACTACGGCACGAAGCGCATCCCCCGGCACATCGACGCCTTCCCAGAAACTATTGGTGCCAAACAGCACGGATTTCTGGAAACGCTGGAATGATTTCAATAATTTCATGCGGCTGCCCGATGAAATGCCTTGCGCAAACAGCATGTAATCATCGAGCAAACCTGTATCCTGAATCAAATCAACGGTTTTTCGGAGCATATCCTGTGACGTAAACAGCACAAAACAGCGGCCTTCCGTTACAATCACCGTCTGTATCACCGCGTCCGCCACCGATTCGATGTACTCATGCTGGGAGACCTGCTGGATGTCCGGCATGTCTTCCACAATGTAGACATGCGCCCCTTGATAAAAATCCTTCGGCGGCTCAAACTTCAGGATGGGTACATACTGCGGAATGCCGATCTGATTGACGATAAAACGCTCATTGGCAGGAACAGTCATGGTGCCGGAGAGCCAGATAACCGCTTTGTCTTCTCGAGCAGACGCCACTACCTTGTCCACCAGGGATGCTACGGCAAAAGGCCGTTTGTATAGACACAAACTGGTCGGCAGACTTCTGAGGTCTCCTTCGATCCAGCTGACTTCATCAGTAAGAGGAAAAACGAAAATTTCGCTGAATTCAACTGCCTTGACCATCATTTCTTCCGTCCAATAGCGCCAATCCGCTATCATCAGCTGATCCTGAATGGTTTTTTCCGTCAATCGCTCAGCTTTCTGCAGAATGAGCTGCGACAAATCGATCCATTCGTTCAAATAACGCAGCATTTCCAGAAACCGGCTGTCTTCGAGTGGCAGTTCACGCAAGAGCGACGCATTCTTCTTATGGCGGCTGGATGCAAACTTCGATGCAAACTCCACTGCCATAAGGCTTGAAACATCATCGAACAGCGCTGTGAACTTCTGGAACAGCGATTCGAGCTTGAGCAATTCGGGAACAGCCGAAAAACCGGTCCGATCAGCTGTCTCAAAAAGCGCTGCAAATAACTGCCGATCGTCCAGAGTTCCAATCTGGCCGAAAATATATTTCCATTGCGTATAGACGAAAGTTTTCTCATGCTGGGAAACGGCTGCCTGTACAACCTGGTGCGCTTCGTCCCAAATGTAGGCATCGACATTTGCGAGAATCGACTTCTTGCTCAAATGCTGATTCAGCAGAAAAGCATGATTCGTGACGATGATATGGGCATGCTGTGCCTGTTTCAGCGCGAACTCATAGAAATCGGCTCTTTTTTCCTGTTTCGACAGTTTTCGTATATGGGAACGGCGAATCTTATCCAGCACAAACTGGCCGCCGCTCGATGAATTAATTTCATTTAAGTCTCCGGTTTCTGTGGACGTCAGCCAAACCAGCACTTGCATGATCGTGAAGGTTTCGTCATAGGATTCATCATCGCCTTGCAGCAATTCCACAAAGCGGGCAAGGTCGATATAATGCGACAGGCCTTTGATCAACGAAATCCGCACAGGGGAACCGATAAAGGCCTCGACCATCCGTCCTTCCTTCAGCACCAGCTGGTCCTGCAAATGCGTCGTATAGGTGCTGATCAAAACCTGTTTGCCGGTTTTAAGGGAATAATTGACCGCCGGAAGCAAATAGGCAATTGTCTTGCCCATGCCTGTCGAGGCTTCGATGACCAGCTCTTTTTTATGTGCCAGAGCATCCTCGATCGATGCCATCATATTGTATTGGCTCGGCCGCTTTTCGAAATTTGGAAAAACGGTTTCAAGTCCCTGACGCCAATCCCGAGGAAGTGATTCCTGCATATCCGCATTTGCCGCAAATGAGGTTCTCGGCTTTAAAGGGATTCCCTGGAACCGGTCGAAACGATCAGCCTGCGCATTTCTTTTTTTCTGTGTCAGCTCAAAGAACAGGCGGGACAGATCCGATTTCAACTGGAAAGACCGCTTATGCAGAAAGGCCAATGTATCGTAAGGCAATGATTCCAAGTCATTTTTGGCGCGCAAAAACAACAGGGCCGTAGCCATGGCATCATCGTCCGCACGATGGGCGCTTTCCAACGGAATTCCCAGCTCCGATGTGATGTCCTGCAATTTAAAGCTGAATGCTGTCGGGTACATCAGCCGTACCAATTCGACCGTGTCCATCGTGATGCCTTGCCAGTTCGGCAAACCGCTGCGTTTTAGCTCTGCCTGCAGGAAAGGCAAGTCGAAATTTGTATTATGTGCAACAAAAATAGCATCTTGCATCTTTTCGTACACAGTTTCTGCGTAATATTCAAAAGCATGGGCATCTGCCACATCTGCGTCTGCAATATTCGTCAGATCCTGGATAAACAATGGGATGGTTCGTCCCGGATTGATGAATTTCGTATATGTATCGGTAATTACCTCATTTTCTATCGTTACCATTGCCAGTTGAATAATCCGGTCACCTTTTGCAGGGGAATGGCCCGTTGTTTCAATATCGACAACGACATACTTTTGCGTGTTCATCTTAGCCCCTCTTTCTTAGGTGATTGCCTAGAAAAATTGTAACATATCCTGCAGTTTTCCGCTTTCAAGATGAAAATTCAAAATTCTTTCCTGCCTTGCATACCTTGCATACAAAAGAAAAACAGCCTCCGAAAATTTTCGGGGCTGCATGGTTTACATGATTGTCGCTTCGGGTTCGTAATGGATGATTTCCTTGACTTGGTTATCGGCATCCATGATGGCGACTGTCGGTTTATGATCGCGTGCATTTTCGTTCATAACATACGCATACGACAGGATGATGACGATATCTCCGCGCTGCACAAGACGCGCTGCCGCTCCATTTACGCAAATGACACCGCTGCCGCGTTCTCCGGCAATGATATAGGTTTCGAAACGTGCACCGTTATTGTTGTTGACGATATGGACTTTTTCGTTTGCCAGCATACCGACAGCATCCAGCAAGTCCTGATCAATGGTAATACTTCCCACATAATTTAAATCGGCTTCTGTCACCGTCGCACGGTGGATTTTTGAATTGAGCATCATTCTAAGCATAGATCAGTTCTCCTTTGGGTTGAAAATGATATTATCAATCAATCGCGCTTTCTCAAATTGGACAGCCAGTGCCAGAATCGCATCGTTTTGGATGTCTGCCGTCAATGTCGGGTAATCGAGCAATTCGATGTAATCGATCTTTCCGGAAGTATATTCAGTCAAGTAGGCAGTCATGGGTTCAATCGGATCCTGTCCCTGCAGAAATAAGTTCTTGCCCATTTCCAATGCTTTTTTCAAGTGAGGTGCTTCGTTTCGTTCTGCATCACTCAAATAAACATTGCGGGAGCTTTTCGCCAGTCCGTCTTCTTCCCGGACCGTCTGGCCTCTCCGAATCGCCATCGGAAAATCAAAATCCTTCACCAGCGATTCAATGATCGCCAATTGCTGCGCATCCTTCTGGCCAAAGTACGCCAAGTCCGCTTCCGTTAAATGAAACAGCTTCGTGACCACTTTCAGTACGCCGTCAAAATGTCCGGGTCTTTTTGCTCCACAAAGTACTTCCGCCTGTGTACCGGCTGTAATGTTGATTTGGCTTTCGCGCGGATACATTTCATTCACGCTTGGCGCAAAAATGGCGTCGGTTCCCGCGCCTTCTGCCAGCTGCTGGTCGCGCTCCAGATTTCTCGGGTAGCGGTCGAAATCCTCGTTTGGTCCGAACTGAGCCGGGTTCACGAAAATACTCATCACCACTTTATCATTTTCGTCTTTGGCTTTTTTCACTAGGGACAGATGCCCTTCATGCAAAAAGCCCATAGTCGGGACAAGCCCAATCGTATTGCCTGCTCTTTTGGTTTCCCGAACCCAGTTTTTGAGCTCATCCACCGTCTGTAAAATCAACAATTTTTTCTCTCCTCTCGAGAAGAAAACCATATAAAAAGCCCTTCCGCCGAAAAAAAGACAGAAGGACAGTAAATGTGCGTTTGGTTTCCTCCGTCCCTGTCGTGTAAGTGATCAAGGCAGAACTATTTACGATGAATTTTGGGTGTAGTGCGGTTGTTCGGTGCAGTTCGCAAGCGATACTGCCCGTTAAAAATACTATACCAGAAATCCAGAAAAAAACATATTCCATGCTTGGTGGAATATGTGAATCTTAGGTTGAAGAAAGCGTTCCAGCCGGACGACCCACATCCTGCGGGCCCGAAAGCGGAGCTGGTTTGCTGAATAGCTCATCACCGTAATTTAGAATGAATCCAGCACCTTTAATCGGCCATTTCGATATCCGCTGAATAGATGCCGTGAAGTTTGCCGTCCGCTGTCCGCAACTGGAGGACACCGTCATCGGTGATGCCTTCTGCGATGCCTTCGAGCGTCTGGTTGGTCATCCGCGCGCGAACCGGGTGGCCGATGGTGGTCGAGTAGCTTTCCCACATGACTTTCAGCATCCCGAAGCCTTCTTCAATATACATCTGCGTATAGATTTCCAGATAATATAATAGGGACTGGACCAATTTTTGGCGGCTGACGAACTCTCCGTTTTCCATCTTCAGAGAAGTGGCGATATCCTGCACTTCTGGGTCAAAATCCTCTTTTTCCTGATTGATGTTCAATCCGATGCCGATGATCAATGCCTGAATGCCATCCACATCCGATTGAAGTTCAGTCAGGATACCTGTGCATTTTTTACCGTTCATCAAAATGTCATTCGGCCATTTGATTTTCGGCTGCAGCTTGGTCACTTCTTCGATGGCTCTGACTACTGCAACTGCAGTGACAAGTGTAAATTGAGGGGCTTTTTGGGGTACTACATCCGGACGCAGGATAATGCTCATCCAGACACCTTTCCCTGCTGCTGAATCCCATTTGCGGGCCAACCTTCCCCGACCGGCTGTTTGGGCTTCCGTAAGTACCACCGTGCCGTCTGGCGCGCCTTCTTGCGCCAGCTGATGGGCGATGATTTGAGTGGACGGACAGCTTTCGATGTATTCAATTTTTTGGCCGATCTGTTTGGTCTTCAATCCCGGGTGAATGGCAAGCGGTTCCAGTGTATCCGGCATAGAAAGGATGCGGTAGCCCTTTTTCTTAACCGATTCAATCATATAGCCCTTTTCTTCAAGGTCTTTGATGTGTTTCCAGATTGCTGTTCTGGAAATGCCGAACTCGTCTGCCAGTTGCTGCCCCGACACGGCTTCACCGTTCGACTCGATCAATCGCTTCGCTAATTTATGCGTGACGGTTATATTCATTTACAAACCAGTCCTTTATGAGTTCTTTGTCATTCTTTAATTCTCCATAAACAACGAGCTTTTCCAGTTTTTCAATCCATTCCTTCAGCCAGGGGCCTGATTTGCTTCCGCTCCACTCCATCAGCTCCCTGCCGCTCGCTGCGAGATCGGATTTTGTTTGGATGGGCAATTGCTCTTTAGCTTCTGTAGGATCTAGCCTTTTTCCGGTTATCCGCGCAGCCATCTCCAATTGCTCGGTTGAATACTGATAAAATGTCCATTGATCCCAAAATTCCAAACGGGCCACTTCCAGGCTTTTTTGAATGAGCCGTTTGTCATCATTCGAGAAGCGATAATCCCGTATTTCTGTAAATGAATGATTGCTTTTATGCAAGAGATAAATCCAGCCAAAAACCGCTTTGCCATTGGTTTGGTAAAGGCTCCAATCCACTTTGAACAGATTGCCGGCGGGCAGGTAATCCGTCAGCCGTGTATCCGAAAGATAAGCCATACTTTTTTCGGTGAACGAATTGACGAGAATTTTATCGATTTCCGATTTCAGACGCTCGACGGCAATCTCTTTGATCAATTCAGCATGGCGCTGGATGGAATCCAACGTCTCCTTGTCGATAACAAAATCCAGTTGTCCTGAAAAACGCACCGCTCTCAGCATACGCAGGGCATCTTCCTGAAAACGTGCATCCGGATCGCCTACTGCCCGGATAAGCCGGTTGTCGAGATCATCTCTTCCACCAAATGGATCAATGACGTCGAGGTTTTCCGTCATCGCCATTGCATTGATGGTGAAATCACGGCGTTTCAAATCTTCATCAAGGGATTGGACAAATTCAACTGAATCCGGTCTGCGGTTATCGGAATAATCGCCTTCGGTCCGGAATGTCGTCACTTCGATGCCTTCTCCCTCGATCAGCACCAGCACAGTGCCGTGCTCGATTCCCGTATCGACTGTCCGTTTGAAGAGCGATTTCACCTCTTGTGGTGAAGCCGAGGAAGCAACATCAATATCGTGGGGCGTTTTTCCGAGCAGAAAATCCCGGACGGCCCCACCGACCATATAGGCGTCGAATCCGGCTTTTTGTAAAACGCCAATGACTTTGATCGCCGTCTTCATTGTTCTTCATCCTTTGGCAGCAATTGTTCATATAAAGCTTCGTATTGCTCCAGAATTTTGGAGGAATGGAAACGCTCGGATACCGTTTTAAGAGCACCTTGCCGTAGTTTCTCCAGTTGCGATTCATCACTCAACATCCGGACTGCATAATCAGCTGCTTTCTGCGTATCTCCCAATTCGACAAGGTAGCCGTTTATGCCTGGCTCGATAATCTCGGGCATGCCGCCGATATTGGAGCCAATCACCGGCACACCGCACGCCATAGCTTCCAGCAGAACCAGACCGAATGCTTCTTTTTCAGAAAGCAGGAGTTTGATGTCGCTGATATTATAGAATTCGGCGAGGCCTTCCCGTTTCCCAAGAAACAATACATCATCATCCAGTCCGAGTTCACGCACCTGCTGGATGATCCTACCCATTTCAGGTCCATCTCCTACTAACAGGAGTTTGCAGGCCAACTGACGGCGAACCTGTGAAAAGGTCTCGACAACATCTTGTACGCGCTTGACATTGCGGAAGTTCGAAACATGGATCATCACTTTTTCATCTGCATCAATGCCCAATTCACTTTTTAGTTTCGAGGAATCCTGAGGAAAGTATTCCCTTTCATCAACGAAATTATAGACAGTTTCGATTGTTTTATCGGGGTTGATCAGATCATAGGTCTGATCCCTCAATGAATCTGAAACGGCCGTGACAATATCCGACTTTTCGATGCCGTAACGGATCGATTCTTTCAATGAAGAATCAGAACCCAATACAGTGATGTCCGTCCCGTGCAGAGTCGTCACAATCCCGATATTGGAGCCAGCCATATCCCGTCCGAGAATGGCACAAACCGCATGGGGAATCGCATAATGGACATGCATCAAGTCCAGCTCCTCATTCTTGATCACTTCTGCAATTTTTGTCGCCAATGCGATATCATACGGCGCATATTGGAAGACCGAATAGGTATTCACTTCCACTTGATGGCTATAGATATTTGCATATGTTTTATTCAGGCGGAAAGGGGTGCTGGAGGTGATGAAATGCACTTCATGCCCTTTTTCCGCCAGCATTTTTCCCAATTCCGTGGCAATGACACCCGATCCCCCAACTGTCGGGTAGCAGGTGATGCCGATTTTCATTTTTCGCACAATATTCTCTCCTATCCTCTTCGTTCTCCTAGCAGGCGCCAGTCGACAAACCCTTCCTCCAACCCCTTCAGAAGCACTTCAGCGGTCCCCATATTGGTTGCCAACGGAATACCGTAGACATCACATAGACGGATCAATGCAGTCACGTCCGGCTCATGCGGTTGGGCAGTCAAAGGATCTCGGAAGAAGATGACCATATCCATTTCATTCTGGGCAATCATCGCCCCTATCTGCTGATCTCCTCCAAGAGGGCCGGATTGGAAACGGATGACGGGCAGACCGGTTCCGTCAATTACCCGTTGTCCAGTTGTACCGGTAGCGTAAAGCGTATGCTGAGCGAGTATCGGCTGATACGCGGTAACAAATTGGATTAAGTCGTCTTTTTTGCGATCATGGGCTATTAAAGCGATTTTCATATTTTTTCCCCCTTAAACGATTATGTGTTCCAAGCCATAAATCAGTTCTTCTTTTTCCATAACCGTTTTAATGGATAACACGACGCCTGACATAAACGATCCTCGATTAAACGAATCGTGGCGAAGCGTCAACAGCTGTCCATCCCCTCCGAGTAGAACCTGTTGATGGGCGACTAATCCAGGCAATCGGACACTATGGATCCGCATACCATCATATTTGGCACCCCGTGCGCCGGCAATCGTCTCTTTTTCGCGGACATGCCCTTGCTCATGAATTGGACGTTCCTTCGAAATCAAGTGGGCCGTCTTCATCGCCGTTCCGGAAGGGGCATCCAGTTTTTGGTCATGATGCATTTCAATAATCTCGATATCCGGCAAGTACTTGGCTGCCTGCTCTGCAAACTTCATCATCAAAACCGCGCCAACCGCAAAGTTCGGGGCGATGATGCAGCCGATTTTCGAGTCTCTTGATAATGCCGTCAATTCCTCAAGCTGCTCATCTGAAAAGCCCGTCGTTCCAACAACCGGACGGATGTTCAATTCCAGAGCCTGTTTCGTATGCTCGTATACAAATTCAGGAGTGGTCAAATCGACCAGCACATCCGGTTCGGTTTCTGAGTAAAGCTCTTTAAGGTCTGTAAAGACCGGAACGGTATAAGAAGAAGGAAATAAATTCGTGTCTGCCAATGTCTTTCCGACATCTTTATAATCCAGAACAGATACCAGCTCCATTTCCGGATTGTCCATTACTGTATGTACGGCTTCTTTGCCCATTTTCCCTCTTGCTCCTGCAATTGCCACGCGAATCGTCATTTGTCTTCATCCTTTCTAGTCCAACGGTTTTTGTCTCGGCTGGCGAATTTCTCCATTACCCGGTCATGTGCTTGTGCCAGGTCGATGTCCATCGAGTTTGCCATACAAATCAAGACGAACAGAACATCTCCCATTTCCTCTTCGATGCTATTTACCTCTTCTGTACTCTTTTTCTTTTTCGGTCCGTATTCATGCATGACTTCTCTGGAAAGTTCACCTAACTCCTCTGTCATCCGAGCCATCATTTCCATCGGTTGAAAATAGCCTTCTTTATATTGTCCAATGTACTTGTCAACGTCCTGCTGCAGCTGTTTCATGGTTTTGTCTCCGTTCATTTCATCACACTCCTCAGTCAATCGTAAAGAAAACTGATGATGTTGTCAAAATACATTATTTATACGATAATACAGAAGTTGATTTGCACGAAAGGGGTTTATTTAAATTGAACGAATTAAAAATAAAAAACATCTTTTTCATCCTTCTCGGCGCCGCCATCTACAGTTTTGGGTTTGTCCACTTTAATATCCAAAACGAATTGGGGGAAGGCGGTTTTGCCGGAATTACATTGATTTTATATTTCATATTCAATTGGGACCCGGCATTGATGAACCTGCTTTTGAATATTCCTCTGTTTTTTATCGGCTGGAAGCTTCTCGGCAGAAAAGTTTTTCTGTATACCATTATCGGAACAGTAGCCGTTTCGGTGTTTCTGAAAATTTTCCTGATCTACGAAATCCAAATCAACTTGCAGGATGATTTATTCCTGGCGGCACTGTTTGCAGGTGTGTTTGTGGGAGTGGGGCTCGGAATTATTTTCCGTTTTGGCGGAACAACAGGCGGTGTTGATATTATCGCACGCCTGACGCAGAAATATATCGGCTGGAGCATGGGAAAAACAATGTTCCTATTTGATGCCGGCGTTATTATGCTGTCGTGGCTGACATTCCTTGACCATCGCTCCATGATGTACACATTGGTTGCGGTTTTTGTCGGTGCCCGCGTCATTGACTTTGTACAGGAGGGTGCCTACTCTGGACGTGGTGCATTGATCATCTCAAACTCACAGGAAGAGATCGCCACCCGGATTTCAGTAGAAATGGACCGGGGCATCACAATTCTGCGCGGCTATGGCCATTTCACCAAAGAAGAACGTGAAGTCCTGTACTGCGTCGTGGCCAGAAATGAAATTGTGCGGCTGAAGAACATCATCAACTCCGTCGATCCCCACGCTTTTGTATCCTTGATGGAAGTTCATGACGTGATGGGCGAAGGCTTTACCCTCGATGAAGAAAAGCAGCCGATCGGCTGATGGACATAGAAAAAACGGCCCATTTTTATGGGCCGTTTTTTTTATGAGCGGTTCATACTTGTATAGATTAAAATCAATCGGGCAAGTTCAAGAACTGCAACTGCAGTAGCTGCAACATAGGTCATCGCAGCGGCGCTCAACACTTTTTTCGCATGGCGTTCTTCGTCATTGCGGATGATATTATGCGACAATAACTGGTCCATCGCCCGGTTGGAGGCGTTGAATTCTACCGGCAAGGTCACTAATTGGAAAACCACACCTGCTGCCAATAGGATGATCCCGATCAATAGCGCTCCGCTCCAAGCGGAGAAGAAACCGATCATGATGAAGACCCATGACATATTCGATGAGATGTTAACGATCGGCACCATACGATGACGTAGGCGCAAGAACGAATAGTCTTCTGCATCCTGGATGGCATGTCCGACTTCGTGAGCCGCAACTGCAGTTCCAGCGACGGAAGCTTCATGATAATTATGGCTGCTGAGAGCAACAGTTTTCGTCAATGGATTATAATGGTCACTTAGCATACCGCGGCTTTCCACAACTTTAATATCCTGAAGATTATTGGCATCCAGAATCGTACGTGCCACCTGTGCTCCAGTATGGCCAGAAGTAGAACGGATTTTCGAGTATTTACCATATGTTCTTTTTAATTTAAATTGAGCCCAAATCGGGATGATCAGTAAAAGGATAAAATATAGGATATATCCACCCATGTGTAACCGACACCTCTTTCTTTCTGCTTGATACCCCTATTTTACTTGGGATAGTCAATATTGGTCAACTGAAACGGATTGTGATTTATTCAAATAAGCCACATAAAAGGCAAAGCCGACACAAGCTATTGATAACCAGAAAGTGAAGTAGCCGATTTGGCTGCTGTACTCACTCAAGGTACTGTAAATAGGCATTTGGCCAAAGACATAATCGATGACATCATTATGCAAGGTCCAAATGGCGGTCAACGCAACAGCGAACCAGCCAAAGCGATAATGTTCGATATACAGGACCGCTTGGAGGGCCATTGCAAAATGGGAAGCGACCAGCATCCAGCCGATCCAGCCGATTGAACCCGTTTCCCACAATGTCAGCAAGTTCATGACAACTGCCCATAAGCCATACTTGATCAATGTGACAAAGGCCAACGCTTCAAACAGTCTGCTCCGCTTGCCAACTATCCACAGCCCCAGCACTATCGTAAAGAACAGGCTCGCTGTCGGACTGTCAGGTACAAAAATCAGAAAAATTGGCTCAGTGATTTTCAGTTGCCAGCCATACCATATGTATCCGTATATCGTACCACCTAAATTAATGAAGAAAAGCAGGATCAAAAACGGTCGGTACATCAGCCAGGCAGATATCTTAATTGCAAAGGATAGCATCAATTTCTTCCTTTCAGGGTAGAAAAAAAGAGCCGGTTTCCCGGCTCTTTTTTTCTTTTTTATTATTCAGCTTCAAGGCCTGAAATAAATTCAGCCAGGACTTGCAGATCTTCATCTGTTCCGTCCCATGAAGGTGGCATCGTTTGTGCTCCGCCTTCTTCAATACCATTGACAGCGATGTCAGCGATTTCTTCAGGAGACAAGCCAGTTCCAACAAGTGTTGGCCCAACAGCCCCTTCCAGATTGTCGCCATGGCAACTGATGCACGCTGCTCCAGAATATATTTCATATCCTGGGTCAGCTGTATCAATTTCAACTTCCTCTGTAATCTGCCCTTGCGCTTCAGCAGCTTCCCAGTCATGGTTGGCTACTGACTCCCATGTAAGGAAGATGATAGAAGCGATACCAAGAAGCATGAAGCCTGTTGGCAATGGACGTTTAGAAGGACGTCTTTCCGGTCCGCGATCCAAGAATGGAGCCAGCATTAAAGCTCCAAAAGCAAGTCCTGGAACGATGATGGCACCAACCACGTTGAATGGTCCGGAAGCGAATTCGTATTTCAGTAATTGATATAAGAACAAGAAATACCAGTCTGGCAAAGGAATATAAGCTGTATCGGTCGGATCTGCCTGACCTTCAAGAGGCGACGGATGAGCGACGGTCAAAAGCAAATAACCGATCAAGAAGACTGCACCGATCATCCATTCTTTCAAAAGGAAGTTCGGCCAGAAAGCTTCTGTTTTACCAGGGTATTCGGAGTAATCTTTAGGAACATTCGGCTTACGGAATTCCATACTCGGAACACGCGAATCCCCTACAAATTTCATCCCTTTTCCGCGATGCATAGTGTTCCCTCCTTAATAAATCCTTGTTGCAGAATGAATTATAGCGGTCCTGAAATACCCTGTCTTCTGATCATGATAAAGTGAGCAGCTAGCAACCCAAGCAAAGCCGCAGGCAAGAAGAAGACGTGGATAGCGAAGAATCGTGTCAAAGTCTGTGCACCAAGGATTGTTGAATCCCCAGCCAATAGAATCTTGATTGATTGTCCGATAACCGGTACAGATGCTGCAATTTCAATCCCAACTTTTGTTGCAAATAGAGCTTTCATATCCCATGGAAGCAAGTAACCTGTGAAACTCAATCCAAGGATTACGCCAAATAGCATAACGCCCACGACCCAGTTCAACTCACGAGGTTTCTTATAAGAACCTGTAAAGAATACCCGCAGTGTATGAAGGAATATCATAACTACTACAAGAGAAGCTCCCCAGTGGTGCATCCCACGCACAATTTCTCCAAAAGCGACTTCGTTCTGAAGATAGTAAACCGACTGCCAAGCATTTTCAATATCTGGTACATAATACATGGTTAAGAACATACCGGATAAGATTTGAATTACTGTAATGAAAAATGTTAGTCCTCCAAAACAATATACAAATGCTGAAAAGTGGTGTGCGGGGTTTACGTGCTCAGGTACTTCATGGTCAGCAATATCACGCCAGATAGGCGTGATGTCTAATCGCTCATCAACCCAATCATATAACTTGTTTAGCACTGGTGTCGTACCCCCTAACTATTAAACTAGTGTGTTTTGTCTTACTGCACCGATCGCTACAAAGCCATCCTGTTCTTGTACTTCGTACTCATCCAGTGGCCCAAGCGGTGGTGTTCCTGCGATGTTCTGTCCGTTTTTCTCATAACGGCCTGCGTGGCATGGACAGAAGAATTGTGTCGGGTTTTCTGGATCTCCCGCCCAGTTCACTGTACATCCTAAATGTTTGCAGACAGGTGAAAGCGCGATTAACTTATCGCCTTCTTTATACACCCAAGCTGAATTCGTTACTTCAGATACGTACCATGCATCCGTTTGTTCGAAAGCAAAGTCGACACGTACTGGCTCTTCAGTAATATCAGCTGCAGCTTGATCAGTTAAAACGAAATCTCCGCCTTCATGTTGCTGAAGTATCGGGTCTACCGCGAAACGAACCATTGGCATCAACATTCCTGCTGCCATAAAACCGCCTACACCAGTTAAAGTGTAGCCTAAAAATTGACGTCGTGATACACGATTATTACTCATCCTTTTCCCCCCTCTAACATTCAAGGTCAGTCCAATGGACATACTCATTCAAATATAATTACTAGGACAACCTAATGATATATCAATCAAATCTTTAGGTCAATATCGCATTCAGCGTATTCACACAGTTTGTGAACATTTCATGAATGATGTGACCATTCTTTCGTAAATAGCGGCAATACCTGTCTCAACTGGTCTTCCATGACCGATTTCTTGAAGGATTGGTCCATATCTTCAATCGGAATCGCAGGCAGCCACAAAACATTTTTCAGGCTGTCGATCGTCCGCCAATCCGAATCCGTGGTCAGATAAAAGACGTGTTTGAACTTGGTATGCTGCATTTCTTCCGATAGCTCATCCGCAATTCGCTGCCGATTCGCTATTTTGGCATAAGAAACGGGCGGAAACAAAAGGATCCGCCCTTTAAATTGCTTTTCCAATAATGCCGTTAAGGTTTGCAGGTATTCAGAAGCGCCTGCACTGGACTTCATGCCTGCAGCACTTAAATCCAATTGCAAGAGCGGCACTACAGCCGTATCCACATAGTCTTGTTGGCTTAAATATTGATCCATTTCTTTTCCGATAAAATGCATAACACTTTTTCACTCTCCATCTTTTTTCAAGGTTTTGAATGCCTGCAACATCGCTGACAGTTCGAAGAAACGGTCACGATCATTGGCATCCAGTGCCTCATCAATTTGTTTGTGAATGGTTTCTTCCTGAAAAATCGACATACTCTCTTCGAGAATCTTCTCCGCTATCAGGCGATCCTGTTCATTGATCGAAGCGTTTTTAGGTACATACGGATTTTCTTCCAGCACGGATAAATACAGCGCTGGTGGAGGTATATTCGGGAAATTCAATTGAACGTACAAATCATCATCAGGATTCAACCGCAGATCATGAAACGACTTTTCCGCATCCGCTGTCATCAGATTCCCTTTATAGAAGCGAAACGGAATTTCTTTCGATTCAGTAGAGGACATGACCATTGCACGTGGACAATAATGCGCTTCTTCAACAAAATGGGTTTTTTCAAGCAGCTCTTCGTTGCTCAACATATAATTAAGAATCCAAATGCATTCACGTCTTTTCATCTTGTAAGATTGCAGAAACCAACGGACGAATTGCTTTTTTTCACCAATCGATACTGAAGCGGTCATGAAATTTCCTCCTTTCATTCAAACGACTGCTGCCAGTCGAACCATTCTGGATTATCGGGTTCCAATACCTGCAGCTCTTTAATAATTTCGAGAGCGGCCTCTCTTTTTCCTTCTTCTATCAGGAATAAGGCATACTTTTTCAGAAAGCCTGCATCCTCTTTAAAGGATGGATAAGCCTTATCGTAATAAACAATTGCCTGCCCGTAATTTTCTGCACGTTCATAGGCTTCAGCGATCATGGGATAAAGTCCCGCCCAATCGTCGCCGCTTTCGATCACCATCTCTGCAAGCTCGAGCACATCTTCATCCGACTCTTCAGCATGGAAATACGACACCAGCGTGTAGATGGCCTCCATATACTCCGGATCCAACGCAATTGCCTGGCGCAGATGTCCAACACCTTCCTCTGCCTTGCCTAGTTTCATGGCCAGCTTGCCAGCGAATAGATACAATTCCTTGTCGAATTCGTCCCTGGCTATGCCTTCACTTATGGCCTGATAGGCTGCCGGGTAATCTTCTGTCATATTCAGGCTTTGCGCCTTCAATAAATAAGCTGAAAAGTAATCCGGATCGATGTCGATCAATTCGTCAAGACGGCGGACGGCCATTTCATATTGGCGTGTCTGGAAGGCGGCAAATGCTGCACCGAACAGAACATCCGGCGTCGTCTGATCCTCCAACGCTTTTTCATAATGCGGCAAGGCTTCTTCGTAGGCAGCTCCTGCACTGTATACTTCAGCCAGCCGCTCCGAAAAGTTTACGCCTTCAATTGCGATATTTTGCGCTTCCAATTCCTGATAAATTTTCGCCGATTCGAGATAGCGTCCGGAATCCAGCAGCAATTCCGCTTTTGCCTGCTGCAGCAGCGGCTCATCCGGCATCAGTTCTATCGCTTCGTTCAAGCGATTCTCAGCTGCTTCAAGCAATCCCTGCAACTGAAACAGATCTGCCAGCGTAACGAGTGCCTGAGCATACAGCTCGTCATCTTTCGGAACTTCCATGAGGGCATTCAATGCATCGTCTTCACGATCGGCATCAATCAACAGGTTGGCCCGGTCAATGATCAACTGTGCTTCTTCAGGAAAAATGTACTGCAGATGCTCCAGCACCTTAATGGCTTCTTCCACAAAGCCGATTTCTGCAAGCCATTCAGATAGACCGTATTGCTCATCAGGATCTCCCTGCAGCAAATACTTATCCAGTAAGGTGTTCAGGAGATCGGGATCCCCTTGTTCCACCGCTTTTTGTATCTCTTCAATATTAGCCATATTATCACCTATTCCTTCACGTTCTTACTCTCATCCTACACGAAAGAACCGCTTTATCATAATAAAAAACTCTCCAAGAGGAGAGTCAATTTGTCAGTAAATTCAATTGTTCAAAGAAGTTCGGATAGGAAATTGAGATACATTCCGCATCATCAATCACAACTTCACCAGAAGCCGCCAAAGCGCCGATTGCCGCCATCATGCCCAGGCGGTGATCGCCGTAAGAGGTCATTTCAGCACCGGTCAAGGCTGTTGGTCCATGGATGATCATGCCATCTTCCGTCGCTTCGATGTCCGCGCCCATTTTCGTCAATTCCTTGACGACGGCTGCAATTCGGTCGGTTTCCTTGACCCGCAGCTCTTCAGCGTCTTTAATCACGGTCGTTCCTTCTGCCTGCGTCGCAATAAGGGCGATCAAAGGAATTTCATCAATCAGCCGCGGAATCAAGTCACCGCCGATTTCAATCCCTTTCAAGTTGCTGGAATAAACGGTCAGATCCGCCGAACGTTCTCCCTGTGCATCGTTTTCCTTCAAATCAAAAGAAGCGCCCATTTGTTCAATCACATCCAAAATGCCTGTCCGAGTCGGATTGATGCCGACATTCTCCAAAGTCACTTTACTGTCTTCTGTAATCAAAGCCGCTCCGATCATGAACGCAGCTGATGATATGTCACCTGGCACCTTTACATGGGCTGCTGTCAGCTTCTGGCCGCCTTCGAGCTTGATCTGGTGATCTTCACGCGTAATTGTAGCCCCAAAATGTTCCAGCATGATTTCCGTATGGTCGCGTGACGCAATCGGTTCGTGGATGACTGTCTTGCCAACCGCTTTCAGTGCTGCCAAGAGAATCGCGGATTTCACTTGAGCACTGGCAACTGGCAAGGTATAGTCAATTGCCTTCAACTGGGTTCCTTGAACTGCTAAAGGCGTGTATTGGCCATCCATCCGTCCACGGATGTCGGCTCCCATTAAACGTAGCGGATTGATGATTCGCTTCATTGGACGTTTGGCGATCGATTCATCGCCTGCCAGAATCGAATGGAAGGATGTTCCCGCCAATAAACCAAGCATCAGGCGTGTGGTGGTACCTGAATTTCCTGTGTCCAGAACCTCGGAAGGCTCTTTCCAGGAATCTTCCCCGTCGCTTTGGATGGTAACCAGGTCATCTGCAATATCAATTTCGACGCCTAATTTTTTGAAGCAGGAGATGGTGCTTAAACAATCGTCTCCCATCAGGAAGCCTTCAACTGTAGTTTTCCCGGTGGCCATCGAACCGAACATGATGGCACGGTGGGAGATGGATTTGTCCCCTGGCACTTTGATGCTGCCGGTCAGGGAAGGTTTTTTATACGTTAACGATATTGCCATGGGCTTATCCGTCCTTTCAGGAAATATACGAATCATAGACTGTCCGTGCCGAAATGCATTTCTGTGCACGGGCACGGTCTTCAGCAGTTTGGAAACTGATGACGAGAATACCGAACACATCCTCACGCGTTTCCAGAATCCGAAGATTGACGATGCTGATCTGTTCTTCTGCCAGATAGCCCGTCAATTCCGATATACTGCCGGGAACATCGGGGATGTCAATATAAAGATCAAATACGGAGAACATCGCTCCATGTCCGGCTATCGGCAGTTTGTCGCGTACTGTTTTGGCATGCGAAAAGAATCGCTCAATCGGTTCAGGGTCGTTTTTCACGAGCATATCTTTCAATTGATCCATCTGCTCCATCCAATTGCTTAATTGCTGGACGATCATCGCATTGTTCTGGGTGGTGATGTCACGCCACATTTCCGGATTCGATGAAGCAATACGTGTCGTATCCCGGAAACCGCCTGCTGCCAACTGCCGGGCAAAAGGGAATTTCTCCTCCTGATCCAATTGATGGACCAGCGAAGCAGCGATCAAGTGCGGAAAATGACTGACGATCGCTGTCATATGATCGTGTTCTTCAGCTGGCAGCACTTCGATTTTCGCTTTTGTCACCGCCAATAATTTCTTTAGGAACTGGAGACTCTTTTCATCCGTTTTATCACCAGGCGTTAAAATATAGAAAGCATTTTCAAATAAGACGTCTTTTGCAGCCTCTACACCGCTTTTATGGGAACCAGCCATCGGATGACCGCCAATAAAAATATGATCCAGACTTTTCGAAGCTTCCATTATTTGTATTTTTGTGCTGCCTGTATCCGTTAAAATGACATTATCTTTTAAATTCCAGTATCTGCTTTGTTCCATCAGTTTAATTGTGGCACCAACAGGCGTAGCAAAAATGATGATATCCGCTTCAGAAGCTGCTTGTTCAAGCGATGGAGGCGAACTATGTATTATGCCCATCTTAAAAGCTTTTCTTGCAGTTAATGCATCAGCATCGTAGCCCGCGACATGAACATCGCTATTGCGCTGAAGCGCTTTTGCCAGCGATCCGCCAATCAAGCCCAATCCAATGATTAAAATATGAGTTGTCACGTCGAACTCACCTGGCTTTTAGCCGTCAGATCCGGGCGTAGTTTCGTCGCTTCATTTAAATAAATATGCTGGATTTCCTGTTGGCTAAGCTCTGTATTGACATGCATCATGACTCGTATACACAAAGGCATGCTGCCGGGAACGTCCATTTCATGCGTGCACATGACCGGTACATAATTCCACTCGTCAATTGTTCGGACAGCCTTTGCAGGAAAAGCCGAAGAAATATCAGTCGTTGTCGAAATGATGACAGAAGCAACCTGATCCGGTTCGATTTTGTTTTCTTTGGCCATCTCCAAAACCAGCCGTCTTGTTTCTTTCAGGACTTCTTCCGGCTGATCTGCAGAAACCGTGATTGCACCTCTTACTCCACGTATCATCAAATCACTTCTCCTATCTGTAAAACTAATTTTCCATATGCTTTACTGGCGTGCTGTTCTTCCACTTTTTCTACAAAAGGCTTGCCCGTCTGCTCCAGCAGCACAAAATTCAACGCGCCTTTCGAGGACTTCTTATCTTTTTTCATATACGGCAATAAGGCTTCAAATTGAATTTCCCGCAATAAATGAAGCGGATAGCCATTTGCATTGGACCATCGGATAAATTCATTCAATTTTTCGTGTCCTGAAAGCAACAATGCGTAGGCCATGCCCAACACCACCGCTTCTCCATGCGTAATTTTGCCGTAACCAAGATGCCCCTCTAAAGCGTGGGCCAAAGTATGGCCGAAATTCAAGTATTTGCGGACGCCGCCTTCAAATTCATCTTCTTCGACGATGGCAGCTTTTACTGCAATGCCTTTTTCCAAATGCCGATTCAGATCCTCTTGGGAAATATCCGCGAAATCACGGATGGCCAAGAGTTCTGCCAGCCACTCTTCATTGGATATGAAAGCATGCTTGATCACTTCAGCCATTCCAGAACGAATTTCTCCCGGTGGCAATGTAGTGAGCAGCTTGCTGTCATACAAAACCGCTTTCGGCTGATAAAACGTGCCGATCATGTTCTTACCCAACTCGTGATTGATGGCTGTTTTTCCCCCAACCGCACTGTCATGGGCTAAAATCGTCGTCGGAAGCTGAATGAACGGAATGCCGCGCATAAACGTTGAAGCGACAAATCCAGCCACATCTCCTGTCGCTCCTCCTCCAAATGCCAACAGCAATGAATTTCTTGAACAGTTTTCGGATAACAGAAAGCTATGGCAGGCCATGAAGGTCTCCACAGATTTCGCGTTTTCTCCAGCAGGGATCGTCATGACACGGATATCCCAGTCTGCCAGAAAACCCATTAAATACTGCAAGTGAAGCTCTGCAACCCGTTCATCCGCTATGACGACAATACGGTCTGCCGCATCGAGCAAAGGACGATATGCATCAGCAAACAAATCGAACACCCCAGAACCGATGTGGACTGTATATGGTTGATCAGCTTCGACCCGCAATTGCTTCATGCTTAAAACTCCTTCGTGTAATTCATATAATTTTTCAGGTTGTCGACCAAACGCGGCATTTGATCCGCATCAAATTGATCCAGCAATGCGTTTGCAACTTCCCAGGCCACTACATGCTCGGCAACAATGGATGCTGCCGGAACCGCGCAGCTGTCAGATCGCTCAATGCTTGCCTGGAATGGTTCTTTTGTTTCGATGTCCACACTGTTTAACGGCTTATATAATGTCGGGATCGGTTTCATGACCCCTCTGACAATAATCGGCATTCCAGTTGTCATGCCGCCTTCGAATCCGCCCAGATTATTGGTTTTGCGCGTATAGCCATGTTCTTCATCCCATAGGATTTCATCATGCACTTCACTACCGGGTTTTCTGGCCATTTCAAATCCTAAACCAAATTCCACGCCTTTAAAGGCATTGATGCTCATAATCGCTGCTGCCAGTTTGGCATCCAGCTTCCGGTCATAATGGACATAGCTTCCGATCCCTGCCGGCATGCCTTCTACGATCACTTCCACTGTTCCTCCGATGGAATCGCCATTCTTCTTGGTTTGGTCAATTAAATCCGTCATTTGTTTGGTAACGGAAGGATCTGCACAATATACTGCATCATTTTCAACGATATCACGGATTTCATCAGCCGACTTCCCAAGGTAACTTTCCGGGTTCACCTTAATGCCGCCGATTTCGGTTACATGAGAGACGATATTGATGCCCAGTTCTGCAAGCAACTGCTTGGCTACTGCCCCAACTGCTACACGGACCGTCGTTTCACGCGCTGACGACCGCTCCAGGACGTTTCTCAGATCCCGGTGCCCATACTTCATGCCACCGTTCAAATCCGCATGTCCGGGACGTGGGCGCGATATTTGGCGTTTCACTTCTTCTGTTTCTTCGATAGGTTCAATGCCCATAATGGAAGTCCAATGTTTCCAATCGTCATTCGCAACGACTAAAGCTACAGGAGAGCCCAATGTTTTGCCATGCCGAACGCCGGAAACAATTTCAACCGTATCTTTCTCGATTTGCATCCGTCTTCCGCGTCCATGTCCGCCTTGGCGTCTTTTCAACTCTTTATTGATCATTTCTGCCGTCAAAGGCAATTGCGCCGGCAATCCCTCTATGATGGCAGTCAATTGCGGACCGTGTGATTCTCCTGCTGTTAAATAACGCATTTACGCTTTCTCCCTTCAACGTGCTAAAGTATTTATGTATCACTATACCATAAGGCATTTCTTCAATTCTATATGAAAATCAGATAAAGTGAAACTTCAATCAATTGAGAATTTTTACCTTCAATAATTGTTCATTTCCAAAATGAAATAGAGCCGCCCGAAAACCGGACGGCTCTAACAGCAAATATAAAAAAAAAAGCAGCTGAGCTGCTTTTCATCAGAGTGGATTAGTTAACCCAGCTGTTCATTGTTTTTTCGTATGAAACCAATTCTTCTTCTTTGAAGAACAAGCCGATTTCGCGTTCTGCGCTTTCAGCAGAATCCGAACCGTGGATCATGTTTTTGCCGACAGTAACTGCGAAGTCGCCGCGGATCGTTCCTGGAGCTGCATCTTTAGGGTTTGTAGCGCCCATCATTTGACGTGCAGTCAAAATAACGTTTTCGCCTTCCCAAACCATTGCGAATACAGGACCTGAAGTGATGAATTCAACCAATTCGCCGAAGAATGGACGTTCTTTGTGCTCGCCGTAATGTTCTTCTGCCAATTCAGTAGGGATCTGCATCAATTTAGCACCTGCTAAATGATATCCTTTTTTCTCGAAACGTGCGACGATTTCTCCGATTACGTTACGTTGAACGCCGTCTGGTTTAACCATTAAAAATGTTTTTTCCATTGTAAACACTCCTCTATTAAAAGCTCAGGCTTATTGCCCACCTTAAAAAATACTATCATTGTCGAGTCATTTGTCAACCGGCAACTTAAAAATTCCGTTTTCCGATAAAGAATGCAATTTTTCGCATTGTTTTCACCGCTCGCCCTTTCGGCAGGAATGTAAGTTCACGCAAAGCTTTTTCCAAATACCGTTCGCTCATCGCTTTTGCTTCCTCGATAGCAGAACTCTTACGGATTGTCTCGACAATCCGCAACCGTTCTTCAGTGGATAATTCCTTATTCAAATTTTCTTTCAACATGGCATAGATTTCGGGATCCTTTCGCGCACACAAAATAGGCAAAGTGATATTTCCTTGGATAAAATCGCTGCCCGCCGGTTTTCCCAATTCTTCATCAGTTGAGGTGAAATCGAGAATATCATCGATAATCTGAAAGGACATCCCGATAAAATAGCCGAAACGGCGAAGATGCGCTGCAGTTTTTTCATCAGTTCCCGAAACAAGCGCGCCCAACTCACAGCTCGAAGAAATCAACAAAGCCGTCTTCCGTTTGATGCGGCGGAAATAATCCCGCAAATTTTGATCCAATTTGTATTTGTCTTTGATCTGAATAATTTCACCACGGCAAACCTCAATCAAAGTCTTCGAAAGAATCTCATGGACACGCGGAGATTCAATTTCAGTTATCCGTTCCAATGCACGGGCCAAAATAAAATCTCCGGTATACATCGCTACACTGTTGTTCCACTGCGCCTTGACAGTCGGTTGGCCTCTCCGGATCTCCGAGTCGTCGATGACGTCATCATGGACCAATGAAGCCATGTGGATCAGTTCGAGCGGCACGGCTACGCGTTTCATGACATCAATATCATAATCGCCGAATTTTCCTGCAAGCAAAACAAAAACAGGTCGGATTCTTTTCCCTCCGGCCTGCAATAAATGAAGAGACGCATCATTTAAAAGGAGAGATTTGGAATCCACTGCCTGTTCCAATTCCTTCTCGATCATTTCCAGTTCCGGTCTAAGGTCGGAATAGAGCAATTTCAACTTCATCTTTTCCACTTAAAATCCTTCTCCCGCTAATTTACTTTTTTATTCCTAGGTGGAGGGCTGCGGCGCCTCCTGTATACGGTTTGTACTTCACTTTTTCAAATCCGACTTCCGTGAACAGTTTCGCCAGCTGTTTCATGCCCGGGAAAGTTTTTGCCGATTCCTGCAACCATGAATACTCTTTATAGCTTTTAGCGAAAAGCTTGCCGAAGACTGGCATGATGAAACGGAAATACACTCTGAAAAATGGTTTGAAGAGAATGTTCTCAGGCTGTGACGTTTCCAGACAGGCAATCATTCCACCCGGCTTCAGTACACGGTGCATCTCAGAAAGGACTTGGCGGTAATCCGGAACATTACGAAGGCCAAAACCGATTGTCGCAAAATCAAATGAATTATCGGGATATGGCAGTGACATGGCATTTCCCTGTATCAATTTGATTTGAGGCATCTCTTTGGTTTTCTCATGTCCGACATTCAGCATGTTCTGGCTAAAGTCCAGGCCGACGACCTGACCGGTTTCACCGACAGCTTTTCCAAGCGCAATGGTCCAATCCGCAGTTCCACAGCAAACATCGATAGCTGCAGCACCTTTGGGAACCTGCATTTTATACATGGTATCTTCACGCCATTTGTTATGCTGCTGAAAACTGATGACTGAATTCATCTGGTCATAGTTCTCTGAAATCTTTTCAAATACTTCGTGGACTCTTTGTTCTTTTGTTTTAGGCATATCAGTCATCCTTCTCGGGTCAGCTGCTCAGCTCTATGCTGGTGCGGGGTTATTTGATGGAGCAAAAATTGTGCCAGTTCATAATCCAGTGAACAATCAGCGATGGACGCCAATATCTGTCCATGCAGGCTATCCAGCTTTTCCAGCAACCAATGTTCGGTATAAATTTCATGAACAAGATTTGCGTTCAGTTCACGAAGGAAAAGGGTGTAATTTTTGGATTGCAACCGCTTCAGCTCATCTGTGTAGCGTATATACAGCAATGCCTGTTCAGCGATTGGAGCGTATTCGGTATAGCCATAGAATGTATAAAATGACATTAAAAGTTCAGTTTCAATAATAGTAATCGCTTCTTCTATTTCTTCTATCGGCCTGATTTCGTCTTCAAAGAACGAAGTTTTCTTTTCACTCACTTGAATAATGGCGGACGCCAGGTGCTGGACCATGGCAATATTCTTGGCATTCACCAGCATCTGATAATAGATTCCGCTGTACAGATCACCAGCAAGCACGGTCAATTGCTGCTCTTTGATGATAGGTGCATCTTCTCTGATTTGATCATGGGCATGCAAAGCGGCATAGACAATGGAAACCGTTTTTGCAGAGGACTCGACATCTGCAGACCAAGTTTTCCCGTCAAAAAAAGGCAATAACAAAAAAAACAAACGGGATTCTCTGACGGATGGACCATCTGTAAACTGGTCGAGTGTCCGCTGGCGTACAGCATTCAAGACCTCGATTTCCATGGAAATAATTTTCGATTGTATTTGATGTCCCTTCATACTGCTTGCTCCATTCATGATTTAGCCATACTACAATAGTATATCACAGGCAAAGCCTTGCCTTCATCCAATATCGTTTATTTTTTAGCTTCGCTTTCAACGATACCATGGGCAGAATGAATTTCCGCTTTACCGCGGATTTTCATAGCTGAAGTGTGCTCCGTAAACTGGGCAATCATCACTTCGCCTTTATCCAATTTTTCAGTATGGTGAAATTTTGTGTCGTTGCCGCGCGTCAATCCGATGACATTCACGCCATCTTCCTGGGCGCGGATAATAATGTATTCTGTCTGAGCCATTTTCACACCTGCTTTTCCGTATTAGTCCATATTGATATAAGTGATGACTTCCGAACGTTTGATGTCATCGGTTTCCAGTATCCCACGGGAAACGGCTGTCACTGTCTTCGAGCCCGGCTTCTTGATGCCTCTCATGGTCATGCACATATGCTCGGCTTCAATCATGACGTAAACGCCATGCGGGTTTAATGTTTTCATCAATGAATCCGCAATCGTCGAAGTGATGCGTTCCTGAAGCTGTGGACGTTTTGCAACTGTCTCTACCGCACGGGCCAATTTGCTTAACCCAGTCACAACCCCATCGCGAGGTATATAGGCGATATGCGCTTTTCCGAAAAACGGAACGAGGTGATGTTCGCACATCGAGTAGAAAGGAATATCTTTGACGAGCACCAGTTCTTCATGACCTTCATGAAAAACGGTTTTGAAATATTCTTTCGGATCTTCCTTTAATCCAGAAAATACTTCCGCATACATCTTAGCTACCCTTTTAGGCGTATCCTTTAATCCTTCTCGGTTTACGTCTTCCCCAACCGCCTCTAAAATCATCGAGACAGCTTGTTCTATTTTATCAAGGTCTACCTTCTGTGCTTTCACATCTATCATTCTGTTTCCTCCTGTTGAAGACGAATCGTTATTTGGATGGCAGCAGGATGGCTACCGGCAGATATGTTTTTAACTGTGGTTTGTGTTTTTCCTGGAATGCTTTTGCTTTTCTCATTTTCTAGCTTCAGGAGCCAGACCCTCGGGGTCATAAGTCAACCCAGCTGCGCGGCAAAGTACGCCACTCTGCTCGTCTGTCTTATGCCTGTCGGGTCTAACCGGCTCCCTCCGCTTTTCTCATTGTCTAGCTTCAGGAGCCAGACCCTCGGGGTCATAAGCCGTTCCGCCTGTGTGGCAAAGTGCGCCACTTCGGCGGCCCGTCTTATGCCCGTCGGGTTTTGCTCGATCGTCTCCGCTTTTCTCACATGAATCGTAGCATACGCACAGGTGTTTCGCAAAACTGTTGACTCAAAAAAAGAATGACTTTTGCAAGATTGTGTCTCGCAAAAGTCATCCTATGTACAGAGGCTAAAGCTTACTTCACTGCGTCTTTAAGCGCTTTACCTGGCTTAAATGCAGGAACTTTGCTTGCAGCGATCTCGATTTCAGCGCCAGTCTGTGGGTTACGTCCTTTGCGGGCCGCGCGTTCGCGTACTTCAAAGTTACCGAATCCGATCAACTGAACTTTTTCACCTTTAGTTAGAGCGTCTTGAATCGTCTCAAATGCAGCGTCAACTGCTTTGGCAGCGTCTTTACGAGAAAGTTCAGCTGCTTCAGCAACAGAGTTCACTAATTCTGTTTTGTTCATGCTATTCACCTCCTCTCAAAGGGGATGCAATCATCAATCCTGTAAAAAGAGTATCACATCGAAAATCGCATAGCAACAACAAACAGCCCGCTTTTTCAATAAAACCACCAAATACTAACAAAACTTTCTAAAAAACGGTCATTTCTATCAAAAACGCGTCAAATCAATGTTTTCACTCGTTTAAAAATACCGGCTCATTTTCTTCGTTTATTGTGTAAGGAAGTGAATAAGCGGGTACCACTGGATGGTCCTCATAAAGGATAAAACGGATATCCTGGCCTGGTTCCAGCTCCCCTTCATATTCCTGAAGGGCAGAATAAAGATCCATCGAATAATCAATGTAAACATCCCCACTGCCAGTGATCACCATCGGCAAATTACGACCGCTGTAAGGGCTCACGGCTGTTGGTTCCTCAGAAAAACCCATCGCTTCGTGGTTGAACTTATAGACATTATCTGCAAGGATATCGGAAATCGGAGCTTGTCCACCGTTGGCACTTTTCCGTACATTGACGGATCTTATCGCTTCTGCGGCCTGTAGATCGACCAACTTCACTGTTGGATTTTCTTCAACATCCATAAGTACATACTGAAAAATACCGCCGGTTTCAAATGCGTTTGTTGGTACTTCTGCTGTATAATCAGGAACGATTTTTGAGAAATCGACAGGGTATTTGATGTATTGATCAACATCCATTTCCCGGGTCTTGATCGGCAGCAAACCACCTGTCGCTCCTCTGTATTGATTTACTGCATTTTGAACTGTAATCAGTTGATCCTCATATGGAATCTGATTTTCAGCTCTTTCGCTTTGAGGATATCCGCAGGCTGTCAAAAATGCAGAAATCAGCAGAAGCAGAATGAGCATTGATGTTTTTTTCATTTTTCTCACCTCATGCGCCGCCGGTAGGGCCGCTGAATACTGTGAATATCATGATAAAGAATCCAAGAATCAGCAAGATGTATGCAACTAGCGCGAAAATAAATTTAAGGATGCCGTTTTTCAGTTTGTATCTGCTTAAATAGATAAAGCCCATTGAAATCATCAAAAAAGCAATCCCAGCAAATGATACCCACATTTTGTCTAAAGCACTCATAATTGCCCGCCTTTCATAGTGTTTCAGTCAATAGTATAGCATAAAAAAAGAAGAGTCAGCTTGTAGCATCCTCTTCTTTTGTGACAATTAAAGCAAGTTGATCAAATCTTCCATTTCGTTCTTCTTCATGCGTCCCATCAATTTTCCAACCGCATCGTCAGTCGACACGTTGTCAAAAAGAACTGCATAAAGCGCCGCAGTGATCGGCATCGGCACATCATATGCTTTAGACAATTGATAAGCCGCTTTTGTGGTGCGGATCCCTTCGACGACCATGCCCATTTCTTCCAGCACTTCGTCGAGGGACTTGCCTTTGCCGAGCATATTTCCTGCCCGCCAATTACGCGAATGCACACTCGTACAGGTCACGATTAAGTCACCCACTCCGGTCAATCCGGAGAACGTTAAAGGGGTTGCCCCCATTTTTACGCCAAGCCGTGCGATTTCAGCCAGTCCGCGTGTCATGATGGCCGCTTTCGCATTATCGCCGAAACCTAAACCGTCAGTGATTCCCACTGCCAAGGCAATGATGTTCTTCAAAGCACCGCCGATTTCAACGCCAATGACGTCCGTATTCGTATAGACACGGAAATAATGGTTCATGAACAGATCCTGGATCCGATTAGCTGCTGCGGTGTTCTCGCAAGCCGCTGTAACAGTAGTCGGATGCTCCTGAACCACTTCTTCCGCATGACTTGGACCCGACAATACAACCACATCTTCAATCCATTGTTCCGGTATTTCCTCACGGATCATTTCACTGATCCGCTTTAGTGAATCCGGTTCAATTCCTTTGGAAACGTGAACGAATAGAATCTTACGATCCAGATTCCTTTTGATATCCTGGCAGACTTCCCGGATGGCTTTCGTCGGAACAGCGAGGACAAAAATATCCGCGTGCTCGACAGCTGCAGCCAAATCGCTCGTCGCCTTCAGGCTCTCCGGCAATTGCGTATCTTTTAAATACCGTTTGTTTGTATGCTGGTTGATCTCATCAGCCTGTTCCTGGCGATGTGTCCATAGCAATAAATCATGGCCGTTTTGAGCCAATACATAACTTAATGCGGTCCCCCAGCTTCCTGCTCCAAAAACAGAAACTTTTTCCATAAGCTAAAACCACCTTTTACCTTAAGTACGCGCTCTCGTTATCAGACGAAGAGGAGTTCCTTCAAAATCGAAGCTTTCGCGGATCCGGTTCTGCAGGAAGCGTTCATAGCTGAAATGCATCAGATCCGGTTCATTGACAAAGACGACGAATGTCGGCGGCTTGATGGCCACTTGAGTTGCATAATAAACACGCAGACGACGGCCTTTATCCGTAGGTGCCGGATTCATGGCAACTGCGTCTTCAATTACTTCGTTCAAGATACTCGACTGGATACGTCTTGAATGGTTGTCATTTACTTTGTTGACGATCTCCAAGATATTGTGGACACGCTTGCCGCTGATTGCGGAGACAAACATGATCGGTGCATAATCCAGGAATAGGAAATGCTCACGGATTTTGCGTGTCATGACATTCATGGTTTTCTCATCTTTTTCGATGGCATCCCATTTGTTGACGATAATGATGATCGCTTTACCGGCTTCGTGTGCATATCCGGCAATTTTTTTATCCTGTTCCTGAATGCCTTCTTCTGCGTTCAAGACCACTAAAACAACGTCCGAGCGTTCAATGGCACGCAAAGCACGCAATACGCTGTATTTCTCAGTCGTCTCATAAACTTTCCCTTTTTTGCGCATTCCAGCCGTATCGATAATAACGTATGGCTGGTCATTGTATTCATATTGAGTATCAACAGCGTCGCGCGTGGTTCCTGCGACTTCGCTGACGATAACGCGTTCTTCACCCAGGAATGAGTTCACAAGAGATGATTTGCCGACATTCGGACGGCCGATCAATGAGAATTTGATGACGTCATCCGGATACTCTTCTTCATCGTCTGTCGGGAAGTTTTTGGCTACTTCGTCCAAAAGATCCCCTAACCCCAATCCGTGTGATCCTGAAAGCGGAAAGGGTTCGCCCATTCCAAGTGTGTAGAAATCATAGATCATGTGGCGCATATCAGGATTATCGATTTTATTGACGGCCAAAATGACCGGTTTTTTTGTACGGTATAAAATTTTGGCTACTTGTTCGTCCTGTGCAGTAACACCATCGCGTCCGTTGACAAGGAAAATGATGACATCCGCTTCGTCCATGGCGATTTCTGCCTGCTGGCGGATCTGTTCAAGGAATGGCTCGTCACGAAGATCGATGCCTCCTGTGTCTATAATGTTAAATTCATGTGTCAGCCAATCTGCCGAGCTGTAAATACGGTCACGCGTCACTCCTGGAATATCTTCCACTATGGAAACCCGTTCTCCTACCACGCGATTGAATATCGTGGACTTACCAACGTTCGGCCGGCCTACTATTGCTACTACCGGTTTAGACATAATAAATTCATCCTTCCACTTCTGATATGCCTATTATACACGAAAAAGGCGATGGCATCTGTTAAATGTCCATCCCCTTAAAATGTGCAATATTCAGTTTTTCTCTGGGTTTGCATAAGATGCCGGACTAAAGCCTCTGGCACCGAGATACTGTGCCAATTCCCCGGTAATGACTGCCGGACATTTCTGCAACTCTGTCAGGTTTTCTGCTCCAAGGGCCGTCATTATCATCGCCAAATCTTCATACAACGCTTCTATATCATGGATGAGCTGAGTTTCGCCATCTTGTATTGCGATCTTCAGAAAAGAACCTGCGAGACCCACTGCATCTGCTCCCAGTAGAAAAGCTTTGATCATGTCCTGTGCATCCTGTATACCGCCGGAAGCAAGGACCGTTTTTTTAAAGACGCTCTTCACTTCCACAATCGCTGCAGCTGTCGGAATGCCCCAGTCTTCAAAATAGGCAAGCTTTCTTCGTCGCCGCTCATTTTCGATGAGCGCAAAATTCGTTCCGCCAAAGCCACTGACATCAATTGCCGATATACCGGTATCCTTCAATTTTTCTGCAGCTTCGCGCGATATGCCAAAGCCCGTCTCTTTGATGATCACAGGGACGGAAAGATGCTCAGCAATTGCCTGTATGCGTTCCAACGCTCCCCGGAAATCACGATCTCCTTCAGGCATGGTCAACTCCTGCACAACATTCAAATGAATCTGCAATGCGTTTGCTTCGATCATTTCAACCGCTTCCGCTGCCTGTTGCACAGTTGCTTCGCTGCCAAGGTTTGCGAACAGGATGCCTTCGGGGTTTTGCTTTCTGACAATTGCATAGGACTGCCGTTCGCTGCTGTCTTTGAGTGCCGCCATCTGCGACCCAACCGCCATCGCAACTCCCGTCTCTCTGGCAACCCGGGCTAAAAGACCGTTCAATTGCTCGGTGTCCCTGCCCCCGCCGCCCGTCATGGCATTAATAAAAACAGGTGATTTCAAGTTCAAATCACCTGTTTTTGGTTTTATACTAATATCGGCGACCGCCGAATCAGGCAAAGCCTGATGAACGAACCGGATATCATCGAACATGTTTTTTCTGGTCTGCCCTGTCGATAAAGCGTATTGTATATGATCCATTTTCCGTTCGGCTCTCGACATGTTATTCGGACTTAAATCCTTTTAATTTATCGCCGATTACATCACTGATGGAGAAACCAGTAGACTCTTCAGGCATATCATAATTTGAGAAATCCTGTTCGCTTTCTTTTTCCTGCAGTTCCTTGATGCTGAGCGACAGGCGTTTATCAGCTTTATTGACTTCCAGCACTTTAACTTGAACTTCTTCGCCTTCCGTCAACACTTCGTTCGGTGTTGCGATATGCTTGTGTGCAATTTGAGAAATGTGGACCAGCCCTTCAACTCCAGGCAGAACTTCCACAAATGCTCCATAGCTGACAAGGCGTTTGACCGTACCGGTATGGACTGAACCTTTTGGCGCTTTTTCGTCAATGGAATCCCACGGCCCAGGAAGAGTATCCTTGATGGACAGTGAAATGCGCTCCGAATCACGGTCGACTGAAAGCACTTTAACTGTAACTTCCTGGCCTTCCGTCACTACGTCAGAAACTTTTTCCACATGTTCATGCGACAATTGGGAGATATGGACCAAGCCGTCTACTCCGCCTATATCGACAAATGCACCAAAAGAAGCAATGCGCTGCACCTTCCCTTTCAGCTCATCTCCGGCATGGATCTGTTCCATCACCTGTTCTTTCTGCGACTCTTTTTCCTTCTCGATGACTGCCCGATGGGAAAGGATCAGACGATTATTTTCTTTTTCCATTTCGACGATTTTAAAGGTCAATGTCTTTCCTTTATAATCCTCAAAAGACTCAACAAAGTAATCTTCCACTAAGGAAGCGGGAACAAATCCGCGCACGCCCAGGTCAACTACCAGACCGCCTTTTACGACGTCTTTTACTTCAGCTTCTATAATCTCGCCCGATTCGAATTTTTTCTCCAATTCATCCCATGCCTGTTCGGCATCGACTTTGCGTTTGGATAAAACAAAATTCTCATCTTCCACTTTCGTTATGATCAGATTCAGTTCGTCACCGACTTCAACGGAATCCGATGCCTTTTCGATATGAAGGCTTGATAACTCACTAATAGGTATGATGCCGTCAAAAGGCGCCCCTTCAATTGTTACGGTTACTGCTTTTTCTTCTATTTTTGCCACTATCCCTTTTACGCGATCTCCTGTTTGGAAGTCACGGTTTTCCATCATGTTCGTTTCCTCTGACATAAGTAGCCCTCCTTCACAAACTATCCACCTTCTATTTTATTCGAATTCTCTAATAAAAACAAAAATTATCACTTATTGTCGGCATACTCATCCAAAATCTTCTGTATACTGCCCATAATGGCTTCGGTCACTTCATCAACTGAAGCTTTCCGCTCGCGGAACGGGTCCATCCGGATCGGTTCTCCGTATACGACTCTGACCTTGCGGAATGCTTTATAAGGCCCGATAATCGCACAGGGCATTACGTCTGCATTGCCGCGGAGCGCGAAAAATCCAGCGCCGCTCAGCCCTTTTTTCAATACGCCATCCGTTGAACGGGTGCCTTCAGGAAATAGCCCTACAACTTCACCGCTTTTCAAAATCTTCAGCGCTGTACGGAGAGCTTCACGATCACTCATCCCCCGTTTGACCGGGAAAGCGTTCACCTTCGGAAGAATCGGCCCCAGAATAGGAGCCTTGAAGAGTTCTTCTTTTGCCATGAAATGCACAGTTCTTGGAGCCGTCATTCCGACAACGGGCGGGTCGAGCGCATGGATATGGTTGGAACATAGGAGAATACCGCCTTCTTTAGGGAAATTCTCAGCTCCGATCACTTCAAAACGATAGAAAGGACTTAATACGGTTTTTACCAGGCCTTTGCCAACTGCATATAAATTCACTTTACCCCAACCTCTCTTCAGCCAGTTTCAATATTTCCTGCGCCGCCTGATCAATCGTCAGAGCGGTTGTATCGAGATAGATTGCGTCTGCCGCCTGGCGCAGCGGTGCCACTTCGCGTTCGCTGTCCATTTTATCCCTTTTGGCAATTTCAGCTTGCAGATCTTCAAGGGGCGTCAAAATGTCCCTTTTCTTGTTTTCCTCGAACCTTCTTCTTGCACGTTCCTCGACAGATGCCGACATGAACACTTTCAATGCTGCTTCCGGTAGAACATGGGTCCCGATATCCCGGCCATCCATGACCACTCCCCGCCCTTCAGCCAATTGCTGTTGCAGTTCAACCATCCGCAGGCGGACCAGTTCATGGGCAGCCATTTCAGAAACAGCTTTCGTTACGTGCTGGGAACGGATCGCTTCTGTTACATCTTTTTTATCTAGGAATACCAATTGGCCATCTTCTGTCGGCTGCAGGTCGATTTCTGTTTTCGATAATAATTTGCCGGCCTCTTCGTTACTGGCCATATTGATTCCTTCTGTAAGAGCTTTTAATGTAATAGCACGGTACATAGCACCGGTATCGATGTAAACATAGCCTAATTTCTCTGCCACAATTTTCGCTATTGTGCTTTTGCCTGCAGCAGCTGGCCCATCAATCGCTATTTGTATCGGTTTCGTCAAAATAGTCACCTCATCCTATGTATTCATCATATTTTAACATAAAAAAAAAGTCTTCATGTATAAGACTTTTTCTTTGGAAATTCATTTTAGCTCGCCTGATTGCGCTGACGAATTATGGTCATGGTAATGCGTCAGGGAAAGTTGGTGGGCCTGTTTGACTTTTCGGAGGCCGAACCACCAGAGGAACAGCATGAACGGAATGGCTCCATACATGATGTTGTCATAAACGTACAGGCTGGTGTTATAAGCCAAATGAAGAATCACAGAACTTATAAACGCCCAACCGATCCAACGCCAGCGTTTGCTGCTTCTGGTGAACTTCGCCTTGCCGAAATAATAGCCCATGACAACTCCGAACAATGCATGGCTCGATACCGGGAGAAATGCCCGCATAAAAGCGGTCTGAAGCCCGAACTCCAGCAAGTATAAAATGTTTTCGACTGTTGCGAATCCCAAAGAAACACTGGCTCCATAGAGAATTCCATCATAGGGATCTTCAAAATCGACGTGGCGATAGACCGCAATCAATAAAACCAGCCATTTGAAAAACTCTTCAATTACACTGGAAAACAGGATATTCTGGGTAAAATCATTGGTAAAGACGCCTTCAGCATTAAATACGTATTGGACAAAAAGTATCGGGAACGTCAGAACAGCTCCATATAAAAAACTTTGAAACAGCAGCTTCGACGGTTCACTTGCAAATTGATCGCGCAAATACAAATAACTGAAAAGCGCTAGACTTGGGGCTATTGCTACAGTTAGTAAGATGATCATACGCGTACCCCTTTGTTTGGATTACATTTAGTGTACCATGTTTTGCAACATCATTTTCACCTTGACTGGATAGTTTTTCCCAATTGGTTATCGGTTAAAAACATCTGCCTGTACCTCGCTTTTAGCTGACAATAATACCGCAAGCTTAATGCGTGCTTTTTTGCTGTCGTAGTCACTTCCCAAAATAACGCCGCGCGTCAGCAGGTCATGCGCGCTTCCTGGATAGCTGTATGCCGGATAGGCATTTCCTTCTTCAGCGCCAGTCGTCAAAACCACCGGAATCCCCTGCCTGACTGCATGGTCGATCGCCTCCACCATATGAGGAGACACTTGCCCTCTGCCGGCCGCTTCCAGAACAATGCCTTCAGAAGGCCCGGCAACCAGCATATCGATTAAATAGCCATCCTGACCTGAGTGGCATTTGATGATATCCACCCGCGGCAATGGTCCATGGACCTCGTGAACTTCATGCATCACCGGCTTCTGATAGACCCTCACTGTATCGTTGTCAATGATGCCAAGATAACCATGCCCAAACGAATCAAAGCCCTGCAGATTGCTGGAATGGACTTTCTTAACATATTTGGCACTGTATATCCGCTCATTGAATACGACAACAGCTCCTATCCCTCTTAGACTGTGGTCCACCGCCACATAAATGGAGTTGCGGAGGTTGGAGTAGACGTCGGTTCCAACTTCCTCAGGAGAACGCTGTGAGCCTGTGATGACCACAGTCCGTTCATCGTCAATTGTCAAATCCAAAAAATAAGAGGTTTCCTCTAAAGTATCCGTGCCATGTGTCACAACGACCCCTTCAACTTCGGGATCCTGCAGTTCTTTAAGGACTGCTTCTCTTACTGTCAACATCTCATCGAAGCCGATATGCATGCTCGGCAACTGGAATACGTCGATTACTTTAACTTCAATTTCTTCCGGCAGCTGGCATAGCTCAGCTAATTCTTTTCCTGAAATCGCACCGGATTTTAAAAGCCCGTTAGAAATCTCCCTGCTGGCAATTGTCCCCCCTGTGGTAATCAATGATACTTTTTTCTTCATACTCCAACTTCCTTTCTTGTTCCAGTTATTCGCCCATAATTTTCAGGACCATAAAAAAGAAAGCACAATCAAGCTGTGCTTTCTTTTTTTGCAATAGCTTCCGCAATTTGCTGTCCATGAAAGCGTCCATTTTCAATAAAGATTTCATTGGCATTATTGCCTGCCGCGATGACTCCAGCAATGTACAGATTTTCCACGTCGGTCTCCATCGAGTTTTCATCGAAGCTTGGGCGCCCGGAAACCGGATCGATGGAAATGCCCATCGATCTTAGGAATTGATGATCGGGATGATAGCCGATCATCGCAAAAACGAATTGATTGGGAATCGTTTCTTTTTGATCATTGACGGTCAACTCCACACTGCTGTCCGTAATTTTGTCGACCATCGAGTCGAACAGCATCGTAATTTCCCCTTTTCGTACCAAACCATCAAATTCCGGCAGAATCCAGGGCTTAATGCTTTTCGAGTAGCTGGTGCCATGATAGGAAACCGTTACTCGGCTTCCAGCCTTGTGCAAAGCAAGGGCTGCATCAACAGCGGAGTTTTTCCCTCCGATAATCAAAACATCCTGATCAAAATATGGATGGCCCTCCTTAAAGTAATGCATCACTTTAGGAAGATCTGCACCTTCCACTTCAAGTTCATTGGGTTGATCATAATAGCCGGTGGCAGCAATTACATACTTTGCCTGGTATTGGCCTTTTGAAGTGGCCACGGTAAACAAGCCGTCTTTTTCCACCTGTTCCACCGTCTCAAACGAACGCACTTTGATACCGCTCCGCTTAACGACTTCCCGGTAATAGACCAGCGCCTGATTGCGTTTGGGTTTACTTCCTTCGATGATGAATGGCACATCCCCAATCGATAATTTTTCACTTGTACTAAAAAAGGTTTGATGGGTTGGGTAATTGAAAATGGCATTGACGATATTGCCTTTTTCGATGACTAGCGGCTGAAGGCCGTTTTTTTTCAATTCAATGGCGGCCGATAAGCCGCACGGCCCGCCTCCGATAATTAGGGCATCTACATATTCCATATCTGAACATCTCCTGTATTTAATCCTTTTCTAAGCATAATGGATGCAGCTGGTTTGTGACAAACTTTTATTCGGACATCTCTACTTTAGGCTTAACAGTCAATAGATGATATTCCGCTTGTGCACCTAGCCGCAGATGCAAAGTCGTCGTTCCGAAGCCGTTGCTGATTAACTCAACCCGGTCCTTCTTCATCTTCATAGAACCATTCCTGAACAAACCAAATGGTCCGATACGTATTTGCCCACCGTGGGTATGGCCGGCAAGCAGCAGATCCGCTGAATATTCCCCTTTGATTTTCCAGAAATCAAAAGGGGTATGCGAAACAAACAGGACCGTGTCCTGATCACTAATATCTTTGAAAGCATTTTCCAACCCCTCAGGTTTATAGGCAAAATGGTCAAATCCAACCAGCTTCAACCGGTCGTTGCCGAACAGTGTCATCGATCGGTCATCCAGTACATTCACTCCATAATGATCGAAAATTTTTCTGAGCGAAGTTTCGTCGACTTCCCGATCGTTATTGCCCCAAACAAAGTAAACGGGAGCACGGGCTGTCAAGGTTTTTATGTTTTCAGCAACCCGCTCCAGTGGAACACCTTTCTCCACCAAGTCGCCACCGATTATGATGATATCTATCGGGAAATCGATTATGTCGGATTGAATGACTCTCCGGTGGACGTCGGCGATAAAAAGGAGTTTAAACGGCTCAAAAGGTTTGACGGCACGCAATTCAACTGTTTTTTTCACAAGTTTTTCCGAAAAAGCATTTCGGACCATAAAAAGAAGCAGCGCCAAAGCTGCCAGAACTATACGAATCAAATATTTCATGTCGGGCTTCCTTCCAAAAAGAAGAAAAAACATAAGCGTGGCTTATGTTTTTTCTTCTTATTCTGCTATTAATCTTCTGCGATGTCCAATACACGGAAACCGGATTTTTCCAGTTCTTTCACAAAACGATTGACATTATCCTTCTTTTTAATCTTCAGGACAATGCGACGTACCATTTTATTGGTCTCATCAAAAGTGACGAGGGAAATGACAGATTCCTTGTATTTTTCAATGATTTCTCCAAGTCGGCCAATCCGGCCTTCCGATTCCACCGATGTAAATGTAATGCGGTAACCTGGTTTGTTCATCCCAAAAGCACTTTGCAATTGGTTGACGATGTCGAAACGAGTCACGATCCCTAAAAATTGCTGGTCTTCAACTACTGCAATAATTGGGAAATCATTCAATTCAACCAGCGCTTTTTCATACACATCATTGATATTCAGATAAACATCTTCATTAACGATTACGTCGCTAACTTTAGTTGTGCTATTGAACTCTTCTTTCGTTTTTCCAGAATAGAAAAAGGCACGGTATGCATGATACCAAGTGAAAATCCCTTTGTACTCTGTTCCTTCAACTACCGGCAAAGCATCGATTGAATACTTTTCCAATAGATCGAAACCTACTTGTACGGAGTCATTTAACTTTACTGTATGGCATTTTTCTCGTTTAACCATTGCACTTTTAACAAACATCTGCTCGCCTCACTCTCTATTCTCTACTCATTATTCCCTATCCGGCTGCTTTTAATCAACCGACTGCTTAAGGTAAAATCAAGGTTTGGCCAGGGCTGATACTGTTCGAACTCAACCCATTAGCCTGTTTGATTTTTTCCACTGCTGCAGCCGCTCCTGCTGCCCCGTAATTATTGACAGCGATTCGATACAAGGTTTCGCTGGATTGAACAACATAGGTTTTACCGTTTGCACTAGGAGCTTCCTCTTCTTTATCAGCTTCAGCTTTTGCTTTCGCCTCTGCTTCTTTCTTTGCCTGGGCTTCTGCTACGGCTTTCGCTTCAGCATCGGCTTTCGCTTTGGCTTCAGCGTTTGCCTGAGCTTCCGCTTCTGCAGCTTTCGCCTTCGCTTCAGCATCGGCTTTCGCGGCAGCTTCCTCTTTGGCCTTTTCTTCTGCTTTTGCGGCAGCATCAGCCTCTTCTTTTTCAGCCGCTTTTGCAGCTGCTGCTTCTTTTTCTGCAGCAGCCTTGTCTTTTTTAGCTTGCTCTTCTTCAGCTTTCTCTTTCTCTTCATCTGCAGCAGCGATAGAAGCAGCCGACGGTTGGGTATTCATCTCAAAGCTTACTTCATTTTCTGCGGGTTTAGCTGTCAGTGTATCGTCGGGTTCGAATAAGAAAGCCACATAAATCAGCAAAGAAACCGGAATTAATATAAAGATAAAAAATAATGCAGGCATCAAGAGGCTTTTGCTTTTTTTGGCCTTAGGCTTTTGTGCCTGCCGTTGAGCTGCTCTCGACAATGCCGAATTTTTGTCCACCGATATTTCCTGTCGATTCTTCTCAATCGACTCATGATAACTATTATTCCCCATACGTGACTACCCCTATCTGTACTAATATATCTATTATGACGAAAAAAGGCTCATTTGTAAATGTTAGTTAATGAGATTCTTATATAGGTAATATTACACGTAAACGGTCTTGCCATTCAAGGGGTATTTGCTTTTCTTTTGAATCTGAATAAGCTTCAAAGGCAGTGTAATCAATTCCATCATTCACACAACAATTAATCGGTTTGTCTAAGAGCTCCTGATCAAAGCATTCGATAATATAGCTGCGCAGGCAGTCTTCATGGAATAGAAACTCACGAATTTTCGCAGCTTGCTGCCTCTTTCCGCTTCTCAGGAGTTCCATTTGCCTGATGACGCCTTCCAAAGGCAATTTGGTGATCCAATAAGAGAGTACGCGAAACGCAGTTTCCCGGACAATCCCCTGATCGAGTAAGTACGTCGCCGCACTGCCCTCGCGGTATACCGCTTCGATTTCATGCTGATTCGGCAAATCGTCCATGACCAGGCTTTCAAGCAATGCTTCATCACCTTGCGCATAAAGCAGCGTAGCCAAAGCTGGTTGGCCATCTCTTCCGGCTCTTCCCACTTCCTGGACATATCCTTCTATGGAAGTCGGCAATTGAAAATGGATGACATGGCGAATATTCGGGATATGGACCCCCATCCCGAAAGCATTCGTAGAGCAGATCCATTGCAGTTCACCGTTCTGGAATTGCTGTTGGACAAAAATCCGATCCTGATGCTCCATTCCTCCATGATAAAAAGCAGAGGAAATACCTTGTTCTGTTAAAAGCATCGACAGTTCTTGGGACTTTTTTCTAGTGCCTGCATAAATAATTCCGGGACCATTGAATTTCCGAATAAAACCCTTCAGAAAATCCAGCTTTTCACGGCCATCTTCAAACTTTTTTATATCGTAGACAATATTTTTCCTGTCCATGGGATGGCAGTAAATATAAGGTTGTTTCAATTCAAGGTATTTCTTTATTTCTTCCGTAACTTTTTCCGTAGCTGTCGCAGTCAATGCCAATACTTGGGGGAATTTCAAAGTGGGCAGTATTTCTGAAATTCGCAGGTAATCCGGTCTGAAGTCAAAACCCCATTGTGAGATGCAATGGGCCTCATCGGCTACCAGCAAGGAAATCCGAAGCTGTTGCAGCTGTCTTTTAACAAAAGGCTGAACCAGCATCTCCGGTGATATGAAAATAAACTTATAAGAGCTCAGGCTGTTCCAGATTTTCTCTTTATCTTCCGGCTTTAAAAATGAGTTGATGGCGACAACTGATTTCTCACCCATTTTTTTCAGTTGGGCGACTTGATCTTGCATCAGCGACAGCAATGGAGATACGATCAAGACACTGCCCGACAAAAGTTTTGCAGGCAGCTGGTAACAGATTGATTTCCCCATTCCAGTCGGCAACAAGGCGATGACATCATCGCCGGCCAATACCCGCTCAATGATTTCCCGCTGACCTGGCCGGAATGAAGAGAAACCATAGGTGGAATATAATAAGTCATCCAGAGTCATCCTTGTTCCTCCCTAATCGCCAGAGCCAGACGTATTTGAAAATAGCTCGCCTCCGGTAAATGTTCTTTGATTTCACGCAATCTTTTTGTTTTCTGACGTCGGCTTTCGGCAATGATCGCCTCAAATAAGGCAGCATCTACGAACGGTGCATAATTGAAATATGGATCATTCATAGCCAACTCCACGAAATGGTCTTCGATGGTACTGGATTTCAATTTGCGAAGAGAAGCGATCTGTTCCAAAGAAAAGCCCCTCTCAAACAGTTTTTCTGTGCGTTGTGCAGACTCGGTTAACGAAGACTGCTGAATGATGCCTTCCATAAGTCCGGTCAAGAGCGGTGGCTTGGAACGTTCAATCACCGCCATCCAACCATGCAGTGTTTCTACAGCCATCAATTGGACATCCATGACGGACAGGTTTTTGGAAGCTGCAATTTGCTGCCACGTCATGCCGCTCAATCCGAGTCCGGATAAACGTTCCATGACGATCATTTTATGTGTTTCAGATACAGCCGTATCGGTTAATGTAATTACAAGTTCTTCTTTAAAGCGTTGAGCCACTGTCAAATCACGAAAGCGGATCCGGTTTAGATAGATTTTTACCCAGTTTTGTATTTCTTCGTTGCTGACAATTGGATCAAAGACATTTGCCTGTTGGCTGAAATGGGAGAAAGTTTGAACAATTAGTGACAAGCGGCTAAAGAAAAGATTTTCATTGCCCCTGTATTTCCAACCGTTCAATGGCGAAGCTTCAATATCCAAGTCCAACGCTTTTTCGGACAGATCGACCACTTGATCATTGGCCAATAAATAACCTTGTAAAAACAAGCTCTGAACCGCTCCGTCATAGGCTTTCTTATCTAGTTTTGGCAGCACACCGAAATAAGGATAAAGACCGAAATAGCCGATATCCTGTATCGTTTGCCCAGACTTCTTTCCTTTTATCAAATGATAAGGAGAAGAGATGGTCCGCTGCCGATTAACGGCCTTCATAATGGCCAAAATGAGTTCGGTAAATAACAAGCTTGCGCCCCCTAGCGGTTTTGGGTTGAAAAACTCCTCAAACACCTTTAGAATAAATACGATAGCATAACTGAACTTGTTCGGAGATAAAGGAGAGGAAAACAATATGGCTAAGTATACCATTGTCGACAAGGATACTTGTATCGCTTGTGGTGCTTGTGGTGCTGCTGCACCTGATATTTATGATTACGATGACGAAGGAATCGCTTTTGTTATTTTAGATAATAACATGGGAACAGAACAAGTTCCAGACGAACTCGAGGAAGACATGGAAGATGCATTTGAAGGATGTCCAACAGATTCCATCAAAGTTGCAGATTCATCTTTCGAAGGCGACCCTTTAAAATACGAAGACTGATTCAACTAGAAAAGGCGTTCGGGAGGTTAACCTCCCGAACGCCTTCTTTTTTGATTTTAAAGTAAAGTATTTTTGTTTGTCCAGCTTCAGCGCCCAGCTCTTTGGGTCATGAGTCAACCCAGCTGAATGGCAAAGAGCGCCATCCTGCTGGGTTGCTTTATGCCCGGCAGAGCTACACGGGCGCTTACGCTTTTCTATCTATAGATAAATAATAGGAACGCTGCTTTTCGATCCACGTGTGCATGCTGCTGAACATCAGCAGGACGACGGCAGTCAAGAGCAGGCCTTTGATTAAGTTAAACGGTAAAATCCCCAAAACGATGGTTCCGAACAACACACTGCCTGTTTCAGCTGGCATGTTGAGGAAATACGTGTACATCGGCAGAAAGACCAGGTAATTTAAAATACTCATACCGATCGCCATGGATAATGTACCAACTGCCAATCCGAAAGCCATGCCTTTTTTGGTTGCTACTTTGTGATAAATAAAATAAACCGGCAAAATGAACAGCAGACTTGTCACAAAATTCGCCATGTGCCCAACCGGAACGCCTGTTGGACTTCCTGCAAATAACCAATCCAATGCGTTTTTAAAGAATGCGACTAATATCCCTGCTACCGGGCCCATTGTAACGGCTGCAATCAACGCAGGCACATCACTGAAATCCACTTTCAAAAAAGCAGGTAAAGCGGGTAGCGGAAAGTTGAAAAGCATCAAAATAAAGGAAATACTGCTCAACATTCCAATGACGATCATCGTTTGTAACTTCTTGTTCTTCATATTCCTCTCTCCTTGTCGTGATTCACCAGAAGAAAGGCTTGGACCCAGCATTTACATATAAAAACCCTTAAGCAACAAGCACTTAAGGGAGAAAAGGCACACTTAATAAGCGTTCCGTCTACATGTAAACGACAAACGTCCGCACCTTCACCTTCTCCCATCCAGACTATACTGTCGGCTTTGGAGTCTCACCAAATCCTGCGTTTTACGGCTCGCGGGCTTATGAACAGAGTTCAATTACCGCCGGTAGGGAATTGCACCCTGCCCCGAAGATGAATCGATATTTTGTTATGGCCTAATCTTAGTATAAAAAAGAGGCGTTGTAAACAGATTTGTTTACAACGCCTCTTTTTACTGCACCGGCCAGTCCAGCAGGTTTGGTGCCACTGGAATCGGCAATGGTTGGCTAAAGTCAAATCCATTCCAGATTTCCGGTTTCAAGCCGTTCACTTTCACTTCTTTATCAAAAGCATCAGCCGTCATAACTAGGCTTTCGATCATCCGGACAGCTTCCAACTGGTCCATCGAAATCAGGTCGACTGCACCTTCAAACTCAATCTCTACCAAGTCTGCCGTCTCTGCCACCTGAAACTCCAGGTCTGCCGGAACGGTTGGCTGATAGAAATCGTTCGGGCTGTCTGCAAGTGCTTTCAGTGCTTCACTCACTTCTTCAAACGGCATATCATAGCCAGGCACCAGGTAAATCTGGCCATTTACAGCTGAAAATGAATAATAGGCAATATTGTTTTGGTCTGGAACGAGTGGCTCCACTTGTCCGATTTCAGAAAACTCCGCGGGTGATCCATCCTCATTGACCGTTTCTATTTCAGGTACGTCTGTAAATGTCTCTGAAAGTGTATTGAAATAGACACCGATACTGGCAGATGCCAAGTCATATTGATGGTCCTGAGGCAACATATGACGGATGCCAGAAGCTGTTTTTTCCAACGTTCCGACATAAGGATGATATTCGTCGAATCCTAGTTGTGTTTCATCAATATCATCGGCGTATTCCTTATACAAATCAAGGGAGGAGGGGGCGATACCTTCAAATGCTGCATCAACCTGGTCACTTGGAATCAAGAAAGAGACCGGTATTACGAACGCATTTTCTGTCATTCCAAGTGTCATGAGTACCTGTTCACCGATCGACTCTTCATAAGCTGCTGTCCGTAACGGAACTTCAACCTGTGAAGTTGAAAATGGACCCGGTTCTTCTGTTCCGGATTCTTCATCAGCAGCCATATCAGCAGCCCCTTCTTGTCCATTTTCCTCAGTTACAGCCGTAGACTCCTCTGATTCGCCACTTGAACTTTCTGGATTTTGAGCGGTATCTATTCCGTTTTGGCTGATGATGGAAGCCACCATTATGCCAATGGTGATAAACGCCAATGCCGCTACCAATAATGGAAGCCATCTTTTCGGCCTTTTTTGGACCTTCTCTTTTTGGAGCAGCCGATTATAAACTTCTTCTTTTGTCCGGTCATCTTTTATAGTGGGGAAATCCTTTAACAAATCTTCGATAGTCTCATCGGTCCATTTGCTATTCGGCATTTTCTTCTCCCCCTTCCCTGGCTATTAATTTTTCGCGCAAGGATTTGATTGCGCGGTGCTGTGTGGTCTTTACTTTCCCTTCAGTCCACCCCAGAACATCAGCAGTCTCTGCTATCGACAAATCTTGGAAGAACCGCATGATGATAACCATTTTCTGGTCTCCCGTACAGGTATCCAATGCCTTGTACAGAAGGATTTTATCTTCGTTCAATAAGGATACTTCTTCAGGAATTCGGTCAGACGAAACCAATTGCTGTGTTTCCCAATCAAAAAACTCCATCGAGTGTTTTTTACGTACTGCTGTTTTTCGGAAATGATCAATCGCTACGTTTTTGGCAATCGAAAAAAGCCATGTTTTCTCAGAGCTTTTCCCTTCAAAACGGTCATATGCCCGAAAAACACGGATGTACACTTCGTGCATCAAATCTTCTGAAAGATGCCTGTTTTTCACCAGATAAATCAAGAATTGAAAAACGTCCTGGTGATATTGTTCATACAGCCGATGGAAAACGGAGTCATTCAATATGCTCCCCCCGTTCTTAGGATTAGTCGTCTCTGTCTATAGAAAGTTACATATTCTTCAAAGGAAGTAAAAAGACAAATGAAGTTCCCTGTCCCATTTTACTCTCTGCATAGATTTTGCCTTCATGCGCCTGGATGATATTACTGGCAATTGCCAGCCCAAGTCCAGTTCCGCCTTTGCCGAGTGTTCTGGCCTTATTCGCTTTATAAAAACGTTCAAAGACGAACTCCAGATCTTTTTCTGAAATTCCTACTCCATTATCATTAATGGATATTTTCGCATACTCCTGTTGTTGTTCGACACGAACCACCACTTGCCCTCCTTCGGGTGTATGGCGGATCGCATTATCTATCAGATTGGTCATAACCTGTTCAATTCGATCTTGATCGATTTCAATGGCTGACCAATCGTCGATTGTCGTTTCGAACAATAGCTGGACTCCGTTCTCCTTAGCAATTTGCGAGAATTTAAGTGTCATGCGCTCAATTGCCCCATTCAATTGGACAATTTCTTTGTAAAGCCTCATATGACCGGATTCCATTCGTGCCAAATTCAATAGATCGGTGACTAAACGCCCCATCCGCTGTGATTCTTCATAAATGATTTTGGTCATTTCACGTCTTTCTTCCTCTGTAGCCCCGACATCGTCAAGAATCGCTTCACTATAACCCTGAAGCATGGCTATCGGAGTCCGTAACTCATGGGATACATTGGCAATAAAATCTTCTCTCAGTTTTTCCAAACGGTGCTGCTCCGTCATATTATGCAAAACGGCAACAGCGCCCCGTATGGTTTCACCACTGTATAAGGGGCTGAAATTAATGGCGTAATAAGCACCTTCAATCTCCAGCTCCTCCTCGATCTCCTCTTCAAAGCCGAGTACATGATCGAGCATATGAAGCATTTCCGGCGGCAGTGGCTGAGCTTCAGTTGCGCCCTTTTTAAAGACCCATTGCTGCAATAATTTCTCTGCTGGCGGATTACTCAATAAGATGGTTTTATCCTGATTAAAAGTAATGACTGCATCAGCCATCGATGTCAAAATACTGGATAATTGTTCTTTTTCCTGATTGATCACTTCAACGTGATGCTTTAGTTGACGGCCCATTTGATTGAATGCCGTAGCCAATTGACCGATTTCGTCGCTTGAAGTAGCTCTCACTTTAGTGTCAAAATTGCCTTTCGCCAATTCAAATGCACCTTCCCGCATTTTCCGGAGAGGCGACGTAATTCGGGAAGACAAAAAGAACGCAAAAAACGTCGTCAGCAAAAGAGCGATGAATGCCGACAGAAAAACAATATTAGTGGTCCGTTCTGCAGTGCGGTCCATCACTTCCAATGATTGATAGATAAATACGACCCCATGCTGCTCTTCTCCAGTCTGCAATGGACTTGCCAGGACAATGTAGGACTCCAGACGGTTCTGTTCCGTCAGTGAAGGCAGAAGCATTTCCTTCATCACTGTTTCACTAGTTTCAAATACCTTTTGAAAAGTAGGTTCATTCAATATCTTTTCACGCGTTTCCGCGCCATTTAAGCCATCATGAATATAATAGCTGCTGTCATATGGCTCTTCAGCGATAACCGCATTGGTTTCTGGTCCGATGACATCTTCAATGATCCCCAGCGCACCGGACACTTCTTCGTGGTCGTTGAAAATATTCGCAATCATATTCGCTTCGCTGTTCAACGCTTCTTCCACTGTTTCGCTGTGGTAGTTTCCAAGAAACTCCAAAAGCAGAACTGTCACTATAAAAAGGACAAAGGAAACGAGAAGCAGGATCGTAATCCAGAGCTTCCCGACGACACTATTCCATATTCTATTCATTTCCTACCTCAAACTTATAGCCTACGCCCCAAACGGTGACGATCATCTTCGCTGCAGACTCCGACACGCGGTTCAATTTTTCACGTAAGCGCTTGACATGTGTATCGACAGTCCGCAGATCGCCGAAGAAGTCGTAATGCCAAACTTCTTTCAGCAAATGCTCCCGGTCAAATACCTTATCGGGTGCTTTTGCTAAAAAGTATAGTAATTCGTATTCTTTTGGTGTTAAATTCACTTCTACGCCATCAGCAGTGACCCGGTGTGCGTCATGGTCTATCGTCAGATGGGGAAAGACAACCAAGTCTTTTGAGACTGTTGAATTAGAGATGGGCGAATAGGCGGATGAACGCCGTAATATCGCTTTGACACGCAACACCACTTCTCTTGGACTGAAGGGTTTGACAATATAATCATCCGCTCCGGATTCAAAGCCTTCCACACGGTTGGCTTCTTCGCCTTTTGCGGTAAGCATGATGATCGGTGTCATTTTCGTTTCACGCAATTCCGTAGCAACTTCAATGCCATCTTTTTCAGGCATCATCAGATCGAGCAAAATGCAATGGTAATCTTTTTCCGTCGCCATTTCGAGTGCCTGGACACCATTCTCAGCTTCTTCCACCAAATAACCCTCACGTTCCAGATACATCTTCAGCAATCGCCGAATCCGTTCCTCATCGTCCACTACCAATACCGTAATCTCTTCAGACATGCTAACCCCTCCAACTTTCTTCTGTTATGTATCATTGTACCGATAACTATGTCAAAAATAAAGAAAAGCGCAAGCGCCCGCTAAATCCAGATGCTGAAACACCTGCACTAAATAAAAAGCCTTTTCCGTTTCCGGAAAAGGCCCATTTATTCATCCTGCTTTACGCGTAAGAATGCAATCCGGCAATGATTAAATTAACTGCCACCAGATTGAACATGATGATCACAAAGCCGATAACAGCCAGCCATGCGGATTTCTCACCTTGCCAGCCTTTGCCCAAACGCAAATGAAGGTAAGCTGCATAGAATAACCAGGTGATCAAAGCCCATACTTCTTTCGGGTCCCAGCCCCAGAAACGGGACCAGGCGATTTGTGCCCAAATCATGGCAAAAATCAATGCACCCAATGTGAAGACCGGGAAACCGATAATAATGGCGCGATAGCCAATTTCATCCATCAATTGCAGATTTACATTTTTGACGAATGGTTTCAAGAGAGCCGCAATGCGTTTTCTGAAAACTAGGCGAATCAACCAATAAAGAACCGTTCCGACAATCACAGACCAAAGCACAGTCGTGAGCTTTCCGGCATGCACAAGTGCAGGTGTCTCGATAAGAGGTGTCATCGCATCTTCTGTCAAAGCCACATATTCATTCATGCCGAATATTGGGGGCATCGAGTAGGTGATGGCAGCATCTGCACCTTCTTTGTCCACATAAGTAAACTCTGCTTCATAACCTGTTGCCGAGAAGAACGTGCTCACTACTACAAAGCCAAGAACCAGTACCAGCGAGTACATGATGGCTTCCAGCCAGAAACGCTGTTTGGATCTTTTGGTAAGGTCCACTACTTTCAATAGGTAGATCAGACCGGCAGCAGCACTGATGGCAAGAATTCCTTCTGCAATAACTACTGTACTGACATGGATCGCCAACCAGTTTGTTTGCAATGCTGGAATCAGTGGGCTGACTTCGCTCGGGAACATACTTGCAAATGCGATGATCAATAATGCGACAGGTAATACGATCATGCCAAGAACCGGCGTTTTGTATAGAATATACAAAATAATGAATCCGCCGACCAATGTCATGCCGAAAGCCGTGGTAAATTCGAACATATTGCTAAGTGGTGCATGTCCGGTTGCACCCCATCTAGTAAAGAAATAACCAAGATTGGCGATGAAACCAATTACAGTGATGGTGATGGCAACTCTGCCCCACCGTTTTTCTGATTTGAACGTTCCTTCTTTATTGCCTTTTACTGCTCCTCCGAAAACAAATGTCGCAATTAAATAGGCAATAAAGGCAACGTATAATAAATTTGAGCTTAAATCGGCTAAATTCATGACAATGCTTCACCTTCCTTTTCCGCTTTCTCTGCTTTGTCGATTTCATCCTGCTGGTCTGTGTAAGCGGGCAGTGACGCATGTTCAACAACTTGATCAAGATCTTTCTTCAAACCGAACCAATTCTTATTGGTATGTCCAGCGAGCAAGATCGTGCCATCAGCCTTCTGCTGAATCCAGAAACGGCGATGGTTAAAATACATCCCTTGCGCTACACCGATCATAAAGATTAAACCGCCAAGTCCGAGAATCGGCAGCGTGCTGTCTTTTCGAACTGTCAGACCTGAAACATCCCGTGTTTCTACACTCTGGAAAGCTAGTTTATAGTCATTTTCACCTAAAGGTTCCACCGTGTTTTGAATCGTAATAAAGCTCGTTTCTCCTTCAGGTGTTTCAGGAGTAGTCAGTTCCACCAGGAATCCAGGATTGTTCGGCAACGGGGTTGCGGTTTGTGGTTCTCCGTCTTCAAACCCTGAAAAGTCCGGGTAATAGCCCAGTAATTCAACAGTTGAACCACTTTCAAGCTCATAGATATCTTCTGGATCTATCAAATCGATGGTCAGTTCACCCAGCGATTCTTCCGTTTCTTTATTGGTCAGAGCGAAGGTCATCGCTTTCAGCTCATCCAAACGATAATCCATCTGGTAAATGGCGTAGCCATCAAATTTCAACGGTTGGTTGACTCGGATTGGAAATTCTTTTACGACTTCTTGGCTGTCATCAGCACCCGGCAACGCATCTTCCGGTTTCTGATACAACACAACATCGGTCTGGTAATTTTTCGCGACCGTGCCGACACGATCCAGCGCTTCGCCGAACACTTCTTCTTCGCCTTCACCTGAGTAATTTTCCAGTTCGAAGTTCTTGCTTTCCAGATAGTAGCCAGGCACTTCAGGAATGGCTCTGGTTTCACCTTCACGCAGCCACAGGCTTTCGTCTATATAGAAGCCGGGAATCATACGCAGCATGACGCCAAACAAGAAAATAATCAGGCCGATGTGATTGACATAGGGACCCCATCGGGAAAAACGACCTTTTTCGGCTAAAAGCCCATTTTTATCCGTGCGGACATTGTATTTCAATTCCTTCAATTTCGTCTCTGCTTTTTGCAGCGTATCTTCCGCTCCAGGGCCTTCAGCATAAATGCGCTGTTTGTCCATAAAGCTTGGGTGGCGCAGTACCCGTTGATTTTTCAACGATTTATAAAGAGGGACGAAACGGTCTAAGCTGGCAATCACCAACGAAATTGCCAACATCCCAACTAACGCGATAAACCAATAGGAGCTGTACAGGTCATGAAAACCAAGAAAATGATAGACGCGGCCAATACTGCCATAAGTATCTGCATAATATTCCTGAATCGCAGTTTCTGTAGTCGCAGGTACAAATGCCTGCTGTGGCAAGATCGTACCGATGGCTGCAGCTACCAATAGAACGACAATAATGCTGACGCCTACTTTTACACTTGAAAAAAAGTTCCAGATTTTGTCGATGATGGATTTGTTATAGGTTTGGGAACGTCTGGCTGTTCCTTCGTAGCGCATATCCACCAACTTGCTGTTTTGATCTTTTTCAGTCAAAGACCGCCCGCACGATTCACAGAGCTTCGTGCCGGGCGGATTTACATGACCACATTGACATTGTAAATTTTCCATCCAAAAAATCTCCTTATTCAGGTTTGATTTCTTCCATAAACCCTTCAATATCCTCTTCAGTCATTTCACCTGTAATGATGCGCTCGATATTCCCTTCCGGATTAACAAGCACTGTGGTTGGCAATGGCCTGATGTTATAGGCCGTCATCACACTTTTTGTTTTATCAATCACTACTGGAAAAGACAAACCGTATTGATCAGCGAAAGATTGGACTTCAAAATCTGATTGAGCAATGTTTACTGCGAGCACTTGAACGCCATCATTTGAGAAAGCTTCATATTGCCGATCCATGGCTGGCATTTCTTTTGCACAAGGTTTACACCAAGTACCCCAGAAATTCAAAAAGACTCCTTGGCCTTCATAATCCGATAATTTATGGTCATTGCCTTCAAGATCCACTAAGGCAAAATCAGGCGCTTTGTCACCGACTTCAAGCAAGCTGACATCCTTGGCCGTTGCACTGTTGTAGATGGTGTAGCCAATTGCAGCTACCAGTATCGCCAGGATGGCTGTTCTCATCACAGCTCTCTTTTGCTTCTTGCTGTTCTTTTTTTGTTTGACCTGTTCACCCATACTTGTTCCTCCTTCGAGGGATATTATGCAAACTTAATTATAACAAAGTTTAAACAGTCACAAGTCTGGAGTTTTGAAGTGTTTGTGAACGTTAGACGCGCTTGCCCGTTTCAGCCAAAACACGCAAAAGTTTGACTTCGTGCGCAGAAAGCTCGCGCGATTCACCTGCGTTCAAGCCATGCAATGTCAGGAAAGCGAATTGTTCACGGCTCAATTTCTGAACCGGGTAACCGATCGCTTCGAACATTCTGCGGACTTGGCGGTTTCTGCCTTCATGAATAGTGATTTGCACAATCGCTTTGCCCGTCTTTTTATCTCCAGACAAAAGCTTCACTCTTGCAGGAGCTGTCATGCCATCCTCGAGTTTGATGCCACGTTCCAATTTTTTTAAATCGTCTCTTTCCGGGATCCCTTTTAAGCGGGCTACATAAGTTTTGTCAATTTCAAATTTTGGATGGGTTAGCATATTGGCGAATTCGCCGTCATTTGTCATAATCAGCAAGCCGGATGTATCATAATCCAGACGCCCGACTGGATAAATCCGTTTTTCGATGTCACCAAAAAAGTCCGTAACAACTTTCCGGTTTTTATCATCAGAAACAGCAGAAATGACACCGCGTGGCTTATACAATAAATAATAGACTTTCTGCTCTTTTTCAAGCTGAACGCCTTCCACTTCAATCTTATCCGTGCTTGAAACTTTTACTCCCAATTCTTTGATCGTTTTTCCGTTGACTCTTACTTTGCCGTCCAAGATCAATTGTTCCGACTTACGTCGTGACGCCACTCCTGCATGTGCAAGTACTTTCTGTAATCTTTCCATAAATAAGTTCACCTCATTAGTATTTTTTTCGAAAAGCCTACGTGCTCGTTCACCCTACTGGGATAAACACTGCAGCAGAAGAAACCAGAGTGTGCAATTGCATAATTCCGGACATCTCTGCCAAGTACTGCAAATGGTTTACAATAACTCGATATGCCGTTCGTTCCTCTCGGAATTATGTCACATTTCGCTAAAAAGCGGAAGCGCTAAGCTCAAAAGAAAAGAAGACTGTCAATGGCTCAGCCTTCAGAGAATCTCTATACTTTCACTTCTTCTTTAAAGGTTTGCTGAAAATTGGTCATAAAAAGATCTGCGTCTTCATCCAGATCATTCATCGCTTCCTCAGGCAGCGGAGGCAGTTCATCCAAGTTCTTCAACCCGAAATAATTCAAAAATTCGTTGGTTGTGCCATATAAAATGGCGCGGCCTGTCCCTTCAACCCGTCCGGCTTCCTGCACCAACCCTTTTGCTGCAAGGGTGTGCAATGCTTTTTCACTTTTAACTCCGCGCAGATCTTCAACTTCCACCCGCGTGATCGGCTGCTTGTAGGCAATGATTGCCAAGACCTCCAAGGAGGCTTGAGACAATGCTTGAACAGTGGGATTTTCCACCAATTTTTGAATCGTTTCAGCCACTTCCTGTTTCGTCACCAGTTGAAAAACTCCTGCCAGTTCTTTGAGACAGATGCCGCTGACAGATTCAGCGTAACGTGTCTCCAACTCCACGATTCCTGCTTGTAATTCTTCAATCTCCGCTTCCGTCAAAAACTGGAGCTGTTTCATCGTCAGGCCATCGTCTCCTGCCACAAACAGCAAAGCCTCTATTTTACTCGAAAGATTCGTCTTCATATTCCCACTTGTCCTTTCTCAGTTCCACCATCAAGTCCGTGAAATTGGTTTCCTGCTCAACCGCAACTACTTGCCGCTTCATCAATTCCAAAATGGACAAAAATGATACCACTAAAACGGTTTTGTCATCAGATGGAAACAGATTACTGAATGACGTACGTCCTTTTGATAACTTCAACTGGTCGACGATTGAAGTCATTTGATGTTTGATGGAAATTTCCTGTCTTGCGATTCGCGCAGATAATGGCGCTTTTAATTGCTTTCGGCGGAGCATCTTCTGAAATGCCCCGAGCATGTCGTACGCATTCACTTCGAGATCGACCTGATCGTACGGAATGGCTGCCTGTATTTCCGATAAATCCATTGGGGCTTTCGTATAAATGAAAGAGCGTTTGCTTTCCAACTCTTTCAACTTCTCGGAAGCCTCCTTGAATTTGCGGTACTCGACAAGCCGCGAGACCAATTCTTCACGGGGATCCTGTTCATCAAATTCATATTCTACTTCATCCAGTTCCCCTTCATGGACCGGCAGCAGCGTTTTGCTTTTTATCGCAAGCAAAGTGGCTGCCATGACAAGGTACTCACTGGCTTCATTTAATTCCAGGACTTGCATCGCACGTATGTGTTCCATATACTGTGAAGTAATCTGTGAAACAGGAATATCATAAATATCAATTTCCAAACGGTGGATTAAATGCAATAATAAATCTAGAGGACCTTCAAACGCCTCTACTTTTACTTCATAAGACATGATTTTACCACCTGACTGTTAAAATACTCATTGTTCCCGATTAATGGGCAATTAACCTTTATTATAGTAGAAAGGGGATCAAAATGCATCCACTTCAACATCCGCTGTTTATCCAATACATCATCAATTTTAATCAAGAAAAAGATTTTTTCGAATGCCACGAAGTTGGCGAAGAATACTGGAAGTCCATCGCCCCCAAAGACAAGATGCATCCACTTACCGGCTGGATCCAGTTGGCAGTCGGCATGTACCATTGGCGAAGAAGCAATTATCCGGGAGCATTGCGATCGTTTATCCGCGCAAAGGTCAAATTGGCTTCAGGTGGCGTTTGGGTGGAAGGATTTGATCATGAAAAGCTGATCGGGATCTTAACGGAGTCGATTGAAGCTGTCACAGAACGCAAACCTTTTTTCGACCAGCAAATTCCGATCATTTCCGAAGAGCTGAAACAGGCTGTGGAAGCCTATTACTCTGAACATCCTCTAACGCAGCAGGATCCATATTTCCTTATGCATAAGCATAGGCTACGTGACCGTACTTCCATCATCAGCTTACGTGAACAAAAAAAAAGGCGGAACCTTTAAATTAAAGGTCGCCTTTTTTTACTGGGCATTTTTTTAGAAATGCTTCGGTTTCTTCCGTTGCCAGCATTTTCCGATCTTGCATGATATCCTGGATCTTGTCCACCATTTCATGGCCGATTCCGTCTCCGCGATGCGAAGGATTTACTGACAAATGATGGATCGTATAGGATTCCTCGCCAACTTCCACACCTAATAACCCGACAAAATCATCCCCTTTTTTCCAAAGGAATAATTGCCAATCCGGATTTTCTTCATAGATATGCATGGTTTGCTGCAGTTTTTTCAACTCTCGCTCTTTCGGCATGAACGACATCAGCCCCATAGCGATTTTCTCGAATGATTTTTTATATCTGAATAGCATAATTAAATCCCTCATTTTCGTCTAAAAGCGGCTTTTATCATACTACTATAGATCTCCGGATAACTCAAGAGAGCATTCTTTAGCCGCTAATGACATTTTCTGCAAAAAAGACCCAGTAGACGATTCCCCATGCGATGGCCATCGCGAGGATAAAAAGCAACAAGACCAGGTTCCCTTTTTTCATTTCTGGACAGCCTTTTGGGAGTAACTTAGATCCTGTTTAATCAGATCATCATTTGTTTCACGTTTTACAACCAGCTGGTGTACACCGTTTTCCACGAAAACAACTGCTGGACGTGCGATGCGATTGTAGTTGCTGGCCATTGAATAGCCGTAGGCGCCTGTACAGAAAACACTTAAAATGTCTCCTGATTCAACCACAGGAAGCTCGGCTTTCTCGATCAGTTTGTCTCCTGATTCACAGCATTTTCCTGCAATGGTGTATTGTTCGGTCAATGCAGCATTTGCCTTGTTGGCTATCAATGAACTGTATTTTGCTCCGTACAGAGCAGGACGGATATTATCCGACATACCTCCGTCAACCGCCGCATATTTACGTGTCCCGGGCACTTCCTTCATCGAGCCGATGGTGTAAAGCGTCGTTCCGGCATCGCCGATCAATGAACGGCCCGGCTCGATCCAAATTTCCGGAATCGGATAACCCGCGGCTTCAGATGTCTGTTTGACAGTTTCAATCATCTGCCTTACATAGACAGCAGGTTCAAGCGGCTTGTCATCTTCTGTATAACGAATTCCAAAGCCTCCGCCCAAGTTCAATACCGGACACGTATAACCGAAATCCTCTTTCCAGCCGGCCATTTTCTGCAGCAGTTTTTCTGCAGCCAGCTGGAATGCACCTGTATCAAAAATCTGAGAACCGATGTGGCAATGAAGACCCATCAGCTTCAAATATTCATGATCATATGTTTGCTGGAATGCGTTGTCCGCTTGGCCGTTCTTCAAATCAAAACCGAATTTCGAATCTTCCTGCCCGGTCGTGATGTAGTCATGTGTATGGGCTTCAATTCCAGGTGTCACACGCAACAGGATATTCATTGGTCGTTTGGACTGTTCAGAAAGTTTCTTCAATAAGTCGATTTCGTGGAAATTATCGACCACGATGCAGCCGATTCCCACTTCAAACGCCATTTCCAACTCTTCCAGGCTTTTGTTATTGCCGTGGAAATGGATCTTTTCGACCGGGAACCCAGCTTTAATGGCTGTATACAATTCCCCAGCGGAAACTACGTCCAGAGATAGGTTCTCTTCCGCCGCTACCTGGTAGATGGCAATCGTTGAAAATGCTTTACTCGCATAAGCAACCTGGTAACCGATGCCTGCTTCTTCAAAAGTTTGCTGAAACGCTCTGGCACGATCTCGGAATAACTGGATATCGTAAACGTAAAGCGGTGTGCCGTAAGTTTTCGCCAAATCCAGCGAATCCGTTCCGCCTATCGTCAAATGGCCCTGCTTGTTGATTGATTGTGTGCCGTATAAATGCAATAAAAGCCCCTCCTGATAATGTATGTATGTGAAAAATCTTGCTGAGCGACTACCCAGCAAGATTTTTTGTCAATCGGTTATCAAAGCTGAGATCAGTTTGATTTTTTCAACCGGTTCACTAGTATATTCGATACTATTATATATCATTTTAGAACATTCTGCGACCTCTTCTGTGTTGGAATAGATCGTAGCGATCGACTCTCCAGCTTTGACGAAGTCTCCAACTTTCTTATGAAGAACAATTCCGACAGCTAAATCGATTTCGGATTCTTTCGTTGCTCTGCCTGCTCCCAGTACCATTGCGGCTGTACCAATTTCGTCAGCTTCCATAAATGACACATAGCCTTCTTCTTTGGAAGGGACTTCTGTAACAAATTCAGCTTGTGGCAATAATGTGACATCGTCCACTACTGCCGGATTTCCACCTTGATCTGCAATGAATTGCTTGAAGATTTCCAAAGCCTGTCCATTTTCAATCACTTTTTCCAACATGGTCCGGGCTTCCTCCAACGTTTCCGCTTTTCCTCCCACAACGACCATCTGGCTGCCGAGCACCATGCACAATTCCGTCAAATCTTCCGGTCCTTTGCCCTGCAGTGTTTCAATCGCTTCTTTGACTTCCAATGCATTGCCGATAGCAAATCCAAGCGGCTGGCTCATATCAGAAATGATGGCCATTGTTTTTCTGCCCGTAGCATTGCCGATCCCCACCATAGCATGTGCCAGTTCCTTGGCATCTTCAGGGGTTTTCATAAATGCGCCTTCGCCTGTCTTAACGTCGAGGACGATTGCGTCTGCCCCAGCTGCGATTTTTTTGCTCATGATCGAGCTTGCAATCAATGGGATGCTATTGACAGTACCTGTTACATCACGCAATGCATACAGTTTTTTATCGGCAGGAGTCAAATTTCCGCTTTGGCCGATAACCGCCAATTTATGGTCGTTTACTTGCTTGATGAAATCTTCTGTAGAAAGCTCCACATGAAAGCCGTCAATCGCTTCTAATTTGTCAATCGTTCCGCCGGTGTGGCCAAGGCCGCGCCCACTCATTTTTGCAACTGGAACGCCGCAAGCCGCCACTAAAGGACCAAGAACAAGTGTAGTCGTATCGCCGACTCCGCCCGTGGAATGCTTATCTACTTTTATGCCTTCGATCGCCGACAAGTCGATTTGGTCTCCTGATTCAGCCATTGCCAACGTCAGGTCTGCGCGCTCGCGTTCTGTCATGTTTTGAAAATAGACAGCCATCAGAAATGCACTCATCTGATAATCTTCGATATCGCCATTTGTATAGCCAGTGATGACGAACTTGATTTCTTCGGTCGACAGCTCATTGCCGTCTCTTTTCTTTTCAATCAAATCTACCATTCTCATGAATTCTACCGCCTTCTTAGTTTTGTTTTCGAATAGTCGAACCAAAAGCTTATTGGATTAATTGTTGTTGATATTCCGCAACGGAATAGTATTCATTCTAACTAATTAATTCAATTTATAATATTACCCGTTTAAACGTGACAAAAAGCTCTTGCCGAATTTAGGCATTGCCACGGAGAAGTTTTCAGCGATGGTAGCACCGATGTCGGAAAACGTCTTTCCGGTTTCCAGCTGTTCGCCGCCTTTGAAGCGCGGAGAATAAGCGAGAAGCGGAACATATTCACGCGTATGATCCGTACCAGGGAACGTCGGGTCATTGCCGTGATCCGCTGTAAGAATCAACAGGTCGTCTTCTTGCATTTTTTCCAGTACTTCAGGCAATCGGACATCAAATGCTTCCAGTGCATCTCCGTATCCTTTCGGATCTCTGCGATGTCCGTAAAGCGCATCAAAGTCCACCAGGTTCAGAAAACTCAATCCGTGAAATTCTTCTCCCACGACTTGAACCAATTTATCCATGCCATCCATATTGTCTTTTGTACGCAAGGCTTTCGTGACGCCTGCTCCATTGTAAATATCATCAATTTTGCCGATGGCGATCACGTCTTTGCCGCCATCTTTCAATTCATTCATTACCGTGCGTTCAAATGGCGCCAAAGCATAGTCATGTCGGTTCGATGTCCGTTTAAAAGCCCCGGGTTGTCCAAGGAACGGACGCGCAATGACGCGGCCTACCAGGTATTCCGGTTCCAATGTCAATTCGCGGGCGATTTCACAAATGCGGTAGAGCTCATCAAGTGGAATGATTTCCTCGTGAGCCGCAATCTGCAAGACTGGGTCAGCAGATGTATAGACGATGATTGCGCCCGTTTCCATATGCTGCTGGCCAAGCTCATCCAGAATTTCAGTGCCGCTCGCCGGCTTGTTTCCGAGAACTTTGCGGCCTGTCTTTTCTTCCAGCTGTCGGATCAACTCTTCCGGAAATCCGTCTGGATAGACCTTGAAAGGTGTGTCGATATTCAAGCCCATAATTTCCCAATGGCCAGTCATGGTATCTTTTCCGACAGAAGCTTCCTGCAATTTTCCGTAATAGGCTGTGGGTGCATCAGATGCTGCAAGCCCTTTCACCGGAACGATGTTGGCAAGACCGAGTTTCTCCATATTCGGCATATTCAATCCGCCCACCGCTTCTGCAATGTGGCCAAGTGTGTCTGATCCTGTATCTCCAAAGGCTTCAGCGTCAGGTGCTTCACCGATGCCCACTGAATCCAATACGACTAAGTGAACGCGTTTAAATGGTTTGATTGTCATAAGTCTTCCTCCTTATTTTCATTTTTATTTTACCACATTCCGTTCCCTTGTCGGAAGTCAGACCTCTTTTAGGCGCGAGGATGAAATTGAGAATAAACATCTTTTAAGCGTGTTTTGCTGACATGTGTATAAATTTGCGTGGTGGAGATGTCTGCGTGGCCCAGCATTTCCTGAACTGCGCGGATATCCGCTCCATTTTCCAAAAGGTGTGTGGCGAAGGAATGGCGCAGCGTATGCGGCGTCAATTCCTTTTGGATGCCCGCTTTTTGGGCGTGCTGCTTCAGCAGTTTCCAAAACCCTTGGCGGGTCAGCCGTTTGCCGCGCTGATTGATGAACATGGCATCCGTTTTTTCTCCGCTTTTCATTAGGTCCAATCGTCCTTGTTCCAAATAGGTTTGGCAGGATTTTAGCGCCGATTTCCCTAAAGGAATGATTCGTTCTTTTCCACCTTTACCGGTGCAGCGGACAAACCCCATCGTTAAATGGACGTCTTCTACATCCAGATTGATGCATTCACTGATCCGCATTCCGCTGGCATACAATAATTCCAGCATAGCCTGATCTCGTAAACCGTTCGCTTTATTGGTGGCTGGTGCCTGTATAAGAGCATCCACTTCTTCAATAGACAGGATATTCGGAAGCTTCTTGTCCATTTGAGGCATCTCTAAATGAACAGTGGGATCCGTTTCGACGATCCGTTCACGAATCAGGAATTGATGAAATGAACGGATCGATGAAATGTGGCGGGCTACGGTCCTTGGAGTTTTCGTCGATTCCTTCAGATGGCGCAAATGATTCAATATATGTACGCGCTCGACTTTGCTTAGGGACTCCAATTGTTCCACTTCTTTTAAATACTGCAAATAGGCTTTCAGATCCCGTTCGTATGACGACAGTGTATTATCCGCAAGCTGTCTTTCAACACGCAGAAAATGCACGTAATCGTCGAGTGCATCTTTGCCAAAATTCATGCGTCTGCCTCCTTTACATTTCACATTTGAGCTATCCGTTCCAATCATATAACCATTTCTATTTTCCCATAAAAAAAGGACGGCCTGTATGGGGGCCGTCCTTTTGGCATCAGTTATTCTGATGGATTTTGGGAACTGCTGTCGTTGCAGCGCCAGCAGATGCCATGGAAAGTAAGACGGTGGTCTTTAATTTGGAAATTCCAACGTTTCTCTACTATGTTCTCCACATCTTCCAGAAGGTCTTCCTGAATTTCATCCACTGCTCCACATTCCAAACACACAAGGTGATGATGGAAATGTGCTGCGCCTTCCTGACGCAAATCGTAGCGCGACACACCATCACCGAAATTTATTTTGTCGACAATTTTCAATTCTGTTAAAAGCTCTAACGTTCGGTACACCGTTGCCAATCCGATTTCCGGTGCAATGTCTTTCACTAACAGATAGACGTCTTCCGCACTTAGATGGTCTTCCTCATGGTCTAACAAAACTCGAACTGTCGCTTCACGCTGTGGCGTCAATTTGTAACTCGCAGCGTGTAATTGCTTTTTGATCCGATCAATCCTGGTTTCCATGCGACGCCCTCCCTCAAACTGCCTTTATTATATCAAAAGGGAGTTCTCAATTACAACAATACTCTCCGCTCTTTAATGATAATCGTTACAAAGTAATAATAGTTTCAATTCTCAATTGAGATTCGTTGCTTTGCCCATAGCACGGCAAATGCAGTTTTTGCATCATATATTCTTTCATCTACAACCATTTGTTCCGCTTCTTCAAGGGTCACTTCCATCAATTCCACGAATTCATCGTCATCAAGTACTGCACCATTTGTCGCTTTGCTTAATCCTTCCGCCGCAAACAAATGGACAACTTCGTCAGCAAATCCGGGAGATGTGGCGAAAGTTTGTATTTTAACAAGCTTCTCTGCTGTATACCCTGTTTCTTCTTCCAACTCACGCATTGCAGTATATTCCGGAGCTTCTCCGGGTTCCAGCTTCCCTGCAGGAATTTCCACAAGGGAACGTTCCAACGCTTTTCGGTACTGTTCCACCAATATGATTTTATTTTCAGGGGTAATGGCGATAATGGCAACCGCTCCTGGATGCTCGATCAATTCACGTTTCGATGTATGGCCATTGGGAAGCGACACATCATCAACTTTTAAATTAATGATTTTCCCTTCGTACAAACGATTGGAATGGATGGTCTTTTCTTCAAATTTTTTCATGGGAATCCTCTTTTCATTTGTGGTTTCTCTGAGGAAAAGTATACCATATAAGGTAGGACAGACTAAATGAGGTGCAGAGATGAAGAAAAACTTTTTAGGTACCAGTGAGATTGAAGTCAGTGAAATCGGTTTGGGCTGCATGTCCCTGCCAACAGATGCAAAAGAGGCGGGCATCATTGTTGATGAAGCAATTGCACAGGGCATCAACTATTTTGATACTGCCGATCTGTATAACAAAGGGATTAACGAGGAAGTTGTCGGAAAAGCATTAAAAGACCACCGGAAAAACATCGTCTTAGCTACCAAAGTCGGCAATGAGTGGAGCGCCCAATCAGATGAGGTCAAATGGAATCCGTCGAAAGCGTATATCAAAGAACAGATCCATGCGAGCTTAAAACGGCTCCAGACGGACTATATCGATCTGTACCAATTGCATGGCGGCATGATCACCGATGAGACCGAAGAAACCATTGAGGCTTTTGAAGAATTAAAAGAAGAAGGGCTGATTCGTGCGTATGGCATTTCCTCCATCCGGCCGAACGTCATCAAACGCTTTCTCGAAAAAAGTGATATTTCTTCCATCATGATGCAATACAGCCTACTGGACCGCCGGCCGGAAGAACTTCTCGACCGCATCGGACAAGCTGGAAAATCCGTTGTTACACGCGGGTCGCTTGCGAAAGGCCTATTGACCGGCGAAGGGCTTCAGCGGGCAGGAAAAATGGACGGCTATCTGGGGTATGGGGCGGAGGAATTGAAAACCACTCTCCATAAATTATCGGCAGTCCACGACAATTTGCATGCCTTGGCATTACAGAGCGTATTGCAGCACGACACGGTCAGCTCAGTCGTCGCTGGAGCCAGTTCAGCCGATCAGCTCAAAGCGACCATCAAAGCATACGATACGCCGGTTTCACCCGAGCAAATTAAAGAGGCTAAAGCACTGACTCGCCAGGATATTTATCAGGATCATCGGGAATAACCTAATCTTAACAATAAAAAACCAGCAGCAATCCCGTCAATAAAATACGGCTGGCTGCTGGTTTTCTATTTATAAAGCGATAAGTTCTCCATATCCAGTATCCGGATGGATCGTTGATCGTATTGCTGGATCCACCCTTCATCTTCAAACTTCGCCAATTTCCGGCTGATTGTTTCCGGCGTAGTTCCAAGATAAGAAGCAAGGTCTTTTCGCGACATCGGCAATCGAATCTCTTTGCTTTGGCTGGATTCAGCTTGTTGGATCAAATACAAGGCGACTCTCGTCTCTGTGTCTTCTGTCGTAAAACTGGTCATTTGATGTTCTGTCTGATCCAGTCTCAGCGAGAATTCCTTGATGATCTTCAAAGATATTTGCGGATATTTTAGAAACAAGTCGTTTATGTCTCTACTGCTGATCGTGCACAGTTCCGTAGCTTCCATCGCTTCTGCATAAGAATCGTGGACATTGTCTGTAAAAAGAGCCAGTTCACCTGTAAAATCACCTGGCTGCAGAATCCGGATCACCTGCTCCTTGCCATTTTCAGTCAAACGGTATACTTTCAATTTCCCTTTATGGATAATGTACAAGGAATTGGATTTTTCACCTGACCTGTAGAGAATTTCACCTTTTGACAACTTTCGTCCTTTGGTTGTAGCAGCGACTTCTTTCAGTTCGGCTGGTTCAAGATGGTTAAAAATTGGAACGATGGATACACATTAGATTTTCATGTGGCGAAGATGGTTGTTTTAACCCATTGCTCTCCATACTTTCCCTCCTGTATTGATCCATATAGTTCGATTTCTCCCTTACCTATACCCGAAAGATCAACCGCCTATATAAGACATGCCGATTTCCTTTCGGCTTTTGGCACTTTCTTCAGTCCGTTCATCGGAATACCGATCTCTTCTCCCACTCCAAACTGCACCGATTGCATCAAGTAGCTGTAGATCATCTACTCTGGGATCTCTTGAGACAGTCAATTTCAGCCGTTCACAAGTTTCCCCCAATGAAAAATCGATTAGAAAACGCCGATTTCCATCTATTTTCTCCTCTTCCGAACTCCCTGTTTCTCATTGGATAAGGGAGTTCCCTCTTTCGCCAAAGGAAATGCCCTAGCAGGAAAATCATTGGTTTTTGGCATGTTATACTGAAAAAAATGAGGGGAATGAATGACTATGTCAGGACCATCTTTGCGCCAGCTGCATGCCCATCATGCGATTCACGAAGGCGCCTTATCTGGAGCATTAACCAAAACCGAAGAAGTCGAAGACCTAATGAGAGCCAAAGAATATGAAGTCGCCCGTCAGGCTGCAGATCATTTGCTGGAGTACTGGGAAACGCGGATCATCAGTCATGCCGATGCGGAAGAAGAAGGATTTTACCAGGAAATGATCGATCAGAAACCTGAACTCAAGGAAACAGTGGCCGATTTGACGCGTGATCATGACATCTTGCGCATCATTGCGGCTGACATCAAGAAATTACTTGTGGAAGAAGGCGTCAGTTATGAAGTTATGAAGCAATTTCATGCGCTGCTGGTTGTAAACGCCATCCATAGCCGCGAAGAAGAACGGCTGCTGCTTCAGGAGCCTTCAATATGATAAAAGCAATTGGAAGAAACGAGCTTTGCCATTGTGAAAGCGGCAAAAAATACAAAAAGTGCTGTGGAGCGGACGAATCCTCCAAGCTGATGATTGAAGAACAAAACAAAGTACTCCAAGGCACGCTTCGGGATTTTTTTGAAAATCATCCACGTCCATCCCAACAGAAAGAATTGGTGAAATGGAAAGATAAAGTCGAAAACCTTCTCGTCCCACTTTACGGTGAGGATAAATCGAATGGCATTATCGGCGATCTCTTCTTCTTTTCTGAACGCGTCGATGTATGGAATGCTTTTATCGAAGAAAAGATCGCTAAAGAAGAAAGAACACAAATCAGCCAGATTCTCAGTCCTTGGCTTGACCCGCTGTTTATGGCTGGTGAAATTCTTTCTGTCTCCAATTACCGTGCCCAAGTCCGCGATTTGCTGTCTGAAAAGGTCACGGAAATTGAAGTCAATGAATCTTTCCCGGTTGAAGCAGGGAATATTGCGACCGGATTCTATTTGCCTGATATCCGCAATGGTGACAACTTCATGATGGTTCTAAACAGTTTGACGGTCGCGGTTGAAGTAAACCCGGAAAGTATCCAAAAGCTGAAGGAAATGTATCAGTCATCCGAAACGGCAAGCGCACAGGAATTTTACAGCCGGAACATGTTGGCCGTTTACCAGATCCTAAGCAGCGGCCTTCTGAGCACCGAGCAAGTCTCTTCTGCCGTTCTTGAAACTGTGGAAGAATTGGAGAATTTCCTTATTGCCCATGATTTGAAAAGTGATGAATTGATTGAAGCCTTCTTTCATTACGCAGAACCCTTGGCGTTGATTCCCAAAGAAGCGGTCGCTGGTGCAGTACAGTTTGCCATCGATCACCAATTGGTGAAGCTAGACTGGAAGATCGACGAAACAGCGCAGCATTTTGGCGTGGATACAGAAGGGCTGGCTCTTTTCAAAAATGATCTCGGTTCTTTTTATCACACCGCCAAAAGCAAGGAAGACCCAGAGAAAGAAGCCGTTTATGCTTTTGAAGTCGGAACAGATCCCAAAGGCAACGAACTGCAGAATTGGCAATTGTATATGCATTTGAAAAATGCGACCATTACAAGTGAAAATGAATTGAAACGCCAAATGGAGTACTACCACAGCAAATCCTATGAACCGAAAACCAAAGTTGAGAAAGCTCAGCTCCTTGCCTATAGTGCCTATACAAATACGGACCGGACCACCCAGCTGGAACAGATACAGGAGCTGGACCCCCAAAATACAGATGCTTTCTTACTGGCAGCTGAAATGGCAACAGATTCTTCATTAAAAGAACAATTGCTTCAAAAGGCGATCTCCAGCGGAAAAAGACGCTTTGAACCAGAAATGGATGTAGCTTGGCTGTATGTGCCAAACCGTCCATATTTGCGATCCCTGTTTTTGCTTGGAAATTTCTATTGGGAGCAAGCCCGTTTCGAAGAGGCTTTCCCTATTTATTATGAAGTACTGCGCTTGAACCCCGGCGATCACCAGGGCGTACGCTATTTAGCGGTTTCAGCGTTAATTTCCCTGGGGCGCCTTGAAGAAGCCGAAAGCCTCATCAGCCATTACGAGGAAGAACTCAGCGATAATGCATTCTATGCTTGGTTCAGATGGTCTATGGAGCGGCAGAAAGGTAAACTTTCACAAATTGCTCAAACGAGGTATATAGAAGCCATCGATCAAAATCCATATGTAAAAAAATATGTTGAACAACGGATTGCCGCTTTTCTTTATCCAAAATCTGCTGTCATCACTCCCCGCTCTCCTGAAGAAGCAGGGCTGATCTGGACGTTTTTGGCACCGACTCTCGAGAATCGATAAGTTGGATTCGGAGCAATAGACAACTGAACAAATTCAAAAAGAGGCTGCACCTTCTGTAATAGAAGGTGCAGCCTCTTCATTTTTTCAGCTATTGATTGAATTTGTTTGATTGTCGTCTTTTGCGGAATCAAAATTCCCTTGGCCAACCCTTTGGCGGATTTCATCTTCAGTTAATTTTCTGCCGATGGGTCCTGTCGGAATATCGGTGGAACTGTCTTCTCTTTCCGCACGTTCCACACGTGCAAAACCTGCATTCGTTTCACGGCCGATCCGTTCCCTTTCAGCCCTGCTTGTATAAATCTCTTCCGGTTTTTTTTCATCAGCCATAGAAATTCCTCCTTTTAATGACTTGCCAATCAGATGACATTAGTAATTTCCATCGGGTAAAAATATGGATCTAAACATATTTACCATACCATCATTTTTCTGATTATTCAAAACGGGAGAAACTTGACAAAGGCTTTATGGACGAATTGGCCCTTCCACTACGATTTTTCCGATTGTCCGCCCGGTCAGTAAGTTTTCGTAAGCTTCTTTTAAAGTCGCCGGTGAAAGAGGTGACAAATGCTGGGTCATGGTCGAGCGGACTTTCCCTTCTTCCACCCAGTCTGCCAATTGCGTCAAAATATGATGCTGCGCAACCATATCTTCTGTCTGGAAGACCGAACGTGTGTACATAAGTTCATAAGCGAACGTTACAGATTTGGAGAACAATGCAAGATGGAGCGGCTTAAAAGCTGGCAGAATTGAACAGATCTTACCTTGTGGCAAGATGATTTCTGCCATGTTTTCCATGTGATCATCCACGTTTGTCAAACAAAAAATATAATGTACTCCTTGAATTCCTAATGCTTCTAATTGCGGTTTGAATTCTTCATGATGATTGATGATATGATCGGCCCCATGATCGAGTGCCCATTCCTGGGATTCTGTACGGGAAGCTGTACCAACAACCTTGAGTCCAGCAAGTTTTGCAATTTGTGTTGCAATGGAACCTACTCCTCCAGCTGCTCCAATGATCAGAATCACCTTGTCTTTGTTATCGGCTGCTTCTTTAGCTACGCCAAGCCGATCAAAAAGTGCTTCGCAAGCAGTGATGCCTGTCAACGGCAATGCTGCTGCTTCCGGAAAGCCGATGCTCTTCGGCTTCTTCCCGACAATCCGCTCATCGACGAGATGGACCTCACTGAGGCTTCCTGGAACGTTGCTCGTGCCCGCATAGAAAACTTCGTCTCCCACCTCGAACAAGCTGCAGTCTTCTCCCACTTCTACGACCACTCCAGCTGCGTCACGTCCGACAATCGTCAATGACTGGTCGTCTTCATCCTTGCCGTCACGGGTCCGTAAATCTGTTGGGTTCACCGATATTGCCCGTACTTCCACTAAGAGGTTCTTGCCTGCTGCTTTTGGACGTTCGATTTCAACTCCTTCGAAATCAGGCGCTTCCGTTTTCAAGCCGGGTTTGTAGAAACCTAGTGCCGTCATCTTCTCTTGTTTCAATTCACTTCGCCTCTTTCAAGTTAATTAATGATAATAATTGAATCTTTACTTATTGTAACCGTGGAACTACATAGTCACAAAACCTCTGTTTCTCCTTTTTAATAAAAAATGAGATAACTTTATAATCATAAAACCCTAGCCTAGTCGGTTATGAGCTGAATGTCCTTATTACAAATATTAAATATTCTAAATATATGGAAAATTAAGTTGTTTTTTATTTTATTTTTGTTATTATGGATAAATAGGTTCAGCATTTATATTCAGAGGGAATACTTATCCCTACCTTCATAGGATATTATGCTCACTTTTCAGGGTAACCTGAGAATTTTCATATATCACATGCAACATCCATCAAAGGAGGACGAAAAATGATCAAGAAATTTTTTACCACGACAGCCGTACTTGCTCTAACATTATCCACAGTTTCATTGGCTCCGCTGGCAGCAACCAGCTTGGAAGAACCGTCTAATGTGAAGCCGGCTAACTATGCCAAAGATGTCAATTTAAATCCCCTATTGGAAGCAGTCGTCAAAGACTCCACTGGAGCAGGAATCAAGACGGTTGATTTTAAAAAAGGATTTACATACGATTTTGCCGGCAGTAATAATATCTCTGGCTTCGTAAATGATTCTTCCGATAACCCAATTTCTGTCCCGATTCAAACGAATACCACTCCATTAACAAAAGACCAGATAGCTGCTATAGCAGCTGACGATGGCAAGACCGCAGTAACGAAAAGCAGCAACGGCTTCCCTTCCCAGCGCTTTGTAGTTGATGTTTCCCAGGATTTAGCAGCAGGCAATGCCATTGAACTCTATTGGGAAGGCAAAACCCTGGCAAGCGGATTGGCCAATTTATCTGCTTGGGACTATAAAGCAGGAAATTGGGTAGCTTTGAGCCAGAAGCAAGGAAATGCTAAAGGTGAGGAAATTGTCCTCAAAGCTGAAATTGACAAAGAACGATTCGTCAAAGATGGTAAAGTTCAAGCAATGGTCCATGACTCAGGGACATTGACAGACTCCAAAGGTCAGGATTTCTCTATGGTATGGTTTACCGATACCCAGTATTATGCGCAAGATTATCCGGAAGTTTGGACCTCCATGACCGATTGGATGATCAATGAATTCAAAAAAGGCAGTTATGAATATGCGATGCATACAGGTGATCTTGTCAATGAAGTACTCGATGAGTCACAATGGAAAGTTGCAGAGAAGAATCTGGACCGCATGGATGAAGCCAATATCCCATATGGCGTGCTGGCCGGAAATCATGATGTCGCTATTGACCCGCTCAATAAAACATATGACTATAGCATTTTCAAAAGATATGCAGGAGTCGACCGCTTTGAAGACAAGCCTTGGTTCGGCGAAGCGATGAATGATGAAAATCAAAACCATTATGACCTATTTTCATTCGGCGATCACGACTTCATCTTCCTTTACCTCGGATATGGAAGAGATGGATCTGCTGAAACCGTAGCATGGGCGAATAAAGTTCTAAAGCAGCATTCAGACCGCAACGCTATTATCGGGATGCATGAAAATATCAACTCATTGGCACAATACGTGACAGCTGAAGCACGAGTTGTTAATAGAGAAATCGTTATGCCTAACGAAAACGTCAAGATGGTACTCAGCGGGCACCATCACGGCGCGAACTATCGTGTGAAGCAAGTTACTAATGAAGACGGTTCAGAACGTGAAGTACTGGAAGTATTGGCAAACCACCAAGGCAATACAGCTCCTGAACGCGGACAAGGGTATTTGAAGATGCTGACATTCGATCCAACAGATGAAACATTGGACTTTGTTTCGTATTCTCCATTCCTTAATGACTATGACTTTGATCAATTCGAACAGGCTAAAGAAAGCTTTACAGCAAACTTTGATTTAGCGGATGTACAAGCGAAAGTAAACCCTAGACAGATCGAAACGGATTATATGGCTGTCAATATCTTTACCGACCAATTGATCGGCCAGGACAAGGACCTTAAATCAGGAGAAACCGCTTCGGCCGAATGGAAAGGCCTCAGCAAAAACACTAAATATCACTGGTATATGAATATGACCAATACTGCGGGCGAAAGTGAAAAATCTCCCGTCTATCAATTTACTACTGGATCGACAGAACCTGCACCAACACCGGATCCAGACCCAACACCTAGTCCAGACCCAAAACCTGACCCGAATCCGACACCTAGTCCAGATCCGAAGCCTGAACCATCACCAACACCGGATCCAGACCCGTCACCTAATCCAGATCCAATCGTATTTACAGATGTTTCTGATCGATACTTCACATCAGTGAACTACCTTCTATCAAGAGGGATTACAAAAGGATTGACACCGACAAAATTTGGAACGGATCAGACCATTAAACGGGTCGATGCAGCTGTCATGCTGGCTAAAGCACTAGAGCTCGATACTGAAAACGTGAAGAGTGCAGGGTTCACAGATGTTCCCGAAAGAGCCGTGAAATACGTAAACGCCCTCAAGGCAGCTTCTATCATTAATGGTAAAACCACTACAAAATTCGGATCCGAAGCAGAGATTACACGAGGCGAAGTGGCAATCATGTTGGCCAATGCCTACGATTTACAAGCGACTCACCACGATGTACCTTTTACTGATGTATCCGAAAGATACGAAGAATCGGTCGCAGCTCTCTTGGAATATGGCATAACCAAAGGGAAAACAGATACACAATTCGGAACAGGTGGTTCTTTAAAACGTGGGGAATTTGCAATTTTCCTCTATAAGTCTAACCACTTGGAGTAAAAGACTGAAAGAATAGCAGTTGAATCTTTCAAGTCTTTAAAAAAGGATAGCCCCTGACACACTTGCTCTTACTTCCAGGAGCAGTGAGTTAGGGGCTATTTTTTTATTTCAGATAAAATTTTCTGTGATTTTGGTATAGTATGGTTTTATCAAGTTAAAACCATACAGCAGGAATTTCTATGTTTAACCATTAAGGGGGAATCTGTGATGATCACCCGCCGTACGGTCATTTCTCTCGGTATATCGCAATTGGTGTGCTGGGGGATTTCCTATTACCTGATAGCAGCTTTCGGTGCGCGGATTGCCGAAGACCTCGGCTGGACTGACGCCATTGTCTACGGTGGATTTTCAGCTTCATTGGTGATCATGGCAATCGCCTCTCCGCTGACTGGCCGATTAATCGATCGCTATGGCGGGAGCATTGTCATGTCCATCGGTTCTATCTTGCTTGCCTTAGGCTGTGGAGGTATTGCTTTGTCCCATTCCCTTGGCACCTATTATGCCTCCTGGATGGTGCTGGGGTTCGCCATGCGCCTGAGTTTATATGACGCGGCATTTGCTGCCTTGGCACGCATTGGTGGCGCTCATGCAAAACGCCCCATTTCACAGATTACTCTTTTAGGCGGTTTGGCTTCCACCATTTTTTGGCCAATTGGATTCTTTTTGACTGAAACGTTCGGATGGCGTCCAGCACTTATCATCTATGCCACTCTTGCGCTGTTGACGCTTCCGCTCCACCTCTCGCTTCCCAAAGGACGATTCAGCGAAGTAAGCCATACCGCAGATGCAGCTATGCCACCCTTATCTCCTGCTGCCACAACAGCACGGGAAAAATGGATCGCCGGCAGTCTTTATGCGCTGATTTTCACTTTGTTGAATTTCTTGAATTCAGGCATGTCCACCCATATGATCACCCTTCTTGCGGGGCTTGGGCTGACCGCTGCCCTTTCGGTTTGGATTTCGACTCTCAGAGGAATCGGACAGTCCCTGGCACGAGTCTGTGAGGTGTTGTTCGGTGCACGCCTGCATCCTGTTTCGTTAACAATTTTGGCATCTGCATTGTTGCCCATTGGCTTTATCACCGGCCTCTTCAGCGGTGAATTTCTTACAGCGGCTTTGCTGTTCGCTTTCCTCTTTGGAGCAGGCAATGGTCTGATGACCATTACCCGAGGAAGCTTGCCGCTGGTTTTGTTCGACCATGATACGTATGGGACATATGTCGGCAAGCTCCTGATTCCTGGATTCCTGCTGTCGGCGATTGCCCCCATCGTCTATACCTACGTCATCAACCGGTTCGGAGAACAAACCGCCCTTACCGGGTCTGCCGGACTGGCGTTCATTATATTTGCTCTATCGCTGGTTTTAAAATCAAGATATTATACTGATGCTTCCAAAAAGAAACAGCCAATCCCTTAATGACCAGGATTGGCTGTTTCTCTGTTTATCTCTTCAGTTCAAAACTTATTGCCTTTGTCTCCGTGCCGTTCCAATAATTCAGCAAAAGACAGGTTTTTCTCACGTTCTTTGCGTTCGAATAAACGCTGCGCTTCTTTTTCTTCTTCCTGCTTCTGTTCTTCTTTCAGCAATTCTTTTTTTGTTTCTTTCAATTTTGCCAAAATGTCTTCAGACAGCATACTGCTGGATTCTTCTTTTCTTTTAGCCATGGGTTCTCTCTCCTTAGGGACGTTTGATGACAGTCGCAATTCCCTGGCCGCCGCCGATACATAGGGTTGCAAGACCCGTCTTGGCATCCCGTTTGATCATTTCATGCAATAACGTAACGAAAATACGTGTACCGCTTGCACCGATTGGATGACCGATTGCAATGGCTCCGCCGTTTACATTCAAAATATCGTGATTGAACTTTAATTCACGGTCAACCGCAATCGATTGAGCTGCAAACGCTTCGTTCGCTTCAATCAATTCGATGTCTTCGAGTGACATCTCTGCTTTCTTCAAGGCATTCTTGACGGCTTGTACGGGACCGATGCCCATGACAGCCGGATCCACACCTGCATTGCCGTTTGCCACGACTGTTGCAAGCGGTGTCAGCCCGAGTTCATCTGCTTTCGCTTTGGACATGACAACGACTGCCGCTGCTCCGTCATTAATGCCTGAAGCATTCCCTGCTGTCACACTGCCATCTTTTTTGAAAGCTGGACGCAACTTCCCTAAACGTTCTTCATTCGAATCACTCTTAACATACTCATCTGCTTTGAAGATGACTGGGTCTCCTTTGCGCTGTGGAATTTCAACCGGCACAATTTCATCATCAAATCTGCCTGATTCAACGGCTGCTGTGGCACGGGCTTGCGAACGTGCCGCAAACTTATCCTGTTCTTCACGTGAAATATCGTAGCGATCGCATAGATTTTCCGCTGTAACTCCCATATGGTAATCGTTGAATGCACAGGTCAATCCGTCTACCAGCATGCTGTCGACCACTTTTTGATCTCCCATGCGGAATCCGCTCCGGGCATTCTCCATTAAATATGGTGCTCGGCTCATGTTTTCCATTCCGCCTGCAACAACGATGTCTGCATCTCCAGCGTAAATCGCCTGATACGCCAATTGGATGGATTTCAGTCCGGACCCACAAACTTTATTGATGGTCATCGAAGGAACGGTTTCTGGAAGTCCTGCATGAATCGATGCCTGACGTGCCGGATTTTGTCCAAGGCCTGCCTGAAGTACATTCCCCATGATGACTTCAGAGACTTGGTCCGGTTTGACTCCTGCACGTTCAATCGCCTCTTTGATGACGATCGCCCCTAATTGGGTTGCGGGTACATCTTTAAGAGACCCCTGAAACGACCCTACCGCTGTTCGGACAGCGCTTACAATAACGATTTCCTGTGACATATACATTTCCCCTTTGTTTGATTGTCTGGTAGTTGCTCTTTTATCCCTTCCCTCGCTACAATAGAAAGCAGGGGGGATACTATGTTCAGTTTACCAAAAAATGCAACGATTATCGAGGTTGGTCCGCGTGATGGCCTGCAAAACGAAGGGAAACTTGTAAAAACCGAAGATAAGCTTCAATTTATAGCTGCTCTGCAGCAAGCCGGAATTCAGGAAATGGAGTTAACGTCCTTTGTGTCGCCAAAATGGGTACCTCAAATGGCAGATGCTAAAGAGATAGTCGCCCAGACAGAAAAAGTCGGACGCCAGTTCGTTCTCACGCCAAACGAACGCGGAATCAATGCCGCTCTCGAATCGGGCGCGCAATCGCTTGCCGTCTTTGTTGGTGTATCCAATACTTTCAATAAAAAAAATATCAATAAGACCACAGAGGAAAGCATGGAGGCGTTAAAGTCGTTGATCATCAACCTGAAAAAGCAGGATATTTTTGTTCGTGCCTGTATTTCAACTGCATTTTACTGCCCGTTTGAAGGCGCTGTTTCTCCGGAAGCAACGTTGGCACTTTGCCGCCAGTTTGTAGAATGGGGAGTTGACGAATTGAGTGTCGCCGATACAATCGGCATGGCAAACCCGAAGGAAAGCTATGAATTATTCGCTAAACTAGTGGAAGCATTTCCGGATATCTTGATGACCGCCCATTTTCATGACACCCGCAGAATGGCATTGGCCAATATCTCTGCAGCGCTGCAGGCGGGTGTTACCCGTTTTGATGCTTCTGCAGGTGGGTTAGGGGGCTGTCCGTTTGCACCGGGGGCAACCGGCAATGTCGCTACAGAGGATGTCGTCAATATGCTCCACCGTATGGATGTTCAAACAGGAATCGATTTGGATATGCTCTGCCAGGCGATCGAAAAAATCGAACCGCATGTGACGAATCCCGTAACCACTGGGATGTACACGTTATACAAAACCCAGACATAAGGAGCTTTCGCCATGAAGAAAAGATTGATTTGGACTTCAGCCATCATTTCCAGTGTCCTTACAGCTTTGGCCACCGTTGCAGGATTTATTGCCAGCAATCGGCTGATGTATGTAAAGAAAAAGGACGAACAGCTGATTCTCGAAAGGGAAACCACCGCAAAACGCTATGACGAAGTATGGTATGCCAATGTTCCAAAAAGCGAGCAATGGATCGAATCTGAAAATGGATATCCAATCAAAGCCATTTTCCTTGAACCCCATGATACCAACCGCTATGTCATCATTTGCCACGGGGTCACTGAAACCAAAGTCAATTCCTTTAAATACGCCCGGATGTTTGAACGGATGGGTTTCAACTCCGTTGTCTATGATCATCGGCGCCACGGCGATTCAGGTGGGAAAACAACCAGTTTCGGCCATTTTGAAAAGATGGACCTGAAAGCGGTGGTCCAGGCTTTAAAGCTGCATGTTGGAGCGGATCTGTTTTACGGCATTCACGGTGAATCGATGGGAGCTGCGACCACCCTATTATACGCAGGTATGGAAGACAAAGCGGATTTCTACATCTCCGATTGTGCCTATTCTGATATTTATGAACAGATTCTCCATGTCATGAAAACGACGACGCCCTTGCGCACTACGTTGGCGCTGCGGCTTGCCAGCATTTTCATGAAAATGCGGGATGGTTATTCCATTTCTACAGTATCGCCGAGAGAAACCGTGCAGAACATTCAAAAGCCTGTTCTTTTTATCCATAGTGTCAATGATGATTTTGTTCTGCCGAAAATGAGTGAGGAACTTTATGCATTAAAACAAGGCCCAAAAGAACTGAAGCTTTTTGACGAAGGCGCCCATGCCCAGTCTTTCAACCGGAATCCCGAAGAATACGAAGAGACCGTTGCTGAATTCCTGGCGAAGTATGGACTGCTGACACCTAAGCAGCAGGAAACGCACCGAATTTCAGCAGATGCTGTTCCATCACAGAATAAATAAAAGCACTCCGCGGAGTGCTTTTTCTTATGGATTCTTCTTTTTGTTGAGTACCAGCTTCATCCCTGCTTGGCCTTCAGCCCCGATGAACAGCTCTGTAACCGGTCCGCTTTTCACAATTCCGGTAACATGAAGCTCGATCGTATCCAAATTGTAATCAGTCATATCTTTCACTAGCTCTTGTATCTTATCCAACGAAACAGGGAAAGCTTTTTTAAAATTGGCGCTTTCCAGATGAAACTTCCCTTCTTCTTTCTCATCTTCTTCAATGACCGGCAAATAAAACATCAACTCTTCATTTTCAGCCATTTTGAAACCCCCTTTATTTTTTGACACACGGCAGGAAAGAAACTAAATCTTATTGGCATAATACCCGTTATGAGAGATTTTAACTGTAGAATAAAAACAAAATAAAAAAAGCACTCCGAAGAGTACTTTTTATTTTTTAGCTGGTTTGCCAGGTTTAGTTGAGGCTTTATTCATCTGAGACATCATTTGATTGATTTTCTTCTGAGACGGTTTTTGTCCCATTTGCATCATCATGATTCGCAGCATTTCTTCATTGATTGGTGGGTTATCTTGCAAATATTTCATCATATATCGACGTGCGATAAAGAATCCAAGTGCAACACCTGCGAGTAAAGCCACGATAACGATTACGATCCAGATCCATGTATCCATTCTTGTTACCTCCTTCGTGTTGCGTAAATAAGTAGTGCACCACAATGGATTATACTATAAAAAAAGAATTGTGACCATAAGCAGGAAAATAATAAAGAGAAACTTCCCGCATTATAAGGTTCTTCCTTCTTTCACTATTGAATTTAAAGAAAAAATGGGAGCAGTAGATGCCCCCATCTTCCATTTTATTGTTCGTTGATCAAGTTTTTCACTTTGTTTGCTACGTTATCGACTGTGAAACCTAACTCTTCCATAATGCGGTCGCCTGGTGCACTTGCACCGAAACGGTCGATTGCCAAGATGTCGCCTTCGTCGCCTGTGTAGCGATCCCAGCCGAATGAAGTACCGACTTCGATAGCCAGACGTTTCTTGACAGTTTTCGGAATAACGGATTGCTTATATTCCTTGTCCTGTTTTTCAAAACGGTCCCAAGACGGCATCGAGACAACGGATACTTCAATTCCATCTTCAGCCAATTGTTTTTGTGCAGCTACAGCCAAGCTTACTTCAGAGCCGGTCGCCAGCAAAATCGCCTGAGGATTTTCAACAGGCGATACTACATAAGCACCCTTTTCGACGCCTGCTTCAGCAAGTTCAGCACTGTTTTCCAAAATTGGCAAGTCCTGACGTGAAAGCACTAATAAGGTCGGTGTCGTTTTAGCTGTCAATGCCAAACGCCATGCAGCTTTTGTTTCATTGGCATCTGCAGGACGAACCACGCTTAAGTTCGGCATAGCGCGAAGAGAAGCCAAATGTTCAACCGGTTCATGAGTCGGACCATCTTCCCCTACTGCTACACTGTCATGCGTGAAGACGTAAGTGACAGGAAGCCCCATCAATGCAGCCAAACGGATCGCAGGACGCACATAGTCACTGAAGACGAAGAACGTTCCACCGAAGACATGAAGTCCGCCGTGAAGAGCCATACCGTTTAACGCAGCACCCATTGCAAATTCACGAACACCGAACCAGATATTGCGGCCTTCAGGATGTTCAGCGTCAAAGTCGCCAGCGCCCTTGATGTTTGTTTTGTTTGAACCAGCAAGGTCAGCACTGCCGCCGAAGAAGGAAGGAACCGTTTTAGCGATGGCATTGATCATGTCTCCAGAAGAAGAGCGAGTTGCCTGTTTTTTACCAAATTCATAGGTTGGGAACTCGGCATCAAAGTTTTCAGGAAGATCGCCACGGATTGCCATCTGCAACTGTTCTGCTAATTCCGGATGAGCAGATTCATATTGCGAATATAATTCGTTCCATTCAGACTCTGCTTTTGCTCCAAGCTCTTCAGTTGCCTGTTCAAAAGTTTCATAAACTTCTTCCGGCACGTGGAAATCCTGATCGAATGTCCATTCGTAATATTCTTTCACCAATTTCATTTCATCTTCGCCCAGAGGTGCGCCGTGTGCATCCGCTTTACCGGATTTATTTGGAGCTCCGTAACCGATAACGGTTTTGACTTCAATCAATGTCGGCTTGTCTGAAGATTCCTTGGCTTGTGCAATTTTTGCGGACAAGTCGTCCAATACATTGCCATCATCTACGCGCAAGTAATTCCATCCATATGATTCAAAACGCTTTTGAACGTTTTCAGAGAAACTTTTGCCAAGTGGCCCGTCCAATGAAATGTCGTTGCTATCATACAATACAACCAATTTATTTAATTTTAGATGGCCGGCAAGGGAAATGGCTTCTCCCGCCACGCCTTCCATCAAATCTCCATCACCGCACAAAGCGAATGTGTTGTGATCTACGATGTTCATCTCATCTTTATTATAAGTAGCTGCTAAGTGACGTTCAGCCATCGCCATACCAACTGCCATGCCAATTCCTTGGCCGAGTGGTCCGGTCGTTGCTTCAACGCCTGTAGTGTGGCCGTATTCAGGATGTCCTGGTGTTTTCGAATCCCATTGGCGGAAATTTTTGATTTCATCCATTTCCAAACCATAGCCGCTCAAGTGAAGAAGGCTGTATAGAAGCATGGAACCATGTCCTGCCGATAACACAAAACGGTCACGGTTAAACCAGTCCGGGTTTTTCGGGTTATGGTTCATGTGTTTTGTCCACAATGTATACGCCATTGGAGCTGCGCCCATTGGCAATCCTGGATGGCCAGAATTTGCTTTTTCGATTGCATCGATGGAAAGTGTACGAATTGTTGTCACTGCAAGTTGGTCTGCGTGGGTTGACATAGTAACATCCTCTCTCAAACAAAAAATTTAATCCCTTTCTAGTTTAGTCAACAATAGTAAAGAATACAATAAAAAAGAGAATAAGTATTTAATTCAAATACTTATTCTCTCGAATATTTTTGACCTTTTCAGGAGTTACATCATTTCCTTCCGGGTCTATCACTTTTACATTTTCGATTGTGCCACGCATTGTCTTACGGAAAGTCTGTAAATATTCCTCACGTAATGAAGATTGTTCTTTAGCTTCTTCCTTTGACAAGCCTGTCGTTTTCGACTGGCGTGATAATTGGTTTATACGACTTAATTTGTCTGGTGATAACATAGACATCCACCTTTCTTCTTTTCATATGGTACAAAAAAAGTCAGGTTTCTGCAATGGTTTAGTCTTCCATCAGCTTTTCATACTCTTTATAACGGCGATGGACCGTCGCTTTGCTCGCCTGATATCCGAATCCCTGCAACGTAACAGCGATTTCACTGAAAGTCAGGCCATTGGTCTTCAAGCTTACAATCTGATCAATAGGGAGATCGAGACGTTCCCGCCCGTCGGGATTGCCTTTCCCTTTCAGATTCTTCTCTGGTTTATAACCGTTTTCTACAGCGCGTTTCATGCCACGTTTGATTTTGGCATTATGTATTTTGCGCTGATATTCTTCTACAATCGCTAGAATTTCAAGTACCATGTCATCCATGTCGTTTAATGAAATCGGACCACGATCTGATAACGTATAAACATCTACTCCGTACTTTTTCATCACATGCAATAGCGCGATGCGCGCATGGCCCCGGCCTAGGCGTGTTTCATCCTGTATGAACACAGCATCGACTTTATCAGTCTTAATGCTGTTCAGCATTTCCAACAGGCCATCGCGATCCATCTCGTAGCCGCTGTGCTGATCGGTAAAAACACCATCTACTTTATAGGATTGTTCAAACGCAAACTTCATCAGTTCTTCTTCCTGTCTCTCTAAGGAAGATTCCTGTGTATCTTTGGTCGTGCTGACACGGCAATAAATTAATGCGTTTTTCTTCATTCAGCATCACCTGCAAATTTACTGGTCTCATCAGGAGCAAATCTTAAATGATCACTGGGAATCTTGAGGGATTGCCCGGCGATGATTTTAGAAGTTGAAAGGTTATTCTCTTTCATAATCTCTTCTATCCATTCGTGATGGGGGGTAGTGCCACTGAACGATTCTGCTAATGTCCAGAGTGTGTCGCCTTCTTCTATTTCAACTTGGCTCATTTGTGCACTGTTTGTATTATGGGACAGGATCGCATAAAAAGTAAACACCATAATTAAAGCAAAAAACAAGATTAAGTAAGAATTTTGTCGGATGATCGTCAAATAAATCGCCTCCTGGGAATGAGTGTTCGGAATGTATGTTCTCATATTAATGCGAACAGGTGTTTTTGTCAAGAATAAAATTCGAACCTATGTTTGCATTTCACAGCCCGAGTTGGTATACTATTGGTAGAAATCAAGTAGTATTACTCAAATGAGGTGAAACTGTTGAAAAAAGTATCCAAACGCCAAGAAGACATATTGTCGTTTATAAAAGAAGAAGTCCGCTTGAAAGGCTACCCGCCATCCGTGCGTGAAATCGGGGAGGCAGTCGGTCTTGCATCCAGTTCGACCGTACACGGCCATCTAGCTCGTCTTGAAAGCAAAGGCCTGATCCGCCGCGATCCAACAAAACCAAGAGCAATTGAAGTTATCAGCACTGATGAAGCGCTTATTGATAAAAGTCCTGTATTACACGTCCCGTTAATCGGTAAGGTAACTGCCGGTATCCCGATTACGGCAATTGAAAATGTAGAAGAATACTTCCCTCTTCCCCAAAGCTATGGCACAGAAGATGATCACATCTTCATGTTGGAAATCATGGGTGAAAGTATGATTGAAGCTGGAATTTTAAATGGTGATTATGTCATTGTGAAGCAGCAGCAAACTGCTAATAACGGAGATATTGTTGTCGCGATGACTGCGGAAGACGAAGCAACAGTTAAACGTTTCTTCCGCGAAGAGAGTTACTTCCGCCTACAGCCGGAGAATTCATCGATGGATCCAATCATCGTGGATCAAGTTTCGATTCTGGGTAAAGTCGTAGGAGTTTATCGCCAAATCCATTAAACAAAAACCACCGGGAAATTTCCCGGTGGTTTTTGTTTGTATTTTTATTATGTAAACTTGACTTCCGGTTTACCGTTTCATGCAACTGAACGCTAAAATTACAGGAATTCTTTTTCTTCTAATGTACTCCTGTTCATCTTCGAAGTACTGAGGTTTCGGCTTCCCTTCCTGCAGACCAGTAACTGTAAATCCCGCCCGTGTAAGTGCCGAGAAATAACTTTCGATGGTTCGATGATGTTTCACCACTATTTTATCGATCCACGGTTCCTGCCGCTCCCCTTCTTCGAAATATTCATCTACAATCCAACTGCCTCTTCTTTCACCAGATTTTTTGCTTTCAAAAGAAGAAGTCGTCAGCGGATGCTGAACACTAAACACAAATCTCCCGTTGTCTTTCAACGACTTATAGATGTTTTGAAATAATTGGTCCACTTCGGACAAATAATGCATCACTAAGCGTGAAACGACAAGATCATATTGACTTTCCGGAAAATTGAATGCTTCCATCTTAGATCTTGTAATCTGAGCCTCTAAACCTTTTAAGTTTACTGATGCCAATCTGCACATTTGTTCCGATCCTTCCACTCCATGATAGTGCAGAGCTCCAGACTCCAGCAGCTCTTTTCCGAACAAGGCATCTCCGCACCCCAGATCCAGTACCCGCTTATTTTGGAATGCTCCCAGCAGTTCATAGATGACCGGCTTTTCAATGCTGTTGTTAGGACTTTCAAGCCGATTTCTTCTTTGCAGGAAACTTTCTAAAAAATCTTTTTCTTCGTATGCACTTGACCCTTCGTATTTCATTGTATCCCTCCATAATTCGATTTACAGTTACGTTTTAGCTCAAAAAAAGATGCTGCATAAGCAGCACCTTCCGCGCAGCTCATAGAGAAGAAATCTTCTATAATTCACTGACTTTTATATATTTAACCAAATTGATGGTGATGCGATAAATATTACCCGTTTCCGTATCAGAAATTTCATAAGTACCATTGGAAGGGATTTTGCTCAATGCCGACTCTTTATCTACTGCCTGGACGTTATGAATAAATGTATTTCCCTCATCAAAATTAAATTCTACTTGAAACGACTTCATAACAATGGCCTCCTTCTAGCTATTTACTTTGTCTTCGTGAAACAGTCTATCATACATATAATATTATTGCTGTTTATATAATTCCTTATAAACAATGACTTTAAGAGCAAGCAGTTCTTCTTCATTTAAATCTTCTTCAAGTTTTCGGATCACTTCATCAGCAGACATCGAGCCATCTTCAACACCAGACTTCATTTTAGCCAAGTCTTTTATCCCTACCTTTTTAATCACTGTCCCTGCGGCATCTCCAGTTGTCTGGAACGGTAAAGTCTCGCTTTTTTGTTCAGCAACTTGTGCCTCTTCTATGTACTCAAGCATTTGAGGGTCATTTTCTACATACTCCACTATTTTTTCCATTTGGCCACTATTCCGCAGTTCTTCAGTCGCTTCAGCAACCAGGCGATCCGCCGAAAAATCCGGACCTACAACATAGACACCGATCCCAGCAAATGAGAAAAAGATTAAAAAGATAATAATTGTCATTAGAAAGCGCATAGCCGAATTCTCCTTCGCTTTTAGATTATTATAACAGTAGACGGAAAAAAGTGTATAAAGTTACCATAAAAAAAGAAAACCTCAGTTTTAATTCTTTTCAGAACTAAACCCAAGGCTCTTTTCTTTCAATTAAGCATATTCCTTACAAAATCATCGTTTCTGCTGCTCAGCAATCCACCAGTCTATGTGCTCCAAGTTAAAGATCACAATATCCTGATATGCTTTGCGATGCGGAATCTTTCTTTTCGACATTAAATCTGTAATCTGCTCTGCAGCCAGTGGATAATTTACTGATTCCAAATAGTCTACTAAATTTGAAAGTCCTTGAATTTTCCTCAATTTAATCCCCTCCCACAAAATCTTCCTTCAGTTCATCCGAAGGAAAATTCAGTATGAGTTATTAAATTTTTTGGCTGCAATTAATTATAACCTTAAAATACAGCCTGTAAACCATTTTTTGATTCCATTATTATTCTGTTAGGTTGATTATTATCATGCCTTTTTTCCCCGACATTGCTGTAGACCTATTATTTTTCAGCTGGTCATACTTGTCGATCACTAAATGAGGACAGCCTTATAGTGAAAATTCGTTTTTCCAAAACAAAAGCACCTCCGAAGAGATGCTCAAAATCCTTATTATTTCTTTTGTAAGGCCAATACCGCATATCCTTTATCTTCATTAAAGTTCCAGTCGACATAAATATCATCTATCGGCCTTTTCAATATTTTCTCTAATGTGGATTGTTTAAAAAGTTTATATTCCAATGGCCGTTTTGCAAGTTTCAGCGTTTCTGAAAACCCCAGATTAATAAGTTCCTTCTCAAGAAGAGTGAATATCTCTATTCGCCTTATTAACAGGGTTCTTTCACCCAACCAGAAGAGCTCAGTTGAACCAGGCTCTTTTTGTCCGATTTCACTTATTTTGATGATTTCTTCAAGAAGTGTTTTCTCATCCACTTCGCTTGGCCACGGCTTCTTCTTAATGTCCCCCTCTTTAAGGACCGCTAGAATCATACCGGATTTTTGATCTAAATTCCAATCGGCATAAAGCTCTTTAATATCCAGGTTTGCTTCTTTCCAAAAGTTTATTTTAAATTCTTGCTCTATTTCTTCCATTAATAAATCTCTCAGTTCGAGAACCTTGGTGCCTTCATTTTTACTGAGAAGAATTTTTTCCATTGGTGATAAAAACTCTCTTATTTGTATACAAATAAAGGGGTGAACGATATTGACGTAAACCGACTTTGGACCCTTGCCGAAATGAGAACGCAAAATCGTTGACGAAAACCTGCTGATAATAGCTTCAATCGTCTTTTCCTGCTCTTTTACCATTTTAATACCCCTCTGAATGGAAGATAGAATTCTTTCCATTCTATCAACCATACAGGAGTTTGGCAGTGACTACTATTAATCGCGCTTACTCCGCTAATATTAGTGCTAATCTCTTGATACGTAGTGTCAGAAGCTTGTGTACTTTACCATAATACTCAGTAATCCGCTGATCAGGAATCAGCTCTTTGGCTTTTCTCATAAGCCCGTTCCTTCTTATTGTAGCGGATGTAGCCATTTCCGAAAGCGACAAGCGAGGTGATCCAGAGTGAAATAACAGCTGCATTTAAAATCATGAACATGATTTCTCCTCCTCTTTACGTATCAGCAATATGCTCGAGTATTAGAATAAATTTTGACCTAACTTTTTTAGAAAACACCTGGTGTTGAGTTATTTACCATTAGTCGAGTTAACCTACCAATAAGTTTCTTTCTTATTTCAATTTCAATCATTTCTTTAATCGCCTTCAATTTCAAAAGGCCATTCCATTGAGACATATAACGACCAGTTTGGGTAATCATATGGACATTCTCTGCTCCGAACCTTTCGACGAAAACAAAAAAACCGTTGGAGCTTTAAAGCTCCAACGGTTTCATGCAGTACTTTTAATACATTTTCAAGTATTGCTCGCGCTCCCAAGGGTGGACGCTTGTGCGGAACATGTCCCACTCAATTTCTTTCGCTTCGACGAAGTTGTTTAAGATATGTTCGCCTAACGCTTTAGTCATGACTTCATCTTTTTGAAGTTCCTGCAAAGCATTGTGAAGAGTGCTTGGAAGATCTTCGATACCAACTGCTTCACGCTCTTTTTGGTTCATCGCATAGATATTGCGATCCACCGCTTTTGGCGGAGTCATTTTCTTGCGGATTCCATCAAGACCAGCCCCTAAAAGAACAGCCATCGCTAAGTATGGGTTCGCTGCAGGATCTACTGAACGCACTTCTACACGTGTAGACAAGCCGCGTGATGCCGGAATACGCACTAACGGACTACGGTTTTGGCCGGACCAAGCGATGTAACAAGGCGCTTCGTAACCAGGCACTAGACGTTTGTACGAGTTTACAAGCGGGTTGGTTACCGCCGTAAAGCCTTTAGCATGTTCAATGATTCCAGCTATGAATTGGTAAGCTGTCTCACTCAATTTCATGTCGCCGTCTTCATCAAGGAATGTGTTGCGGTCTCCGTCGAACAAGGAAAGGTTCATGTGCATTCCTGAACCACTGACTCCGAATAATGGCTTCGGCATGAATGTTGCGTGGAGTCCGTGTTTACGGGCAATCGTCTTAACGACCAATTTAAAAGTTTGGATTTCATCACATGCTCTAATGGCATCTGCATATTTAAAGTCGATTTCGTGTTGCCCTGGTGCTACTTCGTGGTGGGAAGCTTCGATTTCAAAGCCCATTTCCTCCAGTTCAAGAACGATGTCGCGTCGGCAGTTTTCACCAAGGTCCATTGGTGCCAAGTCAAAATATCCACCGTGGTCATTCAATTCAAGAGACGGTTCGCCTCTTTCATCAAGTTTGAACAGGAAGAATTCAGGTTCTGGCCCAAGATTGAAATGTGTGAATCCAAGCTCTTCCATATCCTTCAATACACGCTTTAAATTCGTACGTGGATCTCCAGGGAATGGCGTGCCGTCCGGGCTGTATATGTCACAGATTAAACGAGCTACTTTTCCTTTACCAGTGATCCAAGGGAATACTACCCATGTATCCAGGTCAGGGTATAAATACATATCAGATTCTTCGATGCGTACAAATCCATCGATAGAAGATCCATCAAACATCATTTTGTTATCGAGTGCTTTCTCCAATTGGGACGTCGGTATTTCAACGTTTTTGATGACTCCAAGAATGTCGGTAAATTGCAGACGGATAAAATTAACGTTCTCTTCTTTTACTAATTGATGAATGTCTTCTTTTGAATACTTGCCCATGTTCTCTTCACTCTCCTATGAATGTTGTATGTAAGCCCATTTCAATTAAAGAAACGGGATAAATCACTTTGTCTGAAGCCGCCTCTTTCCACAGGTCTTGCCTGGTGCTTCAACTCTTCATGCAGCAACTTTCGCAGCTCCGCATCGCTTAAGTTTTTCGGCTCCAGCTTTTCGTTTGCAGGCGTTTCTCTCATATCGTATATTTTCTTGATGCCTGCAATATTAAGCCCTTGATCCAGGTAGTCCTTAATTTCAAGCAGGGTATCGACGTCGTTCAATGAAAACATACGCTTATTGCCTTCTGTTCGGGCAGGGCTGATTAAATCATGCTCTTCATAATAACGAATTTGTCTCGCTGTCAATTCCGTCAGCTGCATTACGATGCTGATCGGCAAAAGCGGCATCGTCCGTCTCACCCGGTTCGTCATAAGATTCACCCATTTCAAATAATTACTACTCTTACAGCATATATCATGTTAGATTATTTGTCAAACAAATGTTATGTTTTCTAACATAAAAAATTTCCGTAAAAATGATACGGAAATTAAATTAGATTCATTTGAGTTTTTTTAGAGAATCCACTGAATTGAGCACCGCAATTTTTACATGCTCATATGTGAGTCCGCCCTGGACAAAAGCTGTATAAGGAGGCCGGATCGGCCCGTCCGCTGTCAGCTCTATGCTGGACCCTTGGACAAATGTACCTGCTGCCATGATGACATCGTCTTCATAACCTGGCATATAGGCCGCTTCCGGTTTGAATTGGGCATTGACCGGCGAGCTTGCCTGAATGGTTTGGCAAAAAGCAATCATCTGATCAGCTGTTTGGAACGATACGGATTGGATCAAGTCTGTCCGCTTATCGCTCCAGTGGGGTGTCGTTTTCATCCCAGCCCGCTCCAATAAGGCTGACGTAAAGATTGCCCCTTTTAATGCTTGAGAAACGATATGGGGAGCCATGAAAAAGCCCTGGTACATATCTGGCAATGCATTCAATGACGCACCTGCCTCTGCTCCTATACCCGGTGAAGTCATTCGATAACCGCATTTTTCGATTAAATCTTTTCTGCCAGCGATATAGCCTCCAATTTTCGCCAGGCCGCCACCCGGATTTTTGATAAGGGAACCGGCAATCAAATCCACCCCAACTTCAATTGGCTCTTGCTGTTCCACAAACTCACCATAACAATTATCGACAAAAATGATGGCTTCAGGTTTGAGGCGGCGAATATTCAACACCATTTCACCGATTTCTCCTATCGTAAAGGAAGGACGTGTATCATAACCTCTGGAACGCTGAATCGCAATCACTTTCGTCTGGCTGCTGATCGCTTTTTCTGCGGCTGACCAGTCGATGTTATTATCCTTGTCCAGTTCCACGTGCTGATAGCTGATGCCGAAGTCCTTCAGCGAACCTGTATCCTTTTCACCGCCGGATACGATGGAGTCCAGTGTATCGTAGGGTTTTCCTGTTAGATAAAGCAACTCATCTCCAGGACGCAGCACACCGAACAATGAGATCGTAATGGCGTGGGTCCCCGAGATGATCTGCGGACGGACAAGAGCGGCTTCTGCTTTAAAAACATCCGCATATACCCGTTCAAGCGTATCCCGTCCTTCATCGTCATAGCCATATCCAGTTGATGGATTGAAATGATGATCGCTGACGCGTTGGCTGTGGAAAGCCTCCAACACTTTTTTCTGATTTACGTAAGCCGTTTCATCGGCCAGCTGCAGCTGGGCCTGAATCGTTTCTTCTATCGTTTTTATCGTTGTAAGCATGTAATTCTCCATTCTCTTCAATTTCTCTTTCTATTATGCGGCATGACTTGAAATAGCGTCAAATTCTGCTACAATTCATAGAGTTGTATGTTAAGGAGGAATAAGGCTTATGGCTTGGGAAGTACTGAGCGCCATCGGTACGATTGCTTTTGCAGTATCCGGTGCAATTATCGCGATGGAAGAAGAATATGATATCTTCGGCGTTTACCTTCTTGGCGTTGTCACCGCCTTTGGTGGAGGCGCCATCCGGAATTTATTGATTGGAGTACCCGTATCGGCTCTATGGGAACAGGAATTCATGTTACAACTTGCCCTTATCTCGATTACGGTTGTTTTCTTATTTCCCCATAAATTGCTTGGCCATTGGAATCGCTGGGGACATTTTTTTGATGCCATAGGATTATCAGCCTTTGCCGTTCAAGGAGCCATCTATGCAGTTGAACTTGAATTGCCGCTCTTCGCTGTGGTAGTGGCAGCTGTACTAACAGGGTCTGGCGGAGGAATTATCCGTGATTTATTGGCTGGAAGAAAACCCCTTGTTCTGAAATCGGAAATTTATGCTGTATGGGCAGCATTGGCGGGACTGTTCATCAGCTTTAATCTAGCCAATTCCGATTTGATGCTTTATTCTTTGTTTGTCCTGATCACTATCCTGCGAATCCTGTCCTATACCTTCAAATGGCGATTGCCGGCACGCAAAATCCAGATTTCGTAGCCTATGTCCGGCCAGCTCGAATGTCTGAACTCCCATGAAGAGCTGTGACAATATATGTTATCAATCATAAAAATAGACCGCTTGGCATATGCCGAACGGTCTGTTTTTATGATCTTTTATGCGATTGTTTCGCCATTCCAGGCAGTCATTCCGCCTTCAACATTAATCGTATTGATGTCGTTTGACTCTAAAATACCACAAGCCATTTCGCTGCGGCGGCCTGCACGGCAAACCATATAATATTCTGTTCCTGCATCCAGTTCCCCTGTGCGGTCTGCAATTTCACCGAGAGGAATATGTTTGGCTCCAGGAATCATTCCTGCAGCTACTTCGTCGTCCTCACGAACATCAATGATGTTCAATTCTTCTCCAGCCTCTACTCGTTCTTGCAATTCATCTGCTGTAATGGTTTTCATGGATACGCCTCCTGAATTAAAATCCTATTCACCTGAAAATGCTATACCCCTAAAAGCTAGCTGTCAACCTGAAAAGCGTAAGCAGCCGTTTAGGCCCGACAAGCATAAGCCGCACAGCCGGAGCGCCTTATGACCCGAGGGGCTGGGTGCTGAAGCTGGACACTGAAAAGCGGAAACGGCCGTTCAGCTCCGACAGGCAAGAGGTGGCTCAAAGGTAGTTTGAGCCACTTCTTTGCGACGAAGCACAAAGTGCTGCAGGAGCAATAAGGTTTAGACGGTCTGGCGAAGCGGCTTATTTTCAGCCGCACAGCTGGGCTGGCTTATGACTTAAAGAGCTGGGCGCTGGAGTCTGGACACCGAGAAAAACGCAAGCAGCCGTGTAGACTGACAACAAAAGCAACCATAAAACATAACAAAAAAGCCGGACTGCAACTGCAGTCCGGAATCCATTCTACTCTTCGTGCTCAATCGCTACAGCTTTTGCAGGAGAAAATGTTGAAATGGCATGTTTGTAGATTAATTGCTGCTTGCCTTCTGTTTCGACCAATACCGTAAAATTATCATAAGATTTAATGGTTCCTTTTAATTGAAAGCCGTTGAGTAAAAATACTGTAACATAAATATTATTTTTACGAAGCTGGTTTAGATAGACATCCTGAATATTGATCGGTTTCATGTGAATCCCCCTATTTCTCTACTTGTGATTGATTTGCCGTAAGTCTATCAATTCGACAGTTTCTGTCATTTTCCTGCATGAAAGCGGTTATTTCCTGGAGATTCTTTTCGGAATCCTTCAAGGCATCAATCCAGAAAATCGGCAATTTGTTCTTAAAATAGGTAAACTGCCGTTTGGCATATTTACGCGAGTTCTGCTTAAGCTTGATGATCGCATCTTCAATGCTTGCACGTCCATCGAGATAGTCATAAATTTCCTTATAGCCGATTGCCTGAATCGACTGCGCTTCCCGGATGCCTCTTTGCCGTAAAGCTTCGACTTCTTCAATCAAGCCGCGTACCATCATGCTGTCTACACGCTGATTGATGCGTTCATACAGGATATCTCTTGGAATATCCAACCCGATGATGACTTCATTGTACATTGGCGACAACGTCAGTTCACGGTCGCTTTTTTCCTGGCCGCTCACCAGGTTTTCAATTGCCCGCACAACGCGGCGCGCATTATTAGGGTGTATCGTTGATTGCGGATCCAGTTCCAGCAATTTCTGGTGCATCTTTTCAGGACCGAATTGTTCCAATTCCTTATTCAGGCTGTCGCGCAGCTTTTGGTCGACCGCTTCTTCGGAGAAGCGATAATCGAACAACACCGCCTGCACATACATTCCCGTGCCGCCGACAATGATCGGCAGTTTGCCCCGCGAACGTATTTCCGCAATTTTCTCCCGTACCAGCTTTTGGTATTCAGCTACCGAAAAGCTTTCATCCGGTTCTTTAATATCCAAGAGATGGTGAGGAATTCCCGCCATTTCTTCCGGTAAAATCTTTGCTGTCCCGATCGTCATATCCCGGTAAATCTGCATGGAGTCCCCATTGATGATTTCGCCGTCCATCTGTTTGGCCAACTCGAGGCTCAAAGCGGTTTTTCCGGATGCTGTCGGACCAACAATGGCCACAACGTCAATCATTTCCGCACATCCAATCACCAATGATTTCAAAGTGTGCGTGGCGATCAAGTTCATTCAGCAATTCATGTCTGCCCTGTTCTGAGAGGTAAACTTTAACATTGACCATTCCCGCTTCAACAAATTGCTTCGCTGAGCTGAAAACGCCTTTGCCGTTATCACCAACCGGATCCTTTGCTCCACTGATCAACAGGACCGGCAAGTCTTTCCGTATTTTGGCGATTTCTGAAGGTTTATTGATGACAGCAAGACCTGAGAACAAATCGATATAAAACTGATTGGTCGATTCAAAGCCGCACCAAGGATCAGCTTCATACTTCGCAACTGCTTCTTTGTCCCGGGTCAACCATGCATTGGAGGAACCTTCTTCTTTAAACGGTTTATTGTAGTTGCCGAAAGTCATCTTGCCGAGTGCTTTACTCGGCTGCTGCTTGCCCTGTGATTTCGCTGAAGCCAGCGCCACCGCCAACCCGATTTTCCCGGCAGTACCGGGATCTCCGCCAGTTCCGGACAAAACCACGCGACTGATGTCTTCGCTATGCAGCTGCATATAACGGCGAGTCACAAACGAACCCATGCTGTGGCCAAATAAGATCAGCGGCAGATTGCCGGTCGACATTTGCACTTCCGTAATGACTGCATGGGCATCCTCCACCACACGTTCAAATCCATCCTCATCCGCAAAATAGCCTTTTACACCGTTGCGTTCTGCTGTTTTTCCATGGCCACGCTGGTCATGCGCAGAGACGATGAATCCGCGGGAAGCCAGATACTCCGCGAATTCCGTATAGCGTCCGATGTGTTCTGCCATTCCATGAATGATATGGACATGTCCAATCGGGCTTGGTGGTTCATAACGCATAACATAGAGTTCCTGCCCATCGGAGACGCGTATATAATCTTTGCTCATCTGCATTCTCCACACCCCTCCTTAACGTGTCGTTTCACCTATGCTATATCCATACCCAAAACTCTTTCGGGTAAGCCTTGAAAAGTTTAATTCATAACACGTTTAAACATTTTTTCAACATCATAGGTTCTGAAATGGATGATGACGGGACGACCATGCGGACAAGTGAACGGCTGTTCCGCTCTTTTCAAATCCGCAAGCAGGCGTTCCATATCGTGTTTCTGAAGAAAGTGATTGGCTTTGATCGACCGCTTGCAGCTCATCATGATCGCCGCATCTTCACGCAGCTTCTTAACATCCACTTTCCGTTCAGTCAGGACCTGTTCAATCAAATCTTCGATGACTTCCTGTTCGAAGCCTTTCGGGAACCAGGTCGGGTATTCCCGGACAATAAATGAAGTCTCGCCAAACTCTTCGAGGAATACACCGCTATCGGACAGGACATCCAGATGATCTTTTAATCTTAAGGCTTCGTCCCGACTGTAGTGGAAAGTCAGCGGCAAAAGCAGGAACTGTCTTTCATCGCTGTCGATCTCCCCTACTTTTTCGCGGAAGTATTCGTATTTGATGCGTTCCTGTGCTGCGTGCTGATCAATCAGGTAAAATCCGTCACTACTCTGCGCCACAATATAAGTGCCATGGATTTGGCCCACCACTTCCAGTTCTGGGAATTGCGGACTGTCATCTTCTTCAGGCTCATCTAGCGGCGGCAGTTTCTCTTCAATCGGCACGGGATCAAGCTTGATCGCTTCCCGTTCCTTTTCAACCGGGAGCTCATGCCATTCCTCAACTGCATTGTCAGGCAGTGGCTGCTTCGGCTCTTGGACTGTAAACGAACTTTTCCATAGATCCAATTGCTTGGTAGGTGCTTGTTTGACCGGTTTCGGCTTGTCGATCACGGGAGCACGAACTACCGTACTGATGGTCCGGCGAATGGTTTCATATATCAATTCCATCAATTCTTTTTCTTTGCTTAAGCGGATCTGCTGTTTGGCAGGATGGACATTGACATCCGTCAAATAAGGATCGCCTTCGATATTCAAGACAACAATCGGCTGCCGCTCGAGCGGCAAAAAGGTATGGTAAGCTCTATGGACCGTATTGGCGATAGCGTAGTGCTTGACCCATCTTCCGTTGACGAACAAGGATATATAGTTTTTATTGGCGCGCGTGATTTCAGGCAATGAAGCATAACCTGAAACCTTATAGTCATGCGACTGCCCTTCAAATGGGATCATCTTCTTGGCAATTGCCACTCCATATATATCAGCCAGCACACGTTTGATTTCTCCGCTGCCGGAAGTCTGCAGAATCGTTCTGCCATCGTGCGTAAGCTTGAACGCGATTCCAGGATAGCTCAGTGCAAAACGATTGAGGAGATCGATTGTATGGCCAAGTTCCGTCTGCAGCGTTTTCATGTACTTCAAGCGTGCAGGTGTATTGAAAAACAATTGATCGATTTTGATATCCGTCCCTTTTCTAAGAGAACCGGCCCGGTGCTCAGTCAGGCGGCCACCTTCCATCTGTACAAAGGTTCCACTCACACCATCTGATGTATGCAAGGTCACTTTTGAGACCGAAGCGATACTGGCCAGTGCCTCCCCGCGGAATCCAAGCGTCCGAATACGGAAGAGATCATGTTCATTGGCTATTTTACTGGTGGCGTGGCGGGAAAATGACAGCAAAGCATCATCTGCGTCCATGCCGGCACCATTATCGATGATTTGGATGGAGGTCAGCCCCGCTTCGATGAGCAGCACTTCAATTGCCGTGCTTCCAGCATCGATGGCGTTTTCCACCAACTCTTTGACGACTGAGGTCGGCCGTTCCACCACTTCACCAGCGGCTATTTTATTGGATAGAGGTTCGTCCATCAATTGAATGATGCCCATAGTCTCACTCCTTATCGTTTAACTTTTGCTGCAGGTCGTTAAGCATCTGCAGAGCTTGAAGCGGTGTCATCTCGGATACTTGAACGTCTTTGATTGTCTGCAGGATTTCATCTTTTTCAGTATCTGCATCATCAAAAAATGATAATTGCTCAATGGTTTTTGGCTGTTGTTTTTTATCTTCTTCAAAAGTTTTCAGCAATTCACGGGCACGTGCCAGAATCGGTTCCGGCAAGTTCGCCAGCTCGGCGACGTGAATGCCGTAACTTTTATCAGCTGGGCCTTTTTTCACTTTGTGCAAAAAGACCACTTTGCCCGATTGCTCCATTGCCGCCACATGGACATTATGCAGTTTATCAAGCGAAGCTTCCAGCGCCGTCAATTCATGATAATGCGTAGAAAACAAGGTATTGGCGCCGATTTCTCTATGGATGTATTCAATCATCGACTGGGCAAGCGCCATGCCGTCATAGGTCGATGTGCCTCGTCCAATTTCATCAAACAGCAATAAGCTGTTTTTGGTAGCATGGGTAATGGCGTATTGCGACTCAAGCATTTCGACCATAAATGTACTTTGCCCTGAAACAAGATCATCAGCCGCTCCGATTCGAGTGAAGATCTGGTCGACAATCGGAAGATTTGCGGATTCAGCCGGCACATAACTGCCGATCTGCGCCAACACAATCGTCAACGCCACCTGCCGCATATACGTACTCTTACCCGACATGTTCGGCCCTGTAATCAGCAGCATGTTTTGGCCTTCCGCTAGAACGCAGTCATTCGGTACGTAATGCTGCTTATTGAGCATTTTTTCAACGACTGGATGACGCCCTTCAATAATGGAAATTTCATTGGCATCATTGAACTCAGGTTTCACAAAACGATATTTCTCAGCAACATTGGCGAAACTCAAAAAGACATCCAGTCCGCTGAGCGAAGAAGCCAACCGCTGAATACGTGAAATATACTGTTTGACTTCATCTCTGATGGCCACGAACAAATCGTATTCAAGGGATAGGCTCTCTTCTTCAGCCGTCAAAATCAATGCTTCTTTTTCTTTCAGTTCAGGCGTTGTATAACGCTCTGCGTTGGCCAAGGTCTGTTTGCGGTCATAGCGCTCCAGATCCGCCAAGTGCATATTGGCTTTGGACATTTCAATATAATAGCCGAAAATGCGATTGTAGCCAATTTTCAGGGATTTGACGCCTGTCAGTTTGCGTTCTTTCTGCTCAAGCTCTGCAATCCAGTTTTTGCCGTTGCGTGAAGCATCCCGGTATTCATCCAGTTGCTGATTGAAACCGTCGCGGATAACGCCGCCTTCTTTTGAAGACAGGGGCGGATTTTCACTGATGGCCTGCAATAACTCGCAGACTTCTATACAGCGGTCCAGCTTTTCGCTGAATTCCATCAATGCCGGATTGCCCGAATTGGACAGCTCTTCGATCAGCGTCGGCACTTTCTCAAGCGAACTCCGGAGTTGCGCTAAATCGCGTCCACTTGCGCTGCCAAAGGCGATACGGCCCGACAGACGTTCCAGGTCATAGACTTCCTTCAATAGCCCCTGGAGCTCTACACGCACGAAATACTGGTCGATCAAAGCTGCTACCATCTGCTGGCGTTCTTCGATCATCCGCTTGTTCGCCAAAGGCTGATGCAGCCATTGCTTGAGTTTCCGGCTGCCCATTGCTGTTACGGTTTCATCCAACAGCCACAACAGCGTCCCTTTTGTCTCCCCGCCGCGGATCGACTGCAGCAATTCCAGATTGCGCTTCGAATGGAAATCGATGCTCAATAATTGATTGTTTTCTTTGTAGGCAAAGGTTTGGATATGGTCGAGTGATTGCTTTTGGGTGCGGGAGATATACGTCAGCAATCGGTGGCAGCTCATCTGCAGATCTGCCGGACAAGCGGCTACCTGTGCTGGAGCCAGCGGATAAGCGTCTTCCATCGTTTCGATGGATAACACCAAGTCCTGTTCTTCTTCGGTCAGCAATAAAAACAATTGCTCTGAAACCACCAACTCACGGATGTTTAAGGACTGTAATTCCTGCAGCAAGGCTTTTTCCGTCCCCATTATGTATGTGGCTGTCGCTTCACCTGTGCTGATGTCTACGTAGGATAAGCCAAATCCATCTGCCAGCTCATCGGCAGCTGCTAAAAATACATTTGATTTGGAATCGACACTCTTTCCTTCTGTATGTGTGCCTGGTGTAACGAGGCGCACCACTTCACGCTTGACGACTCCTTTGGCCGTTTTCGGATCTTCCACTTGTTCGCAGATGGCCACTTTATGGCCTTTCAATATTAATTGATCGATGTAATTCTTCGCTGCATGATGGGGAACACCGCACATTGGAATACGGTCATCGCCAGTTCCCCCACGGCTCGTCAGTGTAATTTCCAAAATTTGCGATGCGTTGATGGCATCGTCGTAAAACAACTCATAAAAATCGCCCATACGGAAAAATAAAAACGCGTCCAGGTATTCGGACTTCACTTGAAAATATTGTTGCATCATCGGTGTCGGTGCCATTTTAAAACCTCTTTCAAATCGATTCGTCGTTTCTCCATTATATCAAAAATCAGGGCTGAAAAGAAAAAACTGAAAGAGCTTTGGCTCTTTCAGTTTCAAGCTGAAGGGAAAATTTTGGGTTGGTGCTTTTATTGAACACTCATGGTTGTTTTCGCTTTTCTTTTGTCCAGCTCCAGCGATCAGCCCCTCGGGGTCATAAGTCCCTCTGGCAATGCAGCTGAAGAAATGCCGCACAGCCAAAGCGTCTTATGCCTGTCGGAGCTGAGCGGCCGTTTCCGCTTTTCTTTTGTCCAGCTGCAACGGCCAACTCCTCGGATCATAAGCCAACCCAGCTGCGTGGCAAAGTGCGCCACACTGCTGGTCTGTCTTATGCCTGTCGGAGCTGAGCGGCCGTTTCCGCTTTTCTCTTGTCCAGCTCCAACGGCCAACTCCTCGGGTCATAAGCCAACCCAGCTGCGTGGCAAAGTGCGCCACACTGCTGGTCTGTCTTATGCCTGTCGGAGCTGAGCGGCCGTTTCCGCTTTTCTCTTAATCGCAGCTTCCCGGTGTGTCGTTGCGGACTTTTGATCCCGTTTCGCCGCGCAGCAAGTCGCCGCCAGTTTCCGTGATGATGTTGTTTGTCACTTGGTTTGCGATAGCCGTTGAAACCATCTGCAATAACGAATTGACGTCGCTTTGGGATTGCTTGAATTCCTGGACGATCGGGACTGCGTCGATTTCTTCTTCGATTTTGGCAATTTTGCCTTCAATCAAATTCAATGCGCGTTCTTTGCCGTATGCCTGGAAGTTGACTGCTTGTTTCTGCAGACTCTTCAAGCTGGCGATTTTTTCACGGATCTGTTGGTTTTCATTGATTTGTGCTTCCGCACGCTTAAAGAAATCCACTTCTTCTGTTGCTGCAATCATATCTGCTACTTCGCGCGCTTTGGCGACGATTTCCTGTTTTGTATACGTCATTTTTAGACACCCATTTCTGGTCTGATACGACTTCTATAAGTTCACCGTTCAACGACCATTTTTTAGTTTTAGTAATTCTGACTGCTCGATGTAATACACACGCAGCTATTTACAAGCCATGCTTTTCAAGCTTGCCACTCTATCTGATTGTACAGGTAAATGGATCGGGTCGACAAGATTTCCGCCTTGTACAAGGACGATAATTAATGAATCGCCGATATTTGTGTCAAGTTGATGAAAAACAAGACAGCGCATAAACATTTTGAAAAGATTCTTTAACTTTCCCGAATTTTTCTGCGAAAAACAAAGCTGGGCCAGTCGAGTGAAATCAATGTTCTCTATTCGTGAAAAAACTTTCAATCGATACCTTATTATACTGAAATTCAGGTATGTTCTACAAGGTGTCTGTTCCAATTGTCGGAGTTTCGTCAAGAAGCTGGAGATTTAGCCTTGGAACGGATAATCCTCATTGATGTAAACCCGTTCAAAAGCTTTCGCTTTGCCTGTTTGGTCATCGACTTCGGTAAAAAACCCGCTGACCACTGAACGGCCGCGTTTCGGCACTTCGAATCGCGTTGGCATATTCGTTTTGAAACGGTAGAGCACCGCTTCTTTATTCATACCTAATATTTCATCATACGGCCCGGTCATTCCAACATCCGAGATATAGGCTGTACCATTCGGCAAAATGCGTGCATCGGCTGTCTGAACATGTGTATGGGTACCGACAACGACTGACGCGCGGCCGTCTAAATGCCAGCCCATCGCAATTTTTTCACTGGTCGCTTCTGCATGGAAGTCCACGAACACCAATGGAGAAATCGCTTTGGCTTCCGCGATTAGTTCATCCGCTTTTTGGAATGGGTCTTCATGCGGCGGCAGGAATACGCGGCCATGCAGATTGATCACAGACAAAGTCTGGCCGTTTTTTGTCACCGTCGCCATGCCTCGCCCTGGTGCTTCATCCGAAAAGTTGGCAGGTCGGATCAAATAATCCACTTCATCGATGAAGTCAAAAATCTCTTTCTGGTCCCATGTATGGTTACCCATTGTCACCATATCCACACCCATAAACAGTAGATCCTGATAAATGGCTTTGGTGATGCCGCGTCCTGCTGCTGCGTTTTCGCCATTTGCAATGATGACGTCGGGCGAATACTTTCTTTTCAATCTAGGCAAATACGATTCCAATGCATCTCTTCCGATTGATCCTACAATATCTCCAATAAATAAAATTTTCACAAACTCACCTTTTTCCATAAGAAAAAGGCTTCTTTGAATAGACATTCATCGAAGCCTCACCCTTATTATTTTGCGTATTCAACTGCTCTGGTTTCTCTGATAACCGTAACTTTGATATGACCCGGATAATCCAGTTCCTCTTCAATCCGTTTCCGGATATCCCGAGCCAGACGGTGTGCCGTCATATCATCGATTTGTTCAGGGCGAACCATGATACGGATTTCGCGCCCCGCTTGAATAGCGAATGATTTCTCAACGCCTTCATACGATTCGGAAATTTCTTCAAGTTTTTCTAAGCGGCGGATATAATTTTCCAGTGTTTCACTTCTTGCACCAGGCCGGGCGGCAGACAATGCATCTGCTGCTGCAACAATGACCGAAATGATCGATGTCGCTTCCGTATCTCCATGGTGGGAAGCAATACTGTTAATGACAACCGGATGTTCCTTGTACTTGGTCCCAAGCTCTACGCCGATTTCTACGTGGCTTCCTTCCACTTCATGATCAATCGCTTTACCGATATCATGCAAGAGTCCGGCACGTCGAGCAAGCGTAACATCTTCCCCAAGTTCTGCTGCCATCAAGCCTGACAGGAATGCAACTTCCACAGAATGCTTCAGTACATTTTGTCCATAGCTCGTACGGTAGCGAAGGCGTCCAAGAATTTTGATCAAGTCAGGATGCAGGTTATGTACACCTACGTCAAATGTGGTTTGTTCACCAATTTCACGAATTTGTTCATCCACTTCGCGTCTTGACTTCTCGACCATTTCTTCAATGCGTGCAGGGTGGATACGGCCATCTGATACCAGTTTTTCCAGAGCCAATCGTGCTGTTTCACGGCGGATTGGATCGAATCCTGACAGAATGACTGCTTCCGGTGTATCATCGATGATTAAATCGATACCTGTTAAGGTTTCAAGCGTTCGGATATTACGTCCTTCACGCCCGATGATACGGCCTTTCATTTCGTCGTTTGGCAGGTTGACTACCGATACGGTAGTTTCCGCGACATGGTCTGCTGCAAAACGCTGCATAGCCAATGACAAAATGTTTTTCGCTTTTTTGTCCGATTCTTCTTTGGCGCGGGCTTCCGATTCTTTCATCATTACAGCAATGTCAGTTGAAAGTTCTTTTTCAACATCCTGCAAGATGATCGATTTGGCTTCTTCCCGTGTCAGAGATGAAATGCGTTCCATTTCGGACTGTTGCTGGCGGACTAACTCCTCAGCTTTGCTCTCCATCTGTTCAATATGCTGTTGTTTTTCTGCGAGTGCTTCGTCTTTACGTTCCAGACCCGCTTCTCTTTTGTTTAATGCATCATCCTTGCGATCTAAATTTTCTTCTCTCTGCAACAACCGATTCTCTTGTCTTTGTAATTCAGATCGGCGTTCCCGAATTTCAGATTCTGTTTCAGTACGCAATTTATGATTTTCGTCTTTCGCTTCCAATAAGGCTTCTTTTTTCAGCGCTTCAGCTTCTCGTTTTGCATCTTCGACTATTTGCTCCGCAGAATTTTTAGCGCCTGCAATATTGGAGTCGTTTGCTTTTTTCACTGCAAAATAACCAACAACTACACCGACGATGACACCAAGCAAAGCGAAGATGAACTCATTAATACCCATTCGGACACCTCCTCTTGCTATTAATTTTTTTCATTTCAAAAGATGAATAATGAAAACTTTCTTTCACTGCAACTAGTTTAAAATTAGTAAATTATACAATTTTAATTGTATAGATGGACTTATGTCGTGTCAACCCAGGAAAAGCAGAAGCGGCCATGTATGGAAGCTAACCTAAGTACGCGACTTCCTGTCGCAACGGTTACCTGATCCACATCCTGTGGACCTCCGACAGGCATAAGACGATCTGGCGAAGCGGCGTTTTTTCAGCCGTCCAGCCAGAGTGGCTTATGAGCCGAGGAATTGGCCAGTAGTCTAATCGGTTTCCCCCCGAACTTCCCCATCCCTTAAACCAGAATCACCACAGAAAAGCCGCAAAGCTTCTGCTTAGCGACTTTTCCTTACTTATGATGAGGAACCTTATTTATCGTCTTCGTCAATCAAAAGATTGAATTCTTCAGGCTCTTCCTTGCTGCCTGCAATTGTATAAGATGCAGCTGCCATCCCATAAGACTCACGGATTTTTCCTGAAATCTCATTGCGGACTTCCGGATTGTTTAAGAGGAATTGCTTCACATTTTCACGGCCTTGACCGATTCGTTCTTCATTGTACGAATACCATGAACCACTCTTTTGAATGATTTCCAGTTCAGAACCGATATCGACGATTTCACCTTCACGAGAAATCCCTTTTCCGTACATAATATCAACTTCAGCTGTACGGAACGGTGGTGCTACTTTATTTTTAACCACTTTAATTTTTGTTCGGTTACCAATGATATCAGTACCGGATTTCAATGCTTCGGCACGGCGCACTTCCAAGCGTACAGATGAATAGAATTTCAACGCACGGCCACCGGGAGTTGTCTCTGGGTTACCGAACATAACACCGATCTTTTCACGGATCTGGTTGATGAATATGACAATCGTGTTTGATTTATTGATGACACCTGACAATTTACGCAAAGCTTGCGACATCAAACGTGCCTGCAATCCCATATGTGAATCGCCCATTTCGCCTTCAATTTCCGCTTTTGGCACCAATGCTGCAACAGAGTCGACAACCACAATATCAACTGCTCCGCTTCGGACAAGCGCTTCAGCGATTTCCAATGCCTGCTCACCTGTATCTGGCTGAGACAAAAGCAATTCATCGATATTAACACCCAAATTTTTTGCGTATACTGGATCCAACGCATGCTCTGCGTCGATAAATGCGGCTGTCCCACCAGTTGCCTGAACTTCTGCAATCGCATGAAGAGAGACAGTTGTTTTACCCGAACTTTCAGGACCGTATATCTCGATTACGCGCCCACGCGGATATCCGCCTATTCCTAGCGCTGTATCCAATGCCAATGAACCACTGGAAACAGATGATATATTACGGTCGGTTTTTTCCCCCAATTTCATGACAGAACCTTTACCGAATTGCTTTTCTATTTGTTTTAACGCCATGTCTAATGCTGCTTTACGATCGCTCAAAAGAAATCCTCCTCTAAATGAAAACCTAATTTTCTACCTGTTTCTAGTATACTAGCTTATTGAGAAATATACAAGAAAAAAGCGAACGTTTATTCGCTTTTGTTTTTTCAAAACGAATTTTTAAACGCCCTATTAATGGCATTCCCCATTTTTGGGTATGAAAAAACACGCAAAATTAAATTTTGCGTGCATCTTCATCAGTTAAAGTCCGGATCACGTAATGCAACGCCAATTTGACGGCACGCAAACGATTGGTATTGCGCATTCCTGACAACTGGAGACGATAAGATTGAGATCCTTCATCCGCAGCAATTCCGATCCATACAGTCCCTGCCGGCTGATCGCCATGAGCATCGGGACCTGCTGCACCTGTCAATGAAACGCTGATATCAGTTTTGAACTTATCCTTCACAGCTTCTGCCATCGCCAGTGCTGTTTGTTCACTGACCACTCCATACTCCGCCAGTAACTCAGAAGACAGGCCAAGCTGATGAACCTTCATTTCCTCGTTATAGGTAATGACACCACCTGCCAGAACGGCGCTTGCTCCTGGAACAGAAGCCAGTTCAGACTGAAACAGGCCAGCTGTCAAACTTTCCGCTGCTGAAATCGTTTTGCCTTGTTCTTTTAACAGCTCAATCGTTTTGGAAGCCAAGGAATCATTGTCATAGCCATAAAGATAATCGCCTACTAAACCCAAAATTTCGTCTTTGGCGCCATTGATCAATTGCCAAGCTTCTTCTGTCGTATTGGTTTTAGCTGTAATGCGCAGCGTCACTTCGCCATCAGCAGCCAAAGGGGCGATGGTTGGATTGGTCTGCTTGTCGAGAATATGGTGCAGCCGGTCTTCAAGCTCCGCTTCGCCAATACCGTAAAAACGCAAAACGTGCGAAAGGATGACATCCGCTTTATTCAATAAATGTGCCAGTTTCGGTTTCGCCTCAAATTGGAACATCGGCTCCATTTCTTTTGGCGGACCGGGCAGCAGTATGTAGACACGTTCATCTTTTTTATACATCATACCCGGGGCCATTCCATTATGGTTGACGAGGACATCACTGTTTTTCAGCACTAGTGCCTGTTTTTTATTGTTTTCAGTCATCGGACGTCCTGCGCGCTCAAAAAAAGCGACAATCGAATCCAGTGCTTCCTGGTTACTTTCAAGTGTCGTATCCAGATGGCGAGCAATGGATTCTTTCGTCAAATCGTCTTTTGTCGGCCCTAGCCCTCCAGTGAACAGGATCAAGTCAGCACGGCTTTCCGCAATCGTTATCGCACCCTCCAGTCGGTCGGCATTGTCTCCCACCACAGTATGGTAGTAAACATTGATGCCAAGCTCTGCCAAGTGATTGGATAGAAAACGGGCATTCGTATTTGTGATCTGTCCTAATAATAGTTCCGAACCTACCGCAATGATTTCTGCGTTCATTTGTTCAATCCCCTTTGTAAAAGCCTATTTTGAAGCCATTAATGCGCGGCGATTGGCATAGAAATAATCCCATCCAGACCAAACTGTAAAGATTAAGGCAATGTAGAGCATAATTTCGCCGAACGGTAATCCAACAAGAGTGAAAATAGTATTATGCAGCAACAATGCAGCAATCGCTAAAATTTGTGCAGTGGTCTTGATTTTGCCAAGGCCTCCGGCAGCAACGACTTCCCCTTCGCCTGCAAGGACTAAACGCAAGCCGGTAACCGCAAATTCACGGCTGATGATGATGATGACGATCCATGATGCTGCAAAGCCAAGCTCCACTAAAATAATTAATGCAGCTGAAACCAAGAGCTTATCAGCCAATGGATCTAAAAATTTCCCGAATGTTGTAACCAGATTGTATTTGCGGGCATAGTAACCATCGACCCAATCCGTCAAGGAAGCAAAGATAAAAATAAGTCCTCCGACAAAATGGGTGACAGGCATATCAGCTCCGAAAAGCCTCATTGTCCCCCAGTCAAAGCCGGCTAGCATGATCACCATAAATACTGGTATCAATAAAATCCTCGAAATGGTGATCTGATTTGGTATGTTCATTATTGTTTCTCCTTTCAAACTTTCAAGAAAAATAGCCATCCAAAGATGGCTATTCGGCGTCCGTAAATTGAATAACGATATTTTGGGGTTGAAGCTGTTGTGTATACTCGATCGGTTCACCATTCAACGTCAGTGCAATATTCGAATAGTCACCGATGCGCAAACGAACGGTTTCCACTTCCGATAAATCAATTGTTTCAGTTTCTTCGGCTTGCATAACACGCGCTTCAGAAGTCAGCTCGTTTTGGTTCTCGTCTGTGGCCGCAATCCAGGATGGACCGCTCGCAGCTATTTCAAGCTGACGCTCTGCGGGGCCCTGCCATGAAAAAGTCGTTGTTTCTCCTTGCGTCTCTTCTACAGACAGAACGGCTTCTGGTTCTGCAGGTTCTTCTGCAGGCTCCTCCACCGGTTCTTCTGCAGCTTCTTCTTCCCTGGGTTCCGGCACAGAAACAACAGGTTCTTCATACGGAACGCCATCTTCTTCCTCCACCGGAGTATTTGCCGTATCGATGTTTGTCGAGGCACTGTAAAAATACCAGGCGACAGCAAGAATCAGCACAATAAACAAGGCGACCAGAACTTTAGGGATAAATTCGGCATACGCTTCATTCGGAGCAGTTCTACTTACCGACCGGCTTCTGGAAGTTAGAGTACTCGGCATTTGTTTTTGAGCAGCAGGTTCGTTAGCCGGCATTTCAGTTTTGTACTGATCCAGTAATTCCTCGCCATTCAGCCCAACCGCTGCAGCGTACTGCTTGATAAAAGCGCGCACATAGAACGCTCCGGGCATCATGCTGTGGTTGCCATCTTCTATACCAGCCAAATACCGCTTCTGTATCTTAGTCAAGTCCTGTAAATCTTCCAAACTATATCCTTTGGCGATTCTGGCCTGTTTCAGCCGAGCACCCAACTCACTCAAAACGATCACCTGCCTACTTAGAAGTTGAATCCGTCTCCAAACATATCCCCTTGTGATTTTTCATCCATGAAAGTATTTTTTTCGAGCACTTCATAGGTGATTTTCTCTTCCGGATGGTGGCGTAATTCAATAATATAATCAAAATCATCAATACTGTACTCAGATTGCTCTACAAACTTATCGGGATGCTCCACAACTTTGATCGTTGGCATGCGCATCATCTCCCGCACCAATTGCATATGCCGTTCATCTGCCGAGCGGCGTGTAACGATGCCATCCAGGATGAAGATGTTGTTGGCATTGTGTTCGTCTCCCATCAACTGGTTGCGGACAGTCTGCTTAATCATCGTTGAGGACAGGAAAATCCATTTTTTATTGGCACTGACGCTTGCCGCTACAATCGATTCGGTTTTGCCGACACGTGGCATGCCTCTTAATCCAACAAGTTTATGGCCTTCCTGCTTAAAGATTTCTGCCATAAAATCAACAAGCAGACCCAATTCGTCCCGCACAAAGCGGAAGGTTTTGCGATCGTCAGCATCCCGCTGAATATACCGGCCATGCCGAACTGCCAGTATATCGCGCAGCTTCGGTTCACGGAACTTCGTCACGGCAATCGTTTCAATTGTTGAAAGGATCTGTTCAAAACGCTCCAGCTGGACATCGTGTTCTGCCCGCAGCAGCATTCCGCGTCGGCCCTGGTCCACGCCATTGATGGTCACGATGTTCACCCGCAGCATTCCCAGCAGAGAAGCGATATCGCCAAGCAGGCCCGGACGGTTGACTTGAATTTCGTATTCGAAATACCATTCTTTCATACACTATCCGACCTTTCTCCATATGGGTTCCCTTAAGGAATCTCTAGTTAATATGATAGCTGATTTGCCGCTGTTGGAAAAGGGGCATATAGATAGAGGAAAAGCTCTAAACTCCTCTTATATCAGCCATCCACCATTGATACGCAGTGTTTGGCCTGTCATATAGTCCGCTTTTCCACCGACCAGAAAATCGACAGCATCGGCTATGTCCTGGGGAGTTCCCAGTCCTAATGGAATTTCTTCTTCAATTTCCTCCAGCTCTTCCGCAGAAAAGGAGGCGTTCATCTTTGTCCGTATAAATCCGGGTGCTATAGCGTTCACACGCGTTCCGGATGGTGCCATCTCCTTGGCATAGGCTTTGACAAACGCCAATTGGGCACCTTTGACAGCCGAATACATGGTCTCCATGGAAGCCCCGGTCTCGCCCCATATAGAAGAAATAAAGACAACATAAGACTTCTGATGACGATGAAAAAATGGGGATATTGACCGGATTGCTGAAATCGGATTTTTTACGTGTACGCGCCACAACGCTTCCATATCCTGCTCAGTCGTGTCAATCAGCATCTTCTGCAGCGATTGGCCACTGGCAACGATGATGCAGCTTGCATCGTAAACATTTCCAGCAAGCCGCTGCGCTCCTGCTTCATCGGTAAAATCAGCCTGCACAGAGATGAATTCCTGCGCAGGGTATTGTTTCGCCAATTGCTGCGCAAGCGCCTCTGCCGGATTGGTGTTCCAGTGGAGGTAGAGGGACCAGCCGCTCTCCGCCAACTGCAATGCGATGCTTTCGCCAATCTCTCCCGAAGCCCCTAACAGGACAGCAAACCGTTTCACTGTGCATCCTTTGCCGGAGGCATGATGGTAAAGACGGATTGTTGGGATTCGTGGCTCACTAATGCAAATGCATTTTGCAGATCGGCCACTTCCAGACTTTCCAAAACAGGTACAACATCAAACAAATTCATTTCATTAAACGCATAATGAGTAAACTGGTTGGCGATATATTCCGGAGAATTCAACGCTCTCAGGAAAAAGCCGATTTTCTTGCGGCGGACCCGGTCAAGGTCTTCCTGTCCAAAAGGCCATTTTTCAATCGCATTTTGCAGTGTGTGTTTGATTTCCTTTATCAGGATTTCCGGTTTGTGGGTATCAGAGCCGATCAAAGCGTAACCAAAACCACTTTCCAGTGAATAGTCAAACGAATAGGATTCGTCGATCCAATCGTTTTCATAGGCGTGGTGATAAAAGTCAGATGTCCGGCCGAACAGCAATTCATAAGCTAATTGAGCAGCCAATTCATGCTTCAGCATATCCGGTCCGATCAGATCCAATTTCTCCGGTTTTACACCGTAGAACACTTTAGGCTTCTGGACACTCATTTCCAGCACGCGTTCCTTGATTGCTACTTCCTTGGGCTCATCAGGGTAAATGCGCTTGATTTCTGTCGGTTCCTCAAATGTTTTCTGCGCCTGGTCTTCCTTCACCAATTTCATCATTTGGTCCGGATCGACGTTGCCGACGATGAATAAAACCATGTTGGACGGATGGTAGAAAGTATTGTAGCACGTATATAGATGTTCTGCCGTAATGTCCTGGATCGACTCTACCGTTCCCGCAATATCGATTTTCACCGGGTGTTTCTCATAGAGATTTTCAATGATGCCGAAATACAGACGCCAATCCGGCTGGTCGTCATACATGGTGATTTCCTGCGCAATGATGCCTTTTTCCTTCTCGACGGTCTTTTCCGTGAAATAAGGGCTTTGGACAAAATCCAATAAGGTTTTAACGTTTTTATCGATTTCACCAGTTGCTGAGAATAAATAGGCCGTCCGCGTAAACGAAGTAAAGGCGTTTGCAGAAGCTCCCTGTTTGCTGAACTCCTGGAAAACATCCCCTTCTTCTTTTTCAAACATTTTATGCTCTAAAAAATGGGCGATGCCATCCGGTACTTTAATTGGTTCGGTTTCGCCTTGAGGCACAAAATGGTTATCGATCGAACCGTATTTGGTCGTGAAGGTCGCAAACGTTTTAGAAAATCCTTTTTTCGGCAAAATGTATACGTTCAGGCCATTGTCCAGCTTTTCATGAAAAAGCGTTTCTTCCAATTGGTCAAATTCAACTTTATGCATCTTTTTCGTCCTCCTTGCCTGATAGGAAATACGTCATTTCCAAAGACAGCTTCTGAGCTACAGCCGCAATGTCTTGTTTCGTCACATTTTTCCATCTGTTGATCATGAATTCGGGTTCAAATGAATCAGTCAATTCCATGTACTGGTCATAGATATCGATCTGGCCGCGAGCTGAATCCAAAGCTTCTTTTAGTTGATTCGTCAATAACGCTTTTGTCTGGTCAAGTTCGATATCGGAAATATTCCCTTTTTTGACTTCTTCCAATTGTTCCAAAATCAAGGCCACAGCTTTTTCTTCCAATTTCGAATCGATGCCAGCCAATACAAACATCAAACCGAATTGCGAAGCAAAAGAACTGGACACATAGTAGGCCATGCTTTCTTTTTCACGGATGTTCACAAACAGCTTCGAATGTGCGTAACCGCCAAAAACCCCATTCATCAACTGCATGACCGGGAATTTTTCGTCGCGGAATGTAATCGGTGTAAAGAATGCCATATGCAGCTTGCCTTGCTTCATGTCTTCGTATTCAAGGACATGTGATTGCGCAGGTTTAACCAATTCCAGTGGAGGCGCGGCAATTGCCTTTTCCCGATCTTTGAAGTGGAAGAAATCGCGGATATGTGAAGCGATCATCTCTGGCTTTACATCGCCCACTGCATAGATTTCAATTTCATTTTGTGTCAGCATTTCTTTGTATTCCGCAACCAATTGTTCATTGGTGACGTTTTCTACATCTTCAATTGTGCCGTTTGATGTAATGGAAGCCGGATGGTTGGGCAAGGCCAATTCCATCATACGCTGCTGGGCATAACGTGTTTTCTCATCAAAAACCGATTCGATACGCTGCACAATGGCATTTTTTTCCCGCACAAATATAGACTCTTTAAATAAACCATGTTCAAAATTAGGTTTGAACAGGACGATATACATCAAATTCAGCACTTTTTCAAGAACGCCTTTTTCCGAAAGATACTGATCATTCACCGTTTCAACATTCAATGTCACCACATGTTCATTGCCCCGTTTTGAAGAATCTATGTATAGAGACGTTCCATACAGGTCATCCAGTACCATACGGAGCGCAGTATGCGAAGGATATACCTCATTGCTATGCTGCAGTACGTTTGCCAGAATCGAGCGTGCTGACGCTTTTTCTTTGGTCAGTCTATCTTTGAATTTAATTGAAAAATTTATCGTTTTAAACTGTGTCGTTTCATTAACATGTACATTAACACCTTTGGCGATGTTGATTGTTTCAAACATTTGGAATCCCCTCTCGTCGTTCATGTACTAACTATACCGAACTTTTTCCGTTAATTGCAAATAAAGAAAAGCGAGAGCGGCCCGTTTAGATTTGACGGGTATAAGATGCATTGGCGAAGTGGCGCATTTTGCCACATAGCCAGGGGGCTTATGACCCTAGAATCTGGCCGCTGGAGCTGGACATAAAGAAAAGCGCAGGTGCCCGTTTTAGTCCCGACAAGCGCTGGAGGGCTTTCCGGTAATGGCGTTTTTTTGCCATTGGCGGAAAGTCCGAAGCGACCTCGAGGGACTGGGCACCGGAGCTGGACAATAGAAAAGCGAAAGCGGCCTGTTAAGCTCCGAAAGGCATAAGACGCACTGGCGAAGTGGCGTTCTTTGCCACGCAGCCAGGGAGGCTTATGACCCGAGGAGCTGGCCGCTGCAGCTGGACAACAGAAAAGCGAAAGCGATCGTCTAGCCCCGACAGGCATAAGACACTCTGGCTGTGCGGCATTTCTTCAGCCGCATTGCCAGAGAAACTGATGACCCCGAGGGGCTGTTCGCTGCAGCTGGACAACAGAAAAGCGAAAGCGATCGTCTAGCCCCGACAGGCATAAGGCACTCTGGCTGTGCGGCATTTCTTCAGCCGCATTGCCAGAGAAACTTATGACCCCGAGGGGCTGATCGCTGCAGCTGGACAACAGAAAAGCGAATGCCCCCACTCCCTTATGCAAACAAAAAGAGCCGTCGCAATGACGGCTCTTTCAAATAGCTTATCGTTGTCCTTTGATATATGGTTTTCCGTTTGCCAGCGGTGCATTTGCACGTCCAATAAATCCGGCGAGTGCAAAGATCGTCAAAACGTAAGGCAAAATCAATAGGAAAACGTTCGGAATCTCTTGGATATAAGGGATGGATGATCCGACGATACTCAAGGATTGTGCAAATCCGAAGAATAAGGCGGCTCCCATGGCGCCAAGCGGATGCCACTTACCAAAAATCATTGCTGCCAGCGCCATGAAGCCCTGGCCGTTGATTGTGGCATGCCCAAAATCATTGGTGATGGTCTGTGCATAGATCGCACCGCCGATTCCCGCTAACGCCCCGGAAATCATAACTGCGATATAACGCATTCTCGTTACGTTGATCCCCATCGTATCTGCAGCCATCGGGTGCTCACCTACAGCACGCAGGCGCAAGCCGAACGGCGTTTTGTAGATGATGAACCATGCTACAAAGGCAATGGCAATCGCGAAGAACGATGTGTTGTAAACAGAGGTGAAAAATAAAGGACCGATAACCGGTATGTCCGAAAGGAACGGAACATTGTAGCGCGAAAAGCGCTCGGTGATAAAATCTGTCTGCCCTTTGTCAAAAATTCTTTTCACCAGGTATAAAGATAGCGCAATCGCCAATAAGTTGATGGCAACACCGGATACCACCTGATCTGCACGGAATGAAATGGATGCAACAGCATGCAGTAAAGATAACAGCAATGCCGCAACCATAGCCGCGATCAATGATATCCAAGGAGTGGCTGCGCCGAAAGTATCGGCATACAATAAGTTGAACAAAATTCCGACAAATGCACCGATGACCATCAGCCCTTCAAGGCCGATGTTGACGACTCCCGATCTTTCCGAGAACACGCCGCCGATGGCTACCAAAATAAGGGGTGCAGCATAGAATATGGCTGAAGGAATGATGAAGTATAGGACGTCAAGGAAACTCATATTACTTCGCCTCCTTCTTCTTAGCTGAAGCACGGAGCAGCAGCAAGCGAATGATGTAGCCTGAAGCTACAAAAAAGATAATAACTGCTATAACGATTTCAACAATCTCGATTGGAATACCCGCAGCGTTCGGCATGTTCAAAGCTCCATATTTCAAGGAACCGAACAAAGTAGCACCGAAGATGACACCCAGCGGCGTATTCATGCCAAGCAAGGCAACCGCGATCCCGTCAAACCCGATTCCGGTGAATCCGCCTTTGGAAGAAACGTATTCAAACGTTCCAAGCGCTTCCATCGCGCCACCCAATCCGGCGAACGCACCTGAAATGACCATGGCGAGAATGATGTTTTTATTGACGTTCATGCCTGCATATTGCGAGGCGTTCTGGTTGAAGCCAACAGCTTTCAGCTCAAATCCAAGCGTTGTTTTCTCCAGGATGAACCACATAACACCGACCATGACCAAAGCAATGATGATTCCAAAATGCAGACGCGAAAATTCCGTCAAGTTCTCCAAGAACTCTGAGCGCAGGGAAGCACTTGCAAAAATGCTTTCTGTGCGGTCTCCGCCGTCAGAAACGGTCCGGATCAACGCATTCGTTACATGCAAAGCGATATAGTTCATCATGATGGTGACAATTACTTCATGAACATGGAACTTCGCTTTCAAAAGGCCTGGTACAAAGCCCCACAAAGCTCCCGCTACCGCTGCTGCGATAATGGCTAATGGCAAGTGGATGATTTTCGGCAATTCGACAGCTACTCCGACATACGCCGCAGCAAACCAGCCGACAATCAATTGCCCTTCCACCCCGATATTGAAAAGACCTGAACGGAACGCAAAAGCAACCGCTAGACCAGCTAATAAATAAGGGGTGATTTGGCGAATCGTTTCGCCAATCGTATACATGTCTCCAAAAATCCCGTTCCAAAGAGCAGCATAGCCTTCCACTGGACTATATCCACTGACCAGCATGATGACTGCACCGACCAATAGCCCTAAAATAACGGAAATGATGGGGACCAGAAGATTTGTCGCTCTATTCGACATGCTGATCCTCACCCTTCTTTGTCAAATCCTGTGTTTTTTTGTTGTCTGTGTGACCCGCCATCAGCAAGCCCAATTGCTGTTCGCTGGTGGTTTCCGGTGTCACGATATCCACAATTTCACCGTCATGGATTACCGCAATGCGGTCTGAAACGTTCATGACTTCGTCCAGTTCAAAAGAAATCAGCAGGACGGCCTTTCCGTTGTCGCGCTGTTCAATCAAACGGCTGTGGATGAACTCGATGGCTCCGACATCCAAGCCTCTTGTCGGCAATGCCGCAATCAACAGATCTGGATCCCGGTCAACTTCTCTGCCGATGATGGCTTTTTGCTGATTGCCCCCCGATAGTGAACGAGCCAATTCTCCTGGGCCTTGCGTCCGAACATCAAAATCTTTGATGATCTGTAATGCTTTTTCGTTTATTTTGTTGTAATCGATAATGCCAGATTTGGAAATTGGTTTTGTGTAATACGTTTGAAGGGAAATATTATGACCAACCGGAAAATCCAATACCAGGCCATGTTTATGGCGATCCTGTGGAATATGGCCAACTCCAGCTTCCGTCACTTTCCGAGGTTTCATATTGGTGACGTCTTTCCCATTTATAAAAATTGTGCCGCTCTTCACTTTACGGAGGCCGGTTATCGCCTCGATCAATTCGGATTGTCCGTTGCCATCAATTCCTGCAATTCCGACAATTTCACCTTTACGGACGTTCAAATTCAACCTTTTCACTTTCTCGATACCGCGGTAATCCTGGACCACCAGATCTTTAATATCCAAGATCTCTTCACCAGGGAATGCCTGTCCTTTAACCGTAGTGAATTCCACCTGGCGGCCGACCATCAATGACGCAAGGTCGTTCGGATTGGTTTCCGCTGTGATGACCGTGCCGATTCCCTGGCCTTTACGGATGACCGTCACCCGGTCAGAAACATCCATGATTTCCTTTAACTTATGCGTAATCAAAATAATGGACTTGCCTTCTGCAATCAACCGCTTCATGATTTGAATCAACTCTGTGATTTCCTGAGGGGTCAATGAAGCCGTCGGCTCGTCAAAAATCAAGATTTCAGCTCCACGGTACAAAGTCTTCAATATTTCGACACGCTGCTGCATCCCCACTGAAATGTCTTCAATGATGGCATAAGGATCAACATTCAATCCATACTGCTCAGACAGCGCCTGAACTTTTTTTGCAGCATCCTTTTTATTGGTGATACCGTACTTTGTTGGTTCACTGCCCAAAATGATGTTTTCAGTGACCGAAAAGTTTTCGACCAACATGAAATGCTGGTGAACCATCCCGATTCCAAGATCATTGGCAACATTCGGATTGGCAATATCGACTTTCTTGCCACGAACCCGGATTTCTCCGCCTTCCGGTTGGTACAAACCGAATAAGACGTTCATCAATGTCGATTTCCCTGCGCCATTTTCCCCTAATAATGCATGAATTTCTCCCTTTTGCAGTTGCAGTGTAATATTGTCGTTGGCGACAAATGTACCGAACTCTTTACGGATATTCAGCATTTCGATTACATACTCCACTATTGTCACTCCCCTAAGAACTGCTGACTTCTTGAAAATTAATTAATACAAGAAAGACTTCTGTTGCCAAAAGCCTTTCGTCTATTAATTTTCAGCCAATAGGCAAAAAAAAATCATAAAGACCGGTTAAACCGGTCCTTATGATGACCGTATTAGACTTGCTTTTACTCTACTGTTTCAGGAACAGTGATGTCGCCATCGATAACTTGTTGCTTGTATTCTTCGATTTGCGCCATCTTATCTTCAGGGATTGCTCCACGTGAATCTGCAAGGCCTACACCATCGTCAGATAAACCGTAAGTGATGGTTTCGCCGCCTGGGAATTCGCCTGCCATTGCCTGTTCAGAAATATTGATTACAGCTGTATCGACGCGCTTCAATACCGAAGTCAAGGTAACATTGGCATCGCCAGTTTGGCCTTCATCGTATTGGTCAGCATCGACACCGATAACCCAGATGTTTGCTTCCGGATCTGCTTCTTTACGTTCTTTTGCTTCAGTGAATACTCCGTTTCCAGTACCGCCTGCAGCGTGGAAAATGATATCCGCTCCAGCAGAGTACATACGGTTTGCAGTTGTTTTACCTAATTCCGCTTTATCAAAAGCCCCTGTGTATTGAACATCGACTTCAATTGAATCATCAACAGTCGCAACCCCTTCAAGGAATCCTGCTTCAAAACGCTCGATTACCGGAATTTCCATTCCGCCGACAAATCCGATTTTATTTGTTTCTGTCATTAGAGCTGCTGCTACACCCGCAAGGAATGCGCCTTCCTGCTCTTTAAACAGGACACTTGCAACGTTTGGAGCATCTACTACAGCATCAATGATCGCGATTTGAGCTTCAGGCTGCTGTTCAGCGATTTCAGCTACAGCACCTTCCATCAGGAATCCGATACCGAAAACAACATCAAAATCACGGCGAATCAAGTTGTTCAGGTTCGTGTTGTAATCCGCATCTGACGCAGATTGAAGGTAATCAAAGCCGCCATCGCCTTTTTCAAGGCCATTTTCTTCACCAAATTGCTGGATTCCTTCCCAAGCAGATTGGTTGAAGGATTTATCATCCACACCGCCGACATCTGTAACCATTGCAACAGAGAAATCAGAAGCTTCTTCTGTGCTTTCTCCCCCGCCAGTTTCGCCAGTTGACGTATCTTCTTCGCTTCCGCATGCAGCAAGCATAGTACCAGCAGCAAGCATCAATGATAAACCTAGACCAAATTTACGTTTTGTCAATGTAATAACCCCCAAGGTTTTTTTGATATTAGCAGGAATTTGATGTTTTACACGCGTTTGCGAACCACATGAAAGCTGAATTTATCAGCTCTGAAATAATTCTTTGAATAAAGCACCAATCGATCGTCTTCATCGTAATGGAGCTGTTTTAATACCAGTAATGCTGTTTCCGGTTCACATTCCAGGATTGGCGAAGCATCTTCATGATAGCCGGTCGGATCGATAAATGTCACCGCATAGGCAATATGAATATCCCCTGATTCTTCAATCGCTGTAAAAATGGAACTCTCCTTGCGCCCTAAAAAATCTGCAGGCAAATAATCTGAAGGCACCTTGTCGATACAGTAGACGACAGGCTCTCCGTTTGCCGTGCGGACGCGTTCAATAGTAATGACAGTATCATCGGCAGTGCAATGAAAGCGTTTTATATCTTCTTCAGACGAAAGGCTCTCCGACGTGCTCAAATAGATGGCACCGGGTTCCATTCCTGCCTGGCGGATCATGTCGGAAACGCTCGTCAATTGTTCAATTCCTGAAGAAAACAATGGTTTTGAGTTGACGAATGTCCCGACTCCGTGGCGTCTGACGATGATATTATCTTCTTCCAACAACCGAAGCGCTTCTCGTAAAGTCGCACGGCTGACTCCCAGTGTTTTCGATAATTCGAATTCGGACGGCAACTTCTCTTTTTCTTTGTAGACGCCCGCAGCAATATCCTGTTTCATCCGATCGATCACTTGAAGGTACAAAGCACGATGATCCGATTTAATTGTCATACGATTCACCACCCATGACAGAGATCAGACATCTGATGTAAAACATTCCTACTAATCAAAATTACTATACCACTTATCAGAAATGAAATAAATAGCAATTTGTCGAATTTAGCGAATTTTCGTTTCTTAATAATCTAAAATACTAATCATTTTGTCACAAAAAAACCCCAATTACTCAATAATCTTCCTGCTTTGGAACTAAGACAGTCCGTGGCTTACTGCCTTCATAAGGTCCAACCACTCCACGCTGCTCCATTTGGTCTATAATCCGGGCAGCCCGCGAATAGCCCACACGGAAGCGGCGTTGCAGCATTGAAACGGATGCCGTCTGCATTTCTGTAACCAATTGCACAGCTTCATCATAAATTTCATCTGTCTCTTCATCAATTTTGGTTTCATCAATTTCGCTAGGAATCATGTCTTCCTGGTATTGCGCTTTCTGCTGTTCGATTACAAAATCGACAATTTTTTCGACCTCTGAGTCGGAAAGGAATGCCCCTTGGACACGAACCGGTTTCGATTGGCCAGCTCCGAGGAACAACATATCCCCGCGGCCCAGTAATTTCTCAGCACCGCCCATATCCAGGATTGTCCGTGAATCGATGGATGACGATACGGCAAAGGAGATACGGGATGGGATATTGGCTTTGATGACGCCTGTAATGACGTTGACACTTGGACGCTGTGTAGCGATGATCAAATGGATTCCAGCTGCACGGGCCATCTGTGCCAAGCGTGTAATGGCATCTTCGACTTCGTTGGAAGCGACCATCATCAAATCAGCCAATTCATCGACGATCACGACGATAAATGGCAGTTTAGGGTGCTTGTCTACATTTTCTTCATTGAAGACGCGCACGTACTCGTTATAGCCTTCGATATTGCGCGTTCCGGTATGTGAAAACAACTCATATCTTCTTTCCATTTCCGAAACGATCTTCTTCAAAGCCTGTGCCGCTTTGCGCGGATCGGTTACAACCGGCGCCAGTAGATGCGGAATGCCGTTATAGACATTCAGTTCGACCATTTTCGGGTCGATCATCATCATTTTCACTTCATGCGGTTTGGCGCGCATGATGATGCTGGTGATGATGCCGTTGATGCAAACCGATTTCCCGCTGCCTGTCGAACCGGCAACCAGCAAATGCGGCATTTTGTTCAGTTCTGTCATCACTGCCTGGCCAGTCACATCTCTGCCCAGAGCAAATAGCAGCTTGGCATCCGGCCGGTTGTTTTCTTCTGATTCCAGTACTTCACGCAAACTGACGATGGAAACTTCCGTGTTGGGAACTTCGATGCCGATTGCTGACTTCCCTGGAATCGGTGCTTCAATGCGAATATCACGTGCTGCCAATGCCAGTGCCAAGTCGTCGTGCAGGCTGACAATTTTACTCACTTTGACACCGGTATCCGGCAGGACTTCATATTTGGTGACAGCTGGACCTAAATGGACCTGCGTCACTTTTGCTCGAACTCCAAAGCTTTGGAAGGTTTTTTCAAGCTTTTTGGCATTTTTCTGTATGCCTGAATACTCTCCGCTTTGGTCGTGATGCGGCGGCAGCGTCAATAGGCTGAGCGGAGGCAATTGGTATTCTTCATTCTCCAGCTCTTCTGCAGTCGACATCAATTGGATTTCTCCCGTTTCAGCTTCAGCGACAGGTTCCGGTTTGGCTTCTGCCTGCTTCGGTTTGACGTTTTCAGTAAACGCAGAAATAATCGGCTCTTCCTGCTTCGGCCGGTACAGTAAATCTTCTTCTTCATCTTCCTGTTCATAAGCCAATGACTCATTAATTTCCAGCACTTGCTCAGGTTCCGACTTCTTGCGGGGAGCGCGCAACTTTTTCGGCTGCTCCCGTTGAAAGCGGCTCATAAGCGAGTCGATTGCCGGACGTGCACTTGGTATTTTTTCAGCAATAAAAGGTGCTGCCGCTTTTCCAGTCAAGATAATCGCGCCAATGGACAGCAGGATGATTGCGACGACCCACGTACCGGCCGTATCGAACAAAACATGCAATAACGAATACAGAAAGGCACCAATGATGCCGCCTCCCGTAGCCAAATACGTGCTCCAGATCGTACCGGTCATCTGCGTATGGCGAATCGTCTCAGAAATGACATTGGACGAAGTGATCGGCAAAATGGAACCTGCTGCCCAAATTAAATGACAGATCAATAAGATCCCAATCAATACAAAGCTCGAGCCGATTGCCACTTTCGCCCTTGGTTTCGGCCAAGCCCGCTTGACCATCACGAAGATGGCTACGCAGATGAGTGTCAAGGGAATCAGAAAGGCCATATAGCCCGCTGTAAATTCCGCTATATTGTAGAACATCTTGCCAATGACACCCAGTTGGAACACCATCAATACGGATATTCCCAATAATACCAAGCCGATCACTTCATATGCGAGCATCGGCATCGGTTGCCTTTTCTTATTTTTTGGTTTTGTTTTTGGTTTTGCTTTTGTTCTCGCTTTGGGTTTTGCCTTCGTAGTTGTACGAGCCCTGGTCATAGCTATCCCTCATTTCTTCCATAATCGAAAAAGGATTCCCTCCGAATAACTCGGTATGGAAATCCTTTTGCATTTTTCTTAGTATTCCATAATAATCGGGATAATCATTGGACGGCGCTTTGTCTGTTGGAACAGGTAGGAATTCAATGTATCGCGAATTTCCTGTTTGATGTTGTTCCATTCGAATGCGTCTCTGGTTACATATTTTTCAACGACCTTGCGGACAAGTCTCGTGGATTCATCCATCAATTCTTCTGATTCACGGACGTATACAAACCCGCGCGAAATCATTTCAGGACCGGAAGCGATTTTCTTCTCTTTACGGTTGAGCGTAACAACGACGATGAAAATTCCATCCTGTGACAATAATTTACGGTCACGCAAGACGATATTTCCTACATCCCCGATGCCAATTCCATCAATCAGGACGTTGCCGGCTGTTACACGTCCGCTCATCCGGACCTTGCCGCCTTTGTATTCTACGATATCACCTTTATCAGCAATAAAGATTTCAGACTTGTGCAAGCCGACTTGTTGAGCCAACTTAGAGTGGGCAATCAGCATTTTGTATTCGCCTTGAATTGGGATGAAATACTTTGGTTTCATCATGTTCAGCATCATTTTCAAGTCTTCCTGGCTGCCGTGGCCCGAAACGTGGACTTTTTTGCTTGAAGTCAAAACGTTCGCTCCTGCTTTTGCCAGTTTGTTCATCGTTTGGAACATTGGAACTTCCATACCGGGTGATGGTGTGAATGTAATCAATACGGTGTCGGTTTCTTTGATTTTAACATCTTTATGCTGCTTGCGGACCATTTTGTCGAGTGCCTCAAGCGGTTCCCCTTGGTTACCCGTAACAATGATGACCACTTCGTCATCGCGGTAGTTTTCCAAATCTTTCAGCGAAATGACGGTATCCTCGTGAACAGTCAAGTAGCCAAGGCGCAAGCCGACTTCGTAGCTGCTCTCCAAGCTTCTACCGGCTACAGCGACTTTTTTGCCTGTCGCTGTTGCAATATCAAATACCTGTTGGATACGAATAAAGTTTGATGAATACAGGGATACTAATACACGGCCTTCTGCAGCAATGAATGCTGACAGAATGTGGTCAGCAACCACAATTTCAGATGTCGTATAGCCAGGACGTTCAGCTTCAGTGGAGTCAGACAACAGCATCAGGACGCCATCTTCCCCTAATTTCGCCATTTTCGCGATATCAGGTTTATAGCTTCCTTTAGCTGATTGATCGAACTTAAATTCTCCTGTATGCACGATAGCGCCTTCTGATGTGTGGAAGACGATCCCAAGTGCGTCAGGAATACTGTGTGTTGTATGGAAGAACGTCACATGGGTCTTATCGAAGTTCATGCGGCTCTTATTGGTTACTTCAAAGAATTTGACATGCTTCAAAGAACCTTGTTCTTTAATATGCTCTTTGGCTAACGCAATCGTCAATTTCGATCCGTAAACCGGAGCCTGGATCTTTTTCAATAAATAAGCGATTGAACCGATCGCATCTTCGTGTCCGTGCGTCAAAAAGATTCCTTTGACGCGGTCTTTGTTTTCTTCCAGGAAGGTCATATCCGGAATGACGATATCGACGCCCAGCATCTCATCTTCCGGGAACATCAATCCGCTGTCTACAACAAACAGATCTTCATCGATTTCTACTACATACATAGCTTTGCCGATTTCGCCGACGCCGCCTAATGGTATTACTCTTATTACTTCATTTTTAATTTTACTCAATTTATTTCCTCCTAAAATTCACCCGTACACATCCATAGAATTCATTATACGGGAATCACCGGAAACAGTCCAAAGAAAAAAATAAACCGGCGCAATGGCCGGTTCATTTCTACGATTGCTGTAAGGGATTAAATGATGTTTTCTTCAATCAAAGCTTCTGCAATCTGAACCGAATTCAACGCCGCGCCTTTAACCAGGTTATCCGAAACCACCCATAGGTGGAAGCCGTTCGGATTGTCCAGATCCTGACGAATACGCCCGACAAATACCTCATCCAGACCCGCTGTCATTAAAGGCATTGGATAAACCTGATTTGACGGATCATCCATCAGTTCAACGCCTGGTGCATCCACCATCGCCTTTTTCACCTGTTCGACAGTCGCAGTCCCTGCGAGTTCCACGTAGACCGACTCCGAATGCCCTGTGACCACTGGAAGGCGTACACAGGTGGCTGCTACTGCCAAAGAATCATCGTGCATGATTTTTTTGGTTTCATTGATCATCTTCATTTCCTCGAATGTATAGCCATTGTCAGTGAATTGATCGATTTGCGGAATGACGTTGAACGCAATCGGGTAATGGCGTTCAGCGGATTTGACGGGCAGCATCTTCGCCTCGGCTGATTTTGCATGGTCAAAGTTGCCCGCCTGTTCTTTTAGCTCATTGATGGCATCAATGCCTGCTCCTGAAACGGCCTGATAAGTGGAGACCACGACTTTCGTTAAACCGAATTGCTCTTTTAGCGGCTGCAAGGCGCAGACCATCTGGATGGTCGAACAATTCGGGTTGGCGATGATTCCTTTGTGGAGGCCAAGATCACTTTTGTTCACTTCAGGTACAACCAATGGCACTTCTTTGTCCATGCGGAAGGCACTGGTATTATCGATGACGACTGCACCCCGTTTAACGGCTTCAGGCGCGAATTTTTCTGAAACGCTGCCACCTGCACTGAACAAGGCGATGTCGATGCCTTCAAAAGACTCCGGCTTCGCTTCTTGGACAGTGTATGTCTTGCCGTTGAATTCAATTTCTTTACCGGCAGAGCGGCTTGAAGATAAAAAGACGATTTCTTTTACGGGGAAATTCCGCTTCTCCAACTGCTCCATCATTTGTTGGCCGACTGCCCCTGTTGCTCCCATAATCGCTACGTTGAATGTTTTCACAATATTCGCTCCTTCTATGATGATTTGAATTATTGTAACATAATTTAGTCAATTAAAGGAACGAAATCACAAAAAAGCTTCCCTAAACTAGGGAAGCTTCTTTCGGACGGATGATGGATACTGCTGGCGACTCTACCAGAATCTCCAATAACGCGACTACTTTTTCAAGTGACACCTGATCGATCTGCGTCAGCACTTCGTCATAAGTCTGGTGCTTGCCGAGCAGCAACTCGTGTCTGCCGTTGCGGCTCATCCGTGCACTGGTACTCTCAAGCCCAAGCATCAAACTGCCCTTCAATTGCTCTTTGGAATCGGTGATTTCTTCTTCAGTGATGCCGCCATTCTTCAATTCCTTCAGCAAGCTCATGATTACCTGCTGCATTTCAGCCATCTGCTCATCTGAAGTTCCCCCGTATATCGCCAGCGTTCCGTGATCGGAATATGCCGAATGATAAGAGAAAACCGAATAGGCCAATCCACGTTGTTCCCGGATTTCCTGGAACAGCCTCGAAGACATGGACCCACCGATAATATTGTTCAAAACAGTAACATTGTAAATATCCGGATCATTCAAAGACAGGCCTGGAAATCCAAGGCATAAGTGGCCTTGTTCAGTCTCTTTGTTCTTCAATGAGTAGCCCGCCGTAAAGACAGGCAGTTGATATTTTTTAGGGCTCTCTTTTTTCTCAAAATGACCGAATAACGCTTCTATTTCTTCCAAGAGCGCCGGTGTGATATTGCCAGCCACCGACACAACCGTGTTTGCCGGTGTGTAATGCTGATTCATGTATTCACGGATCTTCTCGGGCGTAAAGCTCGCAAGGGTTTCAGCGGTCCCTAGTATCGGGGCGCCGATTGAATTTTGCGGATACATGACACGCCAGAGCTGTTCATGCACATCATCATCTGGCATATCTTCTGTCATACTGATTTCCTCCAGGATAACTTGGCGTTCTTTATCGAATTCCACAGGATCCATCTGCGAATTGAAGAGCATATCAGCCAACACTGCTACTGCATGCTCTGCATGATGATCCAGAACCTTTGCATAGTAGCAGGTGTATTCTTTTGATGTATATGCATTGATATCGCCGCCGATGCGGTCGAATTCCCGGGCGATTTCTTTGGCGGTCCGTGAATCCGTCCCTTTGAACAGCATATGTTCGATAAAATGGGTGATGCCGTTTTCTTCCGGCAATTCATCCCGGGAGCCATTATTGACAAAGACCCCTACCGCAACGGAATGAAAATGGGGAATGTGTTCGGAAACGATGCGCAATCCATTTTTGCAAGTCTGTGTGGTCACCATGTGCATGTTCCTCCTTATAGTAAAAAATTGCCGACAAAGTCGGCAATTTTCAATGGTTGGTTATTCTTGATTTTGTTTTTCTTTGGCTTCTTTTTGTTCTTTTAAAACAACCTTACGTGACAAGTTTACACGTCCTTGACGGTCAATTTCAATTACTTTGACTTCGACAACCTGGTCCATCTTCAAAACATCTTCCACTTCTTTCGTCCGTTCTTCTTGGATTTCAGATATATGGAGAAGTCCGTCTTTGCCAGGGAACAATTCAACGAATGCCCCGAATTTCTCGATGCGCTTCACTTTGCCTTCGTAGTATTCGCCGACTTTTGCTTCACGTACGATGTTTTCGATCATTGCTTTCGCTTTAGCGTTCATCTCTTCATCGACAGATGAAATAAAGATGGTGCCGTCTTGTTCTGTATCAATCTTAACGCCTGTTTCATCGATGATTTTGTTGATCACTTTACCGCCAGGTCCGATCACGTCACGGATCTTGTCCGGGTTGATCTTCACCATGATGATTTTCGGTGCATAGGCAGAAAGAGTTGTTCTCGGTTCAGCAATCGTTGCCAGCATCGATTCAAGGATGTGGATACGGCCGATTTGAGCTTGTGTCAACGCCTCTTCCAGGATTTCACGTGAAAGGCCATCGATCTTGATGTCCATTTGCAGAGCTGTAATGCCTTTAGCAGTACCAGCCACTTTAAAGTCCATATCGCCCAGGTGATCTTCCATACCTTGGATATCAGACAGTACGGTATAGTTATCGCCTTTTTTCACTAGGCCCATCGCAATGCCTGCAACCGGAGCTGTCAATGGGACGCCGGCATCCATCATTGCAAGCGTTGAAGCACAGATGCTCGCCTGAGAAGTTGAACCGTTTGATTCTAATACTTCCGCAACAAGGCGGATGGTGTATGGGAAATCTTTTTCATTTGGAATGACAGCTTCCAATGCGCGTTCACCAAGTGCTCCGTGACCGATTTCACGGCGTCCAGGTCCACGAAGGAATCCAGTTTCACCTACAGAGAACAACGGGAAGTTGTAATGGTGCATAAAGCGTTTTGTATCTTCGATGCCAAGGCCGTCGATGATTTGAACATCGCCTAAAGCGCCAAGCGTACAAATGCTCATTGCCTGTGTTTGACCACGCGTGAACAAACCGGAACCGTGCGTACGGTTTAAAATGCCGACTTCAGAAGACAATGGACGGATTTCAGAAGGTCCACGGCCATCCGGACGGATTTTTTCGTCAGTGATCAAACGACGGACTTCATCTTTGACCATTTTATCAAGAATCTGGCCAGCCTGTTTTTTCACTGCATCGTCCGATTCTTCATATGAAGCCATAGCACGAGCCTTAACTTCATCAATGGCTTCGTTGCGTGCTTGTTTTTCATTGATTTGGACAGCTGCATTCAATTCAGCTTCTACCGCTTCTTTAAGTGAGCTTGTCAGGTCGGCATCCAATTCATATAGCTGGATATCGGTTTTGTCTTTACCGACTTCCGCAGCAATCTGTTCTTGGAAAGCGATCAATTTCTTGATTTCTTCGTGGCCGAACATGATCGCTTCTAAAATGATTTCCTCAGAAACTTCCTTCGCTCCTGCTTCCACCATATTGATGGCATCTTTTGTTCCGGCAACCGTCAAGTTGATCGAGCTTTTTTCAAGCTGATCATTTGTCGGATTGATGATGTATTGTCCGTCGATCAAGCCGACGATCACTCCAGCAATCGGTCCGCCGAAAGGAATATCAGAAATCATCAAGGCTAGAGAAGAACCGAACATTGCAGCCATTTCTGACGGGCAATCCTGATCTACTGACATGACCATTGAAATGACCTGAACTTCATTACGGAAGCCATCCGGAAATAATGGACGGATTGGACGGTCGATCAAACGGCTTGTCAAGGTCGCTTTTTCGGAAGGGCGTCCTTCACGTTTGATGAAACCGCCTGGGATTTTACCTACTGCATATAGACGCTCTTCGTAGTTTACAGTCAGTGGGAAGAAATCCAATGGTTTTGGAGTTTTTGAAGCGGTTGCAGTTGAAAGAACTGCTGTATCGCCATAACGGATCAATGCTGCTCCGTTTGCTTGTTTTGCCAATTGGCCGACCTCAACCTGTAATTCACGGCCTGCCCAATCAAGTGTGTAGACTTTTTTTGCTTGCCCCATAATATCGAGCTCCTCTCTCTTACCTTGTTTCTATATACTATATGTATCCAATAGTAGTGTATCAAAAAAGCATCCGGTATGCGATGCGATAGATTAAAGTTTTATCCATAAAGAAAAAGCGGGACGAATCCCGCTTTTACTGTTTGCTATTAACGGCGTAGGCCAAGTCTTGCGATTAACTCGCGGTAGCGAGCTACTTCGTTTTCACGTAAGTATTTCAGCAAGTTACGACGGCGTCCAACCATTTTGAATAGACCACGACGTGAGTGATGATCTTTTTTGTGAGTACGTAAGTGCTCATTCAAATTGTTGATGTCTTCTGTAAGAATGGCGATTTGAATTTCTGCAGACCCAGTATCTGTGTCATGCACTTTGTATTCATTGATCAATTCATTTTTACGCTCTTGTGTGATTGCCATACTGTTTCCACCTCCTAATTTCTGATATCCCCAATTACCGAGCAAACGTTGGTGATTCGATTTGCCAAGCAACGGTTAGTACATTCAGTACTCATAAATAATAGCATAAGGATTTTTTAAAATCAACTGCACCGTCTAATTAATGCCTGCGAAAAATTGCTCAGCAGTTTCTTTGTCCCGCTGAATCTGAGCCTTCAGCTCATCGATGCCCGAAAACTTCTGCTCATCCCGAATTCGCTCATGCCATTCAACTTCCACCATTTCTCCGTAGATTGATTTATCAAAATCGAGGATATGGACTTCAATGACTTGTTTTTTCACATCCGGGTTATTGAAGGTCGGCTTGTAGCCGATGTTGCAGACACCATTATAGAATTGTCCCTGCACTTGGATTTTCACCGCGTAGACGCCGCGGCTCGGAACGACCGCACCCAGCTCAGGTTCGACATTGGCTGTCGGAAAACCGATCGTACGCCCTCGCTTATCGCCATTTACAACAGTGCCTAATACGCGGAATGGACGTCCCAGGAGATGGCAGACCTCTTCAACTGCACCGTTCTTCAACAATTCACGGATGCGCGTCGAACTGATTTTTTCATTGCCGTCTTCCAGCTTATCAACCACGCTGACGCCATATTGGCCTTCTCCAAACTGTTTCATCAATGCCATATCGCCTTTGCCTTTACTGCCGAACGAAAAATCAAATCCAGCTGTGACATGCACCACATTGAGGCCTATAATGAAAAACTTGATGAACTCTTCAGGCGTCAGTTTGGCGAATTCAGAAGTGAAACGGACGATAAAGCAATAATCGACACCCATATCTTCCAGGATTTCCATCTTTTGCTGCATCGGCGTAATATAAAAGACTTCTTCTTTTCTGCCGCCGAGCACCAGGGAAGGATGCGGATCGAAGGTCATGACCGCTGACTTGACGCCTTTTTGTTTGGCTTGTTCGATCGCTGCCCCAATAACGCTCTGGTGTCCTTTATGTACCCCATCAAAAAAACCGAGCGCCAATGACAAAGGGCCAGTTTCGAAATTGGGTTTCACGTGAATCGGATAACTTAAATGGATAATTTTCATGTTACACCTCGTCAGCTGTCGGAAAACCGAACATTTTTTCAGGTTTCATCTTGTCCGCTTTTTCAGGATGGTCTTTATAGAGCGCTACAGGGTTTCCCTGAACCGTTAAAACCACAAATCCCATTTGATCGAGGATGGCATGACGCGCCAAAACCTGACCATTTTTCACAGCAAAAATCTGTTTAGGCTCGATTTCCATAAATGGAAATGCACTTAAGCCATAGCTGAGCGGTTTCAAAATGTCACCGATATCTCCATTTTGAGCAAGTTCGGCCACTTCGGCAAGTGTTACGCAATCTTTTTGGCTGAATTTCCCGGATTCTGTCCGTGTCAGCCTCGACATATGGGCAGGATACCCCAGGGCTTGACCGATCTGCACTGCCAGTGTCCGGATATAAGTTCCTTTGCCGCAGCGGATACGGATATTGAATTTGATCTCCTGTCCTGCCCATTGCTGATCATCATCCAATAATTCAATGGAGTCGATGCGAACTGTACGTTCGGGCCGCTCAACAGCAATTCCCTGTCGTGCATATTCATAAAGCTTTTTACCGTTCACTTTAACTGCAGAATACATCGGTGGAATTTGTTTGATGTTGCCTGTCAACCCCAGCAGCACCTCAGCCACTTGGTCACGTGTAATAAGCTTCTCAGACGCATCCGTATCCACAGTCTCGCCCGTCGCATCTTCCGTTTCAGTCGAATAGCCGATTGTCACTTCAGCTTCATAGGTTTTCCCTTGGTCGGTAATGTACTCCGCTACTTTCGTCGTGTTGCCGATGCAGATCGGCAGTACCCCATCCACTTCGGGATCCAACGTTCCCGTATGTCCAACTTTTTTTGTCTGAAGAATTTTTCTCAGTTTGAAGACGCAATCATGAGACGTCATTCCTTTTTCTTTCCATAAAGGCAGAATTCCATTCAATGCCATATGCCTCAGCTCCTTTGCTTGATGCAAAAAAAAGCCCGCTATCTAAAATAGACAGCAGGCTCTTTTTAATCTTCTTTTGGTTCTTGGATATCACGCAATAAGGTATCGATCCGATTGCCGTACGCAACCGACGAATCGATTTCAAATGACAATTCCGGAGTTTTACGAAGACGGATCCGCTGCCCAATTTCAGAACGGATAAATCCTTTTGACTTCGTCAACCCAAGCAATGTCTGCTCTTTTGCATAGTCTTCGCCTAAAACGCTGATATATACAGTTGCCTGTTGGAGATCTCCTGTAACTTCAACATCTGTTACAGTGACAAATCCGATACGTGGATCTTTCAGTTTTCGGCTGATGATATCGCTAAGCTCTTTTTTCATCTGCTCAGCTACACGATTCGCGCGCATTGTCATTGCTAATCCACCTCGTTCTTACAAATATTCTTTTTCAATCTCCAAGCATTCCCAAGCAGGATTGCTTTCCAAATAGTAGAGAACCTGCGCCATTTCCTTATCTGCCATTTCTTTGGATGAAGAAACGAGGACAAAGGCGATGCGGGTCCGCTGCCAAACATTCTGGTGGTCAATCTCTGCTGCGGAAACATTGAATTTCTGTCTGCTGCGGGTCAGCATGCTTTTCACGACTGCCCGCTTATCTTTTAACGAATGTGCCGTTGGAATGAAGAATTCGCATTCCATGTACAGGATCATTTGCGTTCGATTTCTTCCATAACGTACGCTTCGATAATATCCATTTCTTTGACATCATTGAATTTTTTGATGGTGATACCGCATTCGTAGCCTTTAGCTACTTCTTTGGCATCGTCTTTAAAGCGTTTCAACGTATCAATTTCACCTTCGAATACAACAATGCCTTCACGGATGACGCGGACGCCACTTTCTCTCGTGATCTTGCCTTCAGTTACATAGCTTCCGGCAATTGTACCAACTTTAGAAACTTTGAATGTGCTGCGGACTTCAGCTTGACCGATAATTTTTTCTTCAAATTCAGGATCAAGCAAGCCTTTCATCGCGAATTCAATTTCTTCGATCACTTTATAGATGATGCGGTGCAGACGGATGTCCACGCCTTCTGCCTCAGCAGCGCGTTTCGCGTTTGCATCAGGACGGACGTTGAAACCGATGACGATGGCATTGGATGCAGCTGCCAATGAAATATCGGATTCCGTAATGGCTCCAGCGCCTGTGTGGATAATTTTCACGTTGACGCCTTCCACATCGATTTTAAGAAGAGATGCAGCCATTGCTTCAACGGCTCCTTGAACGTCAGCTTTGACGATCAAGTTCAATTCCTTCATTTCGCCTTGTTTCAATTGATCAAACAAGTTATCAAGAGTTACCCGTGTTTTTTCAGAACGCTGAACTTGAAGCGCTGAAGTTGCACGCGTTTCCCCAACCTGGCGAGCTGTTTTCTCATCTTCAAAGACAACAAAGCGGTCTCCTGCTTGCGGTACATCGTTCAGACCGGTAATTTCCACTGGTGTTGATGGTCCCGCTTCTTTGACGCGGCGTCCAATATCAGAAACCATGGCACGAACACGGCCAAATGTATTTCCGACAACAATCGGATCTCCGACTTTCAACGTACCATCCTGAACAAGTAGAGTAGCTACTGAACCACGGCCTTTATCAAGCTCTGCTTCGATAACTGTACCGATTGCACGGCGCGCGGGATTAGCTTTCAACTCACCAACTTCGGATACCAGAAGGATCATTTCAAGCAATGAATCGATGCCGTCTCCAGTCAGAGCAGAAATCGGAACAAAAATCGTATCGCCGCCCCAAGCTTCAGCTACTAGTCCGTGCTCAGTCAATTCTTGCATAACGCGGTCAGGGTTTGCACTTGGCTTATCCATTTTGTTGACTGCGATGATGATCGGAACTTCTGCCGCTTTGGCATGGTTGATTGCTTCAACTGTCTGTGGCATAACACCGTCATCTGCTGCAACAACGATAATTGCAAGGTCAGTCACTTTTGCTCCACGTGCACGCATCGTCGTAAACGCGGCGTGGCCAGGAGTATCAAGGAACGTGATTTTCTTGCCGTTGTCGTCAACAACCTGATAAGCACCGATATGCTGTGTGATTCCGCCTGCTTCTCCAGCAGTCACTTTCGTGTGGCGGATCGAATCAAGCAAAGTTGTTTTACCATGGTCAACGTGCCCCATGATGGTAACTACCGGGGGACGCTCTTGATTTAGGCTCTCGTCTTCAGGTTCAAAGTAAACTTCAAGATCCGTTTTATCCACTAAGATCTCTTCTTCCACTTCAACTTCATACTCGGCACAAATCAATTCAATTGCATCTTTATCCAACTCTTGGTTAATGGTAGCCATTACACCAAGCATGAACAATTTTTTGATGATTTCAGAAGGCTCGCGCCCTAATTTTTTTGCAAGCTCAGCTACTGTCAATGACTCACTGAAAGTGATTTTAGCCGGCAGTTCTTTTTCTTTTTTAGGCATTGGCGGCAATGGATTTACCGGTTGCTGCTGCTTTCCTTTGCGGTTGCGGTTTTGGAAGCCGCTACGGTTTCCGCCGCCTGGACGTCCTGAAGAACGCTGGCCAGGTCCTGCTGTCGGTTTAGCTGCCTTCGGTGTAAAATTCGATCCCGATTTTGCCGGTACAGTTGGTCGTTGGCCATTCCCTTGTGAACGGGACTGTCCTTGACTAGGCGCTGCAGCTGGACGGGATTGGCTTTGTCCTGATGGACGCAACTGGCCGCCTTGCGGACGTGACTGCCCTTGTCCTGATGGACGCGACTGGCTGCCTTGCGGACGGGATTGTCCCTGTCCTGATGGACGCGACTGGCTGCTTTGTGGGCGGGATTGCCCTTGGCTTGGTGGACGCGATGGCGCTTGCGGGCGCTGCCCAGCTGATGCATTTTTGTAGATGCTGTCTAATTTCGATACAGCATTATCTTCTAATGTAGCCATATGGTTTTGCACGGTAATATTATGTTTAGACAACTCATTGATAATTTCTTTACTTGGCTTGTCTACCTTCTTAGCATATTCATGTACTCGAATTTTGGTCATCTGCTCGCCCCCGATTAATTTCTTCATATAAGCTGGTTATTTTCTTTGCAAATCCTTTATCTGTGATCGCAATAACTACCCGCTCTTCTTTGCCTATCGCATGTCCCAACTCGAAACGGGATCCAAAAACATGGAGATCCACTCCATACGACTTGCATTTGTCCTGCAGTTTCTTACTGGTGTTTTCTGAAGCGTCTTCAGAAAGTATCACTAATTTCGCTTTGCCTTTTCGAACTTCATTCACGGTCATTTCTTCACCTGAAATGGTCATTCTTGCACGTGTGGCCAATCCAAGTAATTGAAGAATTTTCTGTTTGGTCATTATTTCAACTGCTCTCTGAGAACGACGCGAATTAACTCATCATAGATTTCGTCTGGAATTTTGACTTCCAATTGCTTGTCGAGCACTTTCTTTTTACGGGCAGCCGCGATGGCATCTTCCGATTTCGAAAGGTATGCGCCGCGTCCTGATTTCTTGCCCGTCAAATCGACGGATACTTCGCCTTCTTTTGAACGGACAACGCGGATCAATTCTTTTTTAGGATGCATCTCGCCTGTAGCTACACACTTCCGTAATGGAATCTTCTTTTGCAGAGCCAACGGACATCACCTTTTCTACATTATTCTTTTTCTTCGTAAAAATCAAAGTCGTCCAGTTCTTCACCGGATTCCACTAATTCGATATCAGCGTTCGGGTTTGGGTAAATCCCAAGTTCACGAGCATCGGTTTCACTCTTGATATCGATTTTCCAGCCAGTTAATTTCGCTGCCAAACGGGCATTTTGTCCGCGTTTGCCGATTGCAAGAGATAATTGATAATCAGGAACGACTACAGTAGTCGATTTTGCTTCTTCGTTTACTTGTACATCCAATACTTTGGACGGGCTAAGCGCGTTTGCTACAAAGACAACCGGCTCTTCTGACCATTCCACAATATCGATTTTTTCTCCGCTTAATTCGTTGACGATTGTCTGAACACGTCCACCCTTGGATCCAACACATGAGCCGACGGGATCGATATCATCACGGTGCGCGAAAACAGAGATTTTTGAACGGTCTCCGGCTTCGCGTGCAATTGATTTGATCTCAACGATGCCATCGTAGATTTCAGGCACTTCATTTTCAAATAAACGGCGAAGCAATCCTGGATGTGTGCGCGAAACGAATACTTGCGGTCCGCGTGTCGTACGCTCCACTTTCGTGATATACACTTTGATGCGGTCATGCGGCTTATAATGTTCGTTTGGCATTTGCTCTGTCTGTGGCAACACAGCTTCAACTTTACCCAGTCCAACATACAGATTGCGTGCGTCCATACGCTCAACAATGCCGTTGACGATGTCGTCAGCACGATCTACGAACTCTTCGAAGATCAAGCCGCGTTCAGCTTCACGGACACGCTGTGTAACGACTTGTTTTGCCGTCTGAGCAGCAATGCGTCCGAAATTGCGGGGCGTCACTTCTTCTTCCACGACATCTCCAAGCTCGTAGGCCGGATTGATGACTTTGGCGTCTTCCAACGAAATATGAAGGCGTTCATCTTCAACTTCCTCGACAACATCTTTACGGGAATAAACCAGCATTGTCCCCGTATTCAAGTTCAAATCTACACGGACATTCTGTGCTTGGTTAAAATTCCGTTTGTATGCAGTTACCAAAGCTGCTTCAATCGCTTCAATCAGGACTTCACGCGAAATCCCTTTTTGTTTCTCCAATACTTCAAAAGCATCCAATAACTCACTGCTCATATTATTCACTCCCAGGTTCTTCAATCAGGTTTAACAGAAAAATCAATGGCTAAACGAATCACTGCTATTTTTTCTTTTGCAATAGTAATTATTTTTCTGCGTGTTTTGATCTTGATTTCAATTTCCACTTGTTCATCGTCATAAGACTTAAGATAACCTTCAAACTCTTTTGCATCTTCAACCGGTTCATAGGTCTTGATGTAAATAAACTTACCCATAGCCTTTTCGAAATCTTTTTCCTTCTTCAATGGACGTTCTGCCCCTGGGGAAGAAACTTCCAGGAAATAGTTTTGTTCAATCGGATCTAATTGATCCAGGATTTCACTTAACTTTTCACTTACCAAAGCGCATTGATCAATATCAATAGGTGCTTCAGGATTGTCTACATATACCCGTAAAAACCAGTTGCGGCCCTCTTTCAGGAATTCCACATCGACTAGTTCCAGTGATAATTCACTGGTGATGGGCTGTGCTATCTTCTCGATTTGTTCTGTGATTTTGCTCATACATGCCTCCCGCCAATTTTATGCCATAACAAACAGAAAAGAGCGGGAGAACCCACTCTTCTGCGACAGAGCTATCAGTAAATGTTACTACAATAATACCACAAACGGCGCCGTGGTGCAACTGGCTAGAACAGGGACAGCTGGTTAGCGTCAGGCATCCCTTCCAGGCAACCGTGATCATCCATATATTCGATGATTGTTTTCGAAACCCGGCCACGCTGCTGCAGATCTTCTTTGGAGAGGAATTCCCCATGCTCACGGGCAGCAACAATCGATTTCGCCGCATTGGTCCCCAGTCCTGGAATGGCATTGAACGGTGGAATCAAGCTTTTTCCGTCAATGATGAATTGATCTGCAGATGATTTATACAGATCCACCTTCTGGAAAGTATAGCCGCGTTCCACCATTTCAAGCGTCAATTCCATAACCGTCAATAGGTTCTTCTCTTTTGTTGATGCTTCCAAACCTTTAGAGTTGATGTCATCAATTACAGCACGGATCGAGTGTGATCCTTTCGCCATGGCATTCACATCAAAATCCTCTGCACGAACTGTAAAGTACGCTGCATAATAAAGAACCGGAAAATGCACTTTAAAGTAAGCGATCCGCACAGCCATCAAGACATAGGCTGCGGCGTGGGCTTTCGGGAACATATACTTGATTTTCTTGCAGGATTCGATGTACCAGTTCGGCACGCCTTCTTTTTTCATGGCTTCTTCAAATTCCGGTGTCAACCCTTTACCTTTACGGACAGACTCCATAATCTTAAATGCCAATGAAGATTCAAGTCCCTGATAAATCAGGTAGACCATGATATCATCCCGGCACCCGATTACATCCGACAATTGGCAGGTCCCGTTTTGGATCAGTTCCTGCGCATTGCTCAACCACACATCCGTACCGTGGGACAGTCCGGAAATCTGGACCAGCTCAGAGAAGGTGTTCGGTTTCGTCTCCTCCAACATCTGGCGCACAAAGCGCGTACCGAATTCCGGAATTCCAAGCGTGCCTGTTTTACAGCCGATCTGCTCTTTGGTCACACCAAGCGATTCCGGACCGGCGAAGATTTTCATCACTTCCGGATCATCTGTAGGGATGGTCTTCGGATCGATGCCGGACAGATCCTGAAGCATGCGGATCACCGTCGGATCATCATGTCCGAGAATATCCAGCTTCAATAAGTTATCGTGGATGGAATGGAAATCAAAATGCGTCGTCTTCCATTCCGAATCCTGAGCATCTGCCGGGAATTGAATCGGCGTGAAATCATAGATGTCCATGTAATCTGGGACAACGATTATCCCCCCAGGATGCTGTCCAGTACTGCGCTTGACTCCCGAACAGCCTTGCACAAGGCGGTCGATTTCTGCGCCCCGCAAGGTCATCTCGCGGTCGTTGGCATAGCCCCGGACATAGCCATAAGCTGTTTTTTCCGCTACTGTACCGATCGTACCTGCGCGGAAAACATTATCTTCCCCGAATAATTCCTTCGTGTAATTATGGGCTACTGCCTGATATTCACCACTGAAGTTCAAATCGATATCGGGAACTTTATCTCCTTTAAATCCTAAAAACGTTTCAAACGGAATATCTTGGCCTTCTTTTTGATATGGAATATCACAATCCGGACAATTCTTATCTTTCAAATCGAATCCCGAACTGACTGAACCGTCATCAAAGAACTCCGATTTCTTGCATTTACTGCAAATGTAATGCGGAGGCAACGGATTGACTTCAGTGATTTCAGTCAATGTCGCAACCAGCGAGGAACCAACCGACCCACGGGACCCTACCAAGTAACCATCGTCCAGTGATTTCTTCACGAGTTTGTGCGAAATCAGATAGATAACCGCAAATCCGTGCCCGATGATGGATTTCAATTCTTTCTCGATACGGGCTTCCACGATTTCAGGCAATGGAGCACCATAAATCTGGGCTGCCATATTATAGCTCAATTCGCGGACTTCTTCATCGGCGCCTTCAATTTTTGGTGTATACAATTCATCTTTAATCGGCTTGACGACATCGATCATTTCGGAAATTTTAACGGAATTCTCAACCACCAGTTCATGCGCTGTTTCAGCCCCAAGAAAGTCAAAGGCGTCCAGCATTTCATTGGTCGTCCTGAAATGTACTTTCGGCAGTTTCTGGCGGTTCAGTGGATTAGCTCCGCCTTGGGAACCGATCAGCACCTGCCGGAAGATGGCATCCGTTTCGTCCAGATAATGGACGTTTCCTGTGGCAACCAAAGGAATTTCCAATTTACGGCTGACTTTCACCAGTTTACGGATGATGTCCTCTAAATTCCATTCATCACGGATCATTTCCCGTTCAATCAGATGTGAGTAGACCTCTTTCGGATGAACTTCCATATAATCATAAAATTGAGCCATCTTTTCGACTTCTTCCATTGACTTTTGCATCACTGCTTCAAAAACTTCGCCTTTATCGCAGCCCGAGCCGACCAGCAGCCCTTTCCGATGCCTTTGCAACAACGAACGCGGAATTCGGGGTACCCGGTAGAAATAATCGATGTGAGAAGCCGACACCAATTTGAAGAGGTTTTTCAAGCCTTCATCATTTTGCGCCAACAACGTGCAGTGCGTCGGCCGGGACCGTTTATAAGCGTCGCCGCTTCCGACATAATCATTGAGCTGATCGTGGTAGAGAATGCCTTTTTGATCAGCTTCTTTTAATAGATGCGTCAATAGATACGAAGTTGCTTCGGTATCGTAGATCGCCCGGTGATGCTGGGTCAGTTCGATCCCGAACTTCTTGGCCAATGTATTCAATCGGTGATTTTTCAGTTCTGGATGAAGCATGCGCGCGAGTTCCAATGTATCGATCGTGGCATGCTTCTTATCAATGCCGAATTTCTTATAGCAGACATACAAGAAGCCCATATCGAATGAAGCGTTATGGGCGACCATTATATGATCTCCTGCCCACTCGTGGTATTTGCGGATTACGTCTTCCACTTCGGGTGCATTCTTGACCATGTCATCCGTGATGCCCGTCAAATCGATCGTCGTTGACGACAGCTCATGGTGCGGGTTGGCAAAGCTCTCAAACTTATCGATGATCTGTCCGCCTTTGATCTTCACTGCAGCGAGCTCGATGATCGTATCGTAAACGGCAGATAGGCCTGTCGTCTCCAAGTCAAAAACCACAAAAGTTTCCTCTTCCAATAAAGCATGGCGCTCCTCATAAGCAATCGGCACTCCATCATCGACTAAATTCGCTTCCAACCCAAAAATCGCTTTGATGCCATGCTTTTTGCTGGCTGCATAGGCATCCGGAAAGGATTGTACACCGGCATGATCCGTAATGGCGATGGCTGGATGTCCCCATTTGGCCGCTTGGCTAACCAGTGACTCAACAGATGAAACTGCATCCATTTGGCTCATCGGCGTATGCAGATGCAATTCGACGCGTTTTTCTTCTGCCGTGTCCCGTCGAAGTACGGGATTGATTTCAACCATATCCTGCGCCATCATCACCAAGTCACGGACAAAGGTGTCAGTTTGGATCGAGCCGCGCGCTTTCAGCCACATGCCTTTTTTAGCATTGGCCATCAATTCGGCATCTTCCTTGTCACGCGAGAACATCTTCACGAGAATCGAATCGGTATAGTCTGTGATTTTTACTGTCAACAAGGAACGGCCGCTCCGAAGCTCTCTTACTTCGGCATCAAATACATAGCCTTCAATGGTCACTCTGCGTTCTTCATCGACAATGGATTTGATCTCAACAATATTTTCATCCGGCTTGATGGCTGTACCCATTTGGAATGGACCGGATGGAGTACCGTTCTCTTTGCGGTTTGTCTCTCGTTTCTTCATATCGGACAATGCTTTATTTGCCATTTCCGCTTCTTCACGCAGGCGTTCCGCCATGAACGCTTCATGGGCCGCTTCCTGGTTTTCGTCTGACAGCTGGAAATCGATGGCAACATGCGGGAAGCCGAACTGATGATATACTCCCGCTAATTTTTCGCTGTATTTTGACTTCAGCGCCATCATTTCGTGTTCATGGTTGCATTTCAATAACAGCTTATTGCCATTCCAGACAGGCGCCTGTGACAATAATCGCTCACGCAACGGGGGCGCCATGTCCGCCAGTTCTTCGACAGCGTATCTCCAATAAGATAATACAAGGTCTTCCTGTACGGTTTCCTGCGCCGCCTCAATGTTCAATTGAATTGAAGCGATGGGTGAAAACGTGCTATAAAGTCGTTCTTTTAATAATAGGTACAAATCGATCGGCAGGATATTCTTCAGTTTCACAAGAAATTTCCACGACCGTTCTTTTTTATGGACGGTCATCCGTGTCAGTTCAGCCTCTTCGAAAAAGGGCATATGTACATCGTCCGCTAAGTCGAGATGCTGAAGCAGCAATTTGAATCGCATCTTGGAGTCTTGCTGGTTTGTCATAATTATCCCCTTCGTGGTAGTAATTTAAAAAAGCGCAAGTGCTTGTCATACCTGACGCTTATAGCTATAGAAACGAGCAGAAAAAGAAAGGAAAGTACATATTGTACTTTCCTTTCATCATATCAGATTTTGCTGTTATTTTTTAAAGAACTGCTGTAATTGATCGAGTAATTCTTCACGCGTCCACTCGAATGTTTCACCTGTCCGCCGTATTTTGACTTCCAGTATTCCTTCAGCCGCTTTTTTGCCGATCGTAATGCGGATCGGCAACCCGATCAGATCTGCATCCGTGAATTTCACGCCTGCCCGTTCCTTGCGGTCATCGAGCAGCACTTCGTAGCGATTTGATTTCAGCAAGGCATAAAGCTCTTCACCAAGCTCACGTTGCACATCGTCCTTGACGTTGACAGGCACCAGATGAACCTCGTAAGGAGCAACAATATCCGGCCATGTAAAGCCGTTGTCGTCCTGGAATTGTTCCGCGACTGCAGCGAGCACACGTGACACACCGATGCCATAGCAACCCATGATATAAGGCATCGCTTTGCCTTGGTCATTCAGGAAAGTGCCCTTCAACGGAATGCTGTAGGTGGTTCCTAATTTAAAGATATGGCCGACTTCAATTCCTTTGGCAAATTGAATCGTGCCCTGGCCATCAGGAGAAGCATCGCCTTCCTGGATAAAACGAAGGTCGTGGTAAGCTTCGACTGGAAAGTCTTTGCCCGGTGTGACGTTTTTATAATGATAGCCACTTTCATTGGCGCCGACTACAGCATTGACCATGTTTTCAACTGCATGGTCCGCAAACAGCCGGATATCTGAAGGAAGGTTGATCGGACCTAGAGAACCGATATCGCAGGACAATAATTGCTGAACCTCTTCCGGAGTCGCCATGTCGATGACTTTCGCGCCCGTCGCATGTTTGACTTTAACGTCATTGACCTCATGATCTCCTCTTGCTAACACGATGACCAATTCATCGTCTGCTTTGAAGACCAATGTCTTGATGCATTTTTCAGCAGTTGTATCTAAAAACTCAGCTACATCTGCAATGGTGTTCTTATCTGGCGTCGCCACTTTCTCCATTTCTTCCGGCGTTTCATCTGAGGCGGGATAAGCTACATTGACAGCCGCCATTTCAATGTTGGCTGCATAAGAGGATGTGTCGGAATAAGCAATCGTATCTTCTCCAATTTCAGACAGCACCATGAATTCATGATTGTCTTTACCGCCGATGGCACCGGAATCCGCGATTACCGCACGGAAGTTCAAGCCAAGACGTGTAAAGATATTGGTGTATGCCTGCATCATGACATCATAGGTTTCATCCAGGCTTTCAGGTGTCGCATGGAATGAATAAGCATCTTTCATCAGGAATTCACGGCCACGCAATAATCCGAAGCGCGGACGCTTTTCGTCTCTGAACTTCGACTGGATCTGAAAAAGATTCAAAGGAAGCTTTTTATACGATTTGATTTCATCGCGAAGCAAGCTCGTGATAACTTCTTCATGAGTCGCTCCCAGAGCGAATTCACGGTCATTGCGGTCCTTCAAACGCATCAGTTCATCGCCGTACGAATACCAGCGCCCCGATTCCTGCCATAGTTCGGCCTGCTGGAGTGCGGGCATGAAGATTTCCACACTGTTGGCGGCTTCCATTTCTTCACGGATGACGGTTTCCACTTTTTGAAGTACGCGTTTGCCGAGTGGCAGGAATGAGTAGATGCCGCTGGTATTTTGGCGGATAAAGCCTGCGCGCAATAAGAGTTGATGCGATCTGACTTCTGCATCTGCTGGAGTTTCACGTAAAGTAGGGATAAAAGTTGCTGTTTGTTTCATTCCAAAATACACCTCAACTGACTATAGGATTTTTATTGATGGATTAAAAGTTCAGGACAGGCAGTAATAACTGCCTGTCCGGTATTGCTTAATCGACTATTTAAAAGAAATACTTTTGAATATCGTTCCAAGTGACGACGATCATCAGCAGCATGAGCAGCATGATCCCTACAAAATGGACCATCCCTTCTTTTTGCCGGTCAACCGGTTTTCCGCGTACCGCTTCAAGAATGAAGAACATCAGGCGTCCGCCGTCCAATGCAGGAAGCGGAAGCAGGTTCATGATCCCTAAGTTGATGCTGAGCATGCCTGCCCAGCTCATCAAGGTGAAGAATCCGTATTTGGCGACTTCTTCAGTCGTCTTATAGATCCCAACTGGACCGGATAAAGCATCAATCGTGAATTGGCCGGTCACCAGCATTCCAAGCAGACGGAAGATTTCCTTGAACCAAAAAACGGTCTGCTCAGCGCCATAGACAAAGGATCCGAGAAAATCTTTTTCTACCGGGCTTTGATACAGTACGCCGATGACGCCAATTTGTTCAGGTGACTGTTCAGATATTTCAGGAGTGATCGTAAAGTTCAATGCTTCTCCATTACGTTCAACTTCGAATTCAAGAGGATTACCGGCATTGTTCTGAACCGACTCCACCAGTTCATCCCACGTGCCGATCGAATTCCCTTCAATTTCGGTCACCAGGTCTCCATTCTGCATACCCGCTTCAGCTGCCGGACTTTCCTCCGTCACTTCAGTAATTACTGGCTCGAAGGTAGGAATCCCTTGCATCATGCCGAGTGCAGTGAATATCAGGAATGCGAGGATAAAGTTGAATAAGGGTCCAGCAAAAATGGTCATGAACCGCTTTCCGACTGTTTTCGAATCAAACTGCCGGTCATAAGGAGCCAAAATGGTTTCTCTCCCATTTTCCTCAACCACAGCATCGCGCGCAACGTCAATGCGCACCAGCTTTTCATCTTCATCATACCCTTTGATCCACAGCTCTTTTTCCAGATCCGCTTCTTCTACTTCAAGAAAAAGGATTTCCGGATAAACGTGCTTCTGGTTCATGATGATCTTTTTTGCCTGGCCTTCTTTATTCAATAAAACACCTATGCGATGGCCTGCCTGAAGTTGGATGGTATCCATATCTTCCCCGGCCATACGTACATATCCACCAATCGGCAACAAACGCAACGTGTATAGCGTTTCTCCTTTAGTGATGCCCAAAATTTTCGGGCCCATCCCAATTGCAAATTCACGTACCAGAATGCCGGCACGTTTTGCGAAAAGGAAATGGCCAAATTCATGGAAAAAAACTAAAGCACCGAAAATTATTATAAACGAGATAACTGTCTCCATTTCGAACCCATCCTTATAAACTTATTCGGTTTTGATCTTTAGTTATTTTAGCATGTTTTTTACAGATTTTCTTGTTTCAGCATCTACATGCAGAATCGTTTCAAGATCGGGGTTGGCCAGAACATCATGCTGATCCATTGCCCGCTCGATCAGTTCTTCGATCTGCAGGAACTTTATTTCTTCATTAAGGAATAAGGCGACCGCCTGTTCGTTTGCCGCATTCAGGACAGTAGTCATGGTTCCGCCTGCAACACCCGCATCGAATGCCAGCTGCAATGCACGGAAACGTGTATAGTCCATTTCCTGGAAATTCAATTTTCCGATTTCAGCCAAGTTCAGACGGTTCGCGTGCTGACGGGGAAGCCGGTCCGGATAGGACAAGGCATATTGAATCGGCACCCGCATATCGGGCGTCCCAAGCTGTGCCATCACGCTGGTGTCCTGGAATTCGACCATTGAGTGGATAATGCTTTCACGGTGTAGCACCACATCAATATCCGAATATGCGAAATCAAATAATATATGTGCTTCAATCACTTCAAGGCCTTTGTTGACCATGGTTGCGGAATCTATCGTGATTTTCGATCCCATCGACCAGTTCGGATGATTCAATGCATCCTGTACGGTGACATTTTTCAGCTGTTCACGCGTCAAGTCACGGAAGCTGCCGCCGGAAGCCGTTAAAATCAACCGGCTTGCCTGGTCTTTCTTTTCTCCATTCAACGCCTGGAACAACGCCGAGTGTTCGCTGTCGACAGGAAGAATCGCTGCGCCGTACTGTTTTGCACTGTCCATCACCAAATGTCCCGCCGTCACGAGTGTTTCTTTATTGGCGATTGCTATGGTACGGCCAAGTTTAATCGCTTCCAGTGTCGGCTCAAGACCAACACTTCCAAGTACAGCATTGACCAGAATATCGGCGTCATAGACAGCAATTTCAATCAGTCCCTCAGCTCCTGCCACAAAAGAGACAGCCGGATATTCAGCTTTCAGTGTTTTGGCATCTTCAGATTGCTGGACACATACAATTTCAGGAGTAAATTCAGCGATCAATTTACGAGTGATGTCCATATTTTTTCCGGCAGAAAATCCGATCAATGAAAATTCTTGCGGATGTTCGCGGATAATATCAGCTGTCTGCACACCGATTGAACCGGTTGCACCCAGCAGGATGATTTTCTTAACCATTCAGCAATTTCCTCTCTTAGATAAAATGTAAAAAATGAAGCAAAGGCATCACGAATAAAATACTGTCAAAACGATCCAGTATTCCACCGTGCCCCGGTAAGATCGACCCAGAATCTTTTACGTTAAAATGGCGCTTTAAAGCAGATTCCACCAGGTCACCCATTTGTCCGAAGACAGATGCGATGATGGTGACGATGATGATCAGGAAGATCGAGTGGTTTAATGGAATGAAGTAATTGAAGATAAGTGCAATCCCAATCGCCCAGATGATGCCACCGACAAAACCTTCTATTGTTTTGTTGGGTGAAATTTCCGGCCATAATTTCCGTTTGCCAATTTTGCGGCCTGTGAAATAAGCACCTGAATCAGTGAACCAAACCACCAGTAAAGCAAAAATCAGAAAGCTGAGGCTGGCTTCACGCGTTTCGATAAAATAAAAGAAACCGATACCGACATATAAAGTACCTAAAACAGCGAAGGCTGCATCATCAAAAGTGAAGCTGTTTTTTACGATGACTGTATGTATCAATAGAAGAATGACGGCTAGAAATGCGAATTCGACTTTTTCATAGCCTGTCCATTCAAAAATCTGAACAGCCCATTGATTGGGCATCATGAAGGCATAAAGCGCCAATAGGGAAATAAGGCCGGGGATGCTCCACAAACTCCGGCCCTTCATTTTCAAGAGTTCCTGCAATGCTACCGTTCCCAGTAAATAAACCAACAGAATAAATGGAAGGCCTCCATAAATAACGAAAGGAATAAATAGAGCTGCAGCAATGACACCTGTTATAATCCGTTGTTTCATTTCACTTCGTCCCCTTTCAACCCTCCATACCGGCGATTTCGTTTCTGATAATTTTCAATCGCTTCCAGTAAGGAATCTTCATTAAAATCGGGCCATAAAGTTTCCGTGAACCAAAACTCCGTGTATGCCAATTGCCAAAGCATAAAATTGCTCAATCGAACCTCACCACTCGTACGAATCAGTAAATCCGGTTCCGGCAAGCCTTTTGTCATAAGCCCACCCGAAATAAGGTCTTCGTTAATATCACAAATGTCCAGAGTTCCCGCAGCAACTTGAGTGGCAATATCTTTGACCGCATCTACAATTTCTGCACGGCTCCCATAATTCAAAGCGAAGTTCAGGACAAGGCCAGTATTGTCTTTAGTTGCTTCTTTCGCTTTCTTAATGGCTTTAAGTGTATGCATAGGCAAATTTTGATGGTATCCCATCATTTCCACGCGCACATTTTCTTCAATCAGTTCCGGCAGGAAGGTCGTTAAAAATTCTTCCGGCAAGCGCATCAAAAAATCCACTTCGATTTTTGGACGTTTCCAGTTTTCTGTGGAAAATGCATATAAAGTCAGGACACTGACCCCAAGTTCATTGGCGAGCTTTGTCACCTTCCGGACGGTCTTCATTCCTTCATGGTGTCCAGCAACTCTTGGAAGCGAACGTTTTTTTGCCCAGCGGCCATTGCCGTCCATGATGATTGCAATATGAGCCGGAACTTCTTCGTTCGAAATCAAAACTGAGCGATCTACATTTTCCAAGACCAAATCAGTATTTCGTTTTAATAGTTTATTAAACATAGTTAATCCTCCACCTATTACAAATCGGCATGTCTATTGCTTATCATATCAAAAAAAACAGCATTGTGCGCTTCTTTCAAGATACAGCGTTTATTTTTGGCATGAAAAAGCGTCCTGCTTAACAGGACGCCAGACATGAAATGAAGTTCGATTTAAACTTCCATAATCTCTTTTTCTTTACTTTTAGCCATTTCATCGATTTTTGCAATGTTGTCATCTGTCAACTTCTGGGTGTCGTCTGTATAGCCACGCAAGTCATCTTCCGTGATTTCACTTTTCTTCTCCAGCTTCTTGAACTCGTCATTAGCATCCCGACGGATGTTGCGGATGACCACTTTCGCTTCTTCCGCTTCTTTCTTCACTTGCTTCACAAGATCTTTGCGGCGTTCTTCTGTCAATGCAGGAACTGCCAAGCGGATCACCGAACCGTCATTTGACGGGCTCAAGCCCAAGTCAGACTTAAGGATCGCTTTTTCGATATCACCAAGAACCGATTTATCGTATGGCTGAATCATGATCAAACGCGCTTCAGGAATGGAAATGCCTGCAATTTGGTTGACCGGTGTTGGAGAACCGTAATAATCGATCGTCAACTTATCCAAAATTGAAGGAGTTGCACGGCCAGCACGGATTGAAGATAAATCACGTGAAAAAGCTTGAATTGCATTGGTCATTTTAGATTTAGTGTCATTCATCACTGATTTTGGCATTATAATGTTCTCCTCACTACTGTCCCGATTTTTTCTCCGAGTACAGCTCGTTTTATATTTCCATTTTCCATAATTGAGAATACTACGAGTGGGATGTCATTGTCCATACAAAGTGTAGAAGCTGTCGAATCCATCACCTGCAAGCCTTGTTGAATCACTTCGAAATAAGAAAGTTCTTCGTATTTTACAGCAGTGGAATCCGTTTTCGGATCAGCTGAATAAACGCCATCAACATTGTTTTTCGCCATTAAAATGACATCGGCTTCAATTTCAGCCGCGCGCAATGCCGCTGTTGTATCAGTTGAGAAGTAAGGGTTCCCTGTACCTGCTGCAAAAATGACAACCCGCTTCTTTTCTAGATGACGGATAGCTCTTCTGCGGATATAAGGTTCAGCAACTTGGCGCATTTCTATGGACGAAAGAACGCGGGTTTCAACGTCTTGCTTTTCCAAAGAATCCTGCAAAGCCAATGAGTTCATAACTGTTGCCAGCATGCCCATATAGTCAGCTGTTGCACGGTCCATTCCCATTTCAGAACCGACTTTGCCTCTCCAGATATTGCCTCCGCCTACAACCACTGCAACTTCCACTCCAAGTTCCACCACTTCTTTTACTTGGCTTGCTACTGATTTGATGATTTCTGGGGACAATCCGAAACCTTGTCCTCCTGCCATTGCTTCACCACTTAGTTTTAATACAATGCGTTTATATTGCTGAACACTCATCGGTACCCTCCATTACATAATTATTGAAAAATAGGGAACACATACTCGTGTTCCCCAAGATAAATCATATGATAAACGTTCTTATTTTTTGTTAACTTGGCTCATTACTTCGTCAGCAAAGTTATCTTCACGCTTTTCGATGCCTTCTCCAACTTCGTAACGGATGAATTCTTTAACAGATCCACCTGTAGAAGCTGCAAAATCACGAACTTTTTGATCTGAATTCTTAACGAACGCCTGGTCAAGCAAGCAGATGTCTTCGAAATATTTACCAAGGCGGCCTTCAACCATTTTAGCAACGATTTTTTCCGGTTTGCCTTCGTTTAAAGCTTGCTCAGTCAAGATTTTACGCTCGTGCTCTACTTCGTCAGCAGAAACTTCGTCGCGCGATACATATTTAGGGTTCAATGCAGCGATGTGCATAGCGATGTCGCGGGCAGCATCTGAATCCGTAGAGTTTTCAAGAACAACAAGTACTGAAATACGTCCGCCCATGTGAAGGTAAGGACCAAAAGCGTCAGCATCTGTTTTTGTGCGCACTTCAAAACGGCGCAATGTGATTTTTTCACCAATTTTAGCGATTGCGTTTGAAATATGGTCTGCAACTGTCAAACCGTTAGACATTGTTGAAGCATTAGCTTCTTCAACAGTAGCCGGCTTAGTTGAGATCAAGTGCTCGCCTAATTCTTTTACCAAAGTCTGGAAACCTTCGTTTTTCGCAACAAAGTCTGTTTCTGCGTTTACTTCGAAGATGACTGCTTCGTTTTCTTTCACAAGAATTGAAGTTGTCCCTTCAGCAGCAATACGATCCGCTTTTTTAGAAGCGCTTGAAAGACCTTTTTCACGTAGGAAGTCTAGAGCCGCTTCCATATCTCCATCTGTTTCCACTAATGCTTTTTTGCAATCCATCATACCTGCGCCTGTTTTTGCACGCAATTCCTTTACCATTTGAGCTGTAACTGCCATGATTAAATTCCTCCTTTAAGATAGTGTAGCCATTTTCTCAAAAAAAGGTGATAAGAGGGGTTGGCCGCTTATCACCTGTGTAAATTGCGAATTACTCAGCAGATTCAGCTTGAGTTTCTTCTTCTTCTTCTTCCGGTTTTGACTCAAGCAAAGCGTCCGCCATTTTACCAGTCAACAATTTAACTGCGCGGATTGCATCGTCGTTTGCAGGAATAACATAATCGATTTCATCCGGATCACAGTTCGTATCAACGATACCAACGATTGGAATGTTCAATTTCATTGCTTCTGCAACTGCAATGCGTTCTTTACGAGGATCAACTACGAACATTACGTCCGGTAGTGAACTCATGTCACGGATACCGCCAAGGAACTTAACAAGGCGTTCGTGTTGTTTTTTCAACTGAACAACTTCTTTTTTCGGTAGAACTTCGAAAGTTCCATCTTCTTCCATGCGCTCGATTTGTTTCAAACGGTTCACACGTTTTTGGATTGTACCGAAGTTAGTAAGTGTTCCACCCAACCAACGTTGGTTGATGTAGTAGTTGCCAGAACGTTCTGCTTCTTCTTTGATCGCGTCCTGAGCTTGTTTTTTCGTACCAACAAAAAGTACTTTGCCGCCTTCTTCGCCCACTTGTTTCATGAAGCTATAAGCTTCCTCCAATTTGCGGACTGTTTTCTGAAGATCGATGATGTAGATGCCGTTACGTTCCACGAAGATATATTTTTTCATTTTCGGGTTCCAGCGGCGAGTTTGGTGACCAAAATGTACACCAGCTTCTAACAATTGTTTCATTGAGATTACTGCCATGATTTGTTTCCTCCTGATAGGTTATTTTTTCCCTCCGCATTTTTCTTCTCTGAACCGTTACCCAGTTGGGCACCTACGACTCAAATCGAAATGCGTGTGTATTTAACACCATTTGAAATTATACCACGCTTCACCTTTAGTCTGCAACATGTTTCTCTCATTATATTTAAAGCAGCTACACTAAAATTCCAGCTGCTCCAAAAATAGCGGCGCTAAGCGGCGGAACCTGTGCTTCACACAAAGCAGAAAGAGTTTACCAGTAGCCTGGAGAAGTATCCGCCGCAATGGATCTCCTTCATTTTTCGGCTACGAAAAAGGGCTGCCCCCTAAAAGTCATTTACATGACCTTTTGGGGCAGCCCTTTTCGAAGTTCAATTTAGTTCATTTTCAATTGTTCAAGTTCTGCTAGGAATTTCGTGTTCAATACTTTGATGTATGTCCCTTTCATTCCTAGAGAGCGTGATTCGATAACGCCTGCACTTTCAAGCTTGCGAAGTGCGTTAACGATAACCGAACGCGTAATGCCAACACGATCAGCAATTTTAGAAGCGACCAGCAAACCTTCGTTGCCGTCAAGTTCTTCGAAAATATGTTCGATAGCTTCAAGTTCACTGTATGAAAGTGAAGAAATCGCCATTTGCACAACAGCTTTGCTGCGCGCTTCTTCTTCGATGCGGTCGCCTTTTTCGCGAAGGATTTCCATCCCTACTACTGTAGCGCCGTATTCACCAAGAATTAAATCGTCGTCGTGGAATTCTGCGTCTACACGTCCAAGAAGAAGTGTTCCTAAACGCTCGCCGCCGCCGTTGATCGGTACGATTGTTGTCAGTCCGTTTTTAAACAGTTCACGCTCTTCCACAGGGAAGATGGTGTGTTCGCTGTTAACGTCCAAGTTTTCAGTCGTTTCCTTGATGTTCGAAAGCTTCTGAGTATACTCAAGCGGGAATTGACGCTCTTCAAGCATCCCTTTCATGCGTTCGTTCTCAATCTGTTGGTTGATTGCATAGCCCAACACTTTACCTTTGCGGCTTACTACGAAAGCGTTGCATTCAATTACTTCGCTCAAAGTCTCAGCCATGTCTTTAAAGTTTACTTTTTTGCCGCCTGCTGCTTCCAGCATAGAGTTAATTCGTCTTGTTTTTCCTAATAAATTCATTTAAATGAACCTCCTACATAATTCGTACCATGTTTATTCAATATTCTAAAGGTTTTTACTCTTTAATGAAACTATTTCGCCTTGTTTTACAGAATAAATTGTGACAAGTCCTTATTCTTTGCCACATTTTCAAGTTTCTCATTCACATATTGGGGGGTTATGTCAATTTGTGCCGGAGAAATCTCGGAAGCTTCAAAAGACAAATCTTCCAACAAACGCTCCAGTATTGTATGCAATCTGCGTGCGCCGATATTATCTGTGTCTTGATTCACTTCATATGCAATTTCTGCAAGTCTGATTATTGAGGCATCATTGAAGTGTACCACAACTCCCTCTGTTTCGAGAAGGGCTTTATATTGATTTATTAAAGAATGTTTTGGTTCCGTCAATATTTTGACAAAATCTCCGACTTCAAGCTTCTGTAATTCCACTCGAATCGGGAAGCGCCCCTGCAGTTCCGGAATCAAATCGGAAGGTTTCGACATATGAAAAGCACCTGCAGCAACAAACAGCATGTAATCCGTTTGGACTGCACCGTATTTTGTAGAGACTGTCGACCCTTCCACAATCGGCAGAATATCGCGCTGTACCCCTTCCCGGGAAACATCAGCGGACGAAGAACTGTTCTTACTGGCGATTTTGTCCATTTCATCGATGAAGATGATGCCGTGCTGTTCAGCACGTTCGATCGCTTCCGACGCCACTTCTTCATCGTCCACTAATTTAGCCGCTTCTTCAGTTGTCAAAATCCGGCGAGCTTCTTTTACTTGCAAACGCCGTTTTTTCTTTTTCTTCGGCATAAGCGAAGAAAAAGCATCCTGCATGTTCGCACCCATCTGTTCCATTCCCGACCCTTGCAGGGCATCAAACATGGAAAGCGAATTCTCAACCACTTCAACTGTTACCCACTCGTCTTCCAGCTTGCCTGCTTTTAAATCAGCGGCGATTTCTCTTCTTTTGACGCGCACTTCCACTTCTGCAGTTGGTTCCTCTTCTTCTTGCTCAAGCTTTTGGCCGAACAGCATTTCCAGCGGATTCTGATTGGTCTGTTTTTTACGCAACGATGGAGCCAGCAATTTTACGATCCGCTCGTTGGCTGCCGCCTCTGCCTGAAACTGGACTGCTTCAAACTTTTCTTCTTTAACGATTCGCACAGCTGCTTCGACCAGATCGCGCACCATGGACTCAACATCCCGTCCAACGTAACCGACTTCTGTAAACTTCGTCGCTTCCACCTTGATAAAAGGTGCACCTGTCAATTTAGCGATTCGACGGGCGATTTCCGTTTTCCCGACACCTGTCGGACCGATCATCAGGATATTTTTAGGGATTACTTCGCCTCGCATCTCTTCATCCAACCGGCTTCTCCGGTAACGGTTGCGCAATGCGATGGCGATCGAACGCTTCGCATCTTTTTGGCCGACGATATACCGGTCCAGGTGGTCAGTAATTTGTCTTGGCGTTAAATCAGTTTGATTTTTCATTAGGACAATTCCTCCACTATGATTTGATGATTTGTATAGACACAAATGTCCGCTGCTGTCTCCAAAGCGGATTGTGCGATTTGTGCTGCCGTCAAATTATCTCCTGCATATTTCTTCAAGGCACGCCCTGCCGCCAGCGCATAGTTTCCGCCTGAACCGATGGCGAGAATGCCATCATCCGGCTCAATCACTTCTCCAGTGCCGGATACCAGCAGCAACTCATCTTTGTTCATGATGATGAGCATGGCTTCCAATTGGCGCAGCATCTTGTCTCCACGCCATTGCTTTGCCAATTCAACTGCAGCTCGTTGAAGATTGCCATTATACTCGGTCAGCTTTCCTTCGAACATCTCGAACAAGGTAAATGCATCTGCTACTGATCCTGCAAATCCGGTCAAGACCTGTCCGTTATATAATTTCCGCACTTTTCTCGCTGTATGCTTCATGACGACCGCATTGCCGAACGTTACTTGGCCATCACCTGACATCGCGCATTTCCCGTTATGTTGAACTGCAAATATCGTGGTTGCATGAAATTCTTGCATAATGAAATTCCCCTTTCTAAGCTCTCGGGTGTGAATTTAAATAGGTGTTCCGTAAATGTTCTTTGGTAACATGCGTATAAACCTGAGTAGAACTTAAATGGGAATGCCCAAGCAGTTCCTGCACAGTCCGGATATCAGCTCCGTTATTGATCAGGTGAGTTGCAAATGTATGACGGATCATATGCGGATAGATAGAAGAATTGACAGAGGCTTTCTTCATGCATTCGCTTAAGATATGGCGAACCCCTCGATCAGTTACAACCTCCCCACGGCTGTTCACAAACAAGTAGTCGTGCTTTTGGTTCTTCATCAGTTTAGGACGCGCATCCTCCATGTAATGTTCCAGAGCGTCCTGCGCAAACTGACCATAAGGGATGTAACGCTCTTTTCTGCCTTTCCCCATGACTTTGACAATCTGCATGGTCTGATCCAGATCTCCTAGTCGAATGGAGACGCATTCACTGACGCGCATACCCGTCGCATACAATAGTTCCAGTAGCGCTGTATTTCGGATCGACAATTTATCTTCACCCTGAACGGACTTAAAAAGCTGAGCCAACTCTTCTTCATAGAAAAATTGAGGCAGCCTCTCTTCTTTTTTTGGATGGTATAAAGACCTGAATGCAGCCTCATTCAACTCAAATTCGCGATTACCGTATCGGAAAAACGAGCGGATTGCCGAGATTTTTCTGGACACTGTGGTTCTTGATAATTTGGCGTCATATAGCTTTGTGACGTAATTTCGTGCATGTATATACTCGACTTCTCTAATATCAGGTACACCTTCAGCATTCAAAAACAGAAAAAAATCCAGCAGATCGTGTTCATAATGGTGGACGGTGTGTTCGGAATAATTTTTCTCCAATTGAATGTAGGTCATAAAAGATTCAAGCATCTTCTCTTTTTCCATATATGCTCCACCTTTCACCAAATACAAAAGCCTCTAAATTATACCAACATTTAGAGGCTTTTATCAATTAAACTGTCACTGTATTCATATAGTTTTGAATAGATGTCAATGCACGATCTGCGTGTCTTTCTGCACGCTCCTGTTTCGAACGGATGCGCTCACCAAGATCCGGGAACAAGCCGAAGTTGACATTCATCGGCTGGAAATTCTTGCTGTCAGCTTCTGTAATGTACCGTGCCATGCTGCCCAAAGCTGTTTCAGCAGGGAATACCAGCAGTTCTTCACCCAATGCCAATTTCGCTGCATTGATGCCTGCAAGCAATCCGCTGCCCGCAGATTCGACATAACCTTCGACACCTGTCATCTGGCCGGCAAAGAAAATATTCTCGTCAGCCTTCAACTGGTAGGTCGGCTTCAGCACACGCGGTGAGTTGATGAACGTGTTGCGGTGCATGACACCATACCGTACGATTTCTACGTTCTCTAAGCCCGGGATCAATTTAAGGACTTCTTTTTGAGGTCCCCATTTTAAGTGCGTCTGAAACCCGACAATATTATAAAGGGTTCCCGCAGCATCATCCTGGCGAAGCTGAACGACGGCGTAAGGAATTTTGCCTGTTTTCGGATCTTCCAGCCCTACTGGCTTCATCGGCCCGAAAGTCAGTGTTTTCTCTCCTCTGGCAGCCATGACTTCAACTGGCATGCAGCCTTCGAAATAGATTTCTTTTTCGAATTCCTTCAGAGGCACAACTTCTGCTTCGACAAGTGCCGTATGGAACCGTATAAACTCGTCTTCCGTCATTGGACAGTTAAGGTAAGCAGCCTCCCCTTTGTCGTAACGGGATTTCAAATAGACTTTGTCCATATCGATGCTGTCTTTTTCGACAATCGGCGCTGCCGCGTCATAAAAATACAGATATTCTTCACCTGTCAATTGGCGGACCTTCTCAGCAAGAGCCGGCGATGTCAACGGACCGGTTGCAATAATCGTAATGCCTTCCGGAATTTCAGTCACTTCTTCATTGATCACTTCCACCAATGGATGGTTTTTTACTTTCTCGGTCACTGCCCCAGCGAACTCGTGGCGGTCCACTGCAAGTGCTCCACCAGCCGGCACAGATGCACGGTCAGCTGAATCGATGATGACCGAATCCAATTTGCGCATTTCCTCTTTGATGACCCCTACTGCATTGGTCAAGGAATTGGCTCGAAGCGAGTTGCTGCAGACTAACTCTGCAAATTTATCAGTATGGTGAGCAGCTGTCTGTTTTACAGGACGCATTTCGTATAAACGGACGTTAACTCCCCGTTTTGCGATTTGCCATGCTGCTTCACTTCCGGCTAACCCGGCTCCAATTACGTTTACATACTTTGTCATTTTCAAACACCTCTATATTATTATTGAACTTCTTCTTTGTAATCACAGCTTGTGCAATTGATCTGCACACCTTTTTTCACTTTTTTCTCTACCAGTAACTCATTGCATTTCGGACAAGGACGTTCGATCGGTTTATCCCATGATACGAATTCACATTCGGGATAGCGTTCGCAACCGTAGAATATGCGGCGCTTCTTGCTCTTTCTTTCTACAATCTCGCCTTCTTTACACGTCGGGCATTTAACGCCGATATGTTTGACGATGGCTTTGGTATTGCGGCATTCCGGGAAATTGCTGCAGGCCATGAACTTGCCATAGCGCCCCAGTTTGTAGACCATTGGCGAACCGCATAATTCACAGTCTTCACCTACAGGCTCATCCTTGATCTGAACTTTCTCCATTTCCTCTTCCGCCACTTCGACGTTTTTCTCAAATTCAAGATAAAAGGCATCAATAATGGAACGCCAAGCGATTTCGCCTTCTTCGACCGTATCCAAGTCGTGCTCCATCTTGGCGGTAAACTCGATGTTAAGGATATCCGGGAAAAACTCAAGCACCAGCTGATGGACAATTTCACCCAACTCAGTGGGAATGAAACGTTTCGCATCCAACGTGACATACCCACGTTTCTGAATGGTGTCCAGTGTCGGTGCATAGGTTGACGGACGTCCTATTCCAAGCTCTTCAAGTGTCCGTACCAAACGGGCCTCTGTAAAACGCGGAGGCGGCTGCGTAAAATGCTGATTTGGTGTGACTTCAATCGCTTTCACGATATCACCTTCAGCCATCTCCGGCAGAATATTATCTTTTTCTTCTTTTTGATCGTCAGTACCCTCAATGTATAGCTTCATAAAACCAGGAAACTTGACCTGTGAACCGTTTGCACGGAATACCGCTTCGCCGTTTTGTAATTCCGCCATGACGGTATCGAGAACTGCCGGTGACATCTGGCTCGCTACAAACCGGTCCCAAATCAATTTATACAGACGGTATAGATCCCGCGAAAGAATACTCTTCATGGATTCAGGTGTCCGCATTACACTAGTCGGCCGCACGGCTTCGTGGGCATCCTGCGATTTTGCTGACTGTTTCGCAGCAACTTTCTGTGTAACGTATTGTTCCCCATAGTTTTCGACGATAAAGTCAATTGTATCTTTTTTCGCTGTGTCAGAGATTCTTGTGGAATCCGTTCGCATATAGGTGATTAATCCGGTGATGCCTTCTTTCCCTACGGATATGCCTTCATACAATTGCTGCGCGAGCATCATTGTCTTTTTGGCTCGAAAATTTAATTTGCGGGCTGCTTCCTGCTGCAGTGAAGAAGTTGTAAAAGAAGGGGATGGATTTCTTTTTCTCTCTTTTTTCACTACCCGATTTACGGTGAAGTCTTTGCCTTTCATCGAAGCCATGACAGCTTTGACATCGGCTTCGTTGTTCAATTTCATTTTTTCTTTTGTGTTGCCATAGAATTGCGCTTCGAATTTCTTCTTAGCCTTTTCGAATTCCCCGGTAATGGACCAGTACTCTTCCGGTTCAAAATTTTTGATTTCGTTTTCCCGATCAATGACCAATCGAAGGGCTACGGATTGTACACGCCCAGCTGAAAGGCCTTTTTTCACTTTTTTCCAAAGCAAAGGGCTGATGCTGTAGCCGACGAGACGATCCAAAATACGGCGCGCTTGCTGAGCATCGACTAAATCCATGTCGATCTTACGCGGATGCTTGAACGATTCTTTTATGGCATCCTTGGTGATTTCGTTGAAGACTACCCGGCAGTCAGAGGATTGATCAATGCCGAGAGCCGTAGCCAAATGCCATGCAATCGCTTCCCCTTCTCTGTCAGGGTCAGCTGCGAGAAAGACTTTTTTCGCTTTTTTCGCTTCTTTTTTAAGGTCTTGTAATATCGGGCCTTTGCCTCTTATTGTAATATAACGAGGTTCATAATTGTTTTCTACGTCTACACCCATTTGACTCCGGGGAAGATCGCGTAAATGTCCAAGTGAAGCACGGACTTTATATTTCTTACCCAAATACCGTTCGATTGTCTTAGCCTTTGCAGGCGACTCAACAATCACTAAAAAATCCGCCATAACTATTTCCTCCTCATAGAGGTTTCTCAAAACTGCTTAAAAGAATTACCTGTTGCAAAATGTATAACAGATTTTAGCTTAATGCAAGGCTTTTCATTTTTTCCATTGTTTTTCAGCTGTCATATGTTGGTATTCTTCTAGCACTTGCCAGCCGTTCCAGACCGGTTTTGCGCCTTCTGAAATCAATTTATGCGGTCCTTCAGATAAAAGCGATGAAATATCGCCTGGAACTGCAAAAATATCTTTTCCATGATCCAGCGCATGTTCAATTGTGCTCAAGGTGCCGCTTTTCACTAGAGCTTCCGTAACCACAATTCCTCTCGATAATCCGCTGATGATGCGGTTCCTCATTGAAAAATTCCATTTTAGGGGCTTCATATAGGGCGGATACTCAGTTAAAACCAGATGATTTTCTTCTATTATATTGTTTAGTTCTGCGTTTTCTTTTGGGTACGGATGGAGAAAACCACTGCCCGTGACGGCGATTGTACGCCCGCCTAAATCAATCGTTTTTTGATGTGCCATGGCGTCTGCTCCAATCGCCAGTCCACTGACGATGATAAAGCCCTTTTCAAGAAGCGGCGGAATGATTTTCTGCATGGCTTTTTCTGAATAAGCGGAGGCTTTACGCGAACCGATCACGGCTATTTTTTGGGGTTCTGCCAACAAAGCGGCGTCACCTTTGGCGTACAGGACAGCGGGTGGGTCGATCAATTCCAGCAGGCTTCCAGGATATAGGGGATGCTGATAAGATATGGGGAGTATCTTATGCTTGGCGTAGGTTTCACTTAAGGGGAATGTTAAGGTATGTCGGTAAGAAGCTTTCAGTTTCTCCGCCTGATCCCGTTTGATATTCAAGAGCATCATCAGTTCATACGGGGATTTCCGTTCCAGCTTAGATAAGTCTGGATCCTCTGCCAACAGCGGCAATAATTTCTGCAAACTTTTCGGGTACACATAATGCAGTGCCAATAAACGCTCCGTAAATTCTTTGTTCATTTCCTTCCTCCTCTTCTATTTGGGCTAAATGAAAGCGCATCAGACTGTCATGCGCCTAAACTCCAGTTTAATCGGTTTTCCGTCCGCCGTAAACCTGAAGAATTCCAGAATATTCGGCTTCCATTTTTTATCCAAAAAACCTTGAGTTTCTTCTATATAAAAAAAGGTTGATGCTGCGGAATGCGTTTAAAAGACTGTTTAAGTCTTGCCGTTTCTATCCGAACAAGCCTATTGAATTATCATACGAAAGTGCTTGATAAATCGGCTATGATTGCGTTTCCGCTTGATGAATAATAAATTGCAATCGATCTTTTTTCACCAAATGAAACCACGTCGATCTCGTTACGTATGATTAGCAATTGATATTTACGGCAAAACCGAAAAACAGGAAAAGTTTACCTCGATATTTTTCTTATGAGTGGACTCTATAAGTTACTGTTCATTCGGCAGGCGGTTATACAGTGACCGTTGGTGAAGAAAAAAAGCTCGAAACGCTGTCTTTCCAGCATTTCGAGCTTTTTGTATTAATGGGTTTTACACTTGTCGTATAACCCTTTTTCTCTGATGACTTTGATCAACGTTTCTCCGATAACAGACGGAGTATCTGCAACTTCGATGCCTGCTTCATTCATTGCTTTGATTTTATCAGCAGCTGTACCTTTACCACCGGAAATGATCGCACCGGCATGGCCCATACGTTTTCCTTCTGGTGCCGTTTGGCCACCGATAAATCCTACTACAGGTTTCGTCATGTTCGCTTTAACCCACTCAGCAGCTTCTTCTTCAGCTGTTCCGCCGATTTCACCGATCATTACGACTGCGTAAGTATCTTCGTCTTCATTGAATTCCTTCAATACGTCGATAAAGTTAGTGCCGTTTACTGGATCTCCGCCGATGCCGACAGCTGTCGACTGGCCGATTCCTTCTTCAGACAATTGGTGAGTCGCTTCATATGTCAATGTACCTGAACGTGAAACAACGCCGACATGTCCTTTTTTGTGGATATATCCAGGCATAATGCCGATTTTACATTCGTCCGGAGTGATTACGCCCGGGCAGTTCGGTCCAACTAGACGCGTTTTCTTGCCTTCCATGTAACGCTTCACTTTCACCATATCGAGTACTGGGATGTGTTCAGTGATGCAGATTGCCATGTCAAGATCAGCTTCAACAGCTTCAAGAATTGCGTCAGCTGCGAAAGGTGCCGGTACGTAAATTACAGATACATTAGCTCCTGTAGCTTTCACTGCATCTTCTACAGTGTTGAAGACAGGTACGCCTTCAGCTTCAGTTCCGCCTTTACCTGGTGTTACACCCGCAACGATTTTCGTTCCGTATTCAAGCATTTGCTTTGTGTGGAAAAGGGCAGTTGACCCTGTAATTCCCTGTACAAGCACTTTTGTGTCTTTGTTAATGTATACACTCATTTTTGTCCCTGCCCTTCTTTAGCCTACGAGTTCTACGATCTGTTTAGCGCCGTCTGCCATCGTACCGGCAGCCACAATATTAAGACCTGATTCATTAAGCAGTTTTTTACCGATTTCTACATTGGTTCCTTCAAGACGGACTACAAGCGGCACGTCAAGGCTTACTTCTTTCGCAGCCTGGATTACGCCTTCCGCAATGATGTCACACTTCATGATACCGCCGAAAATGTTAACGAAGATTCCTTTTACATTCTTATCAGAAAGAATGATTTTGAAAGCTTCCGTTACTTTTTCAGCGGTCGCACCGCCCCCAACGTCAAGGAAGTTAGCGGGTGTTCCGCCGTAGTAGTTGATCGTATCCATCGTTGCCATAGCAAGTCCGGCGCCGTTAACCATACAGCCGATGTTCCCATCCAAAGAAATATAGCTCAAGTCATACTTGGAAGCTTCAATTTCTTTTGAATCCTCTTCGTCGAAATCACGAAGTTCCACAATGTCTTTGTGGCGGTAAAGAGCGTTTTCATCGAAATCAAATTTCGCGTCAAGCGCTAAGATATTGCCGTCGCCTGTTTCAACCAATGGGTTGATTTCAACGATTGAAGCATCTTTTTCGATGAATACAGTGTATAGGCCAAGCATGAATTTTGCCGCTTTGTTGACAAGCTTTGGCGGAATGTTCATGTTGAAAGCCATACGGCGTGCCTGGAAACCAGTCAAACCGATCACTGGATCGATCACTTCTTTGAAGATTTTCTCAGGAGTGTTCTCAGAAACTTCCTCAATATCGACTCCACCTTCTTCAGAGCCCATAAGAGTGACACGTGAAGTTTGGCGGTCGAGTACCAATCCGACATAGTATTCCTTTTTAATGTCAGATCCTTCTTCGATCAACAAGCGCTTGATCTCTTTGCCTTCTGGACCTGTCTGGTGAGTCACAAGAACCTTACCTAGCAGTTCTTTAGCATATGTACGGACTTCATCCAGGTTTTTAGCGATTTTTACACCGCCGGCTTTGCCTCGTCCACCTGCGTGGATTTGTGCTTTCACCACGACAACATCCGTGCTCAGTTCTTTAGCTGCCTTCACTGCTTCTTCCGGAGAAAAAGCAACGGTGCCGTAAGAAACTGCTACGCCGTATTGTCTGAGGAGTTCTTTTCCTTGATATTCATGGATATTCATCTGTCATCCTCCAATCAAACATCTCTATCGTAATTTTATTACCTTTACCATTGTATTAAAGTTGTCACAGAATGTCCACCGAAGTTAGCTGAGCCGATTAAATTCCTTTGCTTAGAACAGAGAACTTTTCGTTAAGAGAGATTTGACAGGTTCGAACGTCTTCCGATGGATTCTACACGGACCATGCTTTTCAAGCGCGGAAACATGCTCTTTTGTTCCATATCCGGCGTGTTTTTCGAAGCCGTATTGCGGATACTGGGCAGCATACTCTTCCATGATGGCATCCCTTCCTGTCTTCGCCAAAATTGAAGCGGCCGCAATGCTCAAGCTCTGGGCATCGCCTTTGATGATGGATTCACACGGCATCGGCAGATTCAGCATCATTGCGTCAGCCAGTACGATATCAGGTGCAGGGGATAGCGCTAAAGCAGCTGCAGCCATGGACCCTTTTGTGGCCTGATAGATATTCACACGGTCAATTTCTTCCGGAGGCTGTATATGGACTGAATAGCTGATGGCGATCCTTTTGATGATTTCCGCAAACTGGTCGCGTTTGGCTTTGCTCAATTGCTTGGAATCGTCCAAACCGATAAGGCTCGAGCAATCCTCGGGCAAGATGACAGCCGCCGTTACGACCGGACCAGCGAGCGGCCCTCTTCCCGCCTCGTCGATGCCAGCCACAAGATCGGTTTCCACTGTCCTGAATGCTGCATCAAACAGCAGCTTTGAACTGTGATGTTCCATCAGCTTTTCCCGCAGCACTTGTTTCCGCTGCCAGGAAGCCAATAAAGTCTGGACGCTTTTACGTGAATCGCTTTTCAGCTCTTCCATCCACGGCTGCCATTCCACCAGTCCGTTCAGCTTATCTTTTATTTCATTCGTTGTTTGCATCTCTTCAACTTCTTCCTTCGATGATTTGCCTTAACTCTATAGCTTATTTTCTGTATTGGTTTCGTTTCCTCCAGCCCAAAAAAGCTGCTCCTCAAAATATCGAGGAGCAGCTTTTTATCGAATTGAGCGAATCCTCACTCTTCTTCTATCATTTCATCTCTGTAATCGAACGTCACTTTGCCCAAATGCTGATTCCGGATATCCCGGACAATCACTTCGGCCGTTGTTTCATAGTCGACATCGCCATGCTGATCATAACAGCCGCGTTTTTTACCGATATGGTCAAAGGTGACGACGATTTCTTCATCGACGTGATCGATGCCGTATCTTTCCATCATGCGGTCCGGATAACGTTCTTCCAGGAACTTCAGCGAATAGATGGCCAACTCCTGCATTTGGATGACCGAGTCTTTGATTGCTCCCGTAACGGCTAATTTCAAGCCCGTTTCCGGGTCTTCAAACTTCGGCCATAAAATACCCGGCGTATCCAATAATTCAATTTCCTTGCCGACTTTGATCCATTGCTGCGCTTTCGTGACACCCGGCATATTCCCGGTCTTAGCCAGGCTCTTTTTCGATAAGCGGTTGATGAGCGTCGATTTCCCGACGTTCGGAATTCCGACAATCATAGCACGGATGGCACGGGGCTTGATGCCTTTGGCGATCATGCGATCCCATTTTTCTGTCAGTATTTCTTTTGATGCTTTTGTCACCAATTGCAGCCCTCTGCCTTCAAGGGAATTGATCGCTACTGCACGGGTACCTTGATCTTCAAAATATCGAATCCACTTTTTCGTTTCAACTTCATCGGCCATGTCCATTTTGTTTAAAATAATGAGACGCGGTTTTTGCTGAATCACTTGATCGATCATCGGATTTCGTGAAGATAAAGGTAACCTGGCGTCAACAAGTTCAAAAATAATATCCACCAATTTCAGCTTTTCAGTAACTTGTCTCCGTGCTTTCGCCATGTGTCCAGGAAACCATTGTATCGTCATAAAACCACTCCTTATTTTACAATTCCCGCTTCAGGCAACGGCCAGAATACGAAACTTGTGTCACCGATGACATCATCAGTCGGGACCAATCCGATATGGCGGCTGTCTTTGCTTGCGCGTCGATTATCGCCCATGACAAAAACAGAACCTTCCGGTATGATGCTTTCTCCTCCGGTAACATCCTCCAAAACAAAGTCTTCAGTCAGAGTACCGGTGATTCCTTGCTTATAGATATCCAGATAAGGTTCTTCCACTGCTTCTCCATTTATATATAACTGATCGTCTTCATAGGCTACATGATCTCCCGGCAAGCCGATGATCCGCTTGATATAATCTTTTTGCTCCGGCGCATGAAAAACGATGATGTCGAAACGGTCAGGTTCGCCGACTGAATAACCGATCTTGTTGACGATCATGCGGTCCCCATGCTCCAAAGTCGGCATCATCGACTCTCCATCTACGACAATCGGCGTGAATAAAAAGAAACGGATAATTGCTGCTAAACCGAAGGCGATCAATAGAGCTTTGGACCATTCCCACATTTCATTCTTCTTCTTCACTTCAGTCTCCATGCGTGTTCCTCCCTATACTTACTGCTTTAATTGTACAAGGAAATAAGCTTTTTAGCAAAAAGAAAGAGGGCGCAAGCGCCCTCTCTCATTAATGCGATCTTATCGAATTTCTTTGATACGAGCTGCTTTACCGCGTAGGTCACGCAAGTAATACAATTTCGCACGGCGTACTTTACCACGACGGGTAACTTCAAGCTGTGCAATTTTTGGTGTGTGTACAGGGAATGTACGCTCAACACCAACACCGTAAGAGATTTTGCGAACAGTGAATGATTCACTGATCCCGCCTCCGCGACGGCTGATGACTACTCCTTCGTATACCTGAATACGTTCGCGTGTACCCTCGACAACTTTAACGTGGACGCGGACAGTATCTCCAGGACGGAACGTTGGAAGATCCGTACGAAGCTGTTCTTTAGTGATTTCTGTAATAATGTTTTGCATTATTTTTCTCTCCTTCTACAGATGCTCTTACACCCAAATGAACTGTTGCAGCGGAACATCGTGATCCTGTACTTCACATAAAAGTACAGTGTCCATAATACCACTAAACAATTGCTTGCGCAAGAGCAGTCTGCGATCTATTTTTGTTTTTTCAGTTCAGCGATGATTTTCTTTTGCTTGTCGCTCAATTCGATTTTGTCGAGCAGATCCGGGCGGCGCTCAAGCGTCCGTTTCAAGGTTTGTTCTTCGCGCCATTGATCGACTTTGCCATGATTGCCGGAAGTCAGCACGTCCGGCACCTTCCAGCCTCTGAATTCAGCCGGACGCGTGTATTGAGGGTGTTCCAGCATGCCTGTAGAGAATGAGTCGCGAACTGGCGAGTCAGCGTTTCCCAGCACCCCCGGAAGCAGTCTGACGACACTGTCGATGACAGTCATGGCTGCAAGCTCTCCACCGGTCAGCACAAAATCGCCAATGGAAATTTCGTCCGTGACCAAATGTTCCCGGATTCGTTCATCGTAGCCTTCATAATGGCCGCAGATAAACACCAATTCCTGTTCAGCTGCCAGCTCTTCCGCTTTTTGCTGGGTAAAGCGTTCGCCTTGCGGACACATCAGGATGACGCGCGGCTTGCTTTCTTGCACCAGGCTTTCAACAGCATTAAAAATAGGTTCAGGCTTAAGCACCATACCGGCGCCGCCGCCGAAAGGGTAATCATCTACTTGGCGCTTATTATCGGCAAACTCTCGAATGTCCACGACATTCAGGCTGACTGCACCTTTTTCCTGTGCTTTTTTCATGATCGAGTGCTGGAAGACCCCTTCAAACATGGGGGGAAACAGCGATAGGACATTTATATTCATCAAGACAACAAACCTTCCATGACTTCGATGGTCACTTTCTTTTCATCTATGTCAATTTCTTTGACGATGTCTTCGATATATGGAATATAATGCTTCTTCCCAGTTTTCGGCGTGACTTCCCAGACATCATTGGCGCCCGTTTCCAAAATTTCACTGATGGTTCCGAGTTCCTGTCCTTCTGTCGTGAAAACCGTACACCCTAAAATTTCGTGATGGTAGAATGCATTGTCTTCGAGTTCGGTTAAATCATGTTCAGCAATCTTCAGATAGGACTCTTTGAACGGCTCCACGTCATTGATATTCGGATAGCCTTCAAAAGTCACCAATTCGAAGTTCTTATGCTGGCGGTGGCTGGCGATCTTCACCATGATCGGCTTTTTTGCATCCGGTGTAAAAAGTCCAAGTTTTGAACCAACCGCAAAACGTTCTTCCGGAAAATCGGTACGGGACAAAACGCGCACTTCTCCACGAATTCCATGGGTATTGACAATTTTTCCTACATTAAACCATTGCACAAGCAAACATCCTTCCGGTGCTATTTTTCTGAAAAAAAAAGAAGGAACCTGGGCTCCTTCTTTTTCCTTAATCCACAATATCGAGGTAAGTTTTCTTCTTATGATAACCACCTGCTGCTGAGTACACAATTGAACGGACAGCTTTCGCCACACGTCCCTGCTTTCCGATGACTTTCCCTGTATCCTCAGGATGCACAGAAAGCTTGTAGACAATTCGGCTTGCGTTTTCGTCGGTTTCGACACGAACTTCTTCCGGATAATCAACTAACGGTTTCACAATGGTCTCAATCAGCTGCTTCATAAGAAAATCTCCCTTACTTGCTTAATTTTTCGTTATGGAATTTCTCCATAATGCCTTTTTGAGAAAACAAGTTGCGTACAGTATCAGATGGTTTTGCACCATCATGAAGCCATTTCAACACTAGTTCTTCGTCGATCTTAACTTCAGCTGGAACTGTCAGCGGGTTGTAAGTACCTACTGTCTGGATTTGACGGCCGTCACGTGGAGCACGTGAGTCAGCTACTACAATACGGTAAAAAGGAGATTTCTTAGCTCCCATACGTTTCAAGCGAATTTTTACTGCCATTTCTTAAAGCACCTCCGAATAGTTTCACACAAGATATTATATTAGCAAGCTTTAAATAGTTTGTAAAGTATTTTTTCTTAACACCTTAAAATTTTACTTGAAAAGTGAGTCCAGGCCTGACATTCCCATTTTCTTTTTGCCTTTTTTCGTGTTCATGCCAGACATTTGTTTCATCATTTTCTTCATATCCTCGAACTGTTTCAAGAGTCGGTTGACATCTTGAATCGATGTTCCTGAACCTTTGGCAATCCGTTTTTTGCGGTTTGCATTGATGATTTCGGGTGTCGTTTTCTCTTTTTTCGTCATCGAGTAGATAATGGCTTCCACACGATCCATCTGGCCTTCATCCACTTTAGCGTTTTCGAGCCCCTTGATTTTATTGGCGCCAGGGAGCATTTTCAAAATTTCATCCAATGGCCCCATTTGTTTGACCTGCGACATCTGTTCCAGGAAATCATCAAAAGTAAACGTGGAAGTTCTGAACTTCTCTTCCAACTCTTTCGCTTTTTCTTCATCGACGCTCGACTGCGCTTTTTCAATCAGCGACAGCATATCCCCCATGCCAAGGATGCGTGAAGCCATGCGTTCCGGATGGAAAGCTTCAAGCGCGTCCATTTTTTCGCCCATCCCGACAAATTTAATCGGTTTTTGGGTGACAGAGCGGATTGACAGCGCCGCACCGCCTCGAGTATCACCATCCAGTTTCGTCAGAACGACACCCGAAATTCCGATGGCTTCATCAAAGCTCTGTGCCACATTGACAGCATCCTGTCCGGTCATGGAATCAACTACCAGGAAAATCTCATCCGGCTCTTTAAGGGCACGGATATCCTTCAATTCCTGCATCAATGCCTCATCAACATGCAGACGGCCTGCAGTATCGATGATGACCGTATCCAAATGCTCTGTTTTTGCGTGTTCAATCGCCTGACGGGCAATTTCCACAGGAGACAGTTCTGTCCCTTTGGAGAAAACCGGCAAGGACAGTTGTTTGCCGATCGTCTCAAGCTGCTGGATTGCTGCCGGACGATAGACATCGGCCGCCACCAATAACGGCTTGCGATTGTGTTTTCTGCGCAGCAGGTTGGCAAGTTTCCCTGTAGTGGTCGTTTTACCGGCCCCCTGCAGACCGACCATCATGATGACAGTCGGCTGTTTTGAGGAAAACTCGATTTTCCGCTCTTCGCCGCCCATCAATTCGGTCAGTTCATCTTTTACGATTTTAACGACCTGCTGGCCTGGCGTCAGGCTATCCATGACGTCCTGGCCAATTGCCCGTTCACTGACTTTCTTGACGAATTCCTTAACGACTTTCAAGTTGACATCCGCTTCGATTAAGGCAAAACGAACTTCACGCATCATTTCCTTAACGTCTGCTTCGTTGACTTTTCCTTTACCTTTGATCTTTGTCATGGTGCCTTGCAGGCGTTCGGATAATCCTTCAAATGCCATTCTTTCCGCCTCCTAGTCCCATTCCTTCAGTTCGCCCAGAAATTGCTGGACGCGCTCTTCTGTGAATGGCTGTTTTTCAAATGACGAAACCAATTGCTGCCGTTTTTGAAATTTCTCAAACAACTGCAATTTGCGCTCATATTCTTCCAGCATCGCTTCCGTCCGCCGAATATTGTCATAGACGGCCTGACGGGTGATGTTGTATTCTTCAGCAATTTCACCCAGTGAATGGTCATCTAAATAATACAGCATCATATAGCTCCGCTGTTTAGGTGTCAGTAGCTCCTGATAGAAATCAAACAAATAATTCATGCGGGTTGTTTTTTCCAGTCCCATCATTGACGCTCACCCCATTCATACTACTGCTTAGAATACTGAAAATCCGAATAGCTGTCAAGTAATTTTACTTGTCTGCTTCAGTATCTTCCAGTTGCTGCTCTTTATCCAATCCTTCAGCAAATAAACCATAGACATATTTTTGTGCATCGAACGGCTGGAGGTCATCCAGCTTTTCGCCAAGCCCGACATATTTCACCGGAATCTTCAACTTATTGCGGATGGCCAGTACGATGCCGCCTTTTGCCGTTCCGTCCAGTTTCGTCAGGACGATGCCTGTAACGTCTGTCACTTCCTTGAACATCTGTGCCTGAATCATCGCATTTTGGCCGGTCGTGGCATCAAGAGCCAACAGGACCTCGTGAGGCGCTCCTGGTATTTCACGTGAAATGACACGGTGCACTTTCTGCAGTTCATTCATCAGGTTGACTTTGTTCTGCAGACGCCCTGCTGTATCGCAGATCAGCACATCCACTCCACGGGATTTGGCCGAACGGACAGCGTCATACATGACTGCCGCAGGGTCTGACCCTTCGCTTTGCTTGATGACATCGACGCCTACACGCTGGCCCCAGACATCCAATTGCTCAATGGCTCCGGCCCGGAATGTATCACCGGCAGCAAGCATGACGGTTTTGCCTTCACTCTTGAATCGATGAGCCATTTTACCGATAGTCGTCGTTTTGCCGACACCGTTGACACCGACCATCAAAATCACTGTCAGTCCATCAACAAAATTGATTTCATTGGTTTCCGCTTCGCCAGCCTCATAAATATCCACCAGTTTTTCAGAAATGACGGATTGGACATTGGACGTGTCCCGTACATTTTTTCGTTGCACTTCAAAACGCAATTCATCCATCAATTCGATGACCGTTTCGAAACCGACATCTGCCTGCAACAGGATCTCTTCCAATTCCTCGAAAAAGTCTTCATCGACTTTGCGGTATTTTGCTACCAGATCATTGATCTTCGATGTAAAGCCGGTACGGGTTTTGGCTAACCCTTCTTTGTATTTTTCAGTTGATTCTTCAGCCTCGGTGTTTCCGGCAAATTTATCTTTTAATTTTTTAAAGAAACTCACGTGACCACTCCTCTTTTAAATTTTCTCTTCAAGTTTAACAGACACCAATTTCGAAATCCCGGATTCCTGCATCGTAATGCCGTACAGGACGTCTGCCCCTTCCATCGTTCCTTTGCGGTGTGTAATGACGATGAATTGCGTATCTTCACTGAATTTCTTCAGGTATTGACTGTAACGCACGACATTTGATTCATCAAGCGCTGCCTCTACTTCATCGAGCACACAGAACGGCACAGGACGCACATTCAAAATCGCAAACAACAGGGCGATGGCAGTCAATGCGCGCTCTCCGCCTGACAGCAAACTTAAGTTCTGCAGCTTCTTGCCAGGCGGCTGGGCGATGATTTCAACACCTGTCAACAGCATATCCTTGGGATCGGTCAATACCAGGTCGGCAGAGCCCCCACCGAACAGCTCTTTAAAGACACGTTGGAATTGTATCCGGATAGCATGGAAGGTATCGTCGAAGCGACTGGTCATTTCCCCGTCCATCTCCCGGATCAAAGTACGCAAAGTGTCTTTTGCTTCGTTCAGATCATTGCGCTGCTCGGTCAAAAAGGCATGGCGATCGGAGACATGGTCGAATTCCTCGATGGCTCCGATATGGACAGGTCCCAACTCTTCTATGGACTGCTTCAACAGCTTCACTTTTCTGCGGACAGCTGCCTCTTCGTCCATCATCTCAAACTGCTTCGCCTGTTCGAGCGTCAACTGGTAATTGGTTTCGAGCTGGAGAATGAAACTGTGGATCTGGACGTCCAGTCGGGTCGATTTCACTTCACAGATCCGGATCGCTTCTACATATCCTTTGTAGATGCGCTGTTGTTCTTTCAGATCCTCTTCCAAACCGTTCAAACTATCCTGCTGCTCTGCCCGCTGTTCTTTCGTTTGGTTGATGGTTTGCTGGATCTGCATTTTTTTGGCAGACCAGGATTCGATTTCCTGAAGGATTTCTTCGTCAGAATAGACTTTCGCCGCTTCTTCCGATTGAATCCACTGCAGCTCTTTTTGATGCTCCTGCAGCTTACGGCTGCTTTTTTCCAGGCGTTCAAAAAGTTCAGCTTCACTGTTGGTCAACTGCAGGACGCGTTCTTTCGTCACGGCATGGAGCGATTTCTGCTCAGCTAATTTCTCCAGAACCTGATCGCGTGCCGATTCGTTCTGCTGCTTGAATAAAGTCAATTCGTCGATTTTCACCGTTATGGCGTTCAGTTCCCCGACAATATTTTCAAGCCGCACAGAAGCCGTTTCCTTGCGTTTGGTTATCTCTGTCAAATCATATTCTTTGTTTTTCTGTTCGGCTTCAAAAAGTTGGAAACGCTCGGAAGTGGTCTTTAGCACCGCTTCGATTTCACGCAGAATAATGGCATTTTCCGCTTCCATGTCCCGGTATTTTTCGCCTTCGGTCCGAAGAATCTGAATGGACTCTTCCACCGCTTTAACGTCGGCTTGTTCTTTCTGGATTGTTTTCTCCGCATTCAGGATCGTCTCTTTCAACTCTTCAGCCTGTACCAGCAATTGATCAAGCTCAGCTTTTCGTGAAAAGAATGAAGCTTGGGTTTTATTGGCACCCCCGGTCATTGATCCACCCGCGTTGACGATATCGCCTTCGAGTGTGACGACGCGGAACCGGTTGCCAGTCGCCTTGGCGATGGCCGTTGCGCCTTTCAAGTCTTCAGCGATAATGACATTGCCCAAGAGATTTTCAATGATCATTCCGTATTGCGGATCGTACTCGACCAGTTCAAATGCCATATTGATGTAGGAAGGGTGCTGACTCACAGTGGCCAATGTATGCTCCGGAATCTTTCTGGCCTTCATGACAGTCATCGGCAGGAAAGTCGAGCGGCCGGCTCTTTTTTTACGCAGGAAATCAATCGCTTCCCGGGCATGCTGTTCATTTTCGGTGATGATGTGCTGGCTCGAAGCGCCTAAAGCCGTTTCAATCGCTTTGGCGTAATTTTTTTCCACCTTGGCAATTTCAGCGACGGCTCCTCTTATTCCTGTTAAATGACCTTTTTCCCGTGCAACCAATACTTCACGGACACCCTGGAAAAAACCGGAAAAATCAGCCTCCAGTTCCTGCAGCGTTTCAATCCGTGCGCCTAATTGCTTTTGTGACTGATATGCCTGGAACAGCATGGATTGCTTCTGGTCAAACGCCTGCTTCTGCACTTGGTAAGAAGCTTCATTGTCTTTATACTGTTGGCGCTTGTCTTCTAGCAGTGTCCGGATTTCCTGGACATTCGTTTCCGCTTGGGCTTTTTCTTTCTTCAGCTTTGATAATTCAGCTGTAAAGTCTGTCCGCTGCGATGCAATGCGTCCTGTTGATTCAGACAATTGCTGTGCCTGCAAACCAATATTTTTCAATTCATTTTTGACGGTGGCCTGTTCATTCATCAAGTCGATGTAAACCGACTTGCAATTTTCGATTTCATTGTCGATATCCGCCGGAGTCCGGTTCAGCTGTTCTTCAAGCACCTTGATAGCTGTCCGAACCGTTTGCTGCTCTGCTTTACGCTCTTCCAGCAAAGCCAGCTGTTCGCTGTGTTTTTTCTTGAGGAAATCGTTCTCCAGTTTTTCTGTAGCAAGATTATCCTGCAGCTGCTGTGCCTGGCGATAGGCATTGTTTTTTTTCTCCGACATCAGCAACTTACGGCCCTGCCATTTCTCTGTCTCTGCACTGGCTTCAACAAGGGAATTTTGAGCCTGATCGATTTTACTGTCCAAATTCGACAGAGACTGGCGTGTTTTGGTGACTGTCCGTTCTTTTGTATTGATTTCCGCTGATAATTGCTGCTCTTTTTCTGAATGGCCTGCAGCGTCACGCGTCAACTGCTCCAGCTCCTGCTCCAGATTGCCCGCATCATAAGCCAATAAGGCGATATCGGCATCTTTCAGCTGCTCGTCCATATCCAGAAAATCCCTTGCCGTGGAAGCTTGAATCTGCAGCGGCTCCATACGGCCATCCAATTCATGCAGGATATCAAGCACGCGGTTAAGGTTTTCATCCGTTTCATTTAATTTTACTTCAGCTTTTTTCTTGCGCTGCTTGTATTTCAGAACACCTGCCGCTTCTTCGAAAATCGATCGGCGCTCCTCGGCTTTTGAATTCAGGATTTCATCCACGCGTCCCTGCGAAATGATGGAAAAGGCTTCTTTGCCAAGCCCGGAATCCATGAACAGATCCGTAATGTCCTTCAGCCGGCAATTTTGCTTATTCAGCAGATAGGCACTTTCTCCACTGCGAAAAACCCTTCTCGTTACGCTGACTTCACTGTAATCGAGAGGGACGCGGCCATCTGTATTGTCTAAAATTAACGTAACTTCCGCAAAGTTCAACGGTTTGCGGGAATCGCTGCCGGCAAAAATAACATCTTCCATTTTAGCGCCGCGCAGTGACTTTGCTGATTGTTCTCCGAGCACCCAACGGATGGCATCGGTGACATTGCTCTTGCCGCTGCCATTTGGTCCGACGACGGCTGTGACTCCGGGCACAAAATCAATGCCGATTCGATCAGCAAATGATTTGAACCCCATGACTTCCAATCTTTTCAAAAACATTGTTACTCCTCCGCCGCTTCCTGCAATTTACGGATCGCCAGTTGCGCTGCCTGCTGTTCCGCCTCTTTTTTCGACCGGCCATTGCCGACTCCGAGTTCCTGCTCTGCAAGAGAAACACGCGTCACAAATACACGGCTATGGGCAGGTCCGATTTCATCAATGATTTCATAATTCAATACTCCTGTATTTTTCTGCTGAACCAATTCCTGCAATTGGCTCTTATAATCCATCACATGCGAAAAAGCACCGATTTCCACTTTTGGGAACAAAACCATTTCCAAAAATGCGACAACAGGTTCCAATCCTTGGTCTAGGTAAAGTGCGCCGATATACGACTCAAAAACATCAGCCAGCAACGCTGGACGTGTTCTGCCGCCAGTCAACTCTTCCCCTTTGCCCAGAAGGATGTATTTGCCGAAACCAAGTTCGTTGGCAAATAAAACCAGTGAAGGTTCACACACGATCGCTGCACGCAGCTTCGTCAATTCCCCTTCGCTCATGTCTGGATATTTCATATACAGGTAATGCGAAACGGATAATTCCAATACCGCATCCCCCAGAAATTCCAAACGCTCGTTGTCGGTGAATTGTTTTCTTCGATGCTCATTCACATAAGATGAATGCGTGAAAGCTTGATACAACAATGCAGGCTTGTTGAATGAAACATTCAACTCTTTTTGCAATTGTTCAAATGCCGCTTTGGCGCTTTCTTTTATGACGCCGGGTTTCTGGTGATTTGCTTTTTTATTCATTGCCATTTTTTATCTGCCTTCCTTTGTGTACTTCCGTCAATTTTACCTTTTTTTCAGCTATTGTGCAAAAAGAGAATTGACGCACAACTGCTTAGTATAACAGCAATTGTGCGTCAATGGTTGTTTAAGTATTTGCGTGCGGCAGAAGGATCTATTGATCGTTTCTGCTTTTTTTGGTGTCCAGCTTCAGCGATCAGACCCTCGGGGTCATAAGTCACGTCGACTATGCGGCAAAAACACGCCGCTTCGTCGACGCGCCTTATGCCTGTCGGGTCTTAACGATCGCTTCGGCTTTTCTTTGCTTATGCTTGCTTCTTCTCGATATACGTTACTGCGTCGCCTACTGTAGCCATGTTCTCAGCGTCTTCGTCAGAAATTTCCATATCGAATTCATCTTCAAGTTCCATAACCAATTCCACTACGTCCAATGAATCTGCACCTAGGTCACCGGTAAATGAAGCTTCAAGTTTCACTTCGCTCTCTTCTACACCTAGACGATCCACGATTACTTTAGTTACTCTCTCTAATACTGTTGACAATGTCGTCACCTCCCCTCAAATCAGTATACAAAAAACTTTCTTACATGACCATGCCGCCATCCAGATGGAGTGTTTGGCCGGTCATATAGGACGCATCGTCAGAAGCCAGGAAGAGTGCTGCTTTTGCAACATCTTCAGGAGCTCCGAAACGACCCAATGGAATTTGACCCAGCATAGCTTTTTGGACTTCTTCAGTCAACTGGTCCGTCATATCCGTTGTAATGAATCCAGGCGCTACAGCATTTGCCGTAATGCCCCGAGTCGCCAATTCGCGTGCTGTGGTCTTGGTCAAACCGATGACCCCGGCTTTAGACGCGACGTAGTTTGCCTGCCCTGCATTGCCCATGACGCCTACGATGGATGCGATGTTGATGATCCGTCCTGCGCGTTGTTTCATCATTTGGCGCGTTACTGCTTTTGTACAGACAAAAACGCCTTTTAAGTTGGTATTGATGACATCGTCCCATTCATCGTCTTTCATCCGCATCATGAGATTATCACGGGTGATTCCGGCGTTATTCACCAAAATATCTACTGATCCGAAAGCCTTCATTGTTTCATCGACCATCGCTTTGACCGATTCCGAGTCCGAGACATTGGCTTTGACCGCAATCGCTTCTCCGCCATTTGCTTGAATTTCGGCAACAACTGCCTCTGCTTTTTCCTGGCTGCCGCTGTAATTGACGACCACTTTGGCGCCGTCAGCTGCAAATTTACGGGCGATTTCCGCTCCGATTCCGCGTGATGCTCCTGTAATGATGGCTGTTTTCCCTGCCAGTTTACTCATTTCGCCAACTCCTCTACCGCTTTTTCGAATGACTCCAAATCATAGACCGGCAAAGTTTTCACTGAGCGATCAATTTTTTTCACCAGGCCGCTCAATACTTTCCCCGGACCGATTTCAATGAATACCGTGACACCAAGATCGATCATTTCACGGACAGACTGTTCCCACAGTACCGGTGAATACAATTGTCGAACAAGAAGATCCTGGATTTGAGTGGCGTTGGTTTCCGCTTTTGCGGTGACATTCGAGACCACCGGCACTTTCGCATCCAACAGAAACGAATTACTTAATTCTTTCGCTAAATCCTGAGACGCTGAACGCATCAATTCAGAATGGAATGGTCCGCTGACATCAAGTGGAATTGCCCGTTTAGCACCGCGCTCTTTGGCAACCAGACAGGCTTGCTCCACGCCGGCTTTTGTTCCGGAAATGACGATTTGCCCCGGACAGTTTAGATTGGCCAACTGAACGACACCCGTCGTGTCCGTCACTTCGTTCGTCACTTTCTCCAGCTCATCACTTTCCATTCCCAAAATGGCTGCCATCGTTCCTTCTCCAGCCGGAAAAGCGGTATTCATGAACAAACCGCGTTTATGTACAATATTGACCGCCATCGGAAATTCCATCACATTTGAAGTCACTAATGCGCTGTACTCACCAAGGCTGTGCCCAGCTGTATAATCGGGTCTGATGCCCGCGCGGATCAGCCGTTCCGTAATCATTGAACTGACGGTTAACAAAGCCGGTTGGGCATGATATGTCAGTGTCAATTCTTCCTGTGGCCCTTCAAGCATCAGCTTGGACAATTTAAGATCAAGCGCCTGATCTGCACTTTCGAAAAAATTGCGGCTCGTATCATCCGCCAAAAAGCTTTCGCCCATTCCGACTGTCTGCGATCCTTGTCCGGGATATATAAATGCAATTTTAGTCTTCATGTAATGTCTCCTTTTTCAACGTACTGTAGATTGTGCCCGTTACATCGAACTCCACCATTGTGCGTGTTTGGCGTATGGCATTATATAAGGCCGTAGCATTTGACGAACCATGTGCTTTAATAACAGGCGCCTTCAAGCCGAATAGTCCTGCGCCGCCATATTCGCTGTAATCCAGCATGCCTTTGAGGCCTTTCATATCATCTTTGACCAAAAAAGCTGCCACTTTGGTTTTGGCCGAGCTCATAAAGACGCCTTTGATCATTGCGAAGACATTCATTGCCGTGCCCTCAATCGTCTTCAACACCATATTTCCGGTAAAGCCGTCAGTGACCACCACATCAGCCACACCGTTGAGCAAATCACGCGATTCCACGTTGCCGATAAAATTAACCGGCGCTTCTTTCAATAAAGGAAAAGCAGCTTTCGTCAAATCATTGCCTTTTTTCTCTTCTGTTCCGATATTCAGTAAACCGACTGTCGGATTTTGTATGCCGCGGACTTTCTCAGCATAGATGCTTCCCATGACGGCATATTGCACGAGATGTTCCGGCCGTGCTTCTGCATTGGCGCCCATATCCAGCATGACGAATCCTGTTCCGTCGATGGTCGGCAATGTTGGAGCAAGTGCCGGCCGGTCCACGCCTTCAATGCGGCCTACGATGAACAGACCTGCTGACATAAGCGCTCCTGTGTTGCCTGCAGAAACACAGGCATCTGCTTGGCCATCTTTTACCGACTGTGCCATACGAACCATGGAAGCGTCTTTTTTCCGTTTCACTGAACGGACAGGATCATCTTCTGATTCAATCACTTCTTCACAATGGACGATTGTCAGGCGTTCATGTTCCTTCAGGAATTCCTGCATCTTCTCCTGATGGCCAAAAAGTTGGATTTCGATATCTGAAAACTCATCCAACGCTTTATAGACCCCTGCGATAATTTCTTTTGGGGCGTTGTCTCCACCCATTGCATCTACAGCAATTTTCATTTTTCGTCACCTTCACTTTGCTCAGTCATTCGATACATTTCAAATGTGCCGATAAAAACCGTCTGTTGTTCGACAGAAGATACCACTTTCACAAACGCCCTGTTTTTTTCAGGCTGGCTCTCGATCACTTCCGCTTTTGCAACAACACGCTGTCCTGCTGTTACCGGACGCAGAAACTGCAGCTCCGATTTCACGGTAAGTGCTAGCTCCTCATTCATCACCGCTACTGCCAAAGAATTGGCTTGTGCAAATAAATGATGGCCTCTGGCAATCTGATTGCGCTGAAAAACATGCTCCGGTTTTACATCGAAAATTGAAATCGCTTTGTTATCCAGTTCAATATCGATAATCTCTCCGATCACTTCATCGATCGGCAAAGATTTTACTTCATCTTCAAATGTCTTCACGGCTACGTGTTTGATGCGTTCCCGCAATTCCGGAATGGCAAGCTCCATCCGATCTAAGCGGATCGTCTGAACACTGACATCAAATTCCACTGACAGTTCTTCATCCGTCACAAATGGATTATCTTTTATAGAGTCTTTCAACGCCTGTTGCCGTTGTTTTTTAGGTCTTCTCACTATGTCACCGCCCGCTATTAGCACTTGGTACTAACATCAGTATATAAATAACAAAAAAAGAATGCAAGGAAAATCATGGTCCCTGCATCCTTAATCCAATCTGCCACCGGACAATACACCTGATTGCTCTATTTGCTGCCGCAGACAACGCATGTCTTCAGCATGCCAGAATTCTTCGCTGCCGATCAATTTTTCAGCGTCTTTCCTGGCTGTTTCAAGCGCCCGGTAATCATGGACCAAATCAGCCATTTTAAATTCCGGGATCCCACTTTGCTTACGGCCGAAAAAGTCACCCGGGCCTCTCAGCTGCAGATCTTTCTCCGCCAGCACGAAACCGTCATTGGTTTCGGTCATGGTGGTCATCCGCTCTTTTCCAATTTCTGTTTTCGGATCCGCCAGCAGGACACAATAGGACTGTTCGCTGCCCCGTCCGACACGCCCCCGCAACTGATGCAACTGGGACAAGCCAAAACGCTCAGCATCATAGATCAGCATAAACGAAGCATTCGGCACGTTGACGCCGACCTCTACAACCGTCGTTGACACCAATACATCGATTTTGCCTTCTGTGAACTCACGCATCGTCTGTTCTTTTTCATCTGAATGCAGGCGGCCATGCATCAAACCGACACTAAACCGATCCTTGAAATACATCGCCAGCTGCTGGTATAGGTCCACGGCGTTCTGATAATCGAGTTTATCCGATTCTTCAATCAGCGGACAAATGACGTAAGCTTGCCGTCCAGCCGACAACTCTTTTTCCATCCGGCCGACAATTTTGCCGAACATGTCTTTTTTCATCCAGTAGGTTTCAATTTCTTTTCGGCCAACCGGCATCTCGTCGATGACCGACACGTCCATTTCCCCGAAAGCAGAAATCGCCAAGGTCCGTGGAATCGGCGTCGCCGTCATAAACAGCACGTCGGGATTATAGCCCTTGTCTTTCAGCACACGCCGCTGATCCACCCCAAAACGATGCTGCTCGTCCGTAATGACGAGCCCCAGTTTATGGAACTGCACTTCGGGCTGGATCAACGCATGGGTGCCGATCAACAGATCAATTTCTCCAGCAGCCAACTGCTGGAGGATCAATTGTCGCTTTTTGCCTTTGACCGAACCGGTCAACAGCGCGATATTCAAGGAAAACGGCCGGAACCACTGCTCCAATGTATTGGCATGCTGTTCAGCCAGTATTTCAGTCGGCGCCATTAAGGCGCCCTGAAGTCCCGCGGTATGGGCTGCATATAACGCAATTGCCGCCACCACCGTTTTACCGGAACCCACATCCCCTTGCAGCAGACGGTTCATGCGGAACGGCTCTTTCATGTCTTTACAGATTTCATTGACCACCCGTTTTTGCGCCGCCGTCAAATCGAAAGGCAGATCTTCAATGAAAGCCTTCAAGCGATCCAGGTCATAGTCGATGAAAGAGCCGCCTTCTTCCTCACGGTTCTTTTTGCGCAGCGCCTGCATCTTCAACTGAAACACCAACAATTCTTCGTAGACAAAACGCCGGCGTGCTTGTTTGACCGCTTCGCCGTCTGGTGGAAAGTGAACCCATTCCAAGGCATCTTGAATCGGAGCCAGTTGATAGGCTTCAACAAAACTGTTCGGCAGGCAGTCTTCTATATCTTCTTTCGCCAGATCAAGTGCCTGCCGCATCAGTTTGCGGAAGGTTTTTTGATGGATGCTGCCTTTCAGGCTGTAGACGGGTTCAAAATCCGCTCCATCGGTCCGCGGACCGATGGAATGGCTCGATACGGTAATCACCTGACGGCCGCGGTCCCATTTTCCGGTTAAGGTGATGATTTCACCCAAATGCAATTTGGCTTTTACATAGGGCTGGTTGAAGAAGATCGCTTTGATCAGATGGCGGCCTACCAATACGCGAACTTGAGTTCGGGATTTTTTCTTGCCTAAAAAAAGGACGGAAGGCTCGCTTTCAACCCTTCCCTCCACGGTAACGCGTTCATTATGAGGCGTGTCCGCCAAATCTTTCAGTTGAAAGTCTTCATGGCGATACGGAAATGTCATGATCAAGTCATGGATGGTTTCGATTTTCATTTCCTGCAAGGTTTCTGCGGCTTGCTTGCCTACCCCTTTTAATGTGGCGACAGAATCTCTACTGCCCACTTCCGACAACTGCTCCCCCGAAAATTTTGGACTCGAGCCATTTTCCGGTAGGAGTTGCGGCAAGTCCGCCTTTTGCGGTTTCCCTTAACGCACTCGGCATGGATTGGCCGATTTCAAACATCGCACCGATGACTTCATCACACGGGATGCGGCTGGTGACACCGGCTAACGCCATATCCGCAGCCACTACTGCATTGGCTGCTCCCATCGCATTGCGCTTCACACATGGCACTTCCACTAATCCCGCCACTGGATCGCAGACCAGGCCAAGCATATTTTTCATCGTAATTGCAAATGCTTCCGAACTTTGCTGCGGTGTGCCGCCGGCCATCTCAATAATAGCTGCTGACGCCATTCCTGCAGCAGAACCCACTTCTGCCTGGCAACCGCCGGCAGCTCCTGAAATCGATGCGTTATTTGCCACAACGAATCCGAAAGCTCCTGCCGTGAATAGATAACGGATCATTTGCTCTCTTGTCGGGTTCAATTTATTCTGTACAGCAAATAATGTGCCTGGCACAACTCCCGCAGATCCTGCTGTCGGTGTCGCACAGATGGTGCCCATTGCTGCGTTGACTTCATTGGTCGCCACCGCTTTGCTGACTGCGTCAATCAACAGATCTCCGGACAGTGTATTGCCTTTTTCACGATAAGCCTGCAACAGCACGGCATCGCCGCCTGTCAGACCGGAAACTGAATGTACACCTTTCAGCCCTTTTTCCACAGCCTCTTCCATGACCGTCAAATTCCGGTCCATCTGAATCATGATATCTTCACGCGAACGGTCCGTCATGAGCATTTCCTGCTCTATCATGATTTCTGAAATCAGCTTCTGCTCTTTTTCAGCCCGTTCAACCAATTCTCTAACATTACGGAATAAAGCTTCCATTGTTATAACCCTCCAATTTAATCGGCGATTCTTGTCACCTGCGTGATATTCGGAAGTTCCGTCAATTCATCCATCACTTCTTTATCCACGTTTTGGTCCACTTCGATGACCATCAGCGCCATATGCCCTTTTTCTTTACGGGACACTTCCATATGCCCGATATTGATGTCATATTTGTATAGGCAGTTCGCGACATTCGCGATGCAGCCTGAACGGTCTTCATGAACAACAAGAATGGCCGGGTGATTACCCGATAAACGAAGCGGGAAACCATTCAACTCTGTAATTTCGATTTTTCCGCCGCCAATTGAAATGCCCATCATCGACATCTCGGATTCTTGGTCCCCAATGACGATGCGCGCTGTGTTCGGATGGTCGACATGTCCCGTTTCAGGAATGAATTCATAGGACATACCTGCTTTTTGCGCTTCCTCAAACGAGGTTTTGATGCGCTCATCAAAGGTATCGTAATCTAATAAGCCTCCAATGATGGCGACATCCGTGCTATGCCCTTTATAAGTCTCCGCGAATGAACCATAAAGATGTACTCTTGCCCATTCCGGCTGTCTACCAAATAAATCCCTCGCTACTCTTCCGATGCGGGCTGCTCCCGCAGTATGCGAAGAAGATGGTCCGATCATGACTGGACCGATTATATCAAAAACAGATTTGAACTTCATGGCTCAAACCCCTCACTTTCGGTTACGTATACCAATAGTTTACATGATTTCGGCATATTAAACAAAAATAAAAAAGCGCATACATTCGTATGCGCCTCAACTTTAATTTCAGACTATTCATTTGAGCATAAAAACTATTCTACAGCAAGTATAAACGGATACAAAGGCTGCTTGCCGTTATGGATTTCGACTTCAACTTCGCTGTTGAGCGATTCGATGAATTCACCCAGTTTTTCAGCATCCGCCTCTGTAACGTCTTCTCCAAACAGGATCGTCACGATTTCGGCTTCACTGTCCACCAGTTTTTTAGCCAGTTCTTCTGTTACCCGTTCCAGGCTGCGGTCAGAGACTACGATCTTGCCTTCGGAAATGCCCATGAAGTCATCTTTTTTGATGCCGACTCCGTCGATTGATGTATCACGGACCGCAAATGTCACTGAACCTGACTTCACGTGTTTTGAAGCACTCGCCATGGCAGCTTGATTGTCCTCCACGGATGCGCCAGGATTAAAGGCCAGCAATGCTGACATGCCTTGGGGCACATCTTTTGTCGGCACAACAGCCGCTTCGATATCCAAAAGTTCAGCCGCCTGTTCTGCAGCCATGATGATGTTTTTATTGTTCGGCAAAATCAGTACACGTTCCGCACCAATCGACTTGACCGCATTGACGATATCTTCCGTCGAAGGGTTCATGGTCTGTCCGCCTTCGATGACATACGATGCGCCGATGCTGCGAAGCAATTCAGCGATTCCTTCGCCCATTGCAACCGTCACGACGGCATAAGGGTGAACGGCTTCTTGTTTTGGCGCATTTTTTTGGAAGTCTTCGCCGACAATATCGATATGCTGCTGGCGCATATTTTCTATTTTCATGCTGATCAAGCTTCCGTAGTCCTGGCCATATGTAAGCACTTTTCCTGGTTCTTCCGAATGGATATGGATCTTCGCAATCTCGTCATCCGCGATGACCAGCAACGAATCCCCATACTCACTCAAATCAGAACGGAATAAAGCTTCGTTAAACTCTTTTTTGCCATCTTCGAACTTCACCATAAACTCCGTGCAATAACCGAATTCAATATCGGCCGTATCCATAAAACTGGCGATGTTCTTGTGGTGTTCTGCGCTGACCAGATCCGTCATTGAATTATGTGCGTGTTTCTCTGGAAGCTCTTCACCTTTCAATGAAGCCAGAAAGCCTTCATAAACATAGACAAGGCCTTGCCCACCACTGTCGACGACGCCCACTTCTTTTAGGACAGGCAAGAGGTCTGGCGTCCGCTCCAAAGAAGCTTTTGCTTCTGTAACGACAGCTTCAAACCAAACGATGATATCCTCTTCCGTTTTTGACGCTTCCATGCCTTTGGCAGCCGCATCTTTTGCGACTGTCAAAATTGTACCTTCAACCGGCTTCATGACTGCTTTATAAGCTGTTTCGACACCATGCTGAAGAGCTTCTGCAAACTTAAGCGCTGTCAATTCCGGCTCTGACGCGATGTATTTGCCGAAGCCTCTAAATAGCTGTGAAAGAATAACGCCCGAATTTCCGCGTGCTCCCATCAACAGCCCTTTGGAAAGAGCGCTTGCTGTCTTGCCGATATGCTCTTCTGCTTGAGCGGTTGTTTCTTTCGCTCCAGAAGTCATTGATAAATTCATATTTGTTCCCGTATCACCATCAGGGACCGGAAAAACATTTAGTGCATCTACATAATCCGCATTTTGAAAAAGATGATGGGATCCCATCTGTACCATTTCCGCGAACTTCACTCCGTTTAATGACTTCATAACCGTTTCTTCCTCCTCCTACGGGTTCGTTACACGAACTCCCTGGACAAAAATGTTTACTGCTTTAACTGACATACCCAATGTTTTGTTAATCGTATATTTTACTTTGGACTGGACTTGATAAGCCACTTCGGAAATTTTCGTGCCATAGCTGATGATGACATACATGTCTACCACCAAATCTTCGCCTTCTTGGCGCACAAGAACTCCTTTAGCGAAGTTTTCTTTGCGAAGGATATCCGTCAGGCCGTCGCGTATTTGATGTTTCGTCGCCATGCCTACAATCCCGTAGCATTCAATTGCGGCACCGCCTGCTATTTGAGCAATTACATCATTGGAAATATCGATTTGACCATATTCGTTCTTTAATTCAATCGACATTGAAATTCCTCCTTGAGTCCTATTTCACTCTTTTCATTCTACCTTAAACCTTTATAGAAGAAAAGCCGCCGTTTGAGGGTGTAAAGGTTTTTTTCTTTAAACACCCCCAAATATAGTTGCAAACCCAATATGTCTGTGGTAAATTATTAAAGTATGTGAAACGAAAAACGAACTGGAATTCTATTATAATTTTCAGCTTCACTTGTGAGGAGGGACTTACATGCCTAAAGTATGTGCAATTAGTGGACGTAAAGCTCGTGCGGGAAATGCCCGTTCGCACGCAATGAATTCGACAAAACGTACATGGGGAGCAAACCTTCAAAAAGTTCGCATCCTTGTAGACGGCAAGCCGAAACGTGTATGGGTTTCTGCAAGAGCAATGAAATCAGGAAAAGTTGAGCGCGTTTAATCGCTCATCGATAATGCCGGTGCTGATCTAATCAGCCCGGCATTTTTTCGTTGCCTAAAGAAGAACATGCACATGTTGATTCAACTAAAATAGAAACAGGCAACGAAAAGAATTATCTTCTCGTTGCCTGTTTCTATTTACTTTAAGGAAGCTTTTGAGCGTCTGAACTTTCCATCATGAGGCATTGGCCGCTCTGGATGGCCACACTTCCACTTCCCAGCAGTTCATTGCTGACAAAGCGTGTCGTGCCGAAAGGAATGGCTTCATTCGTGACAGGGTATTTAAATCCAGTCAAGGTCAACCCTTTTATTTCTTCAGCAAAAGGATAAAAGGATACGTAGCGGTAATGCGGATCCTTTTCAACGGCATGCGTGCCTGGACTCAGGAAACGGATGCGGTTCTGGTTATTCAACAGGAGAAAACGGGTGTCGGGATATTCCTGCTGGTACTGATACACAATATGCAAGGCGCTCATGTAATGGTCCAGCCGCCCGCCTGTCACTCCGGCCAGTATGACCTGTTCCGGCTGATGCGACATTGCCACCTCAAGCCCCAGCTCTGTATCGGATTGTTCTTTTTCTGAGGGGGAGCGTGCCATTTCAGGAAAGATCGCCAGTATCTTCTCATAATCTTCAGCTGTCACCGAGTCGAAATCACCAACCGCTGCCGTTGGATGAATCCCTTTTTCCAACAGGACGAGCGTCCCGGAATCGATTCCGATATAGAGGGCTTCCGGAAAAAAAGAGAAATCCGGCAGTTCACCTGCCGGACCTCCTGCGATTAGAATGACGTTCACGAAATCGCCTCTTCTCCTGCTTTCCTGATTGCCTGTAGCGCTTGCGTCCGGTCTTTTTTACTGTAGATGGCTGAACCTGCTACAAAGACAGTCGCTCCCGCTTCTGCACACGGTATGATAGTTTCTTCATTGATGCCGCCGTCAATTTCAATTTCGATGGACAGGCCTTTCTCTTTGATGATGTCAGACAGTTGTTTGACTTTCGGTACAACCGAATGGATGAATTTCTGTCCGCCAAAGCCTGGATTAACGGTCATGAACAGGACCAAGTCGATATCTTCAAGAACATGCTGAATCGTTTCGATCGGCGTATGGGGGTTCAAGACGACACCCGGCTTGACACCAAACGACCGGATCAATTGGATGGTCCGATGCAAATGAGGGCAGGCCTCTACATGGACAGTGATGAAGTCAGCGCCGGCTTTTGCAAACTCCTCAATGTATTGATCCGGGTTTTGAATCATCAGATGGACATCCATCGGCAATTTGGTTAATGGCCGGATCGCATTTAAAACAATCGGCCCGAATGAAATATTCGGTACGAAATGGCCGTCCATGACATCGACATGGATCCAATCCGCTCCTGCTTTTTCCACTTCTAAAACTTCTTCTCCAAGTTTCGCAAAATCTGCTGCTAGAATAGACGGTGCAATTTTAATCATTTGAATACCTCGGCTTTCGGCTCATGATTTCTTCTAGAAATTTCAGGTAATGCTTGTAACGGTAATCCGGGATTTCCTTTGCCTCAACGGCAGCTTTGATGGCGCATTTCGGTTCGTTCATATGCAGGCATTCACGGAATTTGCAGGCATTGGAACGTGAAGCGAATTCCGGAAAACATGCGGACAGTTCTTCCCGCTCCATCGTTTCAAAGTCAAACGAACTGAAGCCTGGCGTGTCGGCCAATAAGCCATCGTTCACGGCAATCAGTTCCACATGCCGCGTCGTATGCTTACCTCGGTTCAACGCTTTGGAGATATCGTCCGTCTTCAGCTCCAATGACGGCAAGATGGTATTCAGCAAAGTCGACTTGCCGACTCCGGATTGGCCTGCCAACACACTGATTTTGCCTTCAAGAACTGGCATCAGACGGTCTTTTAAAGCTGGATCATCAATGAAAGTCGGAATCACTTCGTAGCCGATCTTCTCATAATCTTTTATATAGTGTTGAATTTTTTCTTTCTCCGACTCTTCCAAGAGATCCATTTTTGTCAGACAAATGATGGGTTGAATCGAATTGGATTCGATAGCTGTTAAAAAGCGGTCCAATAATAAGGGATGAAAATCAGGTTGCTTGGCTGAAAACACCAGGATTGCCTGATCAACATTCGTAATTGGCGGACGCACCAACTCATTTTTCCGTTCATAGACGTGCAGGATTGTTCCTTCCAAGTCATTATCGGCTTTATAATCGACGTAATCCCCGACCAAAGGCGTGATTTGGCGATTGCGGAAAACTCCGCGCCCACGGCATTGAATGTAACGTTCGCCATCTTCATCCAATACATAATAAAATCCGCTCAATGCTTTTCTGATTTGACCTTTCGGCATCTTTTCATTCCTTTCGCTGCTGTTTTTATTCGACGTTCGAGTATTCAAAAGTCTCTTCGAGTATCACGGTCGAATCTCGGACTATCCGATAAGAGGCACTTTCACCTTCGGCTATTTGCAATTCAATGCGATGAGACTGATCTTCAGTTATTGTAAACTCCTCAAACGGCTCCACCATGGTCTGGGTATTGTCCTGAATATAAATCTGGACGGTTTGCTCCACAGGCTCTTCCCCTTCTGCCGCAGGTTCAGCCGGTTCATAAGGAATCTCCACTGTATGGATATAGGTTTTCATCGGCTGTTCTGCCTCGCCGGAGGACAAGACCACTTCAATGGTGCTGCGGGCTTCCAGTTGTTCGCCTGCAGCAGGGGTCTGGGACATGACTCGTCCGGCTTCGACTTCATCCGATGCCTGTTCTGAGACAATGCGGATATTAAAGCCGGAAGAACGGGCATATTCATTCAGGTTTTCTTCTGTGAACCCGGCTAAATCCTCCACATTGCGCAAGTCTTTCCCTTTGCTGACGATAAATTCCACATCCGTTTCACTGATGATCACTTCTTCTCCAGCTGCCGGTTCCTGGTTTAAAATAGTCCCCACGGGCTCGTCAGAAAACTCTTCTACAGGTTCCACTGATGCGAAATTTTCATCTTTCAAAGCTTCGGTAGCCTCTTCTAGCGTATCACCGACAAAATCGGCCATTTCCGCTCTTTCTTTCCCCATGCTGACAAACAATTGCACTTCTGTTTCACGATCCCGCATTTTCCCAGCTTCCGGAATCGTTCGGATAATGTGGTTTGCTTCTATTTCTTCCGAATATTCCTCGGTCTCCACTCCGGCTACAAAGCCGGCTGCCTGCAATTCTTCCACCGCCTCGTTATGCTCCATCTCTGAAACATCCGGTACAGCGACTTGCCTCGGTTCGAACAGGCCAGGAAAAGCGATGGCCAGAACCAATCCGCCAATCAGCAGAAAAGCCAAAACACCTAAAATCCAAGGCCATTTCTTTTTCTTCTTTTTCGCAGGGGTTGCCTGTTCTTTTTTCACTTCATTCAGCGGCAACGGCATCGTTTTTGTATCTGCCACACTGGTATAAGCCGCTGGATCTTTGATTGCCGGCATCGCCCGCGTTTCATCCTGGTCGACAGGGATTGTGAATTTTGGTTCATTTAGCCGTTCCGGCAATAAAACGGTAGCCAGATCTTCTTCCATTTCATCTGCGGACTGATAACGATGCTGTATATTTTTTGCAGTCGCTTTCAAGACGACATTTTCAAGGCTTTGCGGCAGGTCGGGGACCGTGTCCCGCAAAGAAGGGGTTTCCGTCTGAAGATGCTTCAAGGCAATCGACACAGCCGACTCGCCTGAAAACGGCAGCTTCCCTGTAATCAATTCGTACATGACGATTCCGAGTGAATAGATATCGGATTTTTTATTGGCGGTACCGCCTCGCGCCTGCTCTGGCGATAAATAATGGACAGTTCCCAGCACAGAATTTGTCTGGGTATAGGATGTTGCACTTAAAGCCATCGCAATACCAAAATCGGAAATTTTCACATTGCCTTCCGCATCCATCAGAATGTTCTGCGGCTTGATGTCCCGGTGGACAATCTGGTTATGGTGGGCATGTGCCAATGCCGATGCCAATTGCTTCATAATCTCGACTGCCCGTTCAGGGGAAACCGGTGAATGGTCGATTATGTAATCCTTCAAGGTTTTTCCTGGAACATATTCCATCACCAAGTAATGCACTGAACCGTCTTCGCCCACATCAAAAATATTGACGATGTTCGGATGCGCCAAGCTGGTGGTGGACAGGGCCTCTCTTTGGAAACGCCTCCGCAGCTCTTCTTCATTAGAAAAATCATAACGGAGTATTTTGATGGCGATGTCCCGATCCAAAATCATATCATGTGCCAAATACACATTGGACATTCCGCCGCCGCCGATCAACTCCTTGATCTTATAGCGGCCATTGATGCTTTTGCCGATCAGCATGTTTATACCTCCTCATCCACAGAGGACAGAAGAATCAATGAAATATTATCTTCTCCTCCAAGATCATTGGCCAAGGTTACCAGCTCCTGCCCTTTTTGGGACAAAGGAACTGCAGATCGGACGATGGAGGCAAGTTCTTCTTTCGAAATCTTATTGCTTAAGCCATCTGAACAAATCAAGAGGTACGCAGCTTTGCCAAAGGAGAAATCGATCATTTCCCTTTCAATCTCGGCTTCAGTGCCAAGCGCCCGGACGATCCAGTTTTTCTTCGGATGTTCTTCGGCTTCTTCCTGGCTGATTTCCCCGCTGTCCACCAACACATTGACATAGGAATGGTCCCGCGTAATCTGTTCGATCGATTCATTGATGAGGTAGGCACGGCTGTCGCCGATATGGCATAAAATGCCTTCATTGCCCTCAATCAATGCAGCAATCAGCGTGGTTCCCATACCTTTGCATTCCAGATTCTCCATCGAGTGGTCATACACCGATCGGTTAATCATCTGTACACGGTCGGAAAGCCATTTTTTCTTGTGATCGAGCGTTGAAAATGCCTCTTCCCCGTCCTCCAAAAAATAATTGCTCAGTTGGTCGACAGTCATTTTGCTGGCGACATCTCCAGCTTTGTGTCCACCCATCCCATCGGCCACTATAGCGAGGATGAGTCCGTTCGGACGTTTTAGTACGGCTACGCTGTCTTCGTTCACTTCACGAATTTTGCCTGTATCACTTTCAACCACATACTGAAACAATTCATGACACCCCGATTCTAATCTTTTCCTGCTTTAAGCAGTTGCTGTCTTTTGGGTCTTTTTGAAAGCCGCAATGAAAAAGCCGTCGCTTCCATAATCCTGGGGGAATACTTGGACAAATCCTGTATGTTTGATGCCCATAGCTGCCGGCAATGCCGCCTGAATTTTTTCCATTTCAGGATGCTCTTTCAAGAACCGTTCAGCCGTGCCTCTGTTTTCGACTGCATCCACTGTGCAGGTACTGTAGACAAGGATGCCATCTTCTTTCAATAACCGGGCTGCCTGGTCCAGCAATTCAATTTGGATTTCTTGCAAACGCGCAAAATCCTCTTCTTTTTTCGTATATTTGATATCGGGTTTCCGCTTGATGACACCCAATCCACTGCAAGGTGCATCCACAAGAATGCGGTCGAATTTCTCTTCACCGAAGCGCTCGACGCTTTGTTTGCCGTCGCCCACTACAGTTTCGATGACCGTATGGCCCAAACGCTCGGCCGTTTCATCAATCAGTTTCACTTTATGCTGATGCAGGTCAAGCGCATAAAGCGTTCCGCTATTGTTCATCTTTTCAGCGATATGGGTGGTTTTCCCTCCCGGTGCTGCACACATGTCAAGCACCGTCATGTCGGGTTGGACCTGCAGTGCGTATGCCGGCAGCATCGAGCTTTCATCCTGTATCGTGATAAAGCCTTTTTCGAATGTCGCCGTCCGTGCAGGCTGTCCATTTGTGACGATCAGACATTCCGGAATCAATTTACTCGGCACCGCTTCCAACTCTTCGGACTCGAGCATTTCAATCACTTCTTCAACAGTTGCCCGTGCCGTATTGACCCGCACGGTCTGCGAAGGTGTCTTGTTGTTTTCCAACGCCATTTCACGTGTTTTTTCCAGACCGAACTGCTCTGCCCAGCGTTTGATCATCCAAATCGGATGGCTCGTTTCAATGGAAATTTTTTCATATGGGTCGCTGATTGTATTGAACGAACGGACGCCGTTGCGCTGAACTGAACGCAGCACGCCGTTGACGACAGAAGCGACGCCGCCATGCCCACGGCGTTTAGCGATTTCCACCGCTTCATGGACGACTGCATGTGCCGGAATCCGGTCAAGATAGACGATTTGATACAGGGACAATCTCAACAAGGTTTTAACCCATGGCTCGATTTTCCCTTTCAAATACGGTTCCAGGTAGTAATCCAGTGTCATTTGATGCTGCAGCGTGCCGTAGGTGATTTCCGTCAGCAAGCCTCTGTTTTTTGCGGCAATGCCATAGCTTTCGATAGTTTGGTGCAGCAATAGGTTGCTGTAGGCCTGTTTGTTTTCAACTGCCCACAGAATCGAGAATGCGGCGTCGCGGACATTCCCTTGAAGTTTTTTGTTTTTCATTCGAATAGATCTCCTGCCTGGATTTTAGGTCCTTTTAAATACTCTTTTGCTGTCATGCGTTTTTTGCCGGATGGCTGCAGTTCAGTGATGGCCAAAACGCCTTCGCCGGTCTGTACCAATATAGCATCATCAGTCAGTCCGACCACTTGGCCTGCTTGGCCGCTTGCAGTTGACGAATCTTTTTCCGTCCACCAGATCTTCATATTGTCGCCGTTGAAAGTCGTATAGGCGACCGGCCACGGATGGAGGCCGCGAACCTGATTGTAAATGGCTGCGGCTGATTTCGACCAGTCGATGCGCTCCTGCTCACGTGAAATATTCCGCGCGTAGGTAACTTTCTGTTCGTCCTGGGGAATGCGTTTATTCGTACCCGCAATAATCGATGGCAAGGTTTCCTTCAGGAGATCACGCCCCGCAACGCTCAATTTATCGAACATGCTGCCGGTGTGATCCTGCTCTTCGATCGGCACGGTTACCTGCGTTATGATGTCTCCCGCATCCAGACGGTCCACCATATACATGATGGTGACGCCGGTTTCTTTTCGGCCATCCATGATGGCCTGATGGATCGGTGCGCCTCCGCGGTATGCCGGAAGCAGCGATGCGTGGACATTGATCGCACCCAGTTTGGGCGCTTCCAGCAACTCGCTCGGCAAAATCTGTCCAAAAGCTGCTGTGACAATCAAATCCGCATCCAGATCGAGGACGTGCTGAAGCTCTTCCGGATTTTTCAGTTTTTCCGGCTGGTACACCGGCAATCCGAGACGCATCGCCTCTTCTTTCACCGGTGTCGCCGTCATCACTTTTTTGCGTCCGACAGGCCGGTCCGGCTGCGTTACGACTGAAACGACTTCGTAGCCTTCCTCGACCAGCATACGCAGAATCGGTGCCGAAAAGGCAGGTGTTCCCATGAATATGATTTTGGTCAAACCTGTTCCTCCTCTTCTTCCTGCTGGCGGATCATTTCATCTAATTCTTCCTGCGTGACGTATTTAGTGATTTTGCTGGTGAACAGGATGCCATCCAAATGATCCATTTCATGCTGGATCGCGCGGGCTTCGTAGCCTTCCGCTTCCAGCTCGTACCAAGAACCGTCGCGCTCCTGCGCTTTGATTTTGATGTGGTCATAGCGTTCTACTTCGCCGAATATTCCAGGGAAGCTCAAGCAGCCTTCAATATCCGTTTCCGCTCCTTCAAACAGCACCAATTCCGGATTGATCATTTCAATCGGCTCCTGGCCTTCACGGAAATCCACGATAGCGGCACGGACTGCCACCCCCACTTGAGGTGCGGCAATGCCGACGCCATCCGATTCAATCATCGTTTCATGCATATCGTCCAAAAGAACCGCTAAGTTCTTATCAAAAGTCGTGACAGGCTGACATTTCGTCTCTAATACTTCGTTCGGGTGCTTTACTACCATTCGAATTGACATATTCATTTCCTCTTTTCTGTTACATGACCGATGTCGGATTCATATCGATCGACAGCGTGGCTCCTTTTTTCAGCCATTCCGTCCGATGGATTTTAATCAATTGCTGCATCGTATCGGTCAGTTTCGGTTCTTTTTTGTATTTTATCAAACATTGATAGCGATATCTATTGTTGACACGGGCAATCAGCGAGGCCGAAGGCCCGATGATCAAGGTGTTTGGAGACAACTGGTTCTTCAGGTACCGGACCGTTTGATCCGCATATTCCGCTACTGTCATCAAATCTTCATGGGTAAACTGGATGTTGACCACGTAATAATACGGCGGGTAGCCGCTTGCTCTGCGCATGGCCATTTCCTGTTCATAGAAAGGTTCATACAATTGGTCTTTTGCCAACGTAATGGCGTAATGTTCCGGTGTGTACGACTGGACAAAAACTGTGCCGGGAAGAATATCCCTTCCGGCACGGCCGCTGACCTGTGTCAGCAGCTGATAGGTTTTTTCCGCCGCGCGGAAATCGGGCAAATGCAGGGTCGTATCTGCCGACAGCACGCCAACTAAAGTGATGTTCGGAAAATCCAGTCCTTTTGCGATCATTTGAGTGCCCAGCAGGATATCTGCTTTGCCATCGCCGAAAGCGGAAAGGATTTTCTCATGGGCCCCTTTATTGCGGGTCGTGTCGACATCCATCCGAAGAACCCGTGCTTCCGGCACCACTTTTGCCAGCTCTTCCTCGACCTTCTGTGTACCGGTTCCGAAAAACCGGATATGCTCACTTTCACATTCCGGACAGGTTTTCGGTACGCGTTCATCATAGCCGCAATAATGGCATTTCATGGTTTCGCTCGACCGGTGGTACGTCAGGGAAATATCACAGTTCGGACATTGCATGACAGTTCCGCAATCACGGCATAGCACAAACGACGAATAGCCCCGTTTATTGAGGAACAGCACGGTTTGCTGCTTTTTCTCCAAACGGTCTCGGATAGCGTCCGCCAATTGCAGCGAAAACATGGACCGGTTGCCGGTGCGCAGCTCTTCCCGCATATCGACAATATGGACCTCTGGCAAAGGCTGATTTTTTGCCCGTTTTTCCAGCACCAACAATTCATAGACGCCTTTTTGTGCACGTGCATATGACTCCAGCGAAGGTGTCGCGCTGCCCAGAATAACCGGGCAATTATGGTGCTCACTGCGCCAAATGGCCATGTCGCGGGCGTGATAGCGAGGAGAATCGTCCTGCTTATAGCTCGATTCATGCTCTTCATCGAGGATGATCAAACCCAGGTTCTGAAACGGCGCAAAAATGGCTGAACGGGCCCCGACAACAACTTTCACTTCTGCGCGTTGGATTTTTCGCCATTCATCGTATTTTTCGCCAGCCGACAATCCGCTGTGGAGAACCGCCACCTGATCGCCAAAACGCTCTTTAAAGCGAATCGTCATTTGGGGCGTCAATGAAATTTCCGGCACCAGCATGATCGCTTCTTTGCCCTGCTTCAGCACCTGATCGATCGTCTGCAGGTAGATTTCCGTTTTCCCGCTCCCTGTGATGCCATGCAATAGGAACGTTTTCGGTGTATTCAGCGCGTTTTCAATCGAATCAAAAGCAATTTGCTGCGCTCCTGTCAGTTGGAGTGAGGACTTTTGCTCAATCACTGTCTGCAATTGCGGATCCCGGTAGGATTCCATATTGGAAATCTGTGCCGCTCCTTTTTCCACTAAACTGTAGATCGTCGGCAATGACACGGCTGCTTCTTTCTGAAGTTGCGAAGATTCGATCGAACGGCCTGCATTTTTCAGGAAAAATTCCATCAGCTTGAGCTGCTGCTTGGCGTTGGCTCGAATTTCAATGGCTTCCAGCTGTTCGGTGCTGTCAGCGATATGGATCATCCGGACTTTTTTCACAGCGGTCTGCTGCTGGATATCCGTATCAGCAAGGATCGTGCCTTTTTCCATTTCCTGCTTCAACAAGCCATAGACATCCACTGCATCCTGCAACCGGATAAAGGACCGTTTTTCAAAATATGGACGCAAGGGAGCAGCGATCTCTTCAAGCGGTGCGTTCAGCACAAAGCGTTTTTCGTATTTTGCACGCAATGCTGCCGGCACCATGACCTGCAGCGCGTCAATTTCAAAGCACACGGTCTGTTCTTTCATCCATTGTGCCATTTTCAATAACTCTTCATTTAATACTGGCACAACGTCCATCAGTTCATGGATCGGTTTCAGGCGTTTCGGATCAAACTCTGAGAACGGCTTGATCTTGGTGATGAACCCAAGCACTTTGCGGTTGCCAAACGGCACTTTTACACGCATTCCCGGCTCTGCCAGCACTTCCACTTCTTTCGGAATGGCATAATCAAAAGGGCGGTCAATCGGATGTGCGGCGACGTCCACAATGACTTCAGCTATCATGCGGCTCTTCCTTATCCGTGATCATTTCAAGCAATTCGCGCGCCAGTTGTTGTTTGGACATCAGTTCAAAAGCTTGTTCAAAGCCGTTTTTGCCGTAGACCGTCACCCGGTTTGTATCCGATTCAAATCCTGCCTGTGCTTCTGTTACATCATTGGCGATGATGTAATCTGCGTTTTTCCGTTCCAATTTATCTTTGGCGTATTGTCCGACGTCGTTGGTTTCAGCCGCAAAACCGATCAACACCTGATTTTTCTTGTGTTGGCCAAGATGCTGAAGAATGTCGACTGTCCGTTCGAGAACGATGGTCGAACCGCCTTCCTGTTTCTTCATTTTCTGCTCGGCAACCGTTATGGGCCTGTAATCGGCTACTGCCGCAGTTTTAATGACGTAACTTGCCGTATCAAATTGGGCTTCGACTGCCTGAAGCATGTCTTCTGCACTTTCCACCAGTATCCGGGTGACGCCGCTCGGTACCGGCAATGAAACCGGTCCGCTGATCAAAATGGTTTCTGCACCCATTTCCGCTGCTGCACCGGCCATGGCATAACCCATTTTGCCGCTTGAGAAATTCGTCAGGAACCGGACTGGATCGATTCGCTCGCGTGTCGGTCCTGCCGTCACAATCACTTTTTTGCCTGCCAATTTATGTTCACGCGTAAAAAACCCTTTGACCAGCTCCGTAATTTTTTCCGGTTCTTCCAAGCGGCCTTTGCCGACATATCCACAGGCCAAAAAGCCTTCGGATGGCTCGATAAAGCGGATCCCGTCTTCATGAAGCTGCTGGATATTGCGCTTCACCGCAGGATGGTCATACATATGGACATTCATCGCCGGAGCAATCCAAATAGGGGCTGTTGCTGCCAGTAACGTTGTTGTGACCATATCATCACCGATGCCGTTTGCTAATTTGCCGATGACATTGGCGGTCCCCGGAGCTACGATGATCAGGTCTGCCCAATCCGCGAGATCGATATGTGCGATGACAGAAGAATCCTTTTCATCAAATGTATCTGTGTAGACATCGTTTCTGGACATGACCTGAAACGTCAACGGCTGCACAAATTGCTGCGCCGAACGGGTCATGATCACTTTTACGGAAGCGCCGGCCTGCGACAACTTGCTGACAAGTGCAACAGCCTTATAGACAGCAATTCCTCCACTGACACACAATAGGATTTTACGATTCTCCAACAATCCAAACACCCTTTCTAAACAACAAACTCCCAAAGAACAAGTTTGCTCTGGGAGTCGTCTGTTGCGATTAATGGTTAAATTTCGTCTTCGTATACTGCAAATTCATCTTGTTTTTCCTGCGTTAACACGCCGGCAGCCACTTCTTCCAGTGCTTTTCCGACCGATTTTGTTGAAGTATATGAGTCCAGTTTTTCATCACCGTGTTCGTGCAGTTGGCGCGCGCGTTTAGAAGCAAGCGCCACCAGCGAGTATTTTGAATCAATTCGGCTTTTCAGTTTATCAACGGATGGGTATAACATCAGACATTCTCCTTTAGCATATCAAAATATCGTTTTTCAACACGTTCACGCTTGCAATGTTCTGCAATGATGATGGCATTGATTCGGTCACAGGCATTTTCAACTTCATCGTTTTCTACAACATAATCGTATAAATTCATCATTTCCAATTCCTGGCGGGCAGCCAACAGCCGGGAAGCGATGACTTCATCCGATTCCGTGCCGCGGCCCACCAGCCGTTCTTCCAGCTCCGATAAACTCGGTGGCGCTAAAAAGATGAACAAGCCATCAGGAACTTTCGAACGGACTTGAGCTGCCCCCTGCACTTCGATTTCCAGAAATACATCACGGCCCGCATCCCGCATCTTGTTGACATACTCAAGCGGTGTACCGTAATAATTCCCGACGAATTCCGCGTATTCAAGCAGTTGATCCTGTTCGATCAATTCTTCAAACTCAGTCCGTGTCTTGAAAAAGTAATCGACTTCATCAACTTCCCCTTCCCGTGGCGCTCTTGTCGTCATCGAGATGGAGTATTCGTAATTTGTATCCGGCTGTGAGAACAGCTCTTTTCGTACCGTGCCTTTGCCAACACCCGAAGGCCCTGATAGGACGATCAGCAGTCCACGTTGGTTTCTCATTTTATCCCTCATTTGCCTCATCATCATTTTCTTCTAAACGCAAGAGCGCTGTCTCTGCAGATACCGCAGAAATCACCACATGGTCACTGTCCATAATAAAAATCGACCTGGTTTTTTTCCCGCTGGTCGCATCAACCAGCAATCCTCTGCTGCGCGATTCCTGAATTAGCCGCTTTGCCGGTGCAGAATCTGGTGTAATGACTGCCACAATCCGGCTGACCGAAACTGCGTTGCCTCCGCCAAGTGAAATAAACTTCACGTTTTTCGCCAAACTCCTCACCACCGTTCACAGCTGATCATTATTCTTCGTTTTCTAACTAACTGTCTTATTATATCATAATACACCGAGAAAATGATAAGATGGAACAAAACGATTTGAAAGAGGGATATTTAATGGCATTTGATGGATTATTCACAAAATCGATGACTAGCGAACTGCAACAGCTGGTCACCGGCAGGATTTCAAAAGTTCATCAGCCCAATCAGCTTGAACTGCTTCTACATATACGTGCCCAAGGAAAAAACCATAAATTGTTGATTTCGATCCACCCGTCTTATTCACGGATTCATTTGACGGCCGCAGCAAACGTCAACCCGTCAGAACCACCCATGTTTTGCATGTTGCTTCGCAAGCATATCGAAGGCGGCGTCATCACAGAGATTTCCCAATACGGGATGGACCGTCTGATCATGTTGAAGATCAAAGCAAAAAACGAAATCGGCGATGACATCGAACGCGAACTGCATGTCGAGATGATGGGACGGCATTCGAATGTCATCCTGATCGACGCAGAACGGACGATGATTCTCGACAGCCTGAAGCATTTGCCGCCGAGCGTCAATTCATTTCGCACCATTCTGCCTGGGCAGCCGTATGTCTTCCCACCGTCCCAGGAGAAAAAAGACCCGTTTAGTGGGGTCGATGAATTAGCCGGCACCGATCCGAAAGAAATCGTCGGCCAATTTTCCGGCTTTTCTCCATTGAATGCACGGGAACTTGCCTTTCGCCTGGAAACTTCGGATAACAAATCCGAAACTGCCAACGCCTTTCTGGCGGATTTCCTTAAAGCCCAACCGACAGGCCATTATGTGGAGCATGACGGCAAAAGCTTCTTCTCTGCCACTCCCCTGACCCATATCGGCGAGAGCGGGCTGGAATTTCCATCACTCGGCGAATTGCTCGACCGGATGTATTATGCCAAGGCGGAACGCGATCGCGTCAAACAACAGGCCGGTGATCTGGAAAGATGGCTGCAAAATGAAATTTCCAAACTGAAACTGAAGTTGAAGAAATTGAAGAAAGAACAAGATCAGGCAGAAAAACGCGACACGCTTCAATTAAACGGCGAATTGATCATGGCCAATCTTCACCGCATCACTAAAGGCATGAAGGAAATTGAAGTCGACAATTACTACAACGATGAAAAAGTGACCATCACTTTGGATCCACGGAAAACACCGATCGACAACTCGCAGCGCTATTATTCGCGCTATCAGAAAGCGAAAACAGCAGTAGTCAAAACCCAGGAACAGATCGACAAGACCACAGAAGACATCGAGTATTTCGAGACCTTGATGTCGCAGGTCCAGCAAGCCGGCATTTCTGATATTGAAGAAATCCGTGAAGAGCTCGCTGAGCAAGGTTTTATGAAAGCCCAAAAGTCGAAGAAAAAGAAAAAGCCGACAAAACCTTCTGTCGAACCTTATGTGTCTTCTACGGGCACACCGATTTCTGTCGGCAAAAACAACAAGCAAAACGATTATGTGACGTTCAAGGTAGCTTCTAAATCCGATACATGGCTGCACACCAAAGATATTCCCGGTTCACACGTCATCATCCACGACAGCAACCCGGATGAGACGACGATTCTGGAAGCCGCTACCATCGCCGCTTACTTCAGTAAAGCGCGTGAGTCGTCTTCCGTTCCTGTCGACTACACGGAAGTGCGCCAGGTCAAAAAACCGAACGGCTCGAAACCTGGATTTGTCATTTATTTCGAACAGAAAACGGTATTTGTCACACCGGACGAAGAACTTGTGATTAAATTGAAGAAATAGCGGTAGCTAAAAGGGCTGTCCCAAAAGGTCATGAAAAATGACTTTTGGCGACAGCCTTTTTGCGCTCTTAACATAAAAGATTTATTTGTTTACATAATAATTATATTAAAAACTAAAAGAGTTTTCTCATAAGTTAGGCTCAACCCATTGCTCTCCCCAGTGGTAAATGCTATGTTCTTAAAGGACTTAACTATAAGGGGGCTTTACACGTGTATACATATGCTACAAAACACAAGATGCTTTTGGCCACTGGTGCCGTTGCAACCTTGCTGCTCGCAGGATGCGGCAGCGAAGAAAGCGCACCTGAGGAAACGAAAACTGCTTGGGATGAAATCCAGGAGCAGGGATCAATGACTGTCGCCACTTCCGGAACCTTGCTCGCCACTTCTTTCCGTGACGCCGATTCCGATGAATTGACAGGCTTCGAAGTTGAAGTGGTACGGGAGCTCGGCGAACGCCTGGAGCTTGATATCGATTTTACGGAGCTTGGATTTGACGAAATGCTGACAAGTGTCAATACCGGCCAGATCGATATGGCCGCCAATGATATTGAAATCACTGAAGATCGTGCAGAAGAGTTCATCTTTTCAACGCCGATCAAGCATTCTTACGGCACCGCGGTTGTTCGAAAAGACGATTTATCCGGCATTGCCAGCCTTGAAGAATTAGAAGGCAAGAAAGCGGCCGGAGCTTCTACATCGATCTATATGGAAATTGCACGCGATTACGGCGCTGAGGAAGTGACCTATGACAATGCCACGAATGAAGTGTACTTGCGCGATGTGTCAATCGGCCGCACGGATGTCATCTTGAATGACTATTATTTATCGACATTCGGCGTTGCAGCTTTTCCTGAGCTGAATATCACCATTCATCCGGATATCAAATATGCACCGTCCGAGGTCGGCCTTGTCATGAACAAAGACAACACCGAGCTTGCTGAAAATGTCAATAAAGCCTTGGAAGAAATGCTTGCAGACGGCACCATCACAGAAATCTCAGAAGAATTTTTCGGCGGTGCAGATGTCTCGGTCAAACCGGATATTGAAGAAAATTAAGCAGGAGGTTGTCTGATGAATGACATTGAATGGGGATTGCTTTTTGACCCTGCCTTAGCTATCGAATCTCTGCCGTACGTATTGGAAGGCATTGGTTATACTTTGCTGATATCGATGGTCAGTATGATCATCGGGATCATCATCGGCTTTTTCCTTTCCCTTGCCCGCACTTCCCGGTTGCAGATTCTGCAATTTCCCGCACGCCTGTATATTTCCTTTATGCGTGGTGTTCCAATACTGGTCATCCTGTTCTTGCTGTATTTCGCCTTGCCGGTTATCGGCATTGAATTTACAGCTGTGCAGGCGGCTTTGATCGGCTTCACCATCAATAGTGCAGCTTATATTGCCGAAGTGTTCCGTTCTTCGCTGGCATCGGTGGATAAAGGCCAATGGGAATCTTCAACTGCGCTGGGATTGACCTATTGGCAAACCATGCGCCGCATCATCCTTCCGCAATCTGTGCGGATTGCAGTGCCTCCTTTATCGAATGTCTACCTGGACCTGATCAAAGCCTCTTCTTTGGCTGCCATGATCACCGTTCCGGAGATTTTCCAAAAGGCACGGATTGTCGGTGCCCGTGAATATGATCTGTTGACTATGCTGATCCTGGTGGCATTGATCTACTGGGCCATCTGTTCTGTGATGACCATTCTGCAGAACTATCTTGAAAAACGTTACGCTGATTATCTATAAAGAAAAAGGCATCCGGGACAAAATCTCCTGGATGCCTTTTTGTGTTCATCCCGTTGCTTCTTCTGCCATATAAATAACCTCCCACATATGGCCGTCCAAATCCTTGAAACTCTTGAGGTACATAAATTCATCATCCATTTTCTCACTTGCTTGTTGAGCACCTGCTTTGAACGCAGCGTCAACCAGTCGATCCACTTCTTCTTTGCTGCTTGCCGAAATGGCCGTGATCACTTCCGCGCTGCTTGCGGTATCGGCAATTTCTCTTTTTGAGAAACTCTTGAAAAATTCTTCGGTCAGCAGCATCCCGTAAATCGAAGGTCCGATAATCATGCATGCGCCTTTTTCATCTGTCATCTGTTCATCAAAACCAAATCCAATTTCTTCAAAAAAAGCTTTGGACCGCTCCAGATTCTTCACCGGCAAATTGACGAAAATGTGGCTGGATTGGACACTCATGTTTTCTCCCTCCTTTCCTTTGATTTTGTTATTACCATTATTCGCCACCAGATTCAAATATCCTGCAAAATAAAAAAGATCCCCACAATGAGGATCTTTCAGGCAAGCCGGTACCGCATTATCGACGGCAGCAACAATAAACTGCAGGCAAGACAAGCAGCACACTGATGATGAAGCTCCACGTGCCTGCAAAAGGAGCAATAAAGTTTAATACAAAAAGTGGTCCCACCATCATGATTGAAGCGAGAATGCGCGATAAAAACTGGACTTTATGAAGCATACCGCAATTGGGACAGGTGATGGGTTTGTAGGCAAGCCATACTGATTTGTTGATTTGCTTCCAGGTAAAAGGCGTTTGGCAATCTACACATCGCTGCATCAGTTGCCGGTCTTCAATTCATCCACATATTGTTTTGCTTCCAGCAAAGACCAACCGAATTCTTGTCTCGTACGTTTGACGGCTTCGACCATTTTCCCTTTTTGCAGAAGTTCCCGAAGTTCTTCATTGAGATTAGGCTCTGCTATTTTTTGGCCTTGCGTAGCGTCTTGGAGAAGTTTCTCCACATGCTTGATTCTGGTTTCCAATGCTTTTATCCGCTGTTCCGTAGCATTATAAACGATGTAGCCAAATACCAGAACGGCTCCAAGTATAATCATGATCCATGACAAATCCATTTACTCAGCACCTCTCAAATAAGTTTTTCCGCGTTGATAAAATCCATCCATTTCTTCTTTCGGCACTAAAGCACCACCGGTTGACCAGACGACGTGATTAACGGCCGACATGCGGATTTGATTCGTTTCGGCGTAATCTGTCGCCTGTATTTTCAACGGACCCAGCAATCCCGCAGTAGCAGATGGCTCAACGAAGATGCCTTCACTGTCCGCCAGCAGCGCCAATAATTTAAACAGCTCCTGATCCTCCACAGTGTAGATGCCGCTGACGGTTTTTTCGCTGATGCCCGAGGCGAAGCTCGAAGGCCTGCCGACCGCCAGTCCATCCCCTTCCGTGACATTGTCGATGCCGAAATCCTGGACGCTGACCTTGTCTTTTTCGCCGGTCATCAAACCGATCAGCACTGCAGGCGAATGGGTCGGCTCCACGAAAAAGCAATGGACTGCGTCACCAAAGACCTGCCGTAGACCGAACGCAATGCCTCCGGGAGCTCCGCCCACTCCGCACGGCAGGTAGACAAAGAGCGGATGATTGGCATCCACTTGGATATTTGCATTCTCCAATTGCTGTTTGAGGCGGAACGCAGCAACACTATAGCCTAGAAACAAGTGCTTAGACTTTTCATCGTCCACGAAATAAGCATCCGGCTTGGCGAGTGTTTCTTTGCGCCCTGCCAAAATGGCTTCGCTGAAATCCCCTTCGAATTCGACCACTTCCGCCCCTTTATCACGCAACAGATCTTTTTTCCATTGCTTGGCGTCCGCGGACATATAAACGGATACTTGAAACCCAAGCTTGGCGCTGATGATGCCGATACTGAGGCCCAGATTTCCCGTGGACCCAACACCAATAGAGTAACCGCTGAAAAATTCTTTAAACCGTACGGATGAAAATTGTTCGTAAGACTGCTCTTTTGTCAGTAAGTTCGCTTCCATAGCCAACTTTTCCGCATGATGCAGCACTTCATAGACGCCGCCGCGAGCTTTAATGGATCCTGCAATCGGCAATTCGTTGTCGCATTTCAAAAAAAGCCTGCCCGGCAGATTTCTGCAATAGTTGGCGCTGAGCTGCTCTTTCATGTTAGGAATTTCGCGCAGCGGCGATTCGACAATGCCTTTTTCTGAGGCCGTATCCGGAAATTCAGCTGCCAGATAAGGTGCAAACCGCTGCCATAGCTGTTCTGCATGCTCCATATCTTCCAGACCGACTGGCAGGCCGGACATGTCAGCCATCTTTCGAAGATTCGGATTCAGCCAGACTACCGGATTCAAATTAATGATGTTCTTCAACAATGGATATTTTTCGATCAAGCTGTTTAATTTCTGTTGTGCCATACTCATCATCCAAATCCCCTCTCTGTCATTCGTGCTGTTAATTTCATCATACAGGACGAGCATAAAAATTTCAGTTTCTCTTTAGAAGATCCTATTCTGTCCGCTTATACATTAGTTTGCTTACTGCCAGAAAAACCAAACCGGTGAGAAGGAAAATCCACCATTCCAATTTGACGACTGGGCCGAAATCATCGAACAGCCAAGCTATCAAAGCAACACAGGCAAAAGCTCCGGCACCATATAACCCAGCTTTCACATAAGCTTGCCATTTCTTTTTATCCTTTTGAAATACAGATGAACGGACAATTTTAAAAATGACCATAACGCCGATGACTGCCACCAGTATCACCGACAGCAGCATGAGCAGCAAGTTGCCGAGCGCAATGCTGTTATCCACCGGCCGAAAAAACGAGACAATCAGGCTAATGACTCCAAAGGTGGCCGCAAACCAGCCCGTTAAACCGATGATCTGTGAAGCGCTGAACCATAAAACATTTCGTCGGTTTTGGCTCGGCAAATTTTCAATCAGTTCATCTGCGTATTTCTGAGGAGACTCCCCAAACAACTCTTTTGCTGACTTGCCATCTTCCTGCGCCTCCACCAAATGGTCCAAGAGGTCCATAAGTATCTCTTCTCCAGCATGTTCATCGATTCGAAGATCGGTCCTTAAATACAAAAGTATATCTTCGTATACTTTTTCATTGTCATGGTTCAGCAATCCTCTTTTCTCATTGTTCTCCTCGATCAATTCAGCTGTTTTCCTCATCTTCTCCACCCCTTTTCAGTAATTGGCTGACCGGTTTGGCAATTTCCAGCCATTCAGCAGAAATTTGATCCAGCTCCGCCTTTCCCTCATCGGTTAAAAAATAATATTTTCGGTTTGGCCCTGATGCAGAAGGCCTCATTTCCCCGCGGATAAAGCCGTTTTTCTGCAGTCTCAGCAACACCGGGTAAATAGTGCCGTCACTGATGTCCGGCAGACCGATCCCCTGCAGTTTCTGCGACAGTTCATAGCCATAGACTGGCTGCTCTTCCACTACCGCCATAACGCAAGCATCCAAAACCCCTTTCAGCAATTGGCTTCTGAGAGCCATGCCTATTCCTCCTCATGGTACTTGGCGATACAAGATAGCTATCTAAAAAAATAACTACCTTGTATAACCAATTAGTTGATTTTATTGTATTCGACTCCACCTCTTCTGTCAATAGTTACAGAGAATACAAGACTTCAAAATAAAAAACCGACCAAGTGGCCGGCTTACAAAGTTCCTGTTTTCAATTTTTCATGCCAATCAGCGAGCATCGGCATATCTTCTTCACGGATCGCGCCTGTACTTAGTGCCTGTTCAACAAGTGCCGGAAAATCCGTCAGTGTATGGAAAGTGTACCCTGCTTCCGCAATCGCATTAATCGACTGCGGCAAATCATAGGTGAAGATCGCTACAATGCCCAGCACTTCAAAGCCTGCTGCTTCGAGTGCCTGTGCCGCTTGCAGCACCGAGCCGCCTTTAGAGATCAGGTCTTCCACGACCACCACTTTTTTGCCCGGCTCAACTTTGCCTTCGATCATATTCGTCTGGCCATGCTCTTTCGCTTTGGAACGGACATAGACCATCGGCAATTCAAGCAGATCGCTGACCCATGCAGCATGAGGAATACCTGCTGTCGCCGTTCCAGCAACCACCTGGCATTCAGGATAGGATTCTTTGATTGTTTCCGCTAATCCAGCGGCAATATCTCTACGTACAGCCGGATAAGACATCGTCAGGCGATTATCGCAGTAGATCGGCGATTTGACACCGGAAGCCCAAGTAAATGGATCCTGCGGGCGCAGCTCCACCGCTCCGATGGATAATAAATGGTTCGCAATTTCATTTTTCAAGATTGTCCACTCCATTCTGCTGAAATCTGGTCATAGCTCTCTGATGGGGTTGCAGACTTCGTAATGGCTCGTCCTACGACAATATGGCTGGCGCCTTTTACACGAGCTTCTGCAGGCGTTGCCACCCGTTTCTGATCATCAGCTGAAACTTCTGCTGGACGTATGCCGGGCGTAACACATAGGAAGTCCGGTCCGCAGACTTTCGTTATAGCCTCAGCTTCAAGCACTGAACAGACCACGCCGTCCAAACCTGCCTGCATGGCCCGCTTCGCGTAATGCAGCACCGATTCTTCAAGGCTGACATAAACGAGCTGATCTTCATGCATTTCGTCTTCGCCCGTTGAAGTTAATTGCGTTACAGCGATGAGTTTCGTATCGCTGCCCGCTAACCCGCGTTTAGCCGCTTTCATCATTTCCAGCCCTCCTGCAGCATGGACGTTGACCATATCCACACCCAGTTTGGACAAGCCGCGCATAGCGGATTCGACCGTATTCGGGATATCGTGCAGTTTCAGATCCAGAAAAATTTCATGTCCCTGCGACTTAATGGAACGGACCAGTTCCGGCCCTTCCTGGAAATAAAGCTCCATGCCCACCTTCACGAAAAGCGGCTCAGAAAACTGTCCCAGAAATTCCTCTACTTGTTCCTTTGATGCAAAATCCAATGCGATAATGGGTTTATTCACAGACGATGGCTCCTTCCGACAAGTTCTTCAACTGAATCAAATCCAAGTTCATGCAAGCGTTCCGGCAGTTGGCCGATGATTTCGGGACAGACAAAAGGATTGACGAAATTGGCTGTTCCGACTGCCACGGCGCTGGCGCCTGCCGACAGGAAGTCGATGACATCGTCTACATTGGTGACGCCGCCCATGCCGATAATCGGCAATTTGGTGTGCTGGCTGACTTCGTAGACCATCCGCAAGGCTACCGGCTTGATGGCGGGACCCGACAGGCCGCCTGTAATGTTGGCGATGACCGGGCGTCCGGTTTTGGTGTCCATCCGCATGCCAAGCAGTGTATTGATCATGGTGATGCCGTCCGCTCCGCCTTCCTCGACCGCCTTGGCGATTGAAACGATGTCCGTGACATTCGGCGACAATTTGATATAGACAGGCACTGACGAAACTTCCTTCACCGCCCGTGTCAACTCGCGGGCAACGTCGGGATCTGTTCCGAAGGTGATGCCCCCGAGCTTAACGTTCGGACAGGAAATGTTGATTTCCAGTGCATGGACATTCGGAGCCTGCGAAATGGCTTTCGCAACTTCCACATAATCTTCGGTCGTTGTGCCCGCCACATTGGCGATGATCGGCACGTCGTATTTCTCGAGCCAAGGCAATTCCTGCCCCGCCACTTTTTCAAGGCCTGGGTTCTGCAGGCCGATGGCGTTCAACATACCGGATGCCGTTTCTGCTACGCGCGGCGTCGGGTTGCCGAGCCGCGTTTCAACCGTCGTCGCTTTGATCATGATGGCGCCGAGCTGCGACAGGTCGTACAGCTGCGCATATTCTTTGCCGAAACCGAAGCAGCCGGATGCCGGCATGATTGGATTCTTTAACTTGAGTCCTGGAAGTTTAACTGTTAAGTCTGTCATGAAATCACCACTCCTGCTGGAAATACCGGTCCATCTGAACATACCTTGATGTAATCCGTTTCGCTTTTCGTTGTCCGGCAGACACATGCAAAGCATGCCCCGATGCCGCAGCCCATCCGCTGTTCATAGGACAGAAAGCCTTTTTTCTGTGGATAAGCCCATTGCACCGCTTCAAGCATCGCCGTCGGTCCACAGCTGTAATACGTATCGAAATCACTCGGCAGTTCGTTGAGGATATGCGTTACGAAGCCCTGCGTGCCATGGGAACCGTCGACTGTGGCGATGTGCGTGTCGCCGAGTGCCCGGAACTTCTCTTCATAAAAGACCGCCTGCTTGCTTTCAAATCCTAAGATATGGACGGTTTCAATGCCGCGTGCGTTCAATTGCTTTGCAAGTTCATACAGCGGCGGCACACCGATCCCTCCACCGATCAAATAGGCTTTTTTCTGTGCCTCTTCAACCGGAAAGCCATGGCCGAGCGGCCCAAGAACATCCAGCGTGTCGCCTGGCTTCTTTTCTGAAAGCAGCCCTGTTCCCCGGCCTTCTGCCCGGTAGATCATCGTGAATTGAGAAGCTTCCAAGTCAATGGATGCTACGGAGATTGGACGGCGCAGCAACGGCTCAAAGCTGTCTGCCACACGGATATGGACAAATTGCCCCGGCTCCGACATTTCATCGGCCAGTCCGCCTTGTACCGTCAGTTCAAAGATCTGCTTGGCGATTTCCTGCTGTTTGATGACTTGCATGCGTTCTTGTTTAATCATACGCCAGCCCCCATTTCCTCCGCTGAGAAGGTCATTGATTCGATGACGCGCAGCATCGCTTCTGCCGTATCCAGTGAAGTCAGGCAAGGAATGCCGTTTTCGACAGATTCGCGGCGAATGCGGAAACCGTCCCGCTGCGGCTGCTTGCCTCTCGTCAAGGTATTGATGACGAGTTGCGTATCGCCGTTTTGGATGACATCCAGCAGGGTTTTGCCTTCCGAACCGATTTTGCCGACCGGTGCAACGACAATGCCTGCTTCTTCGAAGGCTTTGGCTGTTCCGCCGGTCGCCATGATCTGATAGCCGATCGCTTTAAAGCGTTTCGCTAAACCAACTGCTTCTTCTTTATCTTTATCCGCTACCGTCAACAGCACAGTACCGTGATCTTTGACTTCCATACCAGCTGCTGCGAGGCCTTTATACAAAGCCTTTTCAAGCGTAGTGTCTTTGCCCATGACTTCTCCGGTGGATTTCATTTCCGGCCCGAGCGTGATGTCGACACGGCGAAGCTTCGCGAATGAGAAGACCGGCACTTTGACGAAGACGCCTTTTGAAATTGGTGCAAGGCCTGGTGTAAAGCCCTGCTCGACGATGCTTTGGCCCAAAATCGCTTTTGTTGCGATATTGGCCATCGGGATAGATGTGATTTTGCTCATGAATGGCACGGTCCGGCTTGAGCGCGGATTAACTTCAATCACGTAAACTTCACCTTTGGAAATGACGTACTGGATATTCAGCAAACCGATGATGTTCAGCCCTTTTGCCAGGCGCGTCGTGTAATCGACCAGCGTATCCAATAATTCGGTCGAAATGTTCTGCGTCGGATAGACCGCAATCGAATCCCCCGAATGGACGCCTGCGCGCTCTATATGCTCCATGATGCCCGGAATCAGCACATTTTCCCCGTCCGAAATGGCATCCACTTCGATTTCAATGCCTGTCAGGTAGCGGTCGACCAGCACCGGATGCTCCGGACTCGCTTCTACTGCATGTTCCATATAATGTTTCAGATCATCTTCATTGTAGACGATTTCCATTGCGCGCCCACCGAGTACGTAAGAAGGGCGGACCAATACCGGATAGCCGATATCAGCTGCGATGATGATCGCTTCTTCTGCGTTGACAGCCGTTTTCCCTAAGGGTTGTGGAATGCCGATCTCGTGCAGTGCCGCTTCGAATTTGTTGCGGTTTTCAGCCCGGTCCGTATCTTCCAGGGAAGTCCCCAGAATTTTGACGCCGTTCTGTTCCAATTTCTCAGCCAGGTTGATAGCTGTCTGTCCACCGAATTGGACGACGACGCCTTTTGGCTGCTCCAGGTCGACAATGTGCATGACATCTTCGATTGTCAAAGGCTCGAAATACAACTTGTCTGATATCGAGAAATCCGTTGAGACGGTTTCCGGATTGTTGTTGACGATGATCGCTTCGTATCCTGCTTCTTTGATTGCCCAGACCGAATGCACGGTTGCGTAGTCGAATTCCACTCCTTGGCCGATGCGGATCGGGCCCGAGCCAAGTACGATGACCGATTCTTTGTCTGTTTTCACTGATTCGTTTTCATCTTCATACGTGCCGTAGAAATAAGGAGTTTCGGATTCAAACTCTGCAGCGCACGTATCAACCATCTTATAGACCGGCATTAATTTGTTTTCCTTGCGCCAGTTGTAAACTTCCTGCTCGGTCGTATTCCACAATTTCGCGATCGTCCGGTCTGCAAAGCCCAGACGTTTCGCGCGTTTGGCTGTATCGTAATCGAAAGCTGCATTTTTCAATACTTCTTCATATTTGACGATGTTTTCGAATTTTTTCAGGAAGAATAAATCGATTTGGCTCCATTCGTTGATGGTTTCAATCGTCACACCGCGGCGCAGCGCTTCCCCGATAAAGAACAGACGCTCATCTCCTGCGCGGCAGATTCGTTTCTGTATCCATTCATCGCTCATGGCATCAGCGTTTTTCAGCTCCAGGTGGAATTGGCCCGTTTCCAGTGAACGCACCGCTTTCAGGATCGATTCCTCGAACGTGCGGCCCATGGCCATCACTTCGCCCGTCGCTTTCATCTGTGTTCCCAAATTGCGTTTTGCTGCTTCGAATTTATCGAACGGCCAGCGCGGAATCTTTGTTACGACATAGTCCAGTGCCGGTTCGAATGCCGCGTAGGTCCGGCCGGTGACCGGGTTCATCATTTCATCCAATGTCAGGCCGACTGCAATTTTTGCAGCCAGTTTGGCGATCGGGTAGCCCGTCGCTTTGGAAGCCAGTGCAGAGGATCGGCTGACACGCGGATTCACTTCAATGATGTAGTAGTTGAAGCTGAATGGGTCGAGTGCCAGCTGTACGTTGCAGCCGCCTTCAATTTTCAACGCGCGGATGATTTTCAACGACACATTGCGCAGCATCTGGTATTCACGGTCCGACAAGGTCTGGCTTGGCGCCACGACAATCGAATCACCAGTATGAATGCCGACCGGATCAATATTTTCCATGTTACAGACGACAATCGCCGTATCGTTCTTATCGCGCATCACTTCGTACTCGATTTCCTTGAAACCGGCAATTGATTTTTCCAGCAGGCATTGTGTGACCGGGCTGTATTTCAGGCCACTGGCGACGATTTCCTTCAATTCTTCGTAATTGTGGCAGATACCGCCGCCGGTGCCGCCTAAGGTGAAGGCCGGGCGGACGATGACCGGATACCCGACGCGTGCGATGAAATTCTCCGCTTCTGTCATGTTGTGGATAATATCTGAATCCGGAACCGGTTCCCCGAGTTCGTTCATCAAAGTTCTGAACAATTCACGGTCTTCTGCTTTGTGGATCGCTTCGAGCTTCGTCCCTAAGATTTCGATATTCAATTCGTCCAAAATGCCCGATTCGTCGAGTTCAATCGCCATGTTCAGCCCTGTCTGGCCGCCCAGTGTCGGCAGCAATGCATCCGGACGCTCTTTGCGGAGGATGCGGCTGACGAATTCAAGCGTGATCGGTTCAATATAGACTTTATCTGCAATTTCGGTGTCCGTCATGATGGTCGCCGGATTCGAGTTGATGAGGATGACACGGTAGCCTTCTTCCTTCAATGCCAAGCAGGCTTGTGTGCCTGCATAGTCGAACTCTGCTGCTTGCCCGATGACGATAGGTCCGGATCCGATTACGAGTATACTTTGAATATCTTGTCTTTTAGGCATGTTGTTGCTCCTTTCGAGTTGCGTTCATAACTTCAATAAAGCGGTCGAATAAGTAGTTCGAGTCTTCCGGGCCCGGTGAGGATTCCGGATGGTATTGAACGGTGAAAGCTGCATAATCCAAATGCGCCAGCCCTTCGTTCGTTCCATCGTTCAATGCACTGTGCGTCACTTTCAGACGTGTGCCCTGCAATGTTTCTTCATCCACCGCATAGCCATGGTTCTGGGAAGTGATTTCAATTCTTCCCGTGCTTAGATCACGGACCGGGTGGTTGCCGCCCCGGTGGCCGAACTTCAGCTTGAAAGTATCTGCTCCGCAGGCTCTTGCGAATAATTGGTGGCCAAGGCAGATACCGAAAATCGGAACTTCTCCAAGCAACTCGCGAACCACTTCCACACATTCTTCCACATCTTTTGGATCTCCAGGGCCGTTTGACAGCATGACGCCGTCCGGTCCCCACGCCAGTATTTCTTTAGAAGAGGTGTTATATGGTACAACGATCACATCGCAGTCCCGGTTGTTGAGCTCACGCAGGATGCCGTGCTTCATGCCATAATCGATCAGTACCACCCGTTTGCCGCGTCCTGGGCTAGGATAAGGGCGTGCTGTTGAAACCTGCGCCACCTGATTTCTTGGCAATACTGTCGCCTGCAGCGTGTTGACGACTTCTTCGACTTGTACGTCCTCTCCTGCTGCAGTCAAAACGCCTTTGATGGCACCTTTTGAGCGGATCAGGCGCGTTAATTTCCGCGTATCGATACCTGAGATTCCAGGAATGCCCTTGATTTTGAAGAGTTCATCGAGCGTAGCATTATTTCTAAAATTGGATGGGAACTCGGCGATTTCACGCACGACCATTCCTTTAACTGCCGGTTCGATCGATTCGAAATCATCGCTGTTGATGCCGTAATTGCCGATCAGCGGATAAGTCATCGTGACAATCTGCCCACAATAAGAAGGATCTGACAAAATTTCCTGGTAGCCGGTCATACTGGTATTAAAAACGATTTCCCCTACTGAAGCCCCTTCGCCTCCGAATGCTGTTCCTTCAAATACTGTCCCGTCTTCTAAGATCAAATAACGTTTCATCAATTTGTCTCCTCCTGCCATACGATTTCTCCACCAAAAATGGTCATTACCGGCCATCCTGTGCAATTCCAGCCGTCGAATGGTGTGTTTTTGCCTTTAGATAAAAATGAGTCTGCCTGGATGGCCTGCTCTTTTTCCAGTTCCAACAGGACCAGATCAGCTGTTTGGCCAGGTTCCACTAAGCCATACGGCAAGTTGAAGGTTTCGCTCGGTTTGATGGTCAGCCAGTCGATCAATTGCTGCAGACTCCATGTACCGGTTTCAACAAATTTGCTGTAAAGAAGCGGAAAGGCTGTTTCAAATCCGACAATCCCGAACATCGATCCGTTCATGCCGTTGGTTTTCTCTGCCGCTGTGTGAGGAGCATGGTCCGTTGCAATAAAGTCCAGCGTGCCGTCCAGCAAGCCTTCATGCAGTGCTTGCCAGTCTTCCTTGGCGCGGAGCGGTGGGTTCATCTTGTAGTTTGCGTCATCCGCTGGAATATCGTCTTCTGTCAACAGCAGATGGTGCGGTGTCACTTCAGCCGTAACGTGAACTCCCGCACGTTTTGCATCGCGGATCACACGGACCGATTCTTTCGTACTGACGTGGCAGACATGGTAATGTGCGCCTGCTGCTTCCGCAAGCAGGATGTCGCGTGCGATATGCACCGATTCTGCAATCGAAGGAATCCCTTTCAACCCAAGTTCTTTACTGCGCTTGCCGTCGTGCATGACACCGTCGTAGATCAGGCTGTTGTCTTCGCAATGGGCAACGACCGGCATGTCGATTTTCGCTGCGTCCTGCATCGTTTCGTACATCATGCCTGCCTCTTGGATGCCGACACCGTCATCGGTGAAAGCGAAAGCTCCATTTTCTTTCAACTCCTGCAAGTTTGTGCGTTCTTTCCCTGCTTCCCGGATGGTGATGGAAGCGTACGGCAAAACCCGGATAAGCGCATTTTTTTCGATCAATCCGTTGACCAGCTGCAGATTTTCTTTCGTATCGGGCACAGGGCGCGTGTTCGGCATGGCACAAATCGTGGTGAAGCCGCCTTTTGCTGCTGACTTTGTCCCGCTTTCGATCGTTTCTTTCTGCTCGCCGCCCGGTTCACGCAAATGGACATGGACATCCACAAATCCTGGTGCGATCATCCGGCCTTTGCCGTCGATTTCCGTTTCGCTGTTCACTTTCAGGTCTTTCCCGATTTCGGCGATCTTGCCGTCTGAAATGCGGATATTGGTTGGAGCAAGTTCTCCATTTTGCAGCATGTTTACGTTTTTAATGAATAAATTCAATTCAATCTCTCCCTTTCAATGCGTATTCAAGTACTGCCATCCGGACAAAAACTCCGTTAGCCATTTGTTTGAAAATTCGTGAGCGCTCACATTCAACCAGGCAGTCTGCAATTTCCACACCGCGATTGATCGGCGCCGGGTGCATGATGATGGCCCCGTCTTTCATCCTTTTCTCCCGCTCAATCGTCAAGCCGTACTGCTCATGGTAATTGTCTTTCGAAAACAGGGCCGATACCGCATGCCGTTCATGCTGGACCCGGAGCATCATCACCACATCCGTCTTTTCGATAAAGTCATCCAGGTGTTCCGAAGATTCGTACTCTCCGCTCCATTCCGCTGGACAGATGAATGTCACTTCCGCACCCAATTGCTGGAGCGCAGCTGCATTTGATTTCGCTACTCGGCTGTGCGCGATATCCCCGACGATCGTGACGTGTGTGCCTTCGATCTGGCCGAACTCCTGATAGATTGTCATCAGATCCAGCAAGGATTGTGTCGGATGCTGTCCCGATCCATCTCCACCGTTGATGACCGCTACATTACACCCTTCAAGCTGCTGGTAATATTCCTCTTCTTCGTGGCGGATGATGACGGCGTTCACGCCGATGGCTTCCATCGTTTTGACCGTGTCGTACAGCGTCTCGCCTTTCAGGATGCTGGAAAAGGCGGTTTCAAATGGCAGTACAGCCAGCCCCATTTTGTGTTCGGCCATCTCAAAACTCATTTTGGTCCGCGTGCTCGGTTCGAAGAACAGATTGACGACTGTACCATCGATTAGTGTTTTTTCCCCGCGCTGAAATTCTCCAGCCCGCTCCAATAAGCTCATGATCGTATTATTTTCCAAATTGTTCATGGATAGTAAGTTCGGCAAAATCATCTCATCCTTTCATCCCTCAGACAAAAAAACACCTTCCCAGAGGCAGGAAGGTGTGAGGAAAAAAGGGTAGCGTACTCCCCATTCTTCAACCCTTTCCATGCCTCTCTGGACATTCATTAAAAGGTGATTATTCAGTTCCGTCGTCTAATTCATCTTTATTGAGTCCCGGCAACACCAGGTTCAACACCACTCCGACAATCGCGGCCAGCGCCATTCCTTCTATAGAGAAGGATTCGCTGAACTCCAGCTTGGCTCCGCCGATTCCGATGACCAGGATAACTGACGAGATCACCAAGTTGCGGTTATTGCCGAAGTTGATGTTATTGTCCACCAGCATGCGCAGTCCGGAAGAAGCGATGATCCCGAACAGCAGGATGGAAATCCCACCAAGGACCGCCGTTGGAATCGTCTCGATGACTGCCATCAATTTTCCAAAGAAGGAAAAAGCGATGGCGAACACTGCCGCTCCAAGGATGACATAGACTGAGAATACTTTCGTAATGGCCAGAACACCGATGTTTTCACCATATGTGGTCTTTGGCGGACCGCCGACCAGTGAAGAAATGAAAGTTCCGATGCCATCACCCAGAATCGAGCGATGCAAGCCCGGATCTTTTATGTAATTTCGATCTACGATTTTGCCGAGTACCAGCTGATGTCCGATATGTTCAGAAATTGTGACGATGGCGATGGGAACCATGACGAACAGCAGAGTTGGGGTAACCTGGAAGGAATAATCCACTCCTGGAATCAGAAACTCCGGTACAGCGAACCAGCTTGCTTCGCCGATTGCTGTAAAGTCGATGATGCCGATGGCTGCTGAGTATGCATAGCCCACGATAATACCGATCAGGATGGGCATCAATGAGATGATGTTCTTGAAATAGATGTTGCAGATGATCGCTGTCAGCAGCGTGACGATGGCTGCTGAGAAGTGCATCAGGCTGTATTCAGAACCATTCGCGGTCGGAACGTTCATGGCCATATCCACTGCTGTCCCGGATAAAGCAAGTCCGATGACGATGATGACAGGCCCCACCACAATCGGTGGAAGCAGCTTCATGAGCCACCTGTAACCTGTTTTCCAGATGATCAGCGCGACGATGGCGTAGACCGCTGAGACGAACATCGCGCCGATCATCGCCGATCCGATGCCGCCGGTTTCAGTGGCGATGGTAATCGGTACGATAAAGGCGAAAGAAGATCCCAAATACGCTGGTACTTTAAATTGGGTGATGATGATGAAGATGATGGTGGCGATTCCGCTTGTCAATAATGCAATCGCCGGGCTCAAGCCCACCAGCTGCGGCACTAAGATCGTCGCTCCAAACATCGCGAACATATGCTGCAGGCTTAATGAAATCCATTGCCCGGTTTTCGGTTTATCATGTACATCTAAAATGGCTTCGCTCAATTTCCGTTCTCCCCTGTCTCTATCTCTCTATTCGTGGATGGCTACCCGGTCTACCTGGTCGCTTTCGACCATTTGTACAACAATCCGTTCATCGCTTGAAGTCGGAATGTTTTTTCCGACAAAATCCGCTCGGATCGGCAACTCCCGATGGCCCCGGTCAATCAACACTGCCAGCTGAATCTGTGACGGCCTGCCTAGATCCATGACCGCGTCCATCGCTGCCCTTACTGTCCGCCCTGTATAAAGCACATCATCCACCAGGATGACTTTTTTATCGAGTATGCTGTGTTCGATGTCCACTTGCTGGACCAGCGGCTCCTGGTTTTTCGTTTTGATGCTTAAATCATCCCGGTAAAGGGTGATGTCCAGTTCGCCTTTCATAATCGGGCGCCCTTCGATCTTCTCTATTTTTTCCGCCAGGCGTTTTGCGATAAAAGCTCCCCGTGTCTTGATGCCGACCAGTATGCATTCATCGATGCCTTTGTTGCGTTCGATGATTTCGTGTGCAATCCGTGTAATGGCTCTGCTAATTGCCTGTTCATCCAGAATATCCGCTTTTTCCACCATGAGATCCGCTCCTTTTTTGCAAATAAAAAACCTCTTGCCCGAGAGGCAAGAGGATAGATGCGCAGAAAATTCCAGCACGGAAGACAGACTTCCGGCTTGCGTAAATACCTTCTCAGCCTCTCTGGACTGTTATTAAAGGTGTTCATTATTCGATTCGTTTTTTCAAGTATAAAGAAAGGTAACCGGGTTTGTCAATCCTTGTCGCGAAGAGATTCCAGAAGTTCTGCAAATTCAGCCGGCGGCTCTACAGAATACTCCATGTATTCGTTCGTTTTCGGATGAATAAATCCAATCACTTCCGCATGCAAAGCCTGTCCACCGACGTCCATCGTTTTTTTCGGTCCGTATTTCGGATCGCCGACAAGCGGATAGCCGATATACTTCATGTGGACACGGATTTGATGGGTTCTTCCTGTTTCCAGGCGGCATTCCACCAGCGTGAAGTTCCCAAATCGTTCCAATACACGGAAATGCGTCACTGCGTGCTTTCCTTTGTCGACGATTGCCATGTTCTGGCGTTCTTTTGGATCGCGTGCAATCGGCGCCTGAATCGTTCCTTTATCGTGAGGAATATGGCCGTGTACAAGTGCTACGTATTTACGGGTTACGGTCTTTTTCACCAATTGATCGACCAATGATGTGTGTGAAGCGTCATTCTTCGCGACCATCAATAAGCCGGATGTATCTTTATCGATTCGGTGGACGATGCCAGGGCGTACCACACCATTGATCCCGGAAAGATCCTTGCAATGATGCATCAAGCCGTTCACCAATGTCCCTTTGGCATGTCCTGGAGCTGGATGTACAACCATCCCTTTCGGTTTGTTGACTACAAGGACATCTTCGTCTTCATAGACAATCTCCAAATTCAAATCTTCCGGCACGACATCCAACTCTACAAGTTCTGGAGGCGTAACAACGATGATATCCTGCAAGCGGACTTTATAATTCGGCTTTACGGTAATGCCATTGACTTTCACTGCGCCTTCTTTGACCCAGTTGGCGATCTGTGAACGCGACCAGTCTTCATCTATTGATGACACGGCTTTATCTACTCGTTCGCCGGTCATTTCTTCTGTAATTTCAATCGTTAAATCTTCCATTAAGACACCTTTTTCTTTTGTTGTTTTTCGTCATAAATAATATAGATAATCATCAATACGACACCGATCGTCAAAGCGGCATCTGCAACATTAAATATCGGGAAATCATAATTGATCACTGGAATCAGCACATCGACAAAATCGACGACTTCTCCGCGCAGCATCCGGTCGATGAAATTGCCGACCGCTCCGCCTAAAAGAACCATTAAACTCAGTTGGAACAAAGGCTGCCCTTTCGCATGTTTATGAAAATAATAAAGAATTCCGATGATGACAGCCACGGTGATGATAGCAAACAGCCACATCTGTCCCTCCAGCATTCCCCAGGCAGCACCACGGTTGCGGTGTGAAAGCCATCCGATGTAAGGGTCGATGACCGAAATCCTTTCACCAATTTCCATATTTTTAAGAACCAGCCATTTAGTCCATTGGTCTAATGCGATTATCAATAACGCAATTCCATAATAAATAAACATCCGTATCCTCCGTCAATTCAGCAGTCAATCTATTTTAACACAATGTCAGCAAAAAAAGTAAAGGTCTGAAAAACCGGCTACCCGATTCCCCAGACCTTTTCTATGTTTTAACATTTTCAGCTTTAAATTAAGCGTATTGTGTTTCTATCACGCTTGCACAGCGAGGGCATAATGCTGGATGTGCTTCACTTTGGCCAATTTCTTCGGAAATCGTCCAGCAGCGCTCACATTTTTCGCCTTCAGCTTTTTCAACTGTCACTGAAACTTCGTTCAGCTTCACCGCATAGTCAGGAGCCAGATCTTGTGTACCGCCGTATTCGTATTTTGATACGATAAACAATTGAGCCAGGTTCTCATCAGTTGAAGCGAGCAGTCTCGCCAGCTCTTCATTGCCGTATACAGTCACTTTAGCTTCCAGTGATTTCCCGATGGTTTTAGCTGCACGCGCTTCTTCCAATGCCTTCAGGACATCGTCACGGACATCCATGAAACGGCTCCATTTCTCATCAAGACCTTCAAACGCCGGGTTCGAAACCGCTTCTGGGAAGTCAGTCAACTGAACACTTTCTTCTTCGACAAAGCTTAAGTATGACCACAATTCGTCAGCTGTATGCGGAATGATCGGTGCAGACAGCTTAAGGATGGCCATCAAGGAATCGAACATGACTGTCTGCATGGCACGGCGATGCGGATGATCTGCGCTTTCGATATAAACGACATCTTTCGCCACGTCCAGATAGAAGGAGCTTAAATCATTGGCACAATAATTGTTCAAAGCATGATAGATGCTAGAGAATTCGTAGGTTTCATACGCCTTGCGTACTGTTTCCACCATCTTCTGCAATTTCATCGCCATATACTGGTCCATTTCGCGCATATCTTCAAATGCGACGCGATGCTCTTGTTCATTGAAATCTGACAAATTGCCATGAATGAATTTCAGCGTGTTGCGGATTTTACGGTAAACTTCTGAAACCTGCTTGAAGTTTTCGTCAGAAACGCGCACATCCGCCGTGTAATCCACTGAAGAAACCCATAGGCGGAGAATATCCGCTCCCATTTGGTTCATCACTTTCGAAGGCACAATCACATTGCCTAATGATTTACTCATCTTGCGGCCATTGCCGTCGAGCGTAAAGCCGTGGCTCAAGATCCCTTTATAAGGTGCGATGCCATTGATTGCGACACTTGTCGTCAACGAAGAGTTGAACCAGCCGCGGTATTGGTCAGATCCTTCCAAGTAAAGGTCTGCCGGGTACTGCAGATCTTCGCGTTCCACAAGTACGCCTTGGTGAGATGATCCTGAATCGAACCAAACATCCATGATATCCATCTCTTTTGTGAACAGGCCATTCGGGCTGCTCGGATGGGTGAATCCTGGAGGCAATAATTCTGCTGCCGGACGTTCAAACCAGATATTCGAACCGTTTTCACGGAACAAGTCTGCAATGTGCGCAATCGTTTCTTCAGTGATGACCGGATCGCCATTTTCAGCGTAGAATACTGGAATCGGAACGCCCCACACGCGCTGGCGTGAGATATTCCAATCTCCCCGGTCACGCAGCATATTGAATAGGCGTGTTTCGCCCCATGCCGGTGTAAACGAAGTTTCTTTGATGGCTTTCAGGATCTGGTCGCGGAATGCATCGATCGATACAAACCATTGAGCCGTCGCACGGTAGATGACCGGCTTTTTCGTCCGCCAGTCATGCGGATAAGAGTGTGTGATAAATGAAAGGTTTTCAAGAGCGCCGGCATTATCCAACGCTTCCGTGATGGATTTATTGGCTTTGTCATAGAACTCGCCTTCGAATCCAGGTGCTTCGTCTGTCATGACTCCGCGCTCATCCACCGGACAAAGAACATCCAATCCGTATTTCTTGCCGATCAGGAAGTCATCTTCACCATGGCCGGGTGCCGTATGGACACAGCCTGTACCGGAATCAGTCGTTACATGGTCGCCGAGCATGACCAGAGACGTCCGGTCATATAATGGATGCTTCGCAAGGATATGTTCCATTTCAGCACCTTTTAATACGCGGACGACTTCGAAATCTGTCCAGCCTAATTGCTCGGCAACTTCTTTCAATAATTCCTGTGCAATGATATACAGCGAACCGTTTACGGAAACTTCCGCATAATCCAATTTTTCATGTACAGAAATTCCCAGGTTTGCAGGGATTGTCCAAGGTGTAGTTGTCCAGATCACTAATTTCGTTCCTTCAGCTAAAACGCCTTTGCCGTCAGTGACAGGGAAAGACACATAGATCGAAGGAGATTTTTTATCATGATATTCGATTTCAGCTTCTGCAAGTGATGATTCACTTGATGGGGACCAGTAAACCGGCTTTAACCCTTTGTAGATATAGCCTTTATTGGCCATTTTGCCGAATACTTCAATTTGGCGTGCTTCATATGCCGGTTTCAACGTCACGTAAGGATTTTCCCAATCGCCGCGGACACCGATGCGTTTGAACTGAGAACGCTGGCTATCGATTTGCTGATAGGCATATTCTTCACATAATTTACGGAATTCCGCCAGTGACATTTCTTTGCGGTTTACGCCTTTGTTCGTCAAGGCCTGTTCAATCGGCAATCCGTGTGTATCCCAGCCCGGAACGTATGGCGCATGGAAGCCCATCATAGAACGGGAGCGGACGATCATATCTTTTAATACTTTGTTTAGTGCATGGCCCATATGCAGATCACCGTTCGCATACGGAGGTCCGTCATGAAGAACGAAGAAAGGTCGTCCTGCTGTACGATCCAGCACTTTCTTATAGATATCCATCTCTTCCCATTTCTGTTGCATTTCCGGTTCCCGGTTCGGCAAATTGCCGCGCATCGGAAAATCTGTTTTCGGCATCAATAATGTATCTTTGTATTCCATTTCCATTCCTCCTGTAGGCATAATAAAAAGCCCCCATCCCTGGAAAGGGACGAGAAGCTTAGACTCGCGGTACCACCCTTGTTGCAGCTAGATAGCTGCCACTCGATCACCGTAACGTGGCGTAGACGGAATTGGATACTGTCGTTCACCAATTCTGCTCAAGAGTGATTTTCGTCTATGTGTCCGTGCCAGGCTTCCACTGTTCCTGGTTCGCTTTACCGTCCTGCATAGCATACTGTCTCTGTCAGCGCGTTTTTTTGTATGTCGTAATTATAGAAGCAGAAAGTCTCAGAGTCAAGAGTTCGACTCTTCTTTGTCCTTCTCGATCTTCTCTAGATTCTGTGTATCGATATCGTATTCCAAAAGCGTCTCCCAATCATCTGTTTCGATTAAATCCAACTGGGCTTCGACAAGCATTTTAAAGCGGTTTTTAAAGATGCGTGACTGCTTCTTCAACTCTTCGATTTCTGTTGCGATGCGGCGTGCTTTTGTCAATGATTCATTGACGATGCGATCAGCATTTTTCTCAGCTTCCTTGATGATCAACTCCGCCTCTTTCTGTGAGTTGCGGCGAACTTCTTCTGAAGCTTCCTGAGCTACAAAAATCGATTTCTGCAAGGTCGATTCAATTGTATTGAAATGGCCAACACGCTCATCAGTTGTTTTTAGGCGTTCTTCAAGCGCTGCCTTGTCTTTCAGTAGGATTTCATAATCTCTCATGATCTGTTCCAGGAATTCATTTACTTCATCTTCCTGATATCCTCGGAATGCTCGGCTGAATTCTTTGTTATGTATATCTAACGGGGATAATGGCATTGAGTAAACCTCTCCTTAACTTGTCATCTTATCTTCCTATTATACAGTTCATGGCTCGAAATTTCAGTATTATTTCGTATTTTTTACAAGCCGCCTACTTTTTCGCTTCCAGGCGGCCTATCTGCAGGCGAACTTTGTCCTTTTTGGTCCGTCCTTCAATCATGATCAACCGTACACGGCCATAGCCCCGTGAAGAAATCATATCCGATTCGTGCAGCTCAAACGATGGCTGCTCCTGAAGGGTCCAGTTAACTTTCACTTTGCCTCCATGAATCAATGCGGATGCTTTTTGACGGGAAATATTATATACCGAGCTCATCACCGTATCCAGTCTCATCGAGCTGACCGTGTACGACTCTTCTATCCATTCCTCGCTGGTCTCGATCAAGTGTTCCGCATCTGCCACTTCATTCAATTGAACTTTCACTTTTGCAGCGCTGACAAAATTACTTTGCAGATAAGGGCTGATTTCATTCATGACAGCCAGTTGGACACGCTCATTGTCGATGCGGATGTCCCCGAACTTGCTGCGGTCCAGTCCAAGGGACATCAAAGAGCCCAGGATGTCCGGATGGCGCAAATTGACAAACTTTGATGGGTATTTCAATTCGAAAACGGTTGTATTGAAATCTTCCTCCTGCGGTTCAAAGTAAGATGGATACAATAATACCCGCTGTCTTTCCGCATCTTTGAATAGTCCAGAAGACATCATCTTCACTTCACTTGAACCCACCACGGCTTCCACAATGAAACGCTGGCGCGGATCGAGGAAATCCGTCAGCTTCGGTGAATAGCGGTCTTCCACTTCCCGAAGCCATCCTGATACTTGTTCGATAAATTGCTGCTCTTCTTTTCTGAAATGCTGAAATATCTCTTCCATTCAAATGCTCCTTCATGTGTGATCCGTTCTTCAAGAAAAAAACCTCACATCACGTGAGGTTTTGAGTTAAATGAGATAACCAGCCAATACAACGATACCTTGGCTTGCTAAGCTTAATGTGAAAATCGCAACAATCGGTGAAATATCAATCATGCCGATCGGCGGAATAAAACGTCTGAAGATATCCAGATACGGATCTGTAATTTTGGAAATCATTTGTCCGAAGCTCGACTCTTTGATGCTTGGTACCCAGCTCATGAAGACACTGACTATCAAGATATAAAAATAAATATTAATGGCCGAAAGTAATAGATTCACAAGAACTATCATATTATTTTATGGCACCCCTCTTATTGTTGATCATCGTAGTAATAATCTGAAATGGCGCCATCCACTTCAACAGTGTCTGGTACGCATAGGAAGATGTCAGTTCCAATGCGTTGAATATCTCCGCCAAGGGCGTAAACTGTTCCACTTAAAAAGTCGATGATCCGAAGTCCCTGATCTTTTTCGATGCGCTGCAGGTTAACAACTACAGCCTGTTTGCTTTTCAGACTTTCTGCGATATCCTGCGCTTCCGCGTAGACTCTCGGCTCTGCCAAGCTGACTTTTGAAGATTTTGCCGCACTTTGCAAACTGACTAAATTAGGCACAATGGTCTCCTCCACTTTCTGGCGCCGTTCTTTCGGTGTTTTTTTCGGCTCTTGCATTGCAGCCGGCTTTTCATACCGCGGTGCTGGTTTTTGTTGTGGTACAGGCTGTTCCTGTACGCGTTCTTCTTCATATTCATCTAAATAAAAGAAATTTTTGAATTTGTTTTTCATGCTCATGGCTTTGCCTCACTTTCCGACCCGACTAACGCTGTTCCAATCCGGACAAAACTTGCCCCTTCCTGAGCAGCGATTAAGTAATCATTGGACATACCCATGGAGCATTCTGTACATGGTGCATGGGTCCAGTGTTTCTCTGATACTTGGAGTTGGAGTAATTTTAATCCTTTGAACGCTTCACGAATAATGCGTTCATCTTCTGTATTCGGTGCCATCGTCATCAGTCCGACTACCCGAATTTTATCGTAAGCTTCCAGCGATTTGATGAAATCCATTGTTTCATCAGGTGCAATCCCGCTTTTAGACTCTTCGCCGGAAACATTCACCTGCACAAAGCAGTTCACTTGCCGGTTTGCCCGTTTCTGAATTTCCTTCGCCAGACTTAAACGGTCCAAGGAATGCAAATAATCAATTTCATTGATGACGTCTTTTACTTTTCTGGTTTGCAGATTACCGATATAATGCCAGGACACATCTTCGTCGATCGCCTCAAGTTTCTGCGCCAATCCTTCCGGACGGTTCTCCCCCAAGTGGCGGATTCCAGCTTGGATCGCTTCTTTCGTACGTTCTACACCAACTTGTTTGGTGACAGCAATCACTTGTATGTTATCCTTCACAGCATTCAACTGCTCGGTGATCTCTTCAAATACCGGTTTAATGGGTTTCATGCATTCACAACTTTTCTATAGAAGTCCAATATATTGTATCAAGTTTTGGCTGATTTATCAATTAAGCCCTATGCTAAAAAAAACAGCTGCCCAACCGGCAGCTGTTCGGATTAACGTCTCTTTTGACGATTACGTAAAAACGTCGGGATGTCCAATGCATCGTCGTTATTTTTTTCTTGTCTTTGTGGTTCCTGGTTGTAGTAAGGTGGCTGTTCTTCACGGCGCTGCTCGTCGCGGCGTTGGTCTTCACGGCGTGCATCACGGATTGAAGGCGCTGGAGCCTGTTGTTGAATCGACTGCACACGGCTTGAATTCAATCCAGAGCCTCTAGGCGTTCTTGGCTGAAGCTGTTCCTCATTGAAGCCGGTAGCAATTACCGTAACGATGATTTCATCTTTGAGGTTATCATTGATGACTGAACCGAAAATCATATTCACTTCTTCATCTGAAGCTGAAGCTACGATATCAGCTGCTTCCTGTACTTCATAAAGGCTTAGGTTTGAGCCGCCTGTAATATTCATCAGGACTCCTTTTGCTCCATCAACTGAAACTTCAAGCAACGGGCTTGATACAGCTTTTTTAGCAGCTTCTGAAGCGCGATTTTCTCCTGAAGAAACTCCGATCCCCATTAATGCAGAACCTTTATTCGACATGATTGTTTTTACATCGGCAAAATCCAGGTTGATCAATCCAGGAACGGCGATCAAATCGGAAATACCCGAAACACCTTGGCGAAGAACATTATCCGCTTCACGGAATGCTTCAAGCATCGGTGTATTTTTGTCGACGATTTCAAGCAAACGGTCATTCGGAATGACGATCAATGTATCCACTGATTCTTTCATCGTAGAAATACCGCCGATTGCCTGAGTTGAACGTTTGCGGCCTTCAAATGTAAATGGACGCGTAACCACGCCTACAGTCAATGCACCCAGCTCTTTAGCGATTCCAGCAATAACCGGTGCTGCACCAGTTCCTGTACCGCCGCCCATTCCTGCTGTAACGAAAACCATATCCGCTCCACGAAGAGCTTCCTCGATTTGTTCTTTGCTTTCTTCAGCTGCTTTTTTCCCTACGTCAGGGTTAGCACCGGCACCAAGTCCACGTGTCAATTTTCCACCGATTTGAAGGCGCACTTCTGCTTTGGACAGGTTCAAAGCCTGTGCATCCGTATTTACTGCAATAAATTCTACCCCTTGGACCCCATGTTCGATCATGCGGTTAACAGCATTATTCCCGCCGCCGCCTACACCGATAACTTTAATTACGGCCAGTGCGTCAATATTTGTATCAAATTCCAACATTCTTTTTCCTCCTAAAATTGCTCAGCTTTTATAGTTGCAAGCTAGATACAATGTTGATTTTATTCAAAGAATCGATCAAACATCTTCTTGGCTTTAGTTACGACGCCTTCAGAATTTTGTTTTGGCTGCTTTTGCTTCTTAGGTTGCTGTACTTCCTGATGCTCAATTTTCGCATTTCCTGATACAGCTGCACCATTTCCAACACGGCCATAGAAGACATCCTCCATGTATGCATATTGAATCAGGCCTACTGCCGTCGTGTACTGAGGTTCCCGGACGCCGATAAATTCAGGTGTAAATAGACGAACACGCGTCTGCAGGATATTCCGTGCAAGTTCAGGAAGTCCATCCAATTTAGCCATACCACCGGTTAAAACGACTCCTCCTGGAAGGTCTTGGACACCTAAACGGTAAAACTCATCTAAAATCAGTTCGAAGAGTTCTTCCAGGCGAACTCCGATTATTTCAGATATGTATTTTTGGTTATATTGTTCTGTTGAATCCGAACCAATGACAGGAACTTCAAAGACTTCATCTTCTGAAGCATCCTCAAAAAATGCATGGCCATGTTCAAGTTTGATTTTTTCAGCTTGATCTGTCGGTGTCTTTAAAATGATGGACAAATCTTTTGTAACGTGGTCGCCTCCAACCGGAATTACGGAAGAAGCGGTCAAGTGGCCGTCTTGGAAGATGGCAATAGAAGTAGAACCTCCACCGATATCGATACACGCCGTGCCATGATTTTTCTCGTCTTCAGTTAATGCGTAACTTCCTGCAGCAAGTGGCTGGACGTAAATATCACGAATTTCAAGCCCTGCTCTCTCCACACAGCGGAGTACGTTATGCAGAATTGTTTTTGAAGTTGTCACCATTGTACCATCCATTTCGAGGCGGATACCAATCATGCCCCGTGGATCTTTGATTTCACCTAAATGATCGACCACGTACTGTTCAGGAATGATATTAACCAATTCCCGTTCCGGTGGAATCGACATGACTTGAGCCGCTTCCAATACACGATCCAAATCGTCATCGGTAATTTCCCGATTTTCACTGTTCACTGCTACGATTCCTTTAACAGGCTGTAGCACTGCTTTGTTCGCTGGAATTCCAAGCACAACTTCGTGGATGGATTTACCGATCATGCGCTCTGCTTGATCGACTGCTTTTTTAATGGACTGCACCGTTGCATCTATGTCAACAATCGCACCTTTTTTAATCCCATTAGATTTTACATTTCCGACGCCGATTACATTCAGCGACTTGTTGGCCATTTCCCCGATTAAAACTTTAACGGATGACGAACCGATATCTAGACTAACGTATAATTCTGATTGACTCAATTCGTGGCACCTCCTTATTAAACTGCTGTACTTATATTCTATTGTATATCATGCACCTTGTCTAAGAAAATCGCAAAACTTAGAAAAATTTCCTTCAATTGTTCAAATAGTCTCTCTAACTTCTTTCTTTTCAGCCCATTTTGCCAAAATGATGCGTCGAATGACGGCGATGTTCTGGAATAGCCGTACACCGAATGCGAAAATTGCAGCCAAGTATAAATCTACTCCTAAATGGACACCAAGAAAAGCAAGGCCGGCCGCCAACGCGATGTTGAAGAAAAAGCCGGAAACAAATACTTTATCGTCATAGACTTGCTGCAGATGAGCCCGAATCCCTCCGAAAAGGGTATCGAGTGATGCCAATACGGCTATCGACAGGTAATTGGCATATTCCGGCGGAATTTGAATATCTGTGAGAAGCCCTAGCGATATTCCGAGTATTAAACCTAAAATGGACAGCCACATCGCTATTCCCCCTCTGATGCCTGCAAATAATTGGTGTCTATCGTGCCGTCGTATGCTTCGATGATCAGATCATCTTGTGGCTCTGAAACCGTCAACGTCAAGTTATCGATGTAAAAGTCATCCAAAATACGGGACGCTAATAAATGATTATACAGCTTTTCTGAGTCTTCCATCGACTCAGAGATGATTTTTATGGAAAATGGCGGTGTTTCCACCGGTTTGGTATTGACGGTCGTTTGGCCATTGATATCCCGAATCGCGGTTGTATTGATGATTCGTTTGCCGTCAATGGAAACATACAAGCCGTTATAACGATTGATTTCGTTGACTAAACGGATAAGCAGATCCGGTGAAATCCCTTCAATCTCAAGTCCCATCGCAACCGCTTCCATCGAAGGTTCGACAAAAACTTCAATTCCAGGCCCCGCCGTCTCCGTTAAACCTGCTGCACTTCTCAGCTCGCCCGCCGTTTCGCGCAAGGCTTGTTCGGGGCTGGCATCTGCAGTTGCTTTGTATTTGTTCAATGTATCGTCGAGTGACTCGATTTCCGACAACAGTTGAGAATGGAGCTGTTTTTCTCTCGCCAGTTCCTGCCTAATCTCCCAAACATCCCGTGTATCCCGGATATCGGGTTCATTGATCGTGTTATATTGAATAGCCGTCATCAAGCCTATGACAAACATAATCACCGTAAATCGGGTAAGAATCCTTTTCTTCATGCAATCCCCCCTCGCTCATGATTCTGTCAGCAAAGCAGGCATTTCAATGATTTGCCCCTCATCTAAAGTGACGATGATATTATCATTCAATAATTGATCCTTAATCCCACCGGTCAACTCAATTGAAGAGGTCAATACCTCCGGCTCGCCGATAGCTTCAATGACAAAAGGAGCCGGGTATTGGACACCGTCTACCGTTATGACCGGTCCTGTACAGACAATATATGAATTTCCATGGATCCGCTGGCCATTGATCGAAATGGCCTGGGCGCCTGAAATATATAATTCGTTGATCACTTGGAAAACATGGCTTTCATGAACAATATAATCATTCGGGTTGACCGAGTTCGGATTGTAATCGCCGTCTTGCAACGTGACTTTCAGGCCGCTCCCTTCTACAGGAACCAGCCCAAGGTATCTTCGCAATTCTTCAGCTTCCGCCGCATATTCAGTGTAGCGGTTTTCTCCGTCAGCAAATGATTTTTCGTACTCTTGTACCTCGCTCTGCTTCTCCTGCAACTCATTTCGCAGGTCTTTATTGCCTTCCTGCTGGTCAATCAATTCTTTACGATAGCGGTCTTCCTGTTCGAAAAATGCACCGCCGGTAAATCCCTCTGTCTCTTTTGTCGCACTCGATAAACTATAGGAATAAGCCATGATAAATCCCAGCACCAGAAATACCAGAGAGAAGACAATCGATTTACTGAAACTCTTACGATTATTCTTCTTCGGGGTCTTCATCTTCGGCACCTTCCTTCGCAAAGCCATAAACATCCGCATAAGAGCGGAAGAAGATGCCCACTTCCATATCAATTACCCCTTGTTGGCCGTCTTCCAATTGGGCAATGACGGACGGGTAATAATTCATCTTTTCCGCTAACGTACTTAAAATTCCATGCACTTCATTTCCATCATTCATGTATAAAGTCACATAATCCGCGTCTTCCTGGTCGGGATCCAAAATAACTTGAGAAACCAACTGAAGAACTTCAGGATCAATCTCAATTAATTGATCAATCAGTTTCTTCCGCTTCTCTTCGTTTTCAAAATTCATGTAAATCGGACCGTCCACATCAGCGACGGGTTGATCCAGAGCCAGGTTATTCGACAGGACAATCTGGTAGCTGTTGCCGCGGTCCAGATAGCCCATCTGAACGTATTCCTTCAAATTGATTTCAACACCGGTCAACCAATTTTTGTTGACCGATGCTTCTTCTATCCATTCCAGCTTTTCCAATTGCTGCGCAACAGTTCCCGCATCAAAGGACCACATCGAATCCCCGATGTTCAATCCACTTGCTGCCTGGTAGCTTTCCTGGTCGAAAAGAACAGCGCCGTCGATAGTGATGGTCTGGATTTCACTGTACTTCGACTGGCTGTATAAAAGTACGGCAAGCAAAGTGAGAAAAATGAACAGCAGCGCCACGAACTTGCGATTAGTTCTTTTTTTCCGGCGCTCGCGGAGCGTCGGGATGCGTTCTTCGATGTCAATCACTTTGTCCATAATTGCTGCCCCTTATCTTTTATTCATTCGCTTCCGTCATCTGCTGGACTGCGGAAATGAAAGCATCTCCCCGAATTTCGAAACTATCGTATTGGTCCCAGCTTGCGCAGGCAGGGGATAATAGGATCGTATCTCCGCTCTCAGACTGCTTGATCGCTTTCTCAACTGCATCGTCCATCTTGCCTGCCTGAATAATTACCGACACGCCACAGTCCTCTGCAAATGCTTTAAAGCGTTGTGCAGTTTCACCAAACGTGACCAGGACTTTGACGCGGTCCATAAATGGCCGGATTTCTTCCAGAGAATGATTACGTTCTAATCCGCCTGCCAATAAGATGATTTTTTCGGGAAAAGCTTCCAAAGCACTTTTCGTTGCCAGTGCGTTGGTGGCTTTTGAGTCGTTGTAAAATTTACGTCCTTGCCATTCCACTATAAATTGGGAACGGTGCTTCACGCCTGTAAATGAAGTCAGCACACGGATAATGGTTTCTTTGGTTCCCCCCCAAAGCAAAGTCGCTGCCGTTGCGGCTAGAATATTCTCCAGATTGTGCTGGCCGCCCAACATGATTCTTGAACGTTCAATCAATTTTTCGCCTTGCCAGTATACAAATTCAGCATCTGCACTGATACTGGTGGCGGTACGTCCTTTCAATGTGAAAGGCACCAGCTGCGCTTTGCAGCTTTTCGCATGTTCAACCAATAATGGCTGATCAGCATTGTAGATGAAATAATCCTGAGCTGTTTGATTTTCTGTTAGCTTCATTTTGGAAGCACGGTAATCCTCGATCGTTCCATGGTAATCCAAATGCGCTTCGTATAAGTTCGTGATGATCGCGATTTCTGGCCGGAAAGCGACAGTGCCCTTCAGCTGGAACGAAGACAGTTCAGTGACGATGACATTTTTCGCTTTCGCTTTTTCTGCCACGCCGCTCGCTACAGTCCCGATGTTTCCGGCAATCAGCGGATTCTTATTATCCTGATTGAGCATATGGAACAGTAGAGTAGTCGTTGTTGTTTTGCCGTTAGAACCGGTGATGCCGATAAATGGAGCTTCACTGATTAAATAAGCCAATTCAATTTCAGTCCATACCGGAATATTTTTTTCGATAGCTGATTCAATCAATATATTAGTATAGGGAATTCCCGGGTTTTTGACAACCAGCTCAAAACCTTCCTCAAGTAAATCTTCGGGATGTCTACCGCAAATGACGGTAACGCCCATATTTAATAATTCCTGTGCTTCCGGATTCGCTTCAAATGGCTTGGAGTCATTGACAGTTACAAATGCACCAAGCTTATGAAGAATGCGGGCGGCTGTAAAACCGCTTTTTGCCAATCCGAGAACCAGGATTTTCTTTTGATATAATTGTGGCACCTCTTTCATTTACATTACCTCCAAAAAGACTGCGATTGCCGCACTGATTAGACCGACTGTCCAGAATACAATGACTACTTTCCACTCTGACCAGCCGCTCAATTCGAAATGATGGTGAATTGGGCTCATTTTAAAAATTCGTTTTTGCCGCAATTTAAAACTGCCAACCTGCAAAATGACTGACGCTGTTTCAATGACGAAGACAAGTCCAATCAGCAACAGAAGCAATTCCTGTTTCAACAAGATGGAAACCATTGCGAGTGCGCCACCTAGAGCCAGTGAACCTGTATCGCCCATAAAGACTTTTGCAGGGTATTTATTGAAGATCAAAAACCCAAGCAAACCGCCTGTTACGGAAAAAGTGAAAATCGCAATACCGATTTCATCCTGATGGATTGCCAATACTCCAAATGCAGCAAACGCAATAGAAGCAGTACCGGCAACCAGGCCGTCGAGGCCATCCGTTAAATTGACTGCATTAGAAAATCCAACCAGCCAAAAGACAATAAAGAACACATACAGCCATGATAACTCAATTGAAATAGCTGTAAAAGGGATGCTGAGTCCCGTTTCAAAATCGATGCCGCTCAACACAACGAACGATATGACCGCTATGACGATCTGTGCGATCAATTTTTGTAAGGAAGTCAATCCCAGATTCCGCTTTAGTACAACTTTGATGAAGTCATCCAAAAAGCCGATCATTCCATATCCGAAAAGCACCAGCAATAGTATAAGTACTTTAGCGGTCAATAGACCAGCAACCCAGGCAACTAGCAGGACTGTGATGATGATGGAAATTAAGAAAACCAACCCGCCCATAGTGGGCGTGCCCGTTTTCTTCATATGTGATTCAGGCCCTTCTTCGCGGATGCTTTGGCCGAATTTCATCCGTTTCAACAACGGAATAAAAATCGGCATCAATCCAACTGTTAAGAGCAAAGCAATTCCAAGACCCATTACTATATATACGTTCATTTAGAGAGCTCCTTTAAACACGAGATTACTCGGTTGTTTCTTCTGTCGGTGTTTCTGTTGGTTCTTCTGCTGATGTTTCTGCTTCTGTTGCTTCTTCATTATTTTGAGAATCGGATTCTTCCAACGCGCCCGGATCTTCTTCGGCACCTTCTTCAGCTGCTTCGGCTTCTGCCCGTGCAGGATAGTAGATTTCAGGTGGATGAAGTTCAATTACTACTGGCTCATTATCCGTTATTACTTTGCCTTCTGCAATGCTTTGCGTCAAAACATATCCCTGGCCAGCAATTTCCAGCGCTAAGCCACTTAAGGATTGATAGGCAAGGAGTTCCCGTTTAGACCACCCTGTAAAATCAGGCAAGGTGGTGTCCCCCGCCGTCTTCAGAATGACCAGTCCGCCTTCAAGTACGGTATCGCCCGCCGCCGGGTATTGGGCAATGACTTCATCCGTATCCCCGGAGACAACAGCTTCGAGCCCTAATCCGTTCAACGCTTCAGAAGCTTCTGCGGCTGATTTCCCTGTATAATCATCAACTGGTCTAGTTGTCGCTTCAGCCATGTTTTCCGGCTCGATGTTCAAATACTTCAAACTGTTTTCCATGACGGAAGTAAAGATTTTCGCAACCGGCACCGAACCATATTCATCAGCTGGCAGATTAGGCTGCTGTACACCAATGTAGATGAGCAATTCCGGATCATCGGCAGGAGCCATCCCCAGGAAGGAGAACAGATAATTATTTCTGCCAGCTAAGTAACCGCCACCTTCTTTCGGAACTTGGGCAGTACCCGTCTTCCCGGCTATTGTGTAATCCTGAAGCGCAAAACCTTGCGCTGAGCCAACCTCGGACGTGACAGTTGAAGCCAGGACTTCTTTTACTTTTTCAGCAGTTTCAGCTGAAATAGGCTGACCTGCTTCTTCAGGTTCACTTTTGACAGTGACTTTCCCCGTATCGGAATTCTTGATCTGATCGATGACATAGGGCTTCATCATCACACCGCCATTTGCAATTGCAGTGGCAGCCTGGATCATTTGAATTGGAGTTACAGTCGATCCCTGTCCATATGCCGTGGTCAATTTATTGATCGGATATTGATTGAGGATTGTGCCTTTTGCTTCTTTCGGCAAATCAATTCCTGTCTGCTCGCCGAATCCAAAAGCATCCACATAAGTCATGAAAGTGTCTGCCCCGAGCCGTTCTAATAAGTACGCCATCGAGACGTTAGAAGAGCGTTGAAAACCTTCCAGATACGAGATGGTTCCCCAGCCGCGTCCGCTGTTATGGTCACCGATCGTGCTGTCCAGCAGCGTATAGGTTCCCGAATTATAGGTAGCATTCGGATCCCATCTGCCTTCTTCGATAGCCGCTGCCAACGTAAACATCTTCATTGGAGAGCCAGGTTCAATCGTCAATTCGATGCTTTCGTTCAACCAGTTATCAGACAGCCCTTCCCGCGTATTCGGATTAAACGTCGGGCGCTGGGACATCGCCAGTATTTCGCCGGTTTTCGGATCAGCAATTACAGCGATCATCCGCGTGGGATCGTATTCTTCCTGGACGCCACTCATTGCGTCTTCCAGGAAGTTCTGCAATGTTTTATCCAAAGTCAGCTGAACATCAGAACCATCGACAGCTGGAGTTACCGCAGATTCACTATTCGGCAGCAGGAATCCCCATTTATCGGTATCGAATTCTATTTTACCGTTCTTCCCTGTCAAAATATCATTGTGTATGGATTCCAGACCCATTCTTCCAGTCGTTTTTGTTACGCCGTCTTTCAGTTCTTCTTTCATGGCATAGCCAATCAGGTGAGATGCAAAAACGCCGTTCGGGTATAATCGTTTTAAATCCCGGACAAATAGTAAACCCGGAATTTCGGCTTCTTTCATTTCAAGCATCTGTGTATGGCTGATCTCACGGCCGGCCGCACCGAATTCCACCTGATAGCGGTCTTTTTCCTTACCGGATTTCAACGTTTTCAGGATACTTTCTTCCGAAACACCTAAATAGCCTGCCAGTTTTCCCGCAGTTTCTTCGATATCTACGACATGACGCGGGTCACTGGCCTTTTGGGTAGCTGATTCATCAAGCACTGCAACTACTTTATAAGTCAGTGTATCTTCAGCAATCACTTCTCCGTTGCGGTCGATGATGCGTCCACGCTCAGCAGTAAGCACCTCTTCCTGGCTGTACTTCGCTGCGGCTTTGGCAGCAAGTTCCTGGCCTTCCACTTCTCCCGTAGCTTGTATTGTCACAATTCTAGTCAATAAAAGGAAAAAGAGCCCTGCAAATAACAAAAACAGCAGAAAGGCTCCCCCTTGAAATCGAAACTTTTTTTTCATTGTCCAGGCACTACCTTTACATTTTGCTCATTTAATTTAAGGCCAAGTTCTTTTGCTTTCGACCAAATGCGCTCGTATGAAGATAGTTCACTTACCTGTACCGACAAATCTGTATTTTGCTTCGTTTTTTCATTGACTGATTGTTCAATTGTTTGAATTTCCTGAGTAGATGCCTGAATCGTCGATTGATTCTGCAGAACCAGCAATGCGCACAGGATACAGACTGCTACAAAAGTTACGTACAGTATTTTCTCGCCTTTCGTGATTAAGCTTTTCTTTCTTGCCGGCTGCCGACTCGGATTTTGAGGAACGGCCGGCTGTTGGATGTAGGTTTCAGTTCTTGCATTCAACGCCATCTGAACACGTCCTTACTCGTTTATTTTTTCTGCAATCCGCAGCTTAGCGGACCTTGACCGATTATTATGTGCCAGCTCTTCTTCAGTAGGCAGGATTGGTTTTCTTGTGATCAATTTCAGGATCGGCTCCATCCCTTCTGGAATCACCGGTAAATTCGGCGGTAATTCGGGAAGCGAGGATGCCTCTTTAAATATTGCTTTGCAGAGCCGGTCTTCAAGCGAATGGAAGGTGATGACACTAATTCTTCCGCCGATAGCCAATAGGCCGATTGCGTCCTGCAGTGAAGTCTCAGCAGCTCCAAGCTCATCGTTTACTGCGATGCGGATGGCTTGGAACACACGTTTTGCAGGATGGCCGCCTTTTCGGCGGGCAAAAGCAGGAATACCGTCTTTAATGCATTCGACCAGTTGGCCGGTTGTTTCAATAGGATGCTTTTCTCTTGCAGCTTCGATTTTGCGTACGATTTGTTTCGAGAATTTTTCTTCGCCGTAGCGGTAAAATATTCTCACCAAATCTTCGAAAGACCATTCATTTACTACATGATACGCGCTCAACTCAGCGCTTTGGTCCATTCGCATATCCAGAGGGGCATCATTATGATAACTGAAGCCCCGTTCAGGAGTATCCAATTGTGGAGAAGAAACGCCCAGGTCATATAGAATGCCATCGACTTTCTGCACCCCACGCATTTCCAGTTCCTCTTTTAAAAACTTGAAGTTGGCATGGATAAACGTAATTCTATGTAAGTAATCTTGTAGTTTTTCTTTTGCATGAGCCAGTGCTGTTGCGTCTTGGTCGAAACAATATAAATGACCTTCGTCAGATAATTGCTGAACCAAATATTCGCTGTGTCCTGCTCCGCCCAGCGTACAATCTACATATATGCCGTCAGGGCGAATGTTCAGACCATCGACAGTTTCATGCAGTAAAACCGTGGTGTGATTGAACAATCCATTCCCCCCGTTCACTTTTAAAAGTCAAAATCAGTTAAATTTTCCGCGATTTCATTGAAGGAATCTTCGGATGCTGCAAAATAGCTTTCCCATGAATCTTTTGCCCATATTTCAAAACGGTTGGACACACCTAAGATGATGCATTCTTTTTCAAGTTTTGCGTAAGAAATTAATGTCGTCGGTATATTGACGCGTCCCTGCTTATCAAGTTCCACTTCCGTAGCACCTGAAAAAAAGAAGCGTGTAAAAGCACGAGCGTCTTTTTTAGTGACCGGCAGCTCTTTCAGCTTTTCTTCAATTTTCTGCCATTCGTCCATCGTGTAGCCAAATAAGCATTGATCCAGGCCGCGAGTGATGACAAAATTGTCACCCAGCAGTTCACGAAACTTAGCCGGTATGATTAACCGTCCCTTTGCATCAACGCTATGTTGATATTCGCCCATGAACATGCCCTTCACCCCACTTATTGTAATAAATGTACCACAATCCCCCACTCGCCACCACTTGTTTTTGAAATATTTCACGTTTGTTGCAAGAAATTATCTCAACAAGTTATTTTGACATAAAAAAAGCCTGCATATGCAGACTTTTCGGGTTAAAAATAAATAATTTTATGATTTTTGTCATAATTCAGCGGAAGAGCCAAAAGGTCTTTCACCAGCTCTGTTCCGTACTGGTTCATATAGATGAATGGACTGTAGATCCGTTCCTGAAAACCGCCGTTTGGCAGCAGTTCATTTTCAATCGAAGAAAGATGGCCAAACTCAATACTGTTTTGAAGCATCACTTCATCCAGCAGCTTGTTCTTCAGAAAAGTGAATTGTTTAATATGCAGCTGAAGATTCTTTTCGACAATCGGTGTCAAGCCTTTACTGATGGAAGAAAACTGCTGATTAATCTTCTCATAGGCTTCTTCTACCTGCTCTTGCAGCCCCTCGATCAATGCTTCAGCTTCCTGTTCGCGAATCGATTCCATCAATTCGTTTCTCATCACTGGAATTCTGCGTTCATTGACTACGGCCGTGAAATCCAATTTATATTGTTCCAGTAGACTTTGGGTTTTGCGGTTCACCAAAGTCAGGCTCAGCCTTGGCATGATGACCGGCAACTCCATGCCCATTAACTTGAAAGCATCTTTTAATGCAGCCCAGTAGGCGATTTCTCCGGGACCGCCGACAAATGCCAGTACAGGGAACACCATCTCCTGCATCAATGGGCGTGTCACCACATTATTGCTCAAGAGTTCCGGATTCTGTTGGGCAACGTCTAGAAGCTGCTGTTTTGTATAGCGGATCGCACCATTGTTTGCGATAAACTCTTCGTTTTCACGTTCCAGCAATAAACGCTCGCCTTTCACTGTAATAAACAGGTTGGCGGCATTTTCTTCCGCACCGATCACTGCACTGTACCCATCCTGGATAAGTGCCTGTTCGGCAGCAGTTACTGTTCGTGCAATTTCTCCTGAGCGTTCAATCAGCTCCATGAAATAAGGAGCTTCATATTTGCGGAATTCTTTATCTGCTGCATCAATATACAGCAGCCCTTCATCCTGGAAAAAATAATGGAGCAGCGCAGCGAAGAAATCAGTAAAGGATACGGATTGTTCCAGGAGGCCAAAAGCCAGTTGGTGGATTTCTCTGGAATGTTCGGTTTCCGGCAGGCTGCGGAAATACTCTTCCAGGAAAAGAGCGATTTTAGGTTTATTGAGCTCTGCGGTAGAAGCCGAATGTTTGCCATATTCAGCATGGGGAATATTCAATTTGTCGACCCGCCCATTGATCTCTCGGTAAAGGTGACTGATTTCAGCTAAGTCATGGTCTTCACCGGCAATCCAAAAAACCGGCACTACTCTGGTGTTCAGCTGCTCTGAAGCTTGTTTTGCCAGAACAACTACTGAAATGGCTTTATGTACCGTATATAGGGGACCTGTTAAAAGACCCGCCTGCTGGCCGGTGACGACCACCTGCGCGCCTTCTTCAAAATCTTTTAAATTTTGTTGTGCCGCTTCCGACAACCCATTACGTTCCATATACCTACGTATAATGCCTGCCAATTTTCCACGGTCGACAGAATGCCCTTGAAGCTTCTTCAAGCGTTCATCAAATGACTGCATCTGCGGATCATACGAAAAATAAGAGCGGATGGCCGGTCTCCCATTCACATAATCACTCATCAATTTACTTACTGGTTCTACGTATTGTTCCTCTACCTTCATGAAAAAAAGTCCCCTTTTCCCTTTACATTTAAAATCTACTATATCAAACGCATCACTCAAAGAAAAAAAATACGCCTGCTAAAATGATTTTATGATAACAATCACAAGGCCGACCAGCCACACAAGAGCATAAACGGAGGCTAACAGCAAAAAGTAGGTTCTCCATAATTTCCGGAAAAACGGGATGATTTCAATTTCTTTGGCTGTTCTCCATTCGATGACCAACAGAACAATTGCCAGGACAAGGGCAACAAAATAAATAGATGCCGTAATGGAATAGCCCCACAGGAACTCAACGGAAGCCGGTACGGAAAAGAACAATAAAAAGGTGGTGACATCCGATGCAACACCAAGCGCTTTCCGTTTTTTTCTTTTCAATGAGATGAAATAGATAAAAGCAAACAGCAGAAAAGGGACGTAAAGGAAGACGGTTCCAATTGTATGTAATATCGTCATTTTCCTACCTCAACAGTTTTCAGAAGGTGATAAAAAGCTTTAAACAAAGGCAATTCAAGCTTTGAACGGTTCAACACATAAAGCATCAGGCCTTCAACTTCCATCGCATCGCCCGCGAGTCGATCAGCCAGCATGGCAGAAACTCTTTCAGGTTCAGCGGCGCATAACGTTGCCACTTTTTCAATCGGCTGCAGCCACTCAATTTCAGGGAAAGCCAAATAAATTTCACTGTATAGGTTCCTGAATAATTCATAGGCGTGCGGATTGGTGATCAGTTCGCCGTTGCAGATCTTCATGATTGCCGTCAGCGGATCGATCAGGCTGTTGTACAACAACTGTTCAAAAAGCGATTCTTCAATAGTATCCACCCACTCGCTCTGCCAGGCAGAAGTTTCAAGAACCGGCAGGAATTCTTCTGCATGTCCTTTCACTAATCCGAATGTGAGCCGCGCTGCTTTGTTGAAACTGATTTCAACATCACTTAGCTTGACGCAATCTGTTTCCAGTATGGCGGCTGCAATATGGCGATGCGATAGAGTCCTTGCTTTTTCCAAAAACAACATGCCTTGCTGAAGGAAAATGATCCTATTGCTTGCGCAGCGGATCTTCAAGAGCCTTAAAATTGGCTGCAGATCTTCGTAATTCACCGTCAGAATAATAACAGCATCGGGATCAATCTGCTCCACATCCGTATAGGCTTCGACTGGCTGGCGGTTTTCCCCATGTATGATTCCCTGCTTGTTGATCAATGCGGCTTGTTCTTCATGCTGTGCGATCACTTGTACATCATGGCCAGCTTTTTTCAATAGATAGGCTGGCAGCAGTCCACTCGCTCCAGCTCCGATAATTGCATATTTCACGGAATCACTCCTTACAGTGCCACAATTTTTTCTTAAAAAAGAAGCCTGCCCATATTAGGCAGACTTCCAATAATAATTTTTATTATACAGGATAAATCGGATGTTTTCGATATGGCAACGGCAAATCTTTTGTTTCATAAAAAGATAGACGCTGGGAAAGCACTGAACGCAATTGATGAGGAGCCACAATTTCATCAATGATCAATTCGGATGCCAGACGGTAAATATCGATTTCTTCTTTGTATTCCTGATGCTTTTGCTGAACATACTGAAGACGTTCTTTCGGGTCTTCAATTGCTTCGATTTTATTGGAGTAAACAGCATTGACTGCTGCTTCAGGACCCATCACCGCGATTTGCGCTGTCGGCAAAGCAATGCAGACATCCGGTTCAAACGCCGGGCCCGCCATTGCATAGAGGCCGGCTCCATAAGCCTTGCGGACAATAACAGAGATTTTCGGCACTGTCGCTGAACTCATGGCTGCGATAAACTTCGCACCATGGCGGATAATGCCCGCACGTTCAACTTTTGTGCCGATCATAAAGCCTGGTACATCAGCAAGGAACAGCAGCGGAATTGAGAAAGCGTCGCAAAGATTGATGAATTTCGCTCCTTTATCAGCTGAATCACCGAACAAAACTCCGCCTTTGACTTTCGGCTGGTTGGCAAGAATGCCGACCACTTGACCGTCGATGCGGGCAATTCCTGTAATCAATTCTCCAGCGAACAGCTTTTTAATATCAAAGAAGCTGCCTTCGTCGACCAACTGATCGATCAGTTCATACATATCAAAAGGCGCATTCTGGTTTTCAGGAATGATTGCTTCCAGTGACCGTCCAGCCTTCGCCGCTTTTGCCTCTATCTTTTCAGGCTTGATGGCAAAGTTGGCCGGGAAATTCTGCAGATAGCGGCGCGCTTCAGAAATGGCTTCTTCTTCTGTCGCAACCAGCACGTCACCAACACCGCTGACGGTGCAATGCATGCGGGCTCCGCCCATCTCTTCAAGCGTCACTTTTTCACCGATGACCTTTTCCGCCATACGCGGCGATCCAAGATACATTGAGGCATTGCCATCAACCATGATGACGATGTCACAGAAAGCAGGAATATAAGCGCCGCCTGCAGCGGATGGACCGAACAATAGGCAAACTTGCGGCACCATCCCAGACATTCTTACCTGGTTGTGGAATATTTTCCCTGCTCCGCGCCGATTCGGGAACATATCCAGCTGATCCGTAATTCGGGCTCCGGCAGAATCCACCAGGTACAGCATCGGCACCTGCATTTTTTCAGCGGTTTCCTGAATGCGGATGATCTTTTCAACGGTACGTGAACCCCACGATCCCGCTTTGACCGTAGAATCATTGGCCATTACACAAACAGTTTCCCCGTTGACTTTGCCAATGGCTGTAACAACGCCATCAGCGGGCAGATCTTCTGCCTCTACATTGGCAAAGCGTCCATCTTCCGCATAATGTTCATCGTCAAATAATAATTTCAGCCGGTCACGGACAAATAATTTATTGCTTTCTTTCATTTTTTCGTGATATTTTTGCTGCCCCCCAGCAAAAATCTTCGCCAGCTTTTGTTCCAAACGTTCATTGTAGCCCGTTGTTTCAGTCGTTTTTGTCATTTCACTGTCCCCTTTGCTTGAGATCGTTTATTCGCCGACAGTTAACAGTAGGTCGCCTTCGTTGACGAAACCGCCAACTTCCACATGGATTTTTTCCACTTTGCCGCCAAATTCAGCTTCAATCGGAATTTCCATCTTCATTGATTCGATTGTCAGAACAGCCTGTCCCGCAGATACTGCTTCCCCTTCTGCTGCCAATACATTCAATACTGTTCCTGCCATAGACGCTTTCAATTCTTTCATAATGTGTGTTCCTCCTTTGTTTTTTCCATCCATTGCGGCAATACTGCTGTCGCATAATCACCAGAAATAAATTCTTCTGACCTAATAAATTCCTTAAATAACGGAATATTGGTTTTTACACCATTAATTGTAACATGATTGAAAAAAGTCTGTGATTTGGTCAATGCGTCAACTCGGTCCGTTCCGTGAATGATGATCTTAGAAATCATCGGGTCATAGAAAGGCGTCACTCGGTTGCCTTCTTCGTAACCAGTTTCAATACGCGCGCCCTCTCCCCATTGAAGCTTTTCGAGTTTCCCTGGAGAAGGGAAAAACGTTTTTGGATCTTCTGCGTATACACGGTATTCGATTGCATGGCCTTTGGTTCCGATACTGTCTTGAGAAGGCAGTTTGCCTCCATCAGCTACAGTAAGCTGCCATTCGACCAGGTCAAGTCCAGTCACTTCTTCGGTGACAGGATGCTCCACCTGCAAACGCGTATTCATTTCCAGGAAATAAAATTCGTTTTTCGGATCGACGATAAATTCCACCGTTCCAGCATTCGTATAATCAACCGCTCTGCCAGCCTTAAGTGCGGCTTCGCAAAGGCGCTCACGCACATCCTGCGGCAGGTGCGGCGAAGGTGATTCTTCAATCACTTTCTGGTTGCGCCGCTGAACCGAACAATTCCGTTCATACAAATGGACGAGATTGCCGTGATGATCACCGAAAATCTGGACTTCAATGTGGCGGGCATCTGCGATAAATTTCTCAAGATAAACGACATCATCACCAAAATAGGCTTTGGCCCGATTTTTGACCGAGACAAACTGCTGAGTGAGCGCTTGCTCACTTTCACAACGGACCATACCGATTCCCCCACCGCCTGCACTGGCTTTCAGCATAAGTGGATAACCGATCTTTTCGGCTTCCAGAAGTGCTTCTTCCAGCGTCGACACACCTTCTTCAGTACCAGGAACCACTGGCACCCCAGCCTGGATCATGGTTCTTCGGGACTCGATTTTATCACCCATTTTTTCAATGATGTCACTTGATGGTCCGATAAAAACCATTCCGGCTTCCGCCACTTTGCGTGCAAAATCCGCATTTTCCGATAACAGGCCATATCCGGGATGGATCGCATCCGCACCGTGTTTTTTGGCTTCTTCAATAATTTTTTCAATTTGCAGGTAAGACTGTACGACCGGATTCGGACCGATCAATACAGCTTCAGTCGCTTCACTGACGTAAGGCAGATCCCCATCTGCCTCGGAGTGGATGGCGACCGTTTCGATTCCGAGGCGGTCGCATGTCCGAATGATTCGGCGCGCGATCTCTCCTCGATTCGCAATCAGGATTTTCTTCATATTTGAAATACCCCCTATGTTTTCTCCCTTCTATAGCATATACGAATTTTGTAAGCGATTTCAACTATTCGTTGAAATATTTCTTTCAAAGTAGAATGAACTGCAGAATTCCATTAAAACAAAAAAAGAAATCCCTTCTAAAAGGGATTTTATTTCTTCGTTTTATTGAGGAAGTTGTCGACTGCTTCGTGATGGGCGTCTCTCTCCCATAGAACGGCGCATCTTCTGACTTCCTGTTCGACGCGCTCCTGCAGGTCGGTCTTGCGCCATTTACGGATGGCCATTTCCTTATAGGCACGATGGACATCCGGATGGACTTTTTTCATGGAGCTGAAAAAGGAGTCGATGTCCCGGTCTTCCTGAATGACCGATGATGCCCAGCCGATTTCCCGCAATTCAGCTGCGGTATAGACTCTGGCTTCACTGAGCATTTTCAACGCTTTATCATGCTGCAAAGTTTCCATCAGGTAAGTGCCGCCGCCCCATCCGCTGGTAATGGCGAGGGTGCCTTGAATGAAGCCGCATTTCGCATGATCCCATACAAGCCTGTAATCGCACGCTGTAGCGATTTCACAGCCGCCACCGACAGCTGCGCCATTAACCACCGCAACAACCGGTACAGGCAGCGTTTTGATCGAATACAGCACATTGCTCATGCGTTTCAGCATGCCATAGGACTGTTCTTCTGTTCGCAAGGCATGAAACACCGAAAGATCGCCGCCTGAACAAAAAGCCTGTTTGCCGGATGCTGTGATGATGACTGTCTGAACCGAGGGCTGCTGCGCTTTTACCGCCAGTTCCTCAAGCCCTGCTGTCACTTCATCATTGATGGCGTTGCGGATATGCGGTCGGTCGATGGTGAACGTCATGATGCCATCCTTAAGGTTGATCGTATAAGACAATAGAATCCCTCTCTTCTGCCATTTTTCCTGCTGGCGATACCGTCGCCACTTGCTTATGTATAGAGAAAAAGGCTATCGAGAGCCATGGCCTCTCAATAGCCTTTCAGCAGCAAATACTGTTTTATTTGCTTGCTACTACTTCTTTCCCTTTGTATGATCCACATGCTTTGCAGACGTGGTGAGCCAATTTACTTTCGCCACAGCTTGGGCAAATTACCATGCCCGGCACTGACAATTTAAAATGTGTACGGCGCTTTCTTTTAGCGGTTTTGGACGTTCTTCTAGCTGGTACAGCCATTGGTGACACCTCCTTACACTAATTCTATTCATCTGACTGATCAAAATACTTTGCTAAATCAGCAAGTCTTGGATCCGGTTTTGGTGGTGCCGCTTCTTTCTCGGCCTCATACTCTTCGTCTGTTGAATACGACCAATCATTCCCGCCTTTGATGACAGTCTGATCAGCGTCTTCCTTAAACACCTGTATCGGTATCTGCAGCAAAACTAGTTCTTCCAGTATCGGCTGAAGATCAATGATCTCCGTCTCTACTGCGTGAACATCACTAAGCTTGTCTTCTCCGGCCTCTTCAGACCAATCAAAGACTTCAATCGAGTCGACGTTAATCGGAAACTCAACATCCTCCCAAGTTCTGGCACAAGGCAGCGTGAGCATACCTTCGAGATGGAGTTGGCACGTTAATTGTTGCGAACCAATCGTGCAATGTCCAGTGACATGTACAGGTGAAATTTCCCGAATATCGCTATTCCGTGATTTCACTGCATCCAAATGAACAATTTGGTCAATTGGCAGTCCGTCTCTGCGATGCTTTTGAAGCTGTTGAATCGCTATTTTCATAAGTAATCACCTCAAGACAACAAAGTTGATTATATAATGCACAGAAAAAGATGTCAAGAAAAAATCTTGTCACTCTATTTCAAACATCGGTATACTAAAGTTAATTCTACCAAAGAGGTGAGCAGATTGAAAGCTGTAGGAGTTATTGTTGAATACAACCCTTTCCATAATGGCCATCTGCATCATGCGCAGCAAGCGCGCGCAGAATCGGGTGCAGACCTTGTCGTAGCGGTCATGAGCGGACAGTTTCTGCAGCGCGGGGAACCGGCGTTTGCAGATAAGTGGACGCGGACACAAATGGCGCTGGATGCAGGAATCGATCTGGTGATTGAACTGCCATACGTATATGCCACGGCGCAGGCCTCCGATTTCGCCAAAGGAGGCATTGCGCTGCTTGACGCAATCGGCTGTTCCTCTTTTTGTTTCGGCAGTGAGCAGGGGTCAATTGCCCCTTTCCTGAAATCCCGACAACTACTGACTGAGCGCAGTGCTGAATACCAGCACCTCATCCACGAGGCTGTCCAAACCGGCATCAGCTATCCAAAAGCCCTCAACAATGCCTATCTTTCCCTGACCGGCAGCGGGGCAGGGTTTGCCGATCTGACACAACCGAATAATATTTTAGGGTTTCATTATTTGGAGGCCGCTCAAAAGTTGGGGTCTTCGATGAAGCCGCTGACGATTCAGCGCATCGGCGCTAATTACCATGACCCGATCAGAGCAGGACTGCCGATTGCCAGTGCTACCGGAATACGCGAAGCTTTCTTTAAGGGTGAGTCAGTCGATGAGCTGTCATCCTATATGCCGGAAAGTTCAATCCAGTCACTAAAGAACATGGAACAGGAATATGGCACCTTCGGCAGTTGGGAGCAGTTTTATCCTCTGCTGCGTTTTACGGTTTTGCGGGAAGGTCCCGATAACCTAAAACATTTCGCCGAAATAACCGAAGGCATCGAAAACTTGATCTATCAGTCAGCGAAAACAGCGAATGACTTTGAATCCTTCATTTCACTCGTCAAATCCAAGCGTTTTACACGGACGCGGATTCAACGGATGCTGACGCATATTTATACAGGCTTTACCTGGCAGCTGCTGCGTTCATTTGAATCTCCGGGCTACATCAGGCTTCTGGGGATGTCAGCTGCAGGCAGAAGCTATTTAAACGAAACAAAAAAAAACATCAAGCTTCCCTTGGTCAGCCGTGCAGCCGAGCTGCATGATGAGATGGGGAAACTTGATATTCATGCCACTGCCATGTATTTGCAGGGAATGGGATCTGCTGATTTGAAAAAAGAATTTACAACCCCTCCGATTTACCGGGGCTGAAGCTCTTCCAGAAAAGCAAGTGCATCTTCAATGGTGTCGACGGGAACGATCTCCATCGATGTCCCGATTTTTTCTGCGGTTTCAACAGCTATTGTATAATTGCTGTCTCCCCCTCCCTCTACCGGGGCATTCGGTGCAAAGAAGATGTCGATGTCCGCGGAATCGGCGGCCATGATTTTTTGGTCGATGCCTCCTATTCTTCCGACAGAACCATCACTTTCCATGGTACCGGTGCCAGCGACGTGATAACCTTTCGTAATATCTTCGTCCACTAACTGATTAAGGATTTCGAGCGTGAACATCAGACCGGCTGATGGACCGCCTATCGTGTCGGAATCGATTTCCACTTCAGGTGTCGTTTCAATGCTCTTGTCTTCCACAAAGGATATCCCCAGGCCGACCCGCTCAGGATCCGTAGGCAAAAGAGCCAATTCGATGTCGGTACTGATTTCGCGATCCTTGCGCTCGTAAAGCACCTCCACTGTCTCCCCAGCTTCTTTGTCACTCAAGTAATCGATGAATTCCTGCATTTCAGTAAAATTATTGCCATCCACTTCCAGAACGCGGTCACCAGGTGCCAAGATGCCATCTGCTGCCCCTCCGGTGAGTACATTCAGAACGAAAACGCCGTTATTGCTGATTTCGTAAGGCAATTCCGCCTGCTCAAACGCAATCTGCAAAGCATTCACCTGGGAATCGGACATCAGCTTCAGCTGGCGCACATTGTATTCTTCATCGCTTTCATGAGGGCTTCTGACCTGTTCCGGCGGCATGACCTTATAGCCATCCTGGATTTTTGCCCAGACATATAGAGCAGGAGTCGCTGTAAGCATGGAAACCGTCATCAGGCTGAGGCTGCCCTCATCGTCTTCATCACCGCCGACCACTTCAACCAGCGGAGACAGCTCATAGGCTCCGCCTGGTCTCGTGATATAGGCATCTAATTGATAAGTGGACAGAAAGACTACAAGCGCCATCACAATGACGAAAATAACTAATCGTTTATTTTTCATGCAGTTCTTCCTTTCATCGGCTGAAATCTTAAGGTACTTACGTTTTACATAAGAAAAAGCCACGAAATTCGTGACTTATTGAAATTTTGAATGAAGGGCTTTTTCGACTGCTTCAGGAACCAGGCCCGTAATGCTGCCTTTGTATTTCGCCACTTCTTTGACGATGCTCGAGCTAAGAAACGAATATTGGTTGTTGGATACCATGAATAAAGTTTCGATATCTTCATTTAGGAATCTGTTCATCGATGTGATCTGCATTTCATATTCAAAATCACTTACCGCACGCAGGCCGCGAATGATAGCGTTTGCTTGAACTTCGACTGAATAATCAATCAGCAAGCCTGAAAACGAATCCACTTTGACATTCGGGATGGATTCCGTCACCTGCGAAATCAAATCCATTCGCTCATTGACGTCGAATAATGGGTTTTTTGAAGAATTATTCATCACGACCACTTTGACTTCATCGAAAATAGTGGACGCCCGTTTAATAATATCCAGATGCCCCATTGTGATCGGGTCAAAACTCCCTGGAACTACAGCAATTTTAGTCAATACGTTCTCCCTCTTCCCCTTGATAACGATAAATTGAAATAATGGTGCTTCCATAAAGCTCTTTCTTGTAGCGCTCAAAATACCTGGTGCGATCCGGAAGCTTCACTTCCCGATCATGTTCACAAACTATAATCGCATCTTTCGTGACAATTTCCAATTCTCCCGCTTTATCCATCAGATCGTAAGATTTTTTCATATGATAGGGAGGATCCAGAAAAACCAATCTCGCTTGTACCCCATTTTTCTTTATTGCCTTTACGGCACGTTCTGCATCTGCCCGGTAGACCTCCGCTTGGTCAACGAGGCGCGTCTTTTCAAGATTTGCTTGAATCGTTTCTACAGCCCGTTTATCCTTATCGGTGAAAATGACCTGGTCAATGCCGCGGCTTAGAGCTTCAATGCCCAGTCCGCCGCTTCCTGCAAACAAATCCAAGGCAACTCCGCCATCAAAAAATGGACCGATCATATTGAAGATGGATTCCTTCACTTTGTCTGTCGTCGGTCTGGTCGAATTGCCAGGCACCGCCTTCAATGGAATCCCTTTAACTGAACCTGCTACAACACGCATACTATCGCCTCTAACTTAAATGATTTTCTTGATGCAATTTACATGCATAATGGTAAAATGAAGACTGGAAAGGACGTGAAACGATGATTCAACGTTTTATTGAACTCGGAGAAGGGTACGGAGATATCTATGAGCTCCGTGAACTCATCACAAGCAATCAACAACGCTTTATGCATGGCTTTGTATTTATTTCAAAAAATCCACAAGGCCAGGATGTCTTGTCGGTGGCAGCTGCGTTCAAACCGGCTGCAGAAGGCAACTTTATGCCCATCTATATGTGCCGGGAAGGAATCCCAGTCGATTCCAAGCGTTTGGATATTTTTGAACAAGCCGTTGCCAAAATCGGATTTACTCCCATCAAGATGGAGGTCAAGCACTCCACCGTGTATGCGGACCGGAAATTCTACCATAGCCACTTGATTTCAGTATTAAGGCTAAATCATTATATTCCGCCAATGCAATAATCAAAGGCCGATTTTATAATCGTATTCCTTAGCTTTATCAGGCTTGGCGTTTTCATATTCAGTTTTCAGGAATGGACGGTAGGATTCAAGTACCTGTTTTACATAAGGTAATTTATTTAACTTCGTTTTGGTCGTTTCGATGGCATCCTGATCCATATAGAGGACTACATATTTCAATTTACGGGAAATATAATGGACGTGCCCGAACTTCCGCAGCGATTTAGCTTGTTTTAAATGATGCACATAGACGATGAGGCCTTGGCGATCATGCATAAGTATCCCTCTTTTCTTAGTTTCTAGAATACCATAGGAAAGAAAAAAGCCGCAACCGAATACAGTGAAACTCCTATCCACGCGGAAAACTTACTCCGCGGTTGAAGAAAAGCAGGATACAGGCTGAGAACGCCGGCAGCTTTTCTCACTTATAAAAGCCACTGATCATTAAATAGGAAAAACTGTCAGTACAGCGTACAATTCGCTATACTGTTTTTATTACAGAATTCCAGGGAGGTCAAACAGAGTATGGGAAAAAAGACAAAAATCGGTTTTGCCGCCGCTGCTGTCGGAGCTGCCGCTTGGGCAGGTTCCAAAGCGTTGGCAAATCCACAGCAGCGTCCTGTTAAAGAAGTCTTGAATTATGAACGCCCGATTGTTCTTGCACATCGTGGCGGCGCCAAACTGGCACCTGAAAATACATTGGCTGCCTTTAACCGGTCAGCTGAACTTGGAGTCCACGGCTTTGAAATCGATATCCGGATGACGAACGATGAAGAGATCCTGGTTTTTCACGATGAATTCATTGATCGGACAACTGACGGAGCGGGAAGAGTAGCTGATATGTCGCTTGATCAGTTAAAGGCGTTCGATCTCGGCTACCACTTCATCGATCCGGACGGTCAGCATTCCTACCGTGGCAAAAACGAAAAAGTGGTACTGCTGCGTGAACTGATTGAAAAATTTCCTCAGATGTATATCAACATCGACATCAAAGACGATCCTGAAACATACGAAGGAAGCTTAGTGCCTTCAAAGCTGTGGCGATTAATTGATTCACTGGGTGTACAAGACCGCGTAGCAGTAACTTCTTTTTATGATGAACAGATCGACCGCTTCAATCTATATGCTCAAAACCGGGTAGCGATTGGAGCAGGTGAAAACGAGGTCAGAAAAGCTTATACATCCTACAATAGCCAGTTCGGCCATCTCTATCAGCCGCGCGCAGATGTTTTTCAGATTCCCGTTAAATCATCCGTGTTCCGTTTGGATTCTCCCCGCTTTATCTCGTTCCTTGAGAATTTGAACATTCCGGTCCATTATTGGATTATCGATGAACCGGAAGCCATGCGCGCTTTAATCGGAGCAGGTGCAAAAGGCATCATAACCGATCGCCCTGATTTGGCTGTAGCTGTCATTTCAGAAATGGAAGAAGAGTAGCCATAAAAAATGAGCAACGCGGGGCGCTGCTCTTTTTTTATGGAAATGTTTGATTTTAAACGGTTAAGCTGAACAAGAACAGCCGCCGCCAGTACCACAGCTTCCCCCACAGGAAGATTCCGATGAGAAAAATGGATTGGTGGATGGAATTTTTACTGCTTCCGATACAGATCTTCCAATAATGAAGCTCACTTGGTCCATCAGATCCTGCAGCTCGTTTTCAGCCAAACGCAGATTGGCCACTTTTTCATTCAGGTCCAATCGGCGTTTATCCACTCGAATCTGTTTCATCACCCGTGAATATTCCGGATGGTATTTACCAAAACGCTGTACTTCTTCGTATTGTTCTTTTAATCTGGCGAAGGCTTGGATTTCAGCCGCGAGATTTTTATCGTTATAGACAGAGTCATAAGCCGCCCGGTAAAGGTCAGCCTGCTCTGATTGTAGGATCATTTGGCTTAACTCATCTGCAAAGTCAGTTATTTCAGCCCATTCATAGGTCATAATCATAGCATTTTCCTCCTTTACGCTTTTAATCATAGCAGATATTTTTGAATTTCACTATAGACTTGAGAGGATTGTCAGCATGAACCCTTTAACCGATCAATTTACACGCATTATGGAGAACTCCAGTACTGAAGACCTTAAGATCCTGACAGATTACCTGACGAATTTCGAGAAAAAACAACAAGGCGAATTCGCCACTTATTTAAGCGCCGGCCTGAACATGACACGTGTTACAGATGAACAATCTTCGGTTGTTTCGATTCCGAATACGCCGTTCATCCACAACAATGTCGACATCCCCCACGGCGGCATTCTTGCAGTTCTCCTTGATACAGCGATGGGCACTCTTGCAAACAGCAAATGTCCAACCGGATTCGGAGCTGTCACTACCAATCTTACCATCCATTACCTGACTGTCGCAGACGACGAAACGATCAACGCGGAAGCGCGCATCATCCGCAGCGGCAGGCACACCATGGTGCTGGAAGGAAATATCTATCAAGAAGACGGAAAGCACATAGCAACTGCCACCGGTTCTTTTTTCATCGTTCCTAAAAAAACAAAGCCTGTTATTGCTTCTGAGCAATAACAGGCTTTGTTTCTAGAAAGATCTGTGTATAGTATTTTCCGAATACCCCGACACCGGTCTGATTGTATTGATTACTCAGCAGCGTCTTACGGTGGACATCTGAATTAGTCCAACCGTGTACAGTCTCTGCTGCGTCAAAATAGCGGGCCGCTGTATTGACGGCAGCCTGTTCAAAATCGATATTTCCTTCTTCCAGCCGGGCATGCAAATCTTTGAATTCCAGTTCTTCGGAAGAGAAATTTTGTTTGGCCATATCTTCACTGTTCGTTTCTGCCACCATGTTTGCTAAAGGATCGGCGATCAAAGGCTTTGTTTGATGATGCAGGCGATAAACATTTACTAAGTCGACAATCTGTCTGGCGTTAGCATCGTCGATTGATTGCTGCATAGTAGAAGATGGCGTCTGGATCGGCAATAATTCACCAGAGAACATCATATCATACGGCTGATGCCGCACTAAGGTTTCCGCATCCATAAAGCGGACAGCTTCTAATGCCCTATCGATGGAATCAATATACAATTGCGCATAGACTCCCTCAAATTTAACGAGGATGCGTTTATCCATATCTTCAGCAGTGACATTGAATGTATACGAATTGTCGCCATATTTGACAGTGACTTCATTTTCGAGAATGGTGAAACGGTACAATTCATCCAGTGATTGCCCTATTTTATAGGGAGTGGCATCTACCGCAGTCCCTGCTGTGTACACCTGCACGATTTTGTCATCCTTTACTCCCACCATCGTAAAGTGGGCATAGCTGTCGTTATAGACCCACCAATCGTATCCAAAGGCAGAAGGTTCAATCCTTCCTGGTTCTCCGAATTGTTCAATCCATCGCTCGCTGGCTTTGCCTATATAGCTTGAAATTCCCGTGGCAGGACGGGCAATATCCAATGATTCATCCGTAATTTCTTCGCTTGGCAAAGGATCGGTGGTCCGCGGCGCTTCCAAGACATCATTTTCATTTATTGAAGGATCCAAATAAAATAATCCAATCAGAACGATCGATAGAAAAATCATAATGCGAAGCAAGTCTTTCAATCGAACAGCCCCTTTGCTATTGTATCTCCATTATTATACCAGTCGCCTCTACACTGACACAATCTAGCCATTGCAACAACTTAAATTATGATCTATTATTAAAGGAGCATGTAGTCTTTTTTGTTATAGAGGAGGAGAGATCCTATGTATTTTGAAAATACAGGACTTGAAAACATTCACGTAGATGTCGCATTACTTGAAAGCATCATGAACAAACATGGCTTGACTAAAGAAGGCCAATGGGATTACGAGCGTGTCACTTATGACCGCAAATTCATCATTCGCGAAGGTACTTACTACTTGCGCGTATTCGCTTATGCTACAGACGGAGATGTTGATTCAAACGATGCCACTATGCGCGTCTTGAAGCCAGTACTCGGCAAACATTATTATCCGCATGGTGTTGAATATGGTGAAGATGAAGAATTCCCGGAGCATTTGGTTAAAACGTGTATCGGCTTATTGGACTCCATCAAAAAGGATATCCAGACTTTCGAGATCAGCGTATAAAAATCCCGCAGTTCAGTAATTGAACTGCGGTTTTTTAAACCCGATCCATGAATATTTCAACTTCCTAAGGAGGATTCAACAAGTGAAGTGGTTGACGAAAAGAACTGTAACGATCGCTGTCGTGATAGCGGTCTTGATATTGATTTCGATATACATACTGCCCGTTTCCATTCCATTGATCATCGCTTTGATCACTGCTATTTTTTTAGAACCACTTGTTAATTTTATACATAAAAGGTTCAAATGGCACAGGAAATCGGCAGTCATCTCAGTATTCATCCTGTTCCTGCTGGTTGTGTCTGGGTTGCTTTACTGGATTGTCACCCAGTTAATCGGACAGATTATCCAGTTTTCGAAAATGGTCCCCGAATACATCAATTCTTTGTCGGCCATGTGGGATGAGTTTCAACGGTTCTTTTTCCGTTCTACAGAAGATATGCCGGTCGAAGTGGTTTCTTCATTTGAAACTGAATTAGCAGGATTTATGGAAGGCATACGCAATTGGGTGCTGACGATCGTCAACTACGATACGGTCTCCAATCTTTTGACAGGCATCCCATCTTTTCTTGTCAGTTTCATCGTCTTTTTGATCGCGCTGTTTTTGTTCATGCTGGATTTGCCTGATTTAAAAATCATGCTGTTCAAGCGCTTAAAGGATTCAACAGCCGAAAAAGTCCGTTTCATGTTTGCACGTTTAAACAAAGTGATTTTTGGTTTCCTGAAAGCACAATTTCTGGTAAGCTGCATCATCTTCATCGTTTCGCTCGTTTCACTGGCCTTTATCACCCCTGAATATGCCTTCGTTATGTCACTGGTGATATGGATTATTGATTTCATACCAATTTTAGGATCGATTATCGTTCTGACACCATGGTTTGTATATGAATTCATTACAGGCGATATTGTCCAAGGAACCCAACTGGCTATTCTGGCGCTTGTCCTGTTGATTATCCGTCGGACAGTGGAACCGAAAGTCATGGGGACCCAGATCGGCCTATCGCCTCTAGCGACCTTGATCGCTATGTTCATCGGGCTGCAGCTGATCGGCTTTCTCGGATTCTTTATCGGCCCATTGATCGTCATCCTCTTCACATCAGCACGTGAAGCCGGTATGATAAAAATTGATTTTAAAGTATAAAAAAGGAACCCCGTGAGGGTTCCTTTTTTTATCCGCCTAAAATGGCTTTAAATACAGAAGTTGTATGGCCGCCTTCGTAAAACACATAGAGCAGCAAATAGACCATCACGCCTGTTATGGCAGTTGAAAACCAGACCACACTTGTAATCGGTCCGATTTTACGGTGTTTGGCCAATTGGTTTTTCCAACCCCAGTATATCGTGATCAAGCCCATAACACCGCCTGTTGTAGCCAAAGTGATATGGAAGATCAAGAATACCGTATAGAAGATTTTTAGATCATCAGGTCCACCAAAAGCAGTGTTTCCGACGAAAATAGTGCGGGACATATAAATGATGAAGAAAGTCAGTGCTGCAGCACCAGCTCCCACCATCACTTTCTTATGAGCTTCAATTTTGCGGCGACGGATCAGGTTCCAGCCGATCGCCACCAAAATTGCGCTTAATACGATAAAAAAAGTACTGATAGTCGGCAATAGCGGCAAATTCATTTACATTATTCTCCTTTGTGATGCGTTAAGCATTATGTCTGTGATAGGCCATGTCTTTACGGTCCTGCAATACTTTAGCCGTAATTTCGTCAGCATTGTCTGTTTCATTACGCAGCCATTCGTAGAATACCAGCCATAGAAATACTGTGAAAACAAGCTCCTGAAGAACTTTCATTGTAATTCCACCTGTACGCTGATCTTCAATCGCTGACATAGTGGAGAATAACTCAGGACCCGACAGATTCAATTGCGAAAGCGTTCCGGCAGGCACACACAATGCCATTGCCTGCAGCCATGCTTCACCATCGGTATATGTCGCGTAAAAAGGAGTGCCGCTGAAGATGATCAATGCACATGCAGGGGTCATCAAAACACTCAATCCAAATAAGTACGCCAGTTTACTCAATCCATGAAATTTATGCATGCCTTCCAAATTATTGACTACTGGCCACCAATAGAATATTGCCGAAGTGAATAAGACGATATTTACTGCCCCATGAATCCATACATCTTGTTTGACAAAATCAAAGACCATTGGAATGTGATAAAACGAAAAGACCATTCCAAACAAGATCAATGCCAGCATCGGCTTAGTCAAAAAGTTGAATATAGGCTTAACTACTGGAAGATCGATAAATGCTCTCCAGATATAAGTCGGGATACCCATTATCAGTAACGGTGGAATCAGCAGCAACAACAGCGCCATCTGAACCATATGCATTGTAAATAGGATATGCCCATATAAATCCACAGGTGAACCTTTGATGATATAAAGCAGGACAATGCCTGATACAAAAAGTGCAGCTTCTCTTAATGTCAGCGGCTGATTTCCTTTAAACTTTCCACGCCACTTTGTAGTAGCCAAAAAATATAGAATCGTCACCAAAACGAGGACTGCTAAGTAAACGGGACTCCATAAAGCTTGAAACCCGAAGATACTGATCGGCATGTAATGGGACCTCCTTTTCTTCAAGTACCCTCATTATATAGTGGCTTGCAAACTATATCAATGAACGAACTATGAACAATATGAAATATGAAAGTGCCAGACGGCAAGCTTTTCCTTCCCTTCTCCACCAGAGATGAAATCCACTTCAGAATACAGCCTAAGGCATTTCCCTCTTCGTGTTGCGGGTATATCCTTATCCATAGAAAAAGCCCTTACCTCGAAAGGTAAGGGCTTTTAGAATGTGCCTACCACCAAACAATTGTCACTAATGCAAGAACTGTGATGAAAGCTACAAACATGCCACAGAACATAAAGAACGCAACCATACCGTGTCCTTTACCGCTCATGTGCATGAAATAGTAAAGTTGAAGAATAACTTGAATGCCCGCCAACAAAAGAATGATTGGAACAATCAGGTAAGCGGAGAATCCGGCAGCCACCATCGTAAAGGCAACTAATGTCAAAAAGATCATAATCGCAAAAGTTGCTAAATGGCCGCGCATTTCTTCTGCTCTCTTTTTCTTCGCGTATTCGAATTCTGCCTGCGATCTAACATGAATATGTGTATCGTGTGCCATTATCCGATCACTCCCATCAAATAGACGACAGTAAAGATGAATACCCATACGACGTCAATAAAATGCCAGTATAACGAAGCAAGATAGAATTTTGGTGCATTGTACATGTTCAAACCGCGTTTAGCGTTTCGAAGCATCAATGCGATAAACCAGCTAAGGCCGAATAGTACGTGAGCCCCGTGCGTTCCGACTAAAGTGTAAAACGCAGAACTAAAAGCACTGTTTGTATAACCGAATCCTAAATGGACATAATGATTAAACTCATAAATCTCCAATCCTAGGAAAGTTGCACCAAGCAGGACTGTAATTCCTAGCCATGCTTGCATCGCTTTAAAATTATGGTTTTTCATATGGTACATTGCGTAAACGCTTGTCAATGAAGATGTCAAAAGAATCATCGTCATTGCAAAAACCAGCGGCAGTTCAAAAAGTCCAGCGGCAGAAAACTCCATGCCGCTCGGCCCTTTATCTTTTAATGCAAGGTAAGTTGCGAAAAGCGAAGCAAATGTTACTGTCTCCGCAGCAAGAAGCAACCAGAAACCAATAAACTTATTTTTCCCTTCCATCGTAGCCGTCTCAGGATGTTCCGGCCATGATTGAGGAGTATATCTTTGATTAATGTCCATCGGTGTTGCCTCCCTTCGCATCTTCAAGTAATTCTGCTTTCGTAATATGGAATCCTAAATCATCTTTCAATGAACGCACTAACATCGAACCGAAAGTGATGACTAATCCGATGATCAAGACGGCCAACGCCCAAGGCTTGTCGCCATCGAGGAAGTACAGTGCTCCGAATGAAGCAATGAACATTCCAAGCGAAATTACGAATGGAATGATGGAACCATTCGGCATATGGATATCGCCAAGAGGTTCAGCGTAAATCATGCCTTTTTTGTTGCCATCCATTTTTTCGATCCAGAATGTATCAAGACCACGAACTAATGGAGTTTGAGCAAAGTTATAGAATGGCGGTGGAGAAGCAATTGCCCATTCCAATGTACGGCCGTCGCCCCATGGATCGTTGCCGACACGCTCATTTTTGATAGAAGTCATGACAACGTTTACCAGAAGAATGATAACGCCGATTGCCATCAATACAGCACCTGCTGAACTGATTGCGTTGAATAGATCCCAGCCTTGGTCAGCTCCGAACGTGTAAACACGGCGAGGCATACCCATCAAGCCAAGGAAATGCTGGATGAAGAAAGTTAAATGGAATCCGATGAAGAAGAACCAGAACGTCCATTTACCAAGTTTTTCACTAAGCATCGTTCCGAACATTTTCGGCCAGTATAAATGTGTACCTGCCAGAATTGCCAGTACAACACCACCAACGATTACATAGTGAAAGTGAGCTACGATAAAGTAGGAATCATGCAATTGATAATCCAAAGGAGCAATCGCCTGCATTACCCCTGTAACCCCACCCGCAACGAATGACGGAATGAAAGCTACAGCGTAGATCATTGGAGTTGTGAAGGAAATATTCCCTCCCCAGATCGTTAACAACCAGTTGAAAATTTTGATTCCTGTTGGGACAGCAATGATCATTGTCGCAAGAGCGAATACAGCATTAGCTGTTGGCCCTAAGCCGACTGTGAACATGTGGTGAGCCCAAACCATGAATCCGTAGAAACCGATAAGAATTGTTGCAAAAACAAGTGCAGTGTATCCGAAAAGGCGTTTACGGGAGAAGATTGCAAAGATTTCGGAGAAGATACCGAAAGCCGGCAAAATCAGAATATAAACTTCAGGGTGACCGAAGATCCAGAATAAATGCTCCCAGATGATCGTGTTACCACCCATTTCGACTGCAAAGAAGCTTGCTCCGAACATACGGTCAAAGACCATGAAGAAAAGTCCGACTGTAAGTGGCGGGAATGCCAATAGGATCAAAGCGGAAGCAACGAAAGTTGTCCAAGTGAACAATGGCATTCTCATATACGTCATGCCTGGTGCACGCATGTTGATGATCGTAACCAGGAAGTTAATCCCTGCGATCAACGTACCAAAACCGGATATCGTCAACCCCAGTGAATAGAAGTCGATTCCGTGTCCTTCAGATGCCAGTGCCAACGAAGCGTAGTTCGTCCAACCGGCATCCGGTGCGCCGCCCATGAACCAAGAAAGATTCAGGAAAATACCACCAAAGAAGAATAACCAGAATCCAAGTGAATTCAAGAATGGGAAGGCTACATCACGCGCGCCGATCTGCAAAGGCATGATGGCGTTCATGAAAGCCAGTAAAATCGGCATCGCTGCCAAGAATATCATGGTAGTACCGTGCATTGTTATAATTTCATTATATGTTCCGGCACTTAGGAAATCATTTCCTGCTGTAGCCAACTGGACACGGATCAACATCGCTTCAAGACCACCGACAAGGAAGAAGAAACCACCAGAGATCAGATAAAGGATCGCGATTTTCTTATGGTCGACCGTTGTCATGAAGTCCCAAATTGTAGCGCCGAAGCCCTTTTTTTGAGCAATAGAACTCACACTGTATACCTCCCTTTTTTAAGCTTTATTTCTACTCTTCAACTGTTAGGCCCATTAGATAGGCTGCAAGAGAATCGAGCTGTTGTTCAGTGAATGGTTCACCGTCGTTCAATGATTCAGGATCAGGCATTAAGTTGCCTGGCTTGTATTCCTGTGGATCTGCAATCCAGTTTTTAAGATTTTCTTCATCATGCTCCAAATATCCGGCAATCCGGTTGCGGTCGCCGAATGTTGCCAAGTTGGGACCAACTCCACCAGTGCCTCCAACGCCAGAAGTGGCGTGGCAAGCGATACAGCTTTGTTCGAATAGCTCTTGGCCTTCCTGAGCTACCGCATCTTCAGCAGGAGTCGGTTCTTCCTGCATTGCTGTAACCCATTGGTCAAACTCTTCGCGATCCACAGATTTCACTTTGAAATCCATCAACGCGTGAGAAGGTCCGCAAAGCTCAGCACATTTACCATAGAAAACGCCATCTTCAAGCTCTGAAGATTCCTGATCGAATTCCAGGTAGAAAGTGTTGACGTTTTCCGGGTTTACATCCAATTTACCGCCAATAGATGGAATCCAGAATGAGTGCTTGATATCCGCAGAAATCAAGTTAAAGTAAACGCGTTCATCAGTTGGTACAACCAATTCCTGTGCAGTTACGATTCCTTGTTCAGGGTATTCAAATTCCCACCAGTAAAGTTTTCCGGTTACATTGACTGTCAAATGAGATGAATTGCCATCTTCTGCCTGAACGTCCATTGTCGAAACGTCAGCCAAATCGAATGTTGAATAGACGGTTGGAACAGCAAGAATCAAAAGAAGGACAATCGGAACAGCTGTCCACAAAAACTCTAATCTCGCGCTTCCTTCAACCTGCTCGGGGATCATGTCTTCCCCCATTTTAGAACGGCGGAACTTAACGATTGCTAAAACGAAGATAATCGATACAACAATAATGACAAACAGCATAACGACTGATGATAAAATCAACAGATTAAATTGATCTTGAGCAACTTTGCCTGCCGGTATTAAGGTTGAAATCTCTTCACGTCCGCATCCCGCAAGAAAAACCAGCAATGTGGTCATTAATGCGAAAAGCCGCCATTTTTTAATTCCTTTCATCATAGCTTTTCATACCCCTCTCATTTAAATAGTTTCTCTTTAGAAATGGTCATTAGATAAAGACAGCGAAAATGATCATTGACACAAATAAAATAGTCATATAGTTCAATGAATAGATGAACATCGTCTTCGCCCATTTCAGGTCATCAGCCACTTTAAATCCACGAATGGCTAAGACTAGCCAACCGATGTTCAAAAGTGTCGCTAAGATGATGAAGCCTGTCCCAAGTTCCATTAATAGGAATGGCAGAGGGAAAAGCATTACAACCCATGCAAGCATCGATTTTTTGGTTCGGTGAAAACCTTTGATTACCGGTAGCATCGGAATACCCGCTGCTCGATACTCTTCCGTCCGTTTCATAGCCAAAGCATAGAAATGCGGTGGCTGCCAAATGAACATGATCAGGAATAATGCCCAAGCTCCTGTGCCGAGTGTCGGTTCAACAGCAGCCCAACCGATCAGCGGCGGTATCGCACCAGAGATGCTCCCCACGATCGTATTGCTGACATGACGTCTTTTAGACCACATGGAATATAAGACGACATAAGCTAAAACTCCGGCAATCCCGAATAGACCAGCTGATACAGAAGCGGAAAACAAAAACAATTCGCCTATAACGATGAAAGAAACAGCTAGTGCCAATACAGCTGATGGCTTGAATCTTCCTGTCACTGTCGGACGTGCTTTCTTACTTTCCATTAACGGGTCTATATCCGTATCGATATAGTTGTTCATAGCTGCAGAACCCGCAATGATCAGTGCTGATCCGACGATGGTATAGACAAGGATATCCAGCTCGTTCAGAAAATGCCTGTCGGAAAACTGGAATGCGAGCCACAATCCTGTGAAGACCGTGATCAAATTGGAATTTACAATCCCAATTTTAATAAGTGCCAAAAAGTCTTTCAGGAATGTCGTCGCTTCCGGCGCTTCGTGTGTCTCTGCAGACATTGCCCGGCCGTTTGACATATAAGTCCCTCCTTTCAAAGTTGTAAGCATATTCCGCTAACCATAACTATATCTAAATTCCAGTTGTTTTTCTACATATAACTGAAATTTCCTGATAAAAGAGATGATTTCCACGCAATTGGTCTCACAAATATCCATCTCCTATCATACCTTAACGGTCACACTATTTTAAGATAGAAAAATAATAGTTTTTGAACAGTTTGTGAAGCTCCATTTATTATGTCCAAATCTTGAAAGTTTCCTCTATTGTTGATTTCTCGTTGTATTTTGAAGAAACATTCGCTATTATCGAGTATGCAGGTAGATGGACGTTGAAAAGTTTTCTATAGAAAAAGTAGGTGGTATTTTGCAGCAAAATAGATATATAAAATGGTTTGCCGTTGCGGCTACTATAGGTATGTTATTCATTCTTCTGGGTGGTGCTCTTGTCACCAAGACCGACAGCGGTATGGGATGTGGGCGAAATTGGCCAGATTGCAATGGCAAATTGATTCCGGATAATATCACACCTGAAGTTCTGATTGAATTTTCCCACCGCCTTGTAACAGGGGTCGTCGGCATATTGATCGTCATACTGGCAGTTTGGGCCTGGCGAAAATTCGGACATGTCCGGGAAACAAAATTCTTGGCAATCATGGCCGTTTTCTTTCTGGTTCTACAGGCATTGATTGGAGCAGCACAGGTTCTTTGGGGACAAGGTGATTTCATCTTAGCACTTCACTTCGGAATTTCCCTGCTGTCGTTCGCTTCCATCCTGCTTTTGACGCTGCTGATTTTCGAAGTGGACCGGAAGTTTGATACAGATCGTTTGCAGATCGGCAAAAAACTCCGCTTTCATACGATAGCCGTCACTTTGTATTCCTATATCGTGGTTTATACCGGCGCATTGGTTCGCCATACGGAGTCAAGCCTCATTTGTTCGGATTGGCCGCTTTGCCGGAATGATGATTTTGCATTGCCGGGCAATATGTATGAATGGGTCCAGATGGGACATCGTGCTGCCGCCGGACTGATTGTCATTTGGCTGGGCTATATCGCCTGGCATGCAATCAAGCAATACAAGGATCAGCGCGTCATCTATTGGGGATGGACAATCGCTTTCATCATTGTGCTTCTTCAAGCGACAACCGGTATGCTGGTTGTCCTGACCAAGTTGAATTTAGTTGTGGCACTTCTTCACTCTCTCTTGATCTCCATGCTTTTTGGTCTACTGTGCTACATGGTACTCCTTGTCTCACGCAGCCGAATCAAAAAATCTTCATAAAAAAATGGCTGGCGCAAATGCGCCAGCCATTTTTTTATTTTTTCTCCATTTCAATCAGGAGATCTCCTGTAGAAATACCATCGTTGGCAACTACATGGATATCTTGGATCGTTCCATCGAACGGAGCTTGGACAGTCGTTTCCATCTTCATGGCTTCTGTCACCAGCAAATGATCGCCGCGTTTCACTTTAGCGCCTTTTTCCGTCAACACTTTTAATACAGTGCCCGGCATTGTCGCTGCAATATGGCTTTCGTTTGTCGGATTTGCCTTCGGTTTGGCCGTGCTATCCGTTTCCACCGTCATGTCCTGAATGCTGACTTCACGTGGCTGGCCGTTCAATTCAAAGTAGATGATGCGCGTTCCGTCTTTTTGCGGTTCGCCAATTGATACCATCTTAATCATCAAGGTTTTCCCTTTTTCGATCTCCACTTCGATTTCTTCGCCTAATCTCATTCCGTATAAGAACGTCAACGTGTCAAGAACGGATACATTACCGAATTGGACATTGGTTGCTGTATATTCTTCGAACACTTTTGGATAAAGTGCGTAAGCCAAAACTTCATGGCTTGTGATCGGTCGTTCCAATTTATCATACAAAGTTTTCTTGATTTCATCGAAATCTGCAGGTTCTAACAGTTCACCAGGACGAACTGTGATTGGCTCACGCTCTTTCAAGATGACTTTCTGCAGTTCTTCCGGGAATCCACCATGCGGCTGACCGATATAACCTTCAAAGAATTCAATAACGGATTCAGGGAAGTCGATCGTTTTCCCGCGGGAAATGACCGTTTCTTCATCCAGTTCATTTTGAACCATGAATAATGCCATATCCCCGACTACTTTTGAAGAAGGTGTCACTTTTACGACATCACCGAATAACAGGTTGACGCGCGAATACATCGTTTTAACTTCTTCCCAGCGCAGACCGAGACCTACTGCTTTTGACTGCTGTTGAAGATTGCTGTACTGGCCGCCCGGCATTTCATGTTCATAAACCTCAGAATGCGGGCTGTTCATGCCGCTTTCAAAGTCAACATAGTATTTGCGGACGTCTTCCCAATAATGGGACATTTTTTCTAGCCCTTTAACATCCGCTCGAACTTCACGGCCGCTTCCGCTTGTTGCGTAGTAAAGCGAGTTGGAGCTTGGCTGGGAAGTCAAACCTGCCATCGATCCAAGAGCCGTATCAACGATATCCACACCTGCTTCAATGGCTTTCGAGTAAAGATAGATGCCGTTGCCGCTTGTATCATGTGTATGAAGGTGGATTGGCAGTGAAACCGTATCCTTTAATTCGGACACTAAACGATACGCCGCTTCCGGTTTTAAAAGACCAGCCATATCTTTGATGGCCAGAATATGAGCGCCTGCCGCTTCCAGTTCTTTTGCCATATCTTTGTAATATTGAACCGTATACTTGTCACGGCTCGGGTCAAGGATATCCCCAGTATAGCAAATCGCCGCTTCTGCGATTTTACCGGATTGACGGACTTCATCAATCGCCACTTCCATTCCTTTGATCCAGTTCAAGCTATCGAAAATACGGAATACATCGATTCCCGCATCGCCTGATTTCCGGACAAATTCACGGATGACATTATCGGGATAATTTTTATAGCCGACAGCATTTGCACCACGGAACAGCATTTGGAACAATACGTTCGGAATTTCCTGGCGAAGTTTGATCAGACGCTCCCATGGATCTTCTTTCAGGAATCTGTAAGACACATCAAAAGTTGCGCCTCCCCACATTTCCAATGAAAACAGATCGCTCTGCAAACGTGCAGTTTCTTTGGCAATTCCAAACAGGTCATGCGAACGGACGCGTGTAGCCAATAATGATTGGTGGGCATCCCGGAATGTCGTGTCTGTCAACAAGACATCTTCCTGCTCGTGAATCCATTTGGTCAACCCTTCTGCTCCCTGGAGATCAAAGATTTGTTTAGTACCGCTTGGTGCCGGTGCCGATAAATCGACTTCCGGTTTTCTCGGAGCGCCATAGATCGGCTTGTTTTTCTTTTCGATACCCGGGAAACCATTTACAGTTACGTTTCCAATATAGCTCAATAGCTTCGTACCACGATCTTTGCGAACCGGGAAGATGAACAATTCGGGTGTACTGTCGATAAAGCTGGTATCAAAATCACCTTTTATGAAATTCTGGTGTTTTACCACATTTTCCAGGAAAGGAATATTTGTTTTAATGCCACGAATCCGGAATTCCTGCAAGTTCCGGTCCATTTTAGCCGCCGCTTCTTTGAACGTCACTGCCCAAGTGGAGACTTTCACCAAAAGTGAATCATAATAGGGTGAAATGACCGCTCCCTGGAAACCATTACCTGCATCCAGACGGACACCGAAGCCGCCGCCTGAGCGGTATACCATCAATTTTCCTGCATCTGGCATGAAATCATTCAACGGATCTTCAGTCGTCACACGGGATTGGATCGCAAAGCCGAATAACGGTATATCACTCTGCTGAGGAATCCCCACTTCTTCACTATGGATCATATGCCCTCTCGCAATATGGATCTGCGCATGGACAATGTCGATGCCAGTAATCATCTCGGTAATCGTATGTTCCACTTGGATACGTGGATTTACTTCAATAAAGTAGAATTCATCATTAGCTACAAGAAACTCTACAGTTCCCGCGTTTATGTAGTTGATGTTTCTCATTAATTTGACTGCAGCATCACAAATTTCGTTGCGCAATTCCTCACTGATTGAATTTGAAGGTGCGATTTCCACGACTTTTTGATGACGGCGCTGAATCGAACAATCTCTTTCGTACAAATGGATGACGTTGCCATCTGAATCACCCAAAATTTGGACTTCAATGTGTTTTGGCTTATCAACAAATTTTTCAACATACATTTCATCTGAACCGAAAGCTGCTTTTGCTTCAGATTTCGCACGTTCATAGGCAGACGCCAACTCTTCATGAGATTTAACGATCCGCATTCCGCGACCGCCGCCACCTAGCGAGGCTTTGATCATCAAGGGAAAACCTGCTGTTTTGCTGAATTCTTCAACTTCCTCCAACGACTGTACAGGGCCATCTGTACCCGGAATAACGGGAATGCCTGCAGCTATTGCTTGCGTACGCGCTTTTACTTTGTCCCCAAACATATCCAAATGCTGTGAAGTCGGACCGATAAAGACAATTCCTTCTTCCTCACAGCGTCTTGCAAAATGGACATTTTCTGATAAGAAACCATAGCCGGGATGGATGGCATCTACATTGGAATCCTTTGCGATGCGGATAATGTCTTCAATATCCAAATAAGCATCAATCGGTTTTTTTCCTTTGCCAACCAAATAGGATTCGTCCGCTTTATAGCGGTGATATGAACCACTGTCTTCCTGAGAATAGATCGCAACTGTTTGAATTTTCAGTTCTGTACAAGCGCGGAAAATCCGTATAGCGATTTCTCCGCGGTTGGCCACCAAGATTTTGTTGATCTCCTTCACACCGCAGCACACCCTTTACTTTTTGGTTTTTTCGTATTTGTTGAACATGGAAACATTCATCAATACTCCCATAGCTAAAGATAACAAAATTACGGACGTTCCGCCATAGCTTATAAAAGGAAGTGTTACGCCAGTCAATGGAATAAGTCCTGTCAAGCCACCCAAATTCACAAAAGATTGGATTCCGATCATGCTCGCAACACCTGCTGCAAGCATTCTGGCCAACGGATCATGCGTCGTCATGGCAATCCAAAGTCCACGCAGAACAATAAACCCTAAACCGCCTAAAACAAATACGACACCCAACACGCCCAGCTCCTCAGCAATGACCGACATGATGAAATCGGTATGGGGTTCAGGCAGATAGCCCAACTTTTGGATGGACTGTCCGAGCCCTAATCCGCTCAACCCGCCAGAACCGATTGCCAGGTAACCATTGACTATCTGAAAACCAAAACCCAGCTCATCCGAGAATGGGTTAAAGAAAGCATCCAAACGGCCCAGCCGTTTTTCTGTAAAGATACTGTCGCCGGCAAAGATCATGAGCGGAACGATGAAGACTGATGCTGCTGCAATAAAGATGCCCGCAAGCCGAATAAACGGTTTTAAGCGGACGCCGCTCGCTGACATGACAGACAAGCCGACAGCCCCGATGATCAACATGGAACCAAGATCCGGTTCAAGAAAAACGGAAAACAGAACCAGAGTCAAAATAATGACCGGCGGTATAATCGATTCGTTTAATTTATTGATGGTGCCGTTATTGTATTTATTTGAAAAGACTCCGGCCAAGTATAAAATGATGCCGACTTTCGCTACTTCAGAAGGTTGTATATTGGCAAACCCAAGGCTGATCCAGCTTTTGGCGCCGCCGGCTGCGAAACCGATAAAATGGACAGCTATCAATCCGGAAAAGACAACCGTCAAGATGGTCACCATCATCCAGCGTTTCTTAAAATGCTTATACGGAAAAACAGCAGCAATCGCGAAGACCGGGAAGGCGATTGCCAGATTTATCAATTGCTGTATGTAGAAACGGTCTGGCTCTGAGCCATAATAATTGACCGACCAGGCCATGCTTGAACTGTAAATCATGATCAAACCGAATATCGTTAAGGCCAAATAAGTGATAAGTAAAGGATAATCGAAAAACTTTGCGTACTTCTTGATGTAAGATTTCATTTTTATACCTCTTTTAATTTGATGGATGTTGAATTAGTAAAAAAACTCAAACAAAATTCGTTTGAGTTTTAGATCATTTATTTGTATACGCTTCGTGAAGAATTGAAAGTTTCTTTTCTAGCGTATCCATTAAATTTTTTCCAGCCTCACGTTCGATGAGTCCCAGCTTAACCGCAAAATCGATTTCGCGTGAAAGACCGAACATTTGGGTGTCAAGCACCTCTTCATATAAAGGACAAGATGGCAACGTCAAATGATCCATTTGCACCTTGATTAACTGCTCGATTTTTTCTGCATCAGCTTTGAGGAGTTCTAAAGCCTTTAGATGGTATGTTTGTTCTTCTGTATGTTCCATGAGGACTCCCCCATTTTATGAGTTTTCTTCTCTATTTTCCTGTTTAAAGTGTATCTTTTAAGCAAGGAAAATGCAAGCCTCTATATGAAAGAGATGAATCCCTTTGGGAACTTGACACAAAAAGGTATACTGTTAGAAGAGTGATTATTTAAATGGAGGGTTTACCCATGGAATTTATCGTACCTTTTAAAGGTGAAGTGAAATTTAAGCTGATACTGGATCCGACAGTGTGGATTTTTGATGACCGGAAATTGAATTTAGAGACGTATTTCCAGGAAGAGCGAATCGAAAAAGACGAACTCGAAGAATATAAACGTGGAATGGGCGAACACTGGTCCCGGGAAATTATGGAAGGCAACACCGTACCCCCAACTTTAAACTCAGAAAAAACCTACAAGAGCAAAGAAAAAAAGGAAATGCTGACAGGCACATTCGGTATCGTGTTTAAGCCATTTCTACTGAATGCGGAACCTTACGAACATACAAAACGTGTGATTTTCGAAACTTTGCACGGAGAATTCGAGTTTCCAATTGAGCATGCTGAACAATTAATCTTCAAGTTCAGTGAAAAAGGCCAGCCCCTGAAAGAAGACGGTCCTGTCCATGTTCTTCTTCCGGATGGCTCCAACCAGGAAAATCCCATTACCGATATCCAAGCCATCCGATTCGAATAGGAGTGATTCACTATGCGTGTACAATGCGTAATCTGCGACAAGATTGAGGAATTAGTGGATGATACCTTGCAGGCTAAGCGTCTGCGCAACAGGCCCATCCATACCCATATGTGCAATGAATGCCATGACCGGATCACCGAAAGGACCAAGGAGCGCCTGGCTACCGGTTCTTTCCACTTTTACCGCAGTTCCCGCAGCATTGAGGATGACTTCTGATGAAGCTGTTAAAAGGCATCTGGATTGGATTTTGGAGCGGGTTGATTTTAGGTCTTCTACTGAAATGGATTCAATCCGTCACTGGCGAACAAGTCTATACCCTTCTACTGAACGTAGATTTTATTCCGTTGATCGGCGATGTGCAATGGTCAGAGATAACTGAATTCATTTTTCACATGAGCATTTCGCTGATCATCGGTGTGGTCTTTGTCTATCTGGCAAAAAGACGCAACTATTCGTTTGGCCAATTGGTGATCATCAGTCTTCTTTTGTCCATCCCTTTCCCGTTTCTCTATTTTCTATTATCCTGGCTAGCCGTCGAAGCTGACGTGCCGGCTCCCACTGATTTGGGGGCGTTCCTTTATTGGATGTTCGCCCATCTCACATATGCTTTGCTGTTGCCGATCCTCTACAAAACTTTTGAACGCAAAAACGCTGTATCTCAATGAGATACAGCGTTTTCGCGTTTTTCGCGCCATAGGCGGATTTTGTAAAGAATCAGTATAAGCGCCGCAATAATGAGCCCTTCCACTATCGGCAGGAAAAAGGCAAGAAATGTGAGCCCTAAACCACCGACAGCCAGGAATAGGCCGATCATTGCATTTTTTCCAATAGATAACTTCTTAGCAAACCCTAATTTATAGACGAATGCCGAGAGCAGGAAAATCACCGCAAATAATGCGTATCCCGCCATTTCAAAACTCGGCAGACTCTGGTATAGAACTCGGGCTACCGGATACATATTGTCATAGACAAAAGCTTGATCGTCCACGGGCTATACATCCTTCCCATTCACTTATTCTTCGATGGCGACTTTCTTTTTCTTAGCCATACGCTCACGTTCGTTTTTATCAAGAATTTTTTTGCGCAAACGAATGGTTTGTGGAGTGATTTCGCAATACTCATCATCATTCAAGTATTCAAGCGCTTCTTCAAGACTCATCAAACGTGCTTTTTTCATTGTTGTTGTCTGGTCTTTGTTAGCTGAACGAATGTTGGTTGCAGCTTTTATTTTGACGATATTTACGGTTAGGTCGCTATCGCGGTTATGTTCTCCGACGATCATGCCTTCGTAGATTTCAGCACCGACTTCAACAAATGCAGTTCCACGATCTTCGATGCCCATCAAGCCGTAAGTCGAAACTTTACCGCGCTCCATAGATACCAATACACCTTGACGGCGTCCACCGACACGGCCAGAAGCAACTGGCTGGTAGCTGTCGAATGTATGGTTGATGATTCCGTAGCCACGTGTCTGTGTCAGGAATTCAGTTGTGTAACCGATCAAGCCACGTGCTGGTACGTTAAACACAAGACGGACTTGTCCGCTTCCGTTATTGATCATATCCAACATTTCGCCTTTACGCTCACCCAAGGATTCGATGATTGCTCCTGTGTATTCTTCAGGCACGTCTACTTGAACGCGTTCTACTGGCTCGCAGCGAACTCCGTCAACCATACGGACAATAACTTCAGGTTTTGAAACTTGAATTTCAAATCCTTCACGGCGCATATTTTCGATCAAGATCGATAAATGCAGTTCTCCGCGTCCAGAAACTACCCAAGCATCAGGTGAATCAGTTGGATCCACACGCAAGGAAACATCGGTTTCCAGTTGGGCATCCAAGCGTTCCTGAATTTTTCTTGACGTAATATATTTCCCTTCTTTACCTGCAAATGGGCTGTTGTTGACAAGGAAAGTCATTTGCAAGGTCGGCTCATCGATGCGCAGGATCGGTAATGCTTCCTGATGATCTGCAGGACAGACCGTTTCACCTACGTTGATATCCTCCATACCTGAAACAGCAATCAGATCGCCAGCTTCAGCTTTTTGGATTTCAACGCGTTTAAGTCCCATGAAACCATGGATTTTAGTAACTCGGAAGTTTTTCACTGCTCCATCAAGTTTCATCAATGCTACAGACTGTCCGACTTCGATCGTCCCGCGGAATACACGGCCGATACCGATACGTCCAACATAGTCATTGTAGTCAAGTAGAGCAACCTGGAACTGAAGTGGCTCATCTCTGTTATCGATGGGCGCTGGGACGTGTTCCAAAATGGCATCATAAATGACCTGCATATTTTCTTCCTGGTCTGCAGGATCAGCAGAAAGGCTTGCTGTACCATTCATACCTGATGCAAAGATAACCGGGAATTCCAATTGGTCGTCATTTGCTTCAAGCTCGATGAACAATTCGATAACTTCATCAACCACTTCTTCAGGACGTGCGAAGTCGCGGTCAATTTTGTTGACGACAACGATTGGTTTCAAGTTCTGCTCAAGAGCTTTTTTCAAAACAAAACGTGTCTGTGGCATACAGCCTTCATAAGCGTCGACTACTAAAAGGACACCATCTACCATTTTCATGATACGTTCAACTTCTCCGCCGAAATCAGCGTGTCCAGGAGTATCCAGAATGTTGATTTTAGCGTCTTTATACTGGATCGCAGTATTTTTCGCAAGAATTGTAATTCCGCGTTCTCTTTCAATATCATTCGAGTCCATAGCACGTTCATCAACGTGTTCATTTGAACGGAAAGTTCCGGATTGTTGTAGAAGTTGGTCCACCAAAGTTGTTTTACCATGGTCAACGTGGGCAATAATTGCAATGTTTCTTAAGTCGTTACGTAAGTTAGTCATATTTTCACTCCAATATTCTTTTTTCATGCCTATAACTGTGCTAGTATAGCACATATAGGTGTAAAACCCTAAGATTTTATTTCAGGCAATAAGCTACAGGAGGAAAATCGCGTGATAAGCTTAGTTAAAAACATAAAATGGATTTTTGTACTGTATTCCTTGGCAGCAATAGTGGCGATGGTCGGAATCGGTTTGGCTATTGGCCTGCGCAGTGTCTTAGGCATATTCGCAGCAATCTTGCTATTGGGTCTGGTCATGGGCATGGGCTTCAAAAAGAAAAAAGAAATGCGGGAAGCCGGATTACTATAAGTATAAAAAAAGATGCGGAAATCCGCATCTTTTTTTACTTGATTTTGATATATTTTTTCAACAGCTCCTGGTGAATAGCCGGATTGGCGGCGATAAACGTATCCTGTTTCAATAAGTTCGCCGGGTCGCCTTTGAAGTTCGTAGTGACCGCACCAACTTCCTGCGCAATGACCATGCCACCCGCAATATCCCATGGTGACAATCTCATGGAAATATAGGCATCGACACGTCCGCTTGCTAAATAGGCAAGCTCCAGTGCAGCAGATCCGTAAGAACGCATGCCCCGTACGTCGCGGATCAATTGGATGGTTGCTTCATGGTCCAGATAGCGGTTCGGCACTGCCCACGTCGCATTCATAGCGACGATCGATTCAGTTATCACCGTTTCCATCAGAGGTCTCAGCTGCTCATCATTGTAATAAGCGCCTCCATCCTTTATTCCGTGATATAAATCATCATTAACAACGTCATAGATATAGCCAAGTTTGCCGATTCCGTCTTCATATATGCCAAGTGAAATAGCGAAATTGCGTTTCTGATGAACAAAATTCATCGTGCCGTCAATCGGATCGAGCAGCCAGATGGCCCCTTCCGAACTTTGGATATCGTCGCCGAACCCTTCTTCTCCGAAGATCCGATGTCCCGGAAAGTCCCTGCGGATACGTCCAATAAAAAATTGCTCGATTTCCTTGTCGATATTCGTCACCAAATCGTTGGCGTTTGATTTTGATTCGATGGTGATATCAGTCAAAAACGAATTGCGGATCCGATGCCCCGCTTCTTTGATCAGTGATTTTATGTATAAATCCATAGCATGTAAATCCATGTATGTATCCCTCCTCATTTGTTACAGTATAACGAAAAAGGCATCTGCTGTCTTACTTCAGCAGATGCCTTTAATGTATAGACGTATTAGAGCGCATGAAGGGCCTCCAGTTCTACGTGAATCTCTTGAAGCCGCTGCTTGCTTTTTGAGATTTGATGATCGTCTTTCTGCTGCATCGCATCAAATAATGAAGCAAGTTCATAATCAAGTTCTAATTTCAGCACATGTACATATTCTTTCTCTACATCCGCTTTGCGGATTATCTGAATCATCTGTTTCATAATGAGCACCCCTTTCTCATCATACTCCGAAAATTCTGACTAATCGTGTTACAAGTATTATAATACCACTTTTCTTTAATGAAATCCATTGGCAGAAACGTATTTATATTCTTTTTTCCCAAACTTCGTTAAAATGAAACCTGATTACCTAAATTAAAGGAGGATATTTACTTGAAGCCTTATTGGAATGACCAGGATTTCGAAGTTTTCAACACTCCTGGCCTCGATGCCAGGATGTCAGCACTCACGGAATATGTCCGTCCGAAGTTCCAGGAACTAGGGACTGAGTTCTCATCTTTCTTCTCTGGAAAAACCGGAGATGAGTTTTTCCCTCATGTAGCAAAGCATATGAGGAGGACGGTCAATCCCCCCAATGATAGCTGGGTGGCTTTTGCTCCTTACAAAAGAGGCTATAAAGCAGTTCCCCATTTTCAGATTGGCATGTGGGAAAGCCATGTATTCGTTATTTTGGCTGTAATCTACGAAGCGCCCAATAAATCCACAATGGCTGAAAACCTTCTGCACTCCGAAGTATTGGACCTCTTATCAGGAGACTTTGCCGCTTCCGGGGACCATATGAAACCCCAGGCTGAGTCCTTAATCGAATTAGGGGAAGAAGGCATCGAAAAATTATTGATCCGCCTGCGTGATGTCAAAAAAGGAGAATTTGTTATCGGGCGGCATTTGTGTAGAGAACAGGCTGCTTCTTTAACGAAAGAACAGTTTCTCCGATTTGCTGAAGAAACTTTCGAGGCCCTTCTTCCTGTTTACCATACTTTGCTCCAACCAATAAAAGAACCTGTCAGCCGCTGAGGCTGCAGGTTCTTTTTCTGCTAGATCTTATTCACCTTGATGATTTCGTCGCCGGTTCCTGCCTTCATTTCTTTTATGGCTGGGAAACATGCATAGCCGCTTTCTTCTTCGAATTCGCGGAAATAGGTTTTTTCTTCTGAAATTGCAGGTACGACTTGCTTAAACTTCCGGTAACGCGTCAAGAGGTCCTGTCTGCTGATGCCTTTTTCATATGCCCGTTCGATGCCTTCGAAAAAACTGACGACATCAATGATTTCTTCTGTTGTCCATTCAATTGAAAATGGATAGGAATAATCCATCTTTTCACCCCTCTTTTCATTCAGTGGCTGACCATTTTTTCCGGATTTCTTCAGCCTGTCGGACCATTTCCTCAATCAGTTCCTGGACTGTCGGCACGTCTTTGATCAATCCCGTCACTTGTCCGGCCCAGCCGAAGCCCTGATCCTTTTCTCCATTATAGATGAATCGCTTATTGGCTTCACCGCTGATGTATTCTTTCAAGGCTTCATAAGTCGGCGTCTGGCTTTCAATCTCGAGAATTTTATCCGTCCAGCTGCTCCGCAATGTCCTAGCAGGTGCGCCGATGCTTCGCTTGATGATGACTGTATCGTTTTCAGAACTGTTGATCAGCTGCTCTTTATAAGCTTCTGAAGCATGGACACATTCTTTGGTGGCGATAAAGCGCGTCCCCATCTCAATGCCTTCAGCACCGAGGGCAAGAGCCGCCATCCAACCGCGTCCGTCTCCGATCCCGCCCGAAGCGATGACCGGAATGTTCACAGCGTCGACTACCTGCGGAATCAGCACCATCGTACCGATGTCGTCACGCCCTAAATGTCCGCCGCCTTCGTGCCCCACGACCATCACAGCATCCGCCCCGAGGCTTTCCGCTTTTTCAGCCTGTCTCCTGGCAGCCACAAGGACCAGTTTTTTGATATCCGTTCCTTTTAGCTGCTCGAATATCGGGGTCGGATTTCCGCCTGTCATCGAGACGACCGGCACCTTTTCTTCGATCGCCACATCCAGCATATGCGAAAATGCACGGCCATGATCGCCAATCGCAAAATTAACACCAAAAGGCTTGTCCGTCAATTCTCTTACTTTTTGAATTTCTTTCCGCAGCTCTTCAGGCGTAGAAAGGCTCATCGCCGTAATTTGTCCCAGCCCACCTGCGTTTGAAACAGCTGCCGCCAATTCTGCATAAGCTAAATATGCCAAGCCTCCCTGAATAATGGGATAGCGGATGTTCAATAGCTCAGTCACCCTCGTTTTGAATTCCATGAACTCACTCCTTTTCTCTCTGTATGTCATGTATTCGCTTCCACCACAGAAAATCCTTTTATTTTTTACTATAGGCCATGGCATCATGCTATAATTCTTTTTGTTTTCATTTTATTAAGTGAGGTGGGCTAATCATTGTCTCAATTAGAAACTCCGTTATTTGATGCGCTTTTGAAGCATCGAAACCGGCACCCGATCCAATTCCATATTCCTGGCCACAAAAAGGGCCAAGGCGTCGATCCTGCATTCAGGGAATTTGTCGGCGATAATATTTTATCCATTGATTTGATTAATATCGCCCCGCTGGACGATTTACATTCTCCAAAAGGTGCCATTAAAGACGCGCAGGAACTGGCTGCCAAAGCATTCGGCGCGGATCATACATTCTTTTCGGTACAGGGTACAAGCGGTGCCATCATGACCATGATCTTGAGTGTGGTCGGTCCCAACGACAAGATACTCGTGCCGCGAAATGTTCATAAATCCATTATGTCGGCCATAGTCTTTGCCGGCGCCATTCCGATTTTCATCCATCCGGAAGTTGATCCGGAACTCGGAATCTCCCACGGCATTTCTGCAGAAGCTGTAGAAAAGGCGATGAACGAATACCCTGATGCCAAAGCGGTGCTGGTCATTAATCCTACTTATTTCGGTGTAGCCGCTGATTTGAAGCGGATTGTCGATATCGCCCATTCACGCAATGTACCTGTTTTGGTCGATGAAGCGCACGGCGTCCACATCCATTTCCATAAATCCCTCCCAATTTCCGCGATGGCGGCAGGAGCGGATATGGCAGCAACTTCTGTCCACAAGCTTGGTGGATCCATGACACAAAGTTCAGTACTCAACGTACGGGAAGGCCTGGTCTCACCTAAACGCGTCCAGTCCACGCTATCGATGCTGACGACAACTTCGACTTCATATCCGATTCTGGCATCCCTTGACACTGCTCGCCGCCAATTGGCGATTCATGGCTTTGACCTGATCGACCAGGCCATCCGCCTGGCTCAGGACGCCCGCAAACGCATCAATAAGATTCCACATCTGCACTGCGTCGGCAAAGAGGTATTGAATTCGTCAGCCACTTTCGACATGGATCCGACGAAGCTGTTGATCAGCGTTAAAAACCTGGGCATCACCGGGCATCAAGCTGAGGAATGGCTGAGGGAAAACGCCAATATCGAAATCGAACTTTCCGATTTGTATAATATTCTTTGCCTGGTGACAATCGGCGACACCCGCAAGGAATTGAATCTGCTGTTAAATGCTCTTCAGCGCATGAGCGAAGCATTCGACAGTGAGGCCGCTGTCATCGAACCTGTCGTTCTGCTGCCGGATATTCCACGGCTTGCTATGACACCACGAGACGCTTTCTACGCGACTACCGAAGTCATTTCAATCAATGATGCTGTCGGCCGCATTTCAGCTGAATTCATCATGGTCTATCCGCCGGGCATCCCTATTTTCATTCCTGGGGAAATCATTACCGAAGAAAACATCAATTACATCCACATGAACGTCGCTGCCGGTTTGCCTGTCCAGGGGCCGGAAGACGATACATTGCAGATGCTGCGCGTCATCAAGGAGCAGCAGGCGATCAGGTAAGAACCACAAAAAGATCCAAGAGCCGATGCTCTTGGATCTTTTTTAAATGCCTTCTATTGCTGCCGGATCTACAAAGCCATAGCCTTTATCCTTCAAGCCCTGAATGATGCCTGGAAGGGCTTCTGACGTCCATTCGCGGTCATGCATTAAAAGATTGGCGCCGTTGTTTAAGTACTCGGTATTGACCATGATGTCTGTTAAGGATTGGGCATCCCGGTACTGCTGTTCCCAATCATAGCCATATGTCCAATTCATGAGGACCATTTTCTGCTCCTGAACAAGCTGTTTGCTGAAATCCGTATTCGCTCCATGTGGTGCCCGGAAGAATTTCGGCTTTTCACCGATGATCCCTTCGATCGTTTCATTCAATTGCAGAATTTCTTCCTTTTGCTGTTGTTCAGTAAGATCCTTTAAGTTCGGATGGCTGTTGGTATGATTGCCGATTGCAAAACCCATTTCATGAAGCTGCTTCAATTGCTGCTTTTCTTCATCCGTGTCCAAAAAATGCCCATTGACGAAAAAGATCGCTGGGATATCTTGGTTTTTCAAGGTTTCCGCCATCTCCATAGCGTGTTTGTCCGGTGCATCATCAATTGTCACCAGTACGACTTTTTCTGCAGCATCTGCTATTGGCTGCACGGACCAATTAGCAGTATTGACGCGGTATTGCGGTTCGGCCACTGCCACTTCTTGAGTCTCTTGTTCTTTTTTTTCCTCCTTCGGTTCAGCTGCTTTTTCACTTTCTTCAGCTTTTTCTTCATTTGCTGTTTGATCTACAACGGGTTCTTTCTCTTCAACTGATGGTTTGTCGTTTTCTCCGTTGCACGCAGCCAGTAAAATCAGCGTAGCTGCAAGTATCATCCATCGTTTATGTATCAATACGACCACCCCATTTCTAAACAAATCTTACCATGGCTAGCTTATTTTTTCCAAAAAAAAAGAAGCCGCATAAGCGGCTTCCTATCAGTTATTTAACGATATGAATCGGTGTTCCAAGAGCTACTTCTGCAGCTTCCATTGTAATTTCAGCAAGTGTCGGATGCGCATGGATGGTCATTGCGATATCTTCCACTGTCATTCCAGCTTCGATTGCAAGGCCAAGCTCAGCGATCATGTCTGATGCGCCGGCTCCAACGATCTGTGCTCCTAACAGCAAGCCGTCAGATTTGCGTGAAACCAGTTTCACGAATCCTTCAGTTGCGTTTAATGAAAGAGCACGGCCGTTTGCAGCGAATGGGAATTTCGCAGCCGCAGCTTCGAATCCTTCTTCTTTTGCCTGTTCTTCAGACAAACCTACGCTTGCAAGTTCCGGATCTGTAAAGCAGACAGCCGGAATAGCCATATAATCAACTTCAGACTTCTCGCCTGCAATTGCTTCTGCAGCAATTTTGCCTTCATATGAAGCTTTATGAGCCAACTGAAGTCCTGCCACTACATCACCGATTGCATAGATATTCGGGATGTTCGTGCGGCATTGCTTATCGACTTCAATCAAACCACGGTCCGTCATTTTAACGCTCACTTCTTCAAGACCCATTTCGTCTGTATTCGGACGACGGCCAACCGTTACAAGAACATAATCAGCTTCAAGCGTTTTTTCTTCCCCGCCTGCTTCATAAGTAACTTTAACGCCTGAATCAGTTTCCTCTACACCCTTAGCCGATGCTTTAGTGATGACTTCTACGCCTTTTTTCTTCAATCCTTTTTTAACGATTGCTGTCATCTGTTTTTCGAATCCAGCTAAGATATCAGGAGCGCCTTCAAGAATCGTTACTTCAGAACCCATGTTTGCAAATGCAGTACCAAGCTCTGTACCGATATAACCGCCGCCGATAACGACAAGTTTTTTAGGAAGCTCAGTAAGTGCCAAAGCTCCAGTTGAATTAATCACGCGTTTTGTAAATTTAAACGTCGGGATTTCAACAGGACGAGACCCAGTAGCGATAATTGCATTTTTGAATTTATACGTCTGCGCTGAATTGTCATCCATCACACGAACTGTATTTTCATCAACGAAATAGGCTTCTCCACGAAGGATTTCGACTTTATTGCCTTTAAGAAGAGATTCAACACCGCCAGTCAATTTCTTCACGACGCCATCTTTAAATGCCTGTGCTTTTTCAAAGTTGAGTGAAACTTCTTTGGCAACGATCCCCATATCTTCTGAATGTTGAGCTTCCTCAAAACGGTGCCCAACAGAAATCATCGCTTTTGAAGGGATACAACCGACATTCAAGCAAACGCCGCCGATATATTCCTTTTCAACGATTGTTACTTTTTGGCCAGTTTGTGCTGCGCGAATAGCTGCAACATAACCGCCAGGGCCTGAGCCGATTACAAGCGTGTCTGTTTCGATCGGAAAATCTCCTACTACCATAAGTTTTACGCCTCCATTAATAGTAATTCAGGTTGACTTAATAAACGTTTAATGTGATTTAACGCGTGTTGTGCTGTTGCTCCATCGATCATTCTGTGATCGAAGCTCAATGATAATGCTAACACAGGTGCCGCTACAATTTCACCATTTTTAATTACAGGCTTTTCTGCAATCCGACCAATTCCAAGAATTGCCACTTCCGGATGGTTGATAACCGGCGTGAACCATTGCCCACCGGCAGAACCGATATTCGTAATCGAGCATGAAGCGCCTTTCATTTCAGCAGCAGATAATTTACCATCACGCGCTTTTGTTGCCAACCCGTTGATTTCATCGGAAATGGCGAATACGGATTTACGGTCTGCGTTTTTGATGACAGGTACCATCAAGCCTTTTTCTGTGTCGGCTGCAATACCGATATTGAAGTAATGCTTCTGGATAACTTCGCTTGTTTCATCATCAAATGATGTGTTCAAGGCTGGGAATTCACGCAATGTGCTGACCAGCGCTTTCACCACATATGGCAAATAAGTGAGTTTGATTTCTTTTTCTGCAGCAATGTCCTTGAACTTTTTGCGGTGTGCCACCAATTCAGTGACATCCACTTCGTCCATCAAAGTTACGTGAGGAGCGGTATGTTTTGAATGGACCATTGCTTTAGCGATCGCCTTGCGGATACCGGACATTTTCTCACGGGTTTCAGGGAATTCCCCTTCAGGAGCTGCCGCAGCTTTTGGTGCCGCTGCAGCTTTTTCAGTGCTTTCTTCTGCCGCTTCCTGTGGTGCTTCCTCAGAAGCTGCAGGTGTTGCCGCTTTTTGGTCGCCTTTCATGAAGGCTTCCACATCTTCTTTTAGAATGCGGCCATTATTGCCGGATCCTGAAACTTGTTTGATATCCACATCGTTGTCGCGCGCAAACTTGCGGACAGACGGCATAGAAATGACGCGCGCATTTGGATCAGATTCTTCTTTAGCATCCGCTTGCGGCTGAGCTCCAGCGCCAGTCTTCTCTTCAGGCTTGCCATCTTCGGCCGGAGCTTTTTCGACATCTTGCCCGGATTCGGCTGTACCTGATTGAACCTGCTCTTCCGTTTCTTCCTTCACTTCAGGAGCGGCTTCTTTTTTATCGCCTTGCTCTTCATCTTCTCCACCATCAGCATCAGGTGCATCAATACGGATCAAAACATCGCCTACTACAGCAACTGTCCCTTCCTCCACCAATACTTCTTCAACTGTTCCTGAAACCGGTGATGGAATTTCAACGACCGCCTTGTCATTTTGCACTTCAACAAGAATATCGTCTTCTTCGATTGTATCTCCTGCTTTTACGAACCATTTTACGATTTCACCTTCATGGATACCTTCTCCGATATCAGGCAAACGAAATTCAAAAGCCATATATTTCACCCTTCCGTTTCTGTCTATTTTAAAACGTAAGTACTTTTTTAGCTGTCTCTACTATATCATTCGCATTCGGAAGCCAAACTTGCTCTGCTTGTGAGAATGGGAATATGGAATCCGGCGCGGTTACGCGAAGAACCGGTGCATCCAGGCTCAAAATTGCACGGTCTGTGATTTCAGCCACGACACTCGCTGCGATTCCAGCTTGTTTTTGAGCTTCCTGAACGACCATAGCGCGTCCAGTTTTTTCTACAGAAGCGATGATTGTTTCAATATCAAGCGGCTGGATGGTGCGAAGGTCAACCACTTCAACCGAGTAGTTTTCTTTTTCAAGTGCTTCTGCCGCTTTGATACTTTCCTGCACCATTGCGCCGTAAGCGATAATCGTTAAATCTTTGCCTTCACGTTTCACATCCGCTTTACCGAGAGGAATCGTATATTCTTCTTCTGGCACTTCCTGGCGGAAAGAACGGTATAGCTTCATATGCTCAAGGAAAATGACCGGATCGTTGTCGCGGATTGCTGAAATCAACAAACCTTTTGCATCGTACGGTGTAGACGGAATGACTACTTTTAGCCCTGGCTGAGCCGCCATTAATCCTTCCAATGAATCAGCATGCATTTCTGGTGTGTGGACACCGCCGCCGAACGGCGAACGAATTGTCACTGGCGAATTCAGGCTCCCGCCGCTGCGGAAACGCATGCGTGCCATTTGGCCGCTGATCGAATCCATCACTTCAAAAACAAAACCGAAAAACTGGATTTCCGGAACAGGTCTGAATCCCTGCAAAGCAAGACCAATTGCAAGGCCGCCAATTCCAGATTCCGCCAAAGGTGTATCGAAGACACGATCTTCTCCGAATTCTTTCTGCAAACCTTCCGTTGCACGGAATACCCCACCGTTATTTCCTACATCTTCACCGAAAACAAGAACATTTTCATCGTTCTTCATCTCTGTTTTCAGAGCGTCGGTAATCGCTTGGATCATTGTTAATTGTGCCATGGCTTACTTCGACTCCTTTGCTTTATAGATATCCATCTGCTCTTGCACGTTGAACGGCAGCTCTTCATACATGAATCCAAGCAAATCTGTAACTTTTTGCTTCGGAGCGCCATCTGCTTTTTTGATTGCCGCTTTGATTTCTTCTTTAGCTCTATCCATTACTTCAGTTTCTTTCGCTTCATCCCAGATGCCTTTCGCTTCCAGGTATTTACGGAAACGGACAAGCGGATCTTTCTTTTCCCATTCGCTGTCGATATCCGATGTACGATAGCGTGTCGGGTCATCCCCAGCCATCGTATGCGGTCCATAACGATAACAGAAAGTTTCAATCAGCGTCGGACCTTCTCCTTTGATTGCGCGTTCGCGTGCGTCGCGCGTCACCGCGTAAACAGCCAATGGATCCATGCCATCGACAAAGACACCCGGGATCCCAGCAGCTACAGCTTTTTGAGCAATTGTTTTAGCGGCTGTCTGAGCATCACGCGGAGTCGAGATTGCGTATTGATTGTTTTGGACAATAAAGATAGCCGGTGCACGGAAAGCTCCGGCAAAATTGATTCCTTCGTAGAAATCGCCCTGTGAAGAACCGCCTTCTCCTGTGTAAGTTACTGCAACAGCTTCTTTTTTGCGCTTCTGCATACCCAGCGCAACGCCCGTAGCCTGGATGAACTGAGCGCCGATGATGATTTGCGGCGGCAGAACATTCAAGCCTTCAGCCATTTGATTCCCCATGAAATGCCCACGGGAGAAAAGAAATGCCTGGTGAAGCGGCCATCCATGCCAGATCAATTGCGGTACATCACGATAACCCGGCAAAATGAAATCTTCTTTCGACAAAGCAAAATGAGAGGCCAATTGAGAAGCTTCCTGTCCTGCTGTCGGAGCATAGAATCCAAGGCGTCCCTGACGATTTAATGAAATAGAACGCTGATCAAGGATTCGCGTATACACCATACGAGTCATCAATTCCTGAAGATCTTCATCCGATAGTTTCGGGTCTGCCTCTTCATTGACGATTTTGCCTTCTTCGTTCAAAATCTGAACCATTTCAAACTTTTCTTCGATTGCATTAAGCGTTTCCACTGGATCGAACTGCTGTGATTTTTTCGCAGCCATAAAAGCAACTCTCCTTTTTATCTGTATTAAAATAATTACCCATTGTTTATGATACAATTGCACATTCTTTATCAGTATACGTTACAAAAATAACTCGGTCAATCATAGAGAACCTAACATTTTCGGACAATAGTAATAATAAGATAATTCGAATATCCGAAACTGTATCAGTTAATTTTAGGACCTGTATTATAATACAGCAGCGTTTCTGCCCATCTTTTATAGCACAGAAAAAGCGACCGTAAAGGCCGCTTATTCCTCGCTTTCATTTAATTTTTCCATTGTTTCGTCCTTCAAGTCATTCACCTGTTGTGTTAACTCATTGAACGCTGTAACAGCCAACTGGACCTGCTCGTTTTGCTCATTCACTTCTGCAGCTTTCTCCTGAAGCATTTGCAATTTGCTTTCTTCATCCTTCAATAGTTCATACAGTTCTTTTTGGCGAGCGACCAACTCTTCATAGGCTGTTGTAAACTCATCATGGGCAGCAAAGCGTTCCTGCATTTTTGCTTTCAGCGCTTCCAGATCCGTTTTTACAGATTCCTCTTCTGCTTCTTCGATTACTTGGTCGATTTCAGTAAAACTCTCTTCAGCCGATTCCATCGACTCTTTTTCAGTCTGTAAAAACTCCAAGCGTTCATCTGCAGAATCAAGTGCTTCCTGAGCCTGCTCTGCCACCTGCTCCTGTTCTTCTTGAGTCAGAGCCATGATTTCTTCAAACAATTGCTGTTCCTTTTTTTCCCGCTCCTCGAGATCATCCTGCACTGCACGATATTCTTCTTCAGCATCGAAAGTATCATTCAGAACGCCATCCAAATCTTCCCTGATGCCCGAACCTGAACAGGCAGACAACAATAGAAAAACAGATAAACTAACCGCCATCCCCAATTTCTTCATCTGATTCACCCCTTAATTACCATGAATTAACTATAGTATGCAGAGGATTAAAATACAACTCCACCCAATAGCTTTTTCTTTTTTCAAAACCACTGATTTACGTTATACTAAATTGTATAGCAAGCCATTTGAAAGGATGAAATCACTTGATACGAATGAAAGACATAATACGTGAGGGTCATCCTACACTCAGAAAACGCGCTGAGGAAGTGAAGTTTCCACTTTCTGAAGCAGATCGAAAATTGGGTGAAGACCTTATGGAATACGTAGTGAACAGCCAAGATGATGAATTGGCTGAAAAATACGATTTGCGCCCCGGTGTGGGAATTGCTGCGCCTCAAATAAATGAAGCGAAACGGATATTCGCCTTGCATTTCGATGAAACTTCTGGAGAAAATCTCAGCCTGATCGCAGTGAATCCTAAAATCGTCAGCCATTCAGTAGAAAAAGCTTATTTAGCAGCTGGAGAAGGCTGCTTATCAGTAGACCGTGCAATTCCAGGTTATGTACCAAGATATGCCCGAATCACCATCAAGGCATTCAATTTGGATGGCGAAGAAATCAAGATGCGCTTAAAAGGCCTTCCAGCGATTGCCTTCCAACATGAACTTGATCACTTGAATGGGGTCATGTTCTTCGATCACATCGATTCCAAAAACCCTTTCGCCAAAATTGAAAATGCTATCGCAATCGAAAGAGACTCGGCTGAGTAAGCCGAGCCTCTTTTTTTCATTTATTTCAGCGAGCCTTAAGTTCCACAGTTAATGGGCGCTTCCGCTTTTCTTTTTGTCCAGCTCCAGCAGCTAGCTCTTTGGGTCATAAGCCAACCCAGCTATGTGGCAAAGAGCGCCACTCCGCTAGTCTGTCTTATGCCCGGCAGAGCTGGACAGCTGCTTCCGCTTTTCTCATTGTCCAGACTCCAGCGCCCAGGTCCTAGGGGCATAAGCCAACCCAACTGCGTGGCAAAGTACGCCACACTGCCGGTCTGTCTTATGCCCGTCGGACCTACACGGGCGCTTCTGCTTTTCTTTATCAAATCAATTTCAGGTGCTTGAAGGCTTTGGCGAGTCCGTTGTTGTCGACGTGATCCGTGACGTAGGTTGCACGTTTTTTTGTTTCTTCGTGTCCATTTTCCATTGCCACGCTGTATCCGGCAATATCCATCATCTGCAGATCGTTCAGACCGTCGCCGAATGCAATCGTATCTTCTATAGAGTGTCCCGTCGCTTTGATCAAGTGCTCGATTCCGCTAGCCTTTGTTCCGCCTTTGGGCGTGATATCACAGGATACGCGATGCCAGCGGACAAAGTCCACTTGCTCAAATGCTTCATGATATTGCTGTTGTTCTTCTTTTTCACAAAATAGCAGCGCTTGGTATATATCATTTTTCAGATAAAAATCCTTTTCCACTTCCGGATGCGGCATTTTTAGCGTTTTGATGCTTTCGTCGATATCCGGATGAAAGTCAATGGACGATACCATCTTATTTTCATTCATGAACACGATCGGATGATCACGCTGCTCCGCATATTCGAAAATCTCATTGAGCATATTCGAATTGATCGCCTGTTTATGGATGGCTTGCCCTTTGTGAGAGATATACTGACCATTGAATGTAATGTAAGTATCTATGTTCAGTTCCTCCAGTATCCGAGTGATCATAAAAGGGCCACGTCCCGTTGCAATCGCCAACTCGTGGCCATTTAAACGCGCCTGTTCCAATGCTTCTTTTGCAGAAGCCGGCAATTTTTTGTGTGAATCCAATAAAGTTCCATCAATATCCAGCAATAATAATTTAGACATGTTTTAGTCTCCATTCTTGTTAAATTGAGTAGCCGCGCCAAAGCCCGGTTTCTTTACAATTGTCAGAAAACAAAGTATACTCGCTATAAGGAGTGGTTGGCCATGCTGAAACGTTTGAAAAGAAAACTTCTCAGACAGCTCAATGGCATCATGAACAAAAAGAAAATCGCATAAACGTTTTAGCCCTTCTTTATAAATAAGGAGGGCTATTCTTTATTTTAGTCTAATGACATGATAATATAAAGGAAGTGCATTTATCTGAGCGTGGAAAAAGGAGAGCAAACAATGATTTTTAAAGTATACTACCAAGAAAACCGTTTTGAAGTACCAGTTCGAGAAAACACCCAAAGCCTTTATGTTGAAGCAGCATCCGAGCGAGAAGTCCGACACCACTTAAAAGACCGCAACTACAATATTGAACTTGTTCAATTACTTGAAGGCAATCATCTCGAGTATGAACAGGCTGCCCAAAATTACGAAGTCGAGAGCGTAGAATAATTATGAAGTTTGTCAAGAACGACCAAACAGCTGTTTTCGCCCTAGGCGGACTGGGTGAAATCGGCAAAAATACGTATGGTGTCCAATTCCAGGATGAAATTATCCTGATTGATGCAGGCATTAAATTCCCGGAAGACGATTTGCTCGGAATCGATTACGTTATTCCGGATTACACATACTTAGTAAAAAATGTCGACAAGATCAAAGGCCTCTTCATTACACATGGCCATGAAGACCATATCGGCGGCATTCCCTACTTGCTAAAAAAAATCAATATTCCAGTATACGGCGGCAAACTGGCTCTTGGCCTATTGCGCAAAAAATTGGAAGAGCATGGTTTATTGCGTCAAACGAAAATGACGGAAATCGGTGAAGATGATATCATCAAGTTTCGCAAGACAGCCGTCAGCTTTTTCAGCACAACCCACAGTATCCCTGATGCTTTCGGTGTCGTAGTGAAAACTCCGCCCGGGAATATCGTCCATACTGGTGACTTTAAATTCGATTTCACCCCAGTGGGTGAGCCTGCCAATCTATTGAAGATGGCGCAAATCGGCAGTGAAGGCGTACTTTGCCTGCTGTCAGACAGCACCAACGCAGAAGTTCCAGACTTCACGATGTCTGAACGAAAAGTCGGCGACTCCATCAAGGAAATCATGAGAAAAATTGATGGCCGTTTGATTTTCGCTACTTTCGCGTCGAATATCTACCGTCTCCAGCAGGTAACCGATGAAGCGGTCGCACAAGGCCGTAAAATCGCCGTCTTCGGACGCAGCATGGACAACGCGATGACGATCGGCCGCGAGCTTGGTTACATCAATGCTCCGGAAGATGCTTTTGTGGATACGCAAACTTTAAATCGTTTGCCGGCAAACGAAGTATTGATCCTCTGCACCGGTTCACAAGGTGAACCGATGGCCGCTCTTTCGAGAATCGCCAACGGAACACATCGCCAAATTCAAATTCAGCCGAACGATACGGTCGTCTTCTCGTCTTCTCCGATTCCGGGCAATACGAGCAGCGTCAATCGAACAATCAATTTATTGTTTCGCGCCGGAGCAGATGTAATTCACGGATCACTTAACAATATCCATACATCAGGCCACGGTTCAGAACCTGAAAACAAATTGATGCTTCGTTTGATCAAACCGAAATACTTCATGCCGATACACGGTGAATACCGGATGTTAAAAACGCATGCGGGCTTGGCTGTTGAATGTGACGTTCCACTTGAAAACACATTCATCATGGAAAATGGTGAAGTTCTTGCTTTAGGGCAGGATGAAGCTTCTGTAGCTGGACGCGTTCCATCCGGCGATGTTTACATCGACGGCAGCGGAATCGGCGACATCGGCAACATCGTTCTGCGTGACCGTCGCGTGCTTTCGGAAGAAGGCTTGGTCATCGTCGTCGTAAGCGTCGATATGCAAAAGAACAAAATGGTTTCCGGACCTGATATCATTTCACGCGGATTTGTCTATATGCGCGAGTCAGGCACCATGATCTATGAGGCTCAGCAAATGCTGAACCGTCATCTGAACAAAAAAATACACAGCAAAAACACGGAATGGGCAGAATTGAAAAACGACATTTCTGACGTTCTTGGGCCGTACCTTTACGAAAAAACAAAACGCCGCCCAATGATTTTGCCGGTGATTATGGAAGTTTAGTAGTAGAAAAGCGCAAGCCGCCGTTAAGCCTCGACAAGCGCTGGAAGCCTTACCGGTAATGGCGTTCTTTGCCATTGCTGGTATGGCTGAAGCGACTCGAGAGGCTGGCTGCTGGAGCTGGACATAGAAAAGCGCAAGCAGCCGTTAAGCCTCGACAAGCGCTGGAAGCCTTACCGGTAATGGCGTTCTTTGCCATTGCTGGTATGGTTGAAGCGACTCGAGAGGCTGGCTGCTGGAGCTGGACATAGAAAAGCGCAAGCAGCCGTTAAGCCTCGACAAGCGCAAGCGCCCGATAGATCTTATTGGCACTCGCATTAAATCTAACAAAAAAGAAGCATTGGAGTAAAATCCAATGCTTCTTTTTTGTTTACTTATGATAAGGCTCTGCCAATCTTTTATTAGTTCATCATCTTCTTCTCAAAACGGTTGATGTCCGCATCAGATCCGATGATGATCAGGATATCTTCCTGTTCGATTTCCATATCGGCCTGCGGGGAAACGATGATGTCTTCTCCCCTTTTGATGGCTACGATGTTGATGCCATAACGGGCACGAATATCTAGGCCAATCAAGGTATAGCCAGCGAGCTTATGGTTTGCTTTGATTTCCATGATGGAATGTTCATCGGATAGCTCCAAGTAATCCAGTACATTATTGGAGAGGATGTTATGGGCAATCCGGATGCCCATATCACGTTCCGGATGGACCACTTTGTCTGCACCAATTTTGTTCAATACTTTAGCATGGTAATCGTTTTGCGCTTTTACCGTAATTTTCTTCACGCCGATTTCCTTCAGCATCAGAGTCGTTAGAATACTGGCTTGAATATTTTCACCGATTGCCACAATCACATGCTCGAAATTCCGGATGCCCAGCGATTTTAATACGGCTTCATCTGTCGTATCTGCAACAACGGCCTGAGTCGCAATCGCAGAGAATTCATCCACCCGTTCCGAATCTTTGTCGATCGCCATTACGTCCGCATCTTGTTCAATCAATTCACGTACAATGCTGCCGCCAAAACGGCCCAGTCCAATGACTACAAATTCCTTTTTCATATCCATCCTCCAACTAGTTCAAGTGGCTTTATTTTACCATATATGGCTCGAACTAAAAATCTTATCCATAAAGAACTGCTGCAAGAAAAAAACCCCGCTTATCGGCGGGGATCCAATGGGCGTTTCGGCCGGTTTTCACAATATTCACAGCTGATGTCTGTACAGGGTTCTTCCCGCCATTCATTGCAGCTGGCGCAATAACTTGCGTCAAATTCATCGTCAAAAGTAAGTGCCGACAAGCAGCTATGACAATACGTATGGACATCCATCCAGTTGATGAAGCGCTTGTCTGCCACAAGGTACAAACCTTGCTGGTCCTGTTTATAATTCATAATTGATGGTTTTTGAATGACCCGATTTTTGGGGTCAAGAAAGAAATTCATTTTGCCGTTCACATTGATCACTCCTAGAGTTTTGGTCGAGCTGGAAAGATTGGACTTGCTCAAGTCAGCAGCATACCTGCTTCCCTTCCTTTATGTACGCATAAAGGCCATGGTTTCCATTGTTATGGTTTCATTTTTTATAATCGTTCATTTTTAGGTTTTTATCAGTTAGATACCGGTTAGGAACAACATTATTAATTTCACACTTTCTCTATGATAGTAAATACTGCCGGTAAATTGCAATAGATAACAATCCCTTATTGAAAATAATTTTTAACTTGAAAAATATCAGTCGTCTCGTATAATGAATATATGCTATTAGTAAACTAAAAGTATATTTTAACTAAACTTTCTGCAAGTATTACTTAACGATGAAGCGAGGAGAATTCTGATGGACATCGGAACAAAAATCAAACGCCTCCGATTAATGAATGGTTTGACTCAGGAAGAGCTCGGAAAACGGACAGACCTGAGCAAAGGTTTTATTTCTCAGCTGGAGCGGAATATGAATTCCCCTTCTATTGAAACATTTTTCAGCTTACTCGAAGTTTTGGGAACTACCCCTAAAGAGTTTTTCGCTGATGAACACGATGTTAAAGTCGTATATTCCACCGCTGACCATACGGCACATATCGATGAAGAAGCGGGATATGAAGTGGAATGGCTCATCCCCACATCGAATGAGAAGGAAATGGAACCTGTCTTTTTGACCTTTCAGGCAAATGGCCACTTTAAAAAGTTTGAACCGTCTTCTGCTGAAACCTTCATCTACGTTCTGGAAGGACAGGTCCTGCTCAGAATCGGAGATCATCAATACACTGCCGCTGCCGGCGATTCCATTTACTTTGAAGCTTCCAATCACCATCAGCTGATCAACGATTTTGATGGAATATCCGAAGTGATCATCGTCGCCACACAATCTTATTTATAATTCAGGAGGGATCGTTATGACCGAAACATCTATTATACGCTTCGAAAATGTCACTCAGACATACGAAGGTGCCGGCAATGTCTTGGACAATGTCAGCTTTGAACTTGAAAAAGGAAAATTCTACACATTGCTTGGCCCGTCAGGCTGCGGTAAAACAACCATTCTACGTCTGATTGCCGGTTTTGCTACACCGAGCAAGGGCAATATTTATATTGAAGGTAAAAAAATGAACACCGTGCCGGCCAATCAACGCCAAGTCAACACCGTATTTCAGGATTATGCCTTGTTTCCTCATTTGAATGTATTTGAAAACATCGCGTTCGGCTTGCGCATCAAGAAAGTCAAAGGCTCTGAAGTTGAGCGCCGAGTGCGGGAATCTTTAGCTTTCGTCAATCTGCAAGGTTATGAAAAACGTGAGATTGCAGAAATGTCCGGTGGCCAACGCCAGCGCGTCGCCATTGCCCGGGCTATCGTCAATGATCCGGAAGTTATCTTGCTCGATGAGCCTTTATCTGCTTTGGACTTGAAACTGCGGACAGAGATGCAGTATGAACTGCGTGAACTTCAGCAGCGCCTTGGGAAAACTTTTGTTTTTGTTACGCATGACCAGGAAGAAGCACTGGCCATGTCTGATGAAATTTTTGTCATGAATGCTGGCCAAATCCAGCAAAGCGGCACGCCGATGGACATTTATGACGAACCGATCAATCGCTTTGTCGCTGATTTTATCGGAGAGTCGAATATCGTCAGCGGTGAGATGATTGCCGATTACCAGGTTCGTTTCGCGAACAAGGATTTTGAATGCGTGGATGCAGGGCTGAATCCTAATGAACAGGTAGAAATCGTCATCCGGCCTGAAGACCTGGAAATCACCGCAAACGGCGTCGGCAAAATGGCCGTTACCGTCGATACCCAATTGTTCAGAGGGGTCCATTTTGAAATCTCTACCATCGACGAAGTCGGCAATGAATGGCTGGTGCACTCCACAAAAAAAGTAGAGGTCGGTTCACAGATCGGTTTGGACTTCTCAGCAGAAGCAATTCATGTCATGCGTTTGAACGAGTCGGAAGAAGCGTTTGATGCAAGACTGGAGTCCTACGGAGCGGCAGTCAATGAAAGATAGCCCATCACGCCCGTTATACCTCGCCCCTTATTATATTTGGATCGCTTTGTTCGTCATCGCACCGATTGCGTTGATTTTCTATTTTTCATTTTTGGATTTGACCGGAGCTTTCACCCTGGAAAATTATCAGAACTTCTTTTCCTCCGTCTACTTACGGATGACTTTGAGTTCTTTCTGGTATGCCTTCCTGATTACATTGATCACCATTCTGATTGCCTATCCGACAGCCTACTGGCTGACCAAGACAAAGCATAAGCAGCTATGGTTATTGCTGATCATCATACCATCATGGATCAATTTACTGTTGAAAGCCTATGCCTTTATCGGGATCTTCGGGTTATACGGGCCGGCCAACAAGCTTCTTCAGGCGCTCGGTGCCGGTCCCTTGCAGATCTTGTTCACCGATTTCAGCTTTATCTTTGTTTCAGTTTATATTTTCATTCCGTTTATGGTGCTGCCGATTTTCAATTCGCTGGATAAAATCAATCCCGCGTTGATCGACGCATCACGCGATCTGGGTGCTTCGTCTTTCACCACCTTCAGACGCATCATTTTTCCTTTGGCCATCAACGGTGTTAAATCTGGCGTCCAAGCTGTTTTCATCCCTGCCCTGTCACTCTTTGTCATCACCCGTCTGATTGCCGGAAACAAGGTCATTACACTTGGTACAGCAATCGAGCAGCAGTTTTTAGTGACACAGAACTGGGGGATGGGTTCCACTATCGCCGTGTTCCTTATCCTATTCATGATCATCATCATGATGCTGACAGGCCAGAAAGAAAAAGGAGGCTTATATAATGGCAAAACTAAGTAAGCCCGCAAAAATCTATTTGATACTCGTCTTTGCCATTCTCTATACGCCAATTTTCTACCTGATCTTTTATTCATTCAACAGCGGCGGCACCATGTCGAGTTTCGAAGGGTTTACATTGGAACATTACGGCGCCGTTTTTAATGACACCCGGCTGCTGATTATTTTGATGAATACGGTGATCATTGCATTGCTGTCTTCTCTCATTTCAACAGCAATCGGCGTTCTTGGTGCAATTGGCATCGTCTTTTTGCGGAACCGTAAAACGCGCAATGCCGTTCTGTCCTTGAACACGATTCTGATTGTCAGTCCGGACGTCATCATCGGGGCATCATTCCTGATCTTGTTCACCATGATCGGCGTCAAGCTCGGCTTTGCATCTGTACTGATTTCCCACATTGCATTCAGTATTCCAATCGTGGTGATCATGGTCCTGCCGAAGCTGCAGGAAATGAGCGGTTCGCTGATCGATGCAGCAACCGACCTGGGGGCATCGAAACGGGATATTTTGACACGCGTTATCATTCCATATATCAAGCCCGGTATTTTCGCTGGATTCTTTCTTGCCCTCACCTATTCGCTGGATGATTTCGCCGTGACATTCTTTGTTACCGGCAATGGATTCTCGACTTTATCAATTGAAATCTACTCAATGGCACGGGCTGGAATCACCTTGACCATCAACGCCCTTTCCGCCTTAATATTCGTGGTAACACTTGGCCTGGTCCTTGGCTATTACTTCTTTACTCAACGGGCTGGACAATCCCCTGGAACAGGAGGCGCCAAAGTATGAAGGAAATCATCAGAGCCGCCAGTGCAATCCTTATTGTATCGGCTATTCTTTTATATGCCGTCAATGCCTTGGAAAGGAGTTCGGCGACAGTGGGCGGAGGCAGCATTTCCGTCTATAACTGGGGCGAATATATCGATCCCGAACTGATCGACCAATTCGAAGAAGAGACCAATATCTCCGTAGTCTATGAAACATTCGATTCCAATGAGTCGATGATGACCAAAATCGAGCAGGGCGGCACAACCTACGATGTGGCCATGCCATCAGAATACGCCATCGAAAAAATGAAGGAAAACGACTTGCTGCATCCGATTGACCACGAGCTTATCCCGAATCTTGAGAACATCGATCCGTATTTTCTCGATCTCCCTTTCGATCCGGGCAATGAATATTCGATTCCTTATTTCTGGGGTACGGTCGGCATTGCATTCAACCCGACCTTGCTGGAGGGCCAGACATTTGAAAGCTGGGACGACTTATGGAATCCGTCACTTGAGCAGGAAGTCATCCTGGTCGACAGTGCGCGTGAAGTCATCGGTATGGGGCTGAACAGCCTCGGTTATTCATTGAATTCGACTGACCTTGGTGAATTGCGTGAAGCCACCGATAAATTGAAAACGATGGGTCCCAACGTCAAAGCCATCATCGGCGACGAAATTGTCGAGATGATGCGCCGTGAGGAAGCCGCAGTGGCCGTAACCTGGTCTGGACAAGCGGCAGATATGATGTGGATCAATGAAGACATCGATTACTCAGTTCCGGAAGAAGGCTCGAATTTATGGTTTGATAACATGATCATTCCAAAAACAGCCGGCAACGTAGAAGGTGCCCATGCCTTCATCAACTTTATGTTGGACCCCGAAGTGGCTGCCCAAAACGCAGACTATGTCGGATATTCCACACCGAACGAAGAAGCGATTGCCCTGATGGATCCGGAAGTGACAGAAGATGAACGCTTTTATCCACCGGAAGAACTTCGGGAACGCCTGGAAGTTTATGAAAATCTGGGACTTGAAATGCTTGGAACTTATAATGAACTATTTTTGGAGTTTAAAATGGATATGGAAAACTGACAGGCAGAACTTTTGCCTGTTTTTTTTATGGAAATTGGGGTATAGTATGTAGATTCTATAGACTAAAGTTTAGCCTTACGAAATAATGACGAAAGAAGGTCCCTCTATGGCCGTACGTTCAAATAAATTTGCACTCTATGTACTGATGTTCAATATGTTCATCGCTATGAGCGGCATCGGTTTGATCATTCCGATAATGCCTGCCTATTTAGATACATTCGGGGTTGCAGGACAGGCACTTGGCACATTGATCGCGACTTTTGCCTTGGCTCAATTCCTGTTCTCCCCATTATCCGGCCAACTTTCCGATAAATATGGCCGCAAGAAACTCATCATCTTCGGATTGATTGTCTTCGGACTATCCCAACTGGCCTTCGGATTGGCTACGCATTTATGGATGCTGTACCTTGCCCGCTTCTTCAGTGGACTCGGCGCAGCATTCCTGATTCCTCCGATGATGGCATTTGTTGCGGATATCACGACATATGATGAACGCGGAAAAGGCATGGGGCTTCTGGGTGCCTCTATGTCTCTCGGTTTCATGATCGGACCCGGCATCGGGGGATTTCTGGCGGAAGTCAGCATTCAGTTTCCGTTTTATATCGCTACTGCTGTTGCGCTGATTGCAGCCTTCATTTCCTTCGTGGTGCTGCCAAACGTAGCGCCTAAAATTCAGGCTGCCGATGCAAAATCCGAGAACCTGCTGCAACAACTGAAGCGTTCCACCTATACACCTTACTTTGTCATGTTGCTGGTCATGTTCATTTTCGCTTTCGGTTTAGCCAACTTCCAATCAACCATCGCCTTATATGCGGACAAGAAATTCGGCTTTACTCCGAAGGAAATCGCTATCTTGATCACTGTCGGCGGATTTGTTGGCGTAGTTGTCCAAACGTTCGTTATCGACAAGCTCTTCAAGCGCTTTGGCGAGATGAAGGTGATTCTGGTCAACCTGCTGGTGTCTGCAGGGGCCATGATTGGCATTCTGTTTGTCAGTTCTTTCTGGGCCATCCTCTTGGTGGCGGCAGTATTTTTCACTGCCGCTTCCCTGCTCCGCCCAGCCATCAATACCTTGATCTCGAAGTTGGCGGGTGATGAACAGGGATTTGCAGCTGGCATGAACAATGCCTATATGAGCTTGGGCAATATGATTGGACCAGCACTCGCGGGTATCCTGTTCGATATCAATATGAGTTATCCTTATATTTTAGGAACCGCTATCCTGATCACCTGCTTCTTCATCGCCAATACCTGGTCGATGAGGAAACAGCAGCTGTTGGCTACCAGCAGGAGCTGACAGCCAACTTCTTTACATCGCTCCTGCGCCTAGGACAGCCTCACTTTACAACATCCCTTTATAATAAAATGCAAAATAAAAGCGAAAAAGAGTCAGTTCCTCTTTTTCGCTTTTATCAATTGGTCGATTGCCGCTGGAGAAGATTCCTCTTCTGTTGCGGCTTTTCTTTTTAGCACAGGTTTTGGAAGTCCAAAACGCCGAAGCGTGATGTCTATGAAGAATAGAAACATCGCGGCAAACAGCAGATACAACTGAATCGGACGAATGGTGCCGCTGGTAAAGGGGATATCACGGAAAGCATCATCCATAGCAGTCAGTACCTGTCCACCTGTCCGTTCAGCGAGCGCCGTCATCAACGGCATGTTCGCTTCTGCAGTTTGGTATTCGTCGCCATACGGGATCGTCAGTCCCGTTTTATAGGCTGCTCCGTTTTCATTGGTCACGCTGAAGAACACCAGACCTGGCTGCGCATCCATTTTCACATCCACTTTTCCAGGGGCAACCGGTTCTGTTTGCAGCGGAATTTCATTGCCTTGCTCGTCAACGGCCGCGACCGTCAAAATCGCTGAGCTTTGTGTAGGATCTTCGACCGTATAAACGCCTTGTTCTTTACGCACCACTGAATAAGGGATTTCCTCAAAGCTCGGCAATAGTTCCGCTACATTGCGGTTCCAAAAGTCAGGCCATCGTGGCCAATTTTGGAAGTCACCGCTCCAGGCACCGCTCCCTGATGTATAGGCGACCGTTTTGCCAAGGCCATAATTCCAGCTGGCGAGTACGGGGTCTCCCTCCTCGCTTTCCAGCGCAACTGATGTTGTGCGTTTTGCTGTCGTGGCAATATAGGCATTGAGCTGCGGAACGCCTTCTGTAAACAAATTGTTCCATTTGCTGTCATAGACAACGGGATAGAACGGTTCATCGACTATATAAGTCCGCGACATCATAATGGTTTCACGAGACAAGATGGCCGGAATCGTGGTGGCATCGGTCACATCGTAAAAACGGCCGCTGCCGGTATCTGCTAATTGCTCCAGCAGATTCCGGTCAGCATCCTGGCCAATTGACACCGTCGATAACGTGATATTATTTTCCTTGCCATTTTCAATCAATGCATCGTAATCATTGGCTGTAGCGGACTGGCCGTCCGTCAGCAGAATGATGTGCTTACGCTGCAGCTTCAAGTCTTCAAGTTCCATATAAGCCTGCTGCAGTGACCGATAGATTTCGGTGCCGCCTCCTGGAGTAATCCCCAGAATCTTATCGACAGCTTCCTGCGGATCCGCGATTTTGGCAGTCGGCAAAATTTCCCATGGCTGATCGTCAAAAGCGATGACACCCAAGGTATCGTCCGGACGCAGCAGTTCAACGGAACGTGCAGCCGCTTCTTTTGCCAGTTCCATCTTCATGCCCATCATGCTGCCCGAACGGTCCATGACGATCATCAAACCGAGTGAAGGCAATTCATGCTTGCCTTTGACTTCCATTTCGACAGGCAATAGCCGTTCAATCGGCGTCTTAAAATAACCGCCCAGACCGAAGCTTTGATCGCCGCCGACCATCATAAAGCCGACACCGAATTGCTGGACGGCCTGTTCGATGATGTTCATCTGCTGCTCTCCAACCGATGTACCGGAGACATTGTCAAAAATAATCGAATCGTAGCGAAGGATCGAAGACAGGCTGCTCGGCAATTGGGCCGCGGACAGCTCAGTAACCCGTAAGTTGCCGGTATCCAATAGAGCAGGTATCGGACTCGGTTCTCCCCCGTTGATCACCAGAACTTCCGGATTTCCGGAAACTTCTGTGATACTGACCAATGCATTGTTTTCGAGAAATGCATCTTCTGCCGATTCCAAACGCACTTCGTACTTCAAAAGGCCTTCCAAGTTGGCAGGATATGAATAAGTGAAGATATTCTGCCCTTCTGCCAATTCGATCTCTTTCGTATCCAAATCCAAATCATTGACTGAGAAAATCAGCCTTGCTTGTGCCTCTGTATCTGAATCGACCGTTACAGTAAAGGCTTGAGTTTCACCTAAAAATGCGCGTGATGGCGTTTCGAAACGGCTGATGGCCATGTCATTTTCCATCGTTTGCTCGATTGGCCAGACATCCACTTGCAGCCGGTCGGACTTGAGCCGGTTCAAACTTTCAATTGCTGAGGAGTGAGTTTCATTGCCATCGGTGAGAATCACCAGCCGTGTTGCAAGGTCGGTATCTCCACTGTTTGAAGCCAGTTCCAGTGCGCGGGCGATGTTGGTGTGGCCATTTTGGCCGATTGTCAGTTCCTGAGGCAGAGTTTCCGGATCTGCCGTCATCGGAAGCAGGCTTTGAAAATCTTCGGCAAAGGTATAGACAGCAACCGATTGATGATCTTTTTTAGCGTTTAGGGCATTTTCCACTGCAGTCGCCATCTCTGTTTCCATTCCTTCAAGAGAGGCAGAACGGTCCAGCAAGAAAATGACCTGTTCTTCTTTTACAGGAAGGAACAGTGAAGGCGCCGCTAGTGCGAAAATCAATAAAGCGACGACAGTGACTCGCAGGATATAGACGATTTTTGCAATTTTGGAGCTCACTGAAAAATTCCTGATACCGAACCAGCCAAAATAGATGACTGCAGGAATAAGCAATAACAGCCAGAGCGGTTCATCGAGTCGCAATTCCACGGCGGTACACCTCCCATTCCACAGCAACCAGCAGCAGGATCAACCCAATGATAATTGGGACAAACGAAAAACGGACGGTATCCTGAGCAGCTTCCGCTTGCCCCATTTTATAGCTAGTGCCCGCTGAAAGCACCTTCTCTTCCCCTGGCAACTGGACAACTACGAACATGGTCTCATCTTCACCAATCACTTCATAGATTCCTGGCTCTGAAGGTGCGATAAATGGACCGCTTCCTTCTATATACGAATGGCTGTAAGAGCCATCTTTGAAAATCTCCCATTCACCGCTCTCAGAAGCCAAAGACACGGATCGATGTTCATTCGGTTGGAAAAACCCGAGAAATTCCGCGTCACCCGATAGGCTGTCCATCGCACTCCATAGAAATAGGGGAAATGAAGGGAAAAGAGGCCAGTCAGTCAATTGAATATCCGTCAACACGGCGATGTCTCCTTTTGGAGATAGTTGAATAAAAGGATGGCCATCAATCGAAGCGATGGTCTCATACCCCTCAAAAGGCGGATACAGCTGCGAAACATAGATTTCCTCCAAAGAAGCATACGTGAAGAGCGGATGCTCCTGCATTTCAATTTGTCCCGATACGTCGAATGGCGTTTCATCATTGCGGCCAATTAATAAGACCGGTGCAGTTCCTTCCAGCAATTCACTTTGATTCGTGACGATCGGCAACTTCGAATCCGGCTGCAATTGTCCTGTTTCTGCCAAAAGAACATCCAATTCGAGCGAACGGAAGCCGCTGGCGACCAATTCATGCAGGGCCGAGTCAACCAATATGGAGTTGGCCGGGGGAGCTAAATAACTGGCCATCGTATTGTCGGCAGCGTAGTCATCCTGCACTTCTACAGTTGCTTGCCATAGCTTGTCATTCGGCAAATCTTCGAAAGGGACAAGCAGCTCTTCAGAAGGTGCCAGTTCCACTTCCACCATTTTCTCCGCACTTCCCGCTGACAAACGCACAGTGGCCGGCATCGTTTCTTCGCTGTTATTGACCAGTTGGACAATCCCCCGGACGCCGTCTGCTGTTTCTGACAGGCCGAACTGCCGAATCGACACATTGCGCAGCGTTTCAGTAAAACCATGGACCTGGTAGCTTTGGCCGGTTTTACTGGCCAACACAGCACGATCCAAGGCATCGGTGAAAATGTGGATGACCGTCGAGTCGCTGACCGCGAGAGTATCCGCAAACAAAATCGTCTGCTCCATTTCAGCCCTTTCATAGCTTACCGCTAATTCATCGATTGCTCTTTCGATCAACTCAAGGTCCTGCTCATTGCGGAGGAGCACTTCCGGACTGTTTCCGGTTGTGACGATCGTCACCGGTTTGCCCCCAGCTTGCGCTGCAAGATCCTTCATTTCCTGACGGTGCCCTTCAAAATGAGAAGGGGAACCGGCCAGCATCGTTGCTGAGGTATCTACTACAAAAATAAAATCATTGCCTGCAAGCGTTTCCGACTCGCTGAATGGGCCAAGCAAGCCCAATACGCAAAGCACTAGCGCCGCCAATTGCAGATAGAACAATAAATGATGCTGCAGTTTTTTCAAATACGGTGAAGCCTGCAGTTCTTTCATCCGTTCCTGCCAAAACAGCGTCGACGAGACCCGCTGATCTTTGTACTTTTTTCTGAAGAAATAATAGAGGATCACGGCCAGCGGCATAATTGCTGTCCAGATCATTCCCCAATTCGATGCTCCCATGCCGCTCCCCCTCATTTAATCCAATTTTTGCGCGCCATCTGATGAAACAGCACCTGTTCGATTCCATCTTCCACATGTACGGGCAAATAAGCGATTCCATAAGTTCGGCAAAGCGATTCCAACCCTTTTGTGTGAAGCTCACTTTGCTTTTGATAAGCAAGAAGCACCTCTTCCGTAACTGTGACGTTCAACACTTCCCGCGTTTCATCATCGATAAAACGAAGATCCCCTTTGTAAGACGGCGACCGCTCTTCTTCTGTACTGATGTGGATAAAGCGGATATCATGTGCATAGGCGGGTGCCTGCCGGAAGAATACATGCCAGTCCTCCAGCGGTTCCAAGCCATCCGAAACGATGAACAGCACCGTAGAATCTTTTGCAGCATGAAAGCTTGCTTGCTTTGCAAACGACAGGTTTTGCGGATCCGGCACCGAAGACATAAAATGTTCGAACAGCTTTCTGGCTGATTTCCCTTTTTTGCGAAAAGGGATGGTTTCTTTTTGTCCGCCTGAAACCGTTAAGCGGTCATCGCTTCCCAAGACCATCAACCCAAGCGAAAATGCCAGCTGTTTAGCGAACAGCCACTTGTTGTCCATCGATTTCGAGCTGTCGATCAGGATATGGATGCGCATTTCCTGTTCATCCAGAAAGCGTTTGATATAGACGCGCTCCGTTCTGGCGTAGACATTCCAGTCGATATGGCGAACATCATCTCCTGGATGATATTCACGGAAATCGGAAAAATCCAAGGAACTGCCAAAACGCATCGACCGGTGCGATCCTTTGTGATGGCCCCTGATTTTCGCTTTTGTTCCAATGGCGTAACGGCTGAGACGTGATCCCCAATCAGCGGGCAAGTGCAACAAGGTCATTTCAAAACGCCTTTTCCGGCTGTGCTGAGCACCAAGTCTATCAGTTCGTCCGCTTCCTTACCGATTGCTTCCGCTTCGTAATTCAATAGCAGGCGATGCCGCAATACCGGTTTGGCGACGTGCTTCAAATCGCCGATGGATACATGATAGCGCCCTTCCATCAACGCCCTTGCCTTAGCAAGGCGGATCAGACTCTGCAACCCGCGTGGTCCGCTGCCGTACTGTACAAACTGTCGGATGGCTTCATGTTCCGAATATGTTGGATGAGTATTTTGGATGATGTCGACAGCCACCAGTAGAATATCTTCTGCCATCAGGACTTCTTTGGCCATCTGCTGCGCATCGATCAGGCTAACTGTATTCATTTTTTTGTTGAGGTTGATGATGCCTGTCCCCGTCGTCCGGCGGCTGATTTCGGCAAGTTCACTGCGGCTTGGATAGGAAACCATGATTTTGCATAGAAAACGGTCCATCTGCGCTTCCGGCAAAGGATAGGTCCCTTCCATTTCTATCGGATTCTGTGTCGCTAAAACGAAAAAAGGCTTTGCCATCTCTTTTGTATCCCCAAGGATGGTCACTGTTTTTTCTCCCATCGCTTCAAGCAATGCACTTTGGGTTTTAGGCGTCGCTCGGTTGATTTCATCGGCAAGCACCATTTGATGGAAGATCGGCCCTTCCCGGAATGTAAATTGCTGGCGTCCTTCCGCATCACGTTCGATCAAGCTGGTTCCTGTAATATCCGATGGCATCAAGTCAGGCGTAAACTGGATTCTTGAAAACGACAAATCGAGCACATCCGAAATGGTGCGGATCAGCATCGTCTTACCGAGCCCGGGAAGCCCTTCAAGCAGCGCATGGCCATCCGCCAAAATAGCGTACAAGGAAAACTCGACCGCATTTTCCTGTCCTACGATAAAGCGTCCAATTTCCTCTTTGACTTCCTGAAGCAATTGGCTCATTTCTGTAAATTGATCGGTAGTATATGTCATAAAACCCCTCTTTTCTATTTGTCGGTTTCAATATCCGTAAAGTATCGCTCTACAATCGTCTGCAGGTCGGACGGCAATTGCAGGCGATCGGCACTTGAGAAATAAGAATCCGAATAGTCACCTACCAAATCGGCATAGGGCTGCACGGTTCCTTTAGTTGCGGAAACTGGCCCACGCTGCTCTCCAGCTGCTTGGCCTTCACCAATTTCTCCACTGTCGACTGCCGTTTCACCTTCACCACCGATTCGGGACGGGGTGGTCAACAGCTCTCGGCTTCCCTGCCCTTTGCCGGCTCCTCCACCTTGTCCTTGACCTTGACCTTGTCCTTGACCCTGTCCTTGGCCTTGACCTTGACCTTGTCCTTGACCCTGTCCTTGACCCTGTCCTTGGCCTTGACCTTGACCTTGTCCTTGACCCTGTCCTTGACCCTGTCCTTGGCCTTGACCTTGACCTTGACTCTGTCCTTTGCCTTGGCCTTGACCCTGACTCTGTCCTTGGCCCTGGCTTTGGCTATTCCCTGAACCATCCTCTGAACTTCCAGCTTCTTCTGCATCTGTTTCGCTTGATGTTTGTCCACCGGCACCGGAACTGTCTGCCTCACCTTCTGAATCCGAAGATTCACCATCAGCAGATCCACTCGGATTTTCCTGGCTGGATTGTTCACGGTTGGCAATGGTCTGCTGCAGCGGAAATGGCACAGGTTTCCCCATATTGCTTAAAGCCGTTTGCGTTTTCCCAGCTTGTTCGGCCAGTTGGTCAGAAGCTTTCTCAAGGTCTTTCGAGGTTGTTTCGGCATCTGGGTTGTTTTTTTCAGCCAGTTGCCGTTTTTTTAAATCCAGTTCTTTTTGTTTTTTTACGATGTCCTTCAAAACCGCTTCCGGATCTTCCTTTTCTTCAATCGTTTCTTTTAAGGCAGTCAATTCTTTTTTGGCTTCTTCCGTTTCTGCCCGCTTTTCCATTTCATCGACTTCTTTTTTGATGTCTTCCACCAATTCCATCTCTCTTTCGGCATCATTCGCCTGATTCTGTAAATTGCTTGGGAACACCAAAAGCACAAGCATCAGGGTGCCGCTGATCACCGTGCCAAAGAGCCACTTAGGCCGCAGCCATGCTTTTCGTTCTTTCCGGAACAGCCGGTAGCTGTACGGAATGATTTGTGCGGTTTTACTGGTCAATTCCTCTGTCAGAGTGTTCTTTTCTTCCAGCCTCCATACTGCCAAAAGCTGATTATGGGGCGTAAAGCGGTCCAGCTCCTGCACCGCCTGTTCGGTGGTCGGCAAGTCTTTGATGGACAATAAAAGCCAGGATATTATAGCCGCAAATCCTGCAGCATATGCATAAAATTCATAATAAGGAAGCATGAACAAGCGCGATATCAATAATAAAGCCGTGGCTGAAACCAATCCTGCAACCAAAGCGAACTGAAAACTGCGGCTGAAATGAAGCAATTTCAACAGGCGCCCTGTTTTTCTGACATACCTGTTAATATCACGATTGTCCATGGAAATCCCTCCTTATTTGTATTTATTCATATTGACGCGCAGCCGTTTGACTGCCAGTAAAATGCAGGCCGCTGACAGGATAATATAGAAGATGGTGTATCCGATCCATAAGGGTATCGGGACCAATGTCAGGCTTTGCAGCTGTTCCTCCATCGGCGGCTGCAGCAAGGTCAGCATAACGGCCGGCGGATTGATGGTCGCCCAAAAATGTGCGATCGGCGACATCGACGGAGCAGCAGTGCCCATTTGCGATATCTGAACCGAGATCAAGAGGAAAAATGCAGTGACGCCTGCAATGAAAATCATCGCTCCATAAGTGGCAATGATGGCGACGATGGTTTTTCTGATCAAGGTCGACAGCATGACTCCGATGCTGGCAATTGCCAGCAAGGTCAGCAGGTAAAAAAGGAAGATGAAAAACAATTGGCTCGGGGAAACCCCGCCATATAAGAATACCAGACTGTAAATAGGCAGACCCGAAACAATCATCAATAACAGAAAAGCAATCGATGACGTCATTTTTCCAAAAATGATCTGGAAAGAGGTCTGAGAAGTTGTCAATAAAATATTCAAGGTCTGTTTTTCACGTTCAGAACTGATGGTCCCTGCCGTCAGTGCCGGAGTGATGAATAGGATCAATCCTAATTGAATATAGGTCATGATGCTGAACAGCATAAAACTCTCATCGGGACGGAAAAATCCATTCCCAGTCAAAGAAGTGGCCAGAAAGATGAAACCAAAAACGAATACACTCATCGCAATCAAGTAGAAAAGAATACCTGTAAAACTTTTCATGTTGCGGAAGCGCAGTTTTAGCTCTTTAATCAGCACGGGGTTAGTAACTAGGGTTTTCATCCGATTTCCACCCCTTTGGTGATTGCCATAAAGACATCTTCCAAATCCGTCTCTTCTTCTGAAAAGGACAGGATCGGCAGTTTTTGAGCTATTGCCTGCTGCAGCAAGCGCAGCTGATCTTCTTCGGTTCCCCGATAGAAAAACTGAATGGTGTTTTTATCTTGCTGTTCTTCAATCTGGGAGACGAAAGGATCCATTTCAAAAAATGGAATGACAGAACGCGTATCCCCCACCACTTTGATACGGAGCACTTTTTCACTTTGCAGCTGAGCTTGAATATCATGGACGGAACCTTGGGCGATCAACTTTCCATTATCGATGACGCCGATGCTGTCGCACATTTCAGCCAGCTCCGGAAGAATGTGTGAAGATATCAAAATGGTTTTGCCCATCGTCTTCAACTCTCTCAGGATATCCCGCATCTCTACGCGGGCACGCGGGTCAAGTCCGGATGCCGGTTCATCCAAAATGAGGATTTTCGGATCATGGATCAAGGCACGCGCTAAACATAGACGTTGCTTCATCCCACGCGACAGCAGATCGACATAGTCATAACGCTTGTGCTCCAGATTGACCAATTCCAAGAGTTTCGGAATCAGTACACCCCGCTCTTTTGGCTTGATGCCATAACTTGCGCCATAAAAATCCAAATATTCATCTGTCTTCAATTGATCATAAACACCGAAGAAATCCGGCATATAGCCGATTTGCCTGCGTACCTCCTGCGGATTCTTAGTGACACTCATTCCATTTATGAAGGCATCCCCTGCTGTCGGTTGGAGAAGTGTAGCCAAAATCGAAAAAGTCGTTGATTTCCCTGCGCCATTCGCACCGACAAAGCCGAAAACAGTACTGTCTTCCACAATCAGGTTCAAATCCTGAAGTGCATAAAAAGAACCGTACTTCTTGGTTAATCCGATTGTCTCAATCATGGGGCAATCACTCCTTTCACTTTGACTTTCGGCACGATGACTTCCGGATTTCCTGAACTCTCGGACATTTTCAGCTTCAGCTTGATCGTCCCTTCAGGACTTAGGTAATTTTTTGCATGATCGGTGAACTTTTGGTTAGACTGGGTGATTTCTTCATACTCTCCACTATCCAGGTTCAAAATGCTGACTGCCAGGGTTTGGCCTGTCGTCGCAACCGACAATTCATTCCAGGAAGCTTTCTTCAGTTCAATATCTTCCGGCAGCGTATAGGTCATGTCATATTCCCCTATTTCCATATAATACAGATAAGGGTCGTTCGACACATTATCAAAATAAGCACCGCTGCTGGCTCCGGCTAAGTCCATAGTAAAAGCATCAGCATTCAAAGAGATGTCCCCACTCAACGACAATTCCGGTTTAAAGCTCTGTGCGATCAAATGGACGGATTCTACCGAAGCCCGTTGATTTTCAAGGGTGATCGGGACGATGGCATCTTTCGTATAGGCAATCACATAAGGAGTTTTGCCACTTTGTGAAATTTGGTCATAGGACGTGGAAAGCAGTGTTTGACGGCGTGCTTTATCCAATGCTTCCAAATCGGAAATCGGCTGGTAACCGTAGGACTGGCCGATTGGGGCGGCAGGCGACAGAATATCTGCCTGCACCTTTTCATCAACCGTTAATTCTTCTCCCGGATTCAAACTTCCCATATCCAACAGGCGTGTCCCTGACCAAATTGAAACATCTTCGACTGCAAACGGAAAGTTGTTCCGGATGGTGCCTGTGATTTTTTCTTCAGCCACTTCCAAATCGATGCTGAAGTTTCCGCTGTCTTCAATATATGTCTGACCCATGATCGATTCGACTGACCAATAGCGCATGTCACGCAAAGTCATTTGATTGCTTGCGGCCCCTTTTTCCATCATTGCGGAAAGGTAAGGCTGCCCCCCTGAAAATTCATTGGCCATGCGGTATGTCATGGTGGTCGAAGAAGGCGCCGAAAATTGATAATTCCCACCCCGATTCGACAGCAATGAATTGACGTAATACCCCTTCAATCCCTGATCTGCATCCACTTCAAAAAAACCGGTCTGCTGAATTTGCGGATTGCCGATCCGGTCTTTTGCACCGAAAGCGAATAATCCGATCGAGGTCAGCAAAGCGACTGCCGGAATGATGAACCAGGCATATTCCCGCTTATCCTTTTTCTTCAGAACGATATAAAGAACCGGAACAATCAACAGGATATAAAGAAAGATAATGGCAAGGATGAAAGGCTTCGAGACTTCAAAACTCTCGAACAACTCATTGACTTCCCCCACTTCATAGGCCATGTAATCGAGAACCGATTGGCCGCCCATTGAATGGTTATAAGCCATTTGAGCCGGGAAAAATTTGGACAGCATCTGGCTATAGCCTTTTTGTCCGGAAACATTTTCGTCTCCAAGAGAAAAACTCAATTGCGTCAAGCTTCCTGAACCGACTGGCTGCGTAGCGGCCAGTACCTGATTTCCGCTTTTCAGCCTGGTTTCTGCATCTTCTTTTGCAGTTGCCTGATAAGCTGGAACTGATTTTTCAAGTCCAGGTACAGACACTTCATACGGTTCAGCCAATTCCAAGGGCAGGTATTCGCTCAAATTCCCCAGTTCGGCTTCCATATTCCCTGATGAACCAGTGATAACATGGCCGCCTTGCTGAACCCATTGCAGCACTGCCTGCTGCGTCGGCTCCGGTAAATCACTATAGGCAAATTCGTCGATGACCAGGTAATCAATCATGTCCCAAGCCTGCGCTTCTGTCGGCAAGGTGAAACCCTTCAATTGATTGAGGTGAAACACTTCCACCCCTTCACTTGCCGGAACAGCGATCTGCTTCAGTGGCAACAGCCGATCCTGGTTATCCGTCAAGCTGGCGACAAACAGGGTCATTGGCGTGTAATAGGAAGGCTGTATCGTTTTTGATCCTTTAAAAGCGATGGATTCCCCTTCTTCCCAGCCTCCCTCGAATAGGAAGATGCTCTGGTCATTGGGTCCGCCGGTATAATACATATCCGACAAACCTGAAGAAGCGATCTGCAGCGTCTTGGTCTCGCCTTCAGCAAGCTCGATCGGCATCGCCAAACCCGCTCCCAGACTATAGGTCTCTGAATAGCTGAGCACCAGATCACCCGAGAACGCTGAACCCTGATTGGTTACCGTAAATTGCAGCGGCAGCCCTTTTTCATACTTCACCTTGTTTTGAAAACCGGCACTGGAATCCACGGTGATTTGCGGCGCCGCCAAAGATACTTGCGGCATACTGAACAAACTGATAAGCAATGCAAAAGCAAAAAATGCCAGCAAGCGTTTATGCATGGTGATCCCCCTTTTACTCGTCTCTTTATTAGTACGCTGGGAAAGTTAAATAGTTCCATCTTCTCACAAGAAAATCCAATTTTGAGTTTTTTATTTTTGCAAAAAAAAAAGAACAGACAGCATGAGCTGTCCGTTCCTATAATTCAGAAAAGAATCCGTGGATAAAGTCCGGCATAAGGCTCAGGATTTTTTCATCCGGATCCAGTTTTGCATGATGCAATCCGTATGGGGATGAAACGCCTGCCCAGAACATCAGTCCCGGCAGCTGCTCGGTGAAATAACCGAAATCTTCACCTGTCATGGCAGCCTCGCTGCGGATGGCTTCAATAACTTCAGAACTGCTGGCATAGTGAAGAAACTTTTCCGCCAACTCCTCATCATTATTGACTTCCAGATAGCTCGAACCATAATCGATGCTGATCTTGCAGTTGTTGGCTTCCTCGACTGCACGGCAGATGGCTTCGATCCGCTGCTTCATATGAATCATGGATTCACTGTTCAAGGTACGGATCGTCCCTTCCAACCGCGCATGTTCAGCAATGATATTCTGAACCGTTCCGGCACTCATCTTGCCGACTGTCAGTACTGCAGAGTCCATCGGGTTGACATTACGGCTGACAATGGTCTGCAGCTGAATCAGCAGAGAGGCAGCTGCAACAGCCATGTCTTCCGTCAAATGAGGGTATGCTGCATGCCCGCCTTTTCCATGGAGATCGATAAACAGCTCTGACGTATTGGCAAACAGCAAACCAGGCCGGGTGCCGACTGTACCGACCGGCAGCTCAGGCGCAATATGCAGCGCACAAATCACGTCCGGAAGAAAATCCGGTTTGTCATTTTTCAGCCATTCACGAAATGGCAATGCTCCTCCTGGACCTTCTTCTGCAGGCTGAAACAAAATCACGACATCATCCTTGATGGGCTTGTCAATCAGCTTTTCCAGCAAACCGAGTGCCACAGTCATATGGACATCATGTCCACAGGCATGCATATAGCCAGGATGAATCGATTTGAATTCAAATCCAGTCTCTTCTGTGATCGGCAGAGCATCGATGTCCGTACGCCAGCCAATCCGTTTCTTGGGATGGCTGCCCCGCACTTTAACCGCGATGCCGGTACGCCATTCCACCACTTCCAGCCGCTCTTGAGGCAACCGGGAAATGGCTTCCAATAGATAGGCCTGTGTTTTGACTTCCTGAAAACCAATTTCCGGAATCTGATGCAGATCTCTTCTGATTTTCACTAATTCCATTGGGTTCACCGATTACAGCTGTCTTAGTTCTTGTTTGATTTCTGTTTTTGCACGTGTTTTCGCATCCATCAATTTCAGTACACGCGCGGGTGTTCCGCCCACTACTGAGTTTTCAGGAACGTCTTCAATAACGATTGCTCCTGCAGCGACTACTGCTCCTTTGCCGATGCGAACGCCTTCTAGCACTACTGCATTAGCCCCGATCATCACATCATCTTCAACGATGACAGGTGTGGCTGATGCCGGCTCGATAACGCCCGCGAGTACAGCGCCTGCTCCGATGTGGCAGTTTTTGCCGACAGTTGCACGGCCGCCCATGATGACGCCCATGTCGATCATTGTCCCGTCTCCGATTACAGAGCCGATGTTGATGACAGCACCCATCATGATGATGCAGTTATTGCCGATTTCAACGTTTTCACGGATAAATGCACCCGGTTCGATCCGGCTGTTGATGTTCTTCATATCCAATAATGGAATCGCTGAATTTCTGCGGTCATTTTCCACCACTGAATCTTCAATGACAGAAGCATTGGCTTCCAATGCTTTTTGGATATCTGTCCATTCACCGAAAACAGTTACTGAACTGCCTTCACCGAATACTTTTGAATCCGTGCCGTAATCCAAATCAGCAACGCCTTGCCCTTTTATGTATGCTTTTACCGGTGTAGCTTTTTTCGCATTTTGTATGTACGAGATTATTTCGTTTGCATCCATCTGTTTCATCAATAAAACCTCTTTCTATTAGGTGATGCTGTTAGTATATCTGATATCGCATAAAAATTCATCCGCTTCACCTTAATAAAGCGGCATGTTTTTTGACTATATCGACAAATGCCTCTACTTGACGAAGCTGGAAGGCTGATTCGTAGCCGATCAGCCACGTATCACGTGTCAATTCAAGCTCTTCCTCGTTGTTCGTCAAGGGCATCATGTGGACATCTTCTGTACCGGTCAGTGTAATCGATGGAAGGATGGCATAGCCGATGCCATTGACGGCCATCTGTTTGCAGGTTTCGATCTGATCCACTGTGATCTGCCGTTTGGGATTGGAGGCAAAATGCTTTTGCCACCATTGCTGAATTTCCTCGTAATAAGTCGAGTCACTTTTAAACTGGATAAATGGACGCTCTGTCTGAAGAAGCTCTTCAAGTGACCGTATTTCTTTGTCCACCAAATACAAAGTATCTTTGAATAGATGGATTTTTGGCCCTTTCCAGTCGGTATGGCCGCGCACAATTCCGATATGGGCTTCGCCATCGTAAAGCGAGCGGACAATTTCCGAGCTCCAGCCAGTGATCAGTTGAATTTTCGCTTCCGGATAAAGCGTCACAAAATCCTTCAGCACTTTTGGCAGCCAGTTTTGGCCGACAATCGTCGCACATGCAATCTTCAAAGTGCCATGCACTTTGGAAGTCAAGGTATGCAATACTTCGAACACTTCTTCTTTTCGCAGAATCGTTTCATTGGCATATTGAATGACCAATTCCCCTGCAGGTGTCGGAGACAGCCCTTTTTGCGAACGGATAAACAATTGCTGCCCCCAATCCTTTTCAATGGTCTGAAGGCGCTGGGATAGAGCAGGCTGCGATAAAAACAGACGCTCTGCCGCTTTTCTCATATTCCCCTCTTCGGCCAGTACTTTAATGATCAGTTCTTCATTTGACACTGCTCTTCACTCCTTTTTGTCCGCGCAGCCCAAGGATCAGAATAAAGCTGAGAAGCGCGAAAAATGCAGTTACCAGGTATACATTCTGAAGTGCTCCAGCCAATGCCTGCTGCAGGAAGCCCAGCGCGTCAGCTGAAATTCCCGCGCGGCTGTCCATGCTCAATAAGTCATTGATGGAGCTTAAGGAGTAGTTCCTGCCATTGTCTGCGAAATACCGAAGCAACGAACTGTTCAGGATACTGCCAAGCAAGGCGACACCAATCGTACTGCCCAGATTCCGCATGAACATATTTGAAGCAGTGGCCGATCCGCGCAGCTCATAGGAAACAGACGCTTGGATAGTGACGATAAAAGTCGTGCTGGTCAAGCCCATTCCAACGCCGATAAAAAAGCTCGACATAGCTGCCCATAAAGGACCGAAACCAGGCTGCATCAAAACAAACAACAAGCTACCTATTATCAGAAAAGATCCACCAGCCAAAGAGGTTTTGAAGTAACCGATGCTCAGCAGAAGCCTGCCGGAGAAAAAAGCAGCCAGAGGCCAACCAATCGACATGGCCGTCAACGTAAAGCCTGCAATAGCTGCAGGCTGTTCCATCACGCCTGTCACATAAGTGGGCAAATAGCTGGAGATGCTGATCAAAATGACGCCGGTTGCCAGAGAAACCAGATTGGCATAAAGAATGGTTTTATTTCGCCAAATTTCAAAAGGCATCATCGGATCGATGGCTTTCTTCTCTGCTCGAATGAACAACACAAAAAACAGCAGGCTGGCAGCAAGCAATATCACGGATGGCCTGGAAAGCCAGTCAAACGATACGCCTCCTTCCACCAATAGATACAGCATAGTCGATAAAGCAGCCGTCAATAAGGCAGCTCCTTTATAATCGATCACCGGTTTTTTTGTATTTACCGGCTCTTTCAAGAACAGCAAGACGCCAAGCAACGAAACGATGCCAAGCGGCAGGTTCAGCCAGAAGACATATTCCCATCCTACGGTCACCACCAGAACCCCGCCGATTGCAGGCCCAGTGACAGCTGAAATTCCCCAGACACTTGATAGATAGCCTTGGATCTTCGCCCGTTCTTCTCTGGAATAGATGTCGCCGACAATCGTTGTCGCAATCGGCATGACTGCGCCAGCACCCATTCCCTGAATAAACCGGTAGAATATCAATTCGTCTATCGAGTTGGCAAAGCCGCATAATAACGAACCGAACAGAAACAGCAGCATGCCGACAGCAAAGATGCGTTTACGGCCAAATAGATCAGATAATTTCCCGTATAATAAGACCGTCACCGTGCTCATCAACAAATAAGCCGAGAATACCCAACTATATTTTGAAAACCCGCCCAGCTCAGAAGCGATGCTTGGCATGGCAGTCGACACGATTGTGGCTTCGACTGCACTGACGAACATCGCCAACATGACAGAAATCAATACCAGCGGCCTTTTTGTTTTATCCATTCACTAAACCTCTTTTCAACTGACAATAGAAAGCGAAAACGTCCTTGCAGATTGGAGCCACAGCCAGAATGGGCTTATTGCGTTGAACGCTGGAATCCGTCTAATTGAAGAACAGAAATGCCCTAAGCTCCAAAGCATAAAGAAGGCCCCAAAACGAGGCCTTCTCCACTATTGCTGCAATTATCTTTTCAACTGATAAATTTGTTTTTTCAACTGCTTCAACACCACACGACGCGTCAAAATGCCCATAAACATTTCTTCATCGTCTATGACGCAAAGAAAGTTTTGATTGATGACCATATCAAGTGCTTTTTGAAAACGTTCGTTGATGTGGATCAGGGGCAGATCTTTTTCCATGATATCTTCCACGCGGATATCAGAAAGCCGCTCGTATTCTATATGATCCATCCCTAGAATTGCATCAGTAATCCGTTGTGCATTGATCAAGCCGCAAAAGCGGTATTTCGAATCCAACACCGGGATTGCTGAATAGCCCGTTTTCGTCAGTACAAGCAATGCATGTTCAGCACTGTTGCCCATCTGAACATGTGCAACTTTTTCGGAAGAAATGATATAGTCTTCGATTGGTGTATCAAGAAAATCTCTGCTTGGTAATGAAATCATGTACTCTACTCCTTTTGCATCGCCTGTATTAGATGCCACCATTCAGATTTCATCATAACACATCAAGATTCCTGAAACTATTTTATTGCTGTGAAAATTGTCTTAAAAAGGGAATTTATTCAGCCATTGGCCGCCGTCCAAAGTAACGATTTCTCCGTTCATGTATGAGGCTTTTTCCGACATGATGAAGGCTGCAAGTTCCGCTACTTCCTCTGGTTTGCCGAGTCTGCCCAGCGGAATCGATTCCAACGTCCGTTTCGCCGCCTTCTCGGATTCCCACAGTTTATCGGCTCCACCCGTCCGCTCGATCGGGCCTGGCGCTATGCCGTTGACCCGGATGCCGAACTGCGTTCCCCATTCGACAGCGAGCGTCCGCGTCAATGACATGACCCCCGCTTTTGCTGCTGCGGAGTGCGCAACACCAGCTCCAGCATTCCAGGCATACGTGGCAAGCATATTCAGGATATTGCCCTTTGTGCCATTTTCAATCCAATAATTGCCGACGGCATGGGAACAGAAGAAGGTTCCATTCAAAACAATATCAATGACTGATTTCCAGCCATTGGGTGACAATTTTTCCGCATGGACGATAAAGTTTCCGGCCGCATTGTTGACCAGTCCGTCCACCCTGCCGAATTTATCATGGGCGAACTTCACCATCGCTTTGGCATGTTCAGGTTCCCGTACATCCATTTGGAACACTTCTACCGAACCACGCTCTCCTGTAATCGCTTTCACAGCTTCGTTCAATTTTTCCATATCGCGTCCCGTTATGACGACATTGGCCCCTTCAGAAGCGAATTTTTTCGCCATATGTAGCCCCATTCCACTTGAGCCACCTGTAACAATAATCGTTTGATCCGTGAACATACAAACATCCCCTTTGAGTTAGACTATAACTTGTAAATCCTAATTCTCCATCTGCCAGAATTTCGAAAGACTGCTTCTTAAAGCCCGACCGTCCATAGCCAGATGAAGCGGTGTCTAAAAGGTATTTCCTTTTGTTCACCTTACCTAGTAGAGTTCTACAAAACCGCTGATTTCCCCTTCTATCGCATATGCCACATCGGTATACAGTCCCTGCAAATTTTGATATGATAAAGTCGAACTAACCACTATTCGTATGAAAGGAATGAGTTCATGCCAGCTTCAAAATCAGATTCAGATATCGCGCAAGCCATTTTCACGGTTAACCGGCATGCAAAAACCGCTCCCGACAACCACTATTTGTATGCTTTGAAGAAACAAGCCTTAAATATGATGATCGAGCAGGAGCGTGCACAAAAAATCGGTCTGCACTTCAGTAAAAACCCTCAGAAAAGTCAACAACAATCTTCAGTCCTCGTAAAATGCGGCAATTACTATTTTCATATGCTCCCGAAAAAAGAAGATTTCTCGTCACTGGACCATTTAGGCCATCTGGATGATACGTACCGCAATCCTCCAAGCCGCATGAACTTGAAAGTGGCAAAAGAAATTTTGCGCACTCTGACTGGATTGGAACCACAGAAAAAAGAAGCAGCAGCTTCCAATTTCACTAAATCTTATCAACCTCGGCAAGTTGACCGGTTTTATTCGCCTAAAAAATCCTATTTCGATTGACGTTGATCTTCAGCCGGAAACCTGTACAGGTTTCCGGCTTTTCTTATGCCTCGTATTGCCGGATCAAGCTTTGCGTCCCTTTGTCTTCGTAACCTTGAGCCGCTAATTGTTCATACATTTTCAACGACAACTTAAGACCCGGAAGTTCTAACCCCCAACTCTCGGCTTCTTCGGCTGCGATTTTCATATCTTTGATGAAATGCTTGATGTAAAAGCCGGGACGAAAATCTTCATTGATCATCTTTGGCGCCAAATTAGAGAGTGACCATGAACCCGCTGCCCCTGTGGAAATGGAGCGCAGAACCCGCTCTGGATCGAGCCCAGCTTTTTTTGCGTAGATCAGCGATTCACAGACACCGACCATATTACTGGCGATGGTGATCTGATTGCACATTTTGGTATGCTGTCCCGAGCCTGCCGGACCTTGAAAAACAATATTTTCACCGAAGAGATTCAGGATGGGGGAAATTTGTTTAAAAATATCTTTTTCTCCTCCGACCATAATGGACAAAACGCCGTTTCTGGCCCCGATATCCCCTCCGGACACAGGTGCATCCAGTGCATGAAGCCCTTTTTCAGCAGCAGCTTCAAAAATTCTTTGTGCCAGTTGCGGCTTGGAAGTGGTCATGTCCACCAGTACAGAACCTGATTTCGCATGTTGAAGGATGCCTTTGTCACCGAAATACACTTCTTCAACATCAGACGGATAGCCGACCATCGTAAAAATGACTTCGCAATTTTCAGCTACTTGTTTAGGCGAATCCACCAGTATAGCCCCTGCTTCAACCAAATTCTCTGCTTTTTTAGCCGTCCGCGTGTAAATGGAGACTTCATGCTCGTGGTCCAGTAAATGTTTGACCAGGCTATTGCCCATGACTCCCGTTCCAATAAATCCGAGCTTCATATGTATTTCCTCCTTTTGTATTTATCTTCAGTTTAGCAAAAATCTTTGGGATATTCACTTTTAAAACAGAAAAGCGTAAGCAGCTGTTAACCCCGACTAGCGCTGGAAGCCTTTCCGGTAATGGCGTTCTTCAGTCATTGCTGGTAAGGCTGAAGCGACTCGAGGGGCTGGCTGCTGGAGTCTAAATACAGAAAAGCGTAAGCGCACAGCTCTTCCAAAACAAAAAAAAGAAGCCGACCCGTAAAACGGACCGACCACAAAAGGGGGAAATGAGAATGTTGCTGTGTTCAAGTATACTATGCCCTTCCTGTAAACACTTTAAACATTTTCTTTTAAATATTTCCCTTTTATTTTTTCGATTTCATCGATGAATTGCGTTGCCTGAGTATCCGGCAATCGCTTATCGCCATACCGGACCTGATCATAGGTCTTGTAGAAAGACTCCGGCACCTCCCATTGCATGCGCGCCACCCACTCCCGAACCGTTTCATACTTCTGCCGTTCCTTGCCATGGTCCTTTGCCATCTGCTCAAGCCCTCGAAAAACTTCTCTGACCTGATGCAGTTCCAGGCTTTGTCCATAAGTAGGATCCGGCGTTTCGACAGGCTGTTCAGCAGATGTATGACTGTATCTTTTAATCGAGGCTTTAGCCTCTTGGTCCGGTATTCGGGAATCCGGCCTTATCTTCCTCATCCATATTACCAGTGCAATCGCGCAAGCCAGAACTACAAAGCCCAACAGGATCTCAACCGGAAAATCCGCTGAAATCGCCTCACCCACAGCAGCATCTTCACGAACCGACTCTTCGTCAGGTCCGATCTTGTCTATGGTTTCCTGCACCTCTTCTTCTGTCGATAATCCAGACAAAAATTCACTAACCTGCTCCAGCAAAAGCGCGAGCGGCCAAAACAGGAGCTGGATAGCGCCACCGAGTACCACTCCCACAAACTTTCGAACTTCATCCGCGAAAAAGAGGGTGCTGATTGCCGCTATGGCAGAGGCTCCGGCTACAATACCGAAGGCTCCGGCTGCTTGGCTGAATCGTGCGCCATCTGCCGCTGACTGGAAATAACGGGACAACAATTGGGCTGCCACGTAGAACAGCACCGCTGCAGGCACAAGTGTGAACAGCAACCGGCTTGTCTGCTGGTCTGGATTCACCAAGAGAAGAACCCAGCAGATACTGAAAACCAGTACAAACTTCATCAGGAAATGATGGTCATCGTTAAATTCATCAGCATTGGTTGAATAACGTGCATGCATCAGGTAAATAGCCAGCATCCCTAAAATTGCAGCCAGCCACAGTGGTACACCTGCTCCCCACATACCTCCAGCAGCAACAAGGCAAATTCCAATCATCCAAGATAGCCGATAGATGGATTTTGAAAACAGGAAATAGGCGATACACGAGATCGCCACTGATGCCAACAGCCAGTTCCACAGCACCGGTAAAGCTGCATTCGTTGAAACAAACACCAGAACCAGCGAAACGATGAATGCATCAAACATAAAATGAATGGCCGGTAGCAAACGTCCCGTCATGCCGGATCACGTTCCTTTCTGTTCCGCACGACTGTCAATTCCGTTCGGCTGCTCCATATTGTGATGAAGCGCGTTGCTTCCTGCGGTTCATCGGTCAATAAATAGGTCGTATACGGCAGTTCTGTGTGCATGTCCAAATGGCCAAGCATCGTACGGTAAGGAAGCGTTGAACTGTTTTTCGATATGACCGACAACAGCTCCAGAGCTTGTTGCCGTTGTTTTTGCCCCTGGCCTGCCGCTAAATACAAATAAGGCATCTTCCCAGCTGAGCGGATGTTTACCGCAATTGCGTAAGGCACTCCCGTAGTGAAGCAGTTCTCAATATAAGATGCCAATTCTTCAATCCGCTCCTCCATATTGTGGATAGTTCCGTAAAGCGTGGAGATGTTCAGTGCAAAAAGCATCGACTCGTTGGCCACCCGGGAAAATATCTTTGTCTGGTAGTTTTGCATTCTGACACTGGCTTTCCAATGAATTTGATTGAATTGATCAGTCGATACATAATCACGTGTACCGATCGGCTGAAACGCATCATCGAATAAGGAATGCTGTAAATTGAATTGACCCGGTTTGTGGCGGGACGGAGCATATCGAAAAGGGGATTTCCGAAGTTTCGGAAATACCAGCTGTTCGTGCAGAATCGTCGGCTGGTATTCTAACGTTATGCTGCCTTCTCCAAATGGATGAGGAATCAACACTTCCATTTTCTTGATGCGTGATACGCCTCTTCTTTCTCCCGTGATGGGCACTTCAATTTCAACCGTCTGATTTCTGCCGATGGTAAAAGGCAAATCCATCTCCACCAGATCTCCATAGCTCGTAATTTCTGTGCCTTTGGGTTCTACGGCGTTGTGAAACCATATTTTCAGTTGACCGCCCCAAATCGGCATTCCGTCATTTTTAAAAACCAACTGCCAGGAAGAATCTCCTCCGTGAAGTACGCGCCTGCGTATTCGATCGTTTTGAAAAGCCAGCTTCTTGCCGACATGCTTAAAGTAAAGCATCTGCAGACTGATTACTGCCAGGACAAAAACGATTGCAGCAGCAGCTGTAAATTGCAGAAATGCCATAGCGATAAAGAACAGGACCATTAAAAGCCCCATTACCCATTTCATGTTTTTCGTATCGTGATCATGGCGTATCCACACCATCTATACTGCCTCTACTGGTGAAGCCACTGATTTCGAGATTTCCTGTAAGATAGTTGAAGGTTCATGGACAAGCATTCCTTCGGCCGTGAGCATCAGACGATGGACTGCAACAGGTTCAAGTATGTATTTGACATCATCCGGCGTCACAAAATTGCGCCCTTCAATGAATGCCCTCCCTTGAGCTGCGTGTACAAGGGCCAGGGCTGCACGGGAACTCAATCCGAGTTCAATGGCTGGATGTTCACGAGTTGCCCGCACAAGCGCTAAAATATAAGTTTCGATGTCTTCGTGCACCGCTATTCTTCCAGCCTCACTATGCCACGTTCTGACGTCTTCTGCTGATGCGACAGGAAGAATTTCTTTTTTGTGCGAAACATTATCCCGGAAGTTGCGGATGATGGCTAGTTCTTCTTCATACTCCGGATAACCGATTTCCAAGCGGAACAGAAAACGGTCCAATTGGGCAGCGGGCAGAGGAAATGTTCCCTGCTGGGATTCCACGGGGTTTTGTGTAGCGATGACAATGAACGGATCCGGCAATTGAACGGTCTCTCCGTCGATGGTCGCCTGTTTCTCTTCCATGGATTCCAGCAGGCTTGACTGCGTCCGTGGGGTCGCACGGTTGATTTCGTCAGCCAGCAGCAAATTGGTTTGTACCGGCCCCGGCCGCAATTCGAATTCCTGGGTTTTGGGATTAAAAAACCGGATTCCTGTCACGTCTGACGGCAACACATCCGGTGTGAATTGAATTCGCTGAAACTGGCCGGAAAATGAACCAGCAAACGCCTTAGCCATCCATGTCTTGCCTGAACCCGGCACACTTTCAAGCAAGACATGCCCCCCTTGAATCAAAGCGATCAGCATGAAGTCAATCTCTTTTCCCCTGCCGACCACCAATTCATTTAACTGTGTTTTGACTTGTGTTAACTTCTCCACCTTATCCCCTCCGCTTTTGTGATCCACTATTATTTAGACGGTTCTTCTGTGTACGTATAGACAGTGATGCCGTGGTGATAGGCGGTTCCTCTGAAATGCTTGAAATCCTCACGCGCGATCAACACTGTCCGGAAATCCAGGAAATCTTCTTTCTCGATGGTAATGGATTCGATTTCCCCATTTTTTAAATCTTCGAGTTGCTGGTTGTAGTCAGTCATGAATTGTTCTCCTTTTGCCTTAGTTTTAATAACTCCTTCTGTTATAATACTAAACGAATGATAAATATCCCATTCGGCAAGCATTATGAGGAGCCACCTTCAGACAGATTCCGAGAATCTGTACTAGGCAATAGTATACAGCAAGATAACAAGGCGGACATCTATGCCCTTAATGCCGTTACTGAAGCGGGGCTTCGGCTTTTATTTTTAGGAGGATTTACATGATCAACTTTTTAAAACAGCATCCCTTGATTTTGATGCTGCCCCTGGCTTTCTTTTTGTATAATTTGGCCTTTGAAAATACCGCCATCTTTTGGTATATGTACACCTTTGCAATGCTGATTTTAATGTCTCTCGCTATAGTATTCGTTAAAATATTCGATGAGCTCGTCACTTGGAAAACATTGATCTATGGCTTAGGCTACGGAACACTTCTTTATGGACTCATTGCGGTTGGATTTCAATTGCTGCAACTGGTTCCCTTAAATATCACGGGATCTGTCGAAAGCTTTCTAACTGCTTTTGCACCTGTCTCGATTTGGCATTACCTCTTATTGATGTTCATCATCGTTCCCGGTGAAGAAGTTTTTTGGCGTGGGCTGGTTCAACAGAAACTGAAACAGTATGTCTCCACTCCAGTGGCAGTGCTGATCAGTTCTGTACTGTTCGGTTCTGCATTGGCATTAGGCGGGTTTTGGCCCGGAGTAGGTGCTGGAATAGCAGCTGGCCTGATTCTGGGACTGCTCTACGAATGGAAAAGAAGTCTGCCGGTCATCATCGTCGCTCACTTGGTCATGATCGTCCTGCTGTTCCTGGTTTTGCCATTACCTGTTTAAGATGAAACATTCCTCCTTCCGAAACGTCTACTAGACAAACCGATAGGAGGAATTTTTTTATGAAGAAGCATTTATTTTTAGGTTCATCCATTCTGACGATTGGTATGTTGTTTGCTGCCTGCGGATCTCCAGATACTGCAGAGGAAAACACAGGAACAGCTCCTGAAGAAGCTGCCGAAGAAGTAGTGGAAGAAGAAACGGATGACAGTGTTCCCGCTGAAGAGGCCGTGGAAGACACTGAAGATACCGAAGAAGAAACCGCTGCAGGTGAAGAGACTGAAGAACCTGAATCTGAACTTGCCGGTAGCCTGACCCAGAGCGAAGAGCAAAACTATGAATTAACCGTTCTTGATGGCTACGAGCTATCTGCCGAAGAACCGGGCAAAGATGCATTGTATGTATCCGACAATTCAGCTGTCTTCATGCGGATCGAGACATTCACTCCTGAAGAAACTGATTTTGCTTCGGCCGAAGAAAACATGCGACAAACCCTTCAGGCGGTTAATCCCGACGAACAGCCTGTGGAAGTTACGGATTTCGATGGATCAGATTTCACCCAATCTGCAGCCTATAAAGTACCAAGTGCTGAAGGCACCGTAACCGGCATCGTCTATGAAAAAGAGAACCTGATCGTGCGCCTGACTATTTTTGATGACAGCACGGTCAATGCTACTGAAGATTTTATCGCCATGGGAAAAACCATCGAATCCTTGGAACAATAAAAAACCAAGTGATTATAGCTTATAGAAAAAGGCCATCCGAAGTTCGGATGGCCTTTTTGCTTTGTTCAATAGGATAGGTCTTTAATCGACAAGCCCAATTTCTTCATCAATTCAATGGCTTGTTCTTTTTCTTCACTTGACAGTGCTTCTGTTAATTCATGCAATTTCTTTTCGTGCTCCGGAAAAATCTGAGCCATGAATTCTTTTCCCTGTTCCGATATTTCCGCATAGGTCACGCGGCGGTCATTCGGACAATTGACGCGTGTGATATAACCGCGTTTTTCAAGCTTATCGATGACATACGTGATGGAGCCGCTCGCCAACAGGATTTTGCCCCCTATTTTTTGGAGCGGCTGCTTGCCTTTATGGTATAAAAGCTCCAAAACAGCAAATTCAGTAGGATTTACTCCACTTGCTTGAAAAAACTGATTGGTTTGTTCGGTAATTGCTTTATGCGCACGCGACAACACGATAAATAATTTCAGCGATTGTTTAATATCTTCATTCATCCGATTCACTCTTTCCACTGTTTAAGCTGCATTACACTAATTATAGTCTTTTTCCATCAAAATAACATCTTCCAGGATTTAACCGATGATTACGCGCTCTTTCGGGTAATGGAATTTGGTCGGGTCTGTTTTCCCGCCAATTGTGAAAAGGAATGAGATCAACCCTACACGCCCCACAAACATTAAGGCCATGATGATGACCTTTCCGGTAGACGACAAATCACCTGTTATCCCCAGCGACATTCCACAAGTTCCGAAAGCAGAAGTGATTTCAAAAATAACTTCTACGATTGTCGCTTGGGGCTCAGTGATGAGCAAGGCGATGGTTGCGACGAGTACCATGAAAAATGCCAGAAAAATGACAGCAAATGATCGGAAAACATCAATCAATTCAATTTCCCGCTTAAAAATTTGAATGGTGTTTTTCCCGCGCGCAAAATTAATCAAAAAGAGGATGGCGATTGCAAAAGTCGTTGTCCGAATTCCTCCTCCTGCCGAACTTGGAGAAGCACCGATGAACATCAACGCACTCATGAAGACATTTGTTGCATCACTGAATTGTGTGATATCCACTGTCACCAATCCACCGGAACGGGAAGAAACCGAATGGAAAATTGCCGCGAATGCAGATTCGTGCCAGCTCATCCCTTTAAAGGCACGGAAGGATTCCAGCAATAGGATGCCGACTGTTCCGACCGCCAGCAAAATAGCGAATATGCTTGTGGTGATTTTGGTAAATAAAGAGAATCGGAAATACTTTTGTTTGTTTGACAGAAACTCTTTTACTTCAATCAGTACCGGGAAACCGATCGCTCCTAAAATGATGAGGATCATATTGATGATTTGCACGAAATAATCATTGAAATAAGGCATCAATGATTCTCCTGTAATATCAAATCCGCCGTTCGTTGTCGCAGTTACTGATCCAAACACGCCATGGAGCAAAGCTTCCTGGAACGTCGGAAAAAACTGCGTGAAATAAATCGTCAGAATAAGAGCCCCCACTGCTTCGATCAGCAGCAGGATCTTGACGATTTCACGGATCAGCTTGACCACACCCGCCATGCTCGATTGGTTATGGTCAACCATGATCAGTTGGCGTTCACGCAAGCCAATTCGCTTCCCGACAAGGAGCCAAAAAAACGTTCCGATGGACATGATGCCAATGCCGCCCAGCTGCAAAATCACCATTAGAACGACAATGCCAAATACCGTGTAGGTTTCGACAACATTGATGACAGTTAAACCTGTTACACTCACAGCACTGACTGCCGTAAAGAGGCTGTCGATTAAGGGGATGGTCATCCCTGGTTTATGGACATTCGGTAACCTCAATAATAAGAAGGAAACTGCAATTGCCACAAAATAATACGAAACTATTGCCTGGGCAGGTGTCAGATTCCGTACTTTTTGAAATGATTTATTCATAAGACATTGATTCCCTTCAGCGTTTACTCTCTCCCCATTCTATGAAAAGAATAGACAAAAAGAAAGAGAAATCGAAAATCTATTTAAGAAGAACAAATGGGCTTCAATTGCTATAAGCCGATAGAGCAGGGATATGTACTTGATGGACCTCCTATCACTTTGCTCAATTTCTGTGTAGTTTCGTCCATCTGAGCGGTAAAAAAGAAAATCCCTTTCTTCTATGAATAGGTAAAAAGGAAAAGAGCAGAAGATTCACTTCTACTCTTTCTCTTTATTTCCTTGTTCATTTTGTGGCTTCGAAGAGTTCCCACTTTGCTTCTGATCTTGTTTTTCATCTTTACTGCTGTGATCGGGAGCCTGGCTGTCTTTCTTCTCTTGATCCATTGAAGGTCGAGGTTCGGTTTTATGAATGGAATTATTGCTGGCTGCTGGGGTATCCTTCTTCTTTTGCTGTCCTGGCGCTTCATTGTTTGGGCGAGCTTTGTTCTCTGACGGATTCTTTTCTTTGTGTTCTGCTGGGTTCTTTTCTTTTTTCTCAGCAGGTTTTTCTTTTGGAGCAGGCTTGTTTGAATTGTTCTTTTCCTCCGTTTTTACAGGAGGAGCTTTTTCGGTTTTGGCTGCAGGCTCTTCAGCTTTCCTGTTTGGCTTCTGTGTTTTTTGCTGCTCTGTTTTTGGTGATGGATTGTTTTGTTTCTTTTCTGCTGCAGGCGGAGCTGGTTTCTTCTCACCTCTTGGAGGAATTGTCTTGTTTTTATCTGCCGGCTTGGTATTCTTTGTTTCTTTCTCATGATTCTTTCCGTTATTATTGGTTGGCGGTTTTTGCTCATTGACCGCTTTGTTTTCTTTTGGCACCGTTACGGCCTCGGCCTCTTCCCCCGATTTCCGCACATCAGGCTGCTGCTGGATTTTCAAGGTTTCGGTTTTTTTGATCATTTGTCCAACAGGGACGTGATCTTCTCTTGATTGACGCCATTGCGCCTTTGTGGCTTCCTTCATCTGAATTGCCATTTGCTTATTTTTCGCATCTGAAGAAACCGCAAGAACAACTTTCTTGATAGCCTTGTCAAAGTCACTGTCATCTTCTTCAACTGCCGTAATCGTAATTTGTTCTGTCTGGTCTGTCACCGCTATTTCAAAAACGCGGCTCAGCACATCTAACAGGGAGTCATTTTTCCAATCATCCAGTTGATGGATCAACTCGTGTCCGTCACTGTTCAATTCACGAATCGATACCACTTCATACTGGTCATTGATCCCCAGTTCAACACCGGGGTTGATTTGAACCTGTACATAGCCGAAAGCTTCTTCAGCAGGTGATACCAAACCAGACATAAACAGAACCAAAGCAGCCACTGCCGCGATTACAGGTGCCATAATCGGCTGCCAGCGAACTGCCGGTTTTTTTTCGTATGGATAAAAAGAAGCTTCTTCTCCTATTGACGGATTCCCTGCAGGCGTCCCTTTGATGAACCGGCCATTTGCCATCAGAAAAATGGAGCGGTCCTGATTCAGTTCTATGCATATTCCCGATTGTCTCCGCATCAGTTTAACCGCCCCTTCAAATAATCTTTTAAAAAATGCAAATCGCTCATCTGCAGCAACGCCATAGCGATTATGTACTTTCGATTGCGTTCAATCGTTTTTCGTGAAACCTTAACCAACTTTTCAATCTCCTTGATCGGCAATTTTCTCTTTTCCAATAAGTATTGGTTATATTCATCGGTTTCAGCTACCAATTGGGCAATCTGGATGGAAGTGATGCGTGCATCCTGATGAGCTGGCGACACTTTAACCAGTTCCTGAAAGGACAAGCCGAATTCCCGGAGAATCTCTTCGTATAAAGCGATTTCCTCCCGTCTTTTCTGGTTCTGCTGATTGGTGTCGTATGCTTCGGAAGCGGCATAATCTGCTATGCCATTATGCGTTTCCGGCTCTGCTGCCGGCATGAAATCATGGCTGAATTCGTCCCGGCGGCTTTCCTTGCGTATAAAATCAATGACACGCCTACGGATGACCATGTGGGCAAATGTCAGAAATGAAGCATTATTGGTATGGTCAAACTTTTGCACAGCTTCGTTAAAAGCAGAAAGCGCCACACTGTATTCATCATCATGATCGTCGATAAATCGTTTGCATACTTGTGATGCCGTCTTTTTCATAAAGGGTGAATAGGAAAAAAGCAAGTCATGCAAAGCCTGCTCATCACCGTCCTGAGCCTGTATTACCAATATTTCAGCATTGGATTTTTCGATACGTCCAAATCGCCCACCCAATGAAGTTAAAAGCACACCACTCACCTCTTTTCAAAGTCACTGCCTACTTGATTGTAACTTTGAAGGATTCAATTGAAAAGAGGCAGGTTTTTCTGTTCTTACCATTATTCGCTTTTAAAATGGTTCTTTTGTGGGTAGCCGATTCGACTTCTTAAAAGTCTATAGAAAAAAGGTACATTGAATTGGATTCAATGCACCTTTTTTAGTTTTTCCTTACAGGAACACGCTCTTATTTAACTTCCTGTTCCTTAACCTGTTCTTTATTCTGTTTGACTCCGAGAATTCCTCCAACTACAACGATGCCAAGGAGTACTGTCCAGAAGATCAATGTCCATGGTGTTGAGTGTGGGAAATCGTGTGGCAGAATCCCGACATTTTCGTGGGATAAAGTCATGACCAATAATTTCACGCCGACCCATCCAACAATAACAAAAGCTGCTGTTTCGAGCTGTGGGTATTTTTCAAGCAATTGCACAAATTTATGTGCTGCAAATCGCATGATGATTACTCCGATCAATCCACCGGCAAGCATGACCATAAACTGGCCTGAGTTAATGCCGCCTATATCTTCCATATTGAAGACAGTCAAATGCGGCAAGGTTACTGCCAACGCAACCGCTGCCAGCATTGAGTCGATGGCAAATGCAATATCGGCCAACTCCACTTTCAATACGGTCATCCAAAAACTTGAACCTTTTTTCTCAGGTTTTGCATCCACGCCTTCAAGAATCTCGTCTGTATCCCCTTTGCGCTGATCATATATGCTCTTGATTGAAATAAACAATAGATAAGCTGCTCCAAGTGCTTGGATCTGCCAAATATTAACTAACAGTGTAATCATGAATAATGCTGCAAAGCGGAAGACGAAAGCTCCTACCAATCCATAAAACAATGCTTTCTTCTGTTGCTCTTTCGGTAAATGCTTAACCATTACTGCCATTACCACTGCATTATCTGCAGCCAGTAGCCCTTCAAGTCCAACTAATACCAATAGGACCCAGGCATACTCCAATAAAATTGCTTCCATTCCGCTTTCTCCTCCTATTTTTGCCACCAAAAAAGACCTCCGCCTAAATAAAGGCAAAGGTCTCGCTAAGCAAAATTCGTTTGCTATCACAACCGATGGCTACTAACCATGTATTGACGACTGTGAAATAGGTTTCCCTATAGCTACTCCCCCTTGACTGAAAGTCAAAGTGTATTGAGTTGTAATGTCAGTATAGCATCTTTTTTATGCAAGGCAAAGTTTTAATGAATGGTGATTTGAAATTTCTTGTCATTTTTGTGCAGATTGTAAAAATCCACCATTGCCGGCATGGTTTCAAGAAAATCGGCACAGTGAATGCCACTGCCATTCAGAAGGCGTTTGGCATTCTGTGTGTCAAAATTCGCGGACCAAGTCAAATAATCCAAAGTTTCAACCTCCACCCCCAACCCTTTTCTTATTGCAGCAACCGACAAAGACACTTTCGCCAAGTTGTGCGGCAATCGCCCTTTTGGATTTTTCCCGGTCATCAGGTGGACCATTCCGCGGTAAACTTCTTCCACCGGATGAGGGTTCGGATCTGTCAGATGGATAGTTTGCCCTTCTGCTGCTTCCAACTTGCTGAGATAGATGGAGGCATTCAGAATATAATCGATCGGTACTACATTAATATAGGATTTTGAACGTCCGACAAATGGAATGATTGGCAGGAACTTGACGCGATCAATCAAATTCAGGAAAAAATAAGGCCCATCAAATTTGATGGTTTCCCCTGTCACTGAATGGCCTCGGACAATACCGGGACGGATAATCGTAACCGGCACTTTTTTTTTCATTTCATTCACCAGTAATTCCGCTTCGAACTTTGTTTCCTCATAAAAGTTTTTGAAAGCTTGTGGACGCTTCAAGTCATTTTCATAAATAGTTCCTTCCCGATTGCCTGCTACATAAGCGGTACTGAAATAGACGTAACGTTCCATAACAGGCAATGCCGCGACAAAGTCATTCACGTAGCGGGTTCCCTCCACATTGACTTTCCACGCAAGATCTCTTGGAACTGCGAGGTCATAGATTGCCGCAAGATGCCAAAATGTCACTTCTTTCTTTTCTAAATATTCTTTGTCGGCATGTGCAAGTCCAAGGCCGCTTTTGGTGATATCACCTTCAATCAGTTTAATGGCCCGGCAATTGGTTTCTTTTTGGATGCGCTCAGCTTCCTTTTCTGCTTTCGGCCGTTCCGACGAAAGGATGATGGCCGAAATCGCTTCGTTGTTCTCGGCATGCTTTTGAATCAATTGACTGGCAATGAATCCTGGAAATCCTGTAAATACCACTTCTCTCATAGATACATCTCCTTTTTACAATCATACTAAATTTTCCAATAATTTTCAGCAAAAAGAAAAAGTAAACCCGAAGGCTTACTTTTTATTCATTCTTCTTGTTTGTTTATCAAATAGGCTATAGACAATCGGTACAATGTAAAGGGACAGCAAGGTTGAACTGATAAGTCCACCGATTACAGTAATCCCCATCGGCTGGTTGATTTCAGTCCCTTCCCCAATTCCAATCGCCAGAGGAAGCAAGCCTAAAATAGTCGTCAATGCCGTCATTAAGATTGGACGGCGGCGATCGTGGACGGAAGTAATAATGGCGTCGTAGGAACCCATTCCCGCTTGTTTCCGCTGATTGATGTAATCAACCAGCACAATCCCGTTGTTGACGACAATACCCACCAGAACCAGCAGACCGATAACTGCGGTGATGCTGACCGGCGTCTGTGTGACAAACAAGGCAATTGCTACACCAATCGCCATCAACGGTACAGTGAACATGATGACCAATGGATATTTGAAGGATTCGAATTGTGCGGCCATAACGATGTAAACCAAGACGATAGCAAGCACAACCGCAAGCATCATATCGTTTATGGAGTTATCCAACAATTCCCGGTCTCCGCCAAACGAAATCATCGTATTTTCATCCAAGTCCAATTCTGCAATTGCTGTATCCACCTCATCAGACATGTCGCCCAAAGTGATGCTCGATTGATGCTGCAGGGTAAAGGAGACACTGTCTGCCTGGTCCACTCGTTGAATGCTGACAGGCCCTTGTGCAACTTCGATATCTGCAAGCTCCTGAAGCTCAACGAATTCCCCTGCAGGCGTCCGTAGCGATAATTCGCGCAGCTTTTCAAGACTGTTTCTTTCGCCTTCTTCATAAGCGACGTAAACACTGAGGACTTCATCATTCTCCGTCAATACCTGTGTAGCCAATACGCCCCGAGTGATATTATTGACAGTCTGAGCTATTTGAACCGGCGGCAAGCCATACTCGGTGGCCGCATCACGATTGATGGTCATCTGGATCTCATCGATCGTTTCTTGACGGTCATTCGTCAGTTCTGTCACTTCTGGAAGGTCTGTTAAAACCCCTTCAATATCAGCGACCGCGTTATCCAGCCGTTGCCGATCGGTATCCGTCACTGTAAAGGATAGGGTATTTGGCGAAGAACCGGCTGCTGTCTGCAAGTTGAAGCTGACCAAAGCCTGCTCTCCAACTGTCTCCAGTACCCGCGGCTGGACTTCATCCACAAATTCGAAAATGGAACGATCCCGTTCGCCCAGGTCCACAAGTTTCACATAGATTTCAGCAGTATTTGATTCTGAGGAACCTTGCGCCTGTCCCTGCTGAGTCGAACCGATCAAGCTGACGTAAACATCTACATCTTCTTCCAGTTTCAATTCATCTTCAATCTGATTGACCACCTCGTCTGTTGCTGTTCTCGAAGAGCCCTCTTCAAGCTCTACAGAAACACTGACGAAACCTTCGTCTGTCGCCGGTATAAATTCTGTACCGACTTGCATCACGCCAAAAGCGCCGACTACCAGCAAAACAAGTGCCGTAAACAAGACGATGATTCTGTGGCGCAATGCCCAAATAACGGATCCTTCGAATGCTTTGACGCTTTTTGACGCATCTTTCTGCACTTTTGGCTTGTCGCTTGGTTTTCCAAGCATTCTTGAAGCCATCATCGGAATGACGGTCAAAGCCACCGCTAAAGAGGCAAAAAGGCTGAATGAAATCGTTAAAGCAAATTCAAAGAAAATTTCTCCGATCAAGCCGGATATGAAGATAACCGGTATAAAAACAGCGACAGTGGTGAGGGTGGATGCAATGATTGCACCCGAAACTTCCTTCGCGCCTTCGGAAGCGGCTTTCTTCGAGTTTTTGCCCATTGCCAAATGGCGCTCGATATTCTCGATGACCACAATCGCGTTATCCACTAGCATCCCGATACCGAGAGCGAGTGCACCCAAAGTTAAAATATTCAAAGCAAAGTCAGCAAAGAACATCAACACAAAAGTCACAATGACCGAGTAAGGAATGGCCACCCCGATAATGATCGGACTCTTGATGCCGCGCAGGAAAAAGAACAAGACGAGCATCGCAAAAATCCCACCCAGAATCAGGGTTTGACCGATATTGCCGATTGCCAATTTGACGTAATCGCCCTGGTCAAACAGGATATCCGCTTCAACTCCCTCAAAACGTTCTTCGCTCAGCAACTCATCCAGCCTTTCCTGGAAAGCATCTGAAACTTCAGCTGTATTTGCCCGAGATTCCTGCAATGCCGACAGCAGGACAGCCGGCTCTTCATTGGTTCTTGTTTCACTATTGCTTTGACGTTCGCTGACGTTGACTTCGGCGACCTCAGCGATTGTTACATTTTCGCCTTCTATGGGGTCAATCGTAAGAACGAGTTCCCGTATCTCCTCAACACTTGTCAAGGTACTGATAATTCGGGTAGTCAAGTTCCGGCCATCTTCGGTTTCAATCGGTTCCCCCGGCAATGAAATGTTATTTGCCTGGATCAGCTGGACCACGTCCGATTGTTGGAGGCCGCGTTCTTCAAGTTCTGCCTGGTCCAATTCGATTTGGATTTCTTCTATTAAAGAACCGGAAATATTCACGCTGGCCACGCCATCTGTCTGGCGAAGCTCCGTTTCCAATTCTTCCGCAACCACACGCACATCAGCATCCGGGTCACTTGACCGCAGAGACAACTGAAGAATCGGGAATTGAGAAGGGTCGAACTTCAGAAAGCGTGGATCGTTTGAATCATCAGGTATCGGTGTTTGGTCGATCCGCTGCATAATGTCTGATTGGACATCGTCGATATCCGTCGACCAATCAAATTCCAGCAGGATAAAATTTGAACCTTCCTGGCTGTTCGATTGAATCGACTCAATCCCCGGCAAGGTCGCCAAATTCGCTTCCAGGGGCTTTGTTACTTTCTCACTTACTTCTGTGGGACTGGCCCCAGGGTAGTTGGTCACTACTACACCAATCGGCGGATTAAGTTCAGGTATTAGTGTAATCGGAATACGGCTGAATGAGACCGCTCCCAAAATGATGATCAGGAACATAATAACCAGCGTAAAAACAGGCCTTTTTATCGAAAAATCGCTTATTTTCATTTGTCCAACCCTCTCTTATCCGTGTTTCTCTATCATAAGAAAAATCACTTGCAACCGCAAATCATATAGATGATGTTCACCTTTTTGCCACTTTTTTCAAAAAAATAAAAAAACCTGCCGAAGCAGGTTCTTATTTTTATAGTAGGCTGTACAATCGAATGCCCGGATTTTTGTCCTGGAACCAGCGTGTCGCAAACTCGTTTTCGAATAAAAAGACATAATTATCGAAACGGTCCCGTACAAGCATGGAACGTCCACTTGACATCGATTCTTTGACATCTTCTTCATTTTCAATCCAGCGTGCAATTTTAGAACCGACCGGCTCCATTCGCACATCTACATTGTATTCATTTTTCATCCGGTGTTCGAACACTTCGAATTGCAACTGCCCGACTGCACCAAGGATGACTTCTTCCAGGTGAAGCGTTTTGTAGTATTGGATCGCGCCTTCCTGTACAAGCTGAAGAATTCCTTTATGGAAGTGCTTTTGTTTCATGACGTTTTTAGCGGTCACTTTCATGAAAAGTTCTGGAGTGAACTGAGGAAGTTTTTCAAATTGGAATTTCTTTCCGCTGGTGATGGTGTCACCAATTTGGTAATTCCCCACATCATGGAGACCGATGATATCTCCAGCTACGGCTTCATTGACCATTTCGCGGTCATCCGCCAGGAACTGGGTGGTTTGTGACAATTTAATGTTTTTGCCGGTACGCGCCAACGTCACGTTCATGCCCCGCTCGAATTTGCCGGAAACAATCCGTACAAAAGCGATGCGGTCGCGGTGAGCGGGGTTCATATTGGCTTGGATTTTGAAAATAAACCCTGAAAACGGCATCTCGACCGGATCGATTTCCTCTTTTTCCTGTGTATCGCGCGGCTGCGGCGAAGGTGCAAATTGCAGGTAAGTTTCCAAGAAGGTTTCAACACCGAAATTGCCTAAAGCACTGCCGAAGAACACCGGCGTCAATTCGCCTTTTTTCACCCGGTCGATTGAAAAATCGTTGCCGGCTTCGTTCAATAGATCGATGTCTTCCATCGCTTGTGTATAATAGGACGATTTGGTCATTTCGTGGTCATTCAGTAATTTCCCTTCTTCATTCAACTCCAGGAAACGTCCTTCTTTAGAACGGAATGGCTCAATGCGTTTGTTGAAACGGTCGTAAATGCCGAGAAATTCTTTCCCCATGCCAATCGGCCAGTTCATTGCATAGGATTGAATTCCTAATACTTCTTCCAATTCTTCCATCAATTCCAAAGGCTCTTTTCCTTGGCGATCCATTTTGTTGATGAAGGTGAAAATCGGAATGCCGCGCATCTTACAGACTTTGAAAAGCTTGACGGTCTGCGCTTCAATTCCTTTGGCAACATCGATGATCATGACAGCACTGTCGACGGCCATCAAGGTTCGGTAGGTATCTTCACTGAAATCCTGGTGTCCGGGAGTGTCGAGAATATTGACGCGGTGCCCGGCATAATCAAATTGCATGACGGAAGAAGTTACAGAAATTCCCCGTTGCTTCTCGATTTCCATCCAGTCGGATGTAGCGAACTTGCCGCTTTTCTTCCCTTTGACAGTTCCGGCATCACGGATAGCTCCACCGAATAATAACAGCTTTTCCGTTAAGGTCGTTTTCCCGGCATCCGGGTGGGATATGATGGCGAAGGTTCTTCTATTTTGAATTTCATTCTTTAATTGGTCTGACATGTTTATACGCTCCTTTAATCTACTCTCTTCATATTAGAGAAGGGGACTGAAAAAAACAAGGAATTTTAACGCCTGCAGAAAAAAGAAGCCACTGGAGGCTTCTTTTTAAGCTTATAGACAAAAGAGTATTTAGATCATTAGAAGAATAAATACTCATCTCATCATGTTTACACCGGATCCTGCGCTCCAGGCGGACGCTTTCCACGGGCTCGCGCAGGAAGCGAGTCGGGCTGTGCCTGACTCGTTTGCGACGAAGCTAGCGCAGCGATGCAGGAGCATATCTTTGCCCTTCGCCGCCTTGCACTTCGGATCCTTGAGTGAAAGATCTCTCCGATTTGTTGTTACTATTTTTATCCTGTAACTGACTAGCAGGCTTCTGTCTTTGATCGAAGCAACACATTCCCGACCAGGCTGGCCACGAGACTCCTGTGGGAGCAGCGCAGCGACGAAAGCTGAAGACCCCGCAGGAAAGGCATTGGCCGAAACTTGTGAGGTCAAGCCTTTGCGACGAAGCTAGCGCAGCGATGCAGGAGCATGGGTTTTTCCAGTGACGAGGAGGCTGAAGCTGAGCCCACGGAAAGCGAAGTGGCCAGCCTGGTTGGGGTTATGCACCGCTAATTATTTTGGTTAGACTTTTTCACTGAAACTTTTTCAATGCTTCCTGTATCGCGATTTCTTTGTCGCTGTGCGGGTATTTGGTATTGCCGATAATCTGGTAATCTTCATGCCCTTTTCCGGCAAGAATAATGATGTCGCCCGTTTCTGCCTGTTGCACAGCATGCTTGACCGCTTCTTCGCGGTCGCCGATGCAGGCGAAATTACTGTGGGTCATGCCGGTTTCCAAATCACCTAAAATACTGTCGTAAGCTTCATCGCGTGGATCATCTGTCGTCAATACGACATAATCTGCGACGGATGCTTTTTCAGCCATGATAGGGCGTTTTGTTTTATCGCGGTTGCCGCCTGTTCCTACCAGGAAAATGATTTTATTCGTTTTGAAATCCTGGACAGCATCAATCGCTTTTTCAATGGCATCCGGTGTATGCGCATAGTCGATGAAAACCGAGATAGGCGCCTCGATTTCCACTTTCTGCATACGGCCTTCGACAGGGGAAATCTCCGATAAAGCCTTCAGGATTTCATGCAGTTTGTAGCCTTCCGCATATAATGCGGCAATTGCCGCCAATGCATTGGAAACATTGAATTCGCCAAGCAACTTCATGCTTACCGGGAACTTCCCTTCCGAACATTCAAGAGTGAAGGACGTACCTTCATGTGTCAGTTCGATTTCCTTCGCTTGGAATTGAGCGTCGTTGCGAATGCCGTATGTGTAAACGGGGTGAGGCGTCATTTTCGCAATTTCGTTGGACCAGGAATCATCCGCGTTTAAAATGGCCTGTTTCCGGTTGGCAAGATCCTGCCCCAGCTGCGAAAACAATAAAGCTTTGGCATGGCCATATTCTTCCATAGTGCCATGGAAATCCAGATGGTCATGCGTAAGATTGGTGAAAATTGCCGTGTCGAATTCCACTCCTGCAAGACGGCCGAGGACCAAGCCATGCGACGAAACTTCCATCGTCATATGCGAACAATCTTCATCGCGTGCACGTGCAATCATCTGCTGTGTCGTCAATACATCGTTTGTCGTATTGGCCGATGGATGCAGTTGGCCATTCAGGTTGAAGCCAATCGTGCCCGTCAACGCCGATTTCTCGCCAAGATTCATCAGCATTGAATGCAGGATGCCCGCCACACTGGTTTTGCCGTTGGTGCCGGTGACACCGATCATGTGAAGAAGCTTGGAAGGATAGTCGTAAAACTTAGCAGCTAATAGACCCAAAGTCCGCGAAGTGCTGTCTACAAGGACGACTGTCGCATTATCAATGGTCAATGGCCTTTCAGCTATGATCACCGCTGCCCCTTGATCCGCAGCACCTTGTGCAAAATCATGGCCATCCACTGTATAGCCGGCGATGCATACAAAAATTGAGCCGGCTTTAATGTCACGGGAATCTATTGTCAGGTGTTCAACCGTTTCGGGCAAAGCTCCTTTAATCTGCTTATATGGAATTGCCGCAAGTAAATCTTTGCTGTTCATGTAGATCCTCTCCTAACTCTTATGAAACCAATGGAGACAGCACATATGCATGAAGCAAGGCTGCCGCCGCTTTTAATGAATCTGTATGGGTACGTTCATACGAATGTGACGCTTCAATGCCCGGACCAAACAAGGCATGTTTGACATCATGGCCGGCGCTGATCGCAGCTGAAGCATCCGATCCATAATAGGGATAGATGTCGACTTTGTAGTCGATCCCCTGGTCTTTCGCCAGGGAAATCAGATGGCGGGTCAATCCGTAATGATAAGGGCCGCTTGAATCTTTCGCACAAATGGAAACGGTATATTCATCCGATTCCTGTCCGTCTCCAATAGCGCCCATGTCGACCGCAATGTATTCCTGTGTTTCCGGAGGTATGCTTGAATTGCCGCCATAGCCGATTTCTTCATTATTGGATATATAAAAGTGGGTCGTATTCGGCAGCTGTTCTCCAGTCTCTTTCAAATGCTTCACCAATTGAAGGAGCAACGCCGTGCTTGCCTTATCATCCAAATGGCGGGATTTAATGTATCCGGATTGGGTCGCTTCAAATCTTGGCTGGAACGACACAAAATCGCCTACTTCAATGCCGAGGCTTCTTACCTGTTCCTGCGAAAAAGCTTTCTCGTCCAGGCGAACTTCCATATTGTCTGCACTGCGTTCAGCGGATCCTGCATCTTTGTAGACATGGACGGTGGTCTGATGCAAAAGAATGGTTCCGGAGACCGTCGAGCCATCCGCTTTATGTATGAGGCAGTTTTCCCCTTCGATGGCATTAAATTTAAAGCCTCCGACCAATGACAACTTTAAGCGGCCGCTTGGTTTGATTTCCTTCACCATCGCGCCGAGTGTATCAACATGGGCAGTCAGAAGCCGATGCTGCTGCTGATTTCCCCCTTCGATCGTCGCAATCACCGCACCTTTATGGGTGGTCTTGTGATCAATGCCCCACTGTGTCAACACTGTGCGGATTTTTGACATGACATCCATGGTGTATCCTGAAGGGCTTGGAATTTCCACTAGTTCTTTCAATAATTCGATGGTTTCGTTTTGATTCCATTGGTAAGTCATTTCTATCACTCCTCGATCTTATAATCATATCAAAATGAAAGATGTTCGGACAGTCCTGTCTTATAGTATTATAGTATAAGTTGACTCAAAGAATTCACCCCAGCCTCTGGCATCAGCCATTTTTAGGTTGGTTCTAGTGAAAAATAGAATTGCTTAATGAAATTCGACAAGCAAGTATACGCAATGAACCACATAAAAGCATGAACTTGAGGTGTCCAATGGAAAGAAATGAAACCAACCGCAAAAGAAATCAATTATTCATCCATTTGTACGGATTTTCAAGCATCCTGCATTTTCTGCTCAATCAGTGGATCGAGATGAATTCTGCAATTATATCGCCGTTGTTCGGCATCTTTTCCTATCTGGTGCTGCTGGGGTTATTTTCTGTAAAAATACAGGAACGTGCTCTTCAATTCATGGTTCTTTTTGCTATGAATTTGTATGTTTTCATTTTAAATTTCGAATCTTTGTCCTCTGTAACGCTTGTTTTTTTTGTAATACCCATTATTGCTTCTGCCCTATACAATGATACGAAACCAATCGTCATACTGGCTGTTGTCACTTCTATTGAATTTGCGCTTCTATTGACCGTATTTGACCGGTTTGCAGCGAGAGCCCCATTGCCTTATATCCAACTCTCCATTGTTGTTTTTTTCGTTGCTGTATTATCGATTACACTTTTACACAGTATTTATTTCAGCCATTACTGGAAGCAGTTAGAAATTAAAAATGCGTCGATGGAAAAGGCCTTGATGTCGAAGGAAGGTTATCTACAATTATTTTTTGAAACTGCGAAAGATGCCATTGCGGTGTTCGATTCAAACAATAAAATCATCGCCGTCAATCCGGCTTTCGAGGATCTTTATGGGTGGACTTCCGAAGAATGCATCGGAAAAATCTTGCCGCTTTATCCGGAGGATATGAGAGAGGCCGCCGAGAAACGAACATTGGACGTTCAACAAGGGGAAAGTTATTCCCTGCTTGAAACCGTAGATGTCCGAAAAGATGGCAGCCGTTTCCATGCACAGGTCACCTTATCACCCATTTTTGACCGTTCTCAAAAAGTGATAGCCACGTCCATCATCTCACGGGATATCAGCTATCAGAAAGAGTCGGAAAAACTGATTCTTCAATCGGAAAAACTGAAGCTCGCCGGCGAAATTGCTGCAGGCGTTGCACACGAAATCAGAAATCCGATGACCGTCATTTCCGGTTTCGTCCAAATGATGCACCATGATCCCAAGCATCTGTTTCCGGAGTATACAGCATTGATCCAATCCGAGATGGACCGGATCAACCTGATCATCAGTGAATTTCTGATTTTGGCAAAACCTCAAGCTTCAGCATTGAAGAAGTTCAGCATCCAAAATGCATTGGATGATATTTTGCTGCTGTTCGGTCCAGAACTTAATCTGCATGGCATCACAGTGAAAAAAGACTGGAATGAAGATTTCCAGGTCAACGGGGAAGAGCATCACTTGAAGCAAGTTTTCATCAATTTACTGAAGAATGCGATTGAGTCGATGGATGAACCTGGAGAAATTCGGATTTTGATGAAAGCCGAAGACGAATCCATGTTGTCCATCACCTTCAATGATTCGGGAAATGGCATCTCAGCAGCAGATTTAGGAGAGGTTTTCCAACCTTTTTATACGACGAAAGCAACCGGCACAGGGCTGGGATTGCTCATTTCCCAGAAAATCGTCCAAGAACATCAAGGCGACCTCCTTATATCGAGTACATTGGGCGTAGGAACAGCCGCCAAAATTCTGTTGCCGCTCAATAACTGAAAAACAGCAGGAGAAAAATCCACGGATTTTTCTCCTGCTGTTTTTTTGTGTTTTAGTTAGTGTATAGGTTTTGATTAATCCCAGTCATCATCATCGTCATCAGTATCCGAATCGACTTTCAATATGGAACCATCTTTTGCATTGACCTCGACATCATGCTCCGTACGGCCATCTTTAATATCGATTTCGTAATACGAAACGCCATCATCTTTTTCGAGTTCGAGACTTTCAACTGTTCCGCTCACTACTGCTAAAGCTGCCTCGACTGCTTTTTCAGAACCGATCAATTCCTCGCTCGATGATGCCGTTTGGCTAGTGGAATTGCTTGCAGCGGATGATGTACCTGCCGATGAAGCTGCTTCTTTCATTTGTTTAGAATCGTAATCTCTGTCTTTTTCACGTTTTTGCTTCAGTACTTCGCCTGTGTAGGCATCGAATTCAAAATCATATTCGTAGCCATCAAAATCGATATCGACTTCGTAATGGGGTCTTCTGTCATCTTTGTCCAATTCAATATCGGTGATGCGACCATCTGCCAACTCCAAGGCTTTCGCTGAGACTTCCTCAAAACGGAGCATTTTTTCAGTTGCTGAGGATGTCTGCACTTCATTGGTCACCGTTCCTGATGTAGATGCTGGATTGGCTGCAGGCGCTTCGGTGTTGGCCAAGACAATGCCCCCAAACGCTAAAACCCCTGCTGCAACTGGAATGTAAATTAATTTCTTCATGTAATTTCTCCTCCTCATTTGTTGTTACTCTTACAATAACCTTCTCTTCTGAGGAGAAGATTAAGGCTTTATGAGAATTTGATGAGAAATCCATGAAACTGTTCTCAGTGTCAATCATCCCACTCGACCGACATCGTATCACCGCGTATTGCATGGATCTGAACAGTCGCTTCTTGCTCGGTCTGATCGTTTTCAATTTCCACCAAGTAGTAGCCGCCGTCTTCCGTCTGTACAAACTCCGCTTCCTGAAGTTCTCCGTCCAAGGTGTTTTTAGCCAGCCGGACTGCTTCATCCCGCGTAATGATTCGATCAGGTTCCGGTTCCTCCGCTGGAGATTCCGCTTCAATCGGCTCCTGGCTAATCTTCCATACTTCCCCAGTTGCTGCAGATAAGACAACCGTCGACATCTGTGTTTCTCCCTTGACCTTGACGTCATACTCATTGCGTCCTTCGTCGTAACTGATGCTGTCGACTGTCCCTTCAGCTTTTTCCAAAGCAAGGTCCTTCGCTTGCTGTTCAGTCAGTTCTTTGGCCGCTGCCGTTTTTTCAATCAATTCCATATTTTCGACTTGACCGTTCTGTCGGTTGACCAATGCCAAGTAACGTCCATCCGCCCGCTGAAATTCCACGCTGTAGACTTTACCGGATTCCGTGGTTTGTTCCACTTTTCCTCCGTAGAGGCTGATCACCGTTTCATTGGCCTGATCCATCGTTATCTCCTCTGAAGAATTCGGGAACAACAGAAACACCAAGACTACTGCTCCTAGCAAGATTGTCGCTGACGCCATAACCATCCATTTTCGCATCACAATCCCTCCTGCTTTGAGTGTACATCCCCAACATTAAAATTCTCTGAGAAAATGATGGATACTGTGGTCCCCAGCTGTTCGATGCTTTCCAGCTCGATTTTGACGTTCAGCGAATCAGCCAATTGCTTCGCCAAAGACAAGCCCAAGCCAAAACCACCTGTTTCCCGGCTTCTTGCTTTATCGACCCGGTAAAAGCGTTCAAAGACATACGGCACTGCTTCTTTTGGAATGCCGATTCCCGTATCGCGAATCTGGATGACGGTGTCGCCATTTTTCCTCGCCACTACTTCGATCTTGTCCGAACTGTATTTCCGGGCGTTATCCAGGAGAATATACAGCAACTGTTTGAACTTTGCCGTATCGGTCGTGATCGGCAGTGACTGTTCCGTGGTGATCAGCTTGAATTCACGATTGTAAGATGTGTTCATCGCTGTCACAGTCTGCTCCAATAAATCTACGGCGTTCACTTTTGTCCATTCAACTTGCGACTCACTCCGGCGGGCAATGTGCAGCAACTGCTCGATCAACGCTTTCATCCGATCGGTTTCTGCGCGAATGGCAGAGATGCTTTCCTCTGCAATTTTCTCATCCTGCATCCCTTGCCGCTCGAGCAATTTGGCATAACTGCCGATGACCGTCAGCGGCGTCTTCAGTTCATGGGAAGCATTTGAAACAAACTCCTCCTGCTTGGAATAATTCTCTTCCAACAAGCCCATCATTTCGTTGAAGGTATGGCCCATCTGCGCCAGCTCATCCTGAGACTTCCCTTCCACGGGCAATTTTTCAAATTGGCCGTTTCGCTGGATGCGCGTCATAGTCTTTGTAAGATTTGTGATGGGCTGTGTCACAATTTTCCCCAGCACGATGCTGGAAATGATGACAGGAATCATCGCCAGTAAAGTTCCCACCACCAATACCAGGCGCAGCGTATTCAAATTATTCGTCGTTTCCCGTAAAGATTGCGCAACTGTCAATTCCGCCACTTGGCCGTCTGTCCAGATGATGGGTGCTTTGCTGTAGGCAAAACGCTCACCTTCCACATTCACCGTTCCGGACTGGCCCTCCAATTCTGCAGGAAGCTGGACAGTCACTGACGGAGATTGGATGGGAGAAGGCTGTTCGCCTTCTGGAACCGTCACCTTCACAAGTCCGTTGACCGGCATATAGGCCCGCAGCACAATTCCTGGATCTCCAGCAGTTTCATTGAGATCCGCCACTAAGGCATTTGTTTCTGCCTGCAGCTGCTCCACTTCCGTTGAATATGTCAATTGGCTGAATGAAAAATAAATGACAAAAGCCAGTACCAGCAAAATGACCAGCATCAACAAAGCGGAAGAGATATGGATTTTATTTTTCAGTTTCATGGCCTTGCTCCTTCAATACATATCCGACTCCACGGACGGTCTGGATGTAGGTCGAGTTTTCACCGGCGTCCACTTTCTTCCGCAAATAGCGGATATAGACATCGATCACATTGGTATCTCCGTAATAATCATAGCCCCACACCGCATTCAGCACTTGTTCCCGGCTGAGTACCTGCTGTGGATTTTTGATCAAATACAGCAGCAGGTCAAATTCCCGTGGCGTCAATTCGATTACACGTCCGCCTCTTTTGACGTCCCGGGTACTTTCGTTCATCTCCAACTCATGGAATCGGTGCAGCGTCGAATTGCCGTTGCCGTTCGACAAGCGCAGGCAAGCGCGGATCCGTGCCAACAACTCTTCGATTTCAAATGGTTTGGTGACATAATCGTTAGCTCCCAAATCCAAGCCGGCCACTTTATCTTTCACATCGTTTTTGGCAGTCAGTAAAATAACCGGAATTGACCCATCAGAAGAACGGATGCGTTTCAAAACATCCAGCCCGTGGATTTCCGGCAGCATCAAATCAAGCAGGACCAAATCCCAATCCTGTTCCCGGAATTGGATCAATCCTTCAGATCCTGTATGCGCGACGCCTATTTCGTATCCTTCAAACTTCAATTCCAATTCCAGTACACGTGCAATGCTTTTTTCATCTTCCACAATTAAAATGCGTTCCGCCATTGCCATCACCTCTTAGTATTTATCATAGCAGATTTAAGAAAAGCGTAGGCAGCCGTTTAGCCCCGACAAGCGCTGGAAGTCTTACCGGTAATGGCGCTCTTTGCCATTGTCGGTAAGACTGAAGCGACTCGAGGGGCGGCTGCTGAAGTCTGGACAATAAAGAAAAGCGTAGGCGCCCGTATAGCTCTGACGGGCATAAGACAGACCAGCAAAGTGGCGTTCTCTGCCACGGCGCTGGGTGGGCTTATGACCCGAAGAGCTGGGCGCTGGAGTCTGGACAATAAAGAAAAGCGCAAACCAACCTAAGAGCCCAGCAATCCGACAACGAAAAAAAGCGACCCGGAGGCCGCTTATCTCAATACCGTTTTGATCCATTTCGCTTTGTTTTTATAAGGCGGAAAGACCAGGTTCGTTGAAAATTTGGTTGATTTTTTCAGAATCGATTTGGCATGCGTAAAGGTTTCAAAGCTGGATTTCCCATGATAGGAATTGATGCCTGACGTGCCGATTCCGCCAAACGGCAGATACGAACTGCCCACATGGGAAACCGTGTCGTTGATGCAGCCGCCGCCAAACGGCAATTGATCCAGGAAGAACCGGATTGCTCGGTCATTTTCCGAGAACAGGTAAGCCGATAGAGGCTTCGGCAATTTGCGGATCTGGCGCAGCAGCAACGGTAAATCGTTGTAGGTGATGATCGGCAAAATCGGCCCGAAAATCTCATCTTCCATCGAAGGGCTGTCCCAAGTGATGTTGTCCAGAAACACTGGCTCGATGTACAGGTCATCGCGGTCCATTTTGCCGCCGTAGATGACATGATTGGCTTCCTTCTGCACGATTTCCGCTAATCGGTCAAAATGCTGCGTGTTGACGATGCGTCCGTAATCTTTGCTCTTTTGTGCATCTTTGCCATAAAAGTTCTGTATCGTTTTCGTCAATTTTTTCAGGAATTCGTCTTTAACCGATTCATGCACACAAATATAATCCGGTGCCACACAGGTTTGCCCGGTGTTCATCAGTTTTCCCCAAGCAATCCGTTTCGCTGCCAGATCAAGATTTGCAGTCTGGTCCACAATTGCCGGGCTTTTGCCGCCGAGCTCCAAGGTAATCGGTGTTAACCGTTCCGATGCCGCTTTCATGATGACTTTCCCGACATTGACGCTGCCCGTGAAGAAAATATAATCGAATGAAGCGTGGATCAAGGCCGTCACTTCTTCACGCTCGCCTTCAACTACACGAATATAGTAGGAAGGAAACGCTTCTTCAATGATAGTACGGATGACTTTTGCTACGTGAGGCGTCGCTTCAGAAGGTTTGACGACTGCACAATTCCCGCCGATGATGGCACCGATCAAAGGCTCCATCACCAATTGGAAGGGGTAATTGAAAGGCCCGATGATTAAAACAGAGCCATACGGTTCACGGATGACAAAGCTTTTCGCCGGCTGAAGATGAATCGGTGTCTTGACTGGCTCCGGCTTCATCCAGTCTTCCAGGTTTTTCGCCATGCTGCCGATGCTGTCGAGCACAAATCCCACTTCCGTGGCATAGGCTTCAAATTCACTTTTGCCCAAGTCTTTCTTCAAGGCATCAATCACTTCAGTTTTACGGGATTGGATCACCTTTTTTAACCGATGCAATTGCTCAACCCGAAACTCTGTTGATTTAGTGGCACCTGTATAAAAATAATTGCGTTGTTCTTCAATCATCTGTTCCACGTCAGTTGCTGTAAAATTCATTTTCCAACCTCCTTCAAGTTTCTTCATTATACCAATTAAGGCAGGAGATTCAAAAAATGAACACTTATTCAGTCAATAAATGATCAATATAGCGTTGGACGACTAGTCCTTCTTCAAAATTGACCAAAAGGGTCGATTGATTGTTCATTTCCTCAAAAAGCGAAGGGACATCATCGAATTCATTGATCAATTGGCGATCTTCGCCTTTTGCCGATTCATAAAGATCTGACCAGTTCTCTAGCGTCAGAACTCCTCGCTCACCGTAAACCTTGAACTGCAGCAACTCTTTTTGTCCGATGCCGCTGATGCCTGTCACCAGAAAAGGAATCTGGTCGCGGGTAAGCCCATGGGCGATCAATCCGGTTTCACATTTTTCAACTTCTTCCGGATAGCTGATGTGATGGGAGGTAAATGATAAGTCACCGAAAAGCCGGTTCATCAATTGAAAATAATGGGGAAAGACTTCACGGACAAAGCCTCCCTGACTTCTCGACCCGATCCAAGGATTCTGCTGCCACAATCTTGGCCAATCGGGGAAAAAGGTCTGCAGTTCGATCCGGACTATTTTTCCGATGTGGCCGCTCTTGACGCGCTTAGCCATTTCGCGGACTGCCGGTTTATACATCAACGGAAAATGCATAGCCGTTTGGATGCGATTATCCTGCGCAGCAGCTGCCATCATTTCGCCGCCTTCCACATTCTGCGCCAATGGTTTTTCACATAAGATATTGATCCCAGCACTGGCTGCAAGTTCGGCGATTTCGGCATGAAAAGCTGGCGGTGTCGCAATATAGACCCAGTTGATATCCGAATGGAGAACTTCCTCCACTGATTTCGCCATCGGAATTCCGTAGGTTTCGCTGATTTGTGTGAGCCGTTCCGTCTGTTGATCGTATACTGCTCTGATCTCTATATGGCCTTCCTGCTGAATCTGTTTAATGATCCGTTCGCCAACAATTCCCGCTCCAATGATGCCCATTGAAATCATTTAGAATCTCTCCTTTTAAGGCCTTCCGGCTTTTTTTACGCTGTTTGTTTATTAGTGTAACCTTTGGGGGTATAGAATAGTCAAACAATACCACTACCGTCTGAGGAGGAAATATGATGAATAAACAATTGAATTGGTGGGAACCTATTTTCACAGGAGAACTGGAAGTCGGGGTCAATAAAGAAAAGCTTGAAAGCCTTACCGAAGAGTCCATCTTGTATTACGACGAAGCTGCGCAGCAAACGGAGCCAGCACTTTAATTGCTGAAGTCTATAAACGACCATTGCCGCTGCCATACATAAAAACGCCTTCTTCAATTTGGAATTGAGAGAGGCGTTTTACTATGCCGTTTTTTAGGAAGACCGCTTCCGCACAGAGATGCATAACCAGCTGTCTGATTGCCACAAAGCTCACTATTCCATATAATGATGAGGAAACGAAAGCAGGGATCCTTATGAAATTGAAACTTATATTACTGACTCTATTCTTCCTCTCAGGCTGCGGCATGTTGGAGACGACGGACACCGCTGGCACGACCGACCAGATCGATGTGGAAGTGACACAGGTCATTGATGGCGACACCATCAAAATCATCTATGAGGGTGAAGAAGTGACTGTCCGCTATCTGTTGATGGATACACCGGAAACCAATCATCCACGCCTGGGCGAACAGCCTCTCGGCAAAGAAGCCACTGAAGAAAACAAACGGCTGATTGAATCGGGCGATGTATCGATCGAATTCGACGTCGGCGACCGCTTTGACGACTACGACCGCTTGCTGGCCTATATTTATGTGGATGGCGAAAGTGTACAGGAACAGCTGATTGAATCCGGACTTGCCAGAGTCGCCTATGTGTTCCCGCCAAATACCCGCTACCTCGATGACTTCGAGCAAGCGGAACAAATTGCGAGAGACAAGGAAGCAGGCATTTGGCAATACGAAAACTATTCCACTGACCGGGGCTTCAACTCAGATGTCTTCGGACAAGATTCAACCGGAAATAACAGCCCTGCCACTGAAGAGCCGACTCAAGGCGATTGCGCGATCAAAGGCAACATCAACCGCAGCGGCAATAAAATCTATCATATGCCGAGCGATTCCTCCTACGAGCAAACCAATCCGGAAGAATGGTTCTGCACTGAACAAGAAGCACAAGATGCCGGTTTCCGGGGTGTTGGCCAGTAGGACAAAGGCTCTTCATCTAGCTTTTTTCCGCCTGGATGCCTGATGAAATGCAGACCGTATTTTTCTTCTCCAAAAACTATTGACTTTTTCCGTGGACAAGATATACTTATATTTGTCCTGGAAATTGAGATTCCTTAGCTCAGCTGGGAGAGCGCTACCTTGACAGGGTAGAGGTCGCTGGTTCGAGCCCAGTAGGAATCATACGTGTTAAATTGAAAAACCGCGCAGCCTCATTGGCTGCTCGGTTTTTTTGTGCTCCATATTTTTCAATCTGCGGGCAGCGAGCCGAAAAAAACAGCGGACCCATCCTCAAATTAAAAACAATAATAGGACAATCAGTAAAATACCACCATAGAAATAGAATCCATCTTGAAAGCTTATGCTCTCTTCGCCAAAGAAATACAAATTTAACTGCTTCATTTCATCATCCCTTTTTTAAATTTCTCTAAGAAGCGATTCCTACTTTCATTCAACCGTCACAATCGAAACCACTTCATCCATCGGCAGCCTGTGCTTTTCAGCTTGATCTCCGTAAATCAACATACGGCTTCTTGCATCGATGCCTTCAATCGTTCCCCTGTGCTCATAGATTACTCCGTCCTTCCAGCTGTGGATAAGGACTTCGCATTGGCGTTTCAGTGCAATGTCCATCTCCTCCTGGAGCAGCTGCAAGTCGTATTCGTTCAGGTCGGGTTTGGGTACCTTTTCGTCTTTTTCGTACCACTCCCGGATCATTTCGACATGTTCCGGCAGCATTAAAGCTGTCCATTTGATCTTTCCACGGTCTTTGATGTCGCCTACGGTCTTTAAATATTTATTGCGCTTCATCGGACCACTCCCCTTATTCTTTATTGTGTCCGCCAATCAGTTTCGTCCGCGCTATGGCTGTGCCTGCCTGGGTACCCGATATGCCCCGGTAAATCGCCGAATAGCCGTACTTTTTCCGGATGCTGTCCATGGCTGTTCCAAGACTTCTGTTTTCGAACTTCCGTTCATCAAAAAGGCTTAACTGCATGGATGATTCTTCTTCTAGGTTGCTGATGGACAGTGAAATCTGTCGGACGGGTTTGTGCTGGAAATGTTCTCTGAAAATCGCCTGGCAGACCTGATAAATCTTCAAGGTGTCATTTGTCGCTTCTTCAATAGAGCGCGAGCGGGAAAAGCCCCCACCGAAGGCAGTTTTGCTGTATGCGATGCCTAAATGTATCGTCCTCCCTGCACGGCGGGCTTGGCGCGTCCGCATCGCTACGTCTTCGCACATTTCCAGAAGGATTATCATGATGTCTTTTTCTTCTATGTAATCCCGATATAGAATCTGTCCTTTTCCATAACTGACCTGCCCCTCTATCAAGGGAGATCCCAGATCCGATAAATCGATGCCATTCGCGTGCTGATGCAGCTGATTGCCCAGAATCCCGAACCGCTCTTCCAACAGAGAGACATCCGCACTCGCCAGATCCCCCACACAAAAGATGCCCATGCTGTTCAGGGTCTTTTCCGTTCGTGATCCGATGCCCCACATTCTCCGCAGAGGCGCAACAGGCCATAACTTCGCTGCTACATCAGCATATGTCCAATAGGCAAAACCCGTTTCTTTCGCTTCCAGATCCAAAGCCAGCTTCGCCAGCAGCATATTGGGCCCTCCACCGACCGAGGAAGGCAGTTTGAAGTGATCCAGCAACTCCTGTTGAATGCGGCGCATGGTGACTTCAGGCGATCCCCATAACTTTTCAGTGCCTGTAAGTTCAATGAAACTTTCGTCCACGCTATAGATATGAATCGACTCTTTTGGCACATAAGTTCCCAATAACTCAGTGATGGCCATGGACTTCTCCAAATACAGCTTCATTTTCGGTTCAATCAGCAAGATGTCCGGATGGTTGGGGATTTCAAAAAGCCGCGTGCCGGTTTTCACACCAAAACGCTGCTTCATCATCGGTGAAGCAGCTAAAACCACGCTCCCCTTCCGCTCCTGATTCCCGACAATCGCAATACACACTTCCAGTGGATCCAACCCCAGCTCGACCGCAGAAACACTGGCATAAAATCCGCGCATGTCGATGCAGAATATAGAGCGTTCCGGCAGTTCATGTCCTTTCATCATCGCCACCTCCCTAAAGGGAACGTATGTTCTTATTCTATACCACCACTATGACAACAGCAATCCTTTTTGCGAAAATAAAAATTCCGGTCTTTGTTTTATTTAATTCGAAGGGGAACAGAAGCCGCTTTTCCAAGACTTTTCTGCTGTTTTCATTTCAGTCAACCCGGGATGGTTGGCCTTCAGCTTAGACAGAAGAATTGCCGCCTGAATCAACGAATTTTCTAACAACTTTACATTTGGCTGACCGCGTATTATGATAGTCCAAGTAAGAGATTTGACATCCATCGTTCTTATCAGCGCAACGGAAAACAGGACAGCAACTGTTCGCGCCCTGAAGGAATCATTGGGTGCCAAACCCACTGCAAGCTTTAGGAACAAAGTTTGCTTTGAAAAAGTCATCGCCTTCGGGTGATGGCTTTTTTCGTTTTTTTTTATATTTTTTATATGATAAAAAAACACAAAACCGGCCGGGCTAATGCCCGGCCGGTTTTGTGTTCAATTATGCTTCTGCTGTTTTAGCAGGTTTTTTATCGCGTGCCAGCCATTGGATTCCGAACAGAATCACAAATGCGACAGCACCGATTGTATCAGATAGGCCTTCCGGATAAATCAAAGCAAGTCCGGTTGCAAATGTCAGGATACGCTCGATCCAGTTTAGCTTCCGGTACCAATAACCGATCAGTCCCGCTCCGATAGCGATCATACCTGTCAGAGCCGTGATCAATACCCAGACCAGTTCCGGCCAGGTCGTATCGATCATTAGAAGGGCTGGTGACAAAACGAACATATACGGAATGATGAACGCTGCTATCGCCAGTTTAGCCGCGGTGAAACCGGTCCGTATCGGCTCACCACCCGAGATTCCTGAAGCCGCAAATGCTGCTAAAGCAACCGGAGGGGTGATATCGGCGATGATTCCGAAGTAAAATACGAATAAATGGGCAGATAAAGCGACCACAAGCGGCACCGCTGCTCCAACCGGCTCATCTATCATCAACAAAGTGATGATGGCTGGTGCCGCTATCGTTGAGGTAATGACATAGTTGGCGGTTGTCGGTGATCCCATACCCAGGACAATCGCTGCCAGCATCGTGAAGAATAGCGTCAGCAGGATATTTCCGCCTGAAGCGGAAACCAGCCCATTCGCCAAACTTAAACCAAGGCCGGTCTTTACAACGACCCCGACGATGATCCCTGCTGCCGCTGTTGCTGCTGCAACAGCCAGAGCAGTCCGAGCACCGTCAACCAACGCTAAGATGATGTCTTTGAAATTCAAGCGCGTTTCTTTATTGAAGGCACTGACAAAAATCGTCAGCAGAATCCCGTAAAGCGCTGCTTGCATAGTCGGAATACCAATCAATAGGAAGAAGATGATTGCAACAATCGGCAGGAGCAGGTAAATCTTTTTCAAGACTTCCTTGCGGTCCGGCATTTCTTCCGGTGAAAGGCCCTTTAAGCCGATTCGCTTGGCTTCGAAATGGGTCATGATCCAAACGCCTGTGAAATATAAAAGAGCCGGTATTGCAGCTGCTTTGGCAATTTCCCAGTAAGTCACTCCCCCGATAAATTCCACCATCAGGAAGGCTGCTGCCCCCATAATCGGGGGCATCAGCTGACCGCCGGTGGAAGCTGCTGCTTCCACCCCGCCGGCAAATTCTTTTTTATAGCCTAATTTTTTCATCATCGGAATCGTATAAGAACCCGATGTAACAACATTGGCAACAGAACTTCCGGAAATGGTTCCCTGCAGGGCACTTGAGAAAATCGCTACCTTGGCCGGTCCACCCGTTAAATTTCCGGCCAGGGATACAGCCAAGTCGTTAAAGTACTGTCCGACTCCCGTTTTCACCAGGAAGGAACCGAATAACAGGAAGGTGAAAATGAAAGTCGCCGATACGCCGATCGGTGTTCCCAATATTCCATCGGTGGTATAGAACATCAACTGAACGACTGAGTCCAGATCTTGTCCTCTATGACGCAGGAATCCTGGGAAATAAGGACCGAAAAAGGAATAGGCCAAAAACAAACTGGCAATGACCGTAATCGGCATTCCCACTGCACGCCTTGTCGCTTCAAGTGTCAGCAAGATCGCTAAAATACCGACGATCAAGTCCAATTCAGTGACCCGCCCCAGACGGAACACCAAATCGTCATACATGATCGGCCAATAGGCAGCTACGCCGATCGACAACAAGGCCAGGATATAATCGTACCAGGCAACTTTAAGGCGGTTTCCTTTACGTTTTCTGGCAGGAAACAATAGATAGATCAGGGATAAAGCAAATCCTAAGTGAATCGAGCGCTGAATATAGGCGGTGTATTGACCAAAAATTGCCGTATAAAGCTGGAATAGAGCAAATGCCAATAATCCGAAAAAGACCACATGTTTAATGATTCCGCTTAAATCCCGTGTATTGGATTCGGGATCATATCTTTGTAGGATTTCTTTCTGTTTTTCTTCTGAGATGTAGGATTCATCCTCTGGTGGAAGCTTTTGCTGTTCGCGTTCTTCTGGAGGCAACTTATCGCTCATCAAATCTCACTCCTTTTCTTAGTTGAAATAGGGATAAGCGCTCTACCCGAAAAGTATACGACTTACCTCTTTCAAGCGTTTTTTTCAAATCCATTTGACGCCCTTTAGTGCCAAATGACAGTCCTGCATCAACATCCCCTACAAACAGCCGGAATTCAGGAATTTTCTTCGTCATATTCTTGATGAAGTATTTACCGTCTTTTTCGACAAATGTCTCTCCTTCTCCTGCATTTGAAGGCATGCCAATATTAAAATCTTCGTATTCAAGCTCTGTCATCATCAGCTCATTGTTTTCCATTACTTTGTAGCTCTCGATGACTTCCGACAGATGGATTGAATGCGTATACCTGATTTGGAAATACGGACTTTCCACCGGTAGATAAGCCGCTGTTTCTTCAGTCTGATTATCGATAAATACATAATGCTTATGGAAAGGGAAGAATGCGATTAAGGAGCCGATTAAGATGAGGGCAATCAGTAAAGGAAGAAATTTCTGCATCCGGAGAAACTGCATAGACCATTCTCCTCCATCTTCAAAACAAAGAACTGACGGCAGAGCTCACGCTTTACCGTCAGTTAATCGCTCATTCAATTAGTTTACTTCGTCGAAATACTTCTGAGCTCCTGGGTGGATGTCGATTCCGATTCCATCAAGAGCTGTTTCAGCTTTGATAAATTCAGCTTTTGCATGCTGGATTTGATCTGTGTTTTCGTAGATCGCTTTCGTGATGTCGTAGACAAGATCTTCCGAAAGGTCGTTCTGAACCACTAGCATCGCGAGAACAGAGACAGTTGGAACTTCCTCAGTCAAGCCGTAGATGCCGGATGGTACAACGTCATGGGCATAATATGGATATTTCTCGATCAGTTCGTCAGCTTTATCCTGCTCTACAGGGACAATGACAACGTCTGAAGTAGCTCCAAGGCTTTCGACTGCGCCAGTCGGAGTTCCTGCAGTGATGAATGCCGCGTCAATCTGGCCTGATTGCAGACTTTCCTGCGACTCACCGAAGTCAAGGTTCTGTGCATCGATATCTTCCATTGTCATACCATGGATTTCCAATAATTGTTCAGCGTTAATATAAGTCCCGGATCCAGGGGCACCAACAGAGATGCTTTTGCCTGCCAAGTCATCAAAAGAAGCAATACCGGAATTCGCAGTCGTAACCAATTGAATCGTCTCCGGATAAAGTGCACCGATTGCAGAAACGGTATCGATCACTTCGCCTTCGAACATGTTCGATCCTTCAGCAGCATAGAAAGCTGTATCCGTTTGCACGAATGCGATCTGTGCAGCGCCATCGGCAAGTGCCGTCATGTTCGCAGCAGAAGCCTGTGAAACTTCAGCCGTGGTATCCAAACCTGTTTCGTTTTCAATGATCGTCGCCATAGCGCCGCCAAGTGGATAATAAGTTCCTGTCGTTCCGCCTGTCAGGATGCTGAGGAATTCAGGATCAGAAGCCCCGCCTTCGCCTTCTCCTTCGGGTTCTGTAGTAGCTGCATCATCTCCGCAACCTGCCAAAAATACAGATCCTGCAAGAGTTACTGCAGCAAATAAACCAAATTTCTTTTTCAACATAAAGTGACCTCCCTTTTCAATAATAGTATTCCGTGTTCCAACTTCATAATAGCATGTCTTTCTTACTAGTTTCAATGCATTTCAGTAAATACAACCGCTTACAGCGGGAACATTCAGAAAAATAATCAGGTTTCAGCACCTTCTACATGGGTTTCAGGAGCTGTGTCTTCCGGAGCCAGATCTTCAAATGTTCTGCCCTGCTCTTCAAGATCACGTGTCCGGTGGGCAATGCGGGCAGATGCACACGCTGCGACGCTTGCTACTAAATCATCGAGGAATGTGTGGACCTGGCCACCGTATTTTGTATCCAGGTTATGGATAATACCTGTTTTGTTTTTGTCCAAGTGGCCAAATGTGGTCACGGCGATGCTGCCGTATGTTAAAACTGCTCCCAGCCCGATCATTTCATCGACACCGAAGAGCCCTTCATCCGATCCCACGATCTGCTGGAGCGGGCGGGATAATTTCCCTTGCTCTGCCAATTCATCCAATTCAATCCCTACCAGAAGGGCGTGCTGCATTTCGCGTTTACGCAAAACACTTTCAACCGATTCCATGCAATGTTCAATCTTCAGCCCCTCATTGAAAGGCAGCTGCATATCCAAAACAATTTTGGCTATGTCTTCATTGGTGACTCCTCTGCGCTCCAGTGCTTCGTGCGTTGCTTTTGTCACGTCGTCTGAGTGTACTCGAAATCTTCCGCCATCCATATCAAAAACCCCTTCCCTCTATATAATTGGTGTTCTTTTCCCATTATACCTTGTCGATTCATTATGGTACAATTTTCTTACAAAACTCTAGAGGAGGCCTATCAATGACTACTGGAAAGGTAGAAGATTTATCCATCTACAGCAAGGAACTTCAAGAAGACATGCAATTGCTTGTCTATCTTCCTTCCAATTTCTCGCCCTTATATAAATATACGCTGGTCATCGCTTCTGACGGCAAAGACTATTTTCAATTAGGACGAATTCCACGGGTGGTGGATGAGCTATTGGAAAATCAGGAAATTGAAAACATCATCGTGATCGGTGTTCCTTACAAGAGCGTAGCTGACCGGAACAAAAAATACGAACCGACCGGCGAACAGCATGGTGCCTATCTGCGTTTTTTGGCGCACGAACTGGTTCCCTTCCTGGACGAAAAATACCCGACCTATCAAGTAGGCATGGGCCGTGCATTAATCGGGGATTCGCTTGCAGCGACCGTGTCTTTAATGGCTGCTTTAAAATATCCTAACATTTTCGGCCGCGTCATCCTGCAATCACCTAAAGTGGGAGATGAAATGCTCACAGCAGTGGAAGCATTTAAATCGGCCAATTCCTTTACCGTTTATCATGTCATCGGAAAGGAAGAAACAGCTGTCAAACTAAGCAACGGCGGAACCGAGGATTTTGTCGGACCAAACCGGAAATTAAATAATTTAATGAAAAATAAAGGGTTTTCGATCTTTTATGAAGAATTTGAAGGAGACCACACTTGGAGACATTGGCAGCCCGATTTGCGGCGTGCATTGATTCAGAACTTCGGCATGTAGAGGCTGGTGGTGCTCCAGGGCATAATTGGCACTAAGATAGAAATGGTTATTACAGACAAGGAGGTCGTTAGGATGAAATATGGAGTTGCAGCTTTTCCTTCAAAAAAATTGCAGGATCTCGCCAATTCGTACCGGAAACGTTATGATCCGCATTATGAACTGATTACCCCTCATATGACATTGAAAGATCCATTTGAGGCGGATGCATCTAAAATAAAAGATGTAGCAGCAGAAATGCAGAATATCGCCAAGCGACAAAAACCGTTCAAATTGCACGCTACGCGTGTCAGCACGTTTTCTCCGGTTACCAATACCCTGTACTTCAAAGTGGAACCGAATGCTGAAATTACTGACTTACACGAAGACCTGCATTCAGATTTCTTCGGCGGTATGCCGAAACATTCTTTCGTCCCCCATATCACCATTGGGCAGAAGTTGTCCGATACAGAACACGCCGATGTTTATGGCCAACTAAAAATGGTCGGCATTGAACATGAAGAAATTATTGACCGTATACACCTGCTCTATCAATTGGAAGATGGTTCATGGACCGTGTACGAGACATTCCGATTAACTGGAGATGATCAGTAAGTGCTGAAAGTAAAAATTGCTGAAAACCAATTAGAAAAAGAACAGGCTTTCGATGTCCGCAGAAAAGTTTTTGTGGAGGAACAACAAGTTCCGATCCACATCGAAATGGATGAATACGATGACAGTGCAATCCATTTCGTCGGTTACCAGCTTGCGCAGCCAATTGCTGCCGGACGCATCCGGGAAGTGGAATCCGGACTTGGCAAAGTTGAGCGCGTATGCGTACTTTCCGAATACCGCGGACAACAGATCGGTGTCATGATGATGAACGAGATGGAAGAATATGCACGGGCACATGGGCTATTCAGACTGAAATTGAATGCCCAGACCCATGCACTTGCCTTCTATGAAAAGCTCGGCTATGAAATCACATCCGATGAATTCATGGACGCCGGTATTCCCCACAAATCGATGGAGAAAGTCGTTGCCGGATAATAGTCTAAATCAAAAAGCAGATCAACCGATAAATCGGCTGATCTGCTTTTTGGTGTTTTTAAAGGATGTGGTATCCGCTGTCTACATGAATGGTTTCGCCTGTAATACCGCGCGACATGTCGCTGAACAGGAAAGCAGCTGTATCGCCCACTTCTTCAGGAGTGGTATTGCGGCGTAATGGTGCTTTTTCTTCGATTTCATGCAGGATTGAGTTGAAATCGCTGACCCCTTTTGATGATAGGGTACGTATCGGACCCGATGAAATCGCATTGACCCGGATGCCGAGTCTTCCAAGATCTGCCGCCAAGTAACGGACCGACATTTCGAGAGAAGCTTTTGCTACACCCATGACATTGTAATTCGGCATTACGCGCTCGCCGCCGATATACGTCAACGCTACAATGCTGCCGCCTTCTGTCATCAATGGCTTTGCATTTTTCGCGATATTGGTCAATGAATAGGCGCTGATATTTTGTGCCAATAGGAACCCGTCTCTTGATGTATCTGAAAAATCGCCGGCCAATTCCTCGTTCTTCGCAAAAGCGATGCAATGCGCCAGTCCGTGAATCGTACCTACCTGTTCTTTAATGGCCGTGAAGCATTCAGCGACAGCCTCATCATTTGTCACATCGCATGGCAGGATCAACTCGTGGTTGCCATCCAATGTCGCCACCAAATCGCGAACAGATTTTTCAAAACGTTCACCTGCATACGTAAAAATCAGGTTTGCACCAGATTGATCCAAAGAACGTGCGATTCCCCAAGCAATGCTCCGCTTGTTGGCTACTCCCATAATGACGAAAGTCTTTCCTTTTAATGATATTGACATGTCCATTCCTCCTGCGTCTGTTATTATTACCTGGTACTAATAATACCTCACAAAAAAGAAAAGTGCAATTCGCACTTTTCTAGAGGCTGCTCAGGAACGTAGTTGCTAAGCCTAAATAAATCAAAATCGAAATGATATCGTTTAAAGTGGTGATAAAAGGACCTGAAGCAACAGCAGGGTCGATTTTCATCCGATGAATCAATAATGGGATGAACGAACCGGCCAATGTCGCTACAAAAATAGAACTTGAAACAGCCGTTCCGACCAATACACCGATCAGCAACTCGCCTTTCCAGAAGTAAACCAGACCAACGACGACAACACCGCAGACAATACCGGTAATCAGTCCTGTCCCGGCTTCCCGGAACAACAGCTTCATTTTGCTTTGCTCTTCGATATCGCCTGTTGCGATTCCTCGAACTGCTACAGCCAAAGCCTGGGTACCGCTGTTTCCAGCCATTCCGGCAATCAGCGGAATAAAGACAGCAAGCAAGGCCACCTGATCCAACGTCGCTTCGAACATTCCCATCAAATTGGCGGTCAGCATGCCAAGGAAGGTCAACAGGATCAACCACGGCAAACGTTTTTTTGCTGCGGTGAACGATCCTTTGTCGAACGTATCCATATCAGAAACGGCTGCCAGTTTGGAATAATCGTCCGATGCTTCTTCTTCCAGCACGTCAATGATGTCATCGACCGTGATGATGCCGAGCAGATGATGTTGGAAATCGACAACCGGCAAGGCCAGGAAATCGTAATCCTTGATCATCCGTGCCACTTCTTCCTGATCTTCACTGACAGAGACGCTGACAACACGGTCATTCATAATCGATTTGATCAGCGTGTCTTCTTCTGCAAGGATCAAGTCACGCAAGGTCACGATGCCAGACAGTTTTTTATCGTCATCGATGACAAAAACATAGTAAATGGTTTCCGCATTCGGAGCGGCATTGCGAAGAATATTCATCGCAGATCGGACCGTTGAATTTTTCGGTATCGCTACAAATTCCGTGGTCATAATGGAACCGGCAGTATATTCTTCGTAATGCAGCAAGTCCTTGATTTGCTGCGCCGACTCTTTGTCCATGATCGTCAAGTAACTGGCGACTTGTTCTTTATTCAGTTCGTTTAAGACATCGACCGCGTCATCCGTATACATATAGGATAATAGATCGGAGGCGTAACGCGCGTCCATCTCTTGGAAGAGATCTTCGTAGTCATCATCATCCAATTCAATAGCTTCAAAAATATCCGCCATCTCTTTAGGAGAGAGATACTGATAAAGCAATTGCCTGGTCTCCGAATCCGCCTTTTCATAAAAACTTGCCTGGTCGTATGGATGGTGCGATAAAAACTCATCGCGGAATTCTTTTACATCTCCGCGTATAAGCAATTCAGTAAACAATGCATCATTCAATTCTTCATCACGTACTACTTTTTCTTCCATCATGTATACTCCCTCCTTTCGAAGATTCTCTCTGCTTGCTATAGTAGTCTATACGCTACACCATGCTTATGTATAGTAAACTCCAAAACAAAGAGGTGTGTAAAATGAAATACGATATTATCGGGGATATTCACGGCTGCTATCAGGAGCTGCTGCAGCTCATTGCCCGTTTAGGCTACGAAAAGCAAGGCGATGTGTTCATCCATCCGGAAAACCGGAAACTCGCTTTTGTCGGCGATGCCATGGACCGTGGCCCTGAGTCCCTCAATGTCCTGAGATTATTGTTTGCATTGCAGGACGCAGGCATCCTCTACTATTCCCCTGGAAATCATTGCAATAAACTTTTCCGTTACTTTAAAGGGAACGATGTCCAGCTGACACATGGCTTGGAGGTGACTGTAGATGAATGGCAGCAGCTGCCGAAACCGGAAAGGCAGCAATTCCGAAAACGCTATATCCATTTCTATGAACAGCTGCCGCATTATCAACAGCTTGAAAATGACCTGATTGTCGCCCATGCCGGCTTGAAAGCCGAAATGATCGGCAAACCGCTCAGCAAAGGCATCGCGGTATTTGTCCTATATGGCGACATCACCGGAAGATTCCATGCTGATGGCCGTCCTGTCCGGCGGGATTGGGCCAAATCCTATAGAGGCCAAAAATGGGTGGTGTATGGCCATACACCGACAGCCGAACCTTATTTCGTCAACCGCACCGTCAACATCGATACCGGCTGCGTGTTCGGCGGTTCCTTGACGGCTTTCCGCTTTCCTGAAAAAGAAATCGTTTCTGTCCCTTCCCAGCAGCCGTATCAACCCGACCGCTTTCACATCTACAGTTAAACCAGCGACTGCATGTCTTTATTCAATGAAGAACTGAAGAACAGTTTGTCTCCTGAAACCGGGTGGAACAATTCCAATTCCGTACAATGGAGCGCCTGACGTTCCAATAGATCCCTCTTGCCGCCATACAAATCGTCCCCTACCAAGGGATGGCCGATATGGGCTAAATGGACACGGATCTGATGGGTTCTGCCGGTATTCAATTGCAGGTTGATATGCGAATAGCCTTCCAGTCGCCGGAGCACACGGACTTCTGTTTCTGCAAATTGGCCATCGTTGCGGACTTCCCGTTCAATGATGCTCTGATTCTTTCGCCCGATGGGTGCAGTTATGGTAAATTCGTCTTTGTCTATTTGTCCATGCACCAGCGCTTCATACCGCCGTTTCATCTTTTTCTCCTGCTGCTGCATGGAGATTATATGATGGATATGGCGGTTTTTTGCGATGCATACAAGCCCGGATGTATCCCGGTCCAGCCGAGTCGCGATATGCAGAGTCGACGGAATGCCATGGTCATTGAAATGCTTGGCAACGATATTGGCCAGACTGCCGAAAGGATGTTCACGGGAGGGGATCGTATTTTGCAGCGGCGGTTTTTCAACGATCAGCAGTGCATCATCCTCGTAGACGATGTCCAGTTTCCCGTCTTCTGCAACAAGCCCTTTTCCATGTTCTTCATTCGGAAAAATAACGGTCACAGCATCACCTTTTTCCAAGGCATGCCTGACCGTTACTTCTGCACCATTCACTAAAATCTGTCCGCCTCCGTACTTTACGGAAGCGAGTGTTCGTTTGGAGATGCCCCACTGCCCCAATGCTTCACGGAGCAGGCTCTGGGCTTCAGCAGTATACGTCAGTTGAAAAGGTTTCATGGCGTTCAATCTGAAAGCTCGCTGTCGATAAAGGAATCATGGACACGCTGCCAGAATGGGAATGAGCGGAATCTTGCAAATCGAACTTTTTCGCTGGCCACTTTGTATTCGATTGATTTCACATCTTTATGGAGCAGCTGCAGATGATCGACCGTGACCATGAAGTCAGGTGCTTTCACCGGGCGTAATGCACAACGGTGATGGCCGGGCAGAACCAGCGGTGATCCAACTGTACGGAAAACCCGGTTATTGATGGAAGCCATCTCCGTCAATTGCATCGCTTGAAGTGACGGGTGGATGATGGCACCGCCAAGCGCCTTATTGTAGGCTGTGCTCCCCGAAGGAGTGGACATGCACAGGCCGTCTCCTCTAAAGCGTTCAAAATGACTTTCGTTCAAAAAGACATCCATGACCAATGTGACATCCGGAGACTTCACTGTCGATTCGTTCAACGCCAGATAAACAGCTGGTTCATCGAGGTTCTGGTAATGGATACTGACTTCCAGCAAGGGGTATTCGATCACTTCAAATTCTTTTTTGGCAATCGATAAAACCAGCTTTTCAATTTCAATCGGCTTCCAATCGGCATAAAAGCCAAGATGGCCTGTATGTATCCCGACAAAGGCGACATCCGCGAGTTTTTCGCTGTATTTATGGAACGCATGAAGCAAGGTGCCGTCTCCGCCAATCGACAGGACGACATCCGGCGACTCCTCATTCCACTCCATTCCGAAATCCTCCAGGTAGTCCCTGGCAGTGGCCATCAACTTGTTGGATAATTTGTCGCTTCTCGATATAATATAAAATTTCATCTTTCTGATCGACCTCCCTCTCTATCGGCTCGGAAATGTGTTCCGGGTGATTCCTTGAATTCGGTGAAATAAGCTTGTGCTTCCTGAATTTCATCCCGAATCTGGGACATTTCCTCATCCAATTGGAATGCGGCTTCCGCTGCACGCTGTAACCGATTCTTTATCTCTTCCGGAAAAACACCTTTATATTTGTAATTCAAGGAATGCTCAATCGATGCCCAGAAATTCATAGCCAGTGTACGGATCTGGATTTCCGCCAAAATCAACTGCTCACCATTGATGGTTTGGACCGGATATTCCACAATCACGTGGTAAGAGCGATAGCCGCTCTGTTTTTCCTGGGAGATGTAATCTTTTTCTTCCACAATCCGCAAGTCTTTGCGCTGCCGCAGCAGGCCGACTACGGTTTCAATATCCCCGACAAACTGGCACATCATCCGAATTCCGGCAATGTCCTGCAATTGATGGGCAAGCTCTTCGGAAGGCTCAAACGGAATGCCTTTTTCCAGGGTTTTGTCGTAGATGCTCGCTAAAGGTTTGACGCGCCCGGTCACGAACTCGATCGGTGAATTTGTATTTCCATTCTCAAACTGGCTTCGCATCCCTTTAAATTTAACCTTCAATTCATCCACTGCCTGTTTATATGGTGCTAAAAATCGATTCCATTGACCCATTTCCGGTCCTCCTCACTTCTTTCAAGATCGTGAAGCAAGTGCCTCATGAAATGCTTGTTCTACAGCGGTACGGAAAGCTTCCCCGTAATTGTCGTTGCCTTCTATATTTTCCACCAGCATCCATAGCTCTTCGTGGAAATCTGCCAAGGGCATGACTTGCTTGCCCCACGTAAGAAGCGGAACTTTTTTCAGCTGCAGCGCCTTGGTCATCGCTGGCCATGTATGTATATCAAATTGAACATATATATATTCTGTACCCGTATCCAACAAATAGACAAACGCCTGATTGTCGGAATCCGTCAACATTTGGCCAGATGCTTCAATTGCTTCGGCCGGTTCAGTTTCTTCGATGAAGAATTCAATTTTATTGTCGTTGATTTCAGTTCTGTTTACTGCCACTAATTTATGCAAATCAATACTTCCTTTCTGGCTTCTTGATAATGATATTTTAACACAGCTCTGCCATTCGTTGCAGTTTGCACTAAACTATCCGATAATGAAGTTAACAGAGAGGTGTTCACTATGACAAAAGAACTCGAAATCGAATTTAAGAACATGCTGGCCAAAGAAGAGTATAAACGTTTGCTGGAAGATTTCGCCGCTCTTCATGACGGGCCCATCACCCAGCATAACCATTATTTCGATACTGCTGATTTCCGGCTGAAAGAGCAGCTCAGTGCCTTGCGGATCCGCAATAAAAGCGGCCGCTTTGAGTGCACCTTAAAAGTTCCTGCTCCAGTCGGACATTATGAAATCACCGATAAATTGACCAAAGAACAAGCGCGCCGGATGCTTGAACTGGAAACCTTCGAAGCAACCGAAGTATCTGTAGCCCTTCGAGAACTTGAAATACCGCTGACTGCATTGAAGCCGATCGGAACCTTGACCACACACCGTGTGGAATTCGAATATCTCGGTGGCCTTTTGGTGATCGACCATTCCGAATACAATGGCCTTGAAGATTTCGAGTTGGAATTCGAAGTGGCAGACGCGGAAACCGGCCATGAAGATTTCTTGAATTTCCTGCAGCAGCAAGGGATTCCCGTACGTCCAGCACGAAAGAAAATTGCGCGCTTCATGGATTCAGCTACTCCACGTACTGCTGGCCAATAGTTTTGGAACCCTAAATTTTGTAAACTTCACAATCGATTTGGTTGAGATATTCAAGCTGCGTTGTTAGAATGAATTTACAGCTAAAGCAAAGGAGACACGATGATGACTGGAAAACCGATTATTCCGTACGAAGAGATTGGTGCGGAGAGATTATCACAGTTAGTCGATGCATTTTATGCTCGCGTAGCGGCACATCCAAAGCTGCAGCCTATTTTCCCAAATGATCTTTCAGAAACCGCCCGTAAACAAAAACAATTCCTAACCCAATATTTAGGTGGACCGAATATTTATTCAGAAGAACATGGACATCCGAGATTAAAGGCAAGACATAACCCATTCGCCATTACACCTGCTAGAGCTCAGGCTTGGCTTGAGTGTATGAGTGAAGCAATGGACGAAGTGGGGTTGAGCGGAAAATTCCGTGAGACTTTATACAATCGGCTTGTTTTAACTGCACATCATATGATCAATGCGTCTGACAGTGAGGAGGAGTTGGAGTGAGCAACCTGGACCTGGCTCAAGAAATTCGTGAGCCTGCGAATTCTTTCAAACCAATGGAACTGTATGTTTTTGTAGATCCTTTGAACCCGGAATGTTGGGAGCTTCAGGCTGTCATCCGGAAGCTACAGATTGAATACGGCCATTATTTTTCCATGCGCATCGTGTTGAGCACACAATTATTCAACTTAAACAAAGCAACGTTTTCAGCTAATATCGATACCGATAACTTAACTCACCCTGTGTTGCCTTCTGTTGCCATCAAAGCTGCAGAACTTCAGGGAAAACGATCTGGAAACCGCTTCCTGCACAAATTACAGGAGCATCTATTCCTTCAGTCAAAGGACGTCTCTTCTTACAGTGTCTTGCTGGAAATTGCGGAGGAAGCAGAGCTGGATCAGGAAGAATTCAAAACGGATTTCCATTCTGTACATACCGCAAAAGCTTTTCAATGCGATTTACAGATTACTCGTGAGATGGAAATCACTGAAGTACCCAGCATTGTATTCTTCAACGAATGCATTGAAGATGAAGGCGTCAAAATATCCGGACTTTATTCATACGATGTGTACCAAACAATTTTACAGGAAATGATGGGGGAAGAAAGCCTGAATCGGCAAACCCCACCGCCTTTAGATGATCTCTTCACAAAATTTTCGACCATGGCAACCAAAGAAATTGCTTCTATATACAATATTTCCGAACAGACTGCAGAATGCGAGCTGAAGAAACAAGTTCTTCAACAAAAGTTGGAACGCATCTGCATGCCGAAAGAAACTTTATGGAAAGTAAAATAACCTGCCTCCCCTTTGTGGGAGACAGGTTATTTTTTTGGCTTGGATTTAGCTTTGGATAGTATTTCACTTTTAGCGGAAAGTATTTGGCTTGAATTAGAAAGTATTTAGAAAGAACCAGAAAGTATATCCATTTAATTGGAATAATCTTCTTGTTCATATCCTCGCAACAACATGGGTGCTTACGCTTTTCTTTGTCCAGCTACAGCGCCCAGAACCTCGGGGTCTTAAGTCAATTTGCCTGTGCGGCACAAAACGCCGCTTCGGCAAACTGCCTTAAGCCTGTCGGTTCTAAACGGGCACTTCCGCTTTTCTCTTCCCAAAGCGAAAGGCGCCTTCCACGTCCGGAAGGCGCCTTTCTATATTACACAAAGGGGATGGGAGAAATGTTCACGCTCAAACAAAGGGGTGTATGTTTGTATGTGATTTATTTCACAACGTAATCTTATCACGGGATAATAGTTAATGCAATAATTCACAAGGACTTTCACAAATTCGTCATAATTAAGCTTATTATTGCTATCTCCATTTTCCATTTAATTATTTCAAAATAACTAAATAACAGAAGCTGATCTATAAAATCAGCTTCTGCCTCCATTTTATTTATTCAACAATAGCTTTTCAAGTTCGTTTAACTTTTGTTCGAATACTTTACAGGCTTCTTCAACAGCTTCTGACTGCGTCATGTCGACCCCTGCTTTTTTCAGCACTTCGATCGGATAGTCCGAGCTTCCCGCTTTCAGGAATTCATTGATATAACGATCAACAGCGGGCTGACCTTCTTCAAGGATCCCTTTGCTCAACGCTGTAGCTGCACTAAATCCTGTGGCGTATTGGAAGACATAATAATTATAGTAGAAATGTGGAATCCGTGCCCACTCTAAACCGATTTCTTCATCGACCGCCACGTCCGGCCCAAAGTATTTTTGGTTCAATTCGTAATAGACTTCAGTTAAGCGATCGGCTGTCAACGCTTCCCCGTCCTGATCCATTTTGTGCATCAGGTGTTCGAATTCAGCAAACATGGTCTGGCGGAATACCGTTCCGCGGAATCCATCAAGCCAATGATTCAACAAGTAAATGCGCTCCTGGTCGTCTTCTGTGGACTTCACCATGTATTCGTTCAGCAAGGCTTCATTGGTCGTCGAAGCGACTTCCGCTACGAAAATCGAGTAATCTCCATAGACGTATGGCTGGTTTGCGCGTGAATAGTAACTATGGACACTGTGGCCGAATTCGTGCGCCAGCGTAAACAGGTTGTCTACATTGTCCTGCCAGTTCATCAGGATATACGGATTGGTTCCGTACGCCCCCGAAGAGTAAGCTCCACTGCGTTTTCCTTTGTTCTCTTTCACGTCCACCCAGCGATTGTCGATGCCCTCTTTGACGATGCCTACATATTCCTCTCCAAGTGCTCCAAGCCCTTTGAGCATGATGCCAGTGGCTTTTTCATATGGAATCTCCATTTTCACTTCTTTGACTAGAGGGGTATGCAAATCCCACATGTGAACCTTGTCGATTCCCAGGACTTCTTTGCGCAGTGCTGCATAACGGTGCAATAGGTGGAGGTTATTGTTGACGGTCTCCACCAGGTTATCGTACACTGCTTCCGGAATATGGTCATCAGCTAAAGCCGCCTGGCGGGCAGAATCAAATTTCCGGATACGCGCTTCGACGTTATCGCGTTTAATATTGCCTGATAAAGTAGAAGCAAACGTATTGCGGAATTTGCCGTAGGTTGCATAAACTGCTTTAAATGCATCTTCGCGTACGCGGCGATCTTTGCTTTCAAGGAACCGGATATAGTTGCCATGCGTAATCTGCACTTTTTCCCCTGATTCATCTTCTATTTCCGGAAATTCAAGATCTGCATTGTTCAGCATTCCGAATGTCTCTGAAGAGGCTCTGCTCACTTCTGACATTTGAGCAAGCAGCGATTCCTGCTCTGCAGGCAAAACATGCGGACGCAGTGAATTCAATTCCTCGAGCGCCTGTTTGTATAAGCTCAAGCCTTTATGATCGGCTATCCAGTCATTCAGCACGGATTCCTCCAAAGCTAGAATTTCAGGCGTCAGAAATGACAAGCCAGCTGATACTTTCGCAAATAATGACTTAATCCGGCTGTCCATAGCCTGGTATTTTGAATTGGTGGTGTCCTGATCGTAACGCATATGCGAATACGTATATAGACGTCTCATGCGCTCCGTCAACTCATCTTTATACACCAGTACCTCATAAAGAGCTTCAGCACTTTCTTGCAATTTCCCTTGATACGATTCCGCTTTATCTCCTAAAGCAGCGACTTCAACGAACTCTTTTTCCCAAAGCTCATCGGTTTCAAATATATCTTCTAATCTCCAAGTCAATTCTGTTGGAACTTCTTCTCTCGTCAATACTTTGTTAACCATTTAGCTTCCTCCTCTGTCCCGTTCTTTCGGGAAACGAACTACACCTTATTTTCTCAATTTTCTCAAGTTTTTGCAATAGATATCATAAGCGCTGTCCAAAAGCTTCGAATCGGTCGAATCCAGATTGTTGAACGACAAATATAGGCCCAGATACTCTGTCATGAGCGATGATGCCTGGCCTGTTACATCTGGATTCATTAGGGGCACTCTTCCGGAAGCGACCAGCGCTTCCATGGAGATGCCGTTCTCCCAAGCAGCGACAGTCTGCAATTGCCACACTAACGCTGGAGACTTCATACATTCAGCGCCCAACATCGGAATTCCAAACAAATCAGGCACATCCGCCACATCTATCCGCAGTTCATAGCACAAGCGGCAAAACTTGTTTTTGATCCGATTTTCTGTGTACAGCTGATTGCGGATATACCGGCGCTTTACATTCTGAAAAATTCCCATTACGCTCCTGAATTCTTCTTTGGTCAAACGTTTTGGAATCGCGAATGGAAAAACCTGCCGGGCTGACTGAATCGATTTGGTTTTCCCCACCCAACGATTCGGGCTGATATAAAACAAATTCGAATGATAATAAAACCGGTTTCCGGGCGGATGGAACAAAAGGATAAAGGACATCGGACCGCTCTGTTGCCGCATCGCAATTTCAAAGGATTTTAAAGGCACAATCCCAATTTCTTCACGGCAAGGCTGTTTTAAGCCCTTTATCCAGATTGGCTGCATACCAAGCAGCCGATAGCCTTCAGAACGCTGGTTAAGCTGTGTGGCTGGAATGGTGCTGCATTGAAACTCAATCGCATAGTGCCCGTCGACCAAAAGGTCTGCGCGTTGCCGGATCGCTGATAGATGTTTCTCTAATTCAACATTGAGGTCTAATTGTTGGAAGAAATGATAAAGATGAAGTTTTCCGTGTAGATGTAAAGAGGATTCAGGTTCGCTGAAATGGTCGCAGTCTGAAAGACTTTTATGTGCGAAATGAGGGATGTTGATTTCTCCGATTTTCAAAAGCAGCGGAGCTTGGCAGGAAGGGCAGAAAAACTGCTCGCGCGAACGAATTTCCCGAAGTTCTTTTCGTGCATACCTTCCGGTTAAATAAAACAATTCCTGTTGCTTTGTTTTGGCCACTAATATATTGTTCACTCTCCTTTCTTCCATTCTATGGAAGGAAAGAAGTTTTGGCAATAAAAAAAGACCTCCCGTAAAGGAGATCTCATCCAAAATAATGCAAGACATTTGAGAGCGCGTCTTCTTTGAAAATACGGTTGCCGTATTCTTCAAGACGGTGAACAGTGACAGGTGACATACGCAAATATTCAGTGATGATGCTGACATTGTTTTTGATGTCTTCTTCTGAATGAAGAATCTCATCAAAACTTGTGTAGAGGTAATACTTGTTCTCGAAATGGTAGACAGCTGATTCAATTGGCACGTACATTAAGCGGCGCGCAATCGGCAACAGTTCCTCCACTTCCGAGAAGACAAATGTATATTCAAGTTTCTTAACGTCAGGTTCATCAAAGACCGGTTCGAATTCATCAAACTCCGGCGTAACCGCATCTTCACTTGCAAACATTTTGCGGCGTTCTTCTATATCATCAGGCAAATCAAGCTTTTGCCCATCTTTAGTTAATTGAGCACGTGTTACGGTTACTTCAAGACCTTTATCCATCGCCTGGACTTGGATCCAAAGTGGACCTTCCATTACGAAATCGGCTTCTTCGTTGACTTCATCCATCATTTCCCAAAAAAGCTCTTCGCTCTTATCTCTGTTAAACCAGATTTCGTCACGGCTAAACCCTCGCTCTTCAACGTCGAGATAGGAAATGTAAAATTTAACTGTGTTGTCGTTGATACGTTCTATTTCCATTTTACACCTCTCCTTTACGGTTTGGACTAAGAGAACATTCCTCAGAGCCGTGCTGTATTACTTTAAACAAGTATAACTTCTTTCATAGATAAAGAAAAAGTTTATGCCTATCCCCTAAGACAAGTTACAAGTACATAGAGTTTAATTCACTTAACTGATTTATGCAACTAATTTAAGATAAAGAAAAGCTGCCCCAGGATCTCTTATGAAATACCATAAAGACCGGACAGCTAGTGTACTTATTGTTAGTTGACCATTCGCTGAGCTTCAAGCAATTGATATGCTCTAACTTTACGTGGTAGGAAGCGGCGGATTTCATCTTCGTTGTAGCCCACCTGCAGGCGTTTTTCGTCCATAATAATCGGACGGCGCAGTAATCCTGGATGCTCCTGGATTAGCTCATATAAACGCTGAAGCGGTAAACTTTCAACATCTACATTCAATTTTTGGAATATTTTAGAACGGGTAGAGATGATTTCATCTGTGCCGTCTTCAGTCATACGTAAGATTTCTTTAATTTCGCTGATTGTCAATGGTTCAGAGAAAATATTGCGTTCTGTATATGGAATTTCGTGTTCCTCAAGCCAAGCTTTTGCTTTTCTGCAAGATGTGCAGCTTGGAGAAGTAAATAATGTAACCATCATAGTGGAGCACTTCCTTTCGGATTCATGAAAACTTCGTGTAGTACTTTTCTCAAATTAGAATCATTATAGTTTAGAGGCTCTACATTCATTATACAATGTATGGGATCAATTTAATAGTGTATCTCAATAAAAAATTTAGAAAACGAGCTTTTTGTCACATATTAGCTATATATTCTTTATACTTTTATAGCTATACATTCTAAATTTACCCCTTTATCATCTGTCGTAAACTTCCAAACTAAAATTAATTATTCTCAGTTACTTCTTCTTTTTGAAAATAGTTAGTACACTTATATACTACGTTTCAGAATCAAAATAGTTTCATTAAGAACAACAATATAAACAGATGAATTATTTTCAATGGCTACATCGATTTCCGGATATCCCCAAGCCTTCTCTAAAGCGCATTCTTTGAGAAGCAATCAAGGTGTATAGTCTACGCCCTCTGTATAAGAATTGCCGGCGTTCCATAGAAGAAACTCCTCTATCCCCTGGTCATTCAAAGCTTTGATCTGTGCTTCCACTTCTGCTTTTCCATACCGCTTGTAATTGCCTGCCCCCAGGTAACTGGCTGTGAAATCCTGGAGCCACGGCCGTGAAACTGGCGGATTGTCTAAAGCGGCCAAGACCTGATTTTCCACCTTCGCATACTCAGCTACCAGATTATAGGGTTCCAAATCCGGTTTGGCAATTCCAAAATAAGAAGTCCAGTGGCTTGGATAGATCATGGATGAAATAACATCTACATTTTCAGAGATTTTGGAAAAGTTCTGGCCAATGCCCGGTGCTTCCGGCAAAGTGGCAGCATAGCCGAAAATGTCGACAGAGACTTCCACTCCATAGGGCTCTAATTGTTCTCTAGCATATGCCACAAAATCAGTCACCGCTTCCACTCTTCTCTGCACAGGATCAGCATCTGATTCTGCATAGTCGCCAAGCGAGTAGCTTAAATCATCCGCACGGTGTTCGAACCCTTCTGGGAAGCGGACGTAGTCAAATTGGATTTCCTTGAACCCTAGCTTCGCTGCTTCGATGGCAACTTGAACATTATGATCCCATACCTCTTGCAAAAATGGATTGACAAATGCATCTCCACCATTGTTTTTCCATACCTGGTCTCCGTCCATAAACGTCAACTCCGGATTTTGTTCCGCCAATACAGTATCTTTAAAAACCACCACACGGGCGATTGGATAGATCTCTTCTTCTTCTAATTTTTCCAACATTGCTCTTGGATCCTTTATGAAAGGTTGGCCTATATTAAGCTCTGCCAAGGCCGATCCTTCTTCAGGTATGTATGTCAGGTGGCCAACATCTTCTTTTATATCGATGACCATCGCATTCAGTTCTGTTTGATCAATAAGGTTGATCAACGAATCGAACCGTTCTCCTCCGGCAGAATGCGCTGTCACAAAAATCCCCCGAACAGCATCCGGATAGTTGAAGTCCAGACCAGAGTCGAATTTATATAGTTGCGAAGACGCCAGCACTTTCGAGTCAAGTTCAACTGTATGATAAGTCCGCGGTGTAAAATCCGGTGCCTTGTCCCCTTCGGCTGCATAACCATTTTCAGCACTCATCAAACTAAAGCTCACTGCACAAATCGCTGCCAATTTCCACGATTTCACCATTCCACTGCACCCCTTTATCCTGCTTTAACAGCCAAACTACTCCTCCGACTAGAAGAAGGATTACTGACCGTAAAAGCCCGATTTGATTGTTAACCCTCAAAGTGGTTCGAGAAGCTCCTTGACGGTGATTTTCATCATTCATTGTTCTTCCATTCTATCATTTATCTGACTAATTGAAATAAGAAAATCATAAGGGTGCGAAATAGTTTTGACTGTCATTCAACAAGCGAGGATAAATAGAATTCGACTTGCGACCGAGACCTTATTCAAGCTAAAAAAAGAACGATGCCCGTAAGGACATCGTTCTTTTATCATTTGGTCAAAGATGACGCTTTAATGGATTCGAATTCACGTTCTGAGCATTGTACGAAATGCCCTGGACTGATTTCTCTCATCCGAACATCATCAGCTTTATTATAATCATGAACGGCAGGGTCGTAAGATTTACGGACCCGGTTACGCTCATAGTTCGGATCCGGCAGCGGAATTGCCGACAATAAGGATTGCGTATAAGGATGCAATGGGTTATTGTACAATTCTTCAGCAGGAGCCAATTCCACTAACTTTCCGAAATACATAACACCAATGCGGTCTGAGATGTATTTAACCATCGACAGGTCATGGGCGATGAACAAGAAAGTCAATCCTTTTTCCTCTTGCAGTTCTTTCAGTAAATTGACGACCTGCGCCTGGATGGAAACGTCCAATGCAGAGATCGGCTCATCAGCGATGATGAAATCCGGATCTACAGCCAAAGCACGGGCGATTCCAAGACGCTGGCGCTGACCACCTGAGAACTCATGCGGATAGCGGTTGGCGTGCTCTTTGTTCAAGCCCACTGTCTCCAGCAGATCATAGACCATCTTTTTGCGTTCTGTCTGGTTTTTTGCCAAGCCATGGATATCGATGCCTTCAGCAATAATATCCATTACTTTCATGCGCTGGTTCAATGAAGCATATGGATCCTGGAAAATCATCTGCATTTTGCGGTTGAATTTCTTCAAATCCTGCTTGGACTTTTTGCCGTGGACATTTTCACCTTCATAGTAAACATCACCATCAGTTGCATCGTATAAACGGATGATGGAGCGGCCGGTTGTGGATTTACCACAGCCGGACTCGCCAACCAATCCGAGAGTTTCACCTTTGTAGATGTCAAAGCTGATATCATCCACCGCGCGGACTTCGTTTGCTTTACCGATATTGAAATACTGTTTAAGGTTTTTGATTTCCAGTAATTTTTCAGCCATTACACCGCGCCCCCTTCATAATATCTGCTTCCCGGGAATTTCTTCATTCGTTCAATGACAGTTACAGGCGGTTCCACCTGTGGCGCATCCGGATGCAGTAACCATGTAGCAGCCGAATGGGTATCACTGACTTTAAAGAATGGAGGATTTTGCTCCATATCAATGCTTAGTGCATATTCACTTCGAAGCGCAAAAGCATCCCCCTTCGGCGGGTCCAATAAATCAGGAGGAGTTCCAGGAATCGCATACAATTTCGCATCTTCCGTATCCAATGACGGCATCGAACTCAACAAGCCCCACGTATAAGGATGCTGTGGGTTGTAGAAGATTTCATCAACCGTGCCGATTTCAACGATTTTCCCACCGTACATCACCGCTACACGATCTGCTACGTTTGCAACGACACCTAGATCATGTGTGATGAAGATAATGGATGTATCAATTTTCTTCTGTAAGTCTTTCATCAATTCCAGAATTTGTGCTTGAATGGTAACATCAAGTGCAGTCGTCGGCTCATCTGCAATCAAGATTTTCGGATTGCAGGCAAGTGAGATAGCAATAACGATACGCTGGCGCTGACCGCCTGAGAATTGGTGTGGATATTGTTTCATACGCAATTCCGGTTTCGGCATACCGACCAGCCGCAGCAAATCGATCGCTACTTTTTTCGCTTCATTTTTGCTGATTTTCTGGTGCTTTAACAAAGGTTCTGTTAATTGACGGCCAATCGGCATTGTTGGATTCAAGGAAGTCATCGGATCTTGGAAAATCATCGAGATTTCTTTTCCACGGATTTTCTGCATTTCCTTGTCGCTCAACTTCGTCAGATCACGGCCGCCAAAAAGGATTTCGCCGTTTTTGAATTCAGCTGAACTTTCAGGCAACAAACGCATGATGGATTTTGTCGTAACAGATTTGCCTGAACCCGACTCTCCAACGATCGCTAAAGTTTCGCCTTTATATAGATCAAAGTTAACCCCTCGTATCGCTTTAACTTCCCCGGCTTGGGTGTTAAAAGAAAGCTCAAGGTCTTTTACTTGTAAGATTTTCTCCATTATCAACGTTCCTCCTTAATCTTTCATCTTCGGATCGAGGGCATCACGAAGTCCATCACCGATCAAGTTGAATGCAATCATGATTAAACTTAAAAGAATCGCCGGGAATGCTAAAATATGTGGTGAAAATTGAATCAACGCATAACCATCGTTAATCAATGTTCCAAGCGAAGCATCCGGCGCCTGAAGCCCCAGTCCGATAAAGCTTAAGAAAGCTTCAAAGAAAATTGCACTCGGAATAGTGAACATCGTATTGATGATGATTACACCTAAAACGTTCGGCATTAAATGTTTCCAAATGATGCGGCTGTCACTGGCACCTAATGTGCGGGCAGCCAACACAAACTCCTGGCTCTTATATTTAAGGACCTGACCACGGACGACCCGGGACATTCCCGTCCATCCGGTGATGGTCAAAGCGATAATGATGGCGAGTATCCCCGGATCCATGATGAGGATAAATAGGATAACCACAACCAGGTTAGGAATACCTGTCAAAATTTCAACGATCCGCTGCATAAAGTCATCGACGCGGCCGCCAAAATAGCCGGAGATTCCTCCATAGATAACGCCGATCAGCATATCAATTGCGGCTGCCACAAAGGCGATGAACAAGGACACTTGAGTTCCTTTCCAGACACGCGAGAACATGTCACGGCCAAGGCCGTCTGTTCCGAACCAATAATTGACTTCAACATTCTTCATTTCATATAAGTCGACTTCCTGTCCGCCTAAAGTTCCGACACCATCAAGAATCCCGAGATTTTCGATGACCGGAATTTTCGGCGGCAGGTTCGCATGAGTGATTGTTTGTGCATTCGGCTCATAAGGACTGATGATGGGCCCTAAAAATGCCATGATAACGATTAAGCCAAATAAGATCAGGCTGAACAAAGCACCTTTGTTTTTGCGGATACGGTACCACGCATCCTGCCAGAAGCTGACGCTCGGCTTGGTGATGCGTTCCGCCTGATGGGCATCCAATGTGATGCGCTCAAACGAGCCTTTCGGCAGTTCGGGAATTTTATCGATTTTTTGAGTCATTAACTTTTACCTCCTGAAAGACGGATACGAGGATCAATAACACCATATAGAATATCCACCAACAGGATGATCAAGATCAAGAACACTGAGAAGAAGATAGTAGTTCCCATGATGATGGAGAAATCACTGACGATAATCGATTTAACGAACTGTTCCCCGATGCCTGGAATTGCGAAAATCTGCTCCACTACAAGAGATCCTGTAAGAATGGATACAGCCATCGGCCCGAGAACCGTAACCAATGGAATCAACGCATTGCGGAATGCATGCTTGAATGCGATTTCAGATCCGCTTGCGCCTTTAGCTTTCGCTAACGTAATATAGTCTGAACCCAAGACTTCAATCATTTCAGTACGGATAAACCGTGCTGCTGTAGCAAGTGGGAACATTGCCAACGCGACGGATGGCAACACACTGGACATGAAGCCGTCCTTCCATAATGCCACCGGGAACAAGTCCCATTTCAAACCGAACCAATATTGCAGCAATGAAGCGAAAACGAAGGAAGGAATCGATATTCCGACAATCGCTACGAATGTACTGGTGTAATCAACCCAGGTATTCTGCCTTAGGGCGGCAATCATTCCTAAGAGGATTCCCAATACTGTTCCTAAAACCATACCTTGAAAACCAATTTGAGCAGAAGGACCCATTCGACTTAAAATAACATCCGTAACTTCCGCTCCTTTGAATTGGTTAATCGAAATTCCTAGGTCACCTTGCACTAGACCAAACATGTAATTGAAATACTGAACCGGAAGAGGGTCATTCAATCCATATCTAGCTTCTACGACTGCCCTTTGTTCTGGAGACAATTTATCTGCGGAAGCGACGGGGGATCCTGGTAAAACTTTCATAAGGAAAAAAGTGAAAGTAGCGATCAGCGCTAAAGTGATCACCATATAGATTAAACGCTTGCCAATATATTTCGCCATAGTGCACCTCCAAAATTAATTCTATTTGACAAGCCCTTAGCATAAGGATGCGGACTTGCAACATTCAAAAGTTAGCAGAAAATGGTCAATTTTCGGTTAATTCCTTTACATTAGAAAAGAGAGTATATCGACCTAAAAATGCGATATACTCTCTTTCTATTTTGTTTTCACAGTAGCGGGTTTATCTTATTCTTTACCCGAAATGTATGCCCACTTGTAGCTGAAATCTCCACCGAATGGGTGTTTGATAATGCCATTAACGTAAGGCTGTTGAAGTGCCATTGCTCCACGCTGGTAAATCGGCGCGATTGCAGCGTCATCTTCAAGAAGGATTTTTTCAGCCTGTGCCATTGCTTCCCAACGTGCAGCAGGATCTGTTGCCAATTCGCCTTTAGCTGATTCAACTAAAGCATCATACTCAGGGTTAGAGTAAGACATTTTGTTTTGTGCAGATCCAGTAACGAACAAGTCGATGAACGTCATAGGATCCTGATAATCCGGTCCCCATCCAGCAGTTTGGATGTCGTAGTCCTGAGCTTCATCAAGTTCTAAACGAACTCCAAAAGGTACTGCTTTAAGGTTGATGGTCAAGCCTTCAAGATTTGTTTCAAGTTGTTCTTTAAGGTAAGCATCCATGTTTTTAGCAGTTTCAGTGTCTCCACCTAGGATTTCAAGAGTAACTTCTTCCACTCCCAATTCTTCCATACCAGTTGCGAAAAGTTCTGCAGCTTCTTCAGCGTTGAACTCAATCAAATCTCCATTAACTTCACGGAAGTCTGCATTGCTTTCATCGAAAGCAAATTCAGTAGGTACTAAGAAGTTAGCAGGCAATGATCCGTTCGCTAAAACTACGTCCACTAGATCTTGCTTGTTGAAACCTTTTGCAATTGCCTGGCGGATATTAACGTTTTTAAGAGCATTTTCTTCGCCGTTACGCTCTTGGTTAAGTTTGAAGTAGAAAACAGTTGGTTCCAATTCAGTAACCAGGTTTTCATCATTTGCGTATTGCATTGCAAATTCTCCGCTCAAACCAGCGCGGTCTTTTTCTCCAGAGTTGTAAAGGTTAACTGCAGTAGCAGGTTCTTTTACAACATCAACGTTGATTGTTTCAAGTTGAACAGTTTCAGCATCCCAGTATTCAGGATTTTTTTGCATTTTCCAAGTCAAGCCAGTTCCGTCCCAGTCAGTAAGTGTGAATGGTCCGTTGAAAATCAAGTTTTCAGAGTTAGAAGCATAAGCGTCGCCTTTTTCAGTTACGAAAGCTTCGTTCTGTGGGTAGAAAGTTGGGAAAGACATTAATGACATGAAGTAAGGTACTGGACGTTCCAGTTGCACTTCAAGAGTGTTGTCGTCTACAGCAGTAACTCCAAGTTCAGTCGGTTCCATGTCTCCTGCAGCAATTTCAGTAGCATTAACAATCGAACCAGCCATCATGTAAGCTCCGTATGGAGAACCTGTAGCAGGATCAATTGAACGTTGCCAAGAGTATACGAAATCATTGGCAGTAACCGGTGTACCATCTGACCAGTTAGAGTCGCGCAATTTGAACGTGTAAGTCAAACCATCTTCGCTGACTTCAGGCTCGCCTTCAGCGAGTGCAGGTTCAGCAATGTTTTCTTGATTTAAGCGGAATAGGCCTTCATTAACATTATTGAAAATGTTGAATGCGACTGCATCCTCAGCTAATGAAATATCCATAGTTGGAATTTCAGCGCTTTCCATCAAGTTAAGGACTTGCTCTGAGTCTAAATCCCCAGCTGGTTCTGTACCTTCCGTGCCGTCTGTAGTTTCAGTACTTGTGTCAGTATCGTCTCCGCCGCCACATGCCGCTAGAAAAGCACTTAGTACTAGAACTAGGCTTAATAGCCAAAAAATCTTGCTGTTTCTCACTAAATTGACCCCCTCGAATTTTCTGAAAAATTGGTACAAGGCTAATTATACATAATATTTTTTTCTTGTACAGTTCTTTTTTTGGAAATTTTTACACTCTTGTAACAATTGCGTTACATTCACATTACACGAATCCGCAAGAATATTGGATTTGTAAGCGTTTTCGGCGTCTAAGATAAATGAAGATTTTTTTGATTTTTTTTTTAACTTCTTCTACAATTGATAAGAATCGAGGTGCGAAGTTTGAAGAAAATCGTTTTATCTTTAGGGATTATCCAAGTTTTGATCTTTATCACAATATTTTTTCGGACAGATGACCTGTCCCTGCTGTCTTATATTAATAATTCATTTGTTTACGGCGGGATCTTGTTATTTTTCGGATTATGGGTTTTTGTAGTGCGGACAGGTGTGTTTGATATATTCACCATCAGTATGAGAAAAGCATTTAAAATAAAGTCCACACTAGAAGATGAAGAAATGCGGCCGCCTTCTGAAGCTTTAGGTTTTTCCAGCTCGCTCCTGCTCATTACAGGAGCTGTCACTTTGCTGATCATGGGGATTTGTCTGGTGATTTATAACCTCTAGTATTGCTTCCCGAAACGCTTCTGTATTATAATAATAGGACATATTATGAGCGATGAAAAAGAAGAGTAAATGCAGTTCCTTCTATAAAAGAGAGTCTGTGGGTGGTGGAAACAGATGAAGTGCTGCATTGAATGGACTTTTGAGCTGAAGCGGTGAACGAACAAGTAGCCGGTTCCGTGTTCTTCACGTTATGAAGAAGAGTGGCCGGCGACGGCAACTAGGGTGGTACCGCGGAAAACACATCATTCGTCCCTTTTTTTAAGGGATGTGTGCTGTGTTTTTTACTTTGAGGAGGAATATTGATGAAGAAAATCTTTTCAGGCGTTCAGCCTACCGGTACGGTAACACTCGGAAATTACATAGGAGCGTTCAAGCAATTTACGGACCTGCAGGATGAGTATGACTGCATCTTCTGCATCGTTGACCAACATGCAATCACGATGCCGCAAGACCGTTTGGAGCTCCGGAAAAACATCCGTGCTTTAGCAGCCCTTTATCTGGCTGTCGGAATCGATCCCGAGAAAGTCACCCTGTTCATCCAATCGGAAGTTCCGGCGCACGCCCAGGCTGGATGGATGCTGCAATGCGTTTCGACCATCGGCGAACTTGAGCGGATGACCCAGTACAAAGACAAATCTGCTAAAAACGCATCTGTTCTTGCTGGATTGCTGACTTATCCCCCATTGATGGCAGCCGATATTCTTTTATATCAGACGGACATCGTACCTGTTGGAGACGACCAGAAACAGCATATCGAACTGACACGCGATCTGGCAGAAAGATTCAACCGGAAATACAACGATATCTTTACGATTCCTGACATCCGCGTCCCTAAAAATGGCGCGCGCATCATGTCGCTTCAGGACCCATCGAAAAAAATGAGTAAATCTGATACCAATAAGAAGGCGATCATCACGTTATTGGATGACCTGAAAACGATCGAAAAGAAAATCAAGAGTGCTGTAACCGATTCTGAAGGAGTGGTCAGCTACGATCCGGTCAACAAGCCTGGTGTCGCAAACCTGTTGACCATCGAAGCGGCCTTGACCGGTGAAAGCATCGACAGCCTGGTCGCCAAATACGAAGGCTCCGGCTACGGTGATTTCAAAGCTTCCGTTGCCAAAGCTGTCACCGAACATTTGGCACCGATCCAGGAACGCTATGCTGCGCTTCTAAACTCTGAGGAATTAGACAAAATCCTTGATGCCGGAGCTGAAAAAGCCAATCACCTGGCCAACAAAACCTTAAAGAAAATGGAAAACGCCATGGGTCTTGGACGTAAAAGAAAATAAACAAAAAAGGGCTGCTCTGATTGCAGCCCTTTATATTTACTCTTTTCCAGAAATATAGGTCCATTTAAGACTATAATCACTTCCAAATGGATGTTTCACGATATTTTTCACGTAAGGTTTCTTCAAGGACATAGTCCCCATCTGGAAGATAGGGGCAATGGCCACATCTTCTTCAAGCAGGATTCTTTCAGCTTCGGCCATAGCTTCCCACCGGGCAACCGGATCTTGTGCCAGCTCCCCTTTAGCAGATTCGATCAACGCATCATACTCTTCATTTGAATAGGACATCAAGTTGAGTGGAGAATCCGTCACAAATAGATCCAGGAATGTCATCGGATCCAAATAATCCGGTCCCCATCCTGTATGCAAAAGATCGTAATTCTGTGCGTCTTCAAGCGCCAGGAGTTCTTCAAACGGAACTGTTTTCAGTTCAACAGTCAGCCCTTCCAGATTTTCTTCCAAATGAACTTTCAACTCTTCATTCAGTTGAATAGCAACGTCATGATCCTCTCCCAAAAGTTCCAGCGTGAGTTCATCCAACCCTTCTGCTTGTAATCCCTGGCTCCATAATTCAGCTGCTGCTTCAGCATCAAACTCAAGCATTTCTCCGTTTATCGAACGAAAATCTTCGCCGTTTTCATTGACAGCGAATTCCGATGGCACTAGATAGTTTGCCGGCAATGAACCATCTGCTAAGACTTTCCCAACGATGTCCGCTTTATCGAAGGCTTGTGCCAGAGCTCTGCGAATGTCTTCATTTGCGAGAGCTGTTCTTTTCCCGTCACGCAGCTGGTTGAATTTAATGTAAAATACATTTGGACTCTGCCCTTCCATCACTTCTGGATCATCCGCATACTGCTCGGCGGCTTCACCTGCAAGAAATGCAATGTCTTTTTCACCGGAAGTGTATAAGTCAACAGCAGCCGCTGGATCTGTTACAACATCTACGTTGATCGTTTCAAGCACAACTGTTTCCGCATCCCAATATTCTTCATTTTTTTCCATCGTCCAGCTTGATCCCTCACTGCCATCCCATTCTGTCAATTTGAATGGCCCATTGTAAAGGACCTGATCTGCGTTTGTGGCATAAGCATCTCCAGCCCCTGCCACAAAGGCTTCATTTTGAGGATAGAAAGTTCCGAACGCCATCAGGGAAAGAAAATATGGGATGGGGCGCTCGAGTGTAACGGTCAATGTGCTGTCATCTGGTGCTACCACGCCTAACTCCGTAGGATCCATCTCACCTGCAGCAATAGCCTCAGCATTTGCGATAGTTCCCGCCATCATATAAGGTCCATAAGGCGACTCGGTGGCCGGGTCTATGGCGCGTTGCCAAGAATAGACGAAATCAGCTGAGGTAATCGGTGTCCCATCCGACCAATTAGCCTTCCGTAACGTGAATGTGTAAGTCAATCCATCTTCACTGACCTCCGGCTCTGCCGCAGCAAGCGCCGGAATCGCCTGGTTGTCTTCGTCCAGCCGGAAAAGTCCTTCATTAACGTTGTTCAGTACATTAAACGTACCCACGTCCTGAGCAAGTGCCGAATCCATCAATGTCAGTGGCCCCATCTCCATTAGGTTAAGAATTTGTTCGTCATCCTTCTTGGAATGATTTTCTCCGTCTCCACTCTCCTTTTCTTTTGTTTCTTCACCGCCGCTCTGTAGTGCATTCGTCTCTGTGGCCATGTCTTGTTCGCTGCAACCAGATACAATGACAATTGCCAGCAAAATCAATACCAGAAACACAAAAACTTTGGTGATCTTCACTTCTTCTCCTCCTTTGCTTTAAGTCTCTATGTATGGCTTCATTATACGCTGATTCCGTTAAATTTCTATCATTTATTTGATAATTCAGATAAATAAATCAAATGTTTATTAAAATAAAATCTTATAATTTTATCAGGATAGCAGTTTATACAGAGGAGTGAATTTGCATAAATGGACATGGATTACCAAGTTCACATGGATTCGTTCATCCATAAAAAAAAACAACCCGAGGGTTGCTTTTTCTTTTATTATTCTGCAGTAACTGGTGATTCTTGGTTTACAGCAAGGTCTGACAAGTAGACGCCAGTGCCGTCACCGATTGCGTAGTTTAATACACGGTTATTGACTGGGCTGAGTAAAGCACGGTAAAGAGTAGGGAATACCGGCACTTCATCGACCATCAATTGCTGCCATTCGTTGTAGATATCCTGGCGGTATGCAAGGTCAAATGCTTCTTCTGAACGGCCTGCTTCAAGGAGACGTTCGTTTTCTTCATTTTCCCAGCGTGCGAAGTTGTACAATGTATCAGCACTGTAGAGCCCTGAAGGATCTACATCGATTCCAACTCCCCAAGCCGCCTGATAGACATCCACTGATGGATCATCTTCTCCACCGTTACCGACACGGTCGTAGAATGAGTTGAATTCAACCATTTCCAAATTGACGTTTAAACCGACTGCTTCCCAAGACTGAACATAGTATTGTGCTAAAGGTTCAGCAATATCTCCGCTAGTCATTGAAATGAAGTTGATTTCCAGCGGTTGACCTTCCGGATTTTCGCGGAAACCGTCTCCATCTGTATCAGTGTATCCCGCATCATCCAACAGCTGTTTTGCCGCTTCCGGATCGTACTCTCTTCCTTCATTGTTTTCATCATGGAATTCCGGGTGGGATGGTGGAATCAATGTTGTTGCATTCCAGCGCAAACCATTATAGAAACGTTCACCGACAGCGGTATTGTCCACTGCATGCCACATTGCCTGGCGCAGTTCCACATCGCCCATTTTCGATTCCGGGTTGTAGTCAACACGGTTGTTTTCTGCATCCCATGTTCCTAGTTTGAAGCCGATATACGTATAGGCACGATCAATCGTTCCCAGGTATTCAACGTTCGACATTTCAGCATTATCCGGGAATTGTTCTACCGGGAATTCACTGACCAAGTCCACTCCGCCAGCTTCCAATTCCTGAACAACTGTTGAAGTACCGATTACTTTAATCGTTACTCCATCAAGGTTTGGTTCGCCGCGCCAGTAGTCTTCGTTTTTAGAAAGAGTCAAAGACTCTCCGGGTACGATGCTGTCCACTTTAAACGGCCCAAAACCAATTGGTTTCTCACGCACTTCAGGTGAAGAAGAAATATCAGCAACTGCCATGTCTCCAAAGATGTGTTTAGCCAATGGGTAAGTCCAAACGCCTCCTGTCAATAGAGACGGGGTTGACTTGATATACGTAATCGACAACGTTTTTTCGTCGATGACTTCAATACCTGAAATCGTATCAGCCGCTCCGCTGTTATACTCCTCCATTCCTTCAATGTTTGTGAAATCGGAGTTATAACGCGGACCGTCATAAGCAGGATCGCCGATTACTTCGTGCGCAAACAGCCAGTCTTCCGCAGTAACCGGTTCGCCATCATGCCAATTGACATTATCGCCGATTGTTAATGTGAACGTACGGCCATCTTCTGAAACTTCATATGTTGCTGCTCCATCATTTGTGTATACATAGTTTTCATCCCAAGTTAATAAGCCTTCATCAAACCACGTAAGGATGTCACCATCCGGTCCGCCAGAGTAAAAATTGAAGTTTAATGTTCCTTCAAAAACCGTGTCCGATACTAAACCGAATGTCACGGTGCCTCCATCAATGGCTTCGCCTTCATTTGTTTTTATATTGCTGAAGTCGTCGATTGAATACATGCCGTCGTTCTCAAATTCCTGTCCGCCGTCAGTATCTGTTTCTCCGCCGCCTTCTTCTGTAGACGTGTCATCACCAGTACATGCTGCCAAGACCATAACAAAAGACAACATCGGTAAGGCTAAATATTTGGTCCATTTGTTTTTCGCCATTCTCTGTTTCCTCCTCTTTTCTCTTGAATAAAGCTCTTTCGGACTACTGTTGTGCTTGAATGGAGTTGTTTCTTTCTGGTACCGAGAACCCTACTCCCCCTTTTCCCCTGCTTTTTTTGTTACCCTCTGCGCTGTCGGGCATCGGTAGCGCGTTTTAAAGCTTGCCCGACATTATTTATACTAAGCATCAAAACAAAAATCAGAATTGATGCAGGTAACCAGATCCACCATCTCAATTCCAGTGTTTGAGGGTTTCTAGCATAACTGATCAAGGTCCCCAAACTTGGAGTCGATTCCGGAAAGCCGAATCCTAAGAAGGACAGCCCAGACTCGATCCCGATATTGCCTGCCAAATTCAACGTCATCGTCACGATGATAATTGAACTGAGATTTGGAAGTACTTGGAAAAACATGATTTTGAAATCGGACGTACCTAAAGTCTTGGAAGCTTTAACATAATCCAATTCTTTTTCCTGCAATGCCTTGGAACGGATCAACCGTGCAATACCCATCCATAGGAAAGCCGTCATAATCAATGAAAAAGAGAGGATGCTGTATCCAGGTACAGCTGTTACGAATGCGATAACGATCATTAAAATCGGCAAAACCATGAAAAAGTCAACAAAGCGCATAAAGACATTATCCACCGTGCCGCCGTAATATCCGGAAATCAGTCCGACCAATATACCGATGATTCCCGTTAACAACGTGACCAATAAACCGATGGCTAATGAGTTGCGCGTTCCAATGATCAATTGGCCGAAGATATCCCTTCCCCCATAATCAGTGCCCAGCCAATAAGTAGCCGAAGGCGGTTCATATAGAGCAAAAAGATCGACTTTTATAATTTCAGATTGATCCATGATGATCGAAGTACCGAAGACACCGGCAATGATCAAGAACAGGAACAGGAGAGAGCCGAATGCAACTTTATCCCGTATCAGCTCTCTTAGTAATATACTAAATCCGGATGGGCTTTTGCCGAGATCCATATCCGGAACTTGTGTCCCACTGTCTTTATCAATTCTCATATTTACACCTCTACATTGTCATTTATTATTTAATCCGGATACGTGGATCAACTAAACTTAAGATGATATCGGATAACAATGCTCCGATGATTGCTGCTAAGCCGAATAACAGGACAAGCGCCGTCATTACGCTGTAATCACGCAAACTGATGGAAGAAAGGAACAATTCACCCATTCCCGGATAGCTGAAAATGTTTTCAATGAAAATGGTTCCACCGATCAATCCCGTAATTTCATAGCCAAAGAACGCTGCAATCGGAAGCAGGGAATTCCGCAAGACGTGGCGATTGTAGACACGCGATTCAGAAGAACCTTTAGCGCGGGCAGTTACGATAAAATCCTTTTGTTTTGTATCAATGATCTCACTTCTCAAATACTGGACTGTAGAAACGGTCGTGATCAATGCCATGGAAAGTGCCGGCAATAATAAATGATTCAGCTTGCTTATGAAATAGGCGAAAGTTCCAGGTTCTGTCCCTGGTGCTACACTTCCGCTTGTCGGGAACCAGCCCAGCTGGAATCCGAAAATGAACAGCATAACCAAAGCGAAAATGAATAATGGAGCTGCAAATCCGATATACGTATAGCCTGTGATCATACGGTCCAACCACGTGTCGTTAAAGCGGCCGCTGATGATGCCCAGTGGAATCGCGATCAAGTATGTCAAAATCAATGTTGCTAATGATAACCACAAAGTATTGATCATACGGTCGCCTATCAACTCGGAAACCGGCATCTTGAAGCGGAATGACTGCCCGAAATCACCTTGAAGCACTCCCTTGATCCAATCGAAATACTGTACATACCATGGGTTGTTCAACCCAAGGCGTTCGCGCATCGCTTCGATCGTCGCCGGGTCGATGTTCGGGTCGATCAAACCAGTCAAGGCATCTCCAGGCATTGCCTGGGCTAATATGAATACCAAAATACTCAAAATAATAATTTGCGGAATCGTTATAAGTGTTCTGCGTACAATTAATTTCCACATACCATTCAACCTCTCTCAGGCAACGCTACTTGATGGGTAGCTGAAATTGATTTTAACGAGAAAGGCAAACCTTCTTCATCAAAAAAGTCTTTTTCCAGCTTGTCATATTCGGCTTTCACTAACTTACGGTTTTCGTAATGCATCTCCCGATTGCGTGGATTGCTGTCTGGAATTGCCGCAATCAGCCGTTTCGTGTAAATATGCTGTGGATTCGTGAAAATTTCTTCGGATGTACCATGTTCAACATAACGGCCTTTATACATAATGCCGATATGATCGCACATGTGACGGATGATGCCCAAATCATGGCTGATGAATAAATACGTTAAGTTCAATTCTTTTTGAATTTCACGCATGAAATTCAAAACTTGAGCCTGCACGGAAACATCCAATGCAGAAACAGGCTCATCCGCGATAATCAATTTCGGGTTCAGCGCAATTGCCCGGGCAATCCCGATGCGCTGACGCTGGCCTCCGGAAAATTCGTGTGGATATTTATAAATGGCTTCAGGGCTCAGCCCGACCAATTCCATTAGCTCCTGAACACGGATCCGCTCTTCTTTAGCAGACAGGTTTTCGTAATTGCGAAGCGGTTCTGCCACAATGTCCGCCACTCGCTTTTTCGGGTTCAGTGAGGAAAATGGATCTTGGAAGATCATCTGGATATCTTTTCGGACATCTATATATTCTTTTTTGTTTATGGTCGACAAATCCTTGCCTTCAAACAGTACTTTTCCTGAAGTTATATCATTTAATCCAATAATCGCACGGCCTGTCGTCGTTTTCCCTGACCCTGATTCTCCTACAAGTCCATAAGTCTGGCCCTGTTCAATCGAAAACGAGACGCCATCTACTGCACGAACATGGTCTTTGACTGTCTGGAAGATACCTCCACGAACGGGAAAGTGGACTTTCAGGTTTTCAACTTCAATTAGCGACATAATTGCGCTCCTCCTCGGCTTGTTCTGGGAAGTAAAAGTCCTTATAGCATGTGCACCGCACATAATGCCCTGGACTGATTTCATGGAGTTCCGGTGAAGCTTCATGCGAAGATTCTTCGATCCAAGGAATTCTTGCAGCGAACCGGCATCCGGTTCTCGGCAAGTTCTGAAGCGATGGCACTACCCCCTGTATAACGTGAAGCTCTTCTTTTACTTCATTTAATGTCGGGATGGAGTTCAGGAGGGAACGTGTATACGGATGCTGGGGATTTTCCATTAAGGTATAAACATCAGCGATTTCTACAATCTGCCCTGCATACATGACGGCCACTCTATCGGCCATTTCCGCCACTACCCCTAAATCATGGGTGATAAGGATGATGCCGGCATGAATGGTTTCTTTCAGTTCTTTGATCAAATCGAGAATCTGCGATTGGATGGTCACATCCAGAGCCGTTGTCGGTTCGTCGGCAATCAGCAGCTCTGGCTGGTTTGAAATCGCCATGGCGATGACAATGCGCTGGCGCATTCCTCCCGATAGTTCATGGGGATACTGGTCATACGTTTTCTCAGGACGTGGAATACCCACTTGGTTCAATAAATTGATGACTTGTTTTTTCCGCAGGCTCTTGGAGCTTTTAGGATTGTGCAGTAAAATCGCTTCATCAATCTGTGCACCGACCACCATCAGGGGATTGAGTGCTGAAAGGGCATCTTGAAAAATCATCCCCATTTCATTGCCGCGCAATTTTTTCATTTGATTGGCATTTGCCTTTGCAAGATTGATGCCTTTATAATCTATCTCTCCTTCAATTTTGGCTCTTGTATGAAGTCCCATAATCGAAAATGCAAATGCACTTTTTCCAGAACCTGATTCGCCTACGATTGCCAACACTTCATTTTTTCTGACCGTTAATGAAACATCGTCGACCGCAGCATAATAATCATCCTTAATTCTAAAAGATGTTTTTAAATTTTTGATATTCAGCAAAACATCATTCACGTTTATCCTCCTCAAAATGAAGCTGTTTTATTATCACTTTTGTTTGCAGCTGATATCTTTACCGGAAAAGTTTCCAACATTCAGATTTATTACGCCAAAAAAAACATTTTAGAGATTGGTGCATCGTTCTTCCCACAAAATGGCAGACAATCCTTTAGTTCAATTGGACATTAGTTTCTATATTAATTTTATTACAATAAAATTACAAAGACAATATTATTTTTAATTTTGTGAATAATCGTATTATTTAAATTTTTTTTTGAAACTCTTGGTTCTCAATTCAAACCTTGCAGCATCCACACATTCAGCTGACCACTTATCCAAAAATTAATGAAAAGTTTCTGATTTTCTCAAAAGCAGTATATATTGTCTATATAAATTGAATCCGTCTCTAAAATAGTTAAATATTATTACATTTTTCTTTCACAATAAAGTAATGTTTAAAGTAATCGAGAATTTTTTTCAATTATTTTGAAGTTATGTACTTATTTTCTGACTCATTACAGGTAGAATATAAAAAATGGCAATCCGCAATAAATTGCGAATTGCCATTTTTTCAAGTTATTTTAAATTTTCTTGAACACCAGTGAAGCGTTATGTCCACCAAATCCCAGTGAATTGCTCATCGCAAAATTGAGATCTGCTTTACGCGCTTCGTTTGGAACATAATCCAAATCACATTCTTCATCAGGCGTTTCGTAATTAGTCGTTGGAGGCATAATTCCTTCCTGCAGCGCCAAAGCTGTGAAAATCGCTTCAACTCCGCCAGCAGCGCCAAGCAAATGACCTGTCATGGATTTCGTCGAACTCATGCCTAATTTATAGGCATGTTCACCGAATACCGTTTTAACAGCCATTGTTTCGTATAAATCATTATACGGTGTGCTTGTTCCATGGGCATTGATGTAACCAATTTCCGTCGTTTCAACACCTGCATCCGCCAGGGCTTGCGCCATTGCGCGAGCCGCGCCTTCCCCGCCTTCAGCAGGGGCTGTAATGTGATGGGCGTCGCCAGTAGAACCATAACCGACAACTTCCGCATATATTTTAGCACCTCGTGCTTTTGCATGTTCATATTCTTCAAGGATGACGATTCCTGCTCCTTCACCGATGACGAAGCCATCACGGTTTTTATCGAACGGGCGGGACGCTGTAGCTGCATCCGGATTTGTCGTCAATGCTGTGTTCGCTGTAAATCCAGCCACGGACAATTGCGTGATCGGCGCTTCCGCTCCGCCAGAGATCATAACATCTGCATCTCCACGCTGAATAACTTTAAAAGCGTCACCAATCGAGTTTGTCCCTGAAGCACAGGCAGTTACCGAACAGGAGTTGATGGCTTTGGCGCCAAAGTAGATTGATACCTGGCCTGATGCCATGTCCGGAATAATCATCGGAATCAAGAATGGGCTGATGCGTCGGACACCTCTTGTATTCAGTACGTTCATCTGATTTTCAATGGTCTCCATGCCGCCGATACCTGATCCAATCCATACCCCTGTCCGCAAAGCCGTCTTATCGTCCAATTCAAGAGCCGCATCTTTCATTGCCATGATGGAAGCAGCCAACGCATAATGCGTGAAACGGTCCATTTTCCGGGCATCTTTCTTTTCAATATAATTTTCTATCGAAAAATCATTCACTTCTGCTGCGATTTTCGCTGAATACAAATCTGCATCCAGCCTGGTTAAAGGACCAACACCGGACTTTCCGCTCTTTACAGCTTCCCATGTCGTTTCAATATTATTTCCCAATGGCGTTACAGCACCCATTCCTGTAATAACTACACGGCGATTTTCCATTCTATCTTCTTCCTTTCGCATACCTGATTATTTGCCCCACTTCATAGCAATTGCGCCCCAAGTCAAGCCACCTCCGAAACCGACCATGACGATGACATCATCATCTTTTACGCGGCCTTCTTCGATGTCTTCGACAAGAGAAATCGGAATTGTTGCTGCTGAAGTGTTGCCATATTTATGAATTGTTTTCGACATCTTTTCAAGCGGCAGACCCAGACGTTCCCTGGAAGCCTCCATAATGCGGATATTCGCTTGATGCGGAATCAGAAAATCGACATCTTCTTTTTTTAAGCCCGCTTTTTCGATAACGTTTATTGCTGATTCGCCCATTTGGCGTACAGCGAACTTGAACACTTCTCTGCCGTTCATCTGTAAATGGTCTTCTTCGTCCTGAAAAAGGTGTTTGCCTCCAGTACCATCGGCTCCGAGTTCAAAAGATAGAATCCCTCTGCCCTCTGAAACTTTTCCGATTACTGCAGCTCCTGCCCCATCTCCAAAAAGGACAGCTGTATTACGGTCTTCCCAGTTGGTGATCTTCGACAATTTCTCAACGCCAACAACGAGCACATATTTATAAACATCGGAATCGATGAATTGTTTTGCGGTAATGACTCCATACATGAATCCTGCACATGCAGCTGATATATCCATGGCGGCAGCATTGACAGCACCGATCTCCTGCTGAATCACACAAGCCATTGATGGGAAAGGCTGGTCCGGTGTCACAGTTGCCACTAAGATCAAACCGATTTCAGCCGGATCAATACCAGCATCTTCAATCGCTTTTTGCGCAGCTTCGCGTGCCATGTCAGAAGTATCCTGATCGTCTTTTGCAATTCGGCGTTCTTCAATGCCCGTCATCGTACGAATCCATTCGTCACTTGTATCCATGCGCTGCTCTAATTGAAAGTTCGTCAATTTATCTTCAGGCAAACATCTGCCCATACCGATTATTCCAGCATTCATTTATATCCCTCATTTCGATTATCATCATATATTAGTACCTGGTGTTAATAATACGTCATCTACACGCTTATTTCAACTAACTGACATATTTCCGACAAAAAATATTCTTTCTCTGGAATCTTTCTTTCTGTCTGTTACGCCTTATGCTATGATTAATCTAGATATTCTATGTAGAGGTGAAACTAGATGCAATATATTGGAACGTTCTTATGGTCATTCTTTTTGATTTCATTGGTCAACTATGTGGTAAGTGCAGTACAAAACGTGCCTTTCGACTTCATGATCGGCGTTTACATTTCAGTCGGAGTTTCAATCCTGATTTTCGTTATGGCAGCAGTTATTCCTAACGAACCTGCTCCTGAAAAGCATTAATAAAAAAAAGAAGCGTAAACCGGAACCTCGGTTTACGCTTCTTTTTTGTTGATGATGATCTGCTTGTTGTCATCCATGGTCAGTTCCAGTTCCGTATTGGCGACAATCCCACCTTTGATCAATTCACGGGCAATATTCGTTTCGATATTGCGCTGGATAAACCGTTTTAATGGACGGGCCCCGAACACTGGGTCGGTTCCTGCTTCTACAATATAGTTGATGACTGAATCATCTACAGTTAACTTGATTTGCTGCTGGCTGATGCGCGCCGCCAGTTCAGCTATCATTTTCTTGGCAATGCCGTAGAAATGTGTATTATTGAGCGCATGGAAAATGACGATATCATCGATGCGGTTCAACAGCTCAGGTTTGAAGTGTCTGCGCAATTCACTCATGACAATGTCTTCGATATCGTGTTCATTGCTGGTATCGCTGATATAGGCAGATCCAATATTTGACGTCATGATTACTACTGTATTCGAGAAGTTGACTAAGCGTCCCTGGCTGTCGGTAATTCGCCCATCATCCAGGATCTGCAGCAGGATATTGGCGACATCCGGATGCGCTTTTTCAATTTCATCAAGTAAGACAACCGAATACGGATTGCGGCGCACCGCTTCTGTCAGCTGGCCGCCTTCTTCGTAGCCGATATATCCGGGAGGCGCACCAACCAAACGGGATACACTATGTTTTTCCATGTACTCAGACATGTCAATCCGGATGAAGTGGTCTTCCGAATCAAACAGGTTGGCTGCCAATGACTTGGCCAATTCTGTTTTACCGACGCCTGTCGGTCCGAGGAAAATGAATGAACCAATCGGCTTCCGCTCATCCTTGATGCCCGCACGTGCTCTCCACACCGCTTCAGTGACCAGTTCGACTGCTTGATCCTGGCCGATTACCCGCTCCTTCAAGGTTTCGCCTAAGCGCAATAGTTTCTCCCGCTCACCTTCCACCAGTTTCGTGACTGGAATACCGGTCCATCTCGCCACAATTCCAGCAATTTCTTCTTCAGTTACTTCTTCACGCAACAAACGTTCTGTGCCGTCTTTTTCAAGATTGGCTTCGAGTGCCACTAATTCTTTTTCCAACTCAGGAATCTTGCCGTGCTGCAGGACAGCTGCGGCATTCAGATCATAGCGGTTTTCCGCATCTTCCAACTGGCGGCGGTATTGATCCAGTTGTTCGCGCTTTTCCTGAATTTTTTTCAAGGATTCTTTTTCTTCCGTCCATTGCTTCTTCATGTCAGCGGAAGAATCCCTCAGCTCTTTGATTTCTTCGCGTAAAGTTTCCAGCCGTGTTTTGCTTGCAGCATCTTTTTCTTTCATCAAAGCCTGTTCTTCGATTTCTAGCTGCATGAGACGTCGTGTCACTTCGTCGAGCTCCTGTGGCATCGAATCGATTTCCGTACGGATCATCGCGCAAGCCTCATCAATCAAATCGATGGCTTTATCCGGTAAAAAGCGCTCAGTTATATAGCGGTCCGACATGGCAGCAGCAGCTACAATCGCCCGGTCATGGATACGGACAGCATGGTGCAATTCAAAGCGTTCCTTCAAACCGCGTAAAATGGACACCGTATCTTCTACTGAAGGCTCCCGGACCATCACCTGTTGGAAGCGGCGCTCCAAGGCAGGGTCTTTTTCGATATGCATGCGGTACTCGTCCAATGTGGTCGCTCCGATACAGTACAATTCCCCCCGTGCAAGCATCGGCTTCAGCATATTTCCCGCGTCCATCGCGCCTTCAGTTTTACCTGCTCCAACGATGGTATGGATTTCATCAATGAACAGGATGATCTGGCCTTCACTGTCTTTAACTTGCTTTAAAACGCCTTTCAAGCGTTCTTCAAATTCTCCTCGGTACTTGGCCCCTGCAATCAACGCACTCATATCGAGTTCGTAAATGGTCCTGTTCTTCAACCCTTCCGGCACGTCGTTGCGGACGATGCGCTGCGCCAACCCTTCGACAATCGCCGTTTTTCCGACGCCCGGCTCCCCGATCAATACCGGGTTGTTTTTCGTTTTCCGTGATAGGATCCGGATAACATTCCGAATTTCCTGGTCCCGGCCGATGACCGGATCCATCTTCCCTGATTGTGCTTGTTCCACCATATTGCGGCCAAACTGTTCCAACGGGGATTTTTGCTCTGTGCTATTTGGGAATTGAACCATAAAAACCACACCTTCCAATTAGTTTGACTATCTTTGACTAATTAAATTATAATCATTTTTTCTGGAATTAGCAATTATTATAGACCTGATTTTACTGCTTTTATTAAAAGAAAAAAGCCTTCCCAGAAATATCCTGGAAAGGCTCTTGCTGATTCGATTATCTGACGCCAAGCGCCATTTTTGCGTAACGAGACATATGATCTTTGCCCCACACTGGTGTCCAGACGATTTTAACATCGACTTCTTCCACTTCAGGCAATTCATACAAAGCATTTTTGACCATTTCCACAATTTGAGGTCCCATTGGACATCCCATTGATGTTAAAGTCATTGTCACAACTGCAAATCCGTCTTCTGTCACCATTACATCGTATACAAGGCCCAGATTGACAATATCAACGCCCAATTCAGGGTCGATAACTGTTTCTAAGGCACCCATCATGCTGTCTTTCATATCTTGATCCATTCAGAATCCCTCCCTTTACTATTAGTACCATCTTAACAAACTTTCTGCGAAAATGAAATCTACACGCTTATTGTACCAGATGGCGGGCAAGCCATTCTGTTGCTTCCAGCATGCCGTTGCGGCTCACGGCGTGGCCCGCTTCTCTCTCCCGTTTGAAGACGATGTTCTCTGGCACAGCTTCATATTGTTTCTTCAACTCTTTAAAGAGCCGATGCGTCGGTTCAAACGGTACCGTGACATCCTGCTCGCCGTGCCAGAAATAAATCGGGCGGCCATTGAAATTCTCCATGTGATGGCTGCTGTCAAAAACAGCTAATGTCGAAAGCATCTTTTCACGTTCTTCTGCGCTTATCGGCAATTGAAAGCCTCTCGATTCATATTGAGCCATCTGCGCTTGAGCCAGTTCCACATAATTTCCTGCCCCCATCATAATCGCAGCAGCTTTGATCCAAGGATAAACTGTCAACGCGCCCATGGTTGTGATGCCCCCCATAGACGTGCCGCCTACTCCCGGTTCTCCCACCGCCAGACCTTGCTTATGTATTTCTTTATGCAGAAAGGCCAATTCTTCAATTGAGGTCAGTACGATTTCCCAAAACCGCAAGCTGATTTGAACATCATCCAATCCCTCGCTTCGTTCCCCGTGGAGATGTGCATCCGGCAAAATCACCCGAAGCCCTTTTTCAGCCAATTGGTACGCATAATGCAAATTATGCTCTTTGGCACTCATGTGGCCATGAAAAAAAACAACCGTCGGCAACGCCGTCTCCACTTCCTGCTCCGGAATTATATGAAGCAACGGGATATGCCCCCATACTTGCCTTTCGACTTTCATGTAAAATCACTTCCTTTATTAATAATCCTATCAATCTTCACAGTATCCAGCAAACACCAGTACACTTAATAGGTAACAGAAAATTCAATCAAAAGTCGGTTATTTATCTTCATATGACCATTAAAACAGGACTAAAGTATTTTGAATTCCTCAAGATTTTTTGACGAAACCCTTGTATTATCGCTACACTAGTAATATATAGAAAGGAGTCGGCTATTTATGAAGCAACATTTGATTGTTCTTGATTTGGATGGAACATTATTAACAGACCAAAAAGTTATTTCACCTAAAACGAAACTGACTTTAAATAAAGCACTTGAAGCAGGGCACCAGGTAATGATCGCGACTGGCCGGCCATATCGTTCCAGTGAAACTTATTACAGGGAATTGGGCTTGACAACACCTATCGTTAACTTTAACGGAGCATTTGTCCACCATCCCCAAAATCAACATTGGGGGATGCACCATACCCCAATCGGATTGGATGTCGTCCACGAAGTGGTGGAATCGATGCATGATTATGATTTCCATAATATTGTTGCTGAAGTATTAGACGATGTCTATGTTCATCATCATGATGAAAAGCTGATGGATATTTTCCGATTCGGCGATCCTACTATCACCACAGGCGACTTGCGCAATTACTTGAAGACAGATCCAACGTCCATTTTAATCCATGCGCCTTATGAACGGGTCCAGGAAATTCACGACCATCTGTCTTCGGTTCATGCTGAAGTGATCGACCATCGCCGCTGGGGAGCTCCTTGGCATGTCATCGAAATCGTTAAAAGCGGCATGAGCAAAGCTGTCGGGTTGGACCGCGTCTCCAAATCCCTTGGAATTTCACGGGAAAACATCATTGCGTTCGGAGATGAGGACAATGATCTCGAAATGATCGACTTTGCCGGAGTCGGGGTGGCTATGGGCAATGCCATCGATCCTTTAAAAAATATTGCCAATGAAATTACCTTAACTAATAATGACGACGGCATTGCCGAACTGCTGATCGACCGATTGAAACTATAAATCAAAAGGGGAATTCACTATGAGACTATTCGCTGACAGCGCATCAGATCTGCCAAAAGACTTTTTTGAAAAAGAAGACGTCGTTTTGTTTCCGCTCCGTGTCCATATCGGAGACCAGGACTATGAAGATATACGCGGCATTCAATCCATTAAAGTATTTGATACAATCCGTGCAGGCAACCATCCAAAAACATCCCAGGTTTCACCTGAGGAAATGCTGTCTTCTTTTGAGAAGCTGGCAAAGGACGGCGATGAGGGCTATTACATCGCTTTCTCTTCTGAACTTTCCGGCACTTACAGTACAGCTGTGATGGTAGCGGATCAAGTACGCGAAGAATACCCCGACCTGAAATTGACGATACTAGATTCGAAAGCCGCTTCGTTGGGCTACGGATTAATCGTAAAAGAAGCTGCAGCCATGCGAGCCACAGGACAGCCATTGGAAAAAATCATTGAGAAAACCCGTTTTATGGCCGACCACCTGGAAAGCCTCTTTACCGTTGAAGACCTGGATTATATGGCCAAAGGCGGACGCATCTCCAAAGGCAGTGCGTTTGTGGGCGGCTTATTGAACATTAAACCATTGCTTCATGTGGAGGATGGCAAATTGGTGCCGATTGAAAAACTCCGCGGACGCAAGAAAGTCATCAAGCGGATGATCGAATTGATGAAAGAACGCGGCACCCAATTAGATCAGCAAACAGTTGCCATCAGCCATGGCGATGACGAAGAGTTCGCCAATGTCCTGAAACAGGAAATCGAGGAGAACTTCCATCCGCAGAAGATTGAAGTCCATATGATCGGTTCTGTTATCGCAGCACATACCGGACCTGGAACTTTAGCATTATTCTTCTTCAATAAAATCAACTAGGAGCTGATCAGACTGTGAAGAAAATAGTCATCGTAGGCGCAGTGGGCGGCGGCGCAACAGCCGCTGGCCAAATCCGATTCTACGACTCCGAGGCACGCATCACTGTGTTCGACCGCGATTCTACGATGTCGTATGCGGCATGTGGAACACCGTACGTCATCGGCAATGTAATTGAAGACGAACGTTCGATCATCATGACGGACCCTGAGCAATTTAAGAAAAAGCGCGATGTCGACGTTAAATTGCGCCATGAAGTAATGGAAATCGATAGACAAGCTAAAACAGTGCTGGTTCACAATATGGAAACCGATGAACAATTCAGCGAACCCTACGACGCCTTGATCCTTGCTCCAGGGGGTTCTGCCATCGTTCCTGAAGTCGAAGGATTGGATACTTCAACGGTTTTCACTTTGCGCAATTATGAAGATATGCAGCGAATAGACCAATTCATCAAAACTCAACAACCGAAAACCTGCGTGGTTTCAGGTGGCGGTTTTATTGGTCTTGAAATGGCGGAAAATCTGAAAAACCTCGGTTTAGATGTTACGCTGGTGCATAAATCCCCTGCCATCATGTCTATATTAGATCTCGATATTTCCCTGATCATCGAGAAAGAATTGGCACTCCAAGGCGTTAAGTTGCTTACTGGAACTGCGATTGAAAAGTCCGAAGGCAAAAACATCACGTTGACGAACGGCATTGAACTGCAGGCCGATTTCATTATCATGAGCATTGGCTTGAAGCCCAACACCAAGCTTGCCATCAAAGCCGGACTGGACATCGGGGAAACCGGCGGCATCCGAACCAATGAATATATGCAGACAAACGACCCTTCGATTTACGCAATCGGTGATGCTTCAGAGAATTTTGATATGGTGACGGGAGATCCGAAGAGAGTTCCTCTTGCTTCTCCAGCGCATCGCCAGGCATTTATCACAGCACGGCACCTGACCGGGGACAAAATAGCGAAAAAAGGGTTGCTTGGCACTTCAGTATTGAAAATCTTCTCGTTGACCGCTGCCATGACGGGGTTAAACGAGCAGGCGATCAAAGACAAGAACCTGCCATCCGCTTCAGTAACCCATACAGGCAACTCGAATGCCGGCTATTACCCTGAGCATTCCAAAATCACCTTAAAGGTCCATTACAATCCACAGACCCGAAAGATCCTGGGAGCGCAGTGCATCGGTGGCAAAGGCGTCGATAAGCGAATCGATGTTATTGTTACAGCCATTTACGGCGGCTTGACCGTCGACGACTTACAGGCACTAGAGCTTTGTTATGCTCCTCCTTACTCTTCACCAAAAGATCCAATCAATATGATTGGCTATAAGGCCATCAATAAATGATGCCAAATTAAAAACAGGAAGAGAAAAGCATATTGCTTTCTCTTCCTGTTTTATTGTCCAAACGATTAGACAGTTTTTTCATTGGCTCTTTGTTTTGCTGCATCTGCTTTTCGTTGTTTGCCTTTGCGCCAAACAATCCAAAGGAACAGCATGAAGACGACATACATGATAGCAAGGGTCGCAATATAAGCTGAGTTGAGCTTTGTTTCTTCAGTCACATGGAACACTTCCGCTATTTCACGGTCCTGCGTCACCCGATAATCCCCATTGTCTTCCTGGCGGATAATATCGCTTTCAAATAGACCACGTAATTCCTTTCCATCCCCAATGGCTTCAGCAGACAAGTTGATGTTCTTTGTCGAAGAAGAGTCATTGATCGCGATGACCCATGTTTCTTCGTCATTTGAACGCTTGTAGACAAGCCAGCCATCTTCATCATGCAGGACTTCCAATTCCCCTGTCCGCAAAGCTTCAGATGAATTGCGCAATGAAGTCAAATCCGTGATATGGTCAACCAATTCTTTGTCTACCGCCATATCCAGAATTTGATGCGATTCAGGCAATTCCGTTCCATTCATCGCTGATTCCGAACCATACTGAATGACTGGAATACCGGGCATCGTCAATAATTGAGTCAATAACAACGTCCAGCGGGTTGGCGGAAATCCGTTAACGTCCACAATATCCGCTGTAAACCGCGAACCGAATATGGAGTCGACCTGAATCAGTTTTCCTTCGCTCTCGCCCATTAAAGCAGAAACGCCTGTTAAGTCCTGGTCAAAATTCTTATAGGCATCACGCAGCGTTTCTTCTACACCCGGAAGAACCACTGCATCCAATCCAGGCGCCTCTTCCATTTCCTGATCGCTTAAGATGTAGCTGTCCCGAACGTCTTTAATGGCTTCAGAAAAACCACTGATAAATGCAGGATCCAATTGATCTGAATTCTGCAGCCGGAAACCATCAACCTGATAGGTGTCACTGAAATCCGTGAATGTGGAAATCAGAGCTTCCTGAACTTCCGGATTTGCAGTATCCAGCGCTAGGCTGTCGTCTTCATTTTTTGTGAACCATTCTGGATTCTGAGCTGCCCACACATGGTTTTCACTCACCTGCTGCGTAGGGATATCCACTATCACTTTCATATCCTGGTCATGGATCTCAGCCACCAATTCGTTGAACTCCTCTTCGGTTCCAAAATGGCGTTCAAACTCCGTATAGTCCAATACTCTTTTTCCATCGTATGTAGCTGTCGAAAACACAGGTCCTATTGAAAGAGCAGTAAAGCCCATTTCTTTTACGAATAGAATTTCGCTTGCCATCCCATCAAAATCGCCTCCGTTAAAAACGGCTGGGTCTAAGGCATTTACTTCATAATCATTGTCGATCTTTTTGTTGAAATAACGATCAACCAGCGTATCATAGATGAGTTCGTCTTTAAGTTCGAGCTCTTCCTGAGCAGATACTGGATTAACCATTGTCACTATCAACACACTTGCTAACATGCTTGAAATCCATTTTGCCTTCAATCTAAAATCCTCCTTCAATGAGGTTGTTATTGCGTTCCACCCGGTTAATTTTATCAAACTCAGGCTACCGCCGCCATGTTAAGTTGGCAAATCGACAACGACTTCCCGGAGTTTCGTCTAAACTGTGAAAACCTAAAGAAAAGCGGAAGCGATCGTTAAGACCCGACAGGCATAAGGCGTGTTGACGAAGCGGCGTATGTTTGCCGCACAGTCGACGTGACTTATGACCCCGAGGGGCTGATCGCTGTAGCTGGACACTTAGAAAAGCGGAAGCGCCCGTGGAGCTCTGACGGGCATAAGACAGACCGGCGAAGTGGCATGTTTTCAGCCGCATAGCCGGGCTGGCTTATGACCCGAAGAGCTGGGCGCTGGAGTCTGGACAATAAGAAAAGCGGAAGCGCCCGTGGAGCTCTGACGGGCATAAGACAGCCCGGCGAAGTGGCATGTTTTCAGCCGCATAGCCGGGCTGGCTTATGACCCGAAGAGCTGGGCGCTGGAGTCTGGACAATAAGAAAAGCAGAAGCACCCGTTTAGCCCGACAAGCGCTGGAAGCCTTGCCGGTAATGGCGCTCTTTGCCATTTCTGGTAAGGCTGAAGCGACTCGAGGGGCTGGCTGCTGGAGTCTGGACAATCAAGAAAAGCCGAAGCAGCCATCAGCTTGTACACAAAATGAAAAGCCATAAATCAAACTTTCCCAAACCACGAAAAAAGACAGATGCTGGATGCATCTGCCCTGCTTTCATTAAAAGAAATCCAAACCGATCGGCAACATGAATCCGACAAACATCGTGGCAAATAAGAACAATGCAAACAAAGCCCAGAACATCGTAACCGGTTTTTGTTTTTTCGAACGGACCAAAACCATTTCCATCATTCCGATCGTCAATATACCCAATAGGAATTTGATGCCGTATACCATCGGATCTGATGAAGACCATTCGATGAATAAAGTAAGGCCAGTGATGATGATCAAAATGTAGAACAATCTCAAGACCATGTGTAGAATCTTGCGGCCTTTGCTGTCACGCTGCATGAATGCTGCAACTAGGAATAAAATGACGGCTACGACCCATGTAGTGATGTGCAAATGTGTAGTTTGTGTAAAAATGTCCAAAATCTCACCTCTTCTAATAAAGTCCTTTCCAGTTTATCACAAACCGGACGAGTAAAAGGGCTCAGATCTTATGACAAATGTGTGACGAGCGTTCCGATCGATTCGATTGAGACTTTGACGGTGTCTCCCGCCTTCAGGAATTTCGGCGGATTGAAGCCTTTACCGACTCCAGCTGGAGTTCCGGTCAGCAGAACATCACCGGGCTCCAATGCCACATACTTCGAGACTTCCGCTACAAGTTCGTCCACACGGCGGATCATGTTTTCTGTATTGCCATTCTGGCGAACTTCATCATTCACTTTTGTGACGATCGACAAATTCTGCGACTGTGGAATTTCGTCTTTGGTGACGATGTATGGTCCTAAAGGACATGAACCCGGGAAGCTTTTCCCAAGAAAATACTGTTGATGCTTGTCCTGTATATCGCGGGCAGTCAAATCATTAGCGATCGTATAACCGAAAACATAGTCATAAGCCATTTGTTTCGGGATCTTATGGCCTGCTTTTCCAATGATAACAGCAAGTTCCCCTTCGTAATCATAGGAATCGGTTAAATCAGCATGGACAGAAACGGTCTCACCATCTGCAGAAATGCAGGTAGGCGACTTCGTGAATACCACTAGATCTACAGGAGCTTCACTGCCCATTTCTTTTGCATGGTCTGCATAATTCTTTCCGATGCAGATAATATTTTTGGGTGTTCTTGAAATGGGAGCTAACCATTCAATTTCTGAAAAAGAGTGTTTGAATTCTTTAGAGCGGTCAGATTGGACAGCAGCTTCCGTCAATTTACGAATTTGTTCAACAAATTCCATGCCTTGCGGAATTCCTTCCACCAATTTCTCAGGAAACTCGGGTAAGACCTGCAACTGCTGTTGAATGGCAATCAGATCCCATACAGCTTCTTCCTTCTTAACTTTCGGTCCAAATCCTTCTTTTCCTTCGTAGCGAAATGATAACAGCTTCATTCGTCAAACACTCCTTTTCTTTGATTGAATTCATTATACACATTCAGCGTTTTGAATTGTTAGTTTTTTCGAAATTATTTCCGTATGTCCATTTTCTCCAAACCATTTCAAGCGGTCCCCGGGTGAATTTTTCGAACCAAAGTTCTGCGAAAATCAGCTGAACCACGAAAATACCGATGGCGATCAATGTTCCAGTCAACAAGTCAACCTGTCCATATAGACCGAAGCCGTAAGAATAATAGATCGTCGTCGCTAAAATGGATTGTGTAATATATGTCGTCAGAGACATCTGCCCTACTTTGGCGACCGGAGAAAATAACTTCTGCACGATTGTTTTTTGTGCGAGCAGTGCGATGATCGCTGCATAGCTGACAGCAAGAAGCGGGCCTCCAAAAATATCCTGCAAATAGACAAACGCGTAATTTGGCTCAAATAGGATGGGGCCGGATTTCAACAATAAACCGATCAGCAAGGGTCCAATGGCCAGGGCCAACCACAGCTTGTGCTTTTCCTGGGTCCGTTCAATCAGCCGCCATTTTGCCGCCGCCGCTCCGACCATCAGAAATGGCAGAATTGTCGCGATCAAGATGATGTAATTGGCCAAGTTATTGCTATAAGTCCAATCAGCCAATCGCTGGCTGAAGATTTCTGCAAAGCTTCCCGATTGGTAAGCTTGAATCGAGCTTTCAATTTCCATGTACCCCACATAAATATTCGGATCCGCTGCAGCCGCTATAAACATGATGCCGAGCAGCAGGAGATGTGGAATCGTATAGATGATGGCCGCAAAACCCATCAACCAACCTGAAGGCAGCCGAATCATGAAGATCAGAAGGAATCCCATGATGGCATAGGTGATCAGAATATCTCCATACCAGATCAAAAAGGCATGAAGGATACCGAACACCAACAAGATCACCAGGCGTTTGACGGCTAAGGGCATAAAGGGGCGCTTGCTGGCTTCTGCACGCATGTATTGCATCGCCAACCCATAGCCAAATAACATGGCAAATAAGGGGTAGAAGCTTGCCTGTATGAATATATCGATAAACCGGTATATTCCTTCATTCAACGTTCCATTGAACCATTTGTATGGATCGATATACAAAAATGGGGAATGGAAAGTCAGCATATTGATGATCAATATGCCAAAAAGCGAAAAACCTCTCATCAAATCAATCGCTTTTACTCGTTCATTTAGTGAAACGGGCTGTAAGTTCAAAATAATCCTCCTAAATAGTCACTTCTTGGCTTGCTGCAAACAAATACAGCAGACGCTCCTTGATCGGGATTCTGAGGATCGATTCAACCGCTTCCTGATAGACGGTCAACTGAACGCCATATCGCTCGGCCATCTCCGTATTGACATCGCTTATGTGCGATATCCGATCGGTCTTGTAATCCAGCAGAACCCAACCGTCCTGTTCTTCAAAGAGGCAATCGACGATTCCCTGGATAATCTGATGGTCTCCGTCCTCATCCGCTTTTGCGTAAGTAAAAGGAACTTCCCGTTTGATGTTTTTCGCCGAACGAAGACGTGCAGCAGTATCGCTTTCATAAAATCTTTCCAGTTCTTCGATCTTCACCGCTTTTCCCTCGTCGGGCGAAAGGATCTCCATCCCGACCAGCGTTTCGATGAACTCTTTTATTTCAGCGGCATCCATTGTGCGATCCAATGGAATGTGCTGCATGACCGCATGGACAGCAGTACCGACATCGGCCGCTGACAAGCGTTTGTCCATCATGAAATCAGGACGGTGCAACAACACTGTTCTTTCGGGCTTTGCCGTTTGGATAAAGGATTCTGGCTCATCCAGACGCTGCAGCATCTGCAGCCGTTTCATTTCCGTCACAGACTGCTTAGAACGTTTCTCAACCGCTTTTTGGTGCGGATATTGATAGTTGAAGCGATCATTGACCAGCTGCTGATAATTTTCATTGGAATCATCGCCTTCCAGCAGCTCTTCCAAATTCACAACTCCTGGGAGCAATGACTGGGACTCAATAATTTCAATATGGAAGCGGGAGGAATGATCAAGAACATTGCCATTGACATTCAATTGTTCAGCAGCATCCGGATGTCTGGCAAGAGCGGGGCCAATCCAGTCCAAATAACCTTTTGCACGTGACCGCATGAAATCGGGCAGCCGGACATCTTGTGTACCGACTTTCCATTTTTCAAAAAGCTTATCGATTTCCTTAACGGAAGCCGTCAAATACAGACGCTCTTTTGCCCGTGTCATCGCTACATACAAAACCCGCATTTCTTCCGCTTTCATCTGCAGCTGCTTCATTTCTCTGACCGCAAGGAACGGCAAGGATGTATATTCAATCCGCGTATCGGGATTGACCGCCTTAACAGCCAATCCATAATCCTGATCGAACAGGTAGGATTTTCTGAAATCCATTTCATTGAAAGAGCGGCCTGTACCGGCAAAGAATACTACTGGAAACTCAAGTCCCTTCGACTTGTGGACTGTCATGAGCCGAACGACATTTTCTTTTTCGCTGAGCGATTTCGCTGTACCCAAATCATCCCCACGTTCGCGCATGCGATCAATGAAGCGCAAAAAGCGGAACAGCCCGCGGAAAGAGGTTTTCTCATATTCCAACGCCCGGTCATGCAACGCACGCAAATTGGCCTGGCGCTGCTTGCCATTGGTCATGGCGCCTGCCATCTCGTAATAGTTCGTATCCAGGTAAACCTGCCAGATCAATTCCGCCAAAGAGCCTCTGCGGGCCTGGTTGCGCCACCCTTCCAGCTGAATGATAAAGCGTTGAAGCTTCACCGCTGTGCCACGATCAATTCCTGTACCGGCGCGCATGAAGGTTTTCAGCGCTTCATAAAACGAAGCCTGAGGCGCAGCTAAGCGGATCTCGGCCAACTCATTCTCTTTCAAGCCGATGAACGGTGCTCGCAAAACAGAAGCAAGCGGAATGTCCTGATATGGATTGTCGATGACGCGCAGTGTATTGAGCATGATCATTACTTCGAGTGCGTCAAAGTAGCCGCCTGTCAATTCAGCGTATAAAGGAATCCCCGCCATTTTAAATTCGTCCACAAAGTCTCCAGACCAAGTCATGGAGCGCATCAAAACAACGATATCCCGGTATTCAAGTTTTCGTTGCTGCTGGGTCCAGGGGTCATTGACGACCATTTCCTGGTCCATCATCTCTTTGATTTTTTTTGCGATATAACGCGCTTCCCACTGCGATTTCACCAGGTCCTCATCCATAACTTCCTCTTCTGTTTCCGGTTCATGGATCAGAGCCAGTTCAATCGGTACCTGCTGCTCGGGATAAGGTGCTTTCGCTTTTAGCGCCGCTGCTTCGTCATAGTCGATTTCCCCGACCCGCTCTCCCATGATCTGCGAGAATATATAATTGGTGCCATCCAATATTTCCTTACGGCTCCTGAAATTCGCATTCAAATCGATGCGCAGCCCAGCATCTTTTGCATCGTGGCGAAAACGGGAATATTTCCCCAGGAATAGCATCGGTTCAGCGAGCCTGAATCGGTAGATCGATTGTTTGACGTCGCCCACCATAAACAGATTGCCGTCTTGTTCAGCTCCTGACTTCACTAAATTCAAAATGGTTTCCTGCAGCAGATTGGTGTCCTGGTATTCATCCACCAGCACTTCCTTGAAACGATCCTGGTATTCTTTTGCAATGGCCGATGGTTTGCCATCATCCGATAAGATTTCAAGTGCATAATGCTCCAAGTCAGAGAAATCAACCAGTGCCCGGTCGATCTTGAGGGCTTTGTATTGATCCGCAAAAAGCTGCGTCAGTTCCACTAAGGTTTTCATCAAAGGCGCCATTTCACGCATTTCGTCGAGTAGGCGTTTAGGCGACCTCGTAAAATAGGCATCGAACAGGCCGTTGACGATTTTCTTCACTTCATTGCGCATCGCTTTCGCTTCGTCTGCAACTGCAGGGTCACAAGAATCTTTCTTGATACTGGCCGCTTTTTCGAATTTGAAGGACTTTGAAAAAGCATAAAGGCTGTCCCAAGAAGTCTCTAAAGCAGAAAGAGCCGATTGGATCACTTCTGTGTCTGTCTTGAAGGTATTTTCCAGGAGAGCGGGGCCATCCGGCTGTAAAGCCAATTGCAGTCCCTCCTGCGTCAGCTGCAGCGCTTCTTCTAATGCATGACGTATCGTTAGTTTCAAGTCACCGGTAAACGGCAATTCATCGATGCTGGCTGATTTCGGCACCTCGTATAATGCAGGTACTTGCTGCAGCCAGTCTACAGGATCAGGATGGACACGCGAATAATCATAGAGCTTGCTAAGCAGTACCTCCATCGCCTGGTCGCTGCGGTCGGAAGTAAAACTGTCCGCCAACCTATATACTGCCTCAGCCCCTTCCCCCTCATAAGCCGTTTCAAGAACAGCTTCCAGGACATCATCCCGCAGCAAAGCCGCTTCTGTCTCTCCTGCAATCCGGAACCCTGGATCAATTTCAAGCAAATAGGCATATTGTTTCACCACCTGCAGGCAAAATGAATGCAATGTGGAAATTTGTGCTTTATTGATTAGCCGCAATTGCTTACGCAAATGGGTTGAATCAGGGTTTTCTGCAACAGCTTTTTCTAATGCATTCGACATGCGGTGGCGCATTTCAGCAGCTGAGGCATTGGTGAAAGTAACGACCAAAAGTTCGTCCACTGAAATGGGATCTTCCTCGGCCAGCACCTTTTCAATCATCCGATTGATCAGGACAGCCGTTTTTCCTGAACCGGCTGCTGCTGAAACAAGCATGTCCTGTCCTGTTGCCCAAATTGCCAGCCATTGTTCATCCGTCCATGTGGCATCAGTCGGTTTTATCGGTATCATCTTCAGCGGTCTCCTTTCTGATCAACTCTACTGCTTTGTCCGGCGATAATGCCGGTAATTTCCGATAAGTCTGTGTTGGGTCCGCTGGGTCGAACTGGCAGACAGAGCGATAGGAACAGAATTGGCATGGCGTGTCTTCTTTGACCTTATAAGGGGTGATGCTCGTGTTGCCATCCAATATGCCATTACCGGCCTGTTGATGCTTACTGCGGACATATTGGCGGATGGCATGCATATCCTCTTTAGCAACTGTTTTCGACTGGGAAGCGGACACTTCACCGCTTTTATTGAGCCTTACGGGTATGACATTGGAATAGCCGTCAATCCCATCATCCATCGCCTGAATCACTTCCGGATCTTCGACGACCAAACCGTTCATTTTAAAAGATTTGGCCATTTCTTCTTCGAGTTCTTCTGTTGTCATGAGCTTCGTCAATTTCAACATCGGATTATGCATATGGAAATACAATACACCAGCGGGTTCTGCTTCATCTCCAAGCCACCGTTCGGAATGTGTCAGTGCCACATCGAGATATGTGAAAGTTTGCAAAGACAGGCCATGATAGACATTGCTGAGGTCGAGCCCTTGTTTGGACGATTTGTAATCGACGACACGCAAATACGGTTTGCCATGGATTTCAGTCGAATCGATACGGTCGATCCGGCCCCGGACATTCATTTTGCGTCCGTTTTTCAAAGGAATATCGAGGGGTGGAATCGTTTCTTGCGGACCGAATCCAACCTCCAGCGCAACCGGCACAAATCCAGATACTTTGGCATGCTTGCTGAGCATAAATGCTGTCTGCCGGATGATGCCTTCCAATTTATGCTGGATATAGCGATAGCGATGGGAACTGATCAGGATATGGTTGACGAAATAAGGCGATAGCTGCTCAATCGCTTCTTTCGCTAAGTTTTGGCATTGTGTCCGGGTCAGCGATGACCAGGAGACCCCAAGCCTTAGGACTTCGTCCGAGATCCACTTAATTGCCGCATGGAAAAGATCCCCCATAGCGGGAGCAGCCAGTTTGTAATGGCTGCGTTCTTCAAGGCGCAGCCCATATGCTGCATAATGCGCAAACGGACAGCCGTAATAGGTTTCAACCCGCGATACGCTGGACGAGATCGGCGTACCATATAAAGGTTCGGCGATGTCTTCTCGCAGTGGATCCGCTATATTCGGTTTGATCGGCGCTAAAATTCGTTTTATGACCGAAGACCACAACGGATCTTCCTCATAATAGTTCAAGACAGCACGCCATTCAGCTGACAATTTTCCGCCACGGATCTGTGAAGTCAAATAAGCCAGACTTGCCCTCGGGTGTGAAATATAAGCCATTGGAGAAACATCCAAAAGCTCTTCGGGATCGATGACTGCCGGAACGGTGTCAATCGACAGCATATCCTTCAACTTCTGGATATAGAGGGAAGGCAGCAAAGCTTTTCCTTCTTCATCTGCAATCGGGTACGAGACCGTCAACAGATCGGACGCCGACGTAAAGGCACGGTAAACCATATAAGTCTCATCCATCAGACGCATTTTCGAAGTAGGCGCCAGCTCAAATCCGACCTGCGCAAACCACTCGCGGTCCGTATCAGTCAAAAGCCCTTCCTGCTCGATGCGCTTCGGCAATACGCCGTCATTGGCGCCGATGACAAACACCGACTTGATATCCATCAGACGCGCCAAATCGATTTTAGAGACCGTGACCTGATCAAGAGAAGGCGGAATCCGTGAAAATTCAAGCGTTTCAAACCCTTCGTCAAGGATTTTGACTGCTGTCGCCAAGTCGATTTCCTTATCTCCGAACATCAAGACAAACTGATCCAGCACTCCGATCCACTGATTCCATGCCTGTTCGTGTTCAGTAGCTGCCAGTAAACGATGCTCGCTTTCTTCCCGTTCTTTCAAATCCTGGATTTTCGCATAAACGTCCATCTTTTCTATAAACAGAAAGAGAGCTTCTGCGATATCCCTACCTGTTTTGCTGAGCTTCAGCTGTTCCTTTAACTGCGCTAAAGGCTCTCTGATTAGATCGCGGACCGCATGAAGCTCCATTTGAGCCGCCAGTTCTTCATCCGTTTGGATGGATGTATGAAATTCCAGACCCCGGTATTTCTTATAGAACCAGCGCTTCTCTTCAAACCAACGTTCCCCGTAAATGCCATTGGCAATGACAAAGTTCTCCAGCAGATCGCTTCGTTCCCGCCATTTTGTAGCCGGTCCCTGCGGAAAGAACAAATCTGTTTTAACCGCCCGGAAAATGGATTCATAAGAATAATTGGAGACGGTCGCTTCAAGAACCGAACGGCTGAATTCAATCAACGGGTGATGCAGCATCGACTTTTTCTGGCTGATGAAATAAGGGATTTCATACTGTGGAAAAATAGTGTTGATCAGTTCATCATAGATTTCAGGCTGTCTGTACAGAATGGCCATTTCATTGTACCGAAAGCCTTTTCTGGCTTGGTCTCTGATCCTCCTTGCCACTGCGTGCATTTCTGCTCTCCTGTTCGATGCTTCAACAAGGGATACACGGCCCTGGCCTTGAATCTTTCTGGTCGGATAATCATCAAAATGCCGTTCGATGTGCTCCAGTTCAGGATGAGAAAATCTGCGCGGTACAAAAAGATGCACAGCACCATCAATTTCGACACCCTCTTTTGCAGCCTGTTCGCTTAATCGGCGGGCGGTATTGGCAGACTGATAGAACAGTGCCTGCTCGTCGTTCGGATCCGTCTCTTTATCCATCGGCAAGGCAATGGTCACAGATTTGGCGTGTTTCATCAATTCAAATAGAATTTCATATTCTCTTGCCGTAAACGTTACAAAACCATCGATATAGATCGTGGATGATTTGATCAGTTCCGAATATGGTATTTTTTCGCTCAGCAAAGCCAGGTGGCCTTCGGAATCTACGAACACTTTTCCTAAACGGTTTTCAATCTCTGTCAGGATCATTTCCAGATCTTCCGCTTTATCCAACAGCGTTTTCGGCGCTCCCACTTCAGTTAATGAAGAGCGGATTGAACTGAATTCTCCGCAATCCACACAATAGCGGGCAAATTCCTTCACCAATTGTTCTATTTGGTCGGTAAATCCCCTTTTGCCGGCAGCTCTGCGGAACAATTGGAATTCTTCCCGATGTTCTTCCAACAGACTGCGGATCAGCATCCGGTAACCGAAGGTATCCACTTCTTTCCTGCTGATCCCCCCCACTTCCTGCAGCACGCGCCAGGCAAGCCGTTTAAAGGTGACTGCCTGCGCCCGAATCATGCCATTCATGCCATATGCAGCAGAAAGGCGATATTCGGTAGAAAACGACATCTGATCCGGCACGATAAGAAAAATAGGATCCCCATCCGCCTGCCGTTTTAATTCCTCCACTATTTCATCTTGGACAAAACGGGTTTTCCCTGCTCCCGCCCTACCATATACAATGCGTAAAGACACATGATCACTCCCTCAAATAAGAACGTTTGTTCTAATTATACGACTATCCCAAGATGATTGCCAACACCAAAACCATTTATTGCTTCTGCTTTTTACGCTCTTCATTTGCCAGACGATATTCAGCTTCCACTTTTTTATTTAATCGTTTTTCAAGAATTTTACCGATTATATACAATAGAATAATGACAAGGATGACAACGGCAGTCCGAACCGGCTGGGTAAAAAGAGCACGCAGGTCATAACCGACAAATGAAATCGTGAAGACCATGACAAATTTCCCGGCCATGACCGTCAGCAGATAATAATATCTGCGGATGTTTGATAGGCCAGCTACGAGGTTGACCAGAGCAGACGGCGTAAAGGGAAGGCACAACAACAGGAACAGCGGTCCAAACCCGTTCCGCTCCACCCAATGAATGAGTTTTTGCACTTTTTCATGCCTCGTCATAAAGTTCATGAAACGTGCCCTTCCGTATTTGCGGATCAATAGGAACACTGCATAAGCACCTACAACAGAACCTCCCCACGACAATAGGAAACCAAACCATAATCCATAAGCTGTTGCATTGGCGAATACAAAGACAAACAAGGGCAAAAACGGCAGGAACGCTTCAATGAAAGGTAAAAGGAAGCCGATTACCGGACCAAAAGCCCGGTAGGATTGTGTCAATTCAACAATATTCTCCATGGAAAAAAAATCCGACATAAGCTCATTCCTTTTAAGTACCAAATTTTTAAAATGCTGATAATAAATTAAAAGCTTTTATGATATGCTATTATAATTACTTTACACTCTTTCAATGAGTTTGGAAAAGGAAATACTTATACATAAGGAGCGAGAAAAATGGATAGACGTGAGTTTGCTGCTGGGATAAAGGCTGGAACCAGTATAGCAATCGGCTATTTTCCAATAGCATTGACATTTGGTCTATTGGCCAAGACAACCGGCTTGTCGCTATGGGAAGCAACAGCGATGAGCATATTTGTTTTTGCAGGAGCTGCACAATATATTTCCCTTTCTCTCATCACAGCTGGGGTAGCCCCAGCTGTGATCGTTCTGAATACCTTTATCGTCAACATTCGGCATTTTCTAATGACGGCTGCGCTCAATGAAAAGATGCAGCCAGATGACCGGTGGAAAAAAGCTCTCTATGCTTTTGGCATCACAGATGAATCATTTTCTGTATTAGCCACACAAAAAGGCAATAAATTAAGTACCGCTTTCGCTGCCGGAGTCATCCTCATCGCTTATGGAAGCTGGATCATCTTCACTGCAATCGGCCACCTGATCGGCGCCAATTTGCCACAATTCCTACAGGCCTCCATGTCGATTGCCCTTTACGCTATGTTCGTCGGATTATTGGTGCCTTCGATGCGCGGTAATCGCAAAGTAATCAGCTTGGCCCTTATTGCAGGCTTGGTCAATTCCTTCTTCTATTTTACAGAATGGCTGTCCACAGGCTGGGCCATCATGGTCTCGACTTTGGCATCTGCCATTTTCATTGAATGGGTTTCCCGGAAAGAGGTGAAAGAATAATGGGGGCATGGTATTGGTGGATGATACTCGGCATGGCGGTTGTGACTTATATTCCCCGCGCCATTCCGCTGACTTTTCTGGAAGGCAGGGAACTGCCTGAATCGGTTCAAAACATTTTACGCAATATCCCATATGCCGTGTTGGGTGCGTTGATTTTCCCTGCTATCTTTTTTATCCAGGAAAATATTTGGTTTGGGATCATCGGTGCCATTGCTGCATTCGGAATCGCCTTTACAGGTGCGAATGTTATGATTGTCGTCCTTGGTTCCATCGCAGTGCTGGCAATTTACAGCATATTCATATAAAATTGCACAAAAAAAGCCGTTACTCATTTTCATGAGCTTCGGCTTTTTTTCTGCGATTGAACATATTAGTGGAATACCAGAATCCGACAGTAAGAGATGCCGCATTGGCGATGAACAGCAGCCATGTATGGGTATAACCCGCATAAACTGCTGCCGCCATAAGTGCCACAGTCAAAATCAATGCAACAATGTGGTTGAACGTGACTCTCGTAAACAAAATGACGAGCAGTCCCGGCACCAAAAGAGACAGGAAAAATTTCGTTATCATTGATTCCATTTAGTTAGCTCCTTAATTGACCACTAATAATCCCAGGCGATGATGGTCATGACGGAAAATAACATGTTGGCGCAAACGCACTTCCAGGTTATGGTCCAAAACTTCCAAGCGGCAGTGGGCGGCGTTGACCTGAATCGCTTCATACAGCTCCGATTCATTTGAAATGGCGATGCCATTTACTTTGCGGATCACTTCGCCGCGCAGCAAGCCCATCTTATCGGCAGGAGACCCCGGCAAAACATCGACAATCATAACGCCTTGGGACTGCGGTGTTACAGCATAATTGCCGCTGCGTTCCTTCAATGCGAAATGGATTGTGATGGCGATGCGTCCGATCACTCCGGCTGCGAGTGCAACAGCTGCCAGCGGCTGCCATAATAACGCGGCCAATCCGACAACAATGATGCCGATCCCTAAAGTGGAAACGGCTTTACCGACCAACGGATAAAGATATACCGGCAATGTCCGCTGCGAACGTCCCAGGAATCCGAAGACGAATGGGAAAAGAATCAGCGAAAAGCTGGTTTCACCAATCGGCAACTGAGGCCAGTAGGGTGCATACGAATCAATCACCGTACCTGGCACTACCAATAGAATCGGCAATAGCCATAAACGTTTCGATAGATAAGCTGCGGCTTTAAGGCCGCGTCCCGATTTATGCAAACGGGGTGAAGCAGCGTCTGCCGCTGCTTTGTTGATCATTTTTCCTTCTGCGAAGACCAGCGCCCCTGCAATAAGTGCGACAGGAACAAGCCATTCATAAGCAAAGGCCGTACCTTCGAATTCAAATAAGCCAAAATTCAATGACCAGCCATTGGCATTAACTAACCAACTGAGGCCCACTGCTGCTGCAGCCAAGTAGACAAATGACCCTGCCTGATAAAAAGTCGTAGCCATCAAAAGAATGGAGACGATGCTCAAAGCAATCAGCCAATCCACCGGTACAACCAATCCGATTCCGGCAAAAAGCACAGAAAAGACAAGGGCGTACAACCAGCCATCTTTCAACAGCCGTTTGAATTCGGTCAAGCCATAAACAATCCGAATCCTGAATATTCTTCGTTCCTTCTTTACTCGATAATATCCCAACAGCACTGCAGCAAGCAATGCTATGTATAAAACCGGATTTACAAAAAATCTACCAATCGCTAACATTAAATCCATTATCACTATACTTACACCATCCTATCACCGGCAATTGACGCTATCTCTCATTGTAACAAAGAAAACCGGCTTTCTGCATTTCTTTTTCAGTTAAATGAACGCTGAGCCCAATTGCTCCAAAATATCTTCAGTTCCTTCAATTCCAGCAGACAGCCGGATTACTCGGCGAGTTACGCCGATTCGTTCTTTTTCTTCCGCTGACAGCGCTCTGTGGGAAGTTCCGTATGGATACGAAACTGTGGTTTCCACGCCTGCCAGAGTCGGTACAATTTTTATCCAGCCAAGTGAGGAAAAGAACTTCGACACATCAACTGTTTCCGGCAATTCGAAAGATACGATCGCCCCTACGCCTGGATACCAGACACGTGCCTTGTCTTCCAGAAATGCAGCGATCGCCTGCGCATTTTCTGTTTGTGTCTTCATTCGAAGAGCCAGCGTCTTAATGCCGCGGATTGTCAGCCAAGCTTCGAAAGGACTTAAATTCAACCCCAAATTCACGACACGTTTCTCTGCAATGCCGATCAGCTCCGCGTCCCCTACCAAAACACCGGCAGTGACGTCGCTGTGGCCTCCAAGGTACTTGGTCGCACTGTGAGCAACTAAATCCGCGCCAAGCGAATAAGGTGTCATTGTATAAGGTGTAGCGAAGGTGTTGTCGATCATGACCCGGACATCGTAATGCTGCTTCAACTGGCAAAGAACTTCGATATCTTCCAGACGCAAAAACGGATTGGTGATCGATTCACTGAATATCAACTTGATTTCGGGAGTATCAATCAGGATTTGCTCGATTTTGCTGATATTCGAGAAATCGGCAAAATGAACTTGGATTCCCATGAGGACAAGTTCTTCCTTCAATAAATGAAATGTTCCACCATACACATCCTGCGCGGCAAGAACATGATCGCCTGTTTTAACAACCGACAGGATTCCGGCAAGAATCGCCGATGTTCCTGAAGATGCCGAAACGCCTTTCGGTGCAAGCTCCAAATCAGCTACAGTTTGTCCAAGTGCATCGGTATTCGGATTGGCTGTGCGTGAATACAGGTAGGTGCCATTTCCTTCATAATAGCCTTCAAGTTCTTCCAGAGAAGAAAAAGAAAATGCGGAAGTCTGGTAAAGCGGCATAACTTTCGATTGGATCGTCCGTTCCTTCATCGTCGCTGTGTGCACTGATTTCGTTTCAATTGACGCCATTAGTCCATCTCCTATTCCAATTCTGCAATTAGTTTTTCCATCATGGGTTCGTCCATGGGGCCTACCACTTTATTTTGGATGTGCCCATTCGTATCGATCATATAAGAGGTCGGGATGGATGCCGCTTGATAAGTCGAACCTATATCGCCATTTTCATCCATCGGAATCGGAAATTCCAATCCGAATTCTTCAACAAACTCCTCAATTTTCCCAAGGCCTTTATCTTTAGTCGTTAAATTGACTGCCAGGATTACAACATTTTCATCTTCAGCCTGTTCGTCATAATAAGTTTGCATATGCGGCATTTCCGCTCGGCACGGAGGACACCAGGTTGCCCAGAAATTCAGCATTACTTTTTTTCCTTGATAATCCGAAAGCTTAACTTTTTCGCCATCCAAGGTAGTCAACTGAAAATCCGGAGCTTTTTCTCCTATAGCCAACCCTTCATCTGTCGGCAAAAAATCCACATCGCTGCCAAGAGCCATGTTATCCAGTGCTTCGGATTCCGCTATATTATTCTGAACAGCACCGATGATGACGAGCGCCACCATAACAGCAAGCACCAATAAGCCGATTATCTTTTTAGGCATCTGTTATTCACTCCATTCAACTTTCATCATACGATAAATTGGACAGTTTGTTCCACTAAGATTGCTAAAAAATGTGACAGAATAACAGGGATTTAAAAAAACAGCCGACATTAGATGCCGGCTGTCCTAAACTTATAATGAAACATAGCTGGCTGGATTCACGGCATTTGTGCGTCCGCCGTTCCAAGGTCCAACATGGATTTCGAAATGCAGGTGATCGCCGAATGATCTTCCGGTATTCCCCATTCCACCTATGTTTTGTCCTTGTGAAACCTGCTGTCCAACTGACACGCCAATCGAATTCAGATGAGCGTACACAGTTGCATGCGTTTGGCCATTTATCGAATGGGTGATGATGACTACGTTGCCGTAGCCGCCCATTGAACCGGCGTAGGATACAAATCCGTTTGCAGCTGCCACGATCGTGGTGCCTTTGCTGTTGGCAATATCTACGCCCTGGTGAAACTCCGGACCAGAACCGATATCGCGCCAGCCGAATTTAGAAGTAAAACGTCCGGCTGCCGGACGGATAAAACCAGAACTTGCATTCACAGAAACTGCCGGTGCTGGCGCGCTGTATGCTGGTGCCGGCGCAGCGGCAACAGGAGCACTTGGTGCTTCAGGCTTGCTGGCCGCTTTTTGCGAAGCTGCCTTTGCCTTGTCTTCAGCGGCGCGTTCAGCTGCCGCTCGTTCTGCCGCTGCTCGTTCAGCTGCCGCTTTTTCTGCTGCGGCTTTTTCTGCTGCGGCGCGTTCTGCAGCTAACTTACGCAAGCGCTCTTCTTCAGCTTTTCTTGCCAATTCCGCAAGCCGCGCTTGTTCGTTGGCAATTTTTGTTTCAAGTTCCGCACTTACGTCAATCGCTTCTTCGCGTTGCTGGACAAGTGTGGTCTTTTCTTTTGCTAAACGCTCCTGTTCAGCTTTCAGGTCTTTCACATGGCCAGCTTGTTCAGCTTTCTGCCCGTCTAATGATTTCTTGAGGTCAACAAGTTCTGCACGGCGTTGTTCCTGCTCTGCAAGCTTTGTCTCAACTTGTGCTTTTTGTTCACCTAAAAGCTTTTTATCTTCAGCTTGTTCGTTCATGATTTCGCGATCTGCATCAATCAAGGTGTTCACTGCCGAAAAACGGTCAATGAAATCAACAAAGCTGTTTGCACCCAGCAATACGTCTATGTAATCCACAGAGCCGCCGCTCAATTGGATGGCACGTGCACGTTCTTGAAGCAACTCTGTCCGTTCAGCAATTTTTCTTTCCAGTTCTTCAATGGATTTTCTCAGGTCATCGATTTCAACAATTGTCTGATCAATTTCACCTTGAACTCCATTGATTTTTGACTGGGTTTCCTGCATTTGGTTCTCCAGCTCCTGGATTTTAGCCATGATGCTTTCCAGTGTGGATTGGTTTTGATTCATTTCAGTGGATTTTTCACTGATTCCAGAATTCAATTCATTTTCTTTTTGTTCTATTTTTTGCTGCTCTTGCTGCAATTCACTTAAAGTATCAGCGTTTGCTGTTGGAATCAACAAGGTAAGCGATAATACGGATGAAACACCAGTCAACAACCATTTCGACTTTGAGTTCAAGTTTGTGATCCCCTTTCGGCTTTACGCTCTTTTTCTATCTATCTCTAGTTTAAGCTATACCATTCAAACGGTCTGGAGTCTCTTTATAATACCTGCAGACCGTTCTTATATCTATAATTACACACGCAAAAATTTTCTGATTGACATAAAGCTTCCCCAGATACCGATAAATACGCCCATCAATAAGATCAAGGCACTTACCTGGTAGATGAATGGGGTGAACTCCAATAGCTGGAAGAGTTCACCACTTAAACGGGGGTGTGCAAATTCAGTTATTTTTTTGTAAAGCAATGCTACCAGGCCAATCGGAATGAGTGAGCCTAAGATTCCAAGCCACATGCCTTCCAAAATGAACGGAATACGCACGAACCAGTTTGTAGCACCTACTAATTTCATGATTTCGATTTCACGGCGTCTTGCGACAATCGTGATTCGAATCGTATTTGAAATAAGGAACATAGCAGTGAACAACAGCGCCAGGATTAAAATCAGTCCGACGTTCCGTCCGGCATTCAAAAAGTTAAAGAGCTTCTCTATCTTGCCTTCACCGTATTTGACGTCCTCTATACTTTCTAAAGCCGCAATCTCGGTTGCTACTGCTTCAGTTTGCTGTGGATCAAGTGCTTTTACATAAAAAACATCGAACAATGGATTGCTTTGTTCGAATAAACTCAACTCATCCCCGAAATCAAGGACCAAGTCGGTCAGTTCTTCTTCTTTTGTCGAAAAATCAGTAGATTCTACACCAGGCATTTTGACAATCTGAGATTCCAGATCCTCTATTGTCTCTTCTGTAGCATCTAAGGAAACAAATACTTTAATTTCAACATCATTTTCGAGATCGTCGGCCACTTTGTTCAGGTTCATCATAATAAGAACAAATACACCGACCAACAATAGCGTTACCGTCACTGCGCTTACAGACGCGAAAGTCATCCAGCTGTTGCGGCCAATGCTTTTGAAACTTTCCTTGAAATGGCGCATCATCGTTCTAGCCTTCATAACCGTAGTCACCTCCAGCTACATCACGGACAATTAAGCCGCCCTCTATTGCAATTACACGATGTCGCCGTGTATTCACGATTTGCTGATTGTGTGTTGCCATAATAATCGTCGTACCTGCTTTGTTGATGCGTTCGAACAGGTTCATGATATCCCAGGCTGTTTCAGGATCCAGATTTCCTGTCGGCTCATCTGCAATCATCACTTTCGGCATATTGACGATAGATCGCGCGATGGACACACGTTGCTGTTCGCCTCCGGACAATTCCGTCGGAAACATTTTAGCTTTATGTTTCAACCCGACCAGATCCAACACTTCCATGACCCGTTTTTTGATGGCCGCGGGCTTTTCTTCAATTACTTCCAACGCAAATGCTACATTTTCATAGACATTCAGTTTCGTCAGCAATTTAAAATCCTGAAATACGACGCCAATCTGGCGGCGCAGCATCGGGACTTTCCGGTTCTTTAATGTTGCTATGTCAATATCGTCAACGAACATCTGTCCTGAGGATGGACGCTCTTCACGATACATCATTTTGATGAATGTCGATTTACCTGCACCACTCGGGCCTACGATATATACGAATTCCCCTTGCTCAATTTCAACATTGAGACCGTTTAAGGCGACAATTCCATTCGGATACTTTTTGTAGACGTTCTTCATTTGAATCATTTTTATTACCCACCTAATATTAATTGGCATACGCCAACATTATTTCCTTGGAATTTTGCAGCAAACTTATTATAACACCTTAAACATATATTTTTATTACATTTCTGTATCATTTGGAATTCAAATTGAATAATCTGAACTATAAGAAAATTTAATTTTATAGATAGTAATCTATTAAAAAAATCCCATATTATACCTCTATAAGTGTAAAAAAGTATTAAAAACGCTTATATTTTAGCATAAAAAAATAAACCTGCTGTTCGGCAGGTTTATTCCATGTTCGCTAAGTATTCTGCAACCGCTACCGCTTCATCGCCTTCAATGATATTAGCCGGCATTGCACCTTTTCCATTTTCGATGACAGAAAGGATCTCTTCTTGTGATAAACGGGATCCCACGTCATTCAAGGACGGGAAGTTTCCTTGACCCTCCAGATTTTCACCATGACAGGAAATGCAATTTTGTTGAACCACTTGCTCGGCATCAACGGCCGTTGTTTCTCCTCCGCCATCTGCAGGCGCTTCTACAGGAGTTTCTACAGGTTCCGTCGTTTCTTCACCGCCACATGCGCCAAGTATGAGTGCCGTACCGAACAGCATCGCCATCAATTGCTTTTTCATTTGGTGACCTCCTCTTATGAATTCTTCTACATATTAGAGTATACCAAAGTTATGGCCTTTTAAAACCCTCGCCGAGAACTTCAGAAGCATCTGAAACGATTACAAAAGCGCTAGGGTCGATATATTTGACCAGTTGTTTTAGTCTCGTAAATTCTGTTTGAGGAATAACCACCATCAATAATGGCTTTTCCGTCCCTGAATAGCCCCCGGTCGCAGTCAGTTCCGTCACGCCGCGATCAACTTCTTCGTAAATGGCGTCCCGGATTTCCATCTGCTTGTTGGTGATGATATAGACCAGCTTCGATTGGCCGAATCCCACTTGGACCAAGTCGATGGTTTTCGTCGTAACATATAATCCGATCAAAGCGTATAGCCCTTTTTCAATATCGAAGACCAGCGCTGCTGCCAAAACGATAAAGCCGTCAATCATTGCGACACTCGTGCCAAGAGTCAAGCCCGTATACTTCGTGATGATTTGGGCAGCCAGGTCTGTTCCGCCTGTAGATGCTTTCCCACGGAAGACGATGCCCAGCCCAAGCCCAACCATAATCCCGCCGAATAAAGCGCCAAGTAAAGGATCTTGGGTCCAAGGCTCCCACGATTCCGTCAAAAATACGACAAAAGGCAAAAATACTGTCCCTACAGCCGTTTTAATCCCAAAATTCTTACCCAGTAAGATCAATCCTGCAATAAACAATGGAATATTGAAAGCCCATTGAACAAAAGCCGGCTTCCATTCGAATAATCCTTTCAAAATGGTACTGATGCCGCTTACGCCTCCCGAAGCCACTTCATTCGGCAATAAAAACACATTAAAGGAAATTGCCACAATCGCTGATCCAACGATTACACTAGCGTAATCCAGGAACAAGGTCAGCAATGGATGTGGATCTTTGCGGATACGTCGATTTTTTTTAGTCATCTGTTCTTCTTCCTCTTCTCTCTTCTGTTCGGTTAAACCCTGTCAGAGTATACCAAAGGCGCTAAGCTTTGTGAACTTCATCCAGGTAAAGCAAAATTCTGCCTTAGCAGCATGAGGTGTTGACAATTTAAATTGGCGCTATGTAATAGACGAGATGCCTGAACCCTACTAGGAAGGAGTTGAGCCGGAAATTGAGCAGTAAGCACAGGAAAACCACTGTTTATCAAAAAGTTTTCGACAGCAAAAAAAGCCCGAAAGCGGGTAGGCTTTCGGACTTTCTGCATATTTTTGTTAATCCATTTTCGAACGCAAGAGAGAGTTGATAAATCCATCAATGTCCCCGTCCATGACCGCGCCTAAATTACCGGTTTCATAATTGGTTCGGTGATCTTTAACCATTGAATATGGATGGAATACATAAGAACGGATCTGGCTTCCCCAGCCAATTTCCTTTTGTTCTCCACGAATTTCAAGAAGGCGTGCTTCTTCTTCTTCGATTTTTAAAGCATATAATTTCGCTTTCAACATTTGCATCGCTTTTTCACGGTTCTTGATTTGTGAACGTTCCTGCTGGCACGTCACCACAGCCCCTGTTGGAAGGTGCGTGATACGGACAGCGGAATCCGTAGTGTTGATATGCTGTCCACCCGCACCACTTGCCCGGTACGTATCGATTTTTAAATCTTCAGTGCGGATATCAATTTCAATCTCACCTGTGAATTCCGGCATCACTTCGCAGGAAACAAATGAAGTATGACGGCGCCCTGATGAATCGAAAGGCGAAATGCGGACTAAGCGGTGAACCCCTTTTTCAGCTTTCAGGTACCCGTAGGCATTATGGCCGCGAATTCCAAGCGTAACCGATTTGACTCCAGCCTCATCGCCAGCCTGGTAGTCCAGCGTCTCCACCTTGAAGCCGCGCTTTTCCGCCCATCGTGTATACATGCGCAATAACATGGAACACCAGTCCTGTGATTCTGTACCACCAGCACCTGGATGTAATTCCAAGATGGCATTGTTCTTATCATAAGGTTCGCTGAGCAGCATCGTTAATTCATAATCCGCCAGCTTGGAATTGAATTCCTTCATTTCATTATCGACGTCTTCATGCAGATCCTCATCATCTTCTTCTCTTAACAGTTCCAAGGACATTTCCATACTTTCCTGCGTTTCCACGAAACCGTAATAAGTATTCACAATTTCCTTTAATCCATTTAATTCCGTAATGACCGTTTGTGCTGAATCCTGATCATTCCAAAAAGCTGGATCCAACATCATTTCATCTAATTCCTGAATGCGGGCTTCTTTGTTTTCTAAGTCAAAGAGACCCCCTAAAGTCCGCCAGCTTACTGGCTGATTTGTCGAGCTGGTTACGAATGTCTGCTAATTCCATCATTATATGTTCCTCCTCAAAATAACACCGAAGAGCATAAGCTCTTCGGTATTTTCACACGCTCTTATGAAGCTGTTCCGTGGCAATTTTTGTATTTCTTGCCGCTGCCGCATGGGCAAAGATCATTGCGGCCGACTTCCATATCTTTGCGGACAGGAACCTTTTTCTTTTTCGGAGCTGGTCCGTCTTCTTTCGGATTGACTGCCTGGCCTTTCGCCACTTCCTCACGTTCAAGGTTGTTGCGTATTTCAGCCTTCATCGAATATTTCGCGACATCTTCTTCAATGGCTTCTACCATCGCCTCGAACATTGCAAAGCCTTCGCTTTGGTATTCACGAAGTGGATCGTTTTGTCCATAGGCACGCAAATGGATCCCCTGGCGCAGTTGATCCATCGCATCGATGTGATCAATCCACTTGGTATCAATCGAACGGAGAAGAACGACTTTTTCGAATTCGCGCATCCGGTCAGGCGTCATTTCAATCTCTTTTTCATCGTAATGCTTAGTAACAGCGGCTTTAATGAAGTCAATGAGCTCTTCCCGGGATTTCCCTTGAAGATCTGCTTCGGTCACTGTGTTTTCAGGAAGAAGGTTTGCTGAAATTAGTTCTGACAGTGTTTTCAGGTGCCAGTCATCCTGCTTTTCCTCTACAGTATGCGTGTAGACCATCCGCTCAATTGAACTGTTGATCATATTTTCAACCAATGCACGCATATTTTCAGTTTCGAGAACTTCCATACGTTCTTTATAGATGATTTCACGCTGTTGGCGAAGAACATCGTCGTATTGAAGCAGACGTTTCCGAGCATCGAAGTTATTGCCTTCCACTCGTTTTTGCGCTGATTCTACAGAACGCGTCACCATCTTCGATTGCAATGGCTGGGAATCATCCATTCCCAGTTTGCCCATCATATTGCGCATGGCATCCGATCCGAATCGGCGCATCAAATCGTCTTCAAGAGACAGATAGAATTGAGTGACACCCGGATCTCCCTGGCGGCCTGAACGTCCGCGCAGCTGATTGTCAATGCGGCGGGATTCATGGCGCTCTGTACCAATGACCGCCAGACCGCCGGCTTCGATGACACCCTCACCAAGCTTGATATCCGTGCCTCGTCCGGCCATATTGGTGGCAATGGTCACAGAACCTTTTTGGCCGGCATTTAAAATGATTTCCGCTTCGTGCGCGTGATTCTTCGCGTTCAATACGGAATGCTTGATGCCTTTTTTCGTCAAATACTCCGAAATGATTTCAGATGTCTCGATCGCTACAGTACCTACCAGCACCGGCTGGCCTTTGGCATTGCGCTCTGCAATGTCATCTCCTACTGCTTTGTATTTACCGGCAGTTGTGGAATAAATCAAATCAACATGGTCTTCACGGATGATCGGTTTATTCGTCGGAATTACAATGACATACATATTGTAGATATTGCGGAATTCTTCTTCCTCAGTCTTAGCTGTACCGGTCATACCAGACAACTTGTCATACATACGGAAATAGTTCTGGAAAGTTATTGTAGCCATTGTCATCGATTCATTTTGGATTTCCAGGCCTTCTTTAGCTTCGATTGCCTGGTGAAGACCATCCGAATACCGGCGCCCCTTCATCAGACGGCCTGTAAACTGATCGACAATGACCACTTCCCCTTCCTGTACCACATAATCCACATCTTTGTGCATCGTAACGTATGCCTTCAATGATTGATTGATTGTGTGGTTCAAGCGAACATGGCTGATATCGAAAAGGTTATCGATGCCAAATGCTTTCTCGACTTTCTCGATGCCTTCTTCCGTCAGAACGACACCTTTGGTTGTTTCATCGTACGTATAATCTGTATCTTTTCTCAATAGGCGCGCAAAAGCATTCGACTGCTGATACAATTGAGCCGCTTTAGCTGCCTGCCCAGAAATGATCAAAGGCGTCCGCGCTTCATCGATCAAGATGGAATCGACTTCATCGATTACTGCGTAATTTAATGGGCGCTGGACCATGTCTTCTTTGTAGAGCACCATATTGTCCCGCAGGTAGTCAAAGCCCAGTTCGTTATTGGTGCTATAAGTGACATCCGCCTGGTAAGCTGCCCGTTTTTCGTCTTTGGTCAACGAGTTTAAATTCAAGCCGACAGACAATCCAAGCCATTCATAAAGCTGGCCCATCTCCAAAGCATCACGGCTGGCCAAGTATTCGTTGACCGTTACCACGTGAACCCCTTTTTTACTGATAGCATTCAAGTAAACAGACAGTGTGGAAGTCAAAGTCTTACCTTCACCTGTCTTCATCTCTGAAATATTCCCTTCGTGCAAGGAAACAGCGCCCATAATCTGGACACGGAATGGGTAAAGTCCAAGCACGCGCTTTGATGCTTCCCGAATAGTTGCGAAAGCTTCAGGCAGCAAGTCATTCAGTGCTTCGCCTTTGGCATGGCGACCTATAAATTCTTCTGTTTTCGCTTGCAATGCTTCATCAGACAAAGCTGCAAAATCTGAAGCCAACGCCTCTACACGATCCGCTACTTTTTCCAATCGTTTCAAATCCCGTTTATTCGGATCAAATACTTTATTTAATACTCCTAGCATAATTATACCGCTCCCTGCGCAAGTGTCCGCCGGCATCTAACACACCGGATGATCGCTTTAGCTTTTATAGTGTCCTATTAAACATTTTGCTTAATGGGCATAGTTATCCAAATCATCTTCAGTCGATTCAAAAAAAATCTCACTATTCATTTTAACACTGCGCCCAAAAGCGTGCAAATAATGACGTCAGCTATTCTTTTGCCGTGATGGAAGAAACAGGATTGCCCGCTTTGAACACTGAGCAATCAGGATTTCAATAATTTACAGCAAACAAAAAAGCCTCTCGCTTGGAGAGGCTTTACTGTTCAACACAGTATAGTTTAAGGCTATTCAATTTTTATTGTGCAGAAGTTTCGATCAAGCCGTAGCTTCCATCTTTACGTTTATAGACGATATTTGTTTCATTGGATTCTGCGTCAGTGAAGACGAAGAAATTGTGTCCAAGCATATTCATCTGCAAAACCGCTTCTTCTTCATCCATCGGTTTCAAGTCAAACTGCTTAGTACGGACGATTGTGAAATCCTCGTCCTCTTCTTCAGCTTCGTTTTGGTTGCGAGTATCGTTCTCGGCAGTTGCAAATGCAAGTCCCATACCGTCACGCTCACGGAATTTACGATTTACTTTTGTTTTATACTTGCGAATTTGACGCTCCAGCTTGCTAACGATCAAATCTATTGCAGCGTACATATCATCATGCCGTTCTTCAGCACGTAAGGTCAGGTTTTTCATTGGTATTGTAACTTCCACTTTTGTTTGGCTGTGATTATATGATTTTAAGTTAACCATTGCGGTAGCATTAGCACCGTCTGTGAAATAGCGTTCAATCTTTTCGACTTTCTTTTCAATGTGGTCACGTATTGCGGGAGTTACCTCAATATTTTCGCCTCTGATGTTAAATTGCAACATGTTAACTCCTCCTTCTATTGTGCTACCTGTACACTTCTACATCTTCCCTTGTCTTTCCTTCTTAAAACCAAAAAAGTTTTAACAGTATTGATTACAGGTAAACATTATGACAAGGAGATGAAGTTTATGTTCACTAATAAAACAGTTATTGTTACAGGTGCATCCCAAGGCATCGGCAAGAGCATCGCAACACATTTTGCTGCAGAAAATGCACGCGTCATCGGATTGGATGTCCAACCCGTCGCACTGGAAGGGGTAGAATATCGGAAATGCGACGTCGGCAATTTTAATGAGGTTATAACCGTATTCAAGAAAATCAATGAAGATTACGGTGCTGTCCATACCTTGATCAACAATGCGGGAATTTCCACCTTCAAATCCATCTGGGATGTGGATGAACAGGAATGGGACCATGTCCTGGATACCAACCTGAAAAGCGTGTTCATCTGCAGCCGGGAAGCTGCACGCTATATGACAGACGATATCCGCTCCATCATCAACATGACCTCGACACGCGCATTCATGTCGGAGCCCAATACTGAAACTTATTCGGCATCAAAAGGCGGTATTTTTGCGTTAACCCATTCACTTGCTGCCACTTTCAGCGAAAAAGGAATTCGTGTCAACTCCATCGCTCCTGGCTGGATCCATACTGGGGACACAACAGAACTACGTGATGTCGATCATCAGCAGCATTGGAGCGGCCGCGTCGGTGAACCTGCCGACATAGCGCGGGCCTGCCTGTTCCTCAGCAACCCACAAAACTCATTCATCACAGGAGAATGCCTGAACATCGACGGCGGCATGACACGGAAAATGATTTATGAACATTAGAATAGAAAAGCGTAGGCAGCCAACAGCTGAAGCTAACCTAAGAACGCGACTTCCTGTCGCAACGGTTAGCTGACCCGCATCCTGCGGGCCTCCGACAAGTGCTGGAAGCCTTACCGGTAATGGCGTCCTTTGCCATTGCGGGTAAGGCTGAAGCGACTCGAGGAGCTGGCTGCCGGAGTCTGGACAATGAAAAGCGGAAGCAGCCATTTAAAGGAAAGTAAGCTAAAAGCGCGACTTCCTGTCGCAACGCTTACATGATCCGCATCCTGCGGACCTCCGACAGGCTTAAGGCGATTTGCCGAAGCGGCGTTTTGTGTCGCACAGGCAAATTGACTTAAGACCCCGAGGTTCTGGGCGCTGCAGCTGGACACTGAAAACCACAATCCCCACACCCCATCAAACAAAACTAAAAAACTAACATCCATTACTTCTTAGAACACAAAAAACCGGCCTTGGCCGGTTTTTTAATTCATTTCGATTTCTTTCAATTCTCTGATTTCATTTAAAATCAACATTTCCTTAATTGAATTGCGCTCAAAATCAGCACCGTAAATCCAGCCTTCCTCATACTGCTGTTTCCAGACGATCGTCGCACCTGCGGTGATCGTTTCATGATTCAGGACAAACTGCAGATTGACGTTTTCTTCTCCCGGCTTTAACTCTTTTTCGGAAAACAGTTTTGCTCCTTTAGGCGAAATATCAAGCAGTAGACAATATTTTTTCGGAGACACCGCTTGATTGCCGAGCGGATCCATCAATTGCAGACAAATTTCTGGCGGCGTGCCAAAAGTGTAACGAAAACTTTCTGACCGTTTATAGAACATGGCTGTCCCTCCTATTTGTCCCTCCAGTATAAACCACCTGGCTATGCACGGATAAGGGTAAGAATCTTAATTTCTTTCGCACCCTTTTCTTTCAGGACTTTAGCAGCCAGGCGCATCGTACTTCCTGTGGTATATAAATCATCGAACAGTAAGATTTTTTCAGGTACAGCTTGCCCATTCCACCAAAAGACGTCTTGCAGCGCCATTCTTTCGGACTTCGATTTTTCACCAAGACCGACTTCATTTTTCCCGAGGCAATGTGTATATGGGATAGAAGCTGCATCAAGCAGCCGATCAACTTGAGGGAAAGTCCGTTCTTTCAATTTGACATCATTCATCGGAATCGGAACAATCACCGAATTCTGTTTGCTGCATTCTTCTTTTAGAACCGAAGCGAAAACTTCCGACAACACCACGTCTTTCAAAAATTTATATTGATGAAGAAATTCTTTCATCGCGTGATTATAGCGGTATAAGCTCTTTCCAGAATCAATTACCCCAGCATACTCTGTAGTTTCCCACTGACTGCAATTGAGGCATTTCCCTTCTCCTGGGGCACTGCAGATTGGGCATCCTGCTGCGGTTCTTTCGAAGCCGGCACGACAGCGCAGACAAATCACCTCTTCCAATTCATTGAAAAAAATGCTTCGCCAGCTTACTTGGGGTAACATCATCCGATCACATAAATAGCAATTCAAATTCCAGCCCCCTCATTATAAGAAACGATCAACTTTTTCGCTTTATCCATCTGCCGGACAATGCCATTGTGAAAAAATACGATTTCTCCGTCAGGATGATCTTTAGATCTTCCCGTTCGCCCTGATATTTGAATCAATGCGGCAGCGTCAAAAATAGGTTGATCTGCGCCGACTACCGCAACTTGCACATTCGCAATCGTGATTCCGCGCTCCAAAATCGTCGAAGTCACTACGCCGGGAATTTGCCTTTGACGCAATTTCATGACTTTCTCTTTTCTGTCTTCGTCTTTGGAGTGGACCGCTTCGATGCTTGGATGTTTTTTCTGGAGTAAGACAATCGCCTGTTCAATCAGTTCAATCGTCGGAAAGAACAATAGGAACGGCTGCTCTTTCGCTATTTTGTCATCTACCCACGCCATTAATTTCGGCGGAATCCTGCCTTTGGCAAAATCTTTTTCGTAGCCCCATAAGGATCGGAATTCAGGAACAGGCAATGGGTGGCCATGAAATCGCTGAAATATCTTTGAAGTATTGGACACTTGCTTTACTAATTGAGCTGAAGGAGTCGCTGACACATAAATGATGGGCGCCTCCTTTTTCTTGGCCTTTATAACCGCCTTCTTCAGCGCTGGATCATAAGAGAAGGGAAAAGCGTCCGCCTCATCGACAATCATGACATCAAAGGCATCTTTGAATCGGTACAATTGGTGAGTAGTGGCAATGACCAATTGGGCAAAACCGGTTTCTTCTGGAGAATCCCCATATAGGCTATGGATGATCGTGTTCGGAAAAACGGAGCGCAATCGTGGAGAAAGCTCCAATACTACGTCCGTTCTGGGAGCAGCGATGCAAACACGCTGCCCTTTTTTCAATGCATCAAAGATGGGCGGAAACAACAGCTCGGTTTTTCCAGCTCCACACACCGCGTATACAAGGTGATCGTTTTTTTGTAAGAGGCTATTTTGAACTTCCAGTGAAGCTTTTTTCTGCAACGGGGTAAGGTTACCGTTCCAATGAAATGAATGGCTTTGAGGAGAGATGGTTGAAGGGAGCGCCCAGGTGATCAATTCCGTACAGGAACTGATGCGCCCCATTTTTATGCAGTGGCGGCAATAATAACAGATTCCATTGCACCTGGCACAGAAAAAAGGAATGATTTTTTGTGTGGATTTTTCCAGGCATCTGGCACATTGCCTTCCGTCGAGGATACCTTGACTGACAGTGATGGCTCCGGTGGATATGGCTTTGTCCACGAGCTCCTTTGGAAATGGAATGAAATTTCGCAGCCATATTCTGCCTGTTAAAAATTCTTCTAACTGCTTCATCTGCAACCACCTTTCGATAGAGAAAAAGCCCCAGCAGGTTTATTTTTTCACCCAACCAAGACCCATCGCTCCTTCTCCTAAATGTGTTCCAATAACCGGTCCAAAATAAGAAATTTCAAAATCCACTTCCGGACATGCAACTTCCAGTTCTGCTCGCCATTGCTTAGCTTCTTCAGGACGGTTTGCATGAATAACTGTCGCCTGCCGCTTCTGGCCATCTTTACTGTCTTCTTTCAATAAATCAACAATTCGATTCATCGCTTTTTTTCGTGTCCGAATTTTTTCAAAAGGAATAATGACTTTTTCCTGAAAATGCAAAATCGGTTTGATTTGTAGCATTCCTCCGACCAAGGCCTGAGCACTGGACAATCTTCCTCCACGCTGCAGATGCTTCAGGTCTTCTACCATAAAATAGGCGCGCAAAGAGGTTTTCATTTCATCCAATTCAGCCAAAATCGTTTGAGCATCCGCTCCCTCTTCAGCCATTTCCGCAGCTTTAACCGCGTAAAACCCTTGCAAAGCACAGGTAAGCTCTGTATCAAAAGAATAGACTTTCACGCCATCGACCATTTCAGCCGCCTGCTTCGAACCTGCGTAAGTCCCACTGATGCCACTGGACAAATGGATGGAGACGATTTCCTTGTAATCGGCTGAAAGCTTGTCATAAAGTGTGGTGAATTCTCCAAGTGGGGGCTGCGAAGTTTTCGGGAATTCCTCTTTAGCTTTATGATAAAATTCTTTTTCGGTCATTTCCGCTTCTTTAAAAGACTGGTTTCCGAATGTCACTTCCAGCGAAATCATATGAATATTCAAGGCTTTGCGTGTTTCTTCAGGTAAATAAGATGTACTGTCTGTTACAATTGCCGTTTTCATGTTTAATCAGCCTCCTCTGCTAGTTTACCAAAAAAAGACATAGAAAAGACATGAATGGAAAGGACATAATAAAAAAATTTCCCGCACATAGCGGGAAACCTTTTATTGATTACCGATAAAGTGAACGCTTGTTACTTTCCATCCATCATTCTCTTTTTCGAATACAACGACCTGCCGGCCAGATTGTTCAATCGCATCATCCGAGTTCGCGTCCTTCATCTTTACATTGAGTGTCGCAAAAACTTCCGCGCGGTCTTCTTCGTATTTTACAATCGTTTCATCACTTGTTTCATATTGACTGTCGTAAGCTTCGAAAGCTTGTGCTAATGCCGCTTTATCTTCCTCGCGATCAAAACCATCCGGATCCTGTGCGATGGTGTTCATATAACGGTCAATATCTTCCGCATTAAATGCTGCAATATACTCATCGTAAGCTGCCAATAATTCATTGGCCTGCTCTTCAGGCACTTCCGCTTCTATAACATTTCCTTCATCATCCACTGTAAAACCGACTTTTTCTTCCTTGTCTTCATCAATGCCGTGGTCGACTGCATTATTCTCATTAGCTGCATTGCCATCTTCGACCGTGTTTTCATTGACTGAAGGCTCTTCGGAATCTGAACAGGCAGCCAGTGTCAAAATAAGCCCTGCCGCAATAATCATTTTTTTCATCATGCATTCCTCCTGCGCTTCATTTTGCCATAGGCAGTTGGTGAATACAATGAAGAAACTGTGTCATCTATCAAAACGGAATTTTTTTCAGTTTTACGGTACACTAATAGGTATAAAAAAGGAGGGATCGCATGGAGAAAAGAGATGCGAGACAGATACTGGAACAAAAAATGAAAGAAACGCGCCCTCAATGGAGCCGTAAACAGCCTGCTCGCCCCAAGAAGTATAAATCGAGCATGAAAAAAGTCGAGAATTACGTAGTCCTGGATTTTGAAACCACCGGCCTGCGTGCAGGAAACGATAAAATCATCCAAATCGGCGCCGTCAAATTCATTGATCATGAACGTAAGGAAACCATGTATCTCATGGTCAATCCGGAATGCTTCATTTCCAGCACCATCACCCGAATTACTGGCATCACCAATAAAGATGTGGAAAACGCACCAACCATCGAAGAAGTTGCCCATGAATTGATTGCGTTTATCGGCGAATTGCCGATCATCGCTCATAATGCACCTTTTGATATGGGGTTCTTATATGCATTGGAAGAAATCACGCCAATTCCTGAATACACGGTAATCGATACAGTCAAACTGGCGAGAAAAGCCATTACCCAAACACCCAACCACAAACTGACCACATTAACAGCCTTTTTAAAACTCGAGCACGACGCCCACGACGCATTAGGCGATTGCCTGGCAACAGCAGCCATCTACCAATATTGTTATGACAGGTTGTAAAGAAAAGCGGAAGCGCCCATCTAGAACCGACAGGCTTAAGGCGATTTGCCGAAGCGGCGTTCCTTCAGCCGCACAGGCAAATTGACTTAAGACCCCGAGGTTCTGGGCGCTGCAGCTGGACAAAGAAAAGCGGAAGCAGCCGCTTAGCTCCGACAAGCGCTGGAAGCCTTACCGGTAATGGCGTTCTTTGCCATTGCGGGTAAGGCTGAAGCGACTCGAGGAGCTGGCTGCCGGAGTCTGGACAATGAAAAGCGGAAGCAGCCATTTAAAGGAAAGTAAGCTAAAAGCGCGACTTCCTGTCGCAACGCTTACATGATCCGCATCCTGCGGACCTCCGACAGGCATAAGACGCTCTGGCGAAGCGGCGTACTTGCCGCATAGCACAAAAAGTGAAAAGAGCCTGTTCAGCTCTGACAGACATAAGGCAGACTAGCAGAGTGGCGTTCTCTGTCACACAGCAGGGGTGACTTATGAGCCGAAGAGCTAGGTGCTTGCAACTGACATTAGAGCGGCTTATGACCCGAGGAGTTGGCCGTTGGAGCTAGACAATCAGAAAAGCGGAAGCGCCCAAAAGCAAAACAATTAATTCCTTACTAAACAAAAAAGACGGTGCATCTGCCAACCAGCAGATACACCGTCTTCGCTATTCGTATTATCTTACTTCAACCCAGCCATTTTTAATCGCGGTCACAACTGCTTGTGTCCGGTCATTTACCTGCATTTTTTGTAAGATGCTCGATACATGGTTTTTAACTGTTTTTTCCGAGATGAATAAAGTTTCTCCAATGACTCGATTGCTTTGGCCATCTGTCAATAATTGAAGGACTTCACTTTCCCGTTTTGTCAAAAGATGGTATGGACGACGAATTTCCGTTTGGTGGAAAGAGCCCTTGTTTTCACGTTCGCTCAAGCGACGGAATTCCATCACCAAATTACGGGTTACTTTCGGATGTAAATAAGATCCGCCTTTTGCTACTACTTTAATAGCCTGAATAATCGCATCTGCATCCATTTCTTTAAGCATATAACCTAAAGCACCTGTCTTCAATGCATGCGTTACATAAGATTCATCATCGTGAATGGACAGCATAATGACTTTTGCATCAGGGAATTTCTCAATCAATTCACCTGTTGCTTCTACACCATTTTTTTGCGGCATATTGATATCCATCAATACCACATCCGGCTGATTTTCTTCATATAATTTAACGACTTCGCTGCCATCTCCACCTTCAGCAACGACTTCAAACGAACTTTCAAAATCCAGAATTCTTTTTACACCTTCACGAAATAATTGGTGATCATCAATAATAATTATTTTTGTCATTATGTCGTCCTCCTCGAATACCCTATCTTACATACCCTTTTTAAAAGGTATATGAAACATTAAGATTGTACCGTTCCCAGGTGAGGAATTAATGAAAAAGTCACCTTCGACCAATTCAATTCTTTCTCTCATCCCGGCTAATCCGAATGACTGGTTTTTCACGATCCCTTGATCAAAACCAGTTCCGTTATCAGTTACCATGATTTTCACCTGGTCTTTCAACCATTCCATCTCAACTGTAATTTTAGTCGACTTTCCATGGCGGATTGCGTTTGAAATTCCTTCTTGGATAAGGCGGAAAATAGCAGTTTCGTATTTATTGGGTAACCGACCTTCTTTTCCATTTGACTGGAATTCCAATTTGATTCCCTTGTTGTACTCTTGAATGGTGTCGATGTATTTCTTTAAAGTCGGCACCAAACCAAGATCATCAAGCGCCATTGGCCGTAAATCGTAAATGATTCTTCTCACTTCAGTCAATGCCTGCCTAACCATATCCTTTAATGAAGTGATTTCCTGGAAAGCCAACTCAGGGCCTTTTTCACGGTAAGTCCTTTCAATCAAATCTGAACGGAGCAAGACGTTCGCCATCATTTGAGCCGGTCCATCATGGATTTCCCTCGAGAGGCGTTTTCTTTCTTCCTCTTGTGCTTCAATGATGCGCAGGCTATAATCCTGACTTGACTTATTCTTGCCGATAGCCTCATCCACATTCTCTAAATCTGAATTCAAGTAACTGCTGGCGACATTGATCTGATTGACTAGGCTTTCAGCCCGTTCTATCGTCTGAAGTAAAATTTGAAGCCTGCGCTGCAGTTTGTCCCGCTTTTGCCGATACTTTTTTTCCTCGTTACGATTTAGGGATAATTGTACTTGAAGGTCATTTGCCTGCTCATATACTTGGCGAACCTGACTTTCAGTAAAAGAATTGAAAAACTGAGATACTTCAGCTAAACGCCTCCTAGCAGCGCGCGTCTTCTCTTCCAAAAGATCTCCGGCTTCAATGACACGTGAAATATTCACTCGGACATCTTCCAGCTCATCTTTCATTTCTTCATAGCTTTGGCGACTTTCTTCGCTAATGACGAAAATATCTTGTTTTGCCTGTTCCATTCCTTCCAGCATTGCATTAAAAATAGAATCAGGTGATTTTCCACCGATTTTCTTTGCCATTTCAAAACCGCCTTAGCTATACTGACTGTATCCAGGTATATTCCTTGCTTCTTTATACCTTGTCGGTTGTATTAAGTATATCACTATATACGCAAGACCATATTAAATATACGTTACAAATTATCTGATTTCATTTTACAACAGGGGGAGTCAAATTGCGAGAAAATTACACAACTGTAGGCGATTCTGCCAGTGCAGAAATACTTATCCAAAAATCCAGGTTCATCGGACATGCCGCTCGAGCAGAAACCGAACAGCAAGCTATCGAATTTATCGATTCCATTAAATCCCTTCATCGGTCAGCTACACATAATTGTTCTGCCTACCTTATCGGAGAACACGACTCTGTGCAAAAAGCCAATGACGACGGGGAACCAAGTGGAACTGCCGGGTTTCCTATGCTGGAGGTCCTTAAGAAACAAGGCTTGAAAGATACAGTCGTTGTCGTCACTCGCTATTATGGCGGAATCAAGCTGGGCAGCGGCGGCTTGATACGGGCATATGGGAAAGCTGTATCTGCGTCGCTTGCTGCTGCCGGTATAGTCGAAAGAAAACTCCATCATGTGATGAAAACTTCGATAGACTATACCTGGCTTGGAAAACTGGAAAACGAAATCCGTCAATCTCCATATCCGCTGGATCATCTCGAATACACAGAAGGCGTGGATCTCTATATTCATGTTCCAGTTGAAAAAGAAGAAGAATTTATCAACTGGATAAATGAATTGACAAACGGCCAAGCAAAGACCAGTATAGTCACCAGTGAATTTTTGGAGTTTAAGGCACTGTAATTCTTTTTATTTACGCATTTCCAAAATCACTGTATAATATCAACAGCACAGGAAAATGAAAATATACTTAATTCCAAATTTTAACATATCTAATTTAAATAAAAGATTGGATTGTCCGAAATAGATACTCGGTTAGCCCATTCCTTATAGAGGAGAAACTAAACATGAACCGAAAAGTTTATCGGAAAACCAAAGCAGATAAGAAAAGGACAATTATCAAGATAATCGCCACTTTAGCCGTCTCATTACTTATTTGTGTATCTGCCTATGGTATTTATTTGGTGAAGAAGGCTGAGTTTGCAGCAGATGGGGCCTTTGATGACGGACTTGGCCTATCTGATTTACGCGACGAAAAAGTCGAACCGCTTACTGATAACATTTCTATTTTGTTTATAGGGGTGGATGACAGCGAAGTGCGAGATCAAAGCGATGACAATATCCGTTCGGATGCACTGATTTTAGCCACTTTGAACAACGAAGACAAGTCCATTAAATTGGTCAGTATTCCTCGTGACACCTACACCTATATTCCTGATGCAGGATACAAAGATAAAATTACGCACGCCTACTCTTATAATGGGCCAAGCTCGACCATTGAAAGTGTCGAAGAATTATTGGAAGTACCGGTGGATTATTATCTGCGCATGAATTTCGATGCTTTTATTGATACGATCGATGCTCTCGGTGGCATCAAAGTTGAAGTCCCTTATGATTTGACCGAGCAGGATGAAAACGATTCAAAAAATGCCATCGAATTGAAAGAAGGCATTCAATTTTTAAATGGCAGTGAAGCACTCGCACTTGCGAGAACTCGTCATTACGACAATGATATTGAGCGGGGCAAACGCCAACAGATGATTTTGGAATCCATTATGAACCGGACCTTGTCAGCCGGATCAATTACGAAATATGGGGATGTCATTGAAGCGGTGGGAGACAATATGAAAACGAGCATGAGTTTCAAGGACATGCAAGCATTTTTCGAATATGCGAAAAATGGAAAACCAGATGTAGAAACCATTACACTGGATGGCTACGATGATATGACCACTGGGATTTACTATTGGCAGCTTGAAGAAGAATCGCTGATGGAAGTACAAGATGTTCTGAAAAGCCACTTAGGTTTAAAGCCGGACACATCGAATTTAACGAATAGCGGAATTGAACAGGAATTAGCGGAATATCAAACGGAAGATGAAAAAACACCACAATAAAATGTGGTGTTTTTTTTGTGGTTTGTTACGTGCGTGGGTAAAACTTCGAAATAAGACCATCTTATTCCTTCACAAAAAAACTGAACCCAAAGCATTTAAGCTTCAAGTTCAGTTTCTTCATTTGCCGATCAGCCTCACCAAATTTAAAAGCGGACGGTAATTCTTTCCTGCCAATCCGACGACTTCCACGAAAAGTTCAATTGCTACCAGCATCACGCTGATGAGCAAAATCCCTCCCCATAAGGTCGCTTGGGAAAATAACAGTGCTGCAAGCCCGAATAAGGCTGCAATTCCATAAATGATCAAGACAGTTTGTCTATGAGAGAATCCTATATTCAATAAACAGTGATGCAAATGGGATTTATCGGCTTCCGAAATAGATTTTTTCTCACGTACTCGACGAACAATGGCGAAAAATGTATCCGAAATCGGAACACCCAACATGATGATTGGAATAATTAACGCAACCACCGTTACGTTTTTGAAGCCCATTAATGCCAGCACCGAAATCATAAATCCGAGAAACAATGCACCCGTATCCCCCATAAAGATTTTTGCGGGATGAAAGTTGTAGACCAAAAACCCTGAAGTGCTTGCTGCCAATAGAGCAGCTGTTGACATGACAAAGATATCGCCCATAATGAATGCCATAGCCGCTAAAGTCAATAAAGCAACCGTAGAAACACCAGCGGCCAATCCATCGAGGCCATCAATTAAATTAATTGCGTTTGTAATACCAACAATCCAAAGGATCGTCAGTGGAATACTCAAGTAACCAAAATCCAGTACTCCGCCAAATGGCAGATTGATGAAGGAAATTTCAAGTCCACCGCCGACCACTACAATTCCTGCGGCAACCAATTGTCCGATTAATTTAGCTTTCGCACTGATTTCGTATATATCATCCAAGACACCGGTAATGATGATCAATAAGGCTCCTATAATAATAGCCGTTTCAATAGAAATAAATGAAGCTTCTATAGCATTGGAAATCGGATCTTGGGGTTTCAATATAAAATATGCAATTAAAAATGAACCGAAAATGGCCAATCCGCCTAATCGCGGCATAATTCTCGCATGAACTTTTCGATAATTCGGACGGTCAACTGCGCCTACCCGAAAGGCGATGCGTTTGACAATCGGAGTCAGCACAATCGAAGCGATAAATGCCAAAACCATTGTAAGGTATAGCATATCTTTCCTCCTTAAAAACATTGATACATACATATCCATTTGTATTATAGCATGACTAAATTAGAAATAAAGAAAAATTTGCCTGTACTTAAGGCTCTTATAAATTGGACGACTTCATTCGGATAAAGTTTCAACAAGCACAAATTTTTATTTATTAAAACTATATTCGCCCCAAGAACAGTCAAAATAGTGAAACCACTGATTTCTTACTCTCCAAGTTTCTTCAATAATTCTTGCTCTCTTGTTGTGCTTATCCCTGCTGTCAATCGAAAATCCCCTTGTTTTTCAATCCATTCAAGTGTTTCTTTTGCAGATTGTTTCAGCGTACGAAAGGTCAAACCTGCACTTTTCGCTTTTTCATTATCCGCCAAAATAAAACCATCTGGAAATTCTTCTGAATAGGGAATCCAAAACGGCAGTTCAAAAGCTTCCACCCCTTCCTCTATTAAATACTGATCATCTGCCCAAATAGTTTTACATTCTCTATCGGATATTTGTTCAACAAACTCTTCCATAGAAACTGGATCAGCCACTACATTGAACACCCCCGTCACCTTTGCCTCCAATTGCATGACTGTGAATCGGGCTAAATCTCTGGCATCGATCCATTGGACCTTCCTTTCTTTACTTCCTGGAATTAAAACAGTATTTTCATCATTTAATTTCATTGCCCAGTAAGTAAACCGGTCTGTGGGGTCAAAAGGTCCAATCACGATGCCTGGGCGGATGATCAATGCCTTGTCTCCAGTCTCTTTTTTAATCAGCTGTTCACACATCACCTTGAAAGGACCATAGGTATCACTTGTAACCCGGTCACCTTTGACATTTTCTCGAAATACAGAAGAACTTTCTTTAACTGGCCCTGATGTGAAGTCATTATATACAGAAATCGTAGAAATGAATGTGTAATGATCAGTTCTGATATTTTCCATGATTGGCTGCAAATCTGCTGGTGTGTAAGCAGATGTATCCAATACAGCGTCCCATTTGCCATCTCTTAGTTTTGCAGCGTCTTTTCTTCTGTCCCCTCTAATTCTCTTTAGCTTCGGAAAGAGTCCAGTATTACTTTTCCCCCGATTGAACAAAACCACCTCATGTCCTTTAGCCACTAGTTCCTCTACCATATGTCTTCCTACGAAAGATGTGCCTCCAAGTACTAAAACTTTCATTTACCTGCTCCTTTATAAGTAGTTTTGATTACTTAAATAACTTATATATGATATATTAAATAAAATAGATTGAATTTTAACTTTTTAGGAGTGTTACTTAAATGGATAACTCTCTTCGACGCTATTCATTGAAGACGGACTGGACGCCTTGGGATGAAGCTGCTGTTTTGAAGATGGATTACGGATCCCGTGCAGAACTCGCGAAAATCATCAACTGCGAAGGATTGCTTGTTGATTTGTCGATGGATCAGCATACTGAAGTACGATTGGCCGTTGCCCAAAACCGTCATACGCCTCATCAGACATTAAAAAGATTAAGCGAAGAAGATTTATGTATTACTATTAAAGATACCGCTAAAAAAACCTTATTAAACCTCCCTGCCACGAGGAATTGACTTCTTGATGTTTAGCATCTGCCTATGAAGGTTATTATAGTAGTAAGCTAAATTTTGGAGGAGGAATAATTCATGAGCGACAATAAAGGCTTCTCAGATAAGTTAAAAGGTGCTGTGAACAAAGGCAAGGGCGAGCTCAAAGATCAAATCGGTAATGCCTCTGATGATCCTAAAAAGCAGAATGAAGGCAAAATGGATAAAGCCAAAGGGAATATCCAAGATAAGATCGGCGACTTCAAAAACAAAAATAATAACTAATCAAAAGTCCGGTTTCCGAACCGGGCTTTTTTTCTTGCATTTATAATGTTTTCAAAAATTAAAGAATTCGGTTATAATAAACATTCGTGCGCAAATGTTATTTATGAAGGAGCTTGTCATGCAAAAGAAGGCGCTTACAAAAATGGATATCCTCACCTTGGGACTGATGCTTTTTGCTTTGTTTCTTGGTGCTGGAAATATCATCTTCCCCCCCTATTTAGGGCAGCTTGCCGGCGACCAATTAGCAATCGCCATAACCGGATTTTTGCTGACAGGAGTCGGCCTTCCGTTATTGGGCATTCTGGCAATCGCAAAAGCAGGCGGTGACCTTCAGTCCATAGCCGGGCGTGTTCACCCTGTATTCGGCATTGTGTTTACAATGATTGTTTACTTAGCGATTGGTCCTTTCTTTGGGATTCCGCGTACCGCTACAGTTGCTTTTGAAATCGGAACAGCACCTTTTCTGCCAACTGACTTCGCTGAATCTTTCTGGTCTTTATCTATCTTTACTTTAATCTTCTTTACCATCACAGTTTTGTTTGCGATGAATCCCACGAAATTAGTCGATAGGATCGGTAAAGTTTTGACGCCTTTGCTAATACTGGTCATTGGATCACTGGCTATAAAAAGTTTTTTGACGCCGATGGGTTCTATCAATTCACCTGTTGGAAATTATGATACAGAAGCATTCTTTGAAAGCTTTCTGCAGGGTTACCTTACGATGGATGCTATCGCCGCTTTGGTCTTCGGGATTGTCATTATTCAGTCCGTCCGAAGCAAAGGTGTTTCGGATACAAGAACCATTCTAAAAGCGACCGCTTATGCCGGGTTTATTGCTGCCATCGGTTTATCTGCAGTATATTTATCGTTAAGCCACATTGGAGCTACAAGTGTAGAAGCTATCGGCCTGCAGGATAACGGAGGCATCATCATTGCGATGGCTTCACGTATTCTATATGGAGAAATTGGAGGCATTATCCTATCTGCTGCAATAAGCTTTGCTTGTTTGACTACTTCTATTGGATTGGTATCGGCCACTGCACAATTCTTTTATAAGATTTTTCCCAAATTTTCTTATATCACTTATGTCCTGTTTTTTGCATTCTTTTCCGCAATAATTGCAAATGTAGGCTTAACCCAGTTAATCGCCATATCACTCCCTGTATTGTTGGCAATCTATCCTGTGGCAATTGTTCTAGTCATACTGTCATTTTTTGATCGAGTTTTCTACCGAAAACCGTTCGTCTATATAATTGCCCTCTCAGTAACTGCAATCGTCAGTATTTTCGACGCCCTCCGTTCAGCCGGCATAGCCTTTGAACAGATCGATTCGATTTTAAGCCACCTGCTGTTTTTTGAACAGGGAATTGGCTGGGTCCTTCCGGCTGTTGTCGGAACGGCAATCGGAATAGCAGTTGCGCGATGGACCCATAAGAACAACTAAAGGAGCCTTCCCCTATCGGGAATGGCTCCTTTGCATTTAAAATAATCTCTGCGTTGGCGGTGGCGTATCCTCTTTGTTCTGTCTATCTCTTTCGTCATAATGATCGCGAGGGTTTCTACCCTTATCACTCTTATCCTTCCGCTCATCATTCAATAGATGCTCTTCTTCTGAATCGCGTCCAAACGGTGCAGGACCCAAATTCGGGTCTACTCCGGGCGAAGGTTCATCCTGGCGGCGGTTTACTCCATCTTCACGCAATAGATTATCTTCGCCTTCTTTTGTTTGAAGGCCTGGTTCATGGTCCAATTCCTTCTCGCGTACACTGCCTTCATCTTTCTTCAACCCATCTGTCGGATGAATTTCATCACCTTTCAGGCGCGAATCTTGCAAGCGGTCATTCTTACCTGCACGTGCATGCTGATCTTCTCTGGAAACTTCGCGCGCATATATCTCATCAGAGTTTCCGTGGTTAACGTCGTTGCGATGAATAACTTTGTTACCCGCTGTTTGTCCTGTGCTACCTTCCATATCCATTGGAGCATTTGAATCATCTAAAGAAGAAAAATGTTCATCTTCGGGTGATGCTGCATCTCCGTCTGTATATAGAAGTACAGCCCCTTTTTCAATTTCGCGTTCATAGTCATCTGTTCTGTCTTTATTCAAATTAAATCGATCCAGCTCTTTTCTGACGACATCTTTCCCTCCCAGAAATGATTTAAAGCGATTCGAAAAGGAATTGGCCTGATCTGCATGAACACCTGAATTTCCAGCAGTTTCCACCATTCTCTTATCATTAGCCATTACATGGATATCCTCTTCACGATAACCTTTTGCTTTTAAAGACTGGATGGCTGTTTCCATTTCTGATTTACTGTAGACAATTTCAAATTCACGATTTCCTGATCTCATTTTACAAAACCTCCTGTGTACTGTGTTACTTTTGTTTACCCTCTCCTATGGATCGCTAAAACCTACAGTGAGCAAAGACAAGTCCCCACTCTCCAACTGCCTATATTATCCTCAAGTCAAAAAAACTTTGCTGAACGTTCAGCAAAGTTTTACTTATACTTTTTGTCGCTTTGGGTATGCTTTTCAGCTTCACTCGAACCGCCACGTACTTTTTCAACATCAGGCTTTTTCTGTGTGGTAAACGAATTATGCTTTTCATCCTGCACTATAGTAGGCTCCTGCATAAATGTTTCACCACGGGCAAAACGGTCTTCCTGCTCATCAAAGTTATTATCAACTGAATTGATGAACTGCCTTCTTTCTCGATCATTCGGTTCTTCTTGCTCTGCCCTTACTTCATTGCTGGAAATTTCATCAAGGATTGTTTCATTCTCTTCGTCTTTGTAAAGCAGAATGCCACCTTTTGCAAGATCAGCTGTATAACGTTCTGTTTCTGTCTCCGAAAGGTTCAAGGATTTAACCCCTTCCCGTATACCACTTTCTCCAGAAATGAATCCTTTGAATTTATCAGCAAATGTATCAACTTCTTTTTTATCGACTTCGTAATCCTTAAAGTGGTCAGTATCTTTTGCCATTATATGAAGATCCTGTTCCTTATAACCTGAACTCTTTAGATCCTCAATCTTCTTCAATAAATCAGTGTCTGAAAATACTACCGCCAAGACTTTTTTGTGCGAACTCATACAAAAACCTCCATAGATTTGATAAAATATCTTATTGTATCTTTACCCATCACAGGACTAACCATAACCTTCTCTGTCAATTGAATGGGAAAATCTCTTATCCAGCACTTGTGATTCCACTACTGAAAGGCTGCTGATCCACACATTTTTTAGATTGAGGCGCAGGATTGGTTGTCAACCAATCTTTTCCAATACAATATACCTATAGATAAGTCTATTTCAAAAAAAATTTTATTCAACAATTACCGGAGTAAGCATATTTTACCTTTTTTCTCTTTTTCCATATTTCTAAAATAAAAAAGCAGTTTATTTTGAAAATTGATGATATCATGGATTAAAGATATGAACACAAAGTAAAAAAAAGGATATGGAGGCGGCAATTATCGTACTTGGCGATCTATTTTCTTCTTACTTTTCGGAAGATCCGACAAAGGCGGAAAACAACTCTCCTACATGGATGACAGAAGTACTGCCCTTGCAAAAGGAAAGGAGAGCAGTAATGGACACGGGAATGCGTTTAAAATACCATCGTTTAAAAAAGAGAATCAGCTTGGAAGATATAGCCTCTGGCATACTGTCTCCCCGGGAACTGAAAAAAATAGAAAACGGCAGTAAAGATCCGGCGTTGAAAGACTTGGAAGCATTATGCAAAAAATTGGCTATACCATTAGCTCCCAAAGATAATCCGATTGGAAAAGTACTCGTAAAGAATTTCAAAAACTCATTATTACATCCTCAAAACAAAGCTAAAATTATGGAGCAGTATGCAGACATACAAGGTCACCCTTTACTGCATGCTGATGAAGATGTGGAACTGGAATACTCCATTCAACAAATCAGGTACTTCATCATTACCGGAGATTTGGATAGTGCTGAAGAAAAAATTAAAGAAGTGGATCGATTCAGGGAATTTATGAACCAGGAACAGTTTTACCTGTTCCATAAATACAACGGCAACTACAACTACATCCTGAATGATTTCGAAAAAGCATTAAAGACCTATCTTGTTGCAGAAAAAATTGCCCCTAATACGATTTCTGCTTCTGAACTCGGAGATCTTTATTATTCAATTGGAATTTCCAGCACTAAATGCAGAGAAACAGAAATGGCGTACAAGTATTCGGAAATGGCGCTAAAAATTTACCAACAGGAATTTATACCTAAACGCATTGTCGAATGCCACTTAAATATCGCGATTACGCACCAGCATTTCGGCAATTTCAGAATGTCAATGGAACATTATAAAAATGCTTTGACGATAGGAAACAAGCTGGAAATTGATATTCTGCGTTTCACGACAGAATATAATATCGGTTATGCGTACTTCTTGTTTCAAAATTATGAGCAGGCAATTACACATACCGAAAGTTCATTAGACTATATCCATCCAGAATACCCTGCCGATATTCTAATAAGTTATTGTGTTTTAGTAAAATGTAATTATGAACTCGGAAATCAGGAAGCAGCAAAGGATTGGCTAAAAAAAGGACTCGATATAGTAGAGAATAAAAAAATAAGTCTTGATTCGCCAACAAACCAAGCCTTTAAGGAAGCTTATATTGAATTCATTTGTTTGGATCATCTAGTAAATGATAACTTCAAAGAATTTGAAGATTATGTTTTAAATCGACTAACCCCAAGCCTTGAAGCTACTGAAAATTACTTTGAGATGGGATATTTTTTAGGGCACTTGGGCGATGTCTTTTACAAACAAAAGAAATACAAAGAATCTGCAGAAATTATGAACAAAGCAAGAAAAGCATATAAGAATATAACAATTCTATTTTAGGGAGTGGAAGTAATGAAAAAAGGAATGACTATATTATTCTTTTCAGTTCTTGTATTAAGTACTTTGCCTTTTACTAATAATTCAACAAGCACTGAAACTGCTGCTCAGGCCCGTGTGCCTGAGCCTTGGTCGGTCGGAACAGAAGTTGCTGCCCAGGCCCGTGTACCTGAACCTTGGTCAGTTGGAACAGAAGTTGCTGCCCAGGCCCGCGTTCCTGAGCCTTGGTCGGTCGGAACAGAAGTTGCTGCCCAGGCCCGCGTTCCTGAGCCTTGGTCGGTCGGAACAGAAGTTGCTGCCCAGGCCCGTGTGCCTGAACCTTGGTCTGTTAAAAACCAACAAGCTTGATACATTTAATCATACTGGGTTGCCGCTTATATTTTAAAGCGGCAATTTTTTTACTTTCCTGACCTTATGGATGGAGGGATTTCTATGGATGGACAAGTTACAGGCACCTTGCCTACAGGCTACGAAGCTAAACGTACGTTTAACTTAGCTAAGGACAAGCACCTGAATGGGATAATTCAATTCTCTTTCGTATTCATCACCGGCGTCTTGATCAGTTTAGCTTTGTGGACTGGCTTGCCTTTGTCAACGGACTTGAACCTTTTTCTATCGTTTCTAGTCACTGTTTTGCTGGTTTTGATTTATATGGCCTTTCATGAACTTACTCACGCTCTTTTCATAAAGATCTTTTCGGGGAGTCGACCTTCCTTTCGAATTCGCTTCCCATTTCTTTCCGTCGGGAGCGAAGCAGTCTTTAACCGGAGCAATTTTATTGTCATCGCATTAGCTCCTGTACTATTATGGGGAACATTGCTTATTATCCTGTTGTTAGTCATTCCTGAGCGCTTCTTTCTCAGTATTTTTATAGTAATGATCGTAAATTTTGCTGGGTCGGGAGGCGACTATGTACAAGCCTCTATTGCTTTCAATTCGTCTGCACATACTTTGTTTCAGGACAATGGCAAAGAAACAACGCTGTTTGTCCCGTCAGAAAACGAAAAAGATCCAGGGAATAACTAATCCCTGGATCTTTTTCTATTCAATTGTGGTTTTGACTTTATTGATTTTGTTTTTTATCCACTAAACACTCATCGACAAAACGCTTGAAGATATTCATCGATGCCTCATCCCCTTGAAGGGCAAATTCTTCCGGATGCCATTGAATTCCCATCGCAAATTGGTGGTTTTTACTTTCCAGTGCTTCTACCAATCCGTCTGCCGCATAAGCTGCTACTGTCAATTGTTCTGAAACATCTTTAACTCCCTGATGGTGGAAGGAGTTTACATTGAACTTTTTCTCCTGCATGATGTCATATAATAAGCTTTCATCTTCTAAAGTTACTGAGTGGGTACGGTGAGTCCGCATTGCCATTTGCTTATGCTGATGTAAATCCCCTTCAAACTGGGACTCTAAATCCTGATAGTTAGTGCCGCCCAATGAAATATTGAACATCTGCAAACCCCTGCACATTCCAATGAAAGGCTTATCTAAATCAAGAAACTTCAAAATCAATTCTTTTTCATATTCATCACTGCCAGGATATACTGCTCCCAGGCGCAGATGTGGCTCTTCGCCGTATAGGGTAGGATTTATATCTCCTCCCCCAGTGACAATCAGCCCATCCAAACGCTCACATAACAAGGGGATATCTTCTTTATCTACGATAGGTACAATTAATGGTAAACCGCCAGCCTGCAAAATCGCTCTGCCATATACAGGATCCAGCGAGTATGTCTGATCTTCTTCCACGCGTGCTGTTATGCCAATTACCGGCTTATCTTTTACTGTCATGTTTATTTCCTCTTTTCCACTTAATCAGTTTGTCCATTGTTTTGTATACCCTAGAGCTCCAAACCAGTAAACATTTAACCTGCAAAATATTTTCTTTGCATTCTTTCCCTGAGAAGTTCTCACTTCTTCTTATTGTGCAGGCAGTTACAATTCCCACTACTTTATAACCAATAAAAAAAACCCTTGCTAAGGGTTTTTCAACACTGTCCATCCTTCTCTGGATCGAAGCGAAAACGATTTAAATCAATCTGATCATTCGCATCCACTTTCACACCTTCGGCCTGCAACGACTCTCTTTGGAAAGATCGGGATTCTTCATCTATAAGGGCAATACGGCCTTGAACGTTTACGATTCGGTGCCAAGGCAAGTTGTACTTGGCACTCATGCTGTGAAGGATCCTTGTCACTTGCCTGGCTGCCCGGGGACTTCCAGCAGCTGCAGCAACTTGTCCGTAAGTCATAATTCTGCCGGGAGGAATCTGCTTTATAATTGTCAATGCTCTTTCAGTAAAAGTCTGCATCCATTCCATCCATTCTGAAAATTTTCAATTACGCTTTTTTCTTCAGGTTTTCCACTTCGGCTAGTAAGCTGCCGGTTTTATACTCCTCAAGAAGTTCCTGTGCAAATTCATATAATGGCAACTTTCCTGCATCTATTGCAAGACCACCACTTTCAGCGTGTTTGCATTTATAATACTCTATCATATGGACAATCAATTCTTCAAGACCTTGAAGTGATTGTGCATTTTGATGCTGCAAGGGGCGAGATAAATCAATGCCTTTCGCTTCATTTAAATAAAGGAATTTCATTTGTTCCATATTATCGACTGCTTGGTCAAACAATTGCTGGTTCTTATCCAAACGATAGAAACTTCTCCAAAAAACAAAAATCTCTTTTGCAACTCCCAGCTTTTTTGCTCCCAGGGAAGCATTCAACCCTTCTACTACACAAATTTCATACATGATTTTTCTCAATGATTTTTTGTATTCTCTTTCTACCACACCTTTATACTGCATGTATCTCATTAGTATACCTCCCCGGAATAATCGCGATTTTTATGCTCTTCCATTCTGTACCATCAAATATTTCTATATCTTCGTATGATATCTTCGTCTTCAAAAGACCCCATATTGTGATAGGCCTGCAAGTCATGAATTTGCTGACCGATAGAAAAAACAGCAGGTTCACAATTAGCGATTCCTCTTTTTATCTGAGTATCTTTATTTGCTTCCCCTTGAAAGTCTCCACCTAAATGGAAGAAAGTATAATAATTTTCTTCTCCCCACTCAGCAATTTTCAGTAGAAGGGTTCTGAGCGTATTTTCACTTTCCACTTCGGACAAACTTCCCTCGAGATGGTAATAGATCGTATCTCCCATAGCAAGAACATAGCATGCTGAAACCAATTTGTTTTCGTGGTAAGCACCAAATAAATGGAGATTAGGACCCATGGAACTGATCAATGTCTCAAAATAATCATTGGTGAAAAAATAATAGCTGTCTGCCTCTTCCCTTCTTCTTGCTGCTGAATAATACAACACCAAGAATTCAAACATATGCCGAACCGTTCCAAGTTTTTTGACCACTAAATCCAAATCCTTATCAGCTTGTCCAGTGGGCGACTGTTTTTTTGTGTTGGAAATGAAATAATCTTTCAGTTTGATTGTAAAAGTTTCATACAATGGAGAGAGTTTCAGGTGATCTTTGAAAAACTGGGCATTCTCTTTGAGAGGATGAAAACGTATATATTCAGCAATAATCTTTTCACTCTGACAATACTCAACAAAAGCTTTCCGAAAGTTGGCGGCCAGTTTGGAATGATTTTTCCCTGCTTTTACTATAGGACCTCCATAACCGAAGGGAGTCGTAACGTCAAAATAAGGGGTGTTTTCATCGCTTATACGCCTTTTGATGAAAGGATAGGCAACCTCGCCATCTTCATCCTTGTAATAGAAAAGCAAAGCTTCTCCCGGATCTAATTTCAAAGCCCCTAGAAAATATTGGCTCGTATAGTAAATATCCGATATTTTCAAAATATCAAGAATCCGTTGCCAACGACTATGTTCTTGTATTGATATTAGCTCGTACATGCTTTCCACCCCTGCTTCACCTAGAAAATCACTTAAACACTGTCTGCAACTGATTCTCTTTTTTTCGTAACTTTCTTTTTTTTGCATTGGCACCTGTTTTTAATGCCGCGATGCCAATTGCTGAAAAAATGCTGAAAACTAATCCACAAACCGCTGCTATCACCAGAGCAGACAGCAGGTCGTTTCCACTTGGATTTATACTTCCATCCTGTGAAGATGCCAACGAAATAATTGTGACATTGTCCGCTTTTAATGAATTCTTTACCGCATTCTGAAAAGTGAATGCCAATGCATCAGCAATTTCAATTGCCTGTTGGGTACTGCCAGAAGAAACAAGGATTGTTAAAACCGGTGAATGACCGGAAAAACTTACCTCCACTCGCTCCCGAAGTTGGGAGATGGACATTTTTAATCCGAGGTTTCCCCGTACCCGCTCCAGTACTTCTGGACTTTCGACAAAGGCTGCATATGCTTCTAAAGTTTGAAAGTCTACCTGGTTTTTTTCTGCAGCCAGGTGTGGGATCGCTGGTACTGATTCTTGGATAAGCAATTGGCTGGATACTTGGTGTTCAGGTTCGATAATAAAAACAAAAACAGCCCATACTGCCAGCATCAAAAGAAGGATGAGTCCAATTGTGAAGCGAATTTGTTTTTTCAAGTTCATCAATAAGGACAAAATAACTTGCTTATTCTTCACAAAACTCTCCTCCTTCGCTTAAAACAGACGGTTTTTTTGTAATTATTTCTAAAAATTCAGATTATTATAGTTCATTTATATCATAAATCATTGGTTCAATCTACACTTTTAAGGATATTTTTTAAATTATTCAGAAAAAATATAAGCACTTAGACTATCTAGTTAAATTATTTTATATTTATATCATTATGATTAGGCATTTTTACCCTAATACATGAGTGGGAATACTGATTCTTAAGACTTGTTCTTCTCATAACAAATAAGTAGTTGGAGCTTTTAATCTACAATGGAAAGAGTCTTTCTACTCGAAACTTATTGAACAATCTTTTCCATGCGTTCTTTATTTTTAACCAATAAAAAAAGCATCTCTCAATAAATTGAGAGATGCTTTTCGCCGTTAATCTTTCCACAAACCGATAATGCCGTTTCTCCGGTAAATGATTTGCTTCGATTCGAGCGTTTTTAAGACTTTCGTTAAAGTTTGATGTGAAATAGTAATGTCTGTTGTAATTTCTTTGATGGTTTTGAAAAGCACACCTTCTGAAGACGCGTTCTTTAAAAAATAGCGTATAAACCTTTCACCAATTTCTGCTGTTTTTTCAGTTTCGGATGAAAAATATTCACGGCATTCGTTTAAAATCTTTTCCTCCGAAAAATTTCTGGTTCTATTAGGCACTCGATTTTCCATTACTTTCATCTAACCACCTCCAAAAATTGCAGCCCTTTGATAGGTACTTATTCTTCCTATACCCTTTCCCTTTAAAAATAGTCACTCTATTTCAATTAATACTGATAATTCCAAATTTAATTTTAATTATCCATTATAAGGATTTAACTTTCGGATAAAAATTAAGCATAGAACCTACTTTAAAATCTTTTGAAGGCAGCAAAAAACAGGAAAAGAGTATTTCTTTTCCTGTTTCGTTTAAATGCAACGCACAATCCTATTTTAACGATTCATCGCGTCTTCAACAAAATCCTTGAGTACATGGATGCCGGTGACGCAGTCATTCAGAGATGACCATTCTTTCGGATTATGGCTAATGCCATCCTTGCTTCTGACAAAGAGCATAGCCACCGGAATAAAACGGCCCAAATTCATAGCATCGTGTCCCGCTCCACTTGGAATATAGGTCGGAGAAATTCCGAACTTTTCCAGGGAAGCCGCCAAACGCTTTTGGAGGTCTTCAACAATCGGTACTGGTTGGATGCGTGTATTCAACTTACTGTTCACCTGAATATTGTTTTTTGCCGCAATCTTTTCTGCCTGCTCGATCAACTGATCGATGAGGCGGTCTCTCGGTTCTTCATTTATATCCCGAATATCGACAAGCAGTTTCACTTTTTCAGGGATGACATTCGCCCCATTAGGAAAAACGTCTAATTTCCCGACCGTCGCTACTGCAGTATCACTGACCGTTTTTGGAAATTCAGGGATCGATTGCAGGAATTTTGCTGCTGTTACCAATGAGTCTTTTCTTCCAATCATAGGCGTGTTCCCTGCGTGTCCTGCTTCTCCGACAAATTCCACTTCGAGCCAAGCGGGACCTGCAATTCCATTTACAATCCCTACTGGCTGATCTGCCTTTTCCAACTTTTTGCCTTGTTCAATATGAACTTCCACAAATAGTTCCAATTCACTTAAATCCCGTTTAGCCGTTTTAAAAGCATCCAAGGAACTGCCATAATGCGCCAGTACCTGTTCCAGGGTTTCCCCGTTATAGTCCCTGAGCTGAGCCATCTCCTGCTCAGTGATTGCACCTGTCATTGCCTGACTGCCCGTTAATCCGCTATTAAAGCGGGATCCTTCTTCATCCGAGAAGACGATGACTTCATAAGGCTTTTCAGGAATATAGCCCGTTTCTTTCCATGATGCTGCAACTTCCAAAGCAGACAGAACGCCCAGAGGACCGTCAAAATTCCCTCCATTTGGAACACTGTCCACATGGGAGCCGGATGCAATCGCCGCTCCGTTAGATTTGCCTTCCAGCCTTGCCATGATATTGCCGGCTCCGTCTTCCTTCACCAACAATCCCGCTTCAGCCATCCATTTTTTCACAAGCTCTTTTGCCGCTTTTTCTTCATCCGAAAATCCTGGTCTTTTTACGCCTCCAATCTGTACGAATCCGATTTGGGACAATTCATAAAGCCGTTTTGCAATTCGCTCTCCATTGATTCCTGAATGGTCGAGCGTAGTATCATAGTCTTTCATTAACTCTTCGTATAAAGGATTATCATTTTTCACGGGTATGATTTCCTCCTTTTTTATTGTGCTTCGCAACTTCATTGCTTGGTTAAAAATGACCAGGCATATTGTGCATAGAGTTCTGCGCCTGTTGCCATTGCATCTTCATCAATATTGAATTTGCCATGATGATGTGCCCATTGTGTATCTTTATCAGGATTTCCGCTGCCCACCAATGCAAAGCTACCGGGAACTTCATCCAGATAAAACGAAAAGTCTTCTCCGCCCATTGTCGGTTTTTCATCATATATGGAATTTTCACCGAATGCTTCACTGGCCACTTGCTGAACCAACTGTGCACTTTCTGCTCCGTTGATGACCGCCTGTGTCCCTCTTATATACTCGACTTCAGCAGAACCTCCGTAAATGGCAGCCGTGTTGTCAGCATAGACTTGAAGCTGATTTTCGATATGGTCACGGGTCGCCGGGTCAAAACATCTTACCGTGCCTTCAATCTCCGCATTTTCTGCAATGATATTAAAGCGGGTTCCGACGACCATCTTTCCGACAGTCACGACCGCTGCTTGCTGGGGGTCGATGGTACGCGATACGACAGACTGCAAATTCATGACAAAAGAAGAAGCGATAATGGCTGCATCGATACAGGCTTGCGGAATCGCTCCATGCCCGCCTTGCCCTTTGAAATGCACTTTGAAAATATCTGCTGAAGCAAATGAAGCGCCTAGGTTGCAGGCAACAGTGTTAGATGGGCTTTGAGACCAGATATGGATACCGAACACATCGTCAACACCTGCTACTGCCCCTTGTTCGACCATTGCTTTCGCACCAGTCGCCACTTCTTCTGCCGGTTGAAAAATAAACCGGACATTTCCTGGAATCTCCGCTTTTACACTTGCCAAAGCTTTAGCAGCTGCCAAGAGCATGGATGTATGCGCATCATGACCACATGCGTGCATTTTCCCAAGTTCTTTTGACTTGTAAGGCAGATCCACATTCAACTCTTCCACAGACAAAGCATCCATGTCAGCTCGCAATGCGACGGTCTTGCCTTCTTTTCCGCCTTTCAGCTCTCCGATTACGCCAGTCGGTTCTGTCTTACGCGCTTCAATGCCAAGTTCTGTTAAGTAATCATAGACAAATTGGGAAGTTTGAAACTCCTCCCATGACAGTTCCGGCTCGCTGTGGAGCTGGCGGCGGATCTGAATCATTTCTTCGTTGTTATCTTTGATGGCATTTTTTATGGTTTGGTTAATCATGGTGAATTTCCTCCAATTCTATAGGAAGCCGACAAATATGCCTGCCAATATAACCGAAACAATCGTAACGGTGATGAACCCTGCGACCAGCATCGGCGGCAGCATATGGCTGGTCAGCACTTCACGTTCTTCCTCGTCTTTCGTCAATGAATTGATGACTTCCACGGTGATGATATAATCGGCCGGGAAACCGTACAGAGCTGTCAGGGAAACCGCAAATGCCATTTCCTTGCTGACTTTAAGCAGTTTGCCGATGATGAATGAAAAGATATACATCCCTGCAACACCAATAACGATACAGCCGATAAGCGGGTATAGGATTTCCAGCATCATGCTCGGAGTGGCATTTTTCAAGCCGTCGAAAATATAAAGCAGCAGCCCCATGATCGCAAACCCGAATCCGTTTGCTTTTTGCAACGGGTGGCGTTCCAGGAAACCGATGCTGCGCCCGATGACACCGAACAGTAGACATAGGACAAACGGGCTGATTTCCACTACCGGTGCTGCAAGGACAGATGTCAGATACGCAAGGTAACCGACCAATGCCAGACGGAAAAATTTGAAGAAGTCGGTGTTGTATTTATCCGGCATGTTGGCAAACATGCGCGGCTCTTTTACGGTCTTACCCGTCGTCCCTTTTTGTTCACCAGGCAATTGCTTTGCAGTCAATTCATTATTTCTGTATTTGGCCAACAGATTTTGGCCTTCTTTTTTCAGCATGATCGAAGTCAGCGGGTAACCTGCAAATCCTTGGACCACATATATGACAATCGCAAAAACAGCCAGAGTCGGGAGCCCCGCAGCAGTTGCCCCTTCCGACATGATCAGCGCAGAAACCAGTCCGCCAACCAACGGCGGAATCGCAACCACGACTGTTTCAAAGTCGAACAGCAGGATTCCGATGCTGAATAAGGCAGCGATAATTCCTAAAATACCGGATATGGCAATCAGGATAGTTCTCCATTGATTTTTTAATTCTTCCAGCGACAAAAGTGTTCCCATGTTGGTGATCAATAGATAAATGAGCATTACTGCTACTGCAGGTGGAATACCTGCAATCGCCACAATCTCAGGAGGAAAGAACGTCCAGTATCCCAGCAGGAACAGGACTCCACTGATAAATATCGAAGGAATCCACGCTTTGGTGCGGGTTGAAACCGCTTCGCCAATAAACAATACAAAAATCAAAATCGTTAACGCCAGCATTTGAGCCATTTCCATGTCCTCCCTTTTTTTCCTGATTACTAATAAGCTATTGAAATCAAAGCTTTACAAAGAGTATTTTTTTAATGATGCAATAGTAGCACACTATCGGAGGCTAATAAATAGAATAAAACGACTATTTCGAAATAATATTAAATTGAATAATGATTCATATTTTATGAAAACGATTCCAAAGCCTATATATTGCATATCAATCTACACTTTCTGAAATATGTCCATTTTACGAACTGCCGACCCTCCAATTGATTCTCAACGTTTACCTATCATCCATTAGAGGTATTTATTAGGATAAGCGAAAATCAAAAGGAGGATTCGAACAAATGGAAGGTAGACATTATATTAACGGCGAGTGGACCAATACAGGTGACGGAAAAATAGACGTGACGAACCCCGCAACAGGTGAAGTCGTAGGTTCAGTGCCCAACGGTGGTGAACAGGAAGCTACTGAAGCAATCGAAGCAGCGGCTGCTGCTTTCCCGGAATGGGCGAAGACAACGGCCTATCACCGTGCTGAACTTCTGATGAAATGGCATGATCTATTGCTTGAGCATAAAGAGGAGATCGGGGAAATCCTGACGAAGGAGATGGGGAAACCTTTGGCTGAAGCCATTGGCGAAATCGAATATTCGGCTTCATTCGTCTCCTGGTTTGCCGAAGAAGGAAAGCGTGTATATGGGCGCACAATTCCGGCCAGTAAAGAAGGCAAACGGATTCAGGTCAACAAACAGCCTGTTGGCGTTGTGGTCTCCATTACACCTTGGAACTTCCCGGCAGCCATGATGGCCAGAAAAATGGCTCCTGCCCTTGCTGCGGGATGCACATTTGTAGCCAAACCGGCAAAAATGACGCCGTTGACTGCAGTCAAAATGTACGAGCTTGCCATTGAGGCAGGATTTCCTAAAGGTGTCATCAACCTAGTGACCGGCAGTGCCAGCAAGATCGGAAAAGTTTTCACCAGCCATCCGGACGTCCGCAAACTGACGTTTACAGGCTCTACTGAAATAGGCAAGGAATTGATGAAGCAGGCTTCTGAAACTATGTTGAATTTATCTCTTGAACTCGGAGGCCACGCACCGATCATCGTTTTGGAGGATGCCGATATGGACCTGGCGGTTGAAGGCGTTATGGCATCGAAGTTCCGAAACGCCGGGCAGACCTGTGTCTGCGGCAACCGGATTTACGTCCAGCGAAGCATCGTTGAGGAGTTTTCTCAGAAACTCCAACAGGCTGCCGGCAACCTGAAAGTCGGCAATGGACTGGATGAAGGTGTCCAGATTGGGCCATTGGTTGATAAAGACGGCTATGAAAAGGTCGAGAAGCACGTCAATGACGCTGTTGAAAAAGGCGCCAAAGTTTTGGTTGGCGGTGATGGCCGCTCAGAAAACAATGCATACTTCTTTAACCCGACAGTACTGGTCGATGCCACTTCAGACATGTTGGTTATGAACGAGGAAACATTCGGCCCTGTAGCTCCCATCATGTCTTTTGAAACAGATGAAGAAGCGGTCAAACTGGCAAATGACACGCGTTTTGGTTTAGCAGCCTACTTCTTCACCGAAAGCATGTCCCGCGGCACTTACCTATCCGAAAACCTGGACTACGGAATTGTCGGCTGGAATGATGGAGCCCCTTCAACAGCCCAAGCTCCATTCGGCGGTATGAAAGAAAGTGGTGTAGGCCGCGAAGGCGGACAGGAAGGCTTAGAAGCATTCCTGGAAACCAAATACATTTCGATAAAGCTTTAAAATACAGATTGCACATTAAAACAATAAAAAAAGCGATCCGGAAAATCCGGATCGCTTTTTCTTGTTCATACAACTGTTTCGCCAATTTTAACCCCATTGGAAGAGGGCCTTGTAACCATGCATTCATAAAGTGGGAACTTCTCCGCCAATTGGGCGGCTACCTCTTTTTCCCTGCCTTTTTCTACCGCGATGAACAAAGATGGGCCTGCGCCGCTGATAGCCGAACCAAAGACATCAAGCTCGAGGCAACTTTGTTGAATCGCATTAAAATCAGGAAATCTGTCTTTCCGGTAGGGTTCATGAAAAACATCTTTCTGCATCATCCGGCCTGCAGTCCGCCAGTCGCCTCTTGCTAAAGCAGCTGACACAACATTTCCGGCAGCGCTGCCGCGTATAGCTGTTTTGTGGGCTAAGGCTTCCGGAAGCAGATTCCGTGATTCTGCAGTCAGAAATTCTGTAGGAGGAACCAAGATCACCACGCCGATTTCCACTTCCGGAACATGGACGACTTCAAGATTATCTTCATCGAAATAGGAAATGGTCAAACCGCCCAGAAGTGATGCCGAAATATTGTCCGGATGGCCTTCCATTTCCGTTCCGATTCTCAATTTCTCTTTCATCGGCAGTTTTAATCCGATTAAACGATCCGCAATTTCAATTCCTGCAGCAATTGCAGATGCACTGCTTCCAAGCCCTCTGCTCAACGGAATCTCTGTCTCCACGACCAATTTAGCGGTCGGTAGTGGTTGGCCGTATTTATCCGCAACTGCCTGCGCAGTGGCAACGATCAAATTGTCGATGCCATTTGCAATCTGCTGGTAGCCTTGATCTTTGTATTCGACCAGCCATTCTTCAGCCGGCAAAACATGGACGAACATATGAAGGTCCAACGCCAAGCCGATCGAATCAAATCCAGGACCCAGATTGGCCGTTGAAGCAGGAACGGTCACCGAAAATTCTTTCCAGCTCATATCTTCACTCCTTTTTTAAGATCCTCCCAAAAACGTTCCATGTCTTCCGGAACAAGAAGTGCTTTATGCTGATTAACCGAAATCGCCGTTTCAGGATCTTTCAATCCGTTGCCTGTCAGGACAGCAACCACTTTCGAACCTTTCGGCAACATGCCATTCTCTACCTGTTTTTTGATGCCCGCGATAGAAGCGCATGATGCAGGTTCAGCGAATACCCCTTCAGTTGAAGCCAGTAGCTGGTATGCTTCCAGGATTTCTTCATCTGTTGCCGCTAGAATCGTGCCGTTTGACTGGTCTAAGGCATTAAGAGCCAACTGCCAGCTTGCCGGGTTGCCGATGCGGATGGCTGTTGCCACCGTTTCCGGATTTTCCACAACTTTATTGTTGACAATCGGTGCTGCTCCAGCTGCCTGTACACCCAAAAGAGTTGGCCGTTTTTCGCCTGTACGTTCAGCATATTCGGTAAAGCCTTTCCAGGATGCCGAAATGTTGCCGGCATTGCCGACCGGCAAAGCGAAGATATCCGGTACTTGGCCCAATTGGTCGATCACTTCAAATGCGATGGTTTTCTGGCCTTCAAGGCGGTAAGGGTTGACGGAATTCACTAGCGCGATGCCAGCTTCCTGACCAACTTCACGCACCATCTGCAGCGCTTCGTCAAAGTTCCCTTTGATTTCAAGAATTTCCGCTCCATACATTTTGGCTTGCGCCAATTTCCCAAGTGCGATGCGCCCTTCCGGAATGACAACGATGGTTCGCATACCCGCTCTTGCACCATAAGCTGCTGCTGAAGCGGAGGTATTGCCGGTTGAAGCACAAATCAATACGGTCTTTCCTTCTTCTTTGGCCTTGGCGACAGCCATTACCATTCCTCGGTCTTTAAAAGAACCGGTCGGATTCGCACCTTCCAGTTTTACATAGAGGTCAATTCCCCATTCTTTTGACAGTTTCTCCAAATGCACCAAAGGCGTATTGCCTTCCTGCAACGTCAGGGAAGGGGTGTTTTCTGTAACGGGAAGCCACTCTTTATGTTCTTCGATCAATCCTTGCCATCTCATGCTGTTTCCTCTCCTTCTATGCGGTAATGGCTGATGACGCTCGCCGTTCCTTCTAATTCACTTAATACATCCAAATGCTGCTGTCGGGAAATCTGATGCGTCAGTAATACCAATTCGGCTTTTCCATCATCCTGTGCCGGCGATTGCATGACCGATTGGATGCTTGCTCCGTGTTTGCTGTAGATGGAAGTCATTTTTGATAAAACACCGACTTCATCATTTACCAACAAGCGGTGGCAGTATTTTGCAAACCGTTTCGATTCCGGTTTCATGACACGTTCGTGTTGTGCGGCATGTGCACGTTTTCCGTTGACGCCAAGCTGCAGGTTACGGCAGGCTGCGATAATGTCGGAGACCACTGAAGTGGCCGTCGGCAAAGATCCTGCTCCCGGACCATACAGCATCGTTTCTCCTACAGCATCACCGTATATGTACACGGCGTTGAATTCATTGTTAACAGAAGCCAGCGGATGTGAGTTTGCCAGGAAAATCGGTTCTACCGAAACTTCGATTCCGTCATCGTCTTTAGTTGAAGAACCGACCATTTTCATGGTATAACCGAACTTATTCGCAAGCTCCAAATCGCCATCGCGAATTTCCTTCATGCCTCTGACCAGAACGTCATCCAAGTGGACTTCTGTCGAAAATGCCAGAGAAGACAAGATGACCATTTTCCGTGCTGCATCGATGCCATCGACATCGGATGACGGGTCTGCCTCAGCATAGCCAAGTGCAGTCGCTTCAGCCAATGCGTCGTCATAAGTCATATTCTCTTGTTTCATTTTTGTCATGATGAAGTTGGTTGTACCATTGACGATTCCCATCAAACTGGAGATTCGGTCTGATGCCAGACCATCTTCCAATGTGCGGATGATCGGCACTCCGCCGGCGACACTTGCTTCATAGAAAAGATCACATTTTTCGGCATCCGCAAGTTTCAATAGATCATGGCCATATTCCGCCATCACGTCTTTATTGGCGGTAACGACCTGCTTGCCGGATTTGAGCGCTTTTTCGATGGCTGATTTCGCACCGTCTATGCCGCCCATCACCTCAACGATGATATCGAGAGAAGAATCATTCAATATTTCTTCTATATCCGTCGTGAAAACACTCGGATCTAAACTGGAAAGCCGGTCCTTGTTGGCATTTCTGACCAGTACTTTCCGGATTGAAACCTGGGCACCTAATTTATGATGCAAATCCTGCTGATGCTGCTGGATGATTTTAGCAACTCCGCTGCCCACTGTTCCAAGGCCTAATAATCCGATTGAAATTTCATTTTTCATTGACGATTCCTCCCATGGTGTGTACACTGTGAAAAAACAGCTGTTTTTGTCATAGGGACATTATAGTATTATATCTTACTTAAAACAACCCTTTTACAGACTATTAAAAAAGATGGGACTTGATTGGATGAAAGTTAGCAAATTTGGCGGTACCTCAGTAGCTAGTGCACAACAGATAAAAAAAGTGGCAGAAATCGTTAAAGCAGAGCCTTCGCGCAGGATTGTCGTCGTTTCTGCTCCAGGAAAAAGATACGATGGTGACGTAAAAGTCACTGATTTGCTCATCCAATTGTCAGCAGCAGCACTTCGTGAAGAATCGACTGTTGCCGCTCTTGCCAAGGTCGTGGGAAGATATTCGGAAATCGCTGATGGATTAGGGTTGGGCAATGATATCATTGAAGTCATCGAAACTGACCTCTTGAATCGCCTTCAAGCAGATAAAAGTTCTCCCCCTCTTTTTGCGGACTCGATTAAAGCGAGCGGTGAAGACAACTCTGCAAAATTGATTGCCGCTTACCTGACCTCCATCGGTCTTCCTGCCGAATACGTCAACCCGTTTGATGCCGGGTTATTTGTAAATGGATTGCCGGAGCGTGCCCAAGCTCTTCCGGAAGCTTATGAACGTTTGGCAGATCTGCGCAATAAAGAAACCATCACCGTCTTCCCCGGATTTTTCGGCTATACAAAAGAAGGCGTCCTTCGGACTTTCGAGCGCGGCGGCTCAGACATCACCGGCTCCATTCTGGCAGCTGCAATTAAAGCGGAGCTATACGAAAACTTCACCGATGTCGACTGTGTATTTGCGGCCAATCCGCGTGTCGTCGACAACCCAGTCGAAATCGAACAGATGACTTACCGGGAAATGCGCGAGCTTTCGTATGCCGGATTTGCTGTTTTGCATGACGAAGCACTTATGCCGGTCTTCAAAGCGGCTGTTCCGCTATGCATCCGCAACACCAATAATCCAGCAGCACCCGGTACAATGATCGTTGCAGAGCGCGATCATTCGCTGCGTCCGGTAACAGGAATCTCAGCAGATAGCGGCTTCTCGACATTGTACGTCAGTAAATACTTGATGAACCGCGAAATCGGTTTCGGACGCAGACTGCTTCAAATACTGGAAGATGAAGAAATTTCTTATGAACATATCCCATCCGGCATCGATAACCTGTCTGTCATTTTGCGCAGCCATCAGCTGTCCACTGAAAAGGAACAGCGCATTGTGGACCGTGTAAAGTCGGAGCTCCAAGCCGACGACGTCCATATCCGCAGCGATTTTTCCATGATTGTTTTGGTTGGAGAAGGCATGAATAATACAAAAGGCCTTACTGCCCGCGCAGCAAATGCATTTGCCAGAACCGGCGTCAATATCGAAATGATCAACCAGGGATCTTCTGAGGTCAGCTTAGTCTTCGGCATCCTGAAGGAAGATGAACAAAGGATATTGAATGAATTATACAAGGAATTCTTTGAGCCCGCCATGGTTCATTAATCAACAAACCCCATCTTTTAACTCTTGAGCTCAAACGCTCAGGAGTTTTTTTGTGCAGCTGGTGTTATTTTCTGAAAATTGTGATATTATGGAATTATTCTGAGAGGGGGAAAATTGATGACGGGTATTATCAAGCCGAATCCAAAGCTGTATGTAATGGATAATGGCACATTAAGCATGGATAAGAACTACATGATTTCAATGCACAACCCGGCGAGTGTACAGAATCCAAATCCACCAAGTGAGATGGTGACCTTTCCGGTCTATACGGTATTGATCGACCATCCCGAGGGCAAGATCCTGTTCGACACGGCCTGCAATCCAAATTCAATGGGTGCGGAAGGCCGCTGGGGGAAAGTGACACAATCCCTGTTTCCGATAGACATGCCGGAGGAGTGTTATTTGCATCATCGTCTGGAGGAATTGAACGTTCGTCCAGAAGATATCAAATATGTGGTTGCTTCCCATCTGCATTTGGATCATGCAGGCTGTCTCGAGCTGTTCACTAATGCGACCATCATCGTCCACGAAGATGAACTGAACGGTGCACTGCAGACATACGCCCGGAATATGAAGGAAGGCGCCTACATCTGGGGGGACATTGATGCCTGGATCAAGAACAACCTCCAATGGCAGACCGTCAAACGGACTGAAGATGGCTTGCAGCTTGCCGAAGGCATCAAAATCCTGAATTTCGGAAGCGGCCATGCTTGGGGGATGCTGGGGCTGCAAATCGAGCTTCCTGAAACAGGTGGAATCATCCTTGCTTCCGATGCCATTTACACAGCAGAAAGCTATGGCCCTCCGATCAAACCGCCTGGCATTCTTTATGATTCCGTCGGCTATACTTCTGCCGTTGAAAAAATCCGCAGAATCTCGAAAGAAACCAATTCAGACGTTTGGTTCGGCCATGATGCCAATCAGTTCAAGACATTCCGCAAATCGACTGAAGGCTACTATGAGTAATTCAAGCACAATAGAGTTTTGATGCGCGAATCGCCAAAACTCAAAAGCCCTTCGCCAGGGACTGGCAAAGGGCTTTTATCTGTTTTACGTCCATTTCTCAATAACAGGTCCCTGATTGCCATAGACAGGATCCATTTTCGGCAATGGTGTGTTTTGGATATCTTCCAGCACATAAGGCCGTTCGCCTGGCTCGCCGGTCTTCATGTTATAGGCGACACCGCCAGGGTAGGCACCCACTATCTCGAAGTCATCACTGGCTTCCAGCTTTTTATGCCCCGTTCCTGCCGGGAGCAGCAATACGTCCCCTGCTGCCACCTTTAAGGCCTCGCCTTGCTCGCCGCCGATCTGCAACGTTGCAGAACCGCTGCGCACTCCCAATACTTCGTGTGTATTGCTGTGGTAATGGTGATACTCGAAAACACCGCCGGTCCAGCTGTTTGTCCACTCATGGCTGTTAAAGACCTTTTCAATCCCCTCCGGATCTTCTTGGAAAGCAGCCGGATACACAATCACTTCAAGCGACGGGTTATTCGGAATTGCCCCATCGTCTTCAAATCGATAAAATCGTGGATTTTCCATGCTGTTCAGCTCCTTTTCGTTTAAGGAACTTTACCCGGTTGAGGGCAGATTAATCATCTATCCAGTGTGTAATTACTCCAGCGTATTGATGAATTTCTCCAAGCGGTCCATGCCTTCTTCGAGCACATTCATGCTATAGGCATAAGAAATGCGCACAAAGCCTTCCCCATACTTCGTGAATGCAGAGCCAGGCACTGCAGCCACTCCCCCTTCTTTCAATAAACGCGTAGCGAATTCAAAAGAAGTCATGCCGAATTTCTCGATGGACGGAAAGATATAAAAGGCACCTTTCGGCAAAACCACATCAATGCCCATCGCTGTCAAACGGCCGTAGACAAAATCCCGGCGCTGAATATATTCTTTATTCATTTCGGCAGGAATATGGCGCTGGTTCTTCACCGCTTCAAGTGCAGCGAATTGGCTTGGGACAGAAGCGCAGATGGCGTTGTACTGATGGACTTTCAAGACATGCTTCATATACATTTCCGGACCCAGCACAAAGCCGATTCTCCAGCCGGTCATCGAATGTGACTTCGACAGCCCATGGACCAAAAATGTCCGATTTTTCAACTTTTCAAAACGGGCAAAAGTAGAATGCTTTTCGCCATACGAATTTTCACTGTAAATTTCATCCGTTACAATGAAAACTTCATGCTTCTCCAGCACAGCAGCTACCTTTTCAAGCTGGACAGACTCCATCGTGACACCTGTCGGATTCGAAGGGAAGTTCATCAAGACCGCTTTGGTGCGCTCGGTGATCAAGTTTTCCAGACGCTGCGGATCCGGTTGGAAGCCCGTATCCGACGTGTCCAGATAAACAACTTTTCCTCCGCATAGCTTTATGATGGGTTCATACCCCGGGTAAGCCGGCGCAGGCAGGATGACTTCATCGCCTTCCTCCAAAATTGCCCGGAAAAGGGAATCCAGTCCTTCGCTTGCCCCATTGGTGACGATGATTTCGGTTTTATGGTCGAAGTCCAATTCATATGAATCCCTGAAAAAAGAGGCGATTTCCGCCCGCAGTTCAAGTGAGCCCGCATTATGTGTATAGCTGGTTTGATCGTTTCTGATTGCTTCGATACCGGCTTGTTTGACAGCCTCTGGTGTTGGGAAATCAGGCTGGCCGATTGTAAGGTTAATAGCTTCCGGATGATCGATCAACTGATTTGAAAACTGGCGGATGCCTGAAATTTGAATCGACTCAATCAGGCTGTTGATTGAAATGCTCATGAGTGACAACCTTTCTCTATTTATAAATCTTCGTTATTCATAAAGTCCCGGCAGCCATAAAGACAAGGCCGGAATGAATGTGATGATCAACAAACAAACGATCATCGACAACAGGAAAGGCAAAACGGCATAGGCGATGCGCTCAAAGCGTACTCCGCCCACACTTGAAGCCACAAACAGATTGACACCGAGCGGTGGTGTCACGAAGCCGATTGCCAGGTTGGCTACCAGGATGACACCGAAATGAACCGGATCCACACCCACAGTCACCACAATCGGCAGAAGAATCGGCGTGAGGACGACCAATGCCGAAATGGTATCGATGAACATTCCCACCACCAGCAACAGTAGGTTGATGGCCAGCAAAATCACCAATGGGTTGGTCGACAAGGCCGTCAAGTAATCGGAGATTTCTCCAGGAATCTGTTCGATGGTCATAAAGTACGCAAATGACACCGATAAACCGATGATGATCATCGTGGTGGCGTTGATGACGATTGCTTCCCTGAAGCTTTCATAAAGTCCTTTCCAGGACAATTCCTTATAAACGAATTTGCCGATAATTATAGCATACACTACCGCTACTACAGCTGCTTCAGTAGGCGAAAAGATGCCTCCGTATATCCCACCGAGGATAATAACCGGAATCAGCAATGCCCATTTCGCATCCCAGAAGGTTTTCAAGACATCTTTAAATACAATGGATGTTGCTTCTCCAGGCTCCGGTTTGTAGCCGCGTATTTTAGAGATGATATATGCTGTGAGCAACAGGCCGGATCCAATGATCAATCCAGGTATGATGCCTGCCAGGAACATGCTGCCGACAGAGACCCCTCCGATGACACCATACAGGACAAAGGGTATGCTCGGCGGAATGATCACGCCGATGGATCCCGCAGAAGCCGAAACAGCAGATGCAAATCCACCATCATAATTGCGCGCAATCATTGCCGGAATCATAAAGCCCCCGATCGCGGCAACTGTCGCCGGGCCTGAACCTGAAATCGCGGCAAAAAACATACAAGCCACGATGGTCACCATGCTCAAGCCGCCGGTCATCCAACCGACCAAGGCAGAAGCGAACGCCAGCAAACGCTTGGAAACGCCCCCTTTGCCCATAAGAATTCCCGCAAGCATGAAAAATGGAATCGCCAGCAATGGAAATGAATCCAATGAAGTGAATGCTTTTTGAGTGATGATGCTCAGCGGCAGGGTCGTGCCGAAATAGATGGCAGTCAAGGCAGAGACACCTAAAGCAATTGCAATCGGTACACCGATCAATAGACAGATAAATAAAGTTCCGAATAATAGAGCTATCGTCATGCCGGAAGGTCCCCTTCCTTATGCATCTCGTAGTCGCCTTTCCAGATTTTGAACAATTGCTGGATAAGTCTGATGCACATCCCAATGCCGCCAAGTGGGATTGCTAAAAACGGAATCCACATCGGCAGCTGCATTGCAGGAGTGACCTGTCCATTGGCTATACTGCTCAAGACAAGGTCTGTTCCAAAATACGCCAAAAACAGCGCCATCCCAAACCAAATTGCCAAAGTGATGGTTTCCAAAACTTTTCTCGGCAACCCTTTAAACCGGGTGATGAAAGCTTCCACTCGTATATGCTCCCGCAGTTTTACGGCATAACTCGCTCCTATCCACACTTGGAAAATATGTATATAGCGAGCCATCTCTTCTGTCCAGCTGGGTGCATTGGAAAAAACATAGCGGCCAACGACCTGGCCGAAGATCAACGCCACCATCACCACTAAAGTCAGGACTAAAAATGCTTCTTCCGCCTTTTCGAATTTCTTGATCATTGATGCACTTCCTTTCCTAAAGAGAAAGTTTATCCACTCGCCTATTTTTCTCTTTCACTGATTGCCGAATCAGCTGAAAATGAAAAATCAAGGAATTTCTTCCTTGATTCTTCAACTGTCATTTTCACTTATTCTTCATTTGCCGCCAACGCTTGATCGATGACATCTCTGCCAATCTGGTCTTCGTATTTCGTATAAACAGACTCAGCCGCTTCACGGAATTGGTTGCGCTGCTCATCCGTCAAGTCGTTGATCTGCATGCCTTCCGCTTCCAGCTGATCCAAGAATTCTCCATCCTGTTGCTGAGCCAACTCGCGCTGTTCCGTCCGGAATTCTTCAGCAGCTTCCATCATCAGTTCCTGAAGATCTTCCGGGAGGCCATTATAGAAATCATTGTTCACCAATAACGCAGTAGCTGCGTATACATGGCCTGTCAATGTCAGGTAATCCTGTACTTCATAGAATTTGTTTGTGTAATAAAGGGAAATCGGGCAATCCATTGCATCGTACGTGCCTTGTTGGAGTGCTGTGTAAAGTTCCCCAAATGCGAACGGAGAAGCGTTTGCTCCAAAAGCATTGAACGTATCCGTATGCAACGGGCTTTCCAATGTCCGCATTTTGAGTCCCTCCATATCTTCCGGGGTTTCAATCGGCCCTCTGTTATTGGAGACATGGCGGAATCCATTTTCGCCGAAGACCAGGCCTTTCATGCCGTTGTTTTCAAGATCCGCCATCAGTTCCTGACCGAGATCTCCATCCAACGCACGATAAGCAGCTTCGTTGTTATTGAATAGGAAAGGCAGATCAAACACTTGGAATTTTTCGTTGAATGAAGCCATTGCTGCTACAGCTGGAATCGTCATTTCAACATTGCCCAGTTGAACTGCTTCAATCGCTTCCCGGTCTGATCCGTACAATTGGCCATTCGGATACAGTTCAACCGTTAGGCGGCCGTCTGACTCCGCTTCCAGTTTTTCCTTAAAGGCCACTGCTGCGATATGTGAAGATTGTTCCTCAGGCACCAGGTGGGCAAGACGGATTGTATAAGTATCTTCACCCGTTTCCCCTTCTTCAGTTGTCGTTGTTCCGCTGTCCGGTCTTCCGCAGGCTGATAGGAAAATTAATGTGATAAAAAGTAGTCCGAGTAGTTTTTTCATAGTTCCTCCTGTGTAATGTATTTCAGCAGCCGATTTTCGATATTGTCCAAATGGATTGCCAGCTGCTGCTTGGCTTTGCCCATATCTCCTTCTTCAATTGCCTGAATAATGGATAGATGTTCACCATACGCTTTTTTTGCACTGTCGGCTGCCGTATCAGATAACAGCAAAAATGCTCTGCTGCCGCCGCTATTGATGCCTTTGATCATTTCTTTCAAGCGATTATTGCCATGGTTCTGGTATAAGAAAGAATGGAATTCCTGGTCCAGATCCATAAATTCTACGACATTTTGCGTCTTCACTGCCTGAAACTGGCGTTTGATGTTTTTTTTCATTTCCTGCATGACAGGCTGTTGATCTGCTTTCGACAAATTTTCAAGTCCGTAGATTTCCAACAGTCTGCGAAGCTCCATAATTTCTTTTACATCCTGGAAAGTAAAGGCCGCCACTATTGCCGGCCTTGGCTTCCTCAACTCGATAAGCGCATCAACAGCCAGTCTTTTCATTGCTTCCCGCAATGGCGTCCGACTGATTCCCAGCTCCAGAGCCAGTTTTTCTTCAGGCAATTCCTGTCCCGGTTTCAGTTTTCCAGTAATGATCATCTTCTTAATATACTCATATGCCTGATCTGCCAGCGTGGCTTGTTTTATAATTTTCTCCATAATTCCTCCCCTCTACATATTTAGTTCATACAGTGTATACTGTATACAGAAAGTATAGAATAGACAGATTCGTTTGTATAGTAAGAATTACAATTTTCTAACAACTTCATGCGTTATTTTTGCTATATGCTGATTACGTTTGTGGAGAATAAAGAGACGAAACTGACAAAAAACCAGGAACTGATTCCTGGTTTAAATCCTTGCTTATTCATTTGCCGCTAATGCACGGTCGATCAGATCTTTTCCGATTTGGCTTTCGTATTTATCATAAACAGACTGCGCAGCCTGGCGGAATGCGTTGCGCTGTTCGGCTGTCAGGTCGTTTACCTGCATGCCTTCAACTTTCAGCTGCTCCAGAAATTCCACATCCTGCTGCTGCGCAAGTATACGCTGTTCATCCCGGAATTCCTCGGAAGCTTCCAAGACCAATTCCTGAAGATCTGACGGCAGACTGTCGTAGAAATCATTATTGGCCAGAACGATTGCAGCTGCATAGACATGGCCGGTCAAGGTCAAATAATCCTGGACTTCGTAAAATTTGTTTGTGTAGTACAGGGAGATCGGGCATTCCATGGCATCGTAAGTTCCCTGTTGCAGGGCTGTATACAACTCGCCGAAAGCAAATGGTGAGGCATTTGCGCCGAATGCCTTAAACGTATCCGTATGCAGCGGATTTTCTAAAGTACGCAATTTCAGCCCTTCCATATCTGCAGGCGTTTCAATCGGCTGTTCGTTATTGGATACGTGCCGAAATCCGTTTTCGCCGAATACCAGACCTTTTAAATCGCTGTCTTCCAAACTGTCCAATAATTCCTGTCCCAGTTCACCGTCCAACGCACGATAAGCTGCTTCATAGTCATTAAACAGAAACGGCAAATCGAAAACCAGAAACTTGTCATTGAATGATGCCAGTGGAGCCACTGCTGGAATGGTCATTTCCAAGTTCCCCAGCTGCACAGCTTCAATCGCTTCACGGTCCGATCCGTATAATTGGCCATTTGGATACAGCTCAACGATCAGCCGTCCGCCAGACTCCTCTTCCAGTTTTTCTTTGAACTTCAAGGATTGGATGTGGGCGGAATGCTCTTCAGGCACCAGATAAGCCATTCGGATGGTGTACGTTTCTTCCCCTTCCCCTTGCTCCGTCGAAGTGGATTGATCATCGGGCCGTCCGCAGGCTGCCAGCAGAATCAGTAGAATCAATGCAAAAACAATTGGTTTTTTCATAGCTACCCCCTGTTAGCGTTTTAACTTCTTTACCCGCATTCGAATTTAGGCTAAACCTGCAGATATCAGTTCGTATTTTTAGATAAAGGAGTTCTTTCTACATGACAAATCACTGGATTATCCAATTGCAAAACACCTTAAAAGCAGATCAATATTCAACCAGCGTCAGTGAATTATACAGACATAGCCACGATGAATCCGAACATACGCCTGTAGAGCCTCAAATGGTCTGTTTCCCGGAATCGACAGAAGACGTAGTGGCCATTATGGAAATTGCACGTGGGTCCGCCATCCCCATCACGCCATTCGGCATCGGTTCTGGACTGGAAGGCCAAGCGATACCTGTAATGGGGGGAATCTCCCTCAACTTCGAACGGATGAATCAGGTGGTGAAATTTTCACCGGAAGATTTATTGGTCACCGTTCAGCCGGGCATCACGCGCCTGCAGTTGAACAGCATCATCAACCGGCATGGCCTGCAATTTCCAGTCGATCCCGGTGCAGATGCCTCCATCGGCGGAATGGTCGCCAATAATGCCAGCGGAACCACCGCTGTCCGCTATGGCGTCATGCGCGATCAAATCGTTGATTTAGAAGTGGTGTTGGCAGACGGCACGCTGCTACATACTGGAACAAAGGCGAAGAAATCTTCTTCTGGCTATCATTTAACTGGTTTGTTCACCGGGTCTGAAGGAACGCTCGGCCTTATTACGGAAATCACCTTAAAGCTTCACGGGATTCCGGAACATACGATCGCTGCCAGCTGCACCTTTGAAACGCCTCACGAATGTGCAGAAGCAGCCCATATGATCCTTCTGAGCGGCATTCCCGTACAGCGCATGGAATTTGTGGACGCCTACAGCATCGGAAAAGTGAATGCCTACGGAAATTATGGATTGCCGGAAAAACATTCCCTCTTTTTTGAATTTGCCGGCATGAAGAATGCCGTCGAGGAAGAAGCCGCTTTGGCACAGGAGCTGCTTCACGATATGAATGCTGAAAACTGGCGTGTTGCGGCCGATTCAGAAGAGCGGGCGTTGATTTGGAAAGCCCGCCATGAAATGGCTTACGCTTTCAGGCACCAAGCCGGGATGACGATCACCGGCGGCGATGTCTGCGTACCGATTTCAAAACTTCCCGAACTGATTGATTTCGCGCTTGAGCTTATTGCAGAAAGCGGACTCGAAGGCGGCGCTTTAGGACATATCGGAGACGGCAATTTCCATACGACAATTTCTTACGATGCCAAAGATCCCGTTCAAAAACTAGCTGCAGAAAAGATCAACGAAAAACTCGCCTACCGCGCCATTGAACTGGAAGGAACGTGCACAGGTGAACACGGGGTCGGCCTCGGCAAAATGAAATACCAAGATGCAGAACACGGTGCGGCGATAGCCGTTATGAAAAACATGAAGCGCATGCTGGATCCAGATAACCTGTTGAACCCAGGAAAAATATTTAAATAAAAGCCAGCTGAGGAGTAGAAACCTCAGCTGGCTTTTATGTATCTGATAAAAATTTTAAAATCCAAGCCGCTCCCTGACACTCGCCGTATAGTTTTGGCTGACCGGCAAAATCGAGCCGTCCCTAAGCGTCAGTTGATAATTCGATGCAATGTCCCGGGAGATCTCTTCTATATAATTGATATTTACGATATAGGAACGATGGACCGGCAGGAAGCTGTCGGGCAATTGATGCTTCAAATTTTTCAGCGTATGGATGGAGCAGTAGGTTTCGTTATCCGTATAAAACCAGGTTTTCTTTTGGCTGCTTTCAATATGGGAAACCATATCCACCGGAACCGGCCGCCATGCTTCATCGATTTTGCCTGTCAGAAACCGGATCGGCTGTTTCTTGCGGACCAGATAATCGGGCGGCAAGATGATCACCAACACCCCTTCTTTATCACCAAGCCTGATGGGATAACCGATACCATAATAGGCTGTGCCCAAAATCGACTCCTCGACGAACATTTCGATCCGCTGCCCTTCCTTTTTAGCACGCGCTGCGATACTGCCAGGAAGCACCGGTTGGCCTTCCAGAATCTGCAGGTCGTGCACCCCCGCTTTATAGTAGGTGTAGCTGCCTTCAACCGCGATCGCAATCGATGCTTCTTTCGGAATCCAATCCCCAATGATAAACCCCATCTGCTCCAACATACTGTTCTCCATCCCCGACTCCCCTTCCAAATGTGTTGTTCTCCTATACAGATCAGCGGCGGATAACTCTACCTTTGAGCTTTATCGCCAAATAACTGTCTTTGTCGCTGAATACTCCTTTTCGTCCTGTTTGCAAGACAGTTAGAATTTTCTGTTATATATTAATATACATCAAAACAAACTGTATTAATACAGTTGCTTGAAACTTTTTTCTCAGAAAGGGATGATTTGTTTGTTGACAAAATCGACTGTGACTATAAAAGGTGAAGAAGTACCGGGAATGGAGACTATTTTAACTCCTGAAGCCTTGGACTTCATTGAAAAATTGCATAATAATTTCGATCAGCGCCGAGTCAAACTTCTGGAAAAGCGCCAAGCACGCCAAAAGGAAATCGATGGAGGAAAGAAACTCGACTTCCTGCCTGAGACGAAGCATATCCGAAAAAATAACTGGACCATCGCACCTCTTCCGGAGGACATGAAAGACAGACGCGTGGAAATTACGGGCCCGACCAACCGAAAAATGTTGATCAATGCCTTGAATTCGGGAGCTAAAATGTTTATGGCAGACCTGGAAGATGCCACTGCACCCAATTGGTTCAACGTCATTGACGGTCAGGTGAACTTACGTGATGCAGTTCGCCGCCAAATTGACTTTGAAGCTCCAGAAACCGGCAAAAAATATGCGTTGAATGAAAAGACTGCTGTCCTCATGGTTCGCCCACGCGGATGGCATCTGATGGAAAAGAATATCCACATTAACGGACAGCCAATTTCCGGAAGTCTCGTCGACTTCGGATTATACTTCTTCCATAACGCGAAGGAATTGATTGCCCGTGGAACTGGTCCCTATTTCTACCTCCCTAAACTGGAAAGCCATTTGGAAGCACGCCTTTGGAACGATGTTTTCATCTTTGCACAAGATGAACTGGAAATTCCACAAGGTACGATTCGTGCAACAGTGTTGATCGAAACCATCCTGGCTGCATTTGAAATGGATGAAATCCTTTACGAATTGCGTGATCATTCTGCCGGCCTCAATTGCGGTCGCTGGGATTATATTTTCAGTGTCATCAAACGAATGCGCAACCTGCCGGAATACATTTTCCCGGATCGCTCACAGGTGACGATGACCGTTCCATTCATGCGAGCCTACACACAGCTGTGCATCAAGACCTGCCATAAGCGCAATGCACCAGCACTCGGCGGCATGGCTGCTCAGATTCCGGTAAAAGGAAACGACGAAGCCAACGCTGCAGCGTTCCAAAAAGTTGCGGAAGACAAACGCCGGGAAGCGGTTGACGGCCACGACGGCACTTGGGTTGCACATCCTGGAATGGTTGCGATCGCTATGGAACAATTTGACGAACATATGCCGACTCCTAACCAAATCGATAAGAAACGGGAAGATGTCCAGGTAACTGCTGAGCAATTGGTTGAAGTTCCAACGGGTACGATCACCGAAGACGGCCTTCGCTCTAATATTTCAGTAGGCATCCAATATATCGCTTCCTGGTTGTCAGGCAACGGTGCCGCTCCCATCAATAACCTGATGGAAGACGCTGCGACTGCTGAAATTTCACGCTCTCAAGTGTGGCAATGGATTCGCCATCCGAAAGGAATTTTGAATGATGGCCGAAAAATCGATATTTCGTTATTCCATGAAGTCATCGAAGAAGAAGCCGCCAAGATCCAACAAGCGGTTGGCGAAGAAAGATACTCATCCGGAAATTACGCGGAAGCCCGCGAGTTGTTTACAAACCTTACCTTGCAAAGTGATTTTGCTGAATTCCTGACACTGCCTGGGTACGAAATACTAAACTAACCTATTGGAGGAGATCATGATGAAAAACACACAAACTTACGAAACTCGTTCAAAAAAGGAATGCCGGGAATGCGGATGCGAAATCAAAGAGCAACGCGAGTCAATCATCTATGAATGCGAACGCTGCATCGGAAACACAGAAGAATAGAGTTGAAGAAAGGATGACCCGTTATGGGTTGTCCTTTTTTATTGATCGGAGAAATGCTTAATATTTCAGGGAATTAATGATCGAGTGCAGACAAATGATCAAAAAATTCCCCATCAGGACATTGATCCATAACAAAACCGCCCGAGTCACAACTTGGGCGGTTGAATTTATTCCTGATTAGATGATTTGAAACGGTAACGGGTATCCTCTTCGAGTTTATTGAAAACCTCGATATAACGCGTGCCGCCTTGTTCGGGCTCATCGGTTGCTTCGTCTCCATCGAGGATTTCGTCGAGCGGACGTGCTTCGGGTTCAATAATCACGGAATCGTAATTATCCATCAATCCCTGAAGCTCTTTATAGTTTTCAATATCTTTGTCTTTCTTTACTTCTTCGAATAGCCGGTCCGACTCTTCCTGTGTCAATTCGACGTAGCCCACTGTGATGCGCTGCTTTTCCATTCTAAAACCTCCAGTAACTTAATCATTCACTTCTGCTTCTATACCCTGCAGAGGAAAATCCATAAACCTGCATTTGCCATTCGCTGGAAGAAGGCCTTAATTTCCGCTATGATGGAAACAGCAGAAAAAAATTCAGAAACCGGAGTTGATCGCCTTGCGTGTAGCCATATTTGATTTTGATGGAACTTTGTATTCGAAGGAAACTTTCCAGCTGATGATGGATCATTTGAAGAACCATCCCGAGCACAGTAAACGCTACCGCCAATTTTACCGGGCTATCATGCCGCCCTATATCGGCCACAAGCTGAAAATCTATCCGGAGCGAAAGATGCGCGAACGCTCTGTTCAGGCTTACCTGTCTGCGCTGGAGACGTTCACACAACCTGAGCTTGAACAGTACTTCGGTGAGATTGCGGATCGGATGCACGGCGATATGAACCCGAATGTCGTCGAGCGCCTAAAAAACCACGTAGCCAACAACGATTACGTCATGCTCGTATCCGGCGCTTTCACCCCGCTGCTTCACGCGGTCACGAAACAATTGCCGATCAAGACCATCATCGGGACGGAGATCCTCTATAAAAACAATATTCTGGATCACCGGACGCCCGTCTCCCATATTCAAGGTCCTTTGAAAACAATCAAAATCAAAGAAGCCTTAGAAGGTCAGGACATCGACTGGGCCAACAGCTATGCCTACGGTGACAGCCACTCGGACTTGCCTGTGCTCGAACTCGTCGGACATCCGGTAGCCGTGCAGCCTGAACCTCGGCTGCGGACCGTCGCCGCACAGCGCAACTGGGAAATCATTTAGTATGTTAAAAAGTCTTCTTACTACATTTCGCTATAGGCGGACGCGTTCCAGGGGCACGGCTTCTGCCGCTTCTGCCGCTTCTGCCACTCTGCTCAGTCCAGTGGCTCCAGCTCGCGTTGGAAGCGAGTCGGGCTTTGCCTGGCTCGTTTGCGACGAAGCTAGCGTAGCGATGCAGGAGCACATCTTTGCCCTTCGCCGCCTTCCGCTACATTCAAAGAAGAAAGAGTTCATAAAGTGGTTTAGAGAAGCGTCCGCTCGACTCCTGCGGGAAAGCGAGACGGCCGAGACCCCGCAGAGAGCAAAGCGAACGAGGAGGCTTGGATGCGAGCCCGCGGAAAGCGAGCGGTAAGCTTCGGAAAACAACGGCTTGTTAGAAGTTTCTCGACAGCCTGAAAAAGCGAATCGCCTATGCGATTCGCTTTTTTCATTCCTCGTCTAAAGCTTCAATACAGATTTGAACGCCTTTCACCAAATCTTCATGGGACCAGCTCGGAATTCGTCCATGCTGGATTGCCAGCTCATGTGATGCCGGGATATGGATAAAACCTGAAGGCAGTCCGGGTTTATCCATATGAGCGTAATGCAGGCCTTCATACATCACGTTATTGCATAGATATGCACCCGCCGTATTGGAAATCGTCGCAGGCAGACCATTTGCAAGCAGGCTCTCGACCATTTTCCGGATGGGCAGCGTAGACAGGTATGCCGGCTCCCCTTCTTCGCAAATCGGTTCGTCGACTGGTTTATTGCCTTCGTTATCGACTGCCCCGTCCTTGACGTTGATCGCAATACGCTCTGGCGTAATCTTATAGCGCCCTGCTGCAAGTCCAAGAGAAATTATTGCATCGGGATTCTCTTCCTCAATAAAACCAAGCAATGCTGCTCCCGAGGAATTGAAGTCCACCGCCATAATCCGCCCGACAATATGGTAGTTGCCGATTACAGCACCATCCAGCTCTTCGACTATTTTCATCGTCGGATTGACTGTATAATCCAAAAATGGTTCAAAGCCCGTCAATAATAATTTCTTCATCCCATCACTCCTTACTGCTCCATTATAAACAACTCTTTTGCTGTTTCCTATCATCCATGCCCAAAGCGGCTGAAGCATAGGATGAACTATCTGAAAATATAAACTTTTTCCTTATTATGAAAAAAACTTCTCAAAGTCTTATCACTGTGTTAAAATTCATTCTAATGAATAAACATACATAACTTAGGGGGGAAACATATATGATTAAGAAAAAACCATTCATCGCTTTATTCGCATCATCTGCATTATTATTGGGAGCTTGCGGCAGTGACAGCGCGAGTGAAGGATCTTCAGAAGAAAAAGAAGTGTTGAAAATGGGCACATCCGCAGAATTCCCTCCATTTGAATCACGTAATCCAGAAGGCGAGATTGTCGGATTCGACATTGACCTGGCCAATCACATTGCAGATGAACTCGGCTATGAACTTGAAATTACGGACATGAAATTTGACGGCTTGGTCGGCGCTTTGCAGAATGACCGAGTCGATATGGTCATTGCCGGTATGTCCGCAACTGACTCCCGTAGAGAAAATGTTGATTTCTCCACAGAATACAACCATTCTGGCGAAATGTTCCTGACAGCTAAAGGCTCAGAGCTTACTACACTTGAATCACTGGAAGGCAAATCCGTCGGCGTCCAGCTTGGGACGATCCAAGAGGAAGGCGCGAAAAGCATTATTTCAGATGAAGGCATCGATTTTGAATTGAAAGCACTGGACGATTCTGGTGCATTGATCCAGGAAATCCTTTCTGGCCGCATCGATGCTGCATACATGGACAAGCAAGTTGCTATGGGCTATATCGAAGCACAGGATCTTGGCGCATTCGATGATCCTACCACTTCTTCACCAGGCATGGCTGTCGCTTTCCCGAAAGGCAGTGACCTTGTCGAAGACATTAACGGCGTACTTGCCGAAATGGAAGAAAACGGCGAGTTGGATGCGTTGAAGGAAGAATGGCTGACTGACGAAGAGTAAACTTACCTTTAGAAAAGAGATGTAATAGATGAACCTGGATTTCTCACAAATCATTCCTTATATCCCTTTCATGCTGGAAGGGATATGGGCTACTTTAAAATTTGTATTTTTTGCGATCATTCTCGGAGCCATTCTTGGAACTCTGCTGGCTCTGTTTAAAATAGGCAGCATCAAACCGTTGCGATGGTTTGCCGGCGCTTATACGTCCATCTTCCGTGGAACACCGCTGATCCTCCAATTGATGATCATCTACTATTCCACTCCTCAGCTGACTGGATATGATATCTCGGCATTTCTATCCGCCATCTTGGCTTTTGGACTGAATTCATCCGCTTATATTTCGGAAATTATCCGTGCCGGCATCCAGGCAGTCGATAAAGGGCAGATGGAAGCGGCGCAAGCTCTTGGTGTCCCTTACCGTTCCATGATGAAAGACATCATTTTGCCTCAGGCTCTGAAAAATATCCTGCCAGCTTTGATGAATGAGTTCATCACCTTAACAAAAGAATCCGCCATCGTCTCAACCATCGGTTATCTCGATTTGATGAGACGCGCGCAAGTCGTTGGCTCGGACTTGTTCCGCAACTTCGAACCCCTGTTATTTGTCGGTCTTATTTATTGGTGCATGGTAATGGGCTTGACGATGATCGGCAGAGTTTTCGAACGGAGGCTGAAACAAAGTGATTGATGTAAAAAACTTGTATAAGAAATTTGGCACCAATGAAGTACTCAGTGACATCTCTACTGCCGTCACGAAAGGTGAAGTGGTATCGATCATCGGCCCTTCCGGTTCAGGAAAGTCGACTTTCCTGCGCTGCTTGAATCTGCTGGAAACCCCGACTTCCGGCACAATCGAAATCAACGGCAAGAGCTTGACGGCTTCAAAAAACAATATCCATAAAATCCGCCAGCAAATCGGCATGGTGTTTCAGCATTTTCATTTATTCCCACATTTGACGGTACTTGAAAACCTGACGTATGCACCGATGAAAGCGAAAGGCGTCAAAAAAGCGGTGGCGGAAACAAAAGCCCGGATCCTGCTGGAACGCGTTGGACTGTCCGAAAAAGAAGAAGCTTATCCGAACAGCCTGTCCGGCGGCCAGAAACAGCGCGTCGCAATTGCGCGCGCCTTGGCGATGGAACCGGAACTCATGCTGTTTGATGAACCGACATCGGCACTCGACCCCGAAATGGTCAAAGAAGTATTGGATGTCATGAAAGATTTGGCGAAATCCGGCATGACGATGGTTGTGGTGACGCATGAAATGGGCTTTGCCCGTGAAGTCGCAGACCGTGTCCTGTTCCTGGACCACGGTGTACTGGTCGAAGAAGGCCAGCCAGCCGAGTTCTTCAGCAATCCGAAAACCGAACGCGCCAAAGATTTTCTGGATAAAGTCTTGTAGCAGGTGTCCTAAGGGATGCCTGTTTTTTATGGATAGGCATTTCTCCACACTTGGATTTGTTCATTTGATGCTCAAATATGGACAGTCTGCTCCCTATCCTGCCATGTTATAATCAAATTTGGCATACATGCAGAAAACAGAGGTGGACAATGTGTTTAGAAAAATCATAATTTTACTCGGAGTCATATTTTTCATGTCGCTGATCGTCTTTACAGCCGTCATGTTCTTAAAAAATGAAGTTGAACTTTACTCAGAAAACAATGTGTCGTTAACTGTTGAAAAACCGACTTTCATTACACTCAGCGAACCTGAAGTCAGTGAGAGTGGTGCGGACCATACACAGGTTTATAATATGACCTTTCTTGGACTCGACGTTGGAACCTATACATTGGTTGATCGGTCGCTCCAAAACGGCACATCCATCATTTTTGAAGAAATCAAAAATACCGGCTGGATCCCTTATACATTTTCGATGAACGTCAACAATCTGGAAGACGCCGACTTTAAGTCCTGGAATCCAGAACCGGCCGTCAGACTTGATGAAGCAATTTACGGTTCAGATCCTACCACCAATCCTTATGGAGTCTTCACAACGGAAAACAGCGAAATTCTGATCGGCAATGTCTATGTATCCCGCAGCCTGCAACTCGGCAACGGTGAATGGGTACGGGAACTGCGCCATGAGATTTCGGAATTTGCAGCAGAAGAAGGGGTATTGTCGAAAAACCTGTGGCTGCCTCCTAAACACTCGAGCCAGACATGGCTGATGGCCGCACAGGAGCCTTTATTTGAAACAGAAGAAACTGAAGATGAGTGGATCGGATTTTCACTTGAAAACCGGCTGTCCCAATTAAACTGGCTGACGCCGGAAGGGCCGTACGTCAAGCTAGAATTGACGGACGACCCACGAACCGAACTTGCATATGGCTATATTGATAAGCGAACGGCAGATCTCACTTCCCTTGAATGGAATGAAACCTCGCCTTCCCCGTTCTTTGAATCCATGATGTTGAATGCAGAAGTCACTCAGCAATGAGACTGAAAAAAACCGTTGGAGCACCAGCACCAACGGTTTTTGCATGCAGGCAAAAGAATGGACATTTCACTCCAACCGAACACTTTAAGCTAAGGGCATGATTCATGCAAATGGCCATCAGAATTCCGAGCACCTTCCCTTTTCTTTTAACAGAATAATCTGTATACTGTAAGTAAGAAAGATTCCGTCTTTATTGCCATATGGCTGCTTAGTATAAATAGAAGGAGGTTGGTCATAATGGAACGCAAAGTACTCGATCCACGAGAAGCTGAACTTCGTTTAGACGACGATTTCAATGCGGTTCTGAATATGATTGGCGAAGGTGCACCTGATTATGCAGCCTATGAAGAAGACGAGGTTCCAAAAGAACGGCAGCGTGAAGAAGACAAGGCGAAAGATCTTCATTGATGCCGGATGATCACCGCTCCTCATGGGAGAGGTGATTTTTTTATGCAAGAAAACCCCCGCTCTGAGAACGGGGGTTTTCTTTAGTCCATCATTTCAGCCACGTAATCGTACGACCGCAGGCGATCTTCCTGATGGAAAATCGGCGAGTTGACGATGACTTCGTTGGCCCTTGTTTTTTGGATAAAGTTTTTCAGTTTTTGTTTAACGACATCCGGTGTTCCGACAATCATAGATTCAGAATCCAATTTGTCACGGAAAATCGCAATTTCACGATCCGTCCAAACTTCTTCCAGGTTATCGATCGGTGCCTGGAATGTCGTCGGCTCCCCTCTCATCAACGAAAACATCTGCTGCTGAGAAGAAGTCGCAAGCCATTCAGCCCGCTCCTGTGTTTCTGACACAATGATATTGACGCCCAGCATCGCGTAAGGCGCCGCCAAAGCCGGAGATGGTTTAAAGTTCTGATGATACAGCTGAAGCGCCTGCATCATATAATCCGGCGCAAAATGGCTGGCGAATGAAAACGGCAGACCTTTGAGTGCCGCAAGCTGTGCACTGAACCCACTTGATCCCAGCAGCCAAAGTGGAATCTTCAAGTTGGTTCCGGGATAAGCCCGGACACGCCCTACCGGATTTTCTGAGAAGTAGTTTTCCAGCTCGGCCACCTGCTGAGGGAAATCATCTCCACTGCTCTGCAAGTTACGGCGGAGTGCATAGGCGGTCGCCTGATCACTGCCTGGCGCACGGCCTAATCCTAAATCGATGCGTCCCGGATAGATGGTTTCAAGCGTCCCAAATTGCTCCGCAATGACAAGTGGGGCATGATTCGGCAGCATGATGCCGCCGGAACCCACACGGATCGATTCCGTTGCCCCAGCAATATGTCCGATAAGGACCGATGTTGCTGAACTGCCGATGCCCGGCATATTGTGGTGTTCAGCCAACCAGTAACGGTTGAACCCTAATTTTTCAACGTGCTGAGCCAATTCCACACTGTTTTTAAACGCCTGCGCTGTTTCTGAACCTTCATTGATCGGTGCCAAATCCAGCACAGCCAATGGTATATTTTCAAATTTCTTAATTGCCATGTTTACTTCCACTCCTATCCTTTCCATTGTATCGATATTTAACTGAACCGTCCTTTTTTCTGCTCATCAACGAAAAGCGCAAGCGCCACTAGCAGATGCTAACCTAGCCACAAAAAAAGCCGAAGCAATCCGCTTCGGCTTCTAACTCGTTCTATTGAAGAAGCTTCCGTGAAGCCAAAACCGTCTGCAGAGAAGAGACAAAATGCAGGTCGAGTCCTGTCTTCAAATGGTGAAGCTGTTGGGCGTGCTGTGGTTTTATTCCTGTTACGATCCCATGGATACCCATGATCTGGAAAGTCTGCATCAGAGATTTCAAATAATCGACGCCCTCCTGCTCAAGCTTGTCCATGGCAGTGAAATCCATGATGACTGTTTCAGCATCTGTTTCATAAATCTGGTTCAATATATGGAAACGGATCACTTCAATTTTGCGGGGGTCCAGATCACCGAACAGCGGAATCAGCACATGCTTCTTTCCAAGGTTGATGCAAGGAGCGGATAGCTGCCGTACCTGCAGCAGCAGTTCTTCGGTCCGCTCCTTTTCAAGAAGCAGATCATAATTAGTTTCCTGCAGCCGTGTACGAAGACTCAGCAACTGGCCGGCTATTTCAAGGAGCCGATTGTCCTTCGGCACCAGCACAAGGTTCAAGCAGAAATCGCTGGCCCATTTGCTGTAGACATCCCCCAGAAATAATTTCTTGTCCGCAGAAACAAAATTCAATTCAAGCGGTTCAGCAGACTGATTGCTGGAAAGGAAGTTGCGTGCCTTATCCTTGCTGCCCTCATCAAGCAAATCGAGGAACGCGGAACAGTCGCCAAATAACTTCCTGGCTTCTTCAGAACATTCCACAATTGACAGTTTGCTGTTCAATTTAAAAGCGGGCAGCGGCCATTCATCAAATCGAGATACTGAAGTCATTGTCAGGTTCCTTTCCAGTCTGGATCCATTTTTTCAATTGATCCAATTCTTTTACGATGATTGTCCCTTCAGGTTCGGAAGCTGGCCAATTTGCCAGTGAAACAGCCCGTCCTCCTAAGATGATAGTCGGCTTAAAATCAAGAGCTCTGAAAGCTACAGCATATTCCTTTAAAATAGGCAGTCGATACGCGAGTGCTGCTGATAATGCGATAACTTCAGGTTGCCAGCGGTTTGCAGAGTCGATTGCGGCATCGAGCGGTAAATTCGGTCCCAAGTATTGGACCTCCCACCCGTTTTCCTTAAATAAGGAAGACACCATCTTCAACCCGATATAATGGTCTTCGCCTTCCGGCCCCAGAACCATCACTTTCTTTTTATGCGAATTTAAAGCTGGCCGACGAACTTCCGTTACCGACACAACAAAATCGCAGATGGCAGTTGCTAAATGTTCGTCCGCCACAGTAATGATATTTTTTTCCCATAGTTCTCCGATCCAATACATGGCAGGCGTCAGAACCAATTGGTAAAGCTCATCTTTAGTATGGTTCTCCAAATATGTTTGGACTAATTGCACGGCCTGCTTTTCATCGCCAGCCAGGAATAGATCGGCCAGTTCTTTTGATTTACTGTTCATGTCACCCTCCTTAACTTTATGAAGGCCTCAACACCGCAATGGCATTCGTTAAACATCCCGTCATAAAGATCTCTTCATTCTTATCTATATTCCCCGGAAGAATCTCCAGTAAGCGCTCAAAATTATCGATAATTAATGCGGTTTCTACATTTCTGCTTGTCAGGACCGTTTCCAGCCAGATTGTGTAATCGATGAAGACCTTTTCATCGTTCAAGGAGAAAGCTGTCTCTAGGTGATCCAGGTGGTGGTGATTATCTTTTTCCGTATGTTCAAAGCCCCGATCGCCAAAACGGTCCCACAGCGTGGGATATGCTTTATATATACTTTCAGCTGTCTCGGAAGCAATTTTATTTTTGATGTCTTTATTCATTCGGCTACCACTTCGTACTGCCGTACGGTGGGAATGATTTTCGCCAGTTCCTGATCTGGGTAGTTCTTTTCCAAATCATGGATTTCCTTGAATTCCTGGCTCTTCACCCATGCCATGTAGGCAGCTTTCGTGTGCCACTCCATATGGACGGTCAATTCGTTTTTCTTCTTGGTGTTTTGGATGAGTCTGAATAAATGAAAGCCCTCCGCCAAATCCACACGGCGTGAACGCTTTTGGTATATCCCAATGACTTCCTGCGTTTTTTCAGGTGGAACAACCACTGTTGAGGTGACAATATACATTCGCTTTCCCCTTTGCATACAAATTTCATTCAATCAGTATATCACTTCGGAAAGCGAATTAAAAGAATAGCGCGGTTCTTTACAGCTACAGCCGAAGGGTTCAGCGAAGTCATCTCAGCAACCATCAGTACTGCGTCTCCCATCTATTATCTTTTTATTTCAACTATTTAAAATTTCATCCTTGCTTTCTATTGCTTAATGATTTATGATTAGAAACATCGAACCAGAAACAACATAAACTTCATAAGATATTTCTTATCTAGAGAGACGGAGGGATTTGGCCCTGTGAAGTCTCAGCAACCAGTCTGATGAAGACACGGTGCTAATTCCAATAGGCTACGCCTAACAGATGAGAAGAATGCATTTCCAGTCAGGGGCTTTCTTCTTTTTTGAAGAAAAGCCCCTGTTTTATTGTTGAGAGGATGAGTGGAATGACAAAACACAGCTTGGAAACTTTATTGGTTCAAATAGGCAATCGCAGCGACGCTGCTACAGGAGCGGTAAATCCGCCCATCTACTTATCAACGGCTTATGAGCATCAGGGACTTGGACAATCGACCGGCTACGATTACACCCGAACAAAAAACCCGACACGCTCTGTTCTTGAAGAAGGTTTTGCTGAACTGGAAGGCGCAGATGCCGCATTTGCCTGTAGCTCTGGAATGGCTGCCATCCAACTGATTTTGTCGCTGTTCCGTCCGGGAGATGAGATATTGGTGCCGGAAGACATTTATGGCGGAACTTATCGCCTGCTGGACCATTTCGCCTCCGCCTATAATATTCATCCAAAATATGCTGAATTTAAAGATGTACAGGATACAGAAGAAAAAATAACGTTGAATACACGGGCGCTCTTCATTGAAACGCCGACTAATCCGCTTATGCAGGAAATTGATCTGATCGCCTATGCAGCGTTAGCGAAAAAGCATAATCTTCTATTGATTGTCGACAATACATTTCTGACACCCTTCTTCCAGCAGCCAATCGAGCTGGGAGCGGATATTGTCATCCATAGCGCCACTAAGTATATCGGCGGCCATAATGATGTGCTTGCCGGATTGGTTGCCGCAAAAGGTGAAAGCATCTGCGAGCGGCTGTCATTCTTCCACAACTCAGTGGGGGCAGTGTTGTCCCCCTTCGACTCCTGGCTGTTGGTACGCGGATTAAAAACCTTGCCGTTGCGCATGAGACAGCATGAAGCAAATGCAAAAGCCATCGCGGAATTCCTGTCGCAGCAAGCAGAGATTTCAGATGTGCTGTATCCCGGAAAAGGCGGCATGTTGTCGTTCCGTCTACAGGAAGAGGAATGGGTCGGGCCTTTCCTGGAAAATATCAAACTCATCACCTTTGCTGAGAGTTTAGGTGGAGTTGAAAGCTTCATCACCTATCCCGCCACCCAGACCCATGCAGATATTCCTTTTGAAGAACGCACTAAACGCGGCGTTTGCAACCGGCTATTACGATTTTCGGTCGGCGTTGAACTCGCTGAAGATTTAATCGCTGATCTGACACAGGCATTTTCGAAATTGAAGAAGGAGGTTGTTGAATATGACTGATCGCATAGAAACCAAGTTTATTCACTCTACCGGAGTTGATCCATTGACGGGTGCTGTAAATGTACCGATTTATTTGTCCTCAACATTCCACCAGAAAAGTTTAGATTCATTCGGTCCCTTCGATTACAGCCGTTCCGGAAATCCGACGCGTCTGGCATTGGAAGAAACCATCGCAAATCTTGAAGGCGGCAAGCGCGGCTTCGCTTTTTCTTCAGGAATGGCCGCCATCTCTTCCGCTTTCATGCTCCTGTCTTCAGGCGATCATGTCCTGGTGTCAGAAGATGTCTACGGAGGTACGTACCGTTTCATCACGGAGGTTTTGGATAAATTCAATATCGAGTATACGTTCGTCAACATGACTGACCTGAATGAAATGGCCAATGCGATCCAGCCGAACACCAAAGTGGTCTACTTGGAAACACCTTCGAATCCGACAATGAACATCACAGATATCGAGATTGCAGCAAAACTGGCAAAAGCCAATGGTTGCCTAACTTTCGTCGATAATACATTCATGACGCCGCTTTATCAGAACCCATTGGCTCTTGGCGCAGATATCGTTCTTCATAGCGCGACGAAATTCCTGTCAGGACATAGCGATGTCGTCGCGGGGCTTGCCGTCACAAAAGATGAAGAGCTCGGAAACCGCCTCGGCTTTATTCAAAACACGTTTGGTTCGGTGTTAGGGGCACAGGATTCCTACCTGCTGATCCAGGGCATCAAAACTCTAGGTGCCCGCCTTGGCCAGTCATCCGAGTCGGCTCGTACCATTGCTGAGTACTTGCACAACCACCCATTGATCGAAGAAGTCTATTACCCAGGATTTTCATTCCATCCCGGCAACCCGATCCACGAACGCCAGGCAAAAAGTGCAGGTGCTGTCCTGTCTTTCCGTCTAAAAGATAAAAAATCAGCCCGCGTCTTTGTGGAACACCTGCGGATTCCGGTATTTGCAGTCAGCCTGGGCGCTGTCGAGTCGATCTTGTCGTATCCGGCAACCATGTCCCATGGCTCTATGCCTGTTGAAGAACGTGAGAAACGCGGCATCACGGATGGCTTGCTCCGTTATTCGGTCGGCCTTGAACATCCCGATGATCTCGTGCAGGATCTTACACAGGCACTGGCTCAAGTAGCCCGCCGCAACGGCTTGAGCATCGCTAACTAGATAAAAATCCTTAGAGAGAAAGAAGGAAAAATCATATGACAACGACTCAAACGGTCACAGCACCATTCAAGGCAGATCACGTCGGAAGCCTGCTTCGGCCGGCTTCCTTACATAAAGCAAGAGAAGATTACAAAGCTGGAGCAATTTCAGCAGAGGAACTTCGGGAAATCGAAACGAAGGAAATCAAACATATCGTCGAGAAACAAATCGAGGTCGGCTTAAAAGCGGTCACAGACGGCGAATTTAGACGATCGTGGTGGCATTTGGATTTCATGGAGCATATCAATGGCTTTGAAGGTTATGTGCCAGAATCCGGTTATCAATTTGCCGGCGAAGAAACAGAGCGTTATGATGTCCGGAACACCGGTAAAATCTCCTTTGATGACAGCCATCCGTTCATCAGGGATTTCCTTGAACTCAAAGACATCGTTGATGGCAGAGCAGTTCCGAAGTTAACGATTCCAAGCCCCAACCAATTTTTCAACGCCGGCATCCGCGATAATTCAATTTATCCGGACATTGAAGAATACGCACAAGCCATCATCCATGTGTACCGCGATGCGATTCAGGCATTCTATCAGGCAGGCGTCCGTTACCTGCAGATCGACGACGTTTATATCGCCGGCCTTTCTTCACCGGAGATTCCATTCAGCGAAGGCGATTACGACCGCGACTATTTAATTGATTTGGCACTTCGCGTAACCAATGGCGCACTTGAAGGAAAGCCAGAGGATCTGACAGTGACAACTCATCTATGCCGTGGAAACTATAAGTCGAAATGGGCTTTCGAAGGCAGCTACGCCTTAATCGCACCAACGATCTTCGCAAAAGAAAAAGCGGACGGGTTCTTCCTTGAATATGACGATGACCGTTCCGGCTCATTCAAACCGCTGGAACATATTCCAGCAGGCGGCGCAAAAGTCGTCTTGGGCGTCTTCACCTCGAAGAACGGAGAACTGGAAGACAAGGAATCCATCAAAGCACGCGTCGCGGAAGCTGCCGAATTTGTGCCGCTTGAGCAATTATGCATCAGCCCGCAATGCGGCTTTGCTTCTACTCATCACGGCAACGAACTGACAGAACAGCAGCAATGGGATAAATTAAAGTATATTGTGGACGTTTCTAAAGAGATTTTCGGATGAATGGAGATGACAAAGCTCTTTGCCGACCCGGCAAAGAGCTTTGTTCTGACTTCAGATTCATCAGCTGAGCGTTTGTGGTCGTTCAGAGATATTTGGTGCCGTTCAGGCAAAATCCACAGAAGCGAAAATGTTTTTACTTTGATTTACTTCTTTTTTAAATGGCTATTAAGAATTTACAATATTAGTTATATAAACCTATTATCTGTATGGAAATTGACCAAAAAAGCAAATTTTTTAATATACTTCACGAAGATTGATTGACATTCTCAATTAGCCCTCTATAATTGGTACTGAGAATGATTTTCATTTAACTTCTCAACTACATAACAAAGGGAGAGACATCTATGAACAAACTTTTTTACCTTGTACTAGCTTTCTTGCTTCTTGTGTTAACGGCATGCGGAAACGGCGATGCATCCGAACCGGCAACAACTGATGCTACCGAGGAAGCGCCTGAAAGCACTGAGGTTAACTTATACACTGCAAGACATTATGATGTTGACGATGAACTGTATAAGAAATTCGAAGAAGAAACTGGCATTAAAGTAAACCTCATCAAGGGGGAAGCAGATGAATTGCTTGAGCGTATCAAACGCGAAGGCGATGGCACTGAAGCAGATTTATTCTTAACTGCAGATGCTGGACGCCTATTCCGTGCAAAAGACGATGGATTGCTTCAGGCAGTGTCGAGTGACCTTCTAAACGAGCAGATTCCAGAAAACTTCCGTGACACTGATCAAATGTGGTACGGCTTAACTAAACGCGCACGCGTAATTGTCTATGATAAAAACACAGTGAAACCCGAAGAGCTTTCAACATACGAAGCATTGACAGAAGATGCTTGGAAGGGCCGTGTATTGATCCGTAGCTCCGAAAATGTCTACAACCAGTCATTATTGGCTTCATTCATCGAGCTGGATGGTGAAGAGCAGGCAAAAGAATGGGCTGCAGGACTGGTGGAGAATTTCGCCCGTGACCCTGAAGGCGGAGACCGTGATCAAGCCAAAGCGATTGCTGCAGGAGTCGGCGATGTCGCCATTATGAATAGCTACTACTTCGGACAGATGCTGAATTCTGAAGATCCGGCTGAAGTGGAAGTTGCAGAAAGCCTCGGCTTATTCTTCCCGAACCAGGAAACGACTGGAACCCACGTAAATGTCAGTGGCGCAGGAGTTGTCAAGGCTTCCAAGAACAAAGAAAATGCCATTAAACTGCTTGAGTTCCTATCTGCTCCAGAAGCACAAGGAACGTTTGCAGAAGCCAATTATGAGTATCCGGTAAATCCACAAGTTGAGCCTTCTGAACTGCTGAAATCATGGGGCGAGTTCGAGGAGCAGGACATCCCATTATCTGTTTTGGGAGAAAACAATGCAAAATCGATTTTGATTTTTAATGAAGTAGGCTGGAAATAATCGTTATGCTGTCCCCTTGCTGTGTGTGTTTAGCAGCAAGGGATTTCTTGCGATTGGAAGGGTGTAGAGGAACATGCAAAGAAGATTAGCAAATGTAAATGTTTGGACGGTTGCAGCCATCGCTATTATCGCTGCCTTGTTTTTGCCGAACTTAACGATTGTAACGGGCCTGCTCACACCCTCCAATGAAAACTGGGAGCATATGAAAGAGTTCGTCCTATGGTCCTTCGTCAAAAATTCTGTGATTTTGGTTGTTGCTACTGCTGTATCGACGATTATCATCGGCCTGAGCCTGGCGTGGCTGATTGCCCAATACCAGTTCCCATTCCGTCGATTTTTGAAATGGGCATTGATCTTGCCACTTTCCATTCCACCTTTTATCGGTGCTTATACATACCATGGCATCGTCAATTATACTGGCGTGATCCAGACAACGCTTCGCGAGCATTTTGGCATGGCATTGAATCCGGCGCACTTCGACATCATGAACCTGCCAGGTGCAATTTTCATCTATACGATTTTTCTCTTTCCATATGTTTATACCATTTCTCAAGTTTTTCTGTCGCAGCAATCCGCTTCTTTAATTGAGAGTACCCGGTTGCTCGGAAAAGGGGCATGGCGAACGTTTTTCCAGGTCGTTGTTCCGATTTCCCGGATTTCCATCATTGCGGGCGCCAGTTTGGTTGTCCTTGAAGTGCTGAATGATTATGGAGTGGTGAAATACTACGGCATTCAGACCTTTACAACAGCAATCTTTCAAACATGGTTCGGCTTGGGCGACCTCGAAACATCCATTAAGCTCGCAGCTTCCTTGATGGGTTTTGTCATAGTGATCCTACTTATTGAAAAAATACTGAGAGGCAGACGGCAGTACAGTTATTCTTCCACTAAAGTTCGCCCCCTTCCGCTTATCCAACTGACAGGCTGGAAGGCATTTGCAGCAGCTGGCTATGGTTTCGCCATACTGGGCTTAGGATTTTTCATACCTGTTGCCCAGCTGATCGATTGGACGATTTTGACTTTTGGAACCATTCCACTTGATGATTTCATGGCTTATATGAGAAACTCCATCTTTGTGGCAGGATTCAGCGCCGCAGCCATTATCATTTTCGCATTGATCGTCGGCAATTTCGCCCGCCTTGTTCAGGGACGATTGGCTAAACTGCTGCCGAAACTGACAGTTCTTGGCTACTCTATTCCCGGAGCAGTCATTGCAGTGGCTGTCGTAACCGCCTTTGTCGCATTGGATGAGTTTCTGGCCCCGCTTTATCGAATGGCCGGCATGAATACAACACTCGTCCTCAGCGTCAGTATCCTGTTGCTTATCACTGCTTACATCATCCGCTTTTTCGCGATCGGCTTTAGTTCGATCGAGACTGGCTATGATAAAATCGGAACGGATTTTCAGGATGCTTCCCGCCTCCTTGGTGCCGGGCTGACGAGAACTTTTTTCAAAGTGGATATGCCCTTAATGAAAGGCGCGATTATCAGTGGCTTCATCTTAGTTTTTATCGATGTGCTGAAAGAAATTCCGTTAACCTTGATTTTAAGGCCGTTTAATTTTGATACACTTTCTACAAAAGCTTTTCAGTATGCAAGTGATGAAAAAATCATGGAAGCTTCCCAAGCTTCTTTATTGATTGTTGGCATCAGTGCTTTAGCCATCGTCATCTTTTATAAGTTTTTGGAAAAGGAGATGGATTGACATGTTTGTATCGATTGAAAACCTAAGCTTTTCCTATCCGAATACAAGAGTTCCTGCACTCGATAATTTCTCATTGCAGATTGAAAAAGGAGAAGTGATCTCGATTCTCGGAAGAAGCGGAAGTGGGAAAAGCACGGTTTTGCGTTTGTTGGCCGGGCTTGAAAAACCGTCTAATGGAAAAATCGCGATTCAAGATCAGGTTCTTGTTGATGACCGCAATTTTGTACAGCCTGAAAAGCGTGGAATCGGCATGGTGTTTCAGGACTATGCGCTGTTTCCTCATTTGACGGTTGCTGACAATATCTTGTTTGGTCTTTTCCGCCTGAAAAAAGCTGCAAAGCAGAAGCGCCTCCAGGAAGTCTTGGAGCTCGTAGAACTGCAGGGCTATGCAAAGCGCTATCCCCATCAATTGAGCGGTGGCCAGCAGCAGCGTGTAGCGATAGCGAGAGCACTTGCTCCAAACCCTTACCTTCTCTTACTCGATGAACCATTCAGCAATCTGGATGCAGAGCTGCAGGAGAAAATACGCAAAGAGTTGCGGGATATTCTGAAAAAAGCTAACATCACTTCCATTTTTGTCACGCATGATGAAAAGGATGCCCATATCCTCGCAGATCGGATTGTCAAAATCAGAAATGGCCGAACCAACTTTATCGGTCGCCCATGTGATTTGCTTGATGTTTATCGAAATGAAAAACAAAGTATTCCATCAGTATCAGAAGATAAAGAACTCTTGTATACCTGAAAAAAGCCAACGCCCGCTCTGTAAGCAGCGGTGTGTTGGCTATTTTTTATTCCTATTCGTTTCAATTTCGAAGCATTTATAGTCGTTTAAATGGATTTGTGGGCATTCAGGCAGATTTGTGGGCGTTCAAAAAAATTTGCAGTCGTTCAGCCAAAATCCATGCAAAAAAACCCAGCCGCCTGATAACAGCGAATGGGTTTCTTCTATTAATATAAGTATGGTTTAGTTTTCTCCAGCTGCCGATAAGCTTGCCGTTTTTTGCTTCAGATCATCCGTTTCAATCGTTTTACGGGCAACACCTGTCTCTATTGCTGCTCTAGCAACTGCAGCCGCAACTGCAGAAGCTACACGCAAATCAAATGGTTTCGGGATGACATAATCTTCATGCAGCTCATCTGTCTCCAATAAACCCGCTATCGCTTCGACAGCAGCGATTTTCATCGCGTCGTTGATATCTGTAGCCAGGACATCCAAGGCACCTCTAAAGAGTCCTGGGAAAGCCAATACATTGTTGACCTGGTTCGGGAAGTCGGAGCGTCCTGTGCCCACGACTCTGGCTCCCGCCCGCTTCGCCAAATGCGGAAGAATTTCAGGATTCGGATTGGCCATTGCAAAGATGATGGCATCGCTGTTCATGGTTCTGACCATCTCTTCAGTCAAAGCACCTTCTGCCGAAACGCCGATAAAGACATCCGCTCCGTGGATGACATCTGCCAATAAGCCTTCCTTGCGGTCGTAATTGCTCATTTCAGCCACTTCTTCTTTATATGGATTCATGCCATTTTTGCGCCCTTTGTAAATGGCACCTTTCGTATCACACATGATCAGATGGCCGAAGCCGAATTTACTCAGTAATTTAACAATGGCAATCCCCGCAGCTCCTGCACCGTTTACAACGATTTTGGTTTCCTGCACGTCCTTGCCCACCAATTTCAATGCATTGATCAGGCCAGCCAATGTAACGATGGCGGTGCCATGTTGATCATCATGAAACACGGGGATGCCCATCTCTTTTTTCAGGCGCTCTTCCACAATGAAACAAGTAGGGGCTGAAATGTCTTCAAGGTTGACGCCGCCGAAACCCGGTTCAAGCAATTTCACCGTTTGGATGATGGTTTCAGCATCTGTCGTATCCAGGCAAATCGGGAATGCATCCACTCCAGCAAATTCCTTGAACAATATAGCCTTTCCTTCCATAACCGGCAATGCTGCCAGCGGCCCTATATTGCCAAGTCCCAGGACAGCTGTACCGTCTGTAACTACAGCAACCATATTGCTCTTCATCGTATAGTCGTGGACTTTCGCTGGATCTGCAGCGATCTCCCTGCAAGGTTCAGCAACTCCTGGAGAATAAGCGAGGCTCAAGTCCCTTTCGTTTTCTACTGCCACTTTCGACCGAATCTCCAATTTCCCTTGATGCGTCCGATGCAATTGCAACGAGTCGTTTTTCAGCTTAGACATTTGCCTCATCTCCCTTTGTTTATAATTGTTCATTATAAAGGGTATTCGAATAATTGAAAGAGTTTTCGCTCAATTCGGGAAATTTCAGACTTTAGGCGGATAAAGCGTTAAAGGTTCATTACAAGGTTCATTTTCTTATTCTGACTATAAATTTCTGGCTCTTGTGAATCCCCTCAAAAACAGAATCGTTCCAATTGCTTTTTAACCATCTTTATATAGCTGTCCAGCCTCCATCAACCTTAATCGTTTCACCTGTTACAAAATTAGCCAAATTCGAAGCCAAATACAAAACCGCACCAGAGATGTCTTCAGGCTGTGATAAACCATCTAGCAAGATTCGATTGTCGACATCTTTTTTGAACTCCTTATCTTCAAACATACTTGCAGTCAGCTCAGTCTCGATAAAAGTCGGCGCCACTGCATTAACTCGAATCCCATGACTCGCCCATTCTACAGCCAAAGCTTTCGTCAACTGCACAAGGCCGCCTTTGCTCGAACAATAGGCAGCCCTTTTAATGTAACCGACAAATGCCATTTGGGAAGCAATGTTAATGATGCGCCCGCTCTGTTGTTCGAGCATGTACCTCCCCGCCGCCTGACTAGCAAAGAATGCCGTCTTTAAGTTCAAGTCCAGCACCGTGTCCCAATCCTCTTCTGTCACTTCCATTGCTGGCTTTGCAATATTGACCCCTGCATTATTAATCAGCACATCGACGGTTCCAAATTCGGACGCTGCTGTGTCAATCAGTTTACGGATTTCCACAATATCGCTTAAATCTCCGGAAACAGCTATGCATTTTGGATTGTGCTTTTGCAGCTCGGTCAGTGCTGACTCCAGAACAGTTTGATTTCTTCCGGAAATTACTACATTGGCTTCCAACTTGGCGAAAGTCAGTGCGATGTCTTTTCCAATTCCCCTACTGCCTCCAGTAACAATGACTGTTTTGTTTTTCAATTCGGAGAAATAGTCGCTCATTCAGATTTCCCCACTTTCAAATCATTTTTTAAAAAGTGAATTAATATCTGTTCCCGCTCTTCGTTCAACCTTACTGAAGTATCAGGATTCCAGGAATAAAACCCTTCTCCACTTTTATCGCCCAACTTGTTTTCTTCAACCAGCTTTGACAAAGTTTCACCTGAGCGTTGGTCTGTCGCCAAATCCTCGAACAAATAATTGGAAATTGCCGAGAAGACATCCAGTCCTCCCATATCCGCCGTCATAAGTGGTCCTGTAACAGGTAACCTGCGTCCGATACTGTAGGTAACTGCCGCATCGATATCTTCTTTTGAAGCGGCTCCAGCATCCAATAATGCCTGTGCCTCTCGGAATAAAGCATATTGCAGACGATTACCGATGAATCCTGGAATTTCCTTATTGAGCAATATCGGTTTCTTATTCATAACTTGTAAAAGTTCCATTGCCCGTTGAATGGTTTTTTCATTCGTATACTGACCTTTTACCACTTCTACCAATGGAATAAGGTGTCCTGGATTCCAAAAATGAGTCACCACAAAACGCTCAGGATGTCTCAGATCTTCAGCCAATAAACTCGGTTTGAAACCGGAAGTATTGCTGGCAATGATCACTTCATCTCCAATTATCTTTTCCAATCGATTATACAAATCTTTTTTCAGATCTAAAATCTCAGGTATGACTTCGATAATGAAAGTGGAGTTAGAAATTGCTTCTTCAAGAGAAGTGGTCAAGACAATGCCTTTTTTAATTTCTTCAGCCTGCTCAACTGTGATTAATTCGTTGTCTGTCATTACTTTGAGTTTATTACTTAGTCCTCTATCAGCATTTTTAAGATCTTGCTCATTGATTCCGAAAACTTTTACGATTTGGCCGACCCATGCCGCTGACAAGGCAATTGAATGGCCCATCGTTCCTGCGCCAAGGATTGAAACTTTCTCCATCATCTGCACCTCTCCATCTTTTACTTGATAAAAAAACTGCCCAACAAACTTTATCATGCATCGTTTGTTGGGCGGTTTCATCTTATAATCCAAGTGAGAATAACACTACTGCCAGGACAGCACCAAGCAATGGTACGACAACTGATAATGCACCGAATGCCGGATAAGCATCACGATGCGTCTCTCCAGCAATCGAACGAATGGTTGTGACTACATAGCCGCCTTGCGGCAATGAATCCAATGAACCAGAAGAAATAGAAACTGTTCGATGCAAGGCTTCGGGATCGACGCCCATATCCAAGTAATGAGGTGCCAGCAACGGCAATGCAATTGCTTGACCACCTGAAGACGATCCTGTCAGTCCAGCAATGACCGCTACTGCCAATGCTCCGCCGATCAACGGGCTTCCAGGGATTCCTGTCATCACATCAACTGCCGCTTCAAAAGAAGGTGTCACTCTGACAACTCCACCAAAACCAACTACAGCCGCCGTATTGGCGATAGCGATAACCGCTCCCATAGCGCCGTCACTAAAAGCTTTGCTAAGATTTTCGAAGTATTTTCGATTGATGAGATAGGTGCTTAAAATACCACCGCTCAACGCAATAATTAAAGCCGAAGTACCAAGGGAATCATGGAATATATACGAGATAATCAATACGACTAAAAGCGGAATCATACTCAAAAGAGGATTCGGCAATTCTTTTCGGCTTTCTGCAGAAGGATCTGTTTTTCTAGAAACAAAATGCTCACCTTTTGCTACTGCTTTACCAATCATCTTCTTCAACCACCAATAACCGAAAACCATCATAAAAATCGCTACAATTAAACTGACTTGCCATCCTGCATAAGGGGATGTCCCTAAAAATTCAATCGGAATCCAGTTCTGGATTTCCGGTGATCCAGCAGAGGTCATCGTAAAAGTCGTCGATCCGAAAGCCAGTGCCGCTGGAATAAAGCGCCGCGGCAAGTCCGCCTGTTTGAAAAGGCTAAGAGCCATTGGATAAACAGAGAACGCTACGACGAATAAGCTAACTCCACCATAAGTCAAAACTGCACAAGCAATTACTACTGCCAAAGCTGCTCGTTTCATACCGATTTTGCTGACAATCCATTTCGAAACACTATCAGCTGCACCGCTGTCTTCCATCACTTTACCGAAAATAGCCCCTGTCAGGAACATCAAATACCAGGAGGCGATGAACCCTGTAAATCCAGTCATGTAATTTGTTAAAAAGTTGGCGGCCCCTTCTTCAGCAAGCTGGGGAAACAAAGGTAGTCCATTTAGTACAGCTACAAACAAAGCAGTCAAAGGTGCTGCGATGAGCAAGTTCATTCCGCGCATCGTCAAATATATCAATAGAAGCAACCCGCCAAACATTCCAATCATGCCAAGCATTTATACTACCCCCATACCCTTCAAGTTAAATAAGTTGAACTTAATATATTCAATAAAAATTATCTTTCTTTGTATCTGATTCTTAGAAGAATGGACGATCAACCCTTTAATCCACTATATGCAGTTTATTTATTGCCATATCTTCTGACTCTGAGGAGTGCTTGTTCTGCATGTCCTGCGAAGTTTTCAAGCTGACACAAACGTGCCGCATATTCACCGATATATGCACTCGCTTCTGGTGTCACTTTCTGATAGGTGACTGTCTTAATGAATTTTCCGACCCACAATCCCCCGGTATAACGAGCTGCGCCTTTTGTCGGCAAAGTGTGGTTGGTCCCAATCACCTTATCACCGTATGCAACATTCGTTTCCGGTCCAAGGAACAAACAACCGTAATTCGTCATATTTTCCAGGAAGTAATCCGGGTTTTCCGTCAGAATCTCGACGTGTTCAAAAGCTAAGCGATCCGCTTCAATCCTTGCTTCCTCTATTGAATCAACTAAAAGGATTTGCCCATAATCTTCCCAGGAAACACTTGCAACATCTGCAGTTGGCAAAGTCTTTAATTGACGTTCGATTTCCTTCACCGTTTCATTTGCCAGTTCTTCTGATGTGGTAATTAAAGCACCAGGCGAAGTCGGTCCATGCTCCCCTTGACCCAATAGGTCCGTTGCCACCATCTCGGCATCAGCTGTGTGATCTGCTACGACTAAAGTTTCGGTAGGTCCTGCAAACAAATCAATTCCGACGCGTCCATACAGCTGACGTTTTGCCTCAGCAACAAACGCATTACCCGGTCCGACGATCATATCAACCGATTCGATGGTTTCAGTTCCAATCGCCATGGCTGCCATTGCCTGAATTCCGCCCAGCAAATAGATTTCATCCGCTCCGGCAAGTGACATCGCTGCAATCGTCGCATTTGGAATTTCGCCATTGATTGGAGGCGTGCAAGCGATTACACGTTTAACCCCTGCGACTTTAGCGGTCAAAACGCTCATGTGCGCTGAAGCAACCATCGGATAGCGTCCGCCTGGAATGTAGCAGCCTACACTGTTGACTGGAATGTTCTTATGGCCCAGAATGACACCAGGAATATTTTCGACCTCAATATCATGCATAGAAGCTAATTGCGCTTCTGCAAACTCGCGGATATTCTTTTGAGCAAATTTTATATCTTCAATGACACTATCCGGCACTTTGGAAACGATTTCATTTATCTGTTCGGTAGATAAACGGAAAGATTCAGGTGCCCATTTATCAAACTTCTCGGAAAGTTCGCGTACCGCTTGATCGCCACGCTCTTCTACATCCTTTAATGCTCCGGCAACAATTTGCGAAACCTTTGAATCGTTAGCGCTTACTTCTTCCTGTGATTTACCTGCTTTTAAGACTTTCATCATAATTAACTCCTCCATTTTTCAATATGAATACGTATGCAAAAGTGAGACTATTTAGATAGTATGTGAATATTTCTTGAAAGTCAACATCTATTACGTTGTTTTCCGTTCAATAAATGCACCTTCTATTTCCAGGATCCTTGCGGTGCCTGTATATTCGGCTATTTCAGCTAATAAATAATCAACTGTTTCTTCAACCATCTTTTCAATCGGCTGTTCCCATGTCGTCAGTTCATAGGCTGGCCATGATGCCATATCAATATTGTCGAAGCCAATGACCTTGACCTGCTTAGGCACTTGAATCCTTTTTTTCCGCAATGCATCCAAAACGCCCAACGCCATAATATCATTCGCCACGAAAAAAGCGGTGGGCAGCCTGCCATTTTCGATTATGGTAAGAGCTGTGGCATATCCACCTCCATAGGTGTAATCTGAAGAATATTTTGCATAACTCAGCTTATGCTGTTCCAACACTTCCCTGAAACCTTTTTCACGTTCCAGACTTGTTGATGTATTTTCATTTCCCGAAATATACGCCATATCCGTTGAACCTTCCGCGATTAAGTATTCAGCGATTACACGTCCAGCATTCAAATTGTTGCAGCATACTGAATAGAAATCAGATAAGTTTAATTTTCGATTAAAAAACACCAAGGGAATATGGTTCGCCTTGAAGCTCTCAGCTACCTTCAACGACATCGTGGCATCTGTAATAACCACCCCTGCGACGTTATAATTCAATAAAGTTTCGACGTCCTCTGTTTGGATTTCATCGTTATTGGTATGGACAAACAGCACACTGTACCCATGCTTTTTAAACGAAGCGGTGAATTGCGTCAACACTTGGGGATAAAATGGGTTTTCCACACCTTTCATCACCAGGCCGATGATTTTCGTCCGGCTTGTGATTAGGCTTCTGGCAAATTCATTCGGGCGATAGCCCAGCTCTTCAGCTGCAGCCAAAACTTTTTTACGTGTTCTTTCCGAAACTTTGGCTCCTTCAAAGTATACTCTGGAGACAGATGATTGCGAAACGCCTGCCAGCTTTGCAACGTCTTTTGCATTAATCGGAGGTTTCATTTGGTTCAACCCTTTTCCACTATTCTTGAATTCTAGCTTACACTAAATCCGACTATCTGACATCCGTTGTTTTTTGATCGATAAAAAGCCTGCCATTCCTCGGCAGGCGCTCTTTTTCATTCTGTTTCAAGCTCTTCCAAAACGGAGGTCACGACAAATTCCTCTTGGCCTTCCTCCTGCATCCGGTATTCACGTTTTATCTCGCCATAACCTTCGGCAAAATAAGATCTGCTGAGTGAATCTTCCTCACCTTCACGTTCGAGCACAACCACTTGCTCAAAATTTTTAAAAGGGGTTTCAACTGTCGCATCCGTTTCGACGACTGTCCGCTCTCCGATAACCGTTCCGGATTCCAATGGGAAGGTCAGGTAAGTCCGGATGGGCTCGAGCGCCTCCAGTTCTTCGCGTGTTGCTGTGTAGTCTTCGTAAAACTCAACTTTTTCTTCCACCAGTTCGATTGCATCTTCGCTCAGCCTGTAAACTCTCAGTGCTACGGTTCCGCCATTGTCTTCATAAACGGCCACATGCTCGCCTTCCAGATAAACTGTCCGAAGTGTAAAACTGGCGTACTCATTTCCTTCACCGAGAAAAGAAGCTGTCGACCCGTCCGGCATAAAATAATCATACGGATCTACAGTCGCTGCCTCCTCTTCAGAAGCAGGCTCACTTACGGCTTCTTCTGCACGTTCCGGGTCATCCGCCGTTATGTTGGTATCCGACCCTGGGGGAATCTGCACTTCCGGCTCTTCATTGCCACACGCTCCCAAAAGCAGCACCAACGCGAAACTGCAACTTAGTAGTCTGGGCATACGAATCCTCTCCTCTTAAAGAAGTGGTGTAGTGGACTGTTCGGCTTCCAGATACCGCTACAAATGAAATGAATCATCATAAAGCGGCTTCATGTGCAAATCATATTCTTTTTTTACATCTTCAATATCGTAGATTTTACCGGGATTGTCGGGGCTGTTCATTTGCTCTACCTGCTCATGGACCAAATCGGCAAAATACTTTCCACAGGCAATGTCATTTGGATACTTTGCCTTCACTTTAGCCACCAGCTCTTCATTGAGTGTTTGATTGAACGCATGATACATGGCGGCATTAACAATCGTCAACGATTTTTTCGAAGCATAAGACACCATATAATAATTCCCGTAACGGTCCTTGAGCAAATCCCTCTTCGCCACAATCTCCATAACTTCGCCCTCCTTTAGTTCTATACTGTTCCATACCCTTCCACCTGTTCAAAAAAACAGCCCGCGAAAATATCGCGCGGGCTGCTTTTCTTCTAAATATTCCTTCGTCTGGAAATAACACAAAGAGACTTTTAGATTGGCGTTCCTTAGTCCAGCAATTCCGGGTCTTTCTTATCCGATCTGCTGTGGGCCGTTCAGATGTGCATGAGAATATCGTTTTTCCATAAAGTCATAAGCGCCATAAGCGGATTTTTTCCGGTTTCTTCTTTCGGTCGAGAATGCCCCTTACATCGAAGACAATCCCTTGCTGTCCAAGCAATAAGCTCTCAAATTGCTGCCAGCCTCCTTCTTTATAGGGCTTATGCGGCACGGCCAATATAACGGCATGTGCCGGTTTCAACTGGTGCTCGCTTAAGATATTCGATTCGTAATAACGTTCTGCATCCTCTTCTGATGCATAAGGATCGGCCAACTGCACTTCAATGCCGTATTCCTTCAGCTCCTTTACGATATCAATCACCTTGGAATTTCGCAGGTCGGGGATATCCTCTTTAGAAGAAAGCCCTAATACTGTGACGCGTCCGTCCGCTATGCTGATATTCTCCTGAATCATTTTTTTGATCAGCGACTGCGCAATGAATCTGCCCATCCCGTCATTGATGTTACGTCCCGATAAAATCACTTCTGAGTTATAGCCGACCATTTTTGCTTTATTCGCCATATAAAATGAAGCCACCTCAATCCCGTGTCCACCGACCAGATCCGGAAACGCCTTCACGAAATCCCGTTTGCTTCCTGCTGTCTCCAAAACCTCTTGAGTATCGATTTTTAAGCGCTCGCAAATCAGCGCCAATTCGTTCATCAACGCCACATTGACATCCCGCTGAATGTTCTCGATCAGCTTTGCTGTTTCAGCAACACGGATAGACGGCGCTTTATGGATGCCGCCAGTCACGACACTTCCATATACAAGTTCCAGAAAATCCGTCACTTCTTCATTTTGCCCTGCCACTACTTTTTTTATTTTTGTAAAGCGGTTTTTTTTGTCTCCCGGTAAAATTCTGGCAGGGGAATAGCCAACAAAAAATTCCTTCCCGCTTTCAAAGCCTGAATATTTCTCCAGCAGCGGAATACAAATCTCCTCGGTCATCCCCGGTGCCACAGTCGATTCCAAGACTACTACCGCCCCTTTTTTCATATGTCCACCCACACATCTGCAGGCCCCTTCCAAAGCAGAAAGTTCCGGCAGCTTCTCTTCATCCATGGATGCCGGCACAGCAATGATGATGAATCCTGCGTCATTCAGATCCGTTGGGTCAGCCGTAAAAAGGATGGTCGATTTCCTGAACTCCTCACGGCTTACTTCATTCGTTTTATCCATGCCAATCGTTAAGGCCTGAACTCTCTCTATACTTGTATCGTAGCCGATGACAGGGTATTTTTGGTTGAAGGCAACCGCAACGGGCAATCCGACATAGCCCAGACCGACTACGGCTATTTTTAAGTTTTGCAACATAGCACTGAATATCCCCCTTTTTCTACTACCCAGACTCAAGCAGTGGAATTGTCTGAGCTGGTTGTTCCAATCCTCTGCAATGGCCGCTGTCTTTTCTCTTTTATGGAATCCAACAATCAGCTGTATTTTGTTTAGTTTATGCAGAAATCCGGGAATACCGAGCTTCCCTAGGCTCACATGGTGGATTCTTTAATTGGCAGAGCGGCTTCAGGGCATCCTGAATTTAGGCAAGATGTTTTAAAAAAAGTTCGGTTAAAGCAGGTTTTCTTTTTCCATCAGTGAAGTGATCAAAATGGGCTGGCCTTTTGAATTCAATGCCAGTTTCCATGAAATCACATCATCGACGTTATTGTGGATGTGCATGTTGATGGCAAAGGACTTGAGTCGATCGAAATGGGGAATGCTGCTGCCTGCGAACACAAAACGAGTCTGTGGATGCTTATCGATTTTTTCCAATGTATTCAAGTCATAGGCATGTGATTTCAAGTTCCCCTGATGATCCACCCCGCATGAGATGCCTCCGATTTCGTCTGCAAATCCAGAAGCACTTTCAACAGTGCCAATTTCCAAACTGCCTGACAGCAATGAAACCGTATTGTTTTCACAATATGTCACCAAATGAATGGTATTCAGGGCATAGGGATAGATTTTGTTCAGGAAAGGATGCTGTTCGATCATGTCATCATTCTGAAATGGCAGATCCCTTCCGAACTCGCCCACATCTTCTTTAAAATAAAGCTCGCTGTGATATTTTTCTGCGTCCATTTGCTCCACCCTTTCACGCTTTAGTTCTTTATAATCGAAATAACCAGTTCCTTCGCTTTTTCCTCCGGCATCGTTTTCAACTGTTTTAAAAGGCGTGCCACCTCTATTTGACTAAGCCGGTCTTGTGGGGAAAACCCGTTTCCGGTGTTTTTGTCTGTTTGCTGAATCAAATTGCTGCTTCCTAGCACTTCCCGCTCTCTTCCAGCATGAAGTACATTTTGTACCGCCTGGATGACTGACGCGTCCTGCTCAAACAAGTGATAAGGCTTTCCGCCATGTTGCCGATGATCCAGCTTGTCGGGCAAACGGATGATCATGTACGCTGTCAGACTCGTCACTGCGATGCTTTCAACAATTATTTCCGTCAACCGTTTGGCGGCTTCGCTAAGATTGCGGGGCTTTACTGCCTGCTCTGAGGAAACCAATACAAAAGTGCTGATGCGATACCGGTTAGCCGCTTCCGAAATATTATATATTCCATAAACATCGGAATACAGCGCCTCGGCATATTTCTCTTCCGTAATATCAATTTGCTGATGTCCAGCTGTATGATAGATGATGTCCGGCCGATGACGCCGGACTGCTTCAAAAAGCCGCTTCTTGTCCTGCATGTTTAGAATAATAGGGATAATTTCGGTATTCCTTTCCAACAGCTTCTGCAGCTGGTGCTCCACCAAATAGATGGAACGCGGTCCATCTCCAAGCAACAGGATCCGGTCAGGCTGATATTGGATCAGTTGCCGGCTGATTTCTGAACCGATCCGTCCGCCGGCGCCCGTCACCATGACAGTTTTCCCTGTTAAATGCGGTGCTGTCAGCAAGACCGCATCTTCAAGTTTTTCTTCAATATTTTCAAACCCGACCAGTATGAATTGACGGATTTGGCGAAAGAAGACAAGAAACGGTGGTAGAGAATGATGAAGAATTCCGAGTAATCGCTGTTTATGCACCTTCATTCATTTTCTCCCTTTCCTGTCGAATGGACCGAACTAGTTCGTATAATTGTGATAATAATAATTTTCTTTAGTCAGTGGATAATTATTTAATACGACACCCAGGATGAATGCTTTTGCAGTCGCTAAGGAATCACGCGCTTTTTCAACACTTTGCTTTTCAGATTTGCCGGTATTGACGACCAGCACCGTGCCATCGCATTTATTTGCCAAAATTTTGGAGTCCGTTACAGATAGAATTGGCGGCGAGTCAAAAAGCACGTAATCATACAATCCCCGCATCTCTTCCATCAATTCATCCAACGCATCCGACTCCAGCAATTCCGCTGGATTTGGTGGAATCTGTCCACTCATCAGCAGGTCCAAATTTTGAATGCCGCTAGCTTTCACTGAATGTTTGAGCTGTCCTTTTCTGAGTAATAAGTTGGAAAGCCCGGTATTATTCCCTAATTGGAAAGTCCGATACAACGTCGGCCGCCGCATATCCGCATCAATCAGCAATACCTTTTTGCCGGTTTCCGCAAAGACGATCGCCATGTTTGCAGCGGTCGTCGATTTTCCCTCCTCTTTAGAAGCAGATGTGAATAGGATGATCTTCGAATCCAGTCCAGGTGTCGAAAAGTTAATGTTGGTCCGGATGGTCCGGTATTGTTCAGCCGCAATCGATTGTGGATTAGTACGAGCCACCAATTTTCGCGGCATTAACCTTTTTGTCTTTTTCGTTTTCTGCATGGACATCCTTCTCCAATCTGTCTTTAAGATTTAATGGTTTTTCCATTTTTAAATTGCTGTCTACCGGACTGACCACTCCTAAAATCTGCAGTCCTGCCATTTCTTCGATATCCTCTTCAGAACGGACGGTCGTATTCAATTGCTCCAGGATCAACGTGATGCCTACCCCGAAGACCAATCCAATAATGGTTCCAATGGCCATGTTGAATACAGGGTCGGGGCGAATGGGCTTGGCATTCGGATTCGCTTCCGCTGCAGCCAGTACACTGACATTGTCCACCTTCATCATTTGCTTGATTTCCGTTTGAAAAACCTTCGCTGTCGTATTGGCGATCAGCACGGCCTGCTCCATCGACGAATCTTCAACGGACAAGGTGACTACCTGTGAACTTTCGATATTGTTGACTGTAATCCGTTCCGTCAGTGATGAAACCGAATCATTCAGCTCCAATTCCTCTATCACATTGGACAAAATCGCCGGACTTTTTATGATGACATTATACGTTCCGATCAATTGAAGGTTGGTGTCGATATCCAGACTGTCGAAATTCTGGCTGCCCTCCGTGTTTTGATTGATCAGGATTTGCGTAGTTGCCTGGTAAACCGGCTTCATGACGGTATAGCTCGCAACAGCACTAAAGACAATGAAAGCCAGTGTGACGAGAATGATCAATGCCTTTCTCTTTTGCATCGCTTTCAGGAATTTGTTGAGATTAAATGTGCTTTCCATAAGTAGATCCTCCTAAGATTTATCCTTTGTACGCTTAATAATAAGGAGCAAAGGTTAAATAATAGTTAAATAATCTTAAAATTCTAACAAAAGAGAATTTTTCGGACCTGATCACATATCCACACAAAAAAGCATCCGGCCTATGGAAGCCGAATGCCTTTCACTCCAATATGAATTTGTAGCCAAACCCTCGTACAGTTTGGATGAAATTTGGGTTAGCGGGGTCCTTTTCGATCTTTCTCCGCAAATTACTGATGTGCACTTTTACTGTCTGGACATCCCCTTCGGAATAATAGCCCCATACTTGATCGTATAATTGTTCAGCAGTCCAAACCCGATTCGGCGTCTGCGCCAGCAGCAGCAATAATTGAAATTCTTTATGGTAAAGCTTCACCGGCTTTCCCGCAATGTACAGTTCGCGAGCATCTACATGAATGTGAAGATCTTTGTATTTGATGATTGTCAGCTGGTCTTCTTCGGCATTCTTCCAGCCATTTCTCCGAAGTATGGCCCGTATGCGGGCCTCCAATTCATTAAAATCGAAAGGCTTGGTAATATAGTCATCACCTCCGGCTTCGAGCCCTTGAATCTTATACACCAGCTCTTTCCGATAACTGACAAAGAGAATCGGCAAAGTCGTCTTCATGCGGATTTTCTCACATACTTCCAACCCGTTCATACCCGGCATTTCGACATCCAGCAAGATCAGATCCGGCTTTTCCTTTTCCAGCAGTTCAAGGGCATGAAAACCATCTTCTGCCTGCAGCACGCTGTAGCCTTTCTTTAACAGGAATAAGCGCATCAATTCACGGATTCCTTCATCGTCGTCCACTATCAATACAGTAGCATCCATTTTTCATCCACCCCTTAATGGAAAGTCAGCGGCAATACAATGATAAAGACGCTTCCTTTCCCTTCTGTACTGTCTGCCCAAATCTGTCCTTTATGGGCTAAAATAATTTCTTTGGCAATCGCTAGTCCAAGGCCGCTTCCTTTATAGGCGGTCGAACTGTCAATCTTATAGAAACGATCGAAGATATAAGGCAAGGCTTCTTTATTGATGCCACAACCATTATCGCCAATCCGTATCACCAGTTCTCCGTCCATTTCTTCATTCAGTGATGCATCTTCATTATTTCCGGCCAGTATTTCAATAGATAAGGTGATTCTGCCTTCCTCTGCAGAGGTATGCTTGACAGCGTTCCAGAGGATATTCGAGATGACCTGGTCAAGACGATCCAGGTCAATAGCCAAAAGCGCTCGTTGGATATCATCCCGATTTTCCGTTCCGAGAAATTCGAACGCCCGCCCACTCTGTGTCACATCAGATGCCATGGATTCTACGAGACGGTCCAACCATCCCCGCAACTGTCTTTCCTCAAAGCGCAGCGTCATATTCCCTGATTTGTATTTGGTCAACTCCACAAGGTCTTCTGTCAGGCGTTCCAAAAGCAGTAGCTTTTTATGGATCATATCTAAATAGCGCGGATTATTCTCTTCGATTAAACTTTCTTTCACTGCTTGGATATAACTATGGATCAACGTAATCGGGGTGCCCAGCTCGTGGGAAATCGCTGACAGCATTTCATTTCTGGACTTCTCGATCTCCTGAATTTCGTCATTGACAGTCAACAGATTCATATTGGTGATTTCAAGTGCCATCGTCCGTTCTTTGACATTGCGTTCAAGAAAATAATTCAAGTTGGTGATTTCCTGTGTCAGGCTCCGCATATTTGCCAGGGTTTCGATGCGCAGTAAAAACTCTTCCTTGTCGCAGGGCTTCAGCAGATAATCATTTGCCCCAGCAGTAAAAGCTTCCTTTTTTTCACGCAGCCCATCCACATGCGAGAGCATGAGAATCGGCAGTTCTGTCAAGGTGAAGTCCAAGCGGATATGGCGGCATAATTCATCTCCTGTCATATCCACTAAATGTCCATCCATCACAATCAAATCCACCGGTTTATGCCCCAGCAGCTGCATCGCTGCTTTTCCACCTTCCACACCAACAGCCTGGTAGCCGGCTGACAGCAATTGGCGCAATAGGACAAGACGGTTGATTTCTTCCGAATCGATGACCAGAATGTGAAGATTTCTTTTTGTTGTACTTTCTTTCAGCATGGAATCAGCTAATTGGGATGCGGTCAATTCCTTTATGCCCGATTCGAAGCCATCCGAAAACTTCCATCCCAATTCATCTTTATGAATCGGCAAAGTGAAGCTGAAAGTTGAGCCGGTTCCCATATACGACTTGGCCTTCAGTACTCCTCCTTGAAGTTCCACTAGATTTTTGGCAATTTTTAACCCTGTGCTTTTATTTTCGTGCAGCTCTTCCTGTGCATCATCCCCTTCAAATAAAGAAGGAATCCGTTTCTCCTGGATGCCCGTTCCGGTGTCCTTTACTGATATTTCCAGCTGCTCTCCCAAAACGCGGGCTGAGACAGTGATCTCTCCTTTATGAGTATAGTTGATGGAATTGTCAATCAGATTATAAAGGATTTGCTGGACACGCTCAGGATCAGCCATTGCTTTCGGCAACGAAGCAGGAACGGTATGATAGAGCTCAACTGACTCAGACCGCAAAAGCGGCCGACACAGCGAGATAACCTTGTCGCATAACACGTCAATCGCAGTCACTTCCACATGCAGCTGCAGATGGGGCTGCTTCATTTTTGAAGAATCCATAACATCATTGACCAAATGCGCCATGTTTTTTCCGCTTGCCACCAGTTCTTTCAATTGATTTGCGACTAAAGGTGATATTTTCCCCACAGGGGATTCCTGAAGTGATTCCGCAATGCCGATCATGCCGTAAAGCGGCGTGCGCAAGCCATTGGTGGTGAATGCCAATAACTCATCTTTTCGCTTATTTGCATTTTTCAAGGTTTCGATTTCCATCAATTGGCGTTTATTCGCTTGACGTTCTTGATGAATATGCTTATCGAGATTCGTTCTTTCTTTTGCCAGCAACCCTTTTGAGGCAAACAACAGGCTAATTGCACTGACTAGATAAAGTACGTATGGCAACAGCTTTACATAGGGCAAAATAGCCGTAGCCGTCAGAAACGAAATGACCAATGCAGTGATGAATAGAAACAGGGAAAAAGCATAAGGAGCTGCGTAGGAAACTCCTTTGCTCCAGGCCGAAAGGGAAATCCCCAAAGATAGGCTGAACGACAGGAAAACGGCTATACACAAAAACACTCCAGCCATGGGATAAGAAAAAAAAGAAATTGCGATTGACAGCAAGACAAAGACAGCCAAGGCTTCAAACGATCCGATAAATCTGTGGCTTAGCAAAGCAGATGGCAATAGCTTCTTCGTGATGAACAGGGTCATGATGCCGGCTGTTCCAAAAAACACCCAGACAGTTTGTCGGATCATTCCTCCTATTTCCGGCCAAATATACGCAAGACTCAATCCAGTCCATGTTGACGCAACGACAAAGACCGATAGCGCCAGGACAAAGAGATACAGGAAGTTTTTTTGGCGATAATTGAAAAACCACTTGATGCAGCCTGCTGATAACAATAAGATCAAGCCGCCGAGTAAACCGATGATTGCAGTTGTCTGCCGACTCTGCGCATCAAAGGCTTCATGTTCCCAAATCGTTATCGGAAGATGCATCGCTCCCTGTGATTCAATTCTCATGAAAAATGTCGTTTCTGCATTCTCCAACGGCAACAGTTCGAAGACCAAATGATGATGGGGATGAGCTTTTTCTGAGTTCGAAACGGTAGTTCCCAACTTAACTACGTCAAACCCTCCCGAATCTTCGGGGGAATAAAGAATCGCTTCATCAATGGAGGGATTGGCAAGTTCAAGAAGCCATTCGTTGCCTTCTGACTGATCCTCAACAGTAAAGCTTAGCCAATAAGCAGCGGAGCTTAATCCAGCATTCGGAATTACTTCTTCATTTGAAATGAACTTCCAATTATGCGGAGGCTGCTGCAGCTCATTCACTTCAAATGTTCCTTGTCTATCCTCCAGGATTTGTAAATCCGTGATCAGAGGCATCTCTTTACCTTCTTCAGTTAAAGTTATGGCTCCACCGCGGCCAGTTTCTGCAGTCATTTTTCCGATAGCAAGAAAAAAGAAAGAAATCCAAAGAATGCAGCAAATTCTAATAAAGATAGAAGTTTTCCGATTGGATCCTTTCATTTTCTCACCTCAACTATTCGAATAATCAGTAAACTAAATTCCCTATGATTAGGTTGCGGGATTACTTAATAACTTGATGGTACAAAGCATTCCCTTAAAAACATAAAGGAAAAAAGGTATACTTGTTTATATAAAAAATACAATTTATGGATTTTTAGTAGGATGTATGATTTAACGAAATCATAACATTTTTCATAGAAAAAGAAAACTTATTTTGTATCTGAAAATTCAATCACTACCTTTTACCCACTATTTTTACCAATTTATAAGAATCCATTAAATCACATCATAAAAACTCTTAGCTTCCATCAGCTAAGAGTTCTGAAATTTCCCTGCTTATTTATGTTGCTGTCTACTCGTCAACGCTTTCAACTACACTTGCAGCCAACAGCTCTTTCAAGTAGCCGTCGACCTGGCCATGATAATCTTCACCTTCGCCGCCAAACAACCCGAAATGGCCTGCAATACTGGTAATCACTTTCAATTCGCTGTTCGGAATCAATTGCTGTTCTCTTTCACAATCACTCGGCGGAAAGAACATATCACGATCAATGGGCATTACAAAAGTCTTTGCTTTGATCCGACCCAGGGCTGCTGCCAGATCATTATTTGTATGTCGACTGACATCTCCCCGCTGCCATTTCCAGCCCATCACCAATAATGCATTCGGATCCATCAGCTGAAAGAACGGTTCCAAAAATCCTGCCATCAGCTCATCCACCGTTTCGACACCAAACAATCCCCATTTTTCCTGATTGAAGAATTCAGTGGTAAATCCCATTACAGCCCAAATATCCGCATGTCGTTTCAAGCCGTCTGCCACATCCGTATTGGATTGGTATTCTCCGTCATTCCAAGCAGGATCTGAAGTGATGGCATCCATCAAGGTTTGAGTGAAGATAAAATCATGGATAGTGTTTTTAGCAGTTCCTGCAATAGGTGCTGCACGTTTGACCATGTCGGGGTAGCGGACTGCCCATTCATAGGTTTGCTGGGCGCCCATAGAGCCACCCACCACTAAAGCCAGCTCCGTGATGCCGAAATGCCCAGTGATGAATTGATGCTGCGCCCGGACATCATCTCCGATCCGCACATGCGGAAAATTACTCATCCCGATCGGCGATGGACTATTATGGGGTGAACTCGATAAGCCATTGCCGAGCTGATTGACAACAATGATGAAATACAATTTCGGATCCAGCGCTCTGCCTTCGCCTATGTAACTCTCGTAATCCTTGCTGGTTCCGGAAAACCAGGTCGGCACTAAAATCGCATTGTTTTTTTCCGCGTTAAGCTGCCCATGCGTGGCATAGGCCAACTTACATTGGGGAATCACCCCGCCTTCCTCCAAACTGAAATCCCCCAATTCATACAAGTGAAACGGACCATGGTTTTCCTGCGAATAAAATGCATTCTCGATCATCACTGTCGCCTCCTTCAAAATATGAAACTTTCAGTATGAAAACGGAATAAAGGTTTGTCTAATTCCTTTTCCACCTATTTCCATTGTAACGTAAGTTTATTATAAAAACGACAGTTTTCAGAATATTGAAAAATAAAAAGCATGAGCTATTTCTGCTCATGCCGGACTCACGTGAAATGAATTTTTCTCCTTATTCTTTGCTTTATACATGGCCATGTCAGCACGTTTCATCATTACAGAAACCGAAACTTTTTCAGCTGGCGCAAGAGCGATGCCCATACTGATGGAGATCTTCAGCGATACTCCCTGCACCTCGATCGGCTTTTCCATCACCCGGTAAATGTGATCAGCAACTTCCGCCACTTGTTCTTTGCTTTCGATATCTGCCAACAGGATGACGAATTCATCTCCCCCCAAGCGCGCAGCCATATTCTGTCCATGAATGCAGCTATTCAACCGAAATCCGAATTCCTGGATGACGGCATCTCCTGTTTCGTGTCCCCATTGATCGTTGATTTCCTTAAAATCATCTATATCGAGGATAAGAACCGCTAAACTCTTTCCACACCGTTCATTGAGTTCCAACTGAGACTTTGCATACTCCTGGAAATTCCGGCGGTTCGGCAACTCTGTCAACGAATCGAAATAAGCGAAATGCTTGAGCTGGCTCTCATACTCTTTTTGGATGGAGATATCCCGCGCCACCATCACCATATGGTTAAATCGATCTTCTTCATCGAAAACGGGAGTACCGTTGATTTCCGACCAAACCCATCCCTTGTTTTTATGGAGGAGCCGCAACTGCATTAAGTAGGGGGTTCTGTTTTCTGCCGCTTCGTTGAAAGCCTGCTGGAGGAAATCGACATCGTCCGGATGCACATTGTAAAACGGCTTCTGTCCGACAATTCCATCTGCTTTATAGCCGTAAATAGTTTCTACTGAAGGTGAGACGTACAGATAATTTTTGTCCCGGTCCATCAATATGATGACGTCATGAACATTTTCAGCGATGATCCGAAAATTCTCTGCTCCTTCCTGATACAGGCTCGCCACCCTGTCCAGCTCCGTCATATCTTTGATAATCATATAGAAGCCCGTTTTTTTAGATTCCGGGTTTATTGGAATGAATTTGACTAAACAGACAATGAATGTGTCTGATTTAAAAGTGAATTTAAGGCGGCGATCATTGAATTCACCTGCGACCGCCGATAAGAAATGCTCGCTAGCTTGTTCCCGGTCTTTCAGCAAAATGAAATCAACAAAATTCTTTCCTGCCAGGTCTCTCATGAAAAACCCGCTGAGCTTCTGTCCCGTAGCATTTCCACCCGTAATGCAGCCTTCGGAATCTAAGGTAAATATTGCAGCCGCACTGCTGTCGAATAAAGGACGGTAGCGAGCGCTGCTTTCCTCCAACCGCTGACGGATTCCTTCACTTTGCAGTAAAGCGGTTTTCTCTTCAGTGACATCGGTTACAAGACCTACTATATGAGTACATTTACCTTCATCATTAAAGAAAGGTGTCAACAGGCTTTTCGAATAGAACAAACGATTTGCACGAGAATAATATGAATCTTCATAGCTGATACTGCAACTTCCCCGGAGAACTTCACTATATTTCCCCTTCAAAAACTCCGCTTTTTTTGCAGACTGGACTTCATCAATGGTCTTTCCAATTGAGGCTGGAGTAAGCAATGTCCGCTCCATTACTGCATTGTTGAGAAACTCATAAGCGAAAGAATCATTGTCATTTACTTTCACAACAAATACCATCTCTTTAATGCCTTCCATTAATATGCGTGCAAAAGATAATGAACCTGCTTCACTCGTCATGGCTGTTCCTCCTATTAACTTGCTGCTGACTCAGTTCCGAGAAAAACTCTTTTAATAGTGTAGCAGAAAATACTTCCAATTGAAACTTTTGACCTACCTATTATCAGAAATTTACTGGCTTCATCTTAATCGATATACCAATAGCCCGATGACAACCTTACTCTCTACCCATAGAAAGAATGGAAAGCTTAGTGGAACGGAAATGGGCCTTGCATTTTATAAGCGAAATAAGGTCCTGTTAATTGTCAGAAAGCAATGCCTTTTTCTGTCAACTAACCTCTTCATTGTATATAATAAAACCAAAAAGGGGAAAACGCATGTGCCTAATCAATCTTCAATTTCGGAACCACCCAACATATAAACTAGTTGTTGCTGCCAATCGGGACGAATTCTACGGACGGCCTGCTGCGCCCGCTCATTTTTGGGATGATGAACCCCATATTTTGGCTGGCCGTGACTTGACGGGGATGGGCACCTGGTTGGGCGTGACTAAGCACGGACGGATTGCCGCTTTGACAAACTTTCGGGATCCCACCAATCTGGAAGCAGGCCGGTTATCCAGAGGTGCAGTCGTCAAGGATTTTTTGGCAGGTACAGATTCTCCAGCAGACTATTTGCAGTCGATTGATCCGACACACTATGCCGGCTTCAATATCATCATGGGGGATGCAAGGAAACTGGTTTACTACAATAATATCCAAGACGAATCCTACGATATTCCACCGGGTACCCATGGACTGAGCAACCATTTCTTGAATACGCCCTGGCCAAAAGTGACAAAAGGAAAAGAGCGGCTTGCTTCCTATATGGCACAGACCGACCAGCCTGATATCGAAATACTCTTCACGATACTGGCGGACGCTGAACAAGCACCCGATACCCATCTGCCCGATACTGGAGTTGGATTGGATTTAGAGCGTATGTTGTCTCCCATGTTCATCAAAACGCCGGATTATGGCACACGATCAGCAACCGTGGTCCTGATTGCACATGACGGCACCCTCACCTTTGCCGAAAGAAACTACGAAAAAGGTGAATTCAAAGAAGACCATGTTTTCGAATTCAAAATTGAGCAAGAGAATACCGCAGAATAAGAAGAAGCCCGGCAATTTTCCTGAGGAAATGCCGAGCTTCTTCTTTTTCACCAAACTATTTATGTCTACACGCTTGAGTTTCGAACTTGTTCAGCAGCTTCACTTCGGCAGAAGGATTTGAGTATCTGCAATTAATCAGCTATTGCAGTCCGTAGAGCGGCACTCCATCTTCTTTCACTTGGATGCGCCAGACTTCATTTTTCGAGGATTCGGTGATATACAGGTAACCGTCGTGGAATGTCAGATTGGTCGTAAAAGTACCCGCATCTTCAGGCAGACGAATAGTTCCATAACTGAATCCATTTGCATCCTGAACAACAATTTCACCCGCCTGGAAATGGGCTACGTACAAATTGCCTTTTTCATCGACTGCCAAACCATCGGGCCCGATGCCCCCTTCGTAATATCCGAAGACAAACGGTGTTTCAGGTGAGGGTGGTGCATTCTTAGCTGGAACAGACAGAACGCTGTTTTTCGCAAATTCTGAGATATAAACACGTTGTCCATCAGCGGAAATCGCAACTCCATTCGGATAGGCGATCTTTTCTGCGAACAGTTCAGGCTCCGTACTGCCTGCCGGGAGATAGAAGACGCGTCCCACGGGATTGGTTGCACTCGAGCCCATCGGTTCCGTGAAATACAATCCGCCTTCTTCGTCGAATATCAAGTCATTCAATCCATTTAATGGTTTGCCTTTATAAGTGCTTACTGCAATTTCACTGTCTCCTGTTTCCGGATCATACGCATGAATCACTCCGGATATATCCGTAATGAAAAGGCGGCCGTCTTTATGAAACTTCGCGCCTACCGGACCCGGATATTCTTTCACATGCTTGACCTCGCCATCTTCCACTTTCAGAAGTTCCCCTGACATCGGGCTCACCATCCATATATTGCCCTCACGGTCGAAGTTGATGCCCTCCATGAACCCTTCTTTTCCAGCGACCACCTTTTCCCATTTGGCTTTGGATGGGATGATTTCCGAAATGTCATGCCGATCCCCTTTTGGCACAGGCTCTTTTTCATAAGTTGATTTGGCTCCCACAAACGTCGCTGCTGCCAGCAGAAAAACCATCAATAATGCGATTGCCAATCCTTTTTTCTTCATATCCAGGTCCCCCTTTTGTTAATGAACAAATTCATTTCACACTTAAAATGGTCTTTTCAATAAAGCGATCATGTTTTATCAATCATCTGAATCCAGCTGCTGTCGCCGAGATATGAAACTGCTCTTACAGAATATACAGGGGTGCTTCCCCTTAAACAACCAGAATAATTGGTAGAGAACAATAAATACTCAGTAACTATTTATCTGTTTTATTAAGTTTTTATTTGCTAAACTAAAGGATTACATGGCGTTTGAGGAAAACAGCCCCAACCTGTATCATCTACAAAATAGAGGATTAACAATCTTGTAAAAGGAGTGTTTTAAGTGGCGCCATCAATAGAGAAAGACAACGAATTTATACAGATTACAGACTTCGAGGAATTTGAGGAGACGTATCAGATAGATAAGGTGATCAAAACCAGCTCTTTGTATACAATAAAACTGATTTCCGGAAAAAACACTCCAGACTTTTGTCGGGAAGTTTTACTTCTTGAACATTTGCCAGCTAAAGAATCCGAGGCTTATCTTTGGATCCATAAGGTAAATTCCGACGCTACACAGATTGAAGTGATGAGAAAAATCAATACAGCTTTGGAAAGTTTTTTTGAAAAGGACAGCAAATAGCTACTGAAAAACACATAAAAAAGGAGATGGAAGGCAGAGTTTTCTGCCATTCCATCTCCTTTTCTCTGCAATTACCGCTTACTTTTTAGTGGAATCCATATTTCGGACACGTACTCTTCCTGGTAAGGATCTCCCTCCGGGTAAACCTCCAGTTCAGCGGTTCCGGCATTCTCATACTGATTGGATGGAAACCACTCCGAAAAAATCTGCTTCCACACTTTTGGCATAGCATCCGGCATCGCACCGTGCACTTCAAAGATCCCCCATGTTGATGCCGGTACTTCCAACTGAGAAAATCCTTCAGGCACGCTTTGAGTGCTTTCGGCAGCAATCCAATAATCCATGGTTTGGCCGTCCTGATAGTCGGCACAAATGCCCAACAATCCCTTGATTTCCCCATCATTCAAACTGGCGATTGTGCTGCTCGTGCCATGCTGATTCAGCTCCTTCCACATTTTCGGAATCCCTGCCATATTCTCTCCACCTGTCAAAGAGAACTGGCGTTTTATCCCGATTGCTTGAAAACTTTGCTTCTCTACAATGCGATACTTCATTGGATCTGCCCCTTTCAAATTTACTTGGATCACCAGTCGGTTAAAAGCTTGCAATTCCCCTAAGTTTTTTCTGGCTTCACTTGGCGTGACACCATGCTGCCGCCGAAACGCTTTTGAAAAAGCTTCGGGCGTGTCATAGCCATATTTGTAGGCGATATCGATGATTTTCCGATTCGTTGCCGACAGCTCCTGCGCCGCCAAGGTCAGCCTCCTTCTACGCAAATATTCAGCAACTGAACAATCCGTCAATATTGCAAAAGTCCGTTGAAAATGAAAAACAGAAGCGTTTGCCTGTGCGGCAATTTGATCAATCGTCAGCGCGTCTTCCATATGCTCTTCCATGTAATCAATGGCACGCTGCAGCGATTCCACCCATCCCATAACCCTCACTCCTTTAGCTGATTTTACCAAGCAAAGCGCTGCTCGTCCTGTCTTTTTGTGCTGACTGCAGACAGCATAAAACCCCAGACAGTAAAAAACGTTTGTAAGTGCATCAAAGCACTGTACAAACGTTCACAATTTACCAATGAATTGACTTTTGTTGAATTAAAGGCAAACATTTTAGAATCCACATTGCAGCTTATTCAAACGAAACCCGCATGCTTTCAAAAAGTCGCTTGTATTCCGGATACCAATGTTCCCATTCCAATGTCCGCTCAATTCCTTTTTTGTCAAGAAGGGCTTGAAGGACATCCAGGCAGACATGCCAACCCGCTACATCTTTCGGCGTATGGTCGGTGAGTGTCTGGATCGTTTCCACCAGCTTGAGCCGGGTTCCGCCTTCTTCCGGTGTAAGTTCGAACAGGACATGATCTTCGCCCCATTCAAACCCCAAACGTTCTCTTTCCTCATAATCCGTGATGGCCATTTTCTCGAAATTGCCATGCCCCATGTCAAATGTCAGGTAGCCATCTTTGCCAGATTGCTCTATCTGCAATCCTGCAAACCACCGATGAATCTTCTGATTGTCTGTCAGCATCTGCCAAACCTGTTCCGGTTCATGAGCCAGTTTCCGATCAAATACCGCTGTATATCCTTGTTGAGTTCGGGTGACCTCTGCAATCATTGGAATTCCTCCTTATTGGATTATTACTATACTTATACCCGAACAGGAGGAATGCAATCCGTTCGAGATGGGTATAATAAGAGCGAGGAGTTGAAGCAACATGAGATTAGGTTATGCCTGCATGAACACTGAATTGAAAACGATCTTCAGAACCTTGCGTGTAGCGACTGCAGAAGCGGAAGGAACTGGAAAGATAAAGGAATTGACGATGAAGAATTTCGAGACCACACTCGAAATCCTCCGTTGGAACCTGGAAAACGATATTTATTTCTACCGTGCATCCAGCTCGATCGTCCCACTATCCACCCATCCGATAAATGACTGGATCTGGTGGGAAGATCCAGAAGTACGGGCTATCACAGACGAAATCCGCTCAATTGTCGAAACACATGAGATGAGGGTATCTGTACATCCTGGCCAATACACTGTACTTAATTCACCAAAACCGGAAGTGGTACGAAAATCGATTGAAGACCTTGAATATCACGACAAACTGATTCAGCTGCTAGGCGGCTCGGATATCATCCTCCATACCGGTGGCGCATATGGTGATAAAGAAGCAGCCAAACAGCGTTTTGCGGAAGCTTACCTGGCATTGTCCCCAACCATACGCCAGCGGCTTCGATTGGAAAATGATGATAAGACCTTTACTGTCAGAGATGTTCTGGACGTCCACGCTGTATGCGGAGTGCCTGTCTGCTTTGACATCCATCATCACAACTGCAATAACGACGGCACACCGGTCGATTATGCAGAAATCCTGAAAACCTGGGAAGGCTACGGCACACCCAAAATCCATATCAGTACAGGCAAAGAAGGTTTTACAGATCTTCGCCATCATGACCTTGTTTCTGAAACGGACTTCAATGAATTATTGCTCCTACTCGGCGACACGGATGCGGACATCATGTTCGAAGCCAAACTGAAGGAGCAGTCTGTGCTTCCTTTTGTACGCCAATTATTGCGTAAATAAAACAGCAGTCTCCGCGGAGACTGCTGTTTTATTTATTTTCTGAGTTCGCAAGATTTGGGAATTCCAAGGTGAATTCCGTACCTTTTCCTTTTTCCGAGTCAACCAGGACTTGGCCATTCATTTGGCTGACGATGCTGTAAGTGACCATCAATCCAAGTCCGGTGCCTTTGATTTTATTTGAAAAATAAGGTTCTCCTAAGCGCTGCACTTCTTCTTTCGTCATACCGACACCTTTATCCGTCACTTCTACCCAAACTTTGGCAGGAGATGACTTCACTGAAATTGAAAGTGTCCCTCCATCTGGCATCGCTTCTATGCCATTCCGGATGATGTTGACCAATGCCTGCTGAAACTTATGGCGATCAACCAGGATTTCAACCGTTTCATCCATTTCAGCAAAATGCACTTCCACATCTTTTCCCGTGGCATATGGTGCCATGATTTTGAGGACATGACGAACTTCAGGAGCGACAGCAGTTGGCTCAAGCTGCCCATAAGTCGGCTTGGCATAGACAAGATAATCATCGATCAAATCTTCTGCAGCATTGATTTCCCTTAAAATCAGGTCATGAAACTCCACTTGTTTTTCACGGCTGTATTCGTATTCTTTCATCAGCTGAATAAAACCTTTAATGCTCTGCAAGGGATTTCGCAGTTCATGCGAGACCGCTGCAGCAAAATGGCTGACTGTCTCCATTTTTTCATGCTTCAGCAGAGAGTTATACATATATTCCTGTCTTTGCATATGTTCGATCAGCAAAGCCGTCAAAACGATGATTGTTCCCTGGTTGATCATCAGCATCACCCAAATTCCGATGATGTCGTGAAGGGGATCCCCAAAGAAGAAAGCACCTGCAAACATATTGAACAACAGCGAGACTATCGAAATGCAAAATACCAGCGCGATTTTCCCCAGCCGGTTGATGCGCATATACAAAGGCCGCAGAAATGGCACCCCGGCAGCGATGACAAATTGATTGAGGATCGCGATGTACATCCCATCCCCGCCGATAAAAATCCGGCCAATAGAGGATACAAGAAAAAGCATGGCCGAAACAATCGGACCGCCGTAGAGAGCTCCGACGATCATGGGTACTTGACGCAGGTCGAAAATATATTGGTCTGTCAAAAATTGATAGGGAAACAGCATACATAAAATAATTGAAATCGAAAAAAGAACGGTCATTGTAACGCGATGGCTGACGAAAAAATTTCGTTGGCCCGCTGTCGCCAGCATCTGATAGACGATGATTGGAAATATGATGAAAAAGATATTATTGATCATGCCTGTCATCATTGCTTCCATAGATGTCACCCTCATTTCTTTCCACTGCGTCATTCATTATACAATCCGAATTTATTCACTACCACCTTTTTCTCTATTCTCTTCCGTGCAATTGGTTTGACTTCTTATTCCTTAAACGGATGGACAGTCGTATCTTTCAGCTTCTTCAACAGCCGCTCACGTCTTTTCTTCATCCCCGCAAGTGAAATATTTTCCATAATGGCCAGTTCCGGAAGGCTGCAGCCTTTTACATACAGTGCTTCCAACAGCCGTTTTTCCTGCCCATTCAATTTACTCACTTCCAGCCACTCAGGCAGACCATCCACCATTTCTTCCCTGTCTTCCTCCTGGGCCCCAGTGCCTTTGTGGGGTAGTTGATCATTCCTTTTGGTTTCGCGCTTCAACTCATCAAGCATCGCTCCTTGGATACTGCGGTACGCAAAAGGGGTGAAATTTCCTTTTTCATCTTCAAAACGCTCCCACGCCTGCCATAGCGCGATAGTGCCGATTTGACGAAAGGTATCGTAATCACGGTAAATATGAAGCTTGCGGATAACCGCAGAAATCATCGGCGCATATTTTACAGCCACTTCTTCAAAGTCTTTCATGATCGTATCCTTCTGAACGTTCGTTTATTCCCGGGTACGTTCAGATTAAGATAAGAAGAGACTTGTATCCACTTGCTCAATAGGTCATTTGTCGTTATAAAAACTGAATACAAAGCTGACGCACAGTTTGTATGACCTAGGTAATTGTCAAAACAGTATCTATTTTCAGAAATATAGATTGCTTCACAAACTTGCGAATGGTAGAATTTTCATGTGTTGAGAAAGGGGAGCTCGTGACAGTGAAGAAGTATCATGAGAATTTAATTGATCGTTCGGTGTTGTTTGTTGAAAATTATTTTGAAACGGAGCGAAAGTCCAAAATTGTAACAAAGGATGGCGTTTTGTATTCCCAAGACTCGGTTCTGACCTTAATCGATAAGGCATGTATGATGTTTGCGTCGACATACGAAGGCCGAGTGAAAGCCACGCGGCATAATCTCAAGCAGCATCAAAAAACAACACTTCTCATCTCGGAAGATGGATTGGCCGCCTATCCCACCAAGTCTCCTGATAAACCTGACTGCGTCTGGATCTTCAACCATCATTACCGGCTGGAAGCAATAGCCCCAAACAGGACGCGTATCCTGTTTGACGAATTCAATGTTTCGACAGAGGTCAATGTCTCTATTGGCATCCTGCAAAAACAGCGAAGCCGAATGTATGAAATGATGTATTATTACTCAGACGTCCGCGAAAGAAATAGGTACTGACGCCACAAGTTAAGACACCTCTCTCTGCACTGGCTTGAAGGCCAATGCAGAGAAAGGTGTCTTTTTTATGTGTTTTAACTATGCGGGGGTGTTTGTTGCGGCTAGATGGCTGTCTGCGCTTTTCTTATTGCCTAGCTTCAACGGCCAATTCCTCGGGTTATAAGCCACTCTGGTGTCTAGTTCAGCGCCTAGCTCTTCGGGTCATAAGTCAACCCAGCTGTGTGGTAAAAAACGCCACTTCGCCGGGCTTCCTAAAACCTTATTGCTCCTGCAGCACTCTGTGCTTCGTCGCAAAGAGATGGCTCAAACTATCTTTGAGCCATCTCTTGCCTGTCAGAGCTAAACAGGCACTTCTACTTTTCGTGCTGTGCGGCTGAAAACACGCTGCTTCGCCTGATCGTCTTATTCCTTTCGGAGCTGAACGGCTGCCTTCGCTTTTCTTTATGTCCAGACTCCGGCAGCCAGCCCCTCGAGTCGCTTCACCCTTCCCAGCAATGGCAAAGAACGCCATTACCAGGAAGGCTTCCAGCGCTTGTCGGAGCTACATGGCTGCCTTCGCTTTTCTTTATGTCCAGACTCCGGCAGTCAGCTCCTCGAGTCGCTTCACCCTTCCCAGCAATGGCAAAGAACGCCATTACCAGGAAGGCTTCCAGCGCTTGTCGGAGCTACATGGCTGCCTTCGCTTTTCTTTCAAGCAGCATCATCCCTCATCAACAAAAAAGCGATTTCGATGGCCCAGTTGTTTAAATCAGCTTCTATCTCCGGCTCGGATACATAAAATTCAAAACGGCCGTTCCAGATTTCATCTTCCCCTTCCCACCGTTTATCGATGTCCAAGCCTTCCTGTACCGCCCATTGCTCCAGTGCATCAAGGGATTTATCCAGGTTGTCGGGGTGCCCTTTGTGCAAAGCGGATAAATAGGAACCGCCGGGTATATAGCTTGCCATCACACGTTGATCCCCTGTCACCATCCGTTTCACCGGTACCCCGACTTCCATCTTGTACTTTCCTTCTGAATCGCCCATGCACCAATAACGGAAAAATGGAGCTCCTGCGGGTTTAATCCCTTTCGCTTTCAGCCAGTCAAACAACTCTCCCACGAGCCCGTTGACTTCTTCCCAGTCCGACAGCCCCGCCAAAATCGGAATTCCGACGTAGGGTTGTTCTGTCCGTTCCTCAACAAATGGTTCACTGATATATTTCTGCACCATCCATCCCACTCCTCTGTATCCGAATCAAGCTACTACTAACTAGTATTCTATACCCGCCGAGACATTCCTTTAAATCGTCTCTGGAAATTTCGGGAAGCTCCAATCCTTAAAGGCTTCTTCTTTTATCAGCTGCAACATTCGACGGAGTTGAAAGCCAGCCATGAAATTGACACAAATTCTGAAGCTCTTCAAATTGACTTTGCCTAAGCTAAACTATAATCTGTAACAAGTGACTGACCGGTCACTATACATGACCAATTGGTTTAGGAGGGCTCTAATGGACAAAAGAACCGAAATAATGAAGCAGGCTGTGCACTTGTTTTCTTTGAAAGGCTTCCATCAAACATCTGTTCAGGAAGTAGCGCAAGCCGTCGGCATTTCCAAAGGTGCTTTCTATAAGCATTTCGATTCGAAGGAAAATATGTTTGTCGAAATTTTAAAGCAGTATCATGATGAAATCTCGACAGAAATTGCCAATTTCCAGCAGGTCCCCGGTTCCGACTCCAAAGATGTCTTCAAAAAGAAACTTGAGATTGAGATTGAACGGACCCTCTCCAATCAGGAATTTTTCATGATGGTATTCAAGGATTTACCGCTCAGTGACAGCGAAAAGTTGAGTTCTTTGTTCGGAGAACTGCGGCAGTCGACCATCACCCTGCACAAAACCATCTTGTTGGATACTTATGGAACGGATATTGAACCGTTTCTGCCCGATTTGGTGACGGTACTTGAAGGATTGATGCAGCAGTACATCATTACGCTGGTGATCGAGAAAAAGCATGTACAGATTTCAAGACTCGTCAATTTCATCACAGCTACCATTGATGCAGTAGTCGACAAATTAGAAACGATGGAACCAGTATTGACCGAGGCGCGTTCTCCGGCCGCGACGATGGAAGAAAGCTTTCAACAAGTTGCTGAAAAGATAAAAGCCTCTGAAGCAGATCCGGAAAAATTGCTGGCTTCACTAGATTTGCTGAAAGAGCAAGTCGGTAAAGAAGAGCCGCAGGATTTTCTGATTGAAGCTTTGCTGGTCTATCTGAAACAACATCCTACCATTAAGAATGAAGTCATTTACCTGGAGAATTTTATTTAACTTAAAGGAGCCAAGAACTTGAAGAAAATCATTGATTTTTCCCTAAATAATAAATTTGCGATATGGATTTTGACCATTATGGTCGTTGTTGCCGGCCTATATGCAGGATTGACGATGAAACAGGAATCCATTCCAAGCATCACTTTGCCTGCTGTAACTGTCGTCACTACCTACCCGGGTGCTGCACCTGACGAAATCATGGAAGAAGTCACCATTCCGATGGAACAGCGCATTCAAAATATGAACGGCGTCGAGCTGATGACATCCACATCGATGGCAAATGCCTCCACCATTCAAGTCCAATACGATTTTGATGTCGATATGGACGAAGCGACCCGCGAATTGGAAGATGCTTTATCCCAAATTTCGATTCCCGAAGCAGCCAATGAGCCACAGGTTTCCCGCCTCAGTTTGGATGCCTTTCCTATCCTGACATTGAGCATCAGCAATTCGGGTAGTTCACTTGAAGAGTTGACAGCCACTGTTGAAGACAATGTGCTGCCCGCCCTTGAAGGGGTATCCGGTTTGTCCGATGCACAGGTTTCCGGCCAGCGCGTGCAGAAAGTCACCATGGCCTTTGATCAGGAAGCTCTTGCACAATATGGCTTGACTGAAGAAACGATCCAACAATTGATCCAAGGTTCGAAGCTGACCTTCCCACTGGGATTGACGGAATTCGATGGAGAACTTAAAAACCTGGTCATCGATGGCGATATCACATCTGTCGATGATTTGAAAAACCTGCAGATTCCAGCGATCCCTCAAGCAGCAGCTGCTGCTCCAGGCGAAGTACCTGCTGCTGCTGCGGGTGCCGAGGATCCTGTTGCTCAAGCTTCGGCTGCACCTGATGCCGCTGCGGGCGCACAGCCCCCTTCTGCTCAGGCACCTGCTGCTGTTCCTACTGCCATTCCTACCGTCGCATTAAGCGAATTGGCGGAGATTGAAGTAGTCAGCGAAGCGGAATCGATTTCACGTACAAACGGTGAAGAATCAATCGGAATCTCGATTGTCAAATCGCCTGATGCCAATACCGTTGAAGTGGTTAATGAGGTCAAAGACATCGTCGCAGATGTCGAGGAAGAGTACGGTTTGACCGTTGCCTCTACTTTTGACCAGGGTGAACCCATTGAGAAATCGGTGGAAACGATGCTCAGCAAAGCGCTGTTCGGTATTTTATTCGCTGTCGTCATCATTTTGATGTTCCTGCGCAGCTTTAAAACGACATTGATTTCGATCATTTCCATCCCCTTGTCGTTATTGATGGCGATTTTCCTATTGAACCAAATGGATATCACCTTGAATATCATGACACTCGGTGCGTTAACGGTCGCCATCGGGCGCGTAATCGATGACTCAATCGTCGTTATTGAAAACATTTACCGCCGTATGGCCTTGCCGGGTGAGAAATTGCGCGGCAAAGAATTGATCCGTGAAGCAACACGTGAAATGTTCCTGCCGATCTTCTCATCTACGGTTGTCACGATCGCGGTATTCCTGCCGCTTGCACTGGTCAGCGGACAAATCGGTGAATTATTCCTGCCGTTCGCTTTGGCAGTCGTCTTTGCCTTATCAGCTTCGTTATTGGTCGCTGTTACCATCGTTCCAATGATGGCGCATTTGATGTACCGCAAGCAATTGCAGAATCTGGGCACTCCTAAATCCACACAAAGAGAGCATAAGCCAGGTAAAATGGCAGCCGGCTATAAACGCATTTTGGAATGGTCATTAAACCACAAAATCGTTACGTTCGGTGGAGCTTCCGTAGTCCTTGCGGCAAGTTTGTTCCTGATCCCGGTGATCGGTGTCAGCTTCCTGCCTGAAGAAGAACAGAAAATGGTCATGGCTACCTACAGCCCGGAACCTGGTCAGACGCGCGAAGATGTTGAAGCCGTTGCACTTGATGCAGAATCTTCCATTGACGGACGCGAAGGCGTTACCTCATACCAATATTCGCTTGGCGGAGGAAATCCGATGGCGGCAATGGGCGGAGGCGGAGATAATTCCGCGTTATTCTATATTGAGTATGATGATGAATTTGAAGCATTCAGTGACGAAAGCAAAAAACTGATTGAAGAATTGAACGGCTCCACTAAATCCGGAGAATGGGCAAGCCTGGACTTTGCTGCTATGGGAGCAAGTGGCCTGGAAATGTTCGTCTACGGAGACAACGTGGAAGATATCCAAACCGCAATCGATGAAATCCAGCCATTCATGGAAGATAACGATGGCCTGGAAAATACAGAATCCAGTTTGACTGAAGCTTATGACCAATTCACATTAGTGGCCAGTCAGGAAAGCTTGAGCGAAAGCGGCTTGACCGCAGCTCAAATCGGCATGGCGTTAAGTGGAGTCGGTGAAGCACCGGTGTTAACCACTGTCACGAATGAAGGCGAAGAGCTTAATGTCTATATCGAAACAGAAGAAACCGAGTATGCCGGGATTGATGATGTAACGGATGTAGAAATCCCGACCGCACTTGGAACGACGGTTACCGTTGGTGACGTCATGGAAGTGGAAGAAGGCAAATCGCCGGATACCATCAACCGCAGAGATGGGCAGATGTATGCTTCCCTGACTTCAGACGTCCTCGGCAACAATGCTGCTGAAATCACGGCTGATATCGATGGGCAGGTTGCAGAACTTGACCTGCCGGCTGGTGTATCAACTGACCATGGCGGCGTGACTGAACAGATCAATGAATCATTTACACAGCTTGGCCTGGCCATGCTTGCAGCCATAGCGATCGTTTACTTTGTACTGGTTGTCACTTTCGGCGGCGCACTCGCTCCGTTCTCCATCCTGTTCTCGTTGCCATTCACTGTAATCGGTGTTCTGGTAGCCTTATGGATCACAGGAGAAGCCTTGAGTGTCAACGCATTGATCGGCGTCTTGATGCTGATCGGAATCGTTGTCACCAATGCTATCGTCTTGATTGACCGGGTCATCCACATGGAGAAAGCGGGATTGACGACACGTGAAGCCCTTCTTGAAGGCGGCGTTACACGTCTGCGCCCGATCCTGATGACCGCTTTGGCTACAATCGGTGCGTTGATTCCGCTTGCCATCGGCGTTGAAGGCGGAGGCGGCGGATTGATTTCCCAAGGCCTCGGCATCACAGTGATCGGTGGATTGATCAGCTCTACTTTATTGACCTTGGTCATCGTACCGATCGTTTATGAAGTCGTGTCAAAATTCCGCAAGAAACAAGTCAACTAAATTTGTTGTGAAAGAAATTCAGGCAGCTCATTCGTGAGCTGCCTGTTTTTTTATGTATTTTTGGGCTGTCCGCACCTTATTCGGCCGTAACCGCACCTCAAATGGTGAATTCCGCACCTCGACGCCCCATAACCGCACCCCAAACGCTAAACTCCGCACCTCGCATAAAAATAGGCCGGTCTAATTGAACCGGCCTTTGCCATTATTGCTTTTTCAAATATTCAAGTACCGCTTCATCAATAAAGGCATCTTCCGACCAATGATCATCGAAGTTCTCGCGCAGCATAAAAGTTTTTAACGCTTCTTTCACGTTCGCATCATAGCTGTTGTGGGCAGCCGGCTCCAATAGACCGATTTTACCCAATTGCTCTACGACTGCTTCGAACACATCTCCTTCGATAGCCAGCCGATAGCCAGCTTTCCTTCTGATGGCGCAGCATACATTTTATGCAGCTCGTACAGCCGCTGCAATTCTTCAATCGGCTCCGGATGGTCATCAACGCGCAAATCGACTTTGACATCATTATAGCCGCCATACCCCGCGCCTTTTTGCAGCACATAAACAGCAGCCGACTGCTTGCCTCGGCTATCCCCTCCTGCGTGTTGAGCTGCGGCTATAGCTGCCAGCATGCGTTCGGCAAGCGTACCCTCCGATTCTTCAAAAGCTCTGCTCATTTCGCTGACGGTTTTCTCGCTGACGAGGATGTTTCCTTGGCAGGAGTGGTGCTTCCCTACTTTGTGCCCTGCCCAGTCGTAGCATTCATGTCCTGTATACGCACTCGCTTCACCATCCGAGTTGATGACAGCAACCTGACGCAAGCTTCTGCCGGGATCGTCGGCGACGAGTTTGTCGATCACTTCCTCAGGCGTCAAGCCTTTCTCCAACAGTTTCAAGCCTTCGGGCCCAAAAGCAGTATTCGCCCAGGATTGAGTGGCAACCGCTCCTACATTCGCTTTCGCCCATGGTACGACTGACCCGACTGCCAAAAACTTCGATTGGACCGCTACTCCAACTTCTCCTGTTTCCGGATCGGCGGCGACAATTGAAAATGTCGCGACTAACTTATCTTCATGTATGCTGTTCTTCATTTAACATCCCCCTTTTCTCTAGTTTAATCAAAACGTACAGAAAGTTAAATCCTTGAACTTTGTGACTAAACGAACTTGGTTATGTAATCAAATCCAATAATCCCAGAAATCATATAAACTATTTTTTCAGATTTAAATGATACTTTTTACACACACACATGGTATAATAGGATTATAAAAATCGAGTAAAACCCCACTCTCCACCCCTTGGTTTAATCTCTAATCGAGTCCCTCATACATACGCTGGAACATACTTCAGCGCACTAAATGAAGGGGTGAAAAAGATGCTCTCTAAATGGATTAAAGTCGCAGCAGCCATGTTACTGATCCTATTTACCGTATTGTCTTTCTCCAGCCAGTCACAAGCAGCTAGCTCCACCTATGTCACCAAAGGCAACACTGCCAGCAAAGTGGTCGCCCTCACTTTTGATGACGGTTCAGACGGCACGAACATCAACAAAATCTTGGATGTCCTGTCTGCCAATAATGTCAAAGCGACGTTCTTTCTTACAGGATCCGGTGCCAAAAATCACCCTTCCTGGATCAAGAACATTTCAGCCAAAGGCCACCAGCTCGGAAACCACTCCTATTCGCATCCTGATTTTACGAAACTCTCCGCTGCTAAGATAAAAAGTGAACTTGCTAGTACGGAAACGACCATTAAAGGTATAACCGGAAAAACGACCAAGCCAATTTTCAGAGCTCCATTCGGCGCATCCAACGCCTCTGTTCTTAAGGCAGTGGGCGATGCCGGGTATACCCATACCATTCAATGGAATATCGACACCGTTGACTGGAAAGGTGTTTCATCCACCCAAATCACCAATAAGGTCATGAACAATATCGTGCCAGGATCCATCGTGTTAATGCACACCGGAGCCGGAGCATCCGGAACTCCTGGTGCATTGCCGGGCATGATCAGCAAATTGAAAGCCCAAGGGTATAAATTCGTCACCGTCTCGGAAATATTGAACCTGTCTTCCGCTCCAGTGAGCGGCACCAAGTATACAGTGAAGGCCGGAGACACACTCTATAGCATTGCGAAGAAATACAATGTCACGGTGTCGGCATTGGCTAAAGCCAACAATATCACCAATTACAATCTGATCCGTGTCGGACAGGTGTTGACCATTCCAGGAAAAACCACTACGCCTCCCGCTACATCCGTAAAATACACGGTCAAAGCTGGCGACACACTTTACAGCATTGCGAAGAAATACAATGTCACGGTAGCGGCATTGGCTAAAGCCAACAATATCACCAATTACAACCTGATCCGTGTTGGACAGGTGTTGACGATTCCGGGCAAAACCACTGCACCTCCTGCCACGACCGTAAAACACACGGTCAAAGCTGGCGACACACTTTACAGCATTGCACGCACCTACAATACCACCGTCTCGAAAATTGCGGCGGCCAATAAAATCACCAATGTCAATTCAATTCGTGTGGGGCAAGTGCTGGTAATTCCGAGATAACTGCAGGCTGAAAAACAGCATCACCTTAACCGATAGCAAAAAGGAGCCGGAAGAAAATTTCCGACTCCTTTTTATATAGCTTTCGGTTTGTATAGAAATCTGCGATATAACTTATAGATCATCAATACCATTGCCAGTAGGAAGACAATCGCCAGGATCGGTGCGATGAATATCAGAATGGGGACAAACGTTGCCGTCGCATCTTCTGCTGCAGAGACAGCAGGACTCATCATCGCTGTTTCACTGACACCTTTAACCGCTGTAATCGTTGCATGGGAAGCAGTGGCTACCCCTCCACCCCCGATGATGGCGATGCTCCATTCCAAAAACGGGCTCATGTCCCCGATAAAAGAAGCGGTCAGCAGGATTCCTGCCAAAGCGGCAATCGGAGTTGCAATCATCTTCATGAATGAACCCACAGCCGGAATATAATTGACCGCGACTTCAAAAAGGGTGGCGACAGCAAATGCAATGATCGCCGGCGTGCTGCCGATCCAACTGAATCCTTCTGAAAGCGTCAGCCAGTCCACATGAACAAATATCCCGGTTATCAATAAAGGTGTAAAAATTCTAAAACCCACGGTTGCGCTTAATGCCAGACCGATGGCTATTGCAAGAATGGTTTCCATTACATCAACCTCCATCATTCTTGTTTTCTTCTAGTATACACGACCCAGAGTTCTGCCGGCATGCTCATCGTTTAGTGAATCGCGATCTTAAAGATGGAGAAATCTCTTTCCGAAATCTCCCTCATATAGGTTTTTGTACCCATTCTTTTTCCTGTTATCTAAGACTATAATATTCTAGATATTCCATTTATTACGCGTAGGAGGAAGAAAATGAAGCGTTTAGCCTTATTTTTATTAGTATTAGCAGTTGGGGTCAGTACGATGCCGCTATCAGCGTTTGCCATCAAAGCTGACGATGCACAATTTGACCGTCATTTGACTGAAATCGATTGGAAAAAGCAAGACTACCTCGACTATTTAACCGGCAAAGACTGGTCTTTAGAGGAATTTGAATCTGCAGATGAATTGGGAACTCCTTTAACGGAAGCAGGCATTCAGGCACTGCTCGGTGAATTGGAGATGACCCGCACTGAACTGAACGAGCTGCTTTATGAATATGGAGATCTCGAATACGGACAAGATGTTTTAGAGGGAACTTATTTGATTTTCATAGAAGATGTAAAATTCTTTGTTGAATTTTATTTGGAAGAGTACACAGGAACTCCGATCAATGCGGTAAATCTACAGGAGCTGATGGAGAGATACGGATTCACTTCGGAAACCGAGCTGGAAGAATATCTTCAGGATTATTCTGATTCACTGGCAAACTATGAGTATATCGAAGACTTGGAGTCTTCGCTTCTCTACTATTCCGAAATGGGCGAGTACGGATTCGATACTGAATTTCTCTTCACTGAACTCGGCTTGACGGAAGAAGAAGTGGAAAAACTGATCGCACATCTGGAAACCTTGGATTACGAAGATCCAGACTTTGAAAGCAAATTGGAGCAATTGAGCGACCGTATGGTAGCGGTCGACAATTTTGAAAGTGCTGATGAACTGACAGCAGAACAATTGGCTGAAATTCTGGATATCTACAGCGACATGACGGATTTGTTCGAAATAAGAACCGATCTATATTTCAGTAAAGACGGCCAGAAGGCACCGGTATCCTTAGCGACGCTGCTCACGCTGCAGTCAACTGAAGGTGCTGACCTTTTGATTGAAATCTTTAACCTGAAAGATGTATTCCTGGCGGATATTCTGCTGACTGCCGATATGTTCGGTTCTGAGTTGATCAACGAAACAGGAAAAGATTTAATCACAGTGGAAAATGCCATTGCAACTCCACCCGCGGTACAAAAACCGGTTGCACCTGCCACTCAAACTATAAAAGGCGGAAAACTTCCTGCAACAGCTTCAGATTTCGCTGTAAATTCATTGCTGGGACTGGCTTTGATTTTAGCTGGCATTGGTTTATTCCGTCGCTATAGAGCCCAAGGAATTTAATGATGGTTGACAGATCACAAAAAAGAACAAGCAAAAAACCGCTACTTCTTTTTCTGCCCCTTGTCCTTATTGTGTCCGGCTTATGGTTCAGCACCACCAGCACCGCGACATTTGTAAAAGGCTATCTGCTTTATAAAACAGGGAATGCCGAAGCAACGGTGGTCAGCAGCGAGCCTGCAACACAGCCAATCGAACTTCCGGAAGAGCCTAAAGAACAGGAAAGCAGCGGATCAGGCCCCAATCCCGAATATCCGGAAACTCCGGAAATCGGAGAGCTGATGGGAGAACTGATCATTCCAAAACTGGATGCTGCGTTGCCGATTATCCATGGCACCGACGAAGATGAACTGGAAAAAGGCGTCGGCCATTTTGCTGAAAGCGTATTGCCCGGAGAAAATGACAACTCCGTTTTATCGGGACATCGGGATACGGTATTCCGTGAACTCGGCGAAGTCGGAAAAGGCGATCTCCTGATTGTTAAAACGTACGCAGGAACCTTCACTTATAAAGTTCGGCAAGTACGGATTGTCGACGAAGATGACCGCACCGTGATTGTTCCAAAACCAAAAGCCATCTTGACCGTGTCTACCTGCTATCCATTCGATTACGTGGGATACGCTCCCGACCGGTATATACTGGTGGCTGATTTGATTTCGAGCAAGTAAAAAAGGAATTCCCATTCAACGGGAATTCCTTTTTTTCTCTATTCATTCTGGTAGGCTATTCTTTATTGACGATATCCGAAACATAATAGAAGCCATATTCATCCATGACGATCGTGTACATTTTGCTGCGTTCTTCCACAGACCAGATACCCGCTTCGTTCATCATGTCAAAAGCTTCTTCTGTATGGACCAGAGCGTAATCTTCATAGATTTCGATATCCATGATATCCAGTTTCGTGAAATTGTATTCCATGTTTTTGCCTGAAATATCTGCAATATATTCAGCAATCCCATTGTAGATTTCGCTTTGATAAACGAGCAGATTCTGTACATAGAAAAAATCTTCTTCTTCAAGCGATGTTTCATAATAATATCGGAAATCGCCGATAAACTCACTTAAGTTCGCTTCATCGAATTTCATTTCCAAGTCGATGTCGTACTCATAGTCTTCATCTTCATAACCGCTGAAGTCGTCATAAACCTTGAACAAAGCTGCAACTTCTTCTGCTGACATCGGAGCAGTAACCCATTGGGATAATTGCTCATACATCGAATACATCGGAATTGAAAAGCCGATTGAATCGCCTTCTTCAATCACCAGCGAATTGATGCCGATGACTTTACCGGTCGCTGCGTCTACCAATGGTCCCCCACTGCTGCCCGGAGCAATTTTTGCATCGATCTGGTAAATATTTTCGTAGGTGAATTCCTGATAGAAATCCCGGTCAATCCCTGTCAAATAGCCGATTGTTGCCGTATTCTCCATACCTGCCGGGCTGCCCAGCGCGATGACTTCAGTTCCTACATCCGTTGCTTCCATTTCAACTTCCAATGGCGTGATGCCTTCAAAAGCTTCCACATGGATCAATGCAATATCGGATTCATCGGAAATACCGACGACTGTCCCCGGGTGATCCTGCCCGTTGATGTTGCGGACGACTACATCTGTAAATCCGGCTACAGCATGGGCGTTGGTTACCACCATTCCCGTATCAGAGAACAGGAAACCGGACCCTTGTCCGCCCTCAGTCAATATGGTGTAAACTTTTTGCTGCGACTCCTTGATGATAGCTGTTTTTTCTTTCTTCTTAGGCTCTACTTTTTCCGGCTGTTCGGAAGGCGGCACGACGTTTTCCACTTTGGTTACAGTGCCTTCCACTGGTGCATCAGCTGGAACCGTTTCTTCAGGTTCTTCAACTTTTTCCACTTGGCCTTCTTCTGTTTCCGGTTCTTCTTTCACTTCAGGCGTTTCTGGCTCGGGCTCTTTTTCAGCTGCCTGTTCTTCTTCAGGCGGCTCTACAGGCTCTGCTTCCTCTCCCATAAATTGAGCAGATCCGATTCCGACTCCGAGCAAAGTCAATACCAGCACGATGGCGTAGATGAAATTCCTTTTTTTCTTTTTCTTGCTTCTTGTTTGTATCAACGAATGCCCGCAATCCTTACAGAATTTTGCGCCTTCCTCATTTTCTTTTCCACATTTATTACACGTCATGGCTGTACCTCCTGATGGACTAGCATAAATCCCATTAATTTCTTCCATTATAAACCTTATAACGTCAAACAACTACTCAGGGTTGCAAGATGTAACGAAGTCTTCGCATTTGTAATAAATCTATCTATTCAGAAGGTAATTTTATCATAGATAGCAGATTTACAATCAATAAAACCCTCCAAATGTAAAATTTTATTAATTAGACAGTGAAATTTCTATTTTTTATTCACTATAATTGACGCAGTTAAATTCTATATTTTGGTAATCTCCAAACTTAATTTCTTGCCGTGCAAAAAGCGCATAAAAACAGGGAATGCCTATTCGGCATCCCCTGCTAGTTTTGCATTCCGTTACATTTTATTGCTGTTCCACATCAATTCCGACCATTTTCTCCTGAACCGTCAACAGATTCCTAAAGTGATCGGCAACGGCCGGCGACTCTGCTTCTATTTCCTGCGACACCGTGTTCAGTTCCTGAATCAGCCCGTCCAATGTGGACTGATACTGCTGATACTGTTCGAAGCTGATGGTTTCTTCACCATCCAGTTCCTGAATCAGAACTTGAAGATCCTCTTCCAGTTCGGCTAATTGCTTCTCGTAGGGGCCTAATCTTTCCAGAACTCCCGCTCCCGGTTGATAAGATGGCTTTTGTTCTTCAGGTGCCGAAGCTGTCAGTGCCATGTAGGCTTGTGTATCCACTTGCGTCGTCAAAACAAATCCAAGGGCGAGAACAGGAACAGACATTTTCAAAAGCGAAGTTTTCAAATGATCTTCCTCCTTTAAAATGATTAGGCCTTGCATTCAGCTTATCCCATCTTCCGAACGCCGTAATCCCTTTTGCAGGAGTCTTTAGAATTTCTTAATCCTGGCTTTACAAAGCGTACACTATCCTCAATCGCCAAGTTCTTATATAATCAAAATATTATCATCCAGAGCCCTAACCTGAATCGTGTATGCAACCGCTTATCCGAAGCGGATACCCAGCTGGAGACAAGACTTGCCAATCTAAAGTAATGTGGAGTTTACTGGGAAAGTTTGATAAAATAAGCAAGTAGCAGCGGCATAGAAAAAGGAGATTATTATTCATGGTAACGTTATTTAAGCGATCAACTAAAACGAATACAAGACAGTTGAAAAAGTACAATCGGATCGTAGCAGCCATCAATGCACTTGAAGCAAAGTACCAGGCCATGTCCGATGAGGAACTTCAGCAAATGACTGCCATTTTCAAAGACCAAATAAACAAAGGAATCAAAATAGACAAGATTATTCCGGATGCTTTTGCAGTTGTTCGCGAAGCTTCTAAACGGGTGCTGAATATGCGCCATTTCGATGTTCAGCTGATCGGCGGACTTGTGTTAGCCGAAGGCAATATCGCCGAGATGCCAACAGGCGAAGGAAAGACGCTGGTATCTTCCCTTTCCGCTTATACGAGAGCATTGGAAGGAAAAGGCGTCCACATCATTACCGTCAACGAGTATCTGGCGAAGCGGGATTATGACCAGATCGGACAGATCCACCGCTTTCTGGGTTTGTCCGTCGGATTAAATCTTCCGGAAATGCTCAGCGACGAAAAGCAGGAAGCTTATCAAGCTGATATCACCTACGGGGTCGGCACAGAATTCGGCTTTGATTACTTGCGCGACAATATGGCGCCAACCTTACAGGACAAGGTACAGCGTCCTTACCATTACGCGATCATCGATGAAGTTGACAGTGTATTGATTGATGAAGCAAAAACACCGCTCATCGTCGCCGGCAAAATGAAAGCAAGTGCCGAACTTCATCATATCGCTTCGTTGCTTGCGCTTCGCTTTATCGAAAACGAGGATTTTGAATACGATGACGAAACAAAAGCAACTTCGTTAACCGATAAAGGCATCGAAAAAGTGGAAAAAGCCTTTGGTGTCGACAATCTGTATGAGCTTGAACACCAGACGCTTTACCATTACGTCATTATGGCGCTTCGTGCCCGTGTCATGTTTATCCGGGATGTCGACTATATCGTAAAAGATAATAAGATCCTCTTGGTCGATATGTTCACAGGGCGTACGCTTGAAGGCAGAACCTTATCAGACGGTTTGCATCAAGCCATCGAAGCGAAGGAAAAAGTCGAAATCACTGAAGAAAATAAGGCGCAGGCGCAAATCACTATACAGAATTTTTTCCGCATGTATCCTCATCTCTCAGGGATGACCGGTACCGCAAAAACACAACAGAAGGAATTTCGTGAGGTCTATGGCATGGACGTAGTAGAAGTGCCGACCAATAACCCAAGAGCCCGCATCGATTTACTGGACCGGGTATTCCAAACGATGGACCATAAATACAAAATAGTAGCGGAAGAAGCTGCTGAACGCCATCAAACCGGACAGCCCGTTCTTATTGGAACAACTTCCATTCTGCAATCCGAAGCTGTGGCTGCTTACCTGAAAGAGAAAAACCTGGTTTTCCAACTGCTCAATGCGAAAAGCATGGAACAGGAAGTCCATCTGATTTCGCAGGCAGGACAGTTGAACCAGATTACAGTGGCCACCAATATGGCTGGCCGCGGAACAGACATCGTCCTTGGTGACGGAGTTGCAGAACTTGGCGGGCTGCATGTAATCGGTACCGAAAAACATGAAAACCGCAGAATCGACAATCAATTGCGCGGTCGTTCCGGCCGTCAAGGCGATCCAGGTTCATCTCAATTCATCCTTTCTCTTGAAGATGATATGTTTAAACGCTTTGCAAAAGAAGATGTCGAGAAGTTCGAGAAAAAGATGAAAACCGATAAACTCGGAGAAATCACCAATAAAGAAATCCACGAACTGACGGATCGTACTCAACGGATTGTGGAAGGCTCCCACTTCTCCATGCGGGAGTACAACCTCAAGCTGGATGATGTGATCAACGAACAGCGCAAAATCGTCTATGGACTGCGAAACCGTGTGTTGACGGGCCAAGAGAATTTGGAATTGGTGCAGGGCATGGTTCGCGATGCCGCAGATTATGTAATCTCTGAAACACTTCCGGAAGACGATGATATTCAACTGGTCCATCTGGTGTCCATAAAACAAGACTTACAGCATTTGCTGGGCGAGCCCATTTCTGTGCCGGAAAAGGTCAATAAACGGAAAGACATCGATGTTGCGGTCGAACCATATCTTGAAAGCATTTCAGCATTTATCCTGGCTAGCCAGGACGATGAAAAAGTCCTCAGAACCATCCAGCTTGTCATGCAAACGCAAATTGATGCGATGTGGGTGAAGCACCTGGAATCGATGGCTCACCTCAAAGAAGGCATTGGACTGCGCTCTTATCAGCAGGAAGATCCGATGAGAATCTATCAAAAAGAAGGTCTTGAATTATTCGCTGCAAATTTCCAGAACCTGCGCTATTCAATCGCGTCGGAAGTATTGGGATTTTTGCGGAACTTGAATCGTCGTGAAAAGGAGCAGAAAAATTGAGTATTTTTTCTTTTTTCAATAAAACCGATAAAACCGGAAAGGATTCAATCGTCTCCTCTACAGAACTGGGCGAGGTTTCTGACACGAATCCTTCAGAAGCAGAAGATGTCACACCTGCTTTATCCATTTCCGAAAGTTGGGAAATCAGCAAGGAACAAGAATACGTACTGAAATTCCTGTCGAATGATTTGCCGCCTCTGCAGCCAAATCAATTATCTCTTGCAGGCATCGACATTGAAGCGGACCCGTACACGGATGATTGGAACGTCCAGGCATTTTTCCGTTCCTCCCTTGATCGTCCGATCACGATGGAAAAAGCGGAGTTGGTTTTACAGGATGCCGACAAAGAAACCATTGCTTCACAGGAATTCGATTTATCGGAATTAGGTTCCATTCCGCCGCTTTCAAACCGCCCTTGGATCTTTAAATTCAAGAAGGACGCCCTTCAAGTTTCCGAGATCCCTGCAGCTGGGTGGTCACTGGCGTTCAATGTCCAATCCCTTGTTCCCCATGCGGTGGATCTAGACGCATCTTGGGAAAAAGCATTGACAGACAAACAAAAATCAGGCTTAGCCGAACTTGTGAAAAAGTTGCCCGAACTGAAGCCTCAAGAATTGAACATCACTGGTTTTCAGACGAGATTTTCAGAAGACGGCAATTTAGCGGTTTCTGTCTTTATCCGCAATGGCTATTCCAAACAGATTGAATTGGAAAAATTGCCACTGGAGATTTTGGATGCAACCGGATCGTCGATTGTGAAAGGTTCATTCAACTTGGCTCCGCTTGTAGTGAAGGCCAATACCACAAAACCTTGGACATTTATTTTCCCGAAAGAAACACTGCAGGTGAGTAATCCTGATTTGTCGCGATGGACTGCCCGAATACCGCAATAAGAGGGAGTTTTTCATAATTCTTCTCTACCCAAAGAAAGTGGATCCTGTTTATGCGACAGGACCCACTTTTTTTTAGTTATCAAGTGCTGCTTTTCTGCAGACACATCAAAACGATGCTTTTGCCATCGACGTTCCGATCACCTGCAAAAAAGCATCAATATGCTCTTTAGTAGTGTCTGTTGAAAATGAAATCCGGATGAATTTCCGCGCGGCATCCTGTTCAATCCCAATGGCGCTCATAGCGGACATCGCCTCCCCGGCGCCGATTTTGCAGGCGGTTCCCGTTGAAATCGCAATTTGCTGGCGATTGCATTCGAGCATCATCCACTGTCCTTCAACATGCGGCAGGAGCAATCCTTGGATAAAAGGCGATTTCTTCGCTGGATTTCCGGTCAATAAAACTTCTTTCGGAAGCCTGTCCATCAAATGACGCTGCAGCTCTTCAGCATGCAACGCCGCTTCCCGCTGCTCGGCTACCGCTTCCTTCCCCGCAATCGTCGCAGATGTGATTCCCGGCACATCCACAGTTCCTGCGCGGAATCCCTCTTGATGCACCGTGCCTTCATAAACCGATTCCCAGTGGACGCCGGGATCCGCCCAAACGATCCCCACTCCTTTCGGTCCGCCGATTTTATGGCCCGAACAAACAGCGGAAGTGACACCCAGCTGCTCCAGATCCACTGGAATTTTCCCTACAGCCTGGACAATATCACAATGCAGCGGCACCTCTTTTTCTTTTGCATAGGCAGCGCAGTCTGCTACCGGCTGGATGGCTCCCATTTCCGAATTGACAAGCTGAATGACGATTAAGGCCGTTTGGTCTGTGATCAGTTTCCGGTACTGTTCGAAATCGAGGATACCTTCCGCACCAACCGGCACATAACGGATCCGGTATCCTTCCTTCTCCAGTTCATGCAAAACTGTCAGAACAGAAGCATGCTCGAGTGCCGTTGTCACGATTTCCCGTTTGCCTTCGCCCCTTCCCCGCAGCAGCGAGCGGATCGCCAATTGGTTGCCCTCGGAGGCATTGCCCGTAAAATACACGCCCTCGCTCCGGACATTCAGCAATCCTCCCCACATTTTTCGGCATGCCTCCAGCAGATTGTCAGCTGCCGAACCCGCATCGTGCAAACTTTGGGTATTTCCAAAAACCTGTTTGGCAGTCTCTGCATAAGCATCGATTGCTGTTTGGCGCATCGGAGCAGTTGCTGCATTGTCCAAATAAATCATCAATTATCATCAATTCCTTCACAAAGAAGATTTAAATCTTGTAATTACTTTATCTTTATGTCATTAATAGTGTCAAGACACTTGTAAAGGTAGTGTAAACTTATGGTTGATGTTTGTATCATTGGCGGAGGCGCTGCTGGCCTGATGCTTGCACATTCGCTTCCACCTTCCCTTTCTGTCACTGTCCTCACGAAAGAAAATCCATTTTCAAGCAATACAGCTCTTGCCCAAGGAGGCATTGCCGCAAGCATCGGGCTCAGTGATTATTCGGCGTCCCACGCAGCTGATACGCTTTCCGCTTCCGCGAACCATGCCGATGCAGAAAGGGTCGAAATCATGGTGCAGGAAGGCCAGCGCCTGATCGAAAAACTGATGTCCCAAGGCTTGCCTTTCGATGCCGATACCGATGGCCTCCCCTTGCTGGGACAGGAAGCCGCCCATTCCACCAGAAGAATTCTTCATGCAGGCGGCGACCAGACCGGCAAAATGCTGCTGCAGCATTTACTGGTTCAGACTGAAAACCAGGTCGAGCGCGTTCCATACAGCTCCGTGCTGGAACTGTTGATGAACGACGGTGAATGTACAGGTGTCTGCATAGAAGATGCCTTCGGCAAACGCACGGTCATTCAGGCACAGCATACCGTACTGGCGACCGGCGGCATCGGCCAGCTGTACAGCCAGACCTCCAACTCCACTGTCGCCACAGGTGATGGTCTATCTCTTGCTTATCACGCAGGTGCCGTGCTGGAGGATTTGGAATTCGTCCAGTTCCATCCCACCGTTTTCACGCTCAATGGCCAATCATGCGGGTTGATTTCCGAGGCCGTTCGCGGAGAAGGCGCCTGGCTCATCGATTCGGCCGGACAGCGCATCATGGCAGGCCTCCATCCACTTATGGAATTGGCGCCGCGGGATATTGTCGCCCGTGCCACCGAGCGCCATTGGCAACAGATTGGCCCGGTATTTCTTAATGCCAGCCACATTCAGCAATTTAAAGTAAAATTCCCTTCTATCTATAGGAATTGTATGAACCACCAGATAAATCCTGAGATCCACCCCATACCTGTTCGGCCTGGCGCCCATTTTCATATGGGAGGTGTCCGGACAAACGAATGGGGAGAAACAACGATTTCCCGTCTTTATGCCATCGGCGAAGTCGCGTCTACCGGTGTACACGGCGCAAACCGGCTCGCCAGCAATTCCTTGCTGGAAGGGCTGGTATTCGCAAAACGCCTGGCGGACAACATACAGACTTGCGGCTTCAGCCATAAAGAAACGGCTTTCCAGTTGGCGGAACCGACGAAGCAATTCTCCCTTCCCGCTGATCTGCAGTTGCGTATGACCCAGCAAGTGGGCATTTTACGAGAAGCAGGCGAATTAAAGAATTTCACTGCAGATTTTCCGTTATTGCGATTCGAGCTGCAGCAGTATCCAGCACAGCAAATCAAAATGATCCACCGTTATACAGCCAGCAGCCTGATTGCTGAAGCTGCGCTGTTCCGAAATGAAAGCCGCGGCGCACATTACCGCCACGATGTACCAAAGCCATCCGTGGACTGGACCGGAAAAACGGTAGGATTGTCGGTAAATGGAATAAAAATTGGAGAACGTCAAATACAGCAAAAGGAGGCGATTTCATGAATCGCTTAAAAGCGGAAGATGCCATCAAAAGTTTTTTACTGGAAGATATCGGAGACCGTGATGTGTCTTCTGTGTTATTCACCGAAGAAGATCGAGGCGAAGCGGTCGTTCGCTTGAAACAGGACGGCGTTGTGGCTGGGCTTGATTGTTTTAAATGGGGCTATCACTTGCTCAATCCAAATATCACAGTGGAATCCTTGAAAAAAGATGGAGATTTCGCGGAGTCCGGAGAAGCGATTGTCCGGATTCAGGGGCCCGTTGCGGCGTTGCTTGCGGGTGAACGCGTGCTGTTGAATCTGGTGCAGCGCATGAGCGCCATTGCGACCTTGACCGCTCAATGCGTTGAAGCCCTGGGTTCAACACATACCCGCATCGTCGACACCCGGAAGACCACGCCAGGGTTGCGGATGTTCGAGAAATACGCAGTTCGTGTCGGCGGTGGATTCAACCATCGGAACGGTCTGTACGATGCGGTTATGCTGAAAGACAATCATATCGCAGCCGCCGGTTCCATCACGCAGGCGGTGCAAAAGGTCCGTGCCGCACTGGGGCATATGACCATGATCGAAGTCGAAGTCGAGAGCCTGGCAGAGTTGCAGGAAGCAATTGCGGCACGCCCGGACGTCATCATGTTCGACAATCAAACACCTGATACCATGAAAGCCTGGATACAGCTCGTTCCGGAACCGATCCGTACGGAAGCTTCCGGCGGCATCGACTTGAACAATCTGGCGGCTTACCGCCATACCGGGGTCGATGTGATTTCCATCGGCGCTTTGACCCATAGCGTGCACAACCTGGACATCAGTATGAACCTGACCATTTCACAGAAGGAGGCAATTCACCAATGACTTTATTCCTGAATGAATTACAGCAGACGGACGCAATGCCTGAATCCTACTTGAAAGCGACGACTGAAGAGCTGCATGAACGCGCGAAACGCGCACGCGCTGAACTCGGCGACCGCTTATACATACTCGGCCACCATTACCAGAAAGACGAAGTCATCCGCTACGCTGACGTTACCGGCGACTCGCTCCAATTGTCGCAGATCGCGGGGCAGCAAAAGGCCGATTACATCATCTTCTGCGGTGTTCATTTCATGGCGGAAACCGCGGATATCCTAACAGAAAGAGAGCAGGCGGTCATCCTCCCGGACATGCGCGCCGGCTGCTCGATGGCGGATATGGCCAATATCGACCAGACCGAACGCGCCTGGACACAGTTGCAGGAACTGTTCGGTGATACCATCGTCCCGTTGACTTACGTCAATTCCACCGCGGCCATCAAAGCGTTTGTCGGACGCAATGGCGGCGCAACGGTCACCTCTTCCAATGCCGAGCCGATGGTGCGCTGGGCCTTGACGCAAAAAGAGCGCATGCTGTTTTTGCCGGATCAGCATCTTGGCCGGAACACGGCGGTCAAACTCGGCATTCCGCTCGAGCAGATGGCCATTTGGGATCCGATCAAGCAAAAGCTCGAAGCGCAATGTCCGGTTGAAGATGTGCGTGTCATTCTATGGAAAGGCCATTGTTCCGTCCATATGAATTTCCTGCCAAAGCATATCGACAATCTTCGGATGAATGAACCCGATCGCCGCATCCTAGTCCATCCGGAATGCACTTATGAAGTGGTCAGCCAATCGGATTTCGCCGGCTCGACGAAGTACATCATCGACATGATCGAAGCGGCTGAGGCCGGCACGAAATGGGCAATCGGCACCGAAATGAATCTGGTGAACCGCTTGATTGCCGATCATCCCGATCTCGACATCGTATCGCTCAATCCGTATATGTGCCCGTGCCTGACGATGAACCGCATCAATTTGCCGCATTTGACATGGGCGATGGAAGAGTTGCTGGAAGGGCGCGTCATCAACCGCATCCAGGTTGACCCACAAACGTCCATCGAAGCTAAACTGGCGTTGGAAAAGATGATGTGATTGGAGGAAGGCTGCGCGCCTTCCTTTTTTATTTGGCGAGGTGCGGTCTTGGGCGCTTTAGGTGCGGTTATCGTGGTGCGAGGTGCGGTCTTTGCCGTTTGAGGTGCGGTTATGCCTGCGCGAGGTGCGGTCTTTGCCGTTTGAGGTGCGGTCGCGCTTTTCGCACTGCACAATCCAGACAAAAAAACAGCCATCCCGCGAAAGGGATGGCTGTTTTTTAATGGGCTCGTGTCAATCGGCGGCTGCGGCCGTCGTATGGCAATTGTGCTCTGGAGCGTCCTTCTTTTTCTTCGATTTCACGCACGCGATTTTCAATCGCAGCTGAAACCAATCCGAGGATGGTGCCGAAAGCTGCACCCGCAACCACTTCAACTGGCTGATGGCCGAGCAACTCCTTCAATTCCTTTTCGCGTTGGACAAATTCAAAGCTAGGAAATTCTCCGGAAAACTTCACAAAGCTGTCTTCCAAATCATTGACCAGCCGTGCGATTTCACCCGTATGGCGGCGTATACCCTGTGCATCGTACATGACGATGACCCCGAATACGATGGCCAATGCTGTTTCTGTATGACGCGCGCCTTTATTGGCCGCTACGTATGAAGCCAGTGCCGACACACCTGCTGAGTGGGAACTTGGCATGCCGCCCGTCGTAAAGGCTTGCTTCCAATCCCACTCTCCTGTCACCGTTTTATGCGTGACAATCTTTAACGCTTGCGCCACTCCGATTGCACTTAAAGAGGTAATCATTCCCCGGTTCATTTTTCTCATCTGCTCATCCTCCAGTTTCAGCTTGGCAACTATCCAGTTGCCGTTCAATATACTTCTTTACCCATTATGGCTGGAGAATATGTGAAATCAACTAAAAATAGCAATATTTTTCGTAAAATACATAAAGTCGTCCCTAATTTACTTTCGATGCCAACTGAAGTGCGGTAAACTGTAAATCGGAAGCGACTGGATACTCTAAGCAGTTTCCAAAGTATCCAGCAGCATACCCAAACTACTCTATTCATAGTCATCGGATATAAAAGAACGGGGAATTTCATGAAAAAGATTTTAACAAAAGACTGGCGCAGCATTCTCATGTACCTGATCATGGGCGGCTTGACCACTGTCGTCAATATTGTGGTCTATTGGATCTGCGAAGTACAGTTCAATCTGGATTACCGCATATCAACAACCATTGCCTGGCTGTTCGCCGTCGTCTTCGCTTACCTTGTCAATAAACGCTATGTCTTCAAAAGCGTCACCACCAATTGGCGCGACCGTTTTGCAGAAATGAGTTCATTTTTTGGGTTCCGTGTCCTGTCCTTCTTCATGGATTTGGGCACCATGATGGTATTGGTCGGATTACTGAGCATCAACGGCACAGTCTCTAAAATTCTGGCCAATGTCATTGTGCTGGTCGCTAATTACATCTTCAGCAAGAAATTCATTTTCAAAGACCGCAATGCTCCAATCGCTGAAAAAGCACAACAATAAAAAAAAAGCTGGACAGGAGTGGTTTCCCTGGTCCGGCTTTTTCAGCGTTCCTTATAGACTTCCATGAGACCGACCCGCTTAACATCCATATTTATGATCCTCGGCAGCCTATAGAGATAAACAGACAGCACGAACATCCAGAGCTGCAGGGTGAAAATCGTGATCCGCTCCACTAATCCGGCATAAGGCAACTCATTATTCAATACAATCGGCGTCGCCACTCCTGCCAGCACGATGATGACCGCACATATAAGTGTAATCAAACCGATTCCCCTGAAATCTTTGGTCAGCCACAAACCATAACCGATGGCAAACAACGCACCGACTGTTGCAATCACCACAATGGCTGTAATTGCCAAATGCATAAAATTGCCGAAAGTCAGCACGGCTCCTCCCTGCTCCAACGGAAACAACGTATAGCCGATCAGTGAAGCCGTATTCATGATGATCAGCAGGATTGCGCCGAATCGGGCAATGCCAACAATTTTGTATTTGCGGAAAAGGACATAAACAGCTATTGAAAACAGGACAGCAAGAATGCCATACCCCAGCGTAAAGATCCTCAGCATTTCTGCATCCGGTGCCCCGTTGCCGGTCAGTTCACTGATTGTCTGCCGCACATGGCTATAGCCATCCCACAGGATGCCACCCATAATGACATGAGTGATGTAAAGGATCGCGCCGACCGCGCCGCTTAACGCCACTACCTGCCAGAAACTTTTTTGCCGCGCCCGCTTCATATGTTCACCAGCCTTTAATTTTTCTGAATATTTCATTATTATAACCTTTGTAAGAATAAACTTCTACATTACTGAAGTATGGTTTCAAACTACTACAAGAAAAAGCTGTGGTGCCATATAGTAAGGAAGGTCCACAGCTACTTGATTTCTTCTTCAGATTATTCCAGCGCTTTTTTGGCGTTGACCCGCCCATTCCCATATACATCGTCCCGCCCGATTTTCCCTAGATCATCTGCCGAAGAAAAAATCCGGTCTTCGATCTCTTTATTGCTAAGGGACGGCTGATCCGCTTTTATTAATGCTGCTACTCCCGAAACAATAGGGGCTGCCATCGAAGTTCCACTCAAGGGACCGAAAAGATTGCCAGGCAACGAGGAATAGACATCTGTTCCAGGAGCTGTAACGTCAATAGTAGGGCCTTTATTTGAAAATAAGGAGCTGGTGTCATTGCTGGTTACAGCTCCTACTGAAATAACATTGGCCAAGGAAGATGGATAATGCGCATTGCGCGTTCCATCATTTCCTGCGGCAGCCACAATGACGATGCCCTGCTTATGCGCTTTCTGTATCGCTTGATCCATCGCCTTGCTGTAATTATAGGATCCTAAACTCATGTTGATGATATCGACATTTGCCGCCATTGCATGCTCAATCCCGTGAATCAAATCGGAGGTATAGGCGTACCCTTCATCGTCGAACACATCTATCGGCAGAATCTTCGTGTGCGGGGCAACACCTGTACCCCAAATCCCGTTGTCAGCAGAACCTGCAATCAAACCTGCAACATGTGTGCCATGGAGGCTTGGGCTAATGGTTCCTGCCTGTTTTGTTAGCGCATCATACGGCGCTATAAACTGCTTTGCCAATTCAGGATGTGCGACATCCATCCCATCGTCAATCACTGCTACAACCACGTCGGCTGACCCTCGGGTCTGGTCCCATGCAGGAGCCGTTTCAATCCGTTGATGATGGTACTGAAGGCCGGAAAAGTCCGGGTCATTCGGCGTATAGGCCAACTCGATCCGGTAATCCGGTTCAACAAATTCAACATTCCCCCGCTCTTTCAACTCATCCATGAAAGCTTCAGCAGTTTTGCCTGCCGGTACTTCCAAAGCCGTCATAGCCGTCTGCCCCTTTCGGCTGACTGCAGAAGTATCCGCTGCACCAATAGCTGTTTGGTTCTCCTCTTTAAACTTCACAATCACCTGCTGTGGATCAGCTTTTGCAAAAGCAGCATTTCCGTTGACTGCAAATGCGGTGAACATTAGTAAAATAACAAATAGACACCTCGTTTTTTTCATGATTACGCTCCCACTCTCTTTATTTTTATCAAAATATTATTTTTTTATCAATTATAATGCAGGAGGAACTATTTTCCTAGTCCATTTCAAAAAAAAAACGTCCGCAATCAACTAAATGATTACGGACGGGACAGATTTATTTCAAACTTAAGCTTTGGGAGGAAACTTCAACGGGATGGACTGCTTCATACAATAAGCCTTCCAATTCAGCACGGTACTCCGCTGTTTGTTCAGCAGTCCAGCCAAGCAGGCTAGTCAGATAGGTGATGACCGCTTCTTTATGTGCATGCACCCAGTGGATATCAAAGTACAAGGCACCAGTACGGCGAATAAAGAAATCGATCGGCTTGAAGGCTGCTTCGTATTCCAGTGAATAACGGAGCATCGCATAGACTAAAGGATCAAGTCCGGCGCGTGCCGCTTCTTCCAGTCCGGTTGTATAGAAGCGCAGAACTTTATCGACATTCGCCCCGTAGCGGTTGACGAGCATACGCATCGCGTCATGTGTCAATCCCATACTTGCTGCCTGATGGATGCGGTCGGCCATAAAGGTTTCAAAACCTTTCGAACCGCCCACTTCGCCTCCGGAAATCGGCAGGCGTTTGGTCGAACTCTTCGGATACTTGGCTCCTTCTTCTTTCTGCAATTGTTCTGCCACCAAATTGATGATGCTTTCGCCCATTTTACGGTAGCCGGTCAATTTTCCGCCTGCAATCGAAATCAATCCGGAATCCGATACGAAGATTTCATCTTTCCGTGAAATCTCGGATGGGTCTTTGCCTTCTTCATGGATCAACGGCCGCAATCCAGCCCAGCTGGATTCGATATCCGCTTCTGTAATCGCCACTTCCGGGAACATGAAATCAATCGCCTTCAAGACATAGGTGCGGTCCTCGAGCGTCATCGTCGGATGGGCAATGTCCTGCTTGTAGACCGTATCTGTCGTACCCACATAGACTTTGCCCTGGCGCGGAATCGCAAACGCCATGCGGCCATCCGGCATATCGAAATAGATTGCCTGTTTCAGCGGGAAGCGGCGGCCATCAAAGACCAGGTGGATTCCTTTAGTCAGCTGCAATGTCTTCCCGAATTTCGAGTGGTCCTTGTCGCGCAAGGTATCGACCCATGGCCCTGCCGCATTGACGATTTTTTTTGCAAACAATTCATGGATCGTACCATCGATCTGGTCTTCCACTTGAATGCCGACAGTTTTGCCGTTGTCATAGATGAAGCTTTTCACTTTCGCGTAGTTCATTGCCATCGCACCTTTTTCGACAGCTTTTTTCATGACTTCCAATGTCAGACGTGCATCGTCGGTTTTGTATTCTACATAATACCCGCCGCCTTTGATGCCTTTTTTCTTCAATAACGGCTCGCGTCGCAAGGTTTCTTCCTTGCTCAGCATTTTGCGGCGTTCGCCCTTTTTGACGCCTGCCAAAAAGTCATAGACGCGCAGGCCGACGTTGGTGCTGAGTGGTCCAAATGTGCCGCCTTTGTAGAACGGCAATAACATCCACTCAGGAGTCGTGACATGCGGTCCATTTTCATAAACGATTTCGCGTTCTTTGCCGACTTCCGCGACCATCTTCACTTCAAATTGCTTCAAGTAGCGCAAACCGCCATGAACCAATTTAGTAGAGCGGCTGCTTGTACCCGCCGCGAAATCCTGCATCTCCACAACCGCTGCATCCATGCCGCGCACAGCTGCATCCAGCGCGATTCCGGCGCCTGTGATGCCGCCGCCAATCACCAATACATCCAGTTGCGTCTGTTTCATCTGTTCATAACGTTCATTTCTGTTCAAGCTTGAGAATTTCATAAATTGATCTGCTCCTTTTTTGTGTATGAGTTAAAGAATGAGTAAATACGTAATAGAAGCATACAGCGCTTCTACTTTACTTCCCTGTCCTATAGAAATTCACACTCTTCTTCTTTAAATCTAGTTCGAATCAACCTGTGTCGCTATTTCTACATATAAAAAGAGAGAACAAGGCACAGCTGCAGAATTACTTCTGCAAAACTGGCTTGGTCTCTCATAGTCTCCGGCCGTGTATCTCTCATTATTAACTTGTAGGTTATTTCGTTGGTTTGAATGATCGTGTTGCCGTTACCGCGTTTTTCCAGCCTTCGTAAAGCTCTTCGCTTTTTTCAGCCGGCATGTCGCGTGTAAAGGTCTTGTCGATCTGCCATTGTTGGGCGATCTCTTCTTTGTCTTTCCAGAATCCGACTGCGAGACCGGCTAAATAAGCTGCGCCTAGTGCTGTCGTTTCCTGGATCATCGGGCGTTCCACCGGAACATCCAGAATGTCGCTTTGGAACTGCATCAGCAAATCATTGCCGACCGCTCCGCCATCAACGCGCAAGGTCTTCAATTCGATCCCTGCATCTTCTATCATAACATCAACGACGTCTTTTGTCTGGTATGCGAGCGCTTCGAGCGTTGCGCGGATGAAATGGGCTTTCGTCGTGCCGCGTGTCAGGCCAAAAACAGCGCCTCGTGCATCCGTATCCCAATAAGGCGTTCCAAGACCCACAAAGGCCGGTACCATATAGACGCCTTCTGTCGATTCGACTTGCATCGCGTAATCTTCACTTTCCGGTGCACTTTCAATGATCTGCAATCCGTCGCGCAGCCACTGGATCGCTGAACCGGCGACGAAGATGCTGCCTTCAAGCGCATATTCGACTTTTCCGTCAACGCCCCAAGCAAGCGTCGTCAATAACCCGTGCTCGGATACAACGCCTTCCTCACCGGTGTTCATCAACATGAAGCAGCCTGTACCGTATGTGTTCTTCGCCATGCCTTTTTCAAAGCACGCCTGGCCGAAAAGGGCGGCCTGTTGATCCCCGGCCATGCCGGCAATCGGCACTTCGTGGCCGAAGAAATGATAATCGATGGTGTTGGCGTAGACTTCAGATGACTGACGTACTTCCGGCAGCATGCTTTTCGGCACGGTCAGGATGTCCAATAGCTCCTGATCCCATTCAAGGTCATAGATATTGTACATCAAGGTGCGGGATGCGTTGCTGTAATCCGTGACGTGCGTTTTTCCGCCGGACAGTTTATAGACCAGCCACGAATCGATCGTTCCGAACATCAAATCGCCGTTGTCCGCTTTTTCGCGCGCGCCTTCGACATTGTCCAGAATCCATTTTACTTTGGTTCCAGAAAAATAAGCGTCGATCAGCAAGCCTGTTTTCTTGCGGAACAATTCGTTCAGTCCCTGCTCTTTCAACTCGTTGCAGATGCCGTCTGTCTGGCGTGACTGCCAGACGATGGCTTTGTAGATTGGCTTACCTGTATGGCGGTCCCAGACAACTGTCGTTTCACGTTGGTTGGTGATGCCGATGCCGGCGATCTGGCTTGGATCGATATCCGATTTGCGCAGCACTTCTGCGACACATGCCAGGACAGATGTCCAAATTTCATTGGCATCATGCTCCACCCAGCCCGGTTTCGGGAAAAACTGCTGAAACTCCTGCTGAGCCGTCTCGAAGATTTCACCTTTATGGTTCAGTAATACGGCACGTGAACTGGTTGTGCCCTGGTCTATGGATAAAATATAATCTTTCGTCAAAACAATCTCCTCCAATGGTTATGAAACGATTTTCTCTTCTAATTGATCAGCGGTTGTCCGCTCTTTTTTCAATTCTACACTTGCTGCACCGAATAAAACCAGGAACAAGGCGACACTCATGATCCAAAACGGCAGTCCGTAGGCGCCAGTAAACATTGCTTTATAGAACAAAGCTCCGTAAACACCACCGAATACTGGACCCACAACCGGTACCCAAGCATAGGACCAGTCTGATTTGCCTTTGCCCGGAATTGGCAGCAAGGCGTGCGCAATGCGGGGACCGAGGTCACGCGCAGGATTGATGGCGTAGCCGGTTGTGCCGCCAAGCGACATCCCGATCGCAACGATCAACGCCCCGACAATCAGTGGATTCAGGCCTTCCGTGAATTCATTGGCTCCGATAAACAAGAGGCCCATGACCAATACAGCGGTTCCGATGATTTCACTAACTAGATTGGAGAATGGCCGGCGGATTGCAGGAATGGTCGCAAATACGGCAAGCTTCGTTTCCGCTTCCTTAGTCCGTTCCCAGTGCGGCAAGTAATTGAAGAAGACGATTACGCCTCCAATGATGGCGCCCAGAATTTGCGCTACTATGTAAACCGGCACTTTAGCCCAAGGAAAATCGCCGACAGCGGCAAATCCAAGCGTCACTGCAGGATTTAGATGTGCTCCCGAAAAACTTCCTACTGCATAAACGCCCATTGTGACTGCTAACCCCCAGGCAATGGTAACAACGATCCAGCCGCCGTTTTCAGCTTTCGAATCCTTTAATACTACTCCTGCTACAACGCCGGCACCAAAAATAATCAAAATCATCGTGCCGATCAGTTCTGCTAAAAATTCCGTCATTTTTTCGCACCCCTTTGTTTTTCGGTCGAGAACCATTTTCCGGAAAATACAAAAAGACCCACGCTGAACCGAGCCACTTCTCTATTGAGAAGCGCTCATTTCAGTGTGGGTCTCCATTTCTCCGACACAGTTCTTAACTTGTAAATACAAAGTTACCAGTTTGTGAAAACGCTGTCAACATTTTATAACTCCCAAAGTTCAGGCTGCGATGTCGAAATCGCTTTTGCCCCACCATCGTAGGCTAATTGGATGTCTTCTTTTGTGCGGATCAACCCGCCTGCTATTACTGGGATGCCTGTTTTATCAAACACTTCCTTGATGACCGACGGGATGATTCCCGGCAAAATTTCAATATAGTCCGGTTTTACTTGATTGATCAGCTTAATATTGTGTTCAAGCGCCTGGCTATCCAGCAGGAATAAGCGCTGAATCGTCAGCAGATTATTTTTCTTCGCCAACGCGATGACATTGCTGCGCGTCGAAACAATGCCGTCCGGTTTCACTTCCCTTACAAGATATTCAAAACCATAGGCATCCGTCTTCAGTCCCTGAATCAAATCCACATGCAGGATGACTTTCTTCTTGGCTTTTTTTGCTGCCTGCACCAATTGTTTCAGCTGTGCCAAGCGGATTTCCAAAAAGATGATGTATTCGTGGTTGCTGTCCAGCAAGCGTTCAAATTCCTTCATATTGCGCAAAACCGGCAAAACGCCTTTTAACTCATGCACCGAGTTTCCTCCTCAACTAATTTCCCAAAGCTTTATGTAACATTATCCGCCCAAACCGCTTCCCACTCAAAGATTTCGTATTCCCTTGCGCCTTCTGCCACGTAAGGATCCGTCTTCACCAATGCTTCGCAGTCTTGGAACGATTCAGCTTTATAAATGACCAGCCCGCCGGAGCCATCCGCAAACTTGCCGTTGACTGCCACTTGTCCACTGTTGCGCATGTTCTCCAGAAATGCCAGATGCTGCGGCCGAAATTTTTGGCTTTTATCAGCGTCTTTCATCGGCAATAATACTGCAAAATATTTCACGACAACGCCCCCTTTTCTTTATTATAAGGAGCTGAACCGAAAAAGTCTTTTCATGACACTAAAAACACTTTTCCAAGAAGATTCAATTGGCCTATTAAGATGAATGTGACGTTTCACTTCGTTTTATAGAACCACTTTGTGAAAATACCCAGTCTCTCCAGCCTCACTTCCCCATTTTTGTATATACAGTCCATTCCTCCTTAGATACAGTCCAAACGTGACAAATACTGTCCAATCTCACAAAAATACTGTCGAAGCCGTCAAATACACTCACCATATGAATAAATCCCAATCTATTTCATCTGTTTTTTTGCCAAAACATCGATTTCAAGCTTTCCAAACAGGGTAAACTGAGACTACTATACACCATCCAGAAGGAGCTGATTGGCTGTGCAGATGACCAAAAAAGGACCTCTCTATCAACTGACGTTCATGCCTCGTTTTTTCCCGGTGAATTGCTATGTGATCGATGAAGGAAACGAATTGACTTTAGTGGATGCTGCCTTAAGCTTTAACGCGAAACAGATTTTATTGACGATCAAAGTCATGAAAAAGCCGTTGACCCAAATCATCATCACCCATGCACATCCCGACCATATCGGTGCGCTGGATGCGGTCAAACGCGAATGGCCGGACGCCAGCGTCAGCATGTCTTCACGTGATGCGCGACTTTTGGCCGGCGACGCCAGCTTGCTTCCCGGCGAACCCGATTCGCCAATCAAAGGTGGGGTTCCCAAGAACATCGAAACACAGCCGGATCGGTTGCTCGAGGAGGGTGATCAGGTCGGATCCCTAAAAGTGGTCAATACGCCTGGCCACACCCCCGGTTCCATTTCGTTGCTGGACACACGAAACCAATTCCTGCTGGCCGGTGATGCTTTTCAGACACGCGGCGGCATTGCCGTGTCCGGAACATTCAAGGTGCTGTTTCCTTTTCCGGCTTTTGCCACCTGGAACAAGCGAATTGCCCTCGAAAGCGCCCGAAAAATCCGGAATCTGAACCCACAGCTGCTGGCGGTCGGGCATGGTGGAATGATTGATAAACCGATGGATGCCATCGATTTTGCCATCTTTGAAAGCGAAAAAAATGTTCAATAGAATTACATTCATCATGCACGAAAAAACCGTTTGCCAGAAGAGTCTTCCCGGCAAACGGTTTTGCTATTTCACCTCTTTGCGGCCAACGCGCATCAGCATGACGGGTCTTGGCTCATCCAACACTTCGTCGACTTGCCGCGTCTTGCGGAATCCGGTTTTTTCATAAGCCCGGATGGCCACTGTATTCCGGACGTCCGGATCAGTAACACAGAATTGGATTTTTGAATCCGCAAAGATGACTTCTTTCAGGAATTTCTGGAGCACTTTGGAACCCAGGCCTTTATTGCGATAGGTTTTGGCACCGATCAGCACATCCAGACCAGCGGCTTTTTGCAGCTCTTCGTATTTTTCGCAGCCGGGGTAGTCACTCCACTGGTAGGTCTGGATATACCCGATTGGTGTTTCTTCATAATAGATGATATAGGGCTTTGTCGGATCTTTGCCCTTGATGCTGTCTGTGAATTCCTGCACAAATTGCCCGTATGTCCCCCCTTGCGCATAGCCCCAAAACCGGGTCGTCGGCGGCTCTTTAGTGATCCATTCATAAAGTTGCGGCAAATGTTCCCGCCGCAATCGCCGGAAGCTGATTTTCCCTATATCCAAGCCCATCAAAACACCCCTTCCTTATTTTGTTACAGATCGGAAAGTCATTCCTCTTATTCCACTGAATAAATAAAAGCCTATTGTTTGTCCGATTTATCCACAGGTACTTTCAGGATTTCGTCCAGATGTTCAATCGGCAATGAAAAAATCGTCTCAACCGGTGAGTAATTTCCTGCCAGGCGGCCAATCGGTGCCAGCTTTTCCAAATTGATGCGGCCATTTTGATAAAGCTCATCTTTAATATGGAATTTAACCAGTCTGCCGATCACCAGGTAGTCGTCTCCCAATTGGATGATGTCGTGCAATTGGCATTCCATATTGACGGGCGCTTCCAGCACACGCGGCACAGAAATTTCAATCGATTCGGCAGCCGTTAAACCTGCATATTCGAATTCATCAATTTCCCGGGATAAATGTTCACCGCTTTTGGCCATTTCATTGGCCAGCGGAGCTGTCACAATGTTAATGACAAATTTCCCATTTTCACGGATATTCTGCAGCGTATCCTTCACAGTACCGGTACGCTCCTCTACACCTTCTCCAACAGAGAACGCCAGCATCGGTGGATTCCGCGATACAACCGTAAAAAAACTGAAGGGAGCTAAATTTGCGATGCCATCGGAAGACATGGTGGACACCCAGGCGATCGGCCGAGGCACGACACTGCCAATCAAGAGTTTGTAATTCTGTTTTGCTGTCATATTCAACGGATCAATGATCATTTTACAGCCATCCCTTCGTCTTTCTCACTTATCCTTCTTTTCCCCTTCTGGTGGATTTTAAATCAGCTCTACTCACCATCAGTTCCCGGTGAATCCAACAAATCCATCTCTTCACTTTGCACAATAAAACATTTTTTTACCGATACTTCCCACCTGTCATTTCATCTGTTCTGGGACTATAATTTGGTTAAAGGCAAAGGAGGTACACCTTATGGACACGGAGCACAAACTGAAACAATGGCAACAGGCTGGATTGTTGGAGAAAGAGACTGCAGAACGGATTTTGGCGTTTGAGAAGCGTCAGCCCGCCCCCAAAAAGCTGCCGCTGCTTTTGATGATCGGTTTGGTTTTTCTATCCTTGGCGATCTTCAGCTTTGTTGCAGCGAATTGGCAGGCGATCCCGGACTTGGCAAAAGTACTGCTGATGCTGGCTTTGATGTGGCTTTTCTACACCATTGCCCATTTCTCTGAGAAGAAAGCATTCGGCTCGCCCCTTCTTTTCAGGGTCATCGGTCTTGCGATGTTCGGCGCTGCGCTGCTGACGGCTGCCCAGACGTTCCACTTCCCACTGGCGAATTCCGTTTTGCCTTGGGCGATGTTTCTGGCAACGCTCGCCCATTATTTTTACTGGCGGCATCTGATCTATTCCGTCATCGGATTTTTCTTCGGCGCTCTTGTCCTGCTATCGTTCATGCCCGACATCGGATGGCTGGAATGGATCCTTTTTATCGCCGTTGCAGTAGCGTGGTTTTATTTCAGCAAAGAATTTGCACCTGTTGTTTTTAGCTGGATCCTGTTGTTCGCTTCCGGATTCATGCTATGGGGATTGGTCGACTACGACAGCGTCTTATGGCCGATTTGGACGTTGTTCGCACTCGTCCTGCTCCTTCTTATAGTTCCTGAAACCAAACAGCGAATGATCAGGCCGCTTTATCTGATTGCAGCCGGCATGCTGATTGTGGTGTACTTAGCGGTTCGCGGACAAACCTTCATCGGCTTGATCGAAGAAAGCCAATTAGGAGAAGCTATCGCTTTAGCAGTTGTCGGAATCGGCGTGCTTCTTCTCAGCTTCTTCAAATTCCGTTCCCTCATGTGGGTAGCCGTTCCCGGCGTCATCGGATTGCTGCTCTTTGACGAAACCGCCATCGGTCTGGCAGTGGCTGCTGAATTGTCCGCCCTTGCTTACTTGATCATTGCGCAGCGGCAAAATGAACCCTTAGGATTGGGCTTTGTCTATTTCATCATCGTCCAATTCGTCATCTACATCATTTACGCGTGGGAACGGCTCGACATGTCCGTCTTCTTCCTCATCGGTGCTTTGCTGTTATTCCTTCTGTCAGCGGTAGCCTGGTGGGTCAATCGCAGGAAAGAAGGTGCCACACCATGAAATCCTGGCTCTTCCCGATTCTCCAAACAGCAGTAGTCGTAATCTTACTCATCAGTTATTACGCAGCCTCCTGGTTCGGCGAGCAGTATGTCTTAAGGGCCGAACCTTATGACCCGTTCGATCCATTTTATGGAGAGTATGTAATGCTGCAGTATCCCGACTTGATATCGACAACTGTTACAGATGATGATTCGGTTTACTTTACTCTAAAGGAATCAACTGACGGCTATGCTGTCATCGACCGCCTTGAAACTGAACCCTTTTTCGGAGCTATTAAAGGATCTGTTTTTGGTGGCAGCGTCACGGCTCCCCAATTGGAGCAATTCTATGTAGAACAAGGCTTAGGACCGGACCTCGAATCAGCGCGCAACCTTGAGGTGACTATCGACGTTTCCAGCTGGGGCACCATTCGCCCAGTCGATCTGCGGGAGCGCTCAGAGTAAGGCCATAAAAAAAGTTCAATCAGAAAGCTGATTGAACTTTTTTATTCACTTGTCAAATTCTATTAGCCTTCCGCTCCATAATACTGTGCATAAGCCGCATCTTTTTGCACGTTGACATTATTGATCACCGCTCCAAGCAATCGGGCTTTAGTGGAAGCGTTAATCGCTTCTTTCGCTTTGATTGCGTGCTCTTTTTCTGTCCTGCCCGAATCTACCACTAGAATGGTACCTTCGCATTTGTTTGCTAAAATCACGCTATCGGCGACAGATAAAACCGGAGGCGTATCAAAGATCAGTAAATCATAAACATCCAACGCCTGCTCAAAAAGAATGTCCATGTTATGGGAGCTCAGCAGTTCTGCCGGATTTGGCGGAATGGGTCCGCAGGGCAAAAGATCGAGATTTTCAATTTCAGCGGATTGGATTGCCACTTTCAAAGCAATTTGACGGGCCAATACATTGGATAACCCACGTGTATTAGTAATTTTGAACGTATGATGCATCGTGGGTTTTCTCATATCCGCATCGATGAACAGAACACGTTTACCTTCCTGGGCAAACACAATCGCTAAATTCGAAGCGGTGGTCGACTTGCCTTCCGAGTGAGAAGCGGAGGTGATGGCCAGCGACCGGATATCTCCATCAGGAGAAGAAAAGTGGATATTCGTCCGCAAAGTTCTGAACTGTTCCGATACACGCGATCTTGGATTGGTGAATGCGATCAATTTCCTGTTTTTCACTTCAGGTTTACTCTTCTTTTTAACCATCCACTTATGCCTCCCTGCGTTTAAAGGCAATCGGCTCATTGGCCGGAATGTCTTCTTCTTCGTTCATTGGTGAGATTGCACCTAGTACAGGAATCCCCAAAACATCCTGAATGTCCTTTTCGCCTCTGAGTGTCGTATCCAGATACTGCAAAATCATTGCGATGGCTGCACCGATCAGAAGACCGACAATTGCGCCCAGCAAAATATTCAGTGGAGGATTTGGCGATACCGGTGTTTGATTTTCCATAACTACAGCCGGTGACAAAATTGAAACATTGTCGACGTTCATCAATTCCATAATTTCCACTTCGAAAATTTGCGCGGTTTGGTTTGCGATTTCAACAGCTACTGCAGGGTCTACATCCTCTGCTATGATATTGAGCAGCTGTGAGCTTTCCGCAAATTCGACGGTCACTTTATTCTGCAACTCTTCATAAGACATATCCAAGCCCATTCGGCTGATTACTTGTTCAAGTATCACCGGACTCGTTATGATTTCGCTGTATGTACCGACCAATTGCAAATCGGTTTCTATACTTTGCGTGTTCAGCCCCGCTTCATTCTGCTGCTGACTGATCAGAAGTTGTGCAGATGTTTGATAGATGGGCGTAATCAGGTAATACGATATCAATGCCGTGATGATCATGAATGCGATAGTAATAGCCAGGATCAAGCGAATCCGATTTTTTAAAATAAGATAAACTTCACGTAGGCTGATGGTTTCTATCATTTCGCCATCCCTCCTTTCAATTAAATATGCATTACCGTCTTTAAGCGGCCGCACCTAATCGGAAATTGATTATTTTCTGCGATTGATCTAGCTTACATTTCTCTATCCACTCAGCTATGGGACATCAATTTGAGTGATTGATGTCCCATGTTTTGAGCCTATAGCCCACTGTCATTGGCGATCAATATATATAAGTTCCATGTGCCGAATGCCCATGGATCAACCAATGAATGATCAAGTCACAACCGATCTATCTTACCGATTTCTCACTTTCCTTCAATACGCGTCTTTTGAACCGAACAGCACCAGAATCGTTTTGAATATCAGTTTAATGTCCATCATTGTATTTCGATTACGGATGTAATCCAAATCCATCTCGACCCATTCCTGAAAACTGATATTGCTTCTTCCGTTAACTTGCCAAAAACAAGTTAATCCTGGAGTTACGCTGATTCGCTGCTTTTCATAATTCGTGTACTGGGCCACTTCGTCAGGCAAAGCGGGTCTTGGTCCGACTATGCTCATGTCCCCCTTTAGCACATTGACCAATTGAGGCAATTCATCGATGCTTGTTTTTCTGATGAACTTCCCAATTTTTGTAATCCTTGGGTCGCTTTTGATTTTGAACACCGGTCCTGATGCTTCATTCTGCTGCAGCAAAGAGGCTTTCAGATCTTCCGCATTGCAGACCATGGATCGGAACTTATACATATCAAAGGATCTGCCATGTTTGCCGACTCGTTTCTGCTTGAAGAATACTGGACCCTGAGGATCCTCCATTTTAATCATCAGGCCGACAATCAGGAACAGCGGAATTAACAGAATCAGCCCCACTAACGAACCGGCGATATCCAGAAAGCGTTTCGTATACAAATAACCATTGCTGGTATTGGTTTTTACGCTTTCAAACACCATTTCGCTGTACCTTGTATTGATATTCATCTTTTCTTTTTCAGGAGCGGACACTGACATTTGAATCACCACTTTCATCTAAAATTCCTATTATTGATCAAATGGACGTTGCCTCAATCAATTTGGCTGCAGCAGGCCTGCCGATTGAATGATATTCGACCCCATTGTTTTCCATCGCTTCTAACGTGAAACAATTTCTTCCGTCAATAACAAGTGGTTTCGCCATTTTACTGAACACTGTCAGCTCAACATTCTTGATTTCATCCCAATCGGTTAAGATCAACGCAGCATCACTTCCTTCTATCGCTTCATCAATAGAGTCAGCATAACGAACCAGTGGATTCAGCATGGATTTTGCATTGTTCATCGCAACCGGATCATAAGCAATAACATCTGCTCCCTGCTTGATCAATTCTTCGGTAACCAGTATAGAAGCGGATTCCCGCATATCATCTGTATTCGGTTTAAAAGCAAGGCCCAACACAGCAATTTTTTTACCGGAAATATCAGGAAGACAGCTGTTCAATTTGCCGATCAATATCCCTTGCTGTTTTTTATTGACATTGACCACGCCTTTCAGCAATTCAAACTCATATTTAACATTCCCCGCAATTTGTATCAAGGCTTTTGTGTCTTTTGGAAAACAAGATCCACCGTAGCCGATTCCCGCTTTCAGAAACTGGCTGCCGATTCGTTGATCGAGTCCCATGCCTGTTGATACATTCTCTATATTGGCACCTAGTAATTCGCAAATATTGGAAATTTCATTGATAAAGCTGATTTTAGTCGCTAAAAACGCATTGGACGCATACTTAATCATCTCAGCACTTTTGATATCCGTTTTAAAGATGGGTATCCCGAATGGCTCGTTGATCTGTTCAATCACACGAAAGGCATGTTCGCTTTCAGCACCGATGACAATCCGGTCTCCATGAAACGAATCATGGATTGCGGAGCCTTCTTTCAGGAATTCAGGATTCGAGACGACCTCAACTTGCAGGCCATGCTTTAAATGGGTTTGTATAATTTCTTTGATCAAGTCATTTGTACCAACGGGGACCGTGCTTTTTGTGACAACAATGACATTGCCCTCGACATTTTTTGCAATGTCTTTGGCTGCCTGGGCTACATAGGATAGATCTGCAGATCCATCCTTATTTTCCGGCGTCCCCACAGCGATATAGATGACATCTGCCCGCTGGAGCCCTTCCCGGTGAACGGTAGTGAAGCTTAAGCGCTGTTCATGGATATTTTTTGTCATCAATTCACTTAATCCTGGCTCATAGATGGGTGAGAGACCCTGCTGCATTTTAGTGACTTTGTCCTGATCGACATCAATACAGATTACCTGATGTCCAATTTCAGACAAACTCACACCCGTTACCAACCCGACATATCCAGTTCCGATTACTGCTATATTCATACGGATGCCTCCAAATTAAAGTAGTTGTGCAGCTGATTTTTCAGCCATCAGTTCCTTTATAATGCTTTCTACATCTTTGCCAAATTCAGGACTGTCCAAAGCGAATTCGATGGTTGTCCGCAAGAATCCAAGCATTTCTCCTACATCATAGCGTTTGCCTTCAAAATCGTAGGCGTAGACACTCTGTATCTCATTAAGCTTTTGAATGGCATCCGTCAACTGGATTTCTCCACCGGCTCCGGCACTTTGAGTACCAAGGAAATCAAAAATTTCAGGATCCAGAATATAGCGTCCCATAATCGCCAGATTCGAAGGAGCAGTTCCGGGTTTCGGCTTTTCTACAAAATTGCTGACCTGGTAACAGCGCCCATCAACCGCACTCGGGTCGATGATTCCATACCGATGTGTTTCATGATCGGGAACCTGCTGAACGCCGATAATGGATGATTGCATTTTGTCGTATTGGTCAATCAATTGCTTTAAACAAGGTTTCTCAGCTTTTACGATGTCATCCCCCAACAGCACCGCAAATGGTTCGTTGCCGATAAACTTGCGCGCGCTCCATACTGCATGTCCCAAACCCTTCGGCTCTTTTTGGCGGATATAATGGATTTCCACATTAGAGGTATGCTGTACCTTTTCCAGAAGTTCGAACTTGCCCTTTTTGAACAGGTTGTCCTCCAGCTCGAAATTCTTATCGAAATGATCTTCAATAGCCCGCTTTCCTTTACCGGTTACAATGATGATATCTTCGATGCCTGAAGCAATCGCTTCTTCCACAATGTATTGAATGGTCGGTTTGTCTACAATTGGCAGCATTTCTTTCGGCATAGCTTTTGTCACTGGAAGAAATCGGGTACCCAGGCCAGCTGCCGGAATAATTGCCTTCGTCACTTTTTTTGCCATTTAATCCACCCGCCTTTTATTTTTTCGAGTCATCGATTCCTATCCTTTTAATGGGTTAAAACCTGCTTTTTATTAAAAAACAGGTTCTTTTGTACTTAACTCGTTAAATATTGTCCCATTGTAACATCGATAGTCCTCAAAATATAGTTTAATTATTGAGAATTTTTGAATTTAACGGAATAAATAGTCTTAAATAACTACTTTAACCCCCCAAAAAAGATTGAATCCCCATTTTTATATATTTTAATATTCTGATAATTCAGAACCTGCTTACGTATGTGAAACGATCATCTCTAATTCTCCATCAATAAAATAATTCCCGATTGTCGCAGGAACGATGAAATTATCCCCTTTTTTCACAGACGACACACTTTCCTCCGTCACGATCTGCCCCGTTCCATTAATGACACTGACCAAAAGGAAACCAGTCGTTAACGGCACTTCCACTTTTCCACCGAGCATCCAATGGTAGACTGTGAAGTACTCTCCTTCCACCAAGCGGGTTGACTCCAGATTATTCAACTGCTCCTTCAGATTATCCTGCGCAACTTGCTGATGCGGACAGGTCATAACCGTCATCGCCTCTTCCAAATGCAATTCACGTTTCCTGCCTTCCGGGTCAACACGATCGTAATCGTAAAGCCGGAATGTAATATCAGAGCTTTGCTGGGTTTCCAAAATCACAATGCCTTTTCCGATGGAATGCAGTGTCCCGCTCGGAACATAAACAAAATCACCTTTTTTCACTTTTATACTTTGGAACAACTTTTGCCATTGCCCCTCGCTTACCAGCTGCTGAAATTCTTCACGCGACTGCGCTTGGTGTCCGATAATGATTTCAGCGCCTTCTTCACAATCCAGAATATACCAGCACTCTGTCTTGCCGTACGGTTTGTGCGCAAGCTCTTTAGCGTAATAGTCATCCGGATGCACTTGGACTGACAATTGATCATTCGCATCCAGAATCTTCACCAGCAACGGAAAATCGCTGTCGGTTGATTCAGAACCGAATAGTTGAGGATAATTCCGCCAAACCTCCAACAAGCTTTTCCCCTGTAGTTCGCCATTCATGACGATGGACGGTCCATTTTCATGCGCGGAGATGACCCACGCTTCCCCTGTCGTTTGAGAAGGAATATCGTAATCAAATAATTCCTGAAGTTTTCCTCCACCCCAAATTCGTTCTTGAAAAACCGGCTTTAAAAAAACGGGCTCCCTGTACATGAACTTCCCTCCCACCTTAGACATGACAATCTGTTATTCCAGACACATCTTATTTCCCGTCATTTTATCCGTGTCGAGCGTTCAATCTGACTTTGCAGATCGCTTCGATTTCATCCCATTCATTTGAAGTGCGGTAAATGTCTTCTTCGATCAACTCACTGCCGGTTTGAACTTCGATGATTTCCATATTGGTCGTCGCTTTCAAGGTGTGCTTCGCTCCCAGCGGAATATGGATGACATCACCCGTTCTGACATGACTCAATTGATCATTGAAAACAAAGATCCCTTCCCCTTTGACAATGGTCCAAACTTCACTGCGTTTGTAATGCATCTGATAGCTGAGATTTTTACCGGCATTTATACCGAGGCGTTTGATCAGAACCTCATTTCCTTCTGCGTACCGCGTATATTCCAACACTCGGTACCAGCCCCATCTGCGCTCTTCGTACATCGGCCGGCTATTGAAACCTTCGACATACTCCTTCACTTTCGTGCTGGCATCCTTATCCGTCACCAAAATCCCATCCGGGCTCGCCGCCACGACCACATTATCCAAACCGAGCAAAGTTATTGGAATACCAAGTTCATTGACGATATGGGAATTTTCCACTCCCTTACCGATAATTCCTTTCCCAGTTACTTGAACCGCCATTTCTTCTGTCAGTGTATTCCAAGTCCCTAAATCCTTCCAATATCCGTCGTATGGCAAGGAGATGATATGCGATGCGCGCTCGACCACTTCATAATCGAAGCTATTTTTAGGCATGCGATGGTAGTTTCTCAGCAACTGGGAATATTCGACCGGCACCCCTCTTTCCTTCAATAGGTCGATGATGTAGCCCAACCTGAAAGCGAAGACCCCGCAATTCCACAGAGCATTTTGATTAATCAATTCTTCCGCCTGCTGTTCCGTTGGCTTCTCTTTGAAATAATCAACTGTCAAATATGCATCACCCGATTTATTGTCTGGAATAATATAACCATATTTCGCAGAAGGGTAAGTCGGTTTTACGCCCATCAAAGCCAAGTCGGCTCCTGAGTCAATCAAAGCATTCTCCAAATCCTGCACACGTCCGAAAAACCGGTTCTCAACGTAAGGATCCACCGGCAACATGCCCACCACTTCATCCAATCCGCATTTCTGAACAGAATAAAGATATACTGCAGCCAGTGCAATAGCCGGGAATGTATCTCTCCTTTCCGGCTCAGTGACCACATGCACATCCTGTCCCAATTGCGATTTAATCATATCCACCTGTGAACCACTGGTGGCAATGATGGAATTCTCAGCCATCCCTGTTTCTTCAATCTGTTTCCAGACCCGCTGAACCATGGAAACTTTATTGCCATCCTCATCACTCAATACTTTTAGAAATTGCTTTGATCGTGCGTCATTGGAAAGCGGCCATAGGCGTTTCCCTGATCCACCAGATAATAATACTAATCTCATCGTAAGCCCTCCTTCTCTATCTGCTGCTTTAATCAAACATTAGTTACTTATGCTCACCATTTTTAAAAACAGAGTAATTACATACAAATCATATAGGTAATTTATATCTGTTATAAAAATTAAGTAATCATATTTTCATATTAATTGAGAAAGGTATAACCGTATTATATATATAAATACCTAATAATTCAATATTATTTTCTAATTAATTAGAAATATCAGATATATTTACCTATTCTATATCCCTCGAAGGATTAAATCAAGGGTTATTAGTTATTTTATTATTCTTATTTTTCAGAAATTAAAGACAAATCGTTTCCGACGCTTTTAGAGTTGCTTCTCCTATTTTCTTTTGAAAGTTTACTAGAAAATTCGTGCACAAAAAAAACGCTTCCGTGGAATCAATTGATTCCACGGAAGCGTTCTGTTTTTCTATGAAATTACTTTACGGGCGGCTCTCAGCCTGATAGCTTGTCTCCAGCTGCGGCGTGCTGCCGGCAACCGACTGCAGCACATCTCGGTATTTGTTGATGGAGGTATCTCTTGTCAAATTCTCTTCGAGATAAGCACGCCCTTTCAAACCCATCGCTTTCAGTTCCTCCGGATCCAAAGTCCGCAAGTAATTGATCGCATGGACAACGCCCCGATAATCTTGAGGTTCGATGACCACTCCCGCTCCACTCTCAAAAATCAAACGCTGTACTTCACTGCCCTGCTCGAGGACACCGAGAACTGGTTTGCCGGCCGCCATGACACCATAGATTTTACTCGGCACAGAAACGCCTTTGATGCCTTTTTGGTTGACGACCAAATGAACATCCGCAGCATTCAAGGAATACTTAAGAAATTCTTTTGGCTGATACGGAAGGAACATAACGTTCTCCAGATTGTTTTCTTCTGCATATGCCTCGATCCGCTGCTTGACCGCACCTTCCCCAATAAACAGGAAGACAATGTCAGGCTGGTCAGCAAATTCCTTAGACACTTGAATCAAGTTTTCCAAGTCGTAATAGAGGCCTAGATTTCCTGAATACATAACGATGAACTTGTCCTGAAGCCCATGAGTTTCCAGAAATTCACGGATGGCGGGTTCATTTTTTTCAAGCGGAACAATGGCATGCTCGTCTGTCCAATTGCTGATGACGGTGTGGCTCGGCACTTTTTTATCCACATAACGCCCCTTTAAAGTTTCAGCCATGTCTTCGCCAACCAGCAATACCTGGTCGGCGTAGCTGCAATTTAGTTTGTCGACTGCTTTAGCGATCTTGAAGACGGCCTGATTATTTGTATATGCCACAGCCTGCGCTTGTTCAGGATTAAAGTCATGGACGCTGTAGATATGCCGTGAACGTTTCAGTAGCTTGCCGATAGTTCCGATCAATCCGCCCAATACTGGCGGCTGGGAAATCGTAAAAATGACATCCGTTCCTTTTTCTTTCAACAACGCGAGATTCGCCAATATAAAATAAGACGAGATGTATTTAATCCGGCTGACTTTGGAGTTTTTATCCACCTCAGGCAGTTTGATTCGAACCACTTTGATGCTTTCCAAATAACCTTCTTCAAAAAGCTTCTTGCCGTTGTAGTTTTCACCGGCATATCCCGGCTGTGCTGCAATGACTGTAATATCAAAATCATTTTGAAGGCGCCCAGTCAGTTCAGTCATCAACTGGCTGGTCGCCGCAAGATCTGGATAAAAGTAGTTTATGACAAACGTAATCTTTTTTTTGCGTAGCATATGAGCCTTCCTTTCCCGGAAAAGGCGCAGAAAAATGCGCCATTTCCATTTAAAGTTCGTCGAAAATGGCTATCAAAGAATCAGTATATTTGTCCTCTGTATAATACTCTTCGAACGTTTCCCGACTCATTCTTCCCAGGCGCATACGTTCGGCATCATCGATCACCAAGTTTTTAATGGCCTCTTTGACGCCTTCCACTGTGGGATCGATGACGACACCGCAGTCTTTGATCAACTCCGCGATAATTCCCCGGTCAGAGGAAATAATCGGCAGACCTGCGGCCATCCCTTCAATAATGGACATCGGTTGGCCTTCGACCTTGTATTTGGTCGGCAGCGCCATCATATCCGATTCCAGGAAAAAACGTTTTTTCTCTTCTCCCTGTTTAAGGCCATGGTATTGGATGCGCTGATCCACTTCATTCACTGCAATGTAACGCTTCACTTCCTGGAATTCACTTTCATTTTGGATGCCACCAACCAGATCAAGACGGAGATCGTGCCCTTCCTGAATCAGCGCAGTAGTTGCTTTGATCAGCTCCACGTAGCCTTTTTCAAACATCAAGTTGCTCAAATACAGAAGGGAAATCCCCCTTTTTTTCTTGCCTTGACCTACTTCACTCTTGAGAATGAAATCTGCAGGTATGCCGTTGGATACCACTTCCACGCGTTTCACATGACCACGGTAATTGGGAGCTAGTTTTCCGCCCAGCACAATGCCGACATCGATTTTCCTTAAGGCATTGACGATGAATTTCTGCGCGATTCCAGAAGTTGCGTCAATAGTTCCACCAAGATTATTGCCATGCAAATGAGTGACCACTTTGCCGCGTCCCAGCACTTTACAGGCATGAATCATCATGCAATCCCGCAACAGCCCCATTTTTGTCTGGGAGATGGAAATGTACAAAATCGGATTTTTCATAGCCAACGACAGGAATCCCGAGTAAAGAATGGCAAAGGAATCCGTAAAAAGTTTATCGAAAGAAAGAGCACCGGGATGTTCAAAATCCTTTCGGCTCAAATTGATTTTCTTCACCTTGTACCGCTGGTGAAGTTTCTCTGATTTATATAAGGATTGAAGAGCGATGCTTTCTCCTAATATAGGAGGAGGCAAAGGCCCGACAAAAATCAAATTGCCTTTTTTTGTTCCAGCCACGCGGACTCACCTCTCATTAATTGACGTCTTGCCCAAGAACTTTCCTGGCAAGGAGCAAGCACTTATGTGAACTGTCCCGTCAATGGGGATCAGTGGATTTCAATGCCGGCTTGTCCACTAACTCTTTTTCAAAAGATGCAATGACAAGATAGAGGATGATGAAAATCGGCATGATGATGACCAACGGCTTGATGTAATAGATATAGCCGTACCAGAACACCCTGGCAATGGTCAAAACGATCCAATAATAACCGAGTGCAATCCCCAAATTGCCGAAGAATTTCTTCAACAAGTAAGCAGGGACAAATAGGACCGCATAGGTCACAAACGGAGCCACTATCAGCCCGATGATTTCGAAGTTCAAATAAAATTCACCATAGACGAACAATCCATAATTGGTATGGATAAGCGATGCAACGAGATGCGCCGCTTCCGGGCTTTGGGACTCTATCCCAAAAAAAGATGGAATCAGCTGCGGTATATAGTCGATGAGCGTGTAGTAATTGCCGTAGGAGTGCGTCACTTCCATCGCAGCAGCTGTGGAATAGACAAGATCCTGGACTGTGGGGTAGTTGACGAGAATGGATACGGAGTCCAAAATTGCCTCTACATTAAAGACCAACCCCGAATGCCGAACCAACCCTAAATACGAAAATAGCAATAGTCCAACAGCAATCAATGCGACATTTCTAAACGAAAATTTCGACTTGATGACACCTGCTCCTTTTGAAGCGGTCAAAAGCAGATACAAAATCAACAGCAGACCTAAAATATCAACTCTGGCATAATGGGACAGGAGCCAGAAAGGTACAAACAAGAGCGCAAATTTTCGAATTGCACTGTTTTTGACACCCATCAGCACGAAGAAATAAGAAATGACGACCACCGAGTTCCAAGCGTTTCCAGGCAATAGGCTCGGGGACAGGTCATGATAGGATTTTCCCGGAAGATCCGGCAAATAGATAATGGAAGAGACAATCGCTAAAGCACTGAAAAACCAAGTGGCCAATAAACTTTGAACCGTCCCTGAATAGAAAACCAAAATTTTGGCATCATAATTTCGATAGGTTTTATTGGTCATCCACAGCAAAGTCGACCAGACGTAATAGAAAAACAATGCGCCGAATGCTAAGGTATAGAAATGCTTTTCAATCAGGTGCGTGCGATCATTGAATAAGGGCTGAACTTCTCCGATCGGACCGAAGCCCAGTATACTGATGACCGGCAAAAATAGCAGCACCAGTGAAAAAGCGGCAAAACCCACCTTAAAGATGTAGAGGTCCATAATGAATTTAAAGGAAAAAATAATTAAAATGAATAGGTTCCATGGATCTTCGGTATTGAAAATCTGGCCCGCCCGAAGTAAATAATAGATTACTGAAATCCCAGTTAATAAATTGACGATGATATACAGGACTTTTTCAAATCGATCATCGGCCTCAATATGCTTTTCCATCGTCTCATTCCTTTATTTATAATTTCCTTCCCCCGACAAGCAAAAGCTTGCCTAACCGGCGACTTCCAATTTCAGGATGGGGTAGTCACAGATAACAGGTGGGATTTCCTGTTATTTTTTTTGGACTGTGTATAGAGGTATAATAATGCCCTCCTATTCAAAAAAGTGCATAGGTAATAGAACACAAACTTCACTGACAGCCGATCATCCCTAAAGCCTTCCGTAAGCACTTTTCTGGATAATCGAATCGTTTCTTTGTTTTGCCCGATAATCCCAGTCCGGAAAACGACTTTCCAAATCGTTAGAACAAAACGGTGAAAAGTCGATTTCTGTTGCTTTACCGCCAGGGCTTTGTACTTTTCAAAAATACTCAGATGTCCATTGAGCACTGATTTTTTATTGGTGGTAATACGTTCCCCACTATGGTGATAAAACAACACCATATTATCTTTGACAAAATCGAATTTCGTCACTTGCGCCAGCCGTATGTACAAATCCCAATCCTGGCAACTTGGCAACCCGGCATCAAAACCTTGCACCTGGTCCAACACTTCTTTTCTCACCAATACGGATGATGTCGTGTCGATGCAATTGGACTCGAACAGTTTCGGCAGTATGTCGCCCCGGTATTCAGGAACGATTTTACGGGTAGGCTGATTGTTTTCATTGACCACCTGCACTCCCGTATAGACCACTCCCACGTCGGGCTGTTCTTCGAATCGCCCGAGCTGCTTTTCCAACTTTTGCGGAAGCCATTGGTCATCCGAATCCAAAAAGCCGATAAAATTCCCCGTAGCCCGTTTGATTCCGGTATTTCTGGCTTCCGAACCGCCTTTATTGATGTCATGCTTGAGATAGATGATCCGATCATCTTCCATTTCTTTGACGACTGTCGCCGTATCATCTGTCGAAAAGTCATCGATGATGATGATTTCGAAGTTTTGATGACTTTGGTTTTTCAGACTTTCCACTGCTTTTTTCAGCAACTCCGATCGATTATACGTCGGAATAATAACGCTGACTTTATCATTTAAGGTCACCATAAGATTTTATCCCCCCACCCAATAAGGAACCCGCTTTGATTAATACTCAGTGATGGCGCTCTTTTCTTCTTTCAATAGATGACAATCATGCGCAACCATTATTTGTACAAGTTCTTCAAACGAAGTGGAAGTAGGATTCCATCCAAGCAGATTTTTCGCTTTTGTAGGATCGCCTAATAATTGCTCGACTTCTGCCAAGCGGAAAAATTCTGGATTCACTTCCACCACGACTTCCCCCGTTTTCGCATTGATGCCTTTTTCGTCAATCCCCTCACCTTGCCATTCCACTTCGATTCCGGCATGTTTGAAAGCCAATGTCGCAAATTCGCGGACAGTATGCATCTCCCCAGTCGCAATGACGAAATCCTCCGGTGTTTCATGCTGCAGAATCAGCCACATGCACTCCACGTAATCTTTGGCATATCCCCAATCCCGCTTGGCATCCAAATTCCCCAAGAGAATTTTATCCTGCTTGCCATTGGCGATTCGTGCGACCGCCATCGTAATTTTACGCGTGACGAAAGTTTCTCCGCGGCGCTCTGATTCGTGGTTGAACAGGATGCCGTTGACCGCAAACATATCATAGGATTCACGGTAGTTTTTCGTAATCCAGTAACCGTATAATTTTGCTACGCCATAAGGCGAACGCGGATAGAATGGCGTTGTCTCCCTTTGCGGAACTTCCTGGACTTTGCCATAAAGTTCCGATGTGGATGCTTGGTAAATGCGCGTCTTTTTCTCCAATCCCAGAATACGGACCGCTTCCAGAATGCGCAAAGTTCCGATGCCATCCACATCCGCTGTATATTCAGGAGTCTCGAACGATACCTTCACATGGGACATCGCCGCCAGATTATAGATTTCATCCGGTTTGATTTCGCTGATCAAGCGGATGATATTAGAGGTATCGGTCATATCCCCATAATGGATATAGAAATTCTCGCTCGACTTTAATTCCTCAATATACAGATGCTCAATACGCCCGGTATTGAAGCTCGAACTTCGGCGAATGATGCCGTGCACTTCGTAGCCTTTTTCCAATAAGAAATCCGATAGAAACGAACCGTCCTGTCCGTTAACGCCAGTAATCAATGCCTTCTTCATAATCTTCCCCCTCAATTCGTCAACAATGTATTGTTCTCTATGTGTTCCACAAACCATGTATAGGCCATTTTCAATCCGTCATCCAATGGGATCTTCGCTTCCCAGCCGAGGCTTTTCAGACGGCTGACATCGACCAATTTACGGGGAGCTCCATCAGGTTTTGACGTGTTGAAGACGATTTCCCCATCATACCCAATCGTTTTCCCGATTTTCTCAGCCAACTCTTTGATGGAAATATCTCTGCCCATCCCAATATTGACCAAATCACTTCCACTGTATGTGTTCATCAAATAAATCGCGGCATCCGCCAAATCATCGGAGTACAGAAATTCACGCTTCGGCGTTCCAGTACCCCAAACCTCCACAGTAGGCGCATTGTTCAATTTAGCTTCATGGAATTTCCGGATCAATGCCGGCAGAACATGTGAACTGTTTAAATCGAAATTATCGTGTGGCCCATATAAATTGGTCGGCATGATGGAAATGAAATTCGTTCCATGCTGCCGGTTATAGGCCTGGCACATTTTAATGCCGGCAATTTTTGCAATTGCGTAAGCTTCGTTTGTTGGCTCGAGTTCGCCCGTCAATAAGGAATCCTCTCTCATTGGCTGCGCCGCCAATTTTGGATAGATGCATGTACTCCCCAGGAACAGCAATTTTTTGACGTTGTACTGGTGAGCGGCGTCAATGACATTTGTCTGAATCATCAAATTGTCCCGGATGAAATCTGCCGGGTAATCGTTGTTCGCCACGATCCCCCCCACTTTAGCAGCTGCCAGAAACACATAATCTGGCTGCTCTTGTTCAAAAAACGCATCCACCTGATCCCGCATCGTCAGGTCAAGCTGTTTACTGGTCCGAAATACAAGGTTCGTATAACCGTTTTCCTGTAAATTCCTCATAATTGCCGATCCTACCAGCCCGCGATGGCCAGCAACGTAAATTTTTGAATCCAACTTCATAAATACCCCACCTTTTTTCAGCGTCTGCCATGTATAAATCCATGGATGCTGGTGTCTTTTTCATGCCCATGTACAGATAAGATAAATATAAAACCGAAAAATCGTCAATGTACCCAAGACTATATGCTTATTATCCGATTTTATTTTTCCATTCTACCATAGAATAGTCTAAATATTTCATATTATTTTGATTATTCGATAATTAATGTGATTCTGAGGTATCCCCCGTTTAAACCCAACTTTTCTGCATCACTTTATCCTTCTTTAACTGCTGTTCTTTTTTGAAAAAAACCTTTCATTTCCGCTACCAGTTCCCGTTGGTTCAGAATCATCAGCACCCCGTAAACTAACATGCCGATACTGGTGTCGATGACAATGATTCCAACTGGTCCAACCCCTGTTAACTGGGCATTGATGATATACAAAGGAGCCAACATGATCGCTGAGTGGATCATCGGCTTGGCGATCGATAACGTCAATTCACCTAAACTGTTTCCGATGATATGGCGGATCCGTACAAAATAGCTGACATAGAAAAGTACCATCCTCAAGAGTCCGACCGCTAATGCTACGACGACGATTTCCCCCGATAAACTGGCCAGAAAAACGACGACCGGAATGATAGCCAGTTGAACCAATTGCCAGTAGAAGCTCCATCTCACCTTCCCGACAGCAATGAATAAGCTGCCGCTTGGATTCCCCAATGCCTTGAACAAACCATAGAGACAGAGGATTTGGATGATGATGATGCTCTCCGACCAATCCTTCCCCAGCATAAGCGGCACAGCATACGGAGCCAGTACAATTACTCCCGCGAGCAGCGGTGCGTTGAAGCTGGTCAGCATGTTGGTGATCAGCAGATATGCTCTGCGCAATTTGGCACTGTCCAGCTGGATTTTCGAGAATACCGGAAAAGCTACCCGGTTGATCATGGAATTCAGTTTTTGGACCGGCTGCATAATAAGATTCATAGCCATACTGTAATAGCCGAGCGCCACAGAGCCCAAAGTGATCCCAATGATCACCTGATCAATTTTCGTGGTGAAATAATTGATGCTCGTGGAGCCAAGCCGGTACATGCCAAATGATACGAAGCCTTTAATGGCTCTCCATGAGAAAACGAGCTGCGGTCTGGTTTCCGGATTCCGGTAGCCGCCGATTACCCAGGGAACACTTCTGAACAGCGACATGGCGATATGTCCATATACAAGCGACCAGGCACCGAGATCCGTGAAGGCTGCCAGGTAAATGGTCAACAGCACACCGATTGTCGTCGCCAGAATTTCATTTTTAGTGATTTGGGCGAATTCCAACTTTTTCGTGGCGAGTGTCTGAAACTGCAGCCCGAACGGCAGGATCAGAAAGCTGATGCCGACCACTTGAATCATCGGTGTCAGACTGGCTTCATCAAACAACAGCGCAATCACAGGAGCAGCCCCCAAAAGAATAAGAAACAACACCACTCCGACGAAAATAGAAAACCAGTACAGGCTGGAGAGCTCAAGTTTGGTGATTTTCTCTTTTTGGATGATGGCGTCCGTGATGCCCATTTCCAGGAACAGCTGCGAAAACTGGATGACGATCTGTACCATGGCGATCAGCCCAAAAACTGCCGGTCCCAGAACCCTGCCCAAAATCAGCAATTGGCCGATCTGCAGGATGCTGGTAACGAGCATTGATATTGAAGTGAGTTTCACACTGCTCACTGCTTGATTTTTCAAAGATGCCATAGGCCATTCCTCTAATCGCGTTTAATATAGAATCTTTTTCCACATATTCCGTCGCTGCTTGGGAAATATTCCGTACGGCCTGTCTTCTGTAAAATCTTCCGGAAATCCGTTCAAATCAAACGAATCACGGACATTCGGCGGCCGCTCCTTGTATTGATAAAGGAACTCGAAATCAATGACCTTCAGTCCTTCAGATGTCAGCAGGATATTCCCCGGATGGAAATCGATCAGCGCATACCCTTTGTTATAGAAGAATTCATTGATGCTGAAAATCTCCTGTTTATGCTTCCGTTTTAGAATCTGCTTTTTGATGTGCCAACTTTCCGTCACTTTATTGGTCTTGAGGTAAGGAACAATGATGTAATTTTCACCGCTGTCGATTAGTTTGGGAATGAATTCGCATTCCTTGCTCAGCTCCCCGTAAACGAACTTCTCACGTTCCAAAAACCGTTGCTTTCCTGCCTTATAGGTTTTTTTCACCGCTTTTTTCCCTTGGTATTCAATGACTTCAACTTTGGCGCGCCGCTTTTTCTCGGATACATCCGCAATGACTTTTTCATGCGTCCGGTAAGCATTGTCCCATTCAGTGACGATGCTTCGAACTTCCTGCAGGAGATCTGGAGCGACAGCGGAAATGTAATCCAAAGCTTCGATTTCGTCATCGGCACTGTGCAGCGGATTGGCCCGTTCTTCTTTCGACAAGCTGAAATTAATTTCTGACCGCAGTTGCTCTTTCAATAAATAATGTTCATTCGAGACATGCGGGTATTTTTTCTTCATTTTTGCGTTCAGCGGTTTCGGGTGATAATCATACATGACCAGCAAAGTGGATGGTTTTCCGCCACTCACCGGCCATGGACCCTGACCCCAATTCCCACCCCGCATGCTTTGGGCGGCGTTTCGTTTCTGCTCCTCATCAAGCCGGACCGCCTGGATAAGGCATAAGCCATTCCGTTCGAACCAGTCGATGATTTTCGGAGTCAGCTGACGCTCCTCTGCCCATTCCCGAACGACAAACACCATCAATTCTCCGTCTTTTTCGAAATTGTGTTCATTCGATTTGATGATGGATTCCAACCAATTGCCGCTGACGCCGATCAATTTCCGGATAGTGTCCGTCGAAGGCGCCCATCCTTCCTCTTCCAGAACCTGATGGAGGGATTCCAGGCTGATTTCTTCGAGTGCAGTACCGGTTTCATCAGCCAGCTGTTGAAGGACTCCGGGGTAATCATGGTCTTGCGGAATCTTCTTGACGATGCCTCCTGTTTTTGCCGGGATTCCGGATTTTTCACCTTTGTGGTAAACCGCGTGGTACATCAGGCTAAGAAAATAATGGCGTTTAGACGGAACAAAGTACTTGCTGTTCCACAATTCCCGTCGGTCCACTATCGTTTCAGCAATATACGGTGGATAATAGGCGATATTCTTAAAGTTGCTGCCTGGCAGACCGCCTACGCTATAAATATCAAACGGCAAGATGCCGACCCTCTCATTCAATAAATCCCGCACTTTTTCAATATGTTCGTCTGAAATCAACAGATCCACGTCTTCGTCCAGATCAAGGAAAGGCAGTTCATCAAACCAGCGCAGAATCACATAATCGAGTTTCCGTTCGTTGAGAAGCTCGAAAAAGTTTTCGAGGCCAAGCTCGGGCGACAGGTATTGGCGCGCCGCCTTTTCTTTTTGGTGATCCCGTTTGAAGACGATGCCAGTCCGAGCTTTCCCGGAAACGTCGGAAAACGTTTCAAAATGGAAAGCCCATTTTTTCTTCCTGGCCAGTTTATATGCCCACAGCGGCAGGAAACTGGCGCGATCAATGATTCTAGACGGGATGAACAGAATCAAATCCGCTGAAGAATGGAAAGCATTTTTCAAATCCAGAAAGTCGGCTTTATTGATGATCAGCACTTCTGCATTGTTTTTATAGGTCAATGTCTTTTCATTTACGTAATACAGATCAGCATCCCGGCCACTTTTTGGCTCCTCTGTACAGATCCCAAGGAAATTTGTATAACCCAAAGCTGCCAACTGTTTTTTCAGACTGCTGGTTTCAGCATTGTATTCCAATATTTTCACTGTTTGGTTCCCAGGATATGAACCTTTTATATATCCACTGATTGTCGGCTGATTTGCCATCATCCTATTCCCCCTTATCCACTTGTGTAAAAGACAGGGCGCACTTTCTTATTTCCGCGCATATTGCCTGTCAAAATACTGCTGATATTCGCCGCTGATGATTTGTTCCCACCATTCCTTGTTTTCCAAAAACCAGTCGACTGTCTGGGCGATGCCGGTTTCAAAATCATAGACCGGCCGCCAGCCAAGCCTTTCGATTTTTGTCGGATCGATGGCGTACCGCTTGTCATGGCCAAGGCGATCTGCAACAAACTCGATCAAGTCTTCAGATTTGCCTAAAGCCTCAATAATGGTGCGCACTACTTGGAGATTGGTCCGTTCGTTATGGCCGCCGATATTGTAGACGGCACCGATTTCGCCGCTGTGCATCACCAGATCGATCGCCGAACAATGATCCAGGACATGCAGCCAATCACGGACGTTTTTGCCATCTCCGTAAACCGGCACCTTCTGGTCATTCAAGACACGCGAAATCGTCAAGGGGATCAGCTTCTCCGGAAAATGGTAGGGTCCATAATTATTGGAGCAGCGCGTGATATTGACCGGCAGACCGTAAGTTTCGTAATAGGCCCTGACCAAAAGATCGGAAGAGGCCTTGCTGGCGCTATATGGGCTGTTCGGCTGCAGCGGCGTTTCTTCCGTAAAGAAGCTTGCCGGGTCAAAATCCAGCTCGCCATAGACTTCATCGGTTGAGACATGGACAAATTTCTTGATGTTCGCTCCTTTAGCTGCATCCAGCAACACTTGCGTCCCCAGAACATTGGTCCGGATAAAAATCTCCGGATCCGTAATCGACCGGTCGACATGGCTTTCCGCTGCAAAATGAACGACATAATCAAAATCCACCTGCTCAAACAATTCACTGACCGCCAGGCGGTCAGCGATATCGATATGGACAAAGCTGTAATTCTCATTGGTTTCGATTTTCTGATGCTTTGTCAGATCCCCAGCATACGTCAACAGATCCAGATTGTAGATATGGTAAAGCGGATATTTTTCAGCCATGTATTGGACAAAATTCCCTCCAATAAACCCTGCTCCGCCAGTTACGAGTAGCTTTTCCATAGAGGCGCCCCTTTTATGATTTATAGTGTAATAAGGTTTTTTCAGAAGCAATATCCAATAGATACTGGCCATAATCCGTTTTCTTCAAAGGCTGCGCCAATTCAATCAACTGCGCTTGGCTGATATAACCTCTCCGGTAAGCGATTTCCTCAAGGCAGGCAACATACAGGCCTTGTCTTTTTTGGATAGCTTCCACGAAATTGGAGGCTTCCAGCAAAGCTTCATGCGTCCCTGTATCCAGCCACGCCAAGCCACGCCCCATGATATTAACCTGCAATTCCCCTCTATTCCTGTATTCCTCAACAATGGAAGTAATCTCTTTTTCTCCGCGCTTTGAAGGGGTCACGCCTTTAGCAATTTCAACCACTTGATTGTCGAAGAAATAAAGGCCGGGAATCGCATAGGACGACTTCGGCTGCTCCGGCTTTTCTTCAATGGAAAGGATGTTCATTTCTTCATCCACTTCCACAACACCATAAGCTCTCGGATCCGCAACATGACAGCCGAAAATGATGCTGCCTTTTGTCAGCTCCGCCGATTCCTGCAGCCAACTACCGAAATCCGATCCATAAAAAACATTATCGCCCAGCACCAGCGCAACAGGTGAGTCGCCAATAAAGCTTTCGCCGATCGTAAAGGCTTCGGCCAATCCATTAGGTTCTTCCTGGATGGCATATTCCAGTTTAATGCCCAGCTTTTGGCCATTGCCGAGCAGGCTCAAAAATCCGGAGATGTCCCGCGGCGTAGAAATGATCAGGATTTCCTTGATTCCCGCAAGCATCAGGACTGACAGCGGATAGTAGATCATCGGTTTATCGTATACAGGCAGCATTTGCTTTGAAATCGACTTGGTCAACGGGTAAAGGCGCGTCCCTGTTCCGCCAGCTAATATAATTCCTTTCATCATAGATCCCTCATTTCTTAGATTTGAGATAGGCTTTTCTGGGTGATATGCAGTTCCCGGATGATGCTGCAGATTTCCTCGACAGATCCAATCGGCAAATCACCGTAATAAGGCATCGCCAACACCTGTTGGACAGCCTGCTTTGCATGTGGCAGGTTTTCTGGCCGCGCTGACGGCAATTCGCTGTACCATTCAAAATCGCTGCATAAAGGATAGAAATACTTTCTTGCAAAGACATTGTATTGCTGAAGCACCTTATGCAAGTTGTCTCTCGAATGGCCAAACGCCGCTTCTTCTATTTCAATCACAAAATACTGATAACTGCTGGATTCATCCTCCAGCGTTGTCAAAACCCGGACGCCGTCAATGTCCACCAGATTTTCTTGGTAGGCTCGTTTGATCGCGTGGCGCTTTCTGCGTTCTTCCCCTATCACCTTCAACACTTCGATCCCGACACCCGCCTGGACTTCATTCATCTTGGCGTTCAGTCCGGACAACACCACTTCCTCGGCATTGGCGATTCCGAAATTCCGCAGCAGGTCCAATTGTTTATCCAAGGCCGGGTCGCTGTAGGCCAATGCCCCGCCTTCAATCGTATTAAACAGCTTCGTGGCATGGAAGCTGAACATCGTCATATCACCGAAGCTGCTGATCGGAACACCATCAATTTTAGAACCAAAGGCATGCGCCCCATCATAAATCACTTTCAGCCCATGCTTATCGGCGATCGCCTGTATCTTTTCCACATCACATGGGTTGCCGAAAACATGGACACCCAGGATGGCAGTTGTTTTTTCGGTAATCAATGCTTCGATTTTATCGGCATCGATATTGTATGTCGCTGGATCGATATCGCAAAATACGGGAGTCAAATTATTCCAATCTAAAGCCTGCACAGTGGCAGGAAATGTAAATGGCGTCGTGATGACTTCGCCTGTCAGCTTTAATGCTTTCAAGCCCAGCAGCAAAGCCATCGTTCCGTTGGAAAACATGGAGATATGGTCGGTCTCCAGGTATTCCTTCAGTTCGCGGCTCAATTCGTCATGTTGCGCACCGAAGTTCGTCAACTGCTTGCTGTCCCACACTTGTTTCAAGCGTTCCGTAACACCAGTGATGTCCGGCAATAAAGGTCGCGTGACATAAATCGGTTGTTCAAAAGCTTTAGCCATTACATTCCCTCCCGAGGTATGAATCTATTTTCTTTCGTTCATCCCGTCTTAGCGGGTTTTATCTTTTTTATCATCGGTACCAGCAAATCGTAAACTGTATCAAATTCCTTTATTTTCAACAGCTTGCTAATGAAAATGTAAAGCACGACGCCCAAGCCGATCTGCAGAATGAGCGTTAGCAGTTCTGAAAAAGGCAAGAGCTTCCCAACCCCATAAACAACCGCTCCCATCCCGACTGAAATTGCATAAATCGGCAACAGATCCCAGATTTGTTCTTTGGCGCCGTATGAAATCTCCCGTCCTGAAAAGTAAATATTGATGAACAGGGAAATATACGAATCAAGGACAATCGTGACCACTAAAATGGTGATCCCCCAGTCCATCCAGATGACAACCACTATCAATATCGTCGGTATGATGGTCTTAATGATCTCCAGATAGAGAAATAGATCTGAACGTCCTTTGACTTGCAGAACATTCAAATTCAGTGCATGAATCGGATACAGCATGCCGGCGATGCACAGGAGCTGGAAATAAGGAATCATGGTTGCCCATTTCTCACCGAAGATCAGGAGAATCAACGGTTCCGCCACTGCCGCTACACCGATCATGATTGGAAAAATCAGAAACCCTGAAAGCTTGATGACTTTCTTGAAGCTTTGCTTCAGCCGCTCTTCTTGGTCCTGGATCCCACTCAATACCGGGTAAGTCACCCGCTGGATCGTCGCCGTCAATGTTTGTGTCGCCACATCGCTGAATTTTGCGGCATTCGTGTAATAACCCAGGGAGGTCGCCGAATATTGCTTTCCGATGATCAAGTAGTAAATATTGTCATAGGCGGTATCGATTAATCCCGAAACAAGCAGCTTCCAGCCGAACCCAAACAACCGCTTGAATGATGCCGTACTGAATACCAAGGAAGGCAGCCACCTTCTATAAAAAATCAGCAACAGCGCCTGAACCCCGTTCAACGCCAACATACGGACGACTAAACTCCAGACTCCAAAGCCCAGCAGCGCCATCGCCACCGCAATAATCCCCGACGACACACTTGCCGCCATATTGACTTTCGCCTGAACTTTGAAATCCACTTCCTTGGTGAACATCGCCCTTGGGATAATCGAGAATGCATTGATGATCACGCCCAATCCCAACACCCTGACAAGAGCCGTCAATTGCTGTTCCTCAAAAAAGTTGCTGATCAACGGCGCCGATAAGAACAGCACGCCATAAATTAAAATAGAAATGCCCAAGTTAAAATAAAAAACGGTTGAATAATCAGTTTGATTGGCTTTTTGATCTCGGATCAACGCTTGGGTGAAGCCACTGTCGACTAATGAATTGGAAAGAGCGACAAACACTAGGATCATTCCGATAATCCCGAAATCTTCAGGCAACAACAACCTTGCCAAGATGATCTGGATAATGAATTGAATTCCCTGATTGCCTATCATATCCCCGAAGCTCCACAGGAGACCGCTGACCGTCTTTTTCTTCAATGACTTTTCCTGTTTCATCTGCCGGCTCCTATCAAAGAAAACTCCAATGCAAATTGGGCAGAACAAATACCTCAATGTTCTGAAATTTCAATTCTATCATTATTTAATCATATTAAATAGGCAAATGACATAAAATCCACCTTTAATTTATTGACCTCCATTTCAGATACGCTACTTTGTGCTTATTTATATTTCTTAAATATCATTCTAACATACCATAAGTCATAAATAACAGATAATTTAGATTATTTTTTATTTTTATTATGTAAATTATTCCACTCTCTTTTATCAAATCGAAAAATCAATAGGTTTATAACCGGAATCTTAAGTAAGATTCTCCATTTTACTGTTAGATACTTCCTATTTTCCGGAAATATCATATCGAGGAGATTGTTTGTCTGTTCGTAGGTCAATTTGACCGTTTTACAACCACGCAAAAAAAGAGGAGGTTTCCAATTTATTCCACCTCCTGTTCTATTCAGTTGAGATGCCAGACGCTAACCCCACCCAACACTTTTCCAACGATTTTGGACGCACCTATCCTTTCCAGATTCCCCTGTGTCAAAATGGCAGATAAAAAGGCGGTTTCGGATAGCGTTGTTGCCCGCTATCCGAAACCGCCTTTTCTTTATATCGTGGTCACAAATTTTGTTCAGATGGTGATTCGTTTAAAGATCCGCTTGAAGAATTCCGGCTTCATATAGAACTGCCTGTAGCCTTTTTTCAAAGTCTCTTTGATTTCCAGCTGCTTCAAGAGGATGTAGAAGCGATCCCGCCTTTTGGTGCGGTTGATGGCTTTATCGTATTTGAAATTCGTGAATGCATTTATTTCATCGAGTAATGCCGCGACTTCCTGCAGGTGTTTTTGCTTAGCAGAATTGTCGGTGAGCTGCACATCCGTCCAGGAACCTTTGACTTCCACACGATAGGCAGACATATTCCGGTCCATGTAATAAACCGTCCCATTTAACGCACCGCAAATGACCAGTGGGTAATCCCCAATCGGGGCATTCAAATAATATTCCGGCATTTCGGGAATTTTCTCACGGGAATACATGATCGAATTGGTGGCAAACAGTTCCCCACCACCTTCAATCACTTCTTCTACGGAATAAATTTTGTCTTTATGGCTCGGACGTATGGCAGCGACGGTTTTCTTAGTCACTGCTGAGACCTTCTCGGCAGCATGGACGCACATGCTGCATTCGGGGTGGGCCTCCATATAGTCCACTTGCCGCTGCAGTTTTTCCGGGTCGGTCCAGTAATCATCACCTTCACAAACCGCCGTATACTTTCCTAATGCACGTGCACCATTGAACAACTCAAAAGGAACATCTTTCGAATACTGGTTTTCAGTCTGGTAGATCGGCTTGATGATATCCGGATACTTTTGTTCATAGCTTCTGATGATTTCAGCTGTCCGGTCAGTGGATGCATCATCATGGACTAAAATTTCATAGGCGAAATCCGTTTTCTGCATCAACATGCTGTCCAATGCCTCCGCTATAAAATTCTCGTGATTATAACTGTTGCACTCAATACTCACCTTTATCTCATTTGCCATAAATTACAGACCCCTCTACAGTTAAGTAAGTTTTGTTATCAGCTATAATGACTCGGGCCAAGCCTCCACTGTCAGGTTCAGCTGAACAGAATTCCAACAAATCTTGTATACACATCGTATTTTAGCATAGAAAAACACTATAAACGGATTATTCAGATAACTTAACACCAAATTTACATCTTTGTAAAATACATCCGTTCACTCATCTTTCGCTATAAAATTTTCTTTTCCATACATTTCTTTCAACTCTTCATCTCGCAGGATCAAGTTGTTTTCTTCCACTGTATTCCCCCGTATGACATGCCCTTCTCCCACATTGATATAGATTCCCCGCTCCGAGTTTTCCCTCGGATTGATCGCCAGGTTATTGAGGATGCTGATATTATTGCTCGGCGTCATCAGGTTGTTTCCTCCATCACCTGGCCGAACCGCTATATTGTATTCATTGTCGTAGACCAGATTGCCTTTGATGACATTGGACTCTGCCCCGTTTTTAACATCGATGCCATAATAAAAACCGCTGACCATATTCCCTTCAACTGTACTGTTTTTTTCACTTTCCACAGTAATGCCTTGCTGATCTGTGTAGCCCGGGCGATTTTCAGTCACTACGCAGCCTTTTACCAGATTGTGTTTGCCGCCGCCGAATAAGGAAAGATGGCCATCCCCTGAGTTTCTGACGACACAGGATTCAATTGTGTTGTAATCCGATGCAAAATTGATGATGCCGGAACCATAATTCGATTCACTCGTCACATTTCGGATGATATTATCGTTGGAATGGTGCAAGTGAATGCCTTGGGAAAAGTTTTTCGTATAAATATTTTCAATTGAGCTTTCCTGGCTGTCCTGAAGTAAAATGGCAATATTAGAAATCAGCGATCCATTCTCAGGCAGTTGATCCCCCATCAAAAATCCACCTTTCAAATGGACATCTGCTGTGCCGGTAATCCAAAACACGCCATATTCGTCCGCCGATTCCGTCTTCAAAATCGCCTGGTCCATGATGATGGTGATTGGCTTAGAAATTCTCAAGGCAAAATAACTGTCTCCATATCCAGTACTGGCCTTCAAATCAGGATTTTTGGTCAATTTGTAAATACCCGGCGGAATGTGCATCTTCCCACCTATTGGCGTTTCATCAATTGCCCGCTGAATTGCCTGTGTATCGTCAGCCACTCCATCACCTTCTGCTCCAAATTGTGTTTTAGCATTAATCTTCTCTTCCGCAAAGAACGTACTTTGACCCATAACAAAAACAGTCCCCAATCCAAAAATCCCCAGTATGCAAAGAAGCAAGTAAATGGTTTTCTTGTTGATCATCGATGTCTCTCCTTCAACCTAATCGCTTTATTGAAAGGCCATAGCCCAATTAAATACTGATTACTTCTAGTATAAGGCAACTTTTCTTTAAATGCACACTTTTCCGAATACTATATTTTTAAAAATATTACCCATATTCTCCGTTATTCTATCCTATGTCCTAAAGATATCTCCATTTTTCTGTATATAAAAACGACATTTACCCTCGCATTTACCTATAATATTCGCTATACTCACTATAACAGCTTATTTAATTGAAAATTTAGTCATTTGAAACAAGAAAAAGAAAGCTGTAGGGCGGAACATTGGGAGAAAGGATAGATTGTTAAATTCTCCTAAAAAATAACAAGGAATGAGGTTTTATTTTGAGGGATGTATTTTTTAAAAAAGATTATGCCGAGCTATACGAGGAGATTGACGGAGGGAACTGTGAAGTTTTCGAATTTGAACATCCCCTAGGATCGGTCTATCATCAATTCATCAAACGAGCAATTCCTGTCCAATTGGAGGGGGGTCCTTATTTCGACCTTCTCACGCCTTACGGCTATGGAGGCCCAGTCATCACTGAACTGAAGGACAAGACGCGAAAGGATGAACTGGTGACCTATTTCTGCCAGGCTTTTCATGCTTATTGCCAAGAGCAAAATATCGTCAGTGAATTTGTCCGCTTCCATCCGCTAGCCGGCAACGCCGTGGATTTCAAGTCCTGCTACCACGTCCTCTTCAGGCGCCATACGACTGGCGTCACGCTGAAAGGATTCGAAGATCCAGTACAGGAGGAATTTTCCGGTTCAACCCGCAAGAGAATCCGGAAGGCGTTAAAGGACGGCGTAACTTATCGGCTCACAATAGATCCACCTGACCTGGATCTGTTTCAGGAAATCTATCTCAAAACGATGGAACGGGTCGGCGCGGAAGACTTCTATTTCTTCGACGACGCGTACTTCCAAAAGATGCTTGATAATTTAGGCGATCAGCTAATATTGGTTGAGGCTATTTACGACTCCCAAGTGATTGGTGCAGAGCTCCATTTCCACTCGGGTCCCGTCATCCATACCCACCTGTCAGGAACCATTGATGGCTTCAATCACCTGTCGCCCGTTTATGTCATGACCTACGCCATTGTGCTCTGGGCAAAAGAACACGGTGTGGAATTTATCCATTCAGGCGGCGGAGTCAATCCCGGCCCCGATGACTCGCTGTACAAATTCAAAAAAAGATTCGGCAAAAATACTGAATTTGATTACTATGTCGGCAACAAAATTTGGAACGAAAAAATTTATCAACAATTGGTCCATGCGACAAATTCCAATCTGGAAAACGAACTCTTCCCGGCCTATCGGTGGCCACAAAAACAAATTGAAGAAGCAGCAATAAAAACGGTAAGCAGATAATCCTGCTTACCGTTTTTATGGTATTATTTTTTTGAGAATGGGCAGGAGCAGTCCATAAACCGTCTTCAGTTCGGCGACCTTTGCAATCCAGCAAGCGGCGATGTATAACATGATTCCAGCAGCAACCTGCAGCAGCAATTGGATCAGTATGCCTGTCTCCAACAGTGCACCAAGCGCCCACACCACAATCCCCATTACAAAGGACATCAGGTAAACCGGCAGCAGATCCTTCACTTTTTCTGTAGCCGGATAAGCCACTTCCCGTTTCGAGAAATGGCTATTGACGAAGAATTCCAGATAGGTGTTCAAAATGGCGGCTGCAATCAATCCGATCACGCCCAATTCCAGCCAAACCGCCAGAGCCAGTAGAATCGTCAATGAGATTTTATTGATGATTTCCAACTGCAGATACAAGTCGGATCGGCCTTTTACCTGAAGAATGCTCAAATCGAGCGCCAATATCGGATACAGCATCCCGGCAATGGACAGCAATTGAAAATAAAGGACCATCGGCAGCCATTTTTCACCGAACACCAATAATACAAGAGGTTCCCCGACAGCGGCCATTCCCACCATCATCGGAAAAATGAGAAAAGCCGCAAGTTTTGTGATATTTTTATATGACTGTTTTAACCGTTCGTGTTCATTCTGTATGCTGCTCAGCACCGGATAGGTCACCCGCAGTATGGTAGCTGCCAAATTTTGCGAAACGATTTCACTGAAACGCGAAGCATTTGTATAAAAACCCAGTTGTGCAGCAGAATACTGCCTGCCGATAATCAGAAAATAGACATTCGTGTAAAAGGTATCGATCAACCCTGATACAAGAAGCTTCCAGCCAAAACCGAATAACCGCTTGAACGAAGCGACACTAAAAACCAAGGAAGGAATCCATTTTTTCGTGAAGACAAAAAGCAAAGACTGGATGGCGTTCAACGATAATTGACGCAGCACCAGACTCCAAACACCGTATCCTGCCATCGCCAGCCCAATCGCGATGACTCCGGATATGATACTGGCACTCAAATTTATCGCTGCCTGTGCTTTGAAATTCACTTCTTTCGCGAACATCGCCTTCGGAATGATCGCTAATGAGTTGATGACAATCCCGATGGATAATACCCGCACCAGGGAGACCAGCTGCGGTTCGCCGAAAAAGCTGCTGATGACGGGAGCTGCAGCATAAAGGATTCCATAAATCATCACAGAAATAAGCAGATTAAAATAAAAGACCGTTGAATAATCCGCCTGGCTGGCATTGCGTTCACGGATCAACGCCTGCGTAAAGCCGCTGTCGACCAGTGAATTGGACAGCGCGATAAATACCAGGATCATGCCGATCAGTCCGAAATGTTCGGGCAGCAGCATACGCGCTAAAATGATCTGAATCAGGAACTGGATGCCTTGATTGCCGACCAGGTCACCGAAGCTCCATGCCAAACCGCCGATCGTCTTCTTTTTCAATGAAGGTTGTGGTTCCATTTGATGATCTCCTATCCCCCAGTCCCGTCACCTATGCAACTGCATTTACTGGATTAATTTCCATTTTGCTTTGCGGACGCTGTCTGCCACATTGGGGAAAAAGCGTTTCAACTGCAGCAACATGCGCTTTTTGGCACCTAAATCCAGGTAGATTTTCCGGAATTCGCCGCGTTTTGCAGCCTTAAAATTCCCCTGTTCCAATAGGAGGGAAAACTGGTAACCCCGCTTTGCTTTCATGAGGGAGTCATTGTAGTTGAAGTGGGTATACTTATTGATCTCATCCAGCATTCTTTCCATATCATAATAATGATTGATCCGTTTCATAGCGGTAGCCAGTTCACGTTCTGTCCAGGATCCCTTGACCCCCACCCGGTAAGCTGACATATTGGCATCCAGATAATCCACCGTTCCATGAAGCGCGGCTAAAATGACCAACGGGTAATCACCTACTACTGCATTCAAGTAGAAAGGAGCCAGTTCCGAAACTTTTTCTTTTGAATAGACCATGGAATTCGTGGCAACCAGGTCGCCGCCTCCTTCAATCACGCGTTCAACGGAAAAAATGGCATTTCCCTGTTCCGGCCGCACAGTGGAAAGGATTTTTTTCTTATCGGACAACACACGATCAGCTGCATGGACAGTCATGCTGCATGCCGGATGCTCTTCCATGTAATCAACCTGCTTCTGCAATTTGCAGGGATCTGTCCAGTAATCATCACCTTCGCAGACGGCAATGTATTTTCCTTTTGCCCGGTTGTGGTTGAATAATTCAACACGGACTCCTTTTGAATATTGGTTCTGGGTTTGGTAGATCGGTTTGATCAAAGAGGGATACTTGTTTTCATAGTATTTAATCACTTGAGGGCCATGATCGGTAGAGGCGTCATCATAAATCAGGATTTCAACGTCAAAATCCGTCTTTTGCATGAGGAAACTTTCAATTGCTTCGGCAAGGTAATCTCCGTGATTGTAGCTTGTACAAACTATACTGACCAGCGGTTTTGTTGTCATAAATTCTCACTCCTTTAGGTTTTAAGCAATACACATCACTGAAGCCGAATAAAGGGAAGGCAAAATGACCAAAAGGGAAAAAATGATGAATAGCATCATAACCGATACTTTATGCCCACTATCACCATCTTTTTTTCATCTTAACACATAACAAATCGATAAATATAGATAATTCGTATTATTTCGAAAATAACATATACTTTACAATTATTTAATAGTATTTTTACATTCCCAATAATTCCCTAATAAAATGGGAGCACTCTTCTCTGCTGGAAGCTGTTTTTGACAGGATTAAAAAATCTCCTTGAGCTGTCGAGCTGCTCAAGGAGATTTAGGTGATAGTATTATTTCGAATGCCATGTCCAGGCACTGGAAATGATGGTCCTCAAATCATATGCGGGTGTCCAGCCTAATGCAGCTTTGATTTTATCGGATGATGCGATCAATGTAGCCGGATCTCCGGCACGCCGCGGTGCATATTCGATGCTTGCCTGTTTGCCCGAAATCTGCTGGCAGGAGCTGATGATTTCATTGACTGAATAACCTGCTCCATTGCCGAGGTTATAGGTTTCATTGGCAACTTTTCCATCAACCATTCCTTCATAGGAAAGGATGTGCGCCCGGGCCAAATCCGTGACGTGGATATAATCCCGGACACACGTTCCGTCAGCTGTGTCGTAATCCGTGCCGAATACGGAAATTTTGTCGCGCTGTCCAAGAAGATGCTGCAGCACGATGGGGATCAAGTGGGATTCCGGGTCATGGCTTTCACCGATTTCGCCTGACACATGCGCACCCGCAGCGTTGAAATAACGCAGCACGACATACTGGAAATCATGGACATGCGCGATATCTGCTAAAATCTGCTCGACCATCAATTTCGACCGCCCATAAGGATTGATCGGGTTGGTTGCCGTTTCTTCCGTGATCATCTCTGTATCGGGAATGCCATAGGTCGCGGCCGTCGATGAAAAGATGAAGCGTTTGACGCCATGCTCAACCATTTTCTCGAGCAGCACCAATGTGGCGTTGACGTTGTTGCGGTAATATTTTAAGGGATTTTCCACTGACTCGCCGACCAGGCTATTGGCGGCAAAATGGAACACAGCGTCAATGCTGTATGCCGTGAAGAGTTCATCCAGAACCGCTCGGTCGCCCAAATCCCCTTTGATGAAAATCGCCCGTTCATCAACCAGATGCTCGAAGCCTGTCGTCAAATTGTCCAGCACCACTACTTCGTATGTATCCACCAATTCCTTCACCGTATGGCTGCCGATATACCCCGCGCCGCCGCAAACTAAAATTGCCATGAATCCTATTCCCCCTTTTTTCTTCTAGAAAATCCTAATATGACCAATTGTACCATTAGCGGAAAATTTACATGCGGGTTTATTTCGATAAAGCGGTCGACCGCACCTCGTTTGCCCAAAACCGCACTTCAAACGGCATGAACCGCACCCCATACCCGAAAGTCCGCACCTCGAAGGATGATTTCCGCACCTCAACCACCCTTTTCCGCACCTCACGCTTCCGATGCAATAAAATTCACACTAAAAACACGTTTCCGCGAAGCCGTTGCCGGCTTCAGCAGGAAACGTGTTCAGTCTTCTTCAGGCACGTAATGATTTTGATCTTCGTAAATTTCCATATCTTCTTCCGGAATGGCCAAGTGGCCGGTATTCAGGGTATTGCCGATGACGACATGACCTTCTCCTGCCCCGACATAAATTCCATAGTGGGAATTATCCCGCGGGTCCACGGCCATATTGTTCAGAATTTGCGTATCGTAGCTCGGCAATTGAAGGTTTTCACCACCGTCGCCGCCGCGTACAGCGATATTGTATTCATTGTCGAACACGATATTTGACTCGATAATATTCGATTCCGAAGCATTTTTGACATCGATGCCGTAGTAGAATCCACTGACCGTATTTTTTTCGATCAAACTGCCAATTTCACTTTCCACCGTGATTCCCTGCTGATCGGTATAACCCGGGCGGTCTTCAGTAACCATGCAATTCACCACATGATTATCTTCGCCACCTCCATACAAAGATAAATGGCCGTCACCGGAATTTCGCACCACACAGGAATCGATGAGGTTTTGGTCAGAATCAAAACTGATAATCCCGGACCCATAGTTAAACTCCGAAGTTACTTTCCTGACAATATTATGATCCGAATGATTAAGATGGACACCCTGGGAAAAGTTTTTCATGTAAGTGTCTTCAATGGAGCTATTGTTTGTATAGAGAAACAGAATGGCAATATGGGAAGTCAATGAACCGTCTTTTGGCAAACGCTCACCCATCAGAACGCCGCCTTTTAAATGGACATCTTCTGTTTCATTGACCCAAAACACACCATAATCATCATCCGTATCCGTCTGGAAAATAACCTCTTCCATCAAAATCGTAATCGGCTTTGAAATCTTCAAAGCAAAATAGCTGTCACCATATCCTGTAACGGCTTTAAGATCAGGGTTTTTGCTGAGTTTGTAGACGCCCGGAGTGATTTCCAGCGTTCCTCCAGCAGGTGTTTCGTCAATAGCGGCCTGAATTTCCGCCGTTTTGTCTGTTGCCTCATCCAGATTGGCACTGTAACTTTCTTGCCCATTTTCCGCTTCTTCGTTCTGCGTAAACTTTTCAATCATCAAAAAGAAATAACTGAATCCGGCGATACCCAAAAGCACCAGCAGGACAAATCCAAATGTTTTTGCTTTCATGCCAATCACCTCCTTTGGTGCATAATGCTCTTATTACCTATCATACATAATATAGGCTGAAAATAACAGTTTGATATCTGAAAATTCAATAAGCTGTCATTAAAAGGGTAATAAGCACTAAAAAACACCACACTCAGAGTTGCTCTGAAGGATGCGGTGTATTGCGTTCTGCATTATTTTCTTTATTGTTTTCCGGCTGTTCGATCGGTTCTAAGTCCGGTTCTTCCGATAGGGCAGGTTCAGTGTCACTGCCTTTACTGCGCGCCAGCAATTCTTCTCGATGATTGTATGTGGCATCTTCCCTCTTCGAACTAGCTTTTCCCAAAGAGAAAACAACGGCCATCACAAACAGAAAGCCGCCGGTAATCAACGTCCACATACAATCCACCTCTTTTTGCGTAACCCGGTTGCTGTCATTTACGTTCTACTCCTTACCGTTTCAATAATTCTTTCGATTTATACCATCTTACGCTAAATTTCTGGAATTTACTAGATTCATTTGTACCAGAAAATTGAAACCATACCTGCCTATCGATTCAATACTGGTAGAATTGTTTATCAGGTTTCTGTTTTAATCTGCTCGTTCTTGCTCTTTTTCTTTTGCAGCCGCCACAATTTATCGCCAAGGGCATAAAACACGGCACCCAAGCCTGCACCGGCACTGTCAATCAATACATCTCTCACTTCGCCGCTCCGTCCTTCGATGAACAATTGATGGATTTCATCTGTCACCGCGAAAAGGACACACATGCCAAATCCCAGCACCAATTGCTTCATCCCGTAGAAACCACTGCTTCTCCAGGCGTTCAGGCTTAACAGGCTCAATAGGAAATAGGCGATAAAATGCGCATTTTTCCGAACAAAAGTATGGAAATTTTCACTATCAAACTCTAAATTCGGCGCCATTTGATCAATAAAACTCAACAATGCAGCTACGACGCCTGAACTTAAATCGCTTGAAGCAGAACCCGGTTGATGGGAAAGATAAAAAATAACGGCCATCCAGGAAATGGCCGCGATCCAGGAAGTACATTTATAGGGTGTCATATGACAAATCCTTTACTGTTAAAATCGATGTTTATCCCTATTATAGCATCCGTCACCGAAATCGGAAGCTGACTTTTAGCCGAATAAAAAAAGCCTGCCAAAAAACAGCAGACTTTCTTCCATCTAAATCAGCGAACGTTGATGCCCACCTGTTCACGGGCTGCAGTTTTCGAGCGATAGGCCGGGAATGAGCCGTCTTCCATTTTTGACCCTACAGTTTTGCATAGCAGATCGTAAATTTCCTGGTTCCAGATTTTGTAGCTGACATGGAAGGTGAATTCTGTATTTTTGCCAAATTGCTTTTTAAAAAGGTACAAGGGATCATCGGCTTCCCCTGTCACACCTCCACCTTCGTGGATCAGCTCCATGCCTTGTTCTTTCCCCCACATCACCAGCGCATAACGCATAACGAAAGCTGCAGATAAATGGTGGTACTCTTCCAGCGTGCCCGACAAATGGATATGGATGGTTTTTCCCGAGACCAAGTTAAGCCCCATCGCAATGATCTTCCCTTCATAAAGCACTTCCGTCAGCACGATCTGTTCGCCAAAGTAATTGAGAAGATTCTCGAAATATTCATCGTTAAAATAATACACGGTAGCTGCATTTTTTCTTTTCATGGTCGAATAGTAGATTTCCTTGAATTCCTCCAGATCGGGAGGGTTTACGGTGACACGGTACTCTACCCCGGCCTCCAACGCTTTACGGATGCTTTTTTGCTTCGACTTGGAGAATTCGGACTTCACAGGGTTGTCGTAATCCTTCAAATTGGTACCGGTCGTATGGCGACGGAACGTCAAGTCATAGCAGCTGCTGAAATCCTGGGCATTGGTGAATAAAGGGTGGAACCGGACAAACTCGCAGACAATGTTCTCTTTATGGCAAAATTCTTTAAAAGCATCATTGAAAGCTTGAACCACCTGACATTTATGTACTTCTTCACAATCGGTGATGCAAGGTCCCCCATACCCATACGGCGTGCTGATATCGTAATAGGTTTCTTCGTTGATGCACACGGAAATAAGCCGCTTGATGAACAAATGACTTACTTTCCCCAAGGGATGTTCGAATTTAAATACCTCGCACGTACCTTGTTCGATTTGTTCATACAACCGCCCGTAATTCTGTTCAAAATAAATATCATCCACTCTGAAGAGGCCTCCTTGTACCGAAGCTTTTCTGAAAGCAAAGGTAGACTTATTACACGCTAATTTCCATCTGTTTACAATTTCTATTCTTTATTTAGATAGTTTATCACACTCCTACGAATTATCCACCCTAAAAACAGATTTTTTAGATTATTTGGATTATATCACATCTATTAAAAGACCTAGCTTCTGTAATTTTTTATGCAAAAACCCGTATTCAGCTGCAGAATGCTTAGCTGAATACGGGTTTTAAAAGTCGATTATTTATTTTCTTTCGTATAAGATTCCTGCAGTTTTCTTTCGAACAACTCCAATAATTGATCTCTCAGTTCAGGACGCTTCAACGCAAATTCAATGGTCGTTTCAATAAATCCATATTTTTCGCCGACATCGAAGCGGTGTCCATCAAATTCATAGGCATAAACGGACTGGACTTCGTTGAGCATCTGGATGGCGTCCGTCAATTGGATTTCTCCACCTGCACCAAGCTGATGTTGACCCAAAAACTCGAAAATTTCAGGCGTCAGGATGTAGCGGCCCATAATGGCGTAATTTGACGGCGCTGTTCCCGCCTCCGGCTTTTCGACAAAGTTATCGACTTTGATCAATTTGCCGTCGATGGAAACCGGATTGATGATGCCGTAGCGATGGGTTTCATCTTCAGGTACCTGCTGGACACCGATGACACTTTTGCCGGTCAACTCGTTTTGCTTCATCAATTGAGCCAGGCATGGTTCGTCATTTTCCACGATGTCATCACCGAGCAGGACCGCGAACGGTTCGTTGCCGATAAATCGGCGCGCCGACCAAATCGCATGGCCAAGGCCCAGCGGTTCTTTTTGGCGGATGTAGTGGATCTCCACATTTGAGGTTTCCAGGACAGAATCCAGCATATCGATTTTCCCTTTTCTCATAAGGGTTTCTTCGAGTTCAAAGGCATGATCGAAATGATCTTCGATGGCACGTTTGCCTTTTCCGGTGACGATGATGATGTCTTCAATTCCAGAAGCGATTGCTTCCTCTACTATGTATTGGATCGTTGGCTTATCGACAATCGGCAGCATTTCTTTTGGCATGGCTTTGGTGGCAGGTAGAAACCTTGTGCCAAGTCCTGCAGCCGGAATGATTGCTTTTTTGACTTGCATTCCTTCACCTTCTCATTCATATTTTCTGATCACGTATTGTTTAATAATAACATTTTTCCAGGGTAAAGCTAATATTTGAAAAAATTTCTCTTTCATATTCAAAAATTACCGGACGTAAGCAATGAAATAGTAGGACAAGAGGCTGGATTCAGATTTATTATCAGAAATTTAAAATTACAAACAAACTTCTATTAAGATGCTAAAATATATGTACCATTGGTCCGTAATTATATTAAATATTTTCTAATTATCATGTATAATTCCCTATTTCCAATAGATTATCGAAAGGAAGTGTGAACCAGATGAATGCCATACCATTATCCTATGATCCCGCTTTAATCTTCCTTTCTATTGCAGTTGCTTTCATTTCGGCTTACATTGCTTTAAACATCAGCGGAATGCTGTTTACCACAGTTGGAATCGCACGGGTCAAGTGGATTATGCTCGGTGCCCTCATCATGGGGCTCGGTATTTGGTCGATGCATTTTATCGGGATGCTCGCTTCTCATTTATCCATGGAAGTAAGTTATAATACCCCGCTTGTCATCGCTTCGATACTGCCCGCCTTATTCGCGAGCGGAATTGCTTTCGCCATCACCAGTAAGCCACAGGTCCTAAAAACCGAAGTTCTGGCTGGTGCCGTGCTTATTACGACAGGTATTATCGCCATGCATTATATCGGGATGGCGGCCATGCAGCTGCAGGCCACTGTCCAATACGATCCCTTGTTGTGGATCTTATCCGTGGTTGTCGCTTTAGCTTCTTCTCTTTTGGCCATGTTCTTGCTGTTTTATTCACGGAACCGCCATGGTTTCTTTGGGTTAAAGATTGTCAGTGCGGCATTGATTGCCACTGGTGTAGCCGGTATGCATTACATCGGCATGGTTGCTGCACGTTTTGAACCTGCCGCCCACCATATGCCAGTGGCTGCCAATTCGATGAACAATAATTATATCGCTTATAATGTCGGCATCGGCATGGTCCTGATGCTGATGATTGCCATCCTGAGCATCCGCAGCGAAACGAAAGTGAAATCCCTGTCTGATGAATACGGCCGCCAGTTTCTGTCGGTCATCGAATCCGCTAAAGATGGAATCGTGGTCACCGATGCCAAAGGGATTGTCATGCAATGGAATAATGGCGCACATCATCTTTTCGGCTATACCAAAGATGACATTATCCAACAGGATGTGCGCCTGATTTTCCTAAGGCCCCATCAAGACGCACGGCAACACGAACACATTGACACAGTTGGCAAAACCATTGAGCTGACCGGCTTGAAAAAGAATGGAAATCCGTTTCCCGTTGAACTATCAACAGGAACATGGCATACGGCTAAAGGCGATTATTACAGCCTCATCATCCGTGACATTACTGACCGCAAAGCAACTGAAGAAAAAATCAGCAACCTCGTTTACCTCGATTCGCTGACAGGGCTTCCAAACCGGCGCTTGTTCAACGACCGGCTTGAATCTTCAATTGCTCAGGCATCAGAAAACGCTGCTGTTCTGACAGTCCTTTATCTGGACCTTGACCAGTTCAAGCTGGTCAATGATACATATGGCCATCAAACCGGCGATCAGCTGTTGGTGGAAGTGGCGGAACGCATCAATTCCTGCCTCCACAAAGCGGATACCTTAGCCCGTCTTGGCGGCGATGAATTCATTGTGCTGCTGCCAAACGCTGACTATACACAGGCGCAAGCTACCGCACAGAAAATACTGAAAGTCTTAAACGAACCTTTCCTACTGAATAACGAAACCGTTTTCACTACCCCATCAATCGGTGCGAGTCTTTTCCCGGCAGACGGCAAAGACCCGGAAGCGCTGGTAAAAAATGCCGACATCGCTATGTACCGCGTCAAAGAAGAAGGCAAAAACAATTTCCAATTTTTCACTTCCGAAATGAACGACTTGATTTCCAGGAAGTCAAAAATCGCCATGAGCATTCGCAAAGGCTTGGAGCTTGGTGAATTTACGGTTCATTACCAGCCGCAGATCGATATCAAAACCGAAAAAATCATTGGGGTTGAAGCGCTGGTCCGGTGGTATCACCCCACATTCGGTCAGATCTCCCCTGCTGAATTCATTCCCATCGCAGAAGAGAATGGCATGATTCTTTATATCGGCGAATTTGTTCTCCGGACTGCCTGTCAGCAGAACAAAGACTGGCAGGACGCTGGATTGGATCCGTTCCGGGTCGCTGTCAACATTTCGGCCAAGCAATTTTCACACGGCAATATCGCAGCAGTAGTGACTTCCGCATTGGACGATGCAGGCCTGGCTCCTGAATTTCTTGAGCTGGAATTGACCGAAAGCATCATTCAAGGTGCGAAATCCGCAATTTCAAAAATGCAGGAATTGAAGGCTATGGGCATCCATCTATCCATCGATGATTTCGGCACTGGCTATTCTTCACTGAGCTACTTGAAACTGTTTCCTGTTGATACGCTGAAAATCGATCAGCATTTTACGCGCAATATCCATAACGACCCGAAAGATGCAGCACTGGTCGACACCATCATTCAAATGGCCCACAATCTGAAGTTGAATGTCATCGCGGAAGGTGTAGAAACCAGCGAACAGCTGGCATTCCTGAAAACCAAAGATTGCAACCAGGCTCAGGGGTATTATTTCCAGAAGCCCCTGCTCCCTGAAATGATCGAACAACTATACTTGAAAGTATAGCCTAACAGCCCTTGCCTGAAGTATGACTTCCAGGCAAGGGCTGTTTTAGTTGCTGTCCAGCAGTTTCGACAAAGGATGGATTCCGAGACTTTGAATGATGAGTGACAGGATGACCACGGAAAAGCTCAGCGAAATCAGTTCATCAGCCGCTCCTTCCTGCGCCATCGCTCCCAGCTGCAGCAACAGGAACACGGACATCGACCCGCGGATACCGGACCAGGCGATGAGCAGCGACTTTTTCCATACGTCCTCAGACTGCCTTCCTCTAGCCACCAATTTGAACGTGCCTCCGACAATGAGGAACCGGATGGCGATGCTGGCGAATAAAACGGCGAGTGCCAGACCCCAATTTCCCCATGCCAGATGTTCCGTTGCTTCAATGCCAATCAGCAAAAACAGCAATGCCAGCAGCGAAGGTTCAACGACGCTCCAGAATCCGGACAGCGACTCACGGTAATGGTCTTCTTTATTGGTATGGGAAAATTCCCAGGATAGCATAACTCCCGCCGATACGGTCGCCAGAACACCCGAAAAGCCGAGGCTTTCAGCCAGCTGAAAGGCACCGTATGCCAGGACGATGCTGAGCATGACCTGGTAATCCCGGTGATGGGTGATATGGACAGCCTTGCTCAATAGCCATCCGACCGCAAGCCCCAGTATCACGCCACCTGCTGAGACATAGACGAACTCCCCTAAAATGGAAAGTACATCAAGTGAATGCGAATCAAGGTACATGCCTGCCAAAACAGTGAACAGGACGATGCTGGTTCCGTCATTGATCATGGATTCCCCATCAACGATATCAGCAATGCTTTTGTCAGGTGAGGACTTCTTTAAAATCGAGACCACCGAAGCCGGATCGGTCGGCGCCAAAATCGCCGCAATCACCAGTGCCCCTGCCAGGGAAACAGAAAAGAACCAGCCGCCGATCCAATAGACGGCCAGTCCGACAAGCACAACCGCCAGTCCTAGCCCGACCGTACTCAGCAAGCCAATGATGGCGGAATTCCTGCGCAAAGCATCCGTCGAAAACTGATACGCAGAAACAAACAATAAGCCAGGCAGAAAGACATCGTAGATCAATGTCTCCGTCACTTCAATATCATTAAAAGATGGAATGAACGATAACCCGATGCCGATCAGGACAAGAACGACCGGTACAGGAAAATTCTCTTGCTTTTTATCAATCGTGAATACCAAATATCCGATGCACAACAAAATCGTCACGATTGCTGCCGACATGCCGATCCCCTCCAACAATTGACTTCCATAAAGTCAAAGATTTCCCTTAAACAGGGGCTTTTAAACAGAGCTCGGGTATTAGGTCCAGCAGCCAAGATGGAGCTTCGTTTCTGAAACGTCATAAAAAACAGGCAGCCCAGTGGTTTACTGGGCTGCCCGCTGCTCGTTTATTCAGTTCACCGTTCAGCTGGAAATGAAAACGTGCCGGTGGACCTGCTCTTATTTAGCGGTCCGCTTCTTTAGCTGTTCTTCTTCCTCTTCTTTCAGGCGGCGTTTGACCTGCAGATAGGATGTCAATTCTGCCAACTCCTCTTGGTTTACCAGCTGGTCATCCACCACCAGATTGATGGACGACAAATCGGCAACTTGCTGAAGATCGAGTTTGTTGGAGATCTGGTCACGCTCCAGCAAAAAGTCTATAGATACTTTATAGTAATCGGCCAGCAACTCCAAATGAGAAATGCTTACTTGCTTTTTGCCGCTTTCGTACCCCCAAATCACCGTTTTCGCAAAGCCTAATTCCAAGGCCAACTCATCTACACTCAAGTGTTTTTCTTCCCTCAGACTCTTCAATTTCTCTCCTATTCTCTTCATTTCGGGCGCCCCCTCTATTTCCATTGACCGTTATACAATCATTATATTATTCCCCTATGTTACCACGGTGAAACCGGATAACTAGCTCCATTTTAAATTTGAGTCTGAATACTCATTAAAATTCTGAAATTTTAGATAAATTAGCTTTTCTTTGTGGTAAAATGTAATTACTTTTAAAATGAAAGGTAGGTAGTATGATGCTGAAGAAACTGATCTACATATTATTTGTAGCACTTATCCTGATTATCATCATGGGCGAAAAGAACTTTGAAACGATTGAACTGTCGGAAGAAACGGCCTTGCTGCCTGGAACCGAGAGCTCCCGGGCAGAAGCTGCCGATGAACCTGCACCTGCCAACTTTTCTGAAAAACTCGCAGCGGGCACTCCGGTAACCATTGTCTTTCTTGGCGACTATGTTACGTCCCCCGATTCGTTGCCAGATGGCAATCCCAATCACGTGTCCTTGCTGAGTGACTGGTTCGACAATAAGTACCCGGACCAGGTGACGGTCATCAATTCCGGCATGAACGCCAACACCATTTCTCATATGAAGGACCGGGTGGCCAGCGACGTCCTGAACCACTCCCCTGATTTGGTGGTGATTTCCGCCGGATTGAATGACGCGCTTGGCGGCTGGAAGATTCCTGTCGAGGAGTATGCGAAAGACTATCAAGGAATCGTCGAAGAAATTACCGCTTCCGGCGAAACGGAGGTGCTGATCCGGACACCGAATCCGACACTTTCCTACATTAAAAATAGAGAAATGATGAAGTATATTCAGGAAACCCGCAAATTGGCAGCTGCAGATAATGTTCATCTTTTCGACTTCTACGAAGTGATGGCTGGAGATGTCCACGCCAAGAACATCGCTCAGACCCATTTGATGCAGAACGAAATGCACCCCAATACAAAAGGGCAAGCTTACCTGTTCGATAAGTTTAAAGTCTATTTGGCGATGGAACTGATTAAGCAGTAAGCATCCACTAAAAAGAGCCTCCCCCAGTGAAATCAATGATTTCGTCGGAGGAGGCTCTTTAGTTGATTATTTCACCAATAGGTTTCTGGCTTCTCTGAATTCCTTGATGTGGTGATCGATGATGTGCCCGTTTTCAATGACCACAGAATCGCGGATCAGGTCGGTCCAATTGCCTTCGACAAAATTATCGACCATCGGCGAGAATCCTTCGCTCAGCACTTTCGTGACCGTGTGCGGGAACATCGCCGGCGTGTTGTCCACTGTGTAATGGATGATGCCATCCACTGTATAGACGGGATCATCGATGGTCGACGGACGGGACGTTTCGATCTCCATGTTCGGGTCGCAGCTGACATCGACGATCATCGCGCCTTTTTTCAGGCGTTTCAAATCTTCTTTGTAGATGATGCGGTCGGTGCGTGTCGTGTCCCACATGACGCAGTTGACGAGAACGTCATAATTGCCCATATTCTTGATGAACAGCGATTCCAGCTTGCGTCCATAGACATCCACATCAGCACCTAAGCCGTGAAGGATGCGCAATACGCCTTTGGTCGTGTGGCCATTTCCAAGAACCGCCACTTTCGTTTCGTATGGCATTTTGCCGCAATATTGATAAGCTTGCAGAATCGCCGCTTCCCCGGCAACTTCACGGTTGCGGTAGAAGATGTAACGGCCGTCTTCAAACATTTCCTCCCAGGCAACCACAGTGTGGTCTCCTGCAAGCACCGAGTCTGTGAACGCGATATCCTGAACTGCATGAGCCCAACCAATCAAGAGTTTTCCAGGCGCCAATTGATCGAAATAATCCGCATTGCCCAATTTTACATCGACAATGGCGTCACATTGCAATACTCTTTCGCGCGAGACGAATTGAGCGCCGGAAACCTCATATTCGGCATCGGAAAAACCAAGGGCCTCACCATAGCCGACTTCAAAGAACAACTGCTTGATGTTCTTGATGTTCGGCATGTCCTTCGGCAGAAGCGCTCTTCTTTTTTCATTGTTTTTATGACTGATGACAAATCCTATTGTGTACATAATAAAACCTCCAATTGATGAATGTTGTTAGATCCTGATCGGCTGATAATAGACATTTCGTACAGAATCGACCGGACAACCCTCAAAAATTGTCGAGTGAATTAATATATTCATATCGTTTCCGTATAGCTGATCTATTCTGCATCATACCATAAACCGGAAAAATTATAAGTACTTTGTAATACGAAATTTAAATAAAGATAATGAACGTTCACATTCAGGGAATCGATTCTTGACCATGATGAACCTGTGGGCTCTGCAAGCTTGAAAATGCTGTTGATGAACGAAATTTGCTGGCTTGGAGATGAATGCTGGTGCTATAGGAAAAACCACTCAAGACAGGAGTGCTTATTTCGATTGGATCAGCGCCTCTCTCCGTAAAGCCCGAAAATCGTTGGATGCCCAAAAGATTGGAAAGCGCAGGCTTGCGCTTTCCGCTTTTTCTTTTGTCCATCTATCTCAGATTTGGCTCAAGCCGCAGAAAGCGCCGGCCGGGTATTCGATGATGGCGTAGCTGCCGGACGTGATGGCGCCGTCCGGTTGGCGGTGTACGATGCCGCCGCGATCCTGGCACATTTCGATGCTTTGCTTCAAATCGGCGACGGCGAAATAGACGATCCACAGCGGCGGTAAGCCTTCGTTGACTCCGGCCTGATGGCAAATGCCGGCTGCCGGGTTGCCATCAGGTGTGTTCATCATGTAGTCGGCATATTCGCCCATCGGAAAATCACTGTGCTGCCAGCCGACGACCGCTTTGTAGAAATCGCGGACCCCCTCTGCATGATGGACAGTCAGATCTGAGGAAATGATGGAACCGGGCTGAATCTTGTTTTCTTCTGCCATTGAAAACACTCCCTTTTTATTTTCTATCCGGAATCATTCGCCACAACGATTTCAAAATCCTTTAAATTCCAATGAATAAAGAGATATGGTCCGGCTCCAGCTGACATTAAAAAGAGAAGAAGCCTTTTCGCTTCTTCTCTCTAACTGTTATAACTCAATTGTTTTTTAACCATTTCCACCAAATAGGCCATATCCCCCACCCCATAACGCTGGTCACAGGGCAAAGGCAGGATATTCGCCGCGTACTGGTATTCGATGCTGTCTTCCGGACAGTCGTCGAGGACATTTGGCCATAAGAGCGGAATGTAGATTTTATGCTCCGCCAGCCGGTTTCTGATTGGTATGCCGTCTTCCACCAGCAACGGGTAGGCGAAAGCGCCATCCGGCATGACGAGTTTCAGGGAATTCTCCCCATCCAGCTGGTTTTCCAGATAGGCATAGTTTTCATTCCGGATCCGGCAGCTCCGGTCGTAGTCGATGGCGCCCATCAAATTGTGCGTCACTTTGGACATTGCCCGAAGAGGCGTTTCCCCGAGGACGTCATCATTATCCTGAAAATCGGTATAATGCTCACTGCCCGTCCTTTCGTAACGGCCGAGTATATGCTTCATGCGCCCTTGGGATAGGTCCTGTTCGAGTTCTTCGTGCAGAATGGCATCGGTCGCCAAATACGCCCCATCCGGCACACCAAAAAACTTGCGGCAAGAGTAGATTGTGTCGATGCCAGGCAGCGGCTTCTGGAAAAAAGCCTGACTATGATCCAGAATCACCTGGCCATAATGCTGCTTCAGCGCACGCGTTTTTTCCTCTGAGATTTGTCCGTAAAAATTAACTATGTACAAATATTCCCCCGGCTTCAGCTTTACATCGAGAATCGGCTGAAACTCTTGATCCACATGATAATACTCGAATTCATAGCCATGCTTTTCCAGCAATTGGCTGACTGAGTCGCACAAGTAATAGGGAATGTACAACTTCGTTATGCGGCGTGCCTTCAGCAGATACAGCAAAGCATTTCTGCCCGTATTGAGTGCGATCAAATCGCTGTGAAATTCTTTATGAGCCAACTCTTCCATTCCAAAATATCCGCCGATTTCCTTCATCTCGGATCTCCTTTCAACCATCAAATTTTAAGTGGGGAGGGCGTGAACGCACCTCAAATGGGGGCAACCGCACCTCGTCATAAAAAAACAATTTATCCCTGCAAAATGAAAAATAACCGCGGAATGCCGGTTCAGTGAAATTTCCGGAGAAAATAGGACACTCATCCTCTTTCTTGGAACGCCAAACTTTCATCCAAAGGCTTTCTGATTCAGTAGCGTTTTTTACTGCTTGCGAACCTGATGCTATTTTATCATTCTACCCACAAAGAATACAGACAATTGAGATAATTTATATTAAGAGTGGACAAAAATAAAAACGCCGCCCGATTCGGCAGCGTCTCTTCATCTAAACATCTTCCTGGAACACGGCAAGCGGCAAAACTGCACTCACAATATACTGGCCCGCATCGACGATTTCGGAGATTTTGAGATCAACGCACAGGCTGGACAACAGATAAGCATCCTTCGGCTCGAGCCCGTAGTTCCCGGAGATGTGGTCCACCATCGCACGGATGGAATCGCGGGCGGCTTCCATCAAGTCGGGGCCGACACCGGTCGTTCCGTAAAAGCCTTTATGGTCGACTTTCGGCGTCAGTGCGCCGGCTGTCTGGAACTGCGGCGCTGGAATCGTCTTGCCTTTGAGGAGGCGGAATCTCAACGATGCCTGCATCGGGCATTCGAGTGCGGTCACGCAAACTTCGCCGTCGCCTTGTGCGGCATGGGCATCTCCACAGCTGAACATGGCACCCGCCACCTGCACCGGCAAATACAGCTTCGTGCCGACGGTCAATTGCCGCGTATCCATATTGCCGCCGAACGTTCCGGGCGGCATGATGGCCTGCCCTTCGGCGTTAGACGGACCAACACCCATCGTACCAAGAAACGGGGTGATCGGCACTTTGATGCTGTCGCTGAAATGGATAAATTCGCCGTCACTTAAATCGAAAGTCCTCAAGTAAGCATCCGGAAACTCTTCGGGCAGCAAGCCCAGTCCCGGCAAAATCGCCATCCACCCCCAGCTTCCTGGCGTCAAATCGAGGATTTCCACTTCCAGCGTGTCGCCCGGTTCCGCCCCCCGGATCTCGACCGGTCCTGCGAGAGGGTAGACTTTCGCCCAGTCGAGCGTGGCGATGTCGTCGGTCGTGGAATCCTTATTGAATTGGTTGTCCGCCACTTCCCGGGTGGAGAAATCCACCTGGTCCCCGCTGTCGATCGTCAGCACCGGCTGCGGATCTTTGTCCCACGTGTAATGGACGCGGTCTTCGGGGAATTTATGTGTCTTGGCCACTTGTCATCACCTTTTTCTCTTGTTTTTAGAGTAGAAATAACGTTATTTTTCCAGTTAGATGGATATACTTTCTATATTCGGTTAAATACTTTCCCTTTTGCTGCAGTTACTTTCTGATCCAGCCTAAATACTTTCTATTGGGAGCAAATTACTTTCCAAAACAAATAAATCCTTAGCCGCCCAAACCCAGGAAAGCGCAAACCTGCGCTTTCCGCTTCAGAATCGTATTTATTGTGCTGCGGAACACATTTTATTCGTAGTGAATCGCATTCCAGCCCTTATGGATCGTATTTGGCGCGCAGTGGATTGTATTCCATGCGCAATGAGTCGTACTAGCCAAGCACTTTCAAACTTGGCTTCTGGCCTTTCATCAGTTCGAGCTTTTCGATCGCATAGGCGACGTTGAGGACCTTTTCCTCCTGGAACGCAGGACCCATGATCTGCAAACCGACCGGCAATCCATCGCGGACGCCGCACGGGATGCTGAGTGCGGGCAGGCCGGTGAGATTTCCAGGTCCGGTAAAGCGGATGACTTCGTCCAAAAAGCTCAGGGCCTGGCCGTTGATGTCGACGGTGCTGTCGCCGATCGGCGGTGACAGGAACGGCAAGGTCGGGGAAATGAGCACGTCCACTTTTTCAAATGCCGCTGCAAAATCGAGATCCAGCTTACGGCGGATCTGCTGAGCCTGCACGTAATCGACGCCCGACATCAACTCGCCCACCTCCAGTAAAAAGCGGACATCTTCTCCGAATTTCTCCGGCTGCTTCACCAGATTGTCGTGGTGGACGGCGCTCGCTTCAGTTGTGATGGTGACGAGCTCCGCAAATTCGGCCATTGCAAGCGACGGAATCCGGATCGGCTCAATCCGCGCACCCAGCTTCTCCAGCTGCTGCAGCGCATTTTGCACAGCTTCATTGACACGGTTATCGACATTCTTGAAGAAATAGCCTTCCTCAATGCCGATGACCAGCCCTTTGACGTCTTCATTTAACCCTCCGGAATAATTTCGCGTCGGCTGGTCGACGGAAGTCGGATCTTTCGGGTCGTAGCCGCCAAGCACTTCCAAAAGCAGCGCGGCATCAAAAACGGTTTTCGTCATCGGCCCGATATGGTCGAGACTCCACGACAGCGGAAAACAGTCGTATTTGCTGATGCGGCCATGCGTCGGCTTCAGGCCGATGATGCCGCAGCTCGACGCCGGAATCCGGATCGAACCCCCAGTATCCGTACCGAGCGAAGCGATCGACATGTTCGCCGCCACCGCAGCACCCGACCCGCCGCTCGAGCCGCCTGGAATCTTGCTGAGGTCCCACGGATTCTTACAGGCGCCGTAATGCGGATTGGTGGTCGTCGCGCCCCAGGCATACTCGTGCATATTGAGTTTGCCGTGGAAGGTCACGCCCGACAGCTTCAGCTTCGACACGACTGTCGCGTCAAAGTCAGCAATAAACCCTTCGTGGATTTTCGAGCCCATCGTCGTCGGCTCATCCTTGAAATACAAAATATCCTTCAACGCCATCGGAATGCCGTGCAGGAAGCCGCGGTAATTGCCGCTTTGGATCTCCTGCTCCGCCTGTCTCGCCGACTCCAGTGCCTGTTCTTTCTGCACGCGAATAAATGCATTGACATCGCTGTTATAGGCATCGACATTCGCCAACACCGCTTCAGTCAGTTCAACGGGTGACACCTGTTTGTCGCGCAACTTCGGCGCCAGTTCCCCGATCGATTGTGCCGCTAATTCTTCATTCATGGCCGCTCACCTCCCGGCACATGCGTCAGCGCCATATCAAAGTCCTTCAGCTGCGAATTGTCCACTGTATCGCGCAATTGCTGCACCGCCTGCATCTGCTGCGCCAGCATATCCTGATGCGCCTCCGGTACTTGAATCCCCCGTGCCTCTAAAATCCTGTGAATTCCCTCTGCCATCGCAATTCCTCCCATTCGAATAGTTTGGTAAGGTGTGAGAATCTGAGTTGTCTACCGCCAGTTTATCACAATTAACAGATAGTTCAGATATTTATGGAAAGATTTTTCAGCAGAATAAAACCCTGGTCGGCAAGAAGGTGTCTTGTCGAGCAGGGTTCATCGGGACAATATGGCATTTTTCAGCTGGATTTCTTCCAGTTAATTGGATATACAGTCCAAGATAGGCACCCTACAGTCCAATCAGGAACAAATACTGTCCGCCCAACTAGAATACTGTCCAAACGGAGCACAATACCGGCGGTTCTTAAAAACCCCTTAGATGCCCAACCCCAGGAAAGCGCAGACCTGCGCTTTCCGCTAGGTACTTTCGGTCCCAAGCGGATTTCGCTTGGGTCCCCGCCCTTATCCATCTATTGTTTTCCTTTTCGGACTTCATTGCATACAAAATCGAAATAATACCTTTAATACACCCATTCTATTTTCGGTTTTTTTGTAACACAGTCGATATGAACATTTGTTTTAATGGCACCGCCAAATGTATGGTTTGATCCGAACGCCACGTGAATTGTGTTATAGGCTTTTTCGTCTTCTAAGATGTTTCCGGTGACACGCGCTGCATAATTCGTGCCGATGCCGAGTTCACACAAAAATCGCCCGTCATTTTCACCCAGCATTTCCAATAACCTTAAACCCTCAGATCCTGAAGCTTCAACCACACGCCCTTGACTTATAGCAAGCATCACTGGATTTTCCAGTAATCCGATGCCTGCGATTGAGCCATTAATTTCAATTTGTCCTTCAGACTCTCCCTCTACCGGAGCTATATAAGCTTCTCCGGATGGCAAGTTTCCAGAAGCACCTTTAGTGCGGAAAATCCCTGTACTCGGCACACCGTTTCTGCCATCTATTTCAATCTTCAACTCCAGCCCTTTTCCAGTCCGAATAACAACGCTTTTGGCTCGGGTTAGTTTTTCAGTCATTTCAATCGTCTCTTTTTCTACCTGATCGTAGTCTGCAGTCATTGCTCCATTTAAAAACATGTCTTCTGTAATGCCAGGCATGGTAATCACACTGATTCCTTTGGCATTTGCATCTTTTCTGGCAACGGTATGGGTCAATGAATATTTTGTGAGACAAAAAACAATTTCATAATTCTCCATTAGTTCGGCAGCCTCTTTAGAAGGCTCTTCTCCGGATTTCGCCCGATCTTCCATAACATGCATATCAACTTTCCACTCATCTGCAGCCAATGCATTAGTAAACTTACTTCCTAAGGATTTTGTACTGATATCCGTTAAAACTAATACAGTGCTGGATTTATCCAATGAGAAATTCTTTTTCATTAAAGCAGATACAACCTGATTGAAATCGCTCACATTTTCTTCCTCCTTTTAGATAGGTACAGCCCGCCCAACACAAAAAATAAAGCGATTAATGTGCCGGATCCCAGTGGTTCATTCAACAAAAATACACCTAAAAATAGTGTAGTAAAAGGCATTAAGTAGGTAATCAATAAAGCAAAAACCGCTCCGCCTTTTTTCACTAAATAATAAAACAAGACATTCCCTAATCCTGAATTGAATACACCGAGGACTATGAATACCCATAAATTTTCCAGAACAAACAAACCTTTATAACTCATCGGCTCGATTGACATCATGAAAAAACTTGAGAAGATGGTTCCTACTACCATCGTCGCAAAGGAAATCGTAAATATTGAGCTGCCCTTTAAATATTTGCCTGCCAGAACAGCAGATAAAGCATACATATTGACTGAGAATAACAGCAACATCGCACTGGATACTTGGAAGTCGTTTGCCTCTTTTGATCCCAAGGCAAAAGCAATGGCGATTCCGGTAAACCCGATTATGACACTGATTACCTCTTGTCTGGTCACTGTAATCTTAAATACAATACTGCTCAGTAGAATTCCAAAAATAGGACCTGTTGCATTCAGGACTGAACTGACAGTGGTATCAAGCCCACCCATACTGATGCTCATCAACGTCCAGGGAATGCCGGCACTTATCAATGCTATCGATATGAGTAAAGGCAAATTCGCAAAATCCGCCTTTTTCTTCTTCCATAGAAAGAAAGGCAATAAAGCGATGCCGCCTAATAAACAGCGAAAAAAAACGATGGATACCGGATGAAAATCTGGCAATAGCATTTTGGTTAAATAGAATGTAGATCCCCACAATAAACTAAGGCTCAGTAAAACTAATATTTGCATAGCACTGCTCCCTACTGAAAAAAAAGATCCGCATTTCCGGATCTTTACTTATAGATACTCTGCTACGATTCTTGCCACTAGAGTCCTCGGAAGGAGGACAGGCAATCCGGTTGCTTGAACTGCCTCTTTTTTATGGATTTCGTTATACCCCATGCAATCCATGACAATCATTGAAGCCCCACGCTCTTTCAAACTTTTTGCGGCTCCGGCGATATCGCTGGATTCGTAGGGAGAAGCCACTTCCACCAGCAATTCAAGGTTGGACTGATCCCATTTTTTTGTTAAACTGTAGCGCTGCTCTTCCAGCGGAATAATAATACCCAGACTTCCCTTGTCCATCAAAGCTTGGACTATATGGTTTAACACCTTATCGGGATACAGTATAGGTTTTTGATATCTAAGAGTCGGGAAATCTCCTGTACACAGCATAATGATGACAGAAGTCTGTTTTTCAAGTTCAGTAAGTTCCGCCTGCAATAAAGGCAGCAATTTGGACTTTCCGATCTTGACTGATAATCCATTCCGTAATTTGGAGATATAAGTCGTATCCGAGGCACTTGGACGAATCGAGCTCATATCCATGTCGCTGATGCCATCTAACCCGCCTGCTTCGATGATTGTCACCTCATCTCCAAGAATCTGTTGGATGGATGGCGTGACATCAGACCTTGGCGATTGTCCGATCGTTAAGACCCCAACTTTTGGAGTCTCCATTATTCCGCACCGTATGTTTGAAGATGACGCATCGAGCCATATAAGTTTTCTAAATGCATGTACTCCTCTTTATCATAAAAATCGAATTGGCCTTGCGTAAATTCTTTTGCTGCCTCTATGCTGAAGCGAACTGCTTGGGCAATATCCACTTCATGCGTTGCCCCTGTCCCGGATCCCGGCACTGCTGATTTCGCAGTTATGGCCAATCCCACGACTGGTGCTTGGGTTGCTACAGATGGCTGCAGGATACTGTTGATATGGTAAACTGAATTTCCATAAGGTGTAATATCCTGTGTCGTAACGGTAAATGTCACCGGTAATTCCCCAGTCGTCATTTCCATGATCCGCAGCAAATCATTATTGAATTTTAAGATATAGCCAGATTTAACTGTTGGCGACAATGCAATGCCTCGGTGATTGATGACTTTATTTCCTTTTGTAGTGTCGATTGATATAATTGCCTCCATTTCGGGAAGCACTTCATGTTGGTTCATGCTTAAGATGTCTACCGGAGAGCCCATGAAATCCACCGGTTCATGCGCTTGCGTCGGCGCGTGCGGGCAAATATGCGTTGTGATATAGACATCACCTGGCAGCCTGTCGCCACGAATGGACATATTAGCCAGCTTCAGCGCAGCAGTTACTGCAGCAACTGCTCCATCACCATCGGATACAAAACCGATTCTTGAAGGGCGTGCCCCCAAACCGCCTAAGCGCCCGACAATTCCAAAAGTCGGTGCCTGTCCGCCAACAGATTTACCATTGGCTCCTTTGATGAGAATTTTGACGAAATCGGTCTCTCCTTTATCTCCTGAAACTGTTTTATAGCTTGCCGTTACATGGTCGAATCCTTCGAAAAGATCAGTTACAACTTTTCCACTGGCATTCGCATCGTCCATCAATTCCAAAACTTCCATTGTGTATTTTAAAGACATATAGGTTTCCGCTCCCTTAGATAATATTTTTTCCGATAATCGGCTCGATTGTTTTCAATAATTTTTCGTTGGACATTGTAGAACTGAGCTTCAGGTTTTCTTTCGGGACAGAAATAACGGCAATATTGTGGCCTACTTCAATTTCTGCGCTGACAACCGGCATTCCAGTATCGGCATTGAAAGTCATAATGAGGTCCGGAAAAGTGCCTTTTCGGTCACCATTCATTTCGGCTGTCATGTATTCATTCCAGAAAGTCAATTCCAGATCATCAATTTGAACGATTCCTACATCGAATCCTTCTATTGCTTTTAGCTTAAAGTCACTGACTTTTCCTGAATGGATGATACGGCCCTTCAAAAAGGAAGCGGCTGTTTCAATTCGTTCCGAACTTTCGGAGGCTTCCATAAATGCAGCTCCTAAACTGATTGCCTGTGCAATACCACCAATGGCTGCATGTTTTCTGGCGTAGGCAACATCAACCGGATTTCTGCAGACACTGACCATTCCTCCTGCCTGAACCGAGAGTGAACGAATGGCGCTGGACGATAGATCCAGCGAAGCCCGCACCACTCCATCAACTTTCCTTCCTTGATTTCCGCCCGAAAAAGTTTGAATCGATTCATATCCTTCAACTTCAGATAAATTTAAAGACCCCATTGAGCCCGTGGGATGGGCCCTCCCATTACATGGAGCATCCAAAATAGGCAGACCCACTGCTGCTGCCTGCAGCCAGCCATTCACCGTAGTGGCAGCCCCGTTTTCATTTGTCATAAGCGCTCTTAACGGTTGGCTGAATTCATGTTGCATTCTCACGACTGTACTGATCATTTGTTCAGCATCCACATATTGCTCTTTAGCGGAAGGTGCACCGACCAATGAAACACAAGCTACAAATTCGTGGTCAGCCAGTTCATCAATTGTTATGAGTTCGGGGGAAGCTATTTCAAAAACGCGTTCTGCTTTTTCAAGCCCGTCCTGAATCCAACCTCCACCTCCGCCACCTAGAATACAGCCCCCGTAAACGGCATTTACCGCATCTTCTATCGTCAATATCCTATTTGCCATTGGTGTTCCTCCTTATCGTGCTTTCCAGATTGATGTAAAGAAGCTATAGATCGCATCACCAGCGATAAACCCGGCAGCAGTTGTATACATCACATTTTCTGCTTCCGGCCCTTTGACTTTCAAAATCGTAATACGAATCAAGATCCCAGCAATAACAGCCCAACCGGCAATCGGATTAAGGATCAATAACCCTGTCGAGAGCAGAATTCCCATCTGTCTTTGAGGACCGCCAATCAACTGGATGATTGCTCCAGGAATAGCCCATAACAATAGCAGCATTCCTACATTTCCAGTCAATCCCACTTCAATTGTCGTAGCATAGACACGGTCAACCGGAGGCACTAAATCCTGCTCAAAGAAAGACTGGGCAAAAATACTGACCATGACTACTGCAACACCAAACCCGATGAGGGAACTTTTAAGTTGCTGACGGCGCCCATATAATTCCATGGCACTTTCCGCGCCTTTCCGTATAATCACTCCCGATTTGAAATCGTATCCCAAATCAGCGAATGCCGGACCAGTGGCTGCCGTAAACCCTGTCAATAATGCCAAAGCGACCGGTGGGAATCCAAGCATCATCCCGATCAGCAAAGCGATCAAGGTAACGGCAAAAGCTGGAAACCAACCTGAGTGCATTGCAGCAATCCCGACAATGATTTCACTGGCAATTGCTGCAAACGCAGCAAATAATACAAATAGAACTGTTTGCCAAAGTGGCATATCTGCTACGATTCCGCCCATTACTGCAACAAGAGAAGCACCGATCAAATAAAGAACAAAACCGATTCCGAATCCCTTTTTCGCTTCTTTTTCAGATCGGGTATAAACGTGATTGCCATCCAGACGTTTTTTTTGCTTTTCTTTATTTGCTCTTACTAAGGTCATGACAAATTGCAGCAATGCTACAATCCCTGCTCCAATCATCATGCCGTGTGGAATATACAGTTCATTCAAATCTATTCCGAATAAGGGAACTGAATAACCTCTTAACAATAATCCGGTTCCAAACATCGTCAACGCCCAAATGTTACCGATAAAAGCAACACCAAACGCTGACATGGCGATTCCGAAATGAGAACCAACCAAACCACCCAAAATCCCAAGACCTAAATATTTTGCTTTCGAACCGCCCTCATCCCCTGCTTTTAGTGCTTCAGCTGTAGCGATCCCTGGTGGCCAAGGTTCATTGGATCCGAAGATTTTAGAATCGAACACTTTGTATAAGATAAAGACATCAATAAACAAAGCGATACCAGCCCCAATCAACATCGGGACCATCAATTCCGGCATCCCCAAGACGTAAGGCAAACCGATCGGAATCAGCAAACTGTTGGCAGCGCCGAATGTGGCAGCTGAAATCGTCGTTTGAACTAAGTTTTGATTTTCCAGAGATCGATATTTATAGAACATCTGCATCGGAATTCGAGCTACCATCATGGCGATTAAAGCACCGATAATTGAAGTATTGGGCGTAATCCCTAATGAAGTGATAAGCTGCATCCCAATAATTGCTCCAAAAGCGGCAATTATTATAGAAAATACAATAAAGGAAAAATCAAAATTCTTATTCATAAGCTCCACTTCCTTTCAATCGGTTGGTATGCAGTTGCCTGTGCTTCCACCAAATCGATGATGGGTACTTCGATATGATCTACTAAATAGGTTTTTAAACGAATAGTAGAGAAACCCGTGCAAGCGAACAAAATAACATCCGCTCCCTTTTCAATCGCTTTCTCCGCCTCATAAAGCAAAAGCTCTTTGGCAGCAGCTTCAAATAAGTCAGTGGTTTTTCTTAGTCCTGGAGAGAAAGAATAGGAAAAATAATGACCTCCCAATTTTTCAATAATCGCTTCTGGCGGATTTTCGGTAATGCCGATGACGGCAACTTTATTTCCTGATGAAACTGCTGCTTCAGCACCACTCGCTCCTGCGCCAAGTATTGGGAGCCTTAAATGCTTCCTCGTTTCCTTTAATCCCGGATCTGCAGCACAACTGATCGTAATCGCGTTCAACGAATATTGTTCATTCATTTCTTCAGCCAGCTTCACAATCTTTGGTATAGCTAATTTTTCTGATTCGTCATTGAAAATTCCATTCGGCTGATTTTCGATGCATCGAGTTATGGTTTGGATACCAAACTGCTCTTCCATCTTGTTTCCATGTTCCTGTAAGATCTCTTGATTCTCTGTCGTTAACACGCGAATAATTCCTAACATCCCTTCACCCCTTTCGAAAAATTATAAATAGTAAATCTACTTATGAATATGCAAGATAGGGGAAATATAATCATCGAAATGTTGCTCACTTTTTCCAAAACAAAAAAAGGTGGTTCCCCACCTTTTATTTCAGTTCCTTTATTTTGATGCAGAATTGAAGAATAAAACGATGCTCTGCATTATCCAAATCCATCATAAGAAGTTCTTGAATCCTTTGAATTCGATAAGTCATAGTTCTGCGATGGACAAACAGCTTTTCCGCTGTCTTCGAGACATTCCCATTTTCATCAAGGTACATCTTTAAGGATTCATACAATTCGTTTTCCTTCTGCATTATCTCTCCAAGGACCATTTCTGCATAATTTATGACTTTTGAATCTTCCGTCAATCCAAATAAGATATCGTAGATGCCCAGTTTGTCATGCGAATAAACCGATTCATCCGGTCGAATTTTCAAGCCTATTTCCATTATCTTGACAGCAGAACGTGTCCTTTCATCCAGTTCAGCCGGATTATCGAAAGACTGGCTAAAAGCGATTCGAAATTGATCTTTCGGATATTTTTGACCATAAACTTCTATGCCCTCTCGCCAAAGCCCGATCACCTGCTGATAATGATCATCCTTATAAAAAACCAAGGCATAATAATGCTGATATTTCTCGAAAATTATCGATTCAACCGCATTCATTTTCTTTGAAAATTCTCTGAGCTTTCTATGATAAATACAGGAGTAGTCGAGTAAAGACACTCTTGGATAATGCCGAAGATCTGAAGTATTGGCTTTTAAATAAATGACGATTGCTTTTTCACCTTCTTGCAGTTGTCTGTCAGCACTGGAAAATTCACTTAAGAGTTCGATATCCCTCATTTTTTCTTTTTGGAGCAAAAGTTGCTCTTTTAATACCAATTCAGCCATTTCTGTCCCGATACTGCTTATGTGGCTATCTGTTATGAAAGTGAATATTTCTTGATCTTTGTGCAGTAGATGAATAATTCCAAAAACCTTGCTTTTTGAGACAAGTGGAATGATATAGCGGCTTCTTTGTCCATCTATTTTAAATTCCGCGAAATTGTTGGTTTGGAAGTCAATACGCCACCGTTCCAACATTTGACTGAACGACTCGTATTCAGGTTCTGAAAATAAGTGTCGAGAGGTACGCCATTTATCCGATTGGAATTCGCTGGAAACATACAGTAGTTTTCCTTCAATGTCCTCAATATAAACAGCCGAATCCGTTAAGTCAGATAAATAATTCAACGCATTCTCTACTGTCGAAAAATCACTATTTTCAAAATCGCTGAAGGGATTTGCTGTTTGATCCATTATCGATTTCTTTTCTTCGTATAGACGTTCGTAAAGAGGCGTCAATACATTGATATAGGATACGTCCTTTGGAATGACGATGATGGGAAAAGAGTGTTCATTTGCTATTTCAATCATTTTCTTAGGTAAACCTTCAACAAATCTTCCCAGTTTCACCACAATTCCTGCAGCCTCTTTTTCGATTAATGTAGTCACCACCTCTATTTGTTTTTCCGGATTTTCCCGAATAGAATAAAAAGTGGTCATCATCAAGATTCCCTTTGATATCCATGAACCCACTTCAGGCACTTCCATTACTTCAATCGATAGAATTTCATTAGATAACCCCTCCTGCCCTGCTGCAACACTACCTTTAGAAAGATCCCCAATACGCAGCGCATCTTCAATCTTCATTGAGATTCCCCCTCTAAATATTTAAATAAGTTTAGCAGAATCATGATGCTTGGTGCTACATGTTTTTTAATTCCAAATAAATAAAAAAACACCATCTCCCCTAAGGAAGACAGTGTGCCAATCAACTATTCTTCTAGTTAATGAATATATAATCCGGAATAGACAATATACAGTCCAAACCGCTGTAAATACTGTCCGGAGCCCGCCCCCCCCTTGAATGCCCAACCCCAGGAAAGCGCAGGCCTGCGCTTTCCGCTAGGTACTTTCGGTCCCAAGCGGATTTCGCTTGGGTCCCCGCCCTTAGCCATCTATTGTTTTCCGAACCTTCGACAGCAATGGACGCCCGTTGCTCCAAACGACGTTTACCGGCATGTTGAAGAAATCAGTGAGCCGCTCGCTCGTGATGAGCTCTGCCGTGTCACCGGAAGCGAAGACGCGGCCTGCTTTCAAGAGCAGGGTTTTATTGAACGCCGGCAAGATTTCTTCGATATGATGAGTGACGTAGATGATGGTCGGGCCGTTCAGCTTTTGAGCGATGCGGCGATTGATTCGAGCAGTTCTTCGCGGGCGATGAAATCAAGTCCGGCTGTCGGCTCATCCAGAATCAGCAGCTCCGGGTCGGCCATCAAGGCACGGCCGATCAGCACGCGCTGCTTTTCGCCTTGCGACAGGGTATGGTAATTCCGGTTGGCGTACTCGAGGCAGCCCAGTTCCCGAAGGATCTCGACGCCTTTTTGGTCGATCGCTTCGGTCGTTTCCTGATACAGGCCGAGTGAAGCGAACGCTCCGCTCAGGACCACTTCATAGGCATTGTCATAAGTCGGCAACTTCTGCTGGACTGACGCCGACACAAAGCCGATCTGGCTCCGCAACTTTTCTGCCAGGTAGGTCTTGCCGAACTCCAGGCCGAGCACGGTGACTTTTCCTTCCGTCGGGAAAAAATACGCATTGATCAAATCCAGGAGCGAAGTTTTGCCGGCACCGTTCAAGCCGTACAGCACCCAATGCTCCCCTTTTCGGACCTGCCAATTGACGTCCTCCAATAATACTTTGTCGTCTCTTCGCCGCGTGACGCCTTCCAGTTCCAGAATCGTTTTCATAGCCGGATGTCCTCTTTTTGCTGAACACGCGCGACTTGCCCTGCTGCGAGCGGATCGGCTTCTCGAAGGTTTCCGAAATCAAGCCCGGTCAATTTTTCGATCTGTACAATCGGCACCTGATACGTCCCGAATTGCCCGTAGACGAATTCCAGATTCCCGCCAACCAAATCCTCCTGCGTCTGCAGATAGGCGGTAGCTGACAGGGATGTTCCGTCTTTCACCATCACTGCCACTTTCCAGAACTGATCCGGAATCTGCGCGTCGCGGTAATTCGTGTCGTCGTCCCGGAACACCGGACCTGTGAATACTGAAATCTTCATGCCGGATTCGCGTGCATTGTCCAATACGTAATCCTCCAGATCCAGCCACGCCTTCTGGTTGAAATTCTTATGCTGCGGCGAGCAATTGGTGAAATGGAAAGTATGCTCATTCGCCTTCACCGCATCGATTCCCCAATTCGGATCGCGGCGGCGCACCAAATGGCCGCGGTCGATATCATTTGATTGATAAAATTCCGGTCCGATCTGGTAGGCTTCGTCAATCCGCGGATCAAAATACCAGCGGTCGTTGCCGCGTTTGACATCGACCAGCTGATTGCCGTCGATATTGACCGCCGTGTAGAACGCAAGCCGGCGCGACTTGCTCATGGCAATCGAGAAGTGGGTATAATCCAGGACGGTTTTGCCGTCGCTCGTCTGGGCAGCGTCGTCCATTAAAGCCGTTCCGAGAACCGGCAATGGCACTTCGAACCCGGCGCCCAGAAATGCAGGGTCGTAGCCGGAAGCGTCCGCGTACCAATCCGCTTCCAGGATTCCCACTTCCATCGGCTCCGCTATTGAACCCGGCATGACGACGGCCAGCAATTGATCCAGCAGTTGACGTGAACGGTCGTCTTCCAAACCGCTGCGCGCTTCACTGAGGTGATGGATGATCGAACTGATCCGGATGCCTTCATTGGCAATCCAGCGGGCAGGGTCTTTCGGATCCGGAACACCCGCATGATGCAGCGCGACGACCACCCACTGGTCATTGAAGACTGGCGAGCCCGATGAACCCGGTTCCGTATCGCTGACGTAATGGACAAAATCGGATGAGATGAACTTGACTTCATTTTCACGGATGGTGATGGCTTTCGGACCGCCATTCGGATGTTGGATGATGGTCACGTATTCGCCTTCGAGGATTTTCCCGGGCTTTGGCAACAGCGGCAAATAGCCGAAGTCGGTCAACGGAATATCGTGCTGATTGTTTTCTTCCACCGCCACAAGCGTAAAGTCCAGCGCCACGTCGGTGATGAAAAGCGCTTCCGGATCCAGGCGGAAGCTGATGATATCGAGCGGCATAAACTGGACATCATCCTCGTAATTGAACTCCGCCACCGCGTACATCGCCGCTTCCGGCGTTTCCAGCACATGATTATTCGTCAGCAGCAGGTTCGGCGCCACCAGAAATCCGGTGCCGTAGCTCTGCAGCTGGCCTGAACGGCTGCGGATTGCGATGCGGCAAACGGCTTTGCTAACATCGAGGCCCGCCTGCAGATGCGCAATCGGAAACAGATCACTTTGATTGATGATCCGCTCCATCGCCAAGTTGTCATGGTGATTGATGATGCTCGACCGCGTCATCAATCGTTCCTTCGAAGTCGCCGTCTGTTTTGCCACTCTGCGCTCCTCCTCGAATGCCAAATACCGCGCTAATGCTTCCTGCTGAATCCGCTCCAATTGATTGACCATGCCCGGCCATCCCCTTCCACTAAATAAACTATATTTTTCAATTAAAAATTTAATATTCTATTAATTTCCTTTAGAAAAAGTTTATCACAATTGCGCGCAGAAAACCCATTCCAAGTGATGGAATGGGCTGGGAGTTGTGCCGCTTAACGTGACCATTTTTTATTGTCATTCTTCACAAATGTCTCTTCGCCGGTTTTTGGATCGCGGATGATTTTGTCATCGGTCGGGACATCCCCTGCACCTTCGTCGGGTGCGTTCTGGAAGTCGTCACCTGCAGTTTCACGTACGTCGCCTTTGCCGGCAGATTCCCAGCCTTCATCGCTGCCGCTCAACATCTCGCTTGTCTTCTTGACGACTTTATCGAGCGTCGACTCATCGTGGTCCCCGCTATGTTCTGGATTTCGTTTGTGTTCATCGCCTCTACTCATGATGGATCCCTCCTGAACTGTTGTTGCTATACTTTACCCGCTGCCGGTGGAAATAATCATCCCTGAAGAGCGCTGGATGGCGAAGCCATGGGAAAGCGCAAGCCTGCGCTTTCCGCTCTTGAGGCGTCCGTATTGGTTTGTGGCTTGTATTTTGGGAGTTTGGACAGTATTATACTTCGGTTGGACTGTATTTGATGCCAGTTGGACTGTATATTGTGCATGTTAGCTTGTATCTCCATGAGATAGTTGTTGGTTGCGATGATTTATTCCAATTAAATGGTTATACTTTCTGATTTGACTCGGATACTTTCTAATTAGGCATAAATACTTTCTGTTTTTGGCAGAATACTTTCCAATCGTCCATAAATACTTTCCAATCCACAAAAAAGCCATCGCCAAGCATATAAGAGCTTGGCGATGGTTTTAATTACTTCTATTATAAGTTGCGCTTTGGATGCGGCTGAGTGATGTCGACCGCGAATACGTTGACGCGGTTGACCATCAAGTCGCGGATGCCGTAGATCGGGCGTTCGTTTTCCTGGATGGCTTCGATGTAAGCATTCACCTGGTCCTGAATGTAGACGCCAAACGGCTTGTCTTTATAGCTGTCATCGAGGCTATCGCTGCCGGCCTCGAAGGATTTTTCGAAATACAGGTTCGACACTTCGATGCCTGTCAGCTTGTCCTCTTCCATATGGGTGCCGACCACTTTGTAATAGTTGCCGTACTCGTCGCGCACCAAATCCGCTTCGACAATTTTCTGCATACTCATGGCTTTCATCTCCTCTCTCAAACCTATTTCGACGGCCTTCCACAGATTCCTTCAACTAAATGCTTAGAGTTGCGAAATACTGGGTAAACATTTACTCTAAACAGAACAACACAAAAGGAGAAATGCATAATGGATTTTATTACACTGAACAACGGAATTAAAATGCCGCAGCTGGGCTTTGGTGTCTGGCAGGTTGAAGACGATCAGGCGACGGCTGCTGTGGCGAAAGCGCTCGAGACGGGCTATAAATCGATTGATACCGCGATGATCTACCAAAATGAAAAAGGCGTCGGCAAAGCGTTGAAGGAAACTTCCGTGCCGCGTGAAGAGCTGTTCATCACGACCAAAGTGTGGAACAGCGACCAAGGCTATGGCAATACCTTGCGCGCTTTTGAGGAAAGCCTCGAGCGCCTCGGCCTCGATTACGTCGATCTATACCTCATCCACTGGCCGACTCCGGAATTCGATAATTATATCGATACCTATAAAGCGTTGGAGCAATTGTATAAAGACGGCCGCGTCAAAGCGATCGGCGTCTGCAATTTCGAAGTCGAGCATTTGGAGCGTTTGCTTGCGGAATGCGACATTCCCCCAGTCCTGAACCAGGTCGAATGCCATCCCTACCTTGCACAAAATGAATTGAAGGAATTCTGCGCCAAGCATGACATTTTCGTAGAAGCCTGGAGTCCCCTTGACCAAGGCGGCGATGTGCTGAAGGATGAGAACATCCAGAAAATCGCTGATGCCAAAGGCAAATCGCCGGCTCAGGTTGTGCTGCGCTGGCATCTGCAGAACGGTACGATTGTAATTCCGAAATCAGTGACGCCGTCACGCATCGAGGAGAACTTCAATGTTTTCGATTTCGAATTGACGGAATCCGAGATGAATGAAATCGACGAGCTCAACAAAGACCGCCGCAAAGGCGCCCATCCGAATGAAATGAATGTACGGTAATAACATCAGAAGCCGCCTCTTCCAATCGAAGAGGCGGCTTTCCCTGTTATTTTCACATTTTGGCATACTCCCCGTGAAAACGGGTAAATTCTTGATAACTAGAATTTATTGGAGGAGGGAAAGCCGTTGAGACATCTTCTTGCACTTGCGATCAAATTTGTGATGGTGGCCATTGTCCTTTTAATTGTCCTCACATGGATTTTCGATGTGCCGTTCGTTGATACGTTGCTGATCAGCCTGGCGCTGACGGCGTTGTCCTATGCGATGGGCGACATCATTATTTTCCTGAACGCCGGCAGTCCGGAAAATCAGTCGACGCGTAATACCGTAGCGACTTTTGTCGATTTCGTCACGGCGTTCCTGGTCATTTGGCTGATCGGCTGGCTGCTGACGGGACAAAATTTCGAAATGGTGACGCCGGCTCTTGTTGCTGCGTTGGTCATTTCAGCCGGTGAATGGTTCTTCCATCTGTATGTGGACCGCTCCGTGGTGCCAGAGTATAATAATTACAAGTCGGCTAGAGGGTGAATGGAATCATTCTATAGGAAAGAGGCTGTCCTCAGACAGCCTCTTTCACTTTGCCTGTAAATCGTTCTCCATAGACGTTGACAATCCCTACTACCTATAATGCTTTTCCACAAACGCCTGCTCCTGCTCGGCGCTCATCAAGCCAGTGGCTCTTCCGACCGTACCTCCATGCCAATTCCAAATGGTGTTGTGGACATCGACAGCATTGGAGAAATCGCCTTGTTTCCAAGCGGTTAAAGTCATTTCGTAAAAATCACTGTGCTCGTAATGGTCCTTGTTGGCCTCGACGATCGTCAACAAGTCCTCGATATTGGCAGTCGTCATCTCGATGGCGCCTTTCTTTTTGTCGGCGATGATTTTCTGGTGCGTCATCTGGTGCAGATTGATTTGCAGCCTGACTTCTTTCATATCTGGCTCGTCTTCTTCAGTTTTCGCCTTTTCGGCTTCCACTTCTTTTCCTTCAAGTTCCTCGATTTTGTCGGCCACTTCCGAGATTTCCCCTGCACCTGAGGAATTCTGCGCGATGAAATAATAAGCACCTGCTGCCAACAACACCACAATGCCAAGAATGATGCCTAACGTCTTTATCCTTTTTTTCATTTCCCTGCACTCCTCGATTTCATTGGTTCATGACTATTTTCCTATCTAATTATGAAGAAGTCGGGACTATGATTCAAGCTATTTCTTCATTACCAAGAAATCATCAGATGGAGCAAGTGCCGGTGGATATCGCTATTTCTTAAATCCAAACAAACACCGTCTGCTGAAATCACTGGATTTCAGCAGACGGTGTTTACACAAAATACGATAAGCATTTATTTCAACAAAGGTTGTTAAACTCCAACAGCCAGTACTTCTTCCAATACTTCTTCAAACAGCTCTTCTTCCAATGCGACTTCGATAAACTGTTCACCGCCGTCTTTATTGAACAATTGGCTCAGAAGTTCTTTGGCCTGATCGGACTTTCCGGAGAGCATGGCAGCGCGGGCAAGTTCATAGCCTACCGGAAGATAGTTAGGAGCATCGTCTTGCAGCGCCAACAGCCGTGTTGTGGCTGTAATGCTGTCACCCATAGTGATGCAGGTCATGGCAAGTGATAAGCGGATCCATTCGTTCACTTGAAGCTCGTCAGGCAGCCGGCTCCCAAAATGTTTGGCTTGCTCCGGGTGGTGTTCGGCAAGCAGGTGCATGAGGCGCACATAGCTTTCACTGCGATAGGGATTCAAGGCAATCGCCTGTTCGAAATAAGCGGCGGCTTTGTCGATTTCCTCGCATATAGCGGCCATATCGCCTTGCCATAACACAATATCGACATCAGTCGGCTGTTGCTTATGGAGGTCTTCCGCCTGCTTGATGGCTTTCTTAAGCAACTTTTCGGACTGCTTGTCATTCGCCTCTTGCAAACTTGCCTGAAGCAGAAATTTAGCGGCGCCGAAATGGCCAGTACGCTTGACGAACGGCGTGAGCTCCTCAACAGCATCCTCCGCCATCGCGCGGCCCATATAAAATTCTGAAAGGTGGAGAATCGGCACTTCATTGTCCTTGAAGTTCTTCATGGCATCCAGGTAAAGCGAGATGACATTGGTGATCATCAGAAAGCGACGTGATTTATCGCGCAGCCTACGGATAAAATGCTTCGGCGCTTCTTCCTCTTCATCCACCCATTCAGCCAATTGATCCGCACTGTAGGTTTGCGCCATCGCCAGCTCTTCACCTTTCAGCTGTTTCTTCAACCGCTTATGAAGTTCCCCTGTTTTACGCATATCCACCAACAAGCGGATATATTCCGCATACAAGCCTTCCTCATCCGGATGTTCGGCAATCAGCTTTTCCAACAAGCCCACCGCACGCTTTAACTCCCCTTGCCGTATACAAAATTCGATATGCTGGTAATGTGAAGGATACGCACCGTTGACCGCTTTCGCTTGGCGGAATAAAGACTCGGCTTCCGCCACGTCTCCCTTTTTCTCCTGCACATGCGCCTGTGCAGCAAGCAGCCATTCCTCAGGCACTTGCAGCGACACCTTCTCCAGCGCTTGTTCAACAGCCTTCAGCTGTACTTCGTTATCAACGAGTTCGAACAGCTCGCCTAAATCCAGCAGCAGCGGTTCGTTTTCCAGTACATGCAATGCCGCCGTAAAGGCACGAGGTTTATCCTCCAATGCCAAGTGGGTCCGCATCAGCCCTTCATGAGCCGCCGTAAAGTCGGTTTCCGCTTCTGCGCATTTCGTATACTGGGCCAGCGCTTCATCCCATTCTCCGAGTGGTTCAGCAAGAAGGCCAAGCCGGTAATGGGCAAGTGCCAGGCCATTGAGTTCCACCGCTTGGGTATAGAGGATTTCTGCATAGCGCTGATGGTTCTCCGTTTCATATAAGCTGCCTTCGTAGCACAATAAAAGCGGATCTGCGCCAGTTGCCCGCAAAGCTTTGAAGAAATCCAATAACCGTCCAATATACTGCGGAGCTTCACCGAATTCTGCGTACTGCTCAGCCATTTCATGGAGATCCAAAGATTCCCGCTTCATGCCATTTTCCAGCAAATCCAACGCCAATGCCTTGCCCGCGTCGTCCAGCGATTCCTGCCACAGCATCGCTGCAGTCCGGACGAAATAATCGGTGTCGCCGGAATCCGCATACTGCATGATCAATTCCCTGACTTCTTTAGTCTGTTGCTGCTTGAGCAGCGCGTGGGCGATATGCGTAACAGTAAACAGATCGGCAGAATCCAGCTCAAGAGATGTTCGGTATTCGGTTTCCGCATTTTTGTACTGCTCCTGCCCCATAGCGATATGCCCTAAATACAAATGCAGCACATCCACCTTTTCACAATTGGCGATGCCCGCCCGAATGATCTCTTCTGCCTGTGGCCATGCTTTCGCTTCCAGATGGATTTCAGCAATGCGCAAATAGGAAAAAGGCTCTTTCGGATCGATATCCCGCGACTTCCCGAATGCTGCAATAGCTTGCGCCTCTTCACCAAGCGCCAGTAGACAACGCCCCGATTCGTAGATGAAATACCCATCCTCCGGCTGTTCAGCCGACAACTCACGGAAACGCACCAATGCTTTTTCATAGGCTCCCGATTCATACTGGATCAAGCTATGTGTGACGCGCGTGGACACATCATTCGGAACCTGCTCGAGCGCGATGCTCGACCATTTGAACGCCTGATAGGTTTTGCCGGTCTCCAAGTAACAGCGCGACAGGTGGCTATAAGCCATCGGCTGGTAATTGTCCAGCTCGATCGACCGCTTCAGGAGCGGTATCGCTTTCGTATGTTCACCCCGGCTCATTAAAATCGCCGCCTTCAGGAATAGGGCATATGGACTGTTCTTTTCGGTGACGTAGGCAAGATTTTCCAGCGCTTCGTCCGTTTCATCCTTTTGGTAATGCATGTGCGCCGCCAGCAGCGCCACTTCAGCATCTTCTTTGCCCAGTTCCTGCTGGATCTTGGTGAGCCATGTCGAATGAAGCGCCTTGGCTTCTTCTGAAAATAGCGTCACAAGCCCGACTACCGCCGCATAGCACTCGTCCGGATGGCGCTTCAAGAACTCGATTCCACGATTTTTGTCCCGCCCGATGGATTCATCGCCCCAGATTGCGAATAATTCATTGAAAAAGTCATGCTCCCGACTGTCCAGCAACTCCAACATGCCTTGCTGCTCCTCAGTCAAGAACACCATGCTCAACGAATCAGTCAGCTTGTAAGTATCCGCAATGTCCTGATAAGACAATAAAAACGGACCGAGTTCATTTGGGTCCTGAATAATAAGGGCCTGAAGCCGGTCATCATAACCGGTCACCACCTGCACATGCGAATTGTTTTCGATCATCATACTGAGCAGAACCGGGATGCCGGCGTCGATCAGCCCCTTGTAGATTTCGGGCGTCCCTTTGAAATAACGCGCCGTAAATCCGAGTGATTCCATATACTCCATCGTCTTTTGCAGGTCTGATCCGGTTACATCAAAAACATGTTCCGCTATTTCATCCTGGCCTTTTTTCATGCCATAGGCCTCCAGCATCAATGCAAGAGATGCCGGCACACAGTAATTCAGTTTCTGGATGTTCGGTGTCAGCTTCAGCTCGCGGCGCTTTGCGTCCTGCTGGATTTCCCCTTTTCCATAAACAGTCTTTTCCAACTCTTTTTGATGAACCGCCATCCATTTCTTCAAGTCTTCCCAGCGCTCCAGCTTATACAGGCATTCGGCAGCCATGTGAACAAATGATCTCCGATGGACATGATAAGGATTTTCTTCATCGTATTGTGCCATCATTTGAAGTGTTTTTCCGTAATGACCAAGGAAAAAAGAGGTTCGGATAATATCCGCACGGAAGGTCCAATTGCCCGGCTCAAGCTCTTCGCCTCGCTCGAGAATTTCCAACGACTCCTTCTGTCTGCCCGTCATCGCTAAAACATCCGCATATAAGAGCCGCACAAATTGGCTGCGTTCCGTTACGGTGTCACTGAGTTCCCTTTCGAGCACCCGCTCCGCTTCCTGCCATTCCCCGCTGTGTATGAAATAATAGCCTTCGAGATCCGGCCATAGAAACCCCTTCTGTTCCGTATATCGATCAAGCTGCGCTTTCGCTTCCGGCAAACGGTTCAGCTGTGAAAATATCCGCAGCAGCAATTGATGTGCCGACGCCAACTCCTCCCTTGAGTCGTTGCCTGATGAAATGCCTTGGAGCCTCGCCATCATTCGTTCTTCCGCTTCCAAACTGCGCCCCGTTTCCAACAGGCGTGCGCATTGCCACGTAAATGTCCGCAGCGTGCCGAAACGTTTATGCGCCTGCGTCGCCAATAGATGGCTGTACGTATATAAATCCGCCTGATCCGTCAATCGCATCAGCCGGTAGAAATCATCTTCGGTCTCTAATTCCCCTAGAAATCCACGCAGTTTTCTGATTGAACGCTCCGCCCATAAGCTGCGAATCGCCTCCACAATTTGTTGTGCTGTCTGTATCTCTGTCGCTTTCATTTTCGCCATTCCCGCCTCTCCCATATCCGATGTAAATGTGGTTGATTTATTATATAGTGGAAAATTATAGGATGCAATACAATTTAAAGGAGGGGTAAAAATTATTTTTATAGCCGGATTTCTTTTTGGACTTTTGACAGTCGACAAGAGCCAGGCGAAGATACGAGTCAGTCCAAACTAAAATAAACGATAAAAAATCACCGCCCCTTCAACCATCGAAGAGGCGGTGATTTTATTTCCTGCCAATCAGCGCGGCTTTTCGTCCGCAAATGCACCGGCAATTTTCTGTACCGTGTTCCAGAAAGCCGGACTGACGCCTCCCTGTGATTTCACATAGGCGCTCAAGCGGTAAGCCAGGTAAATGCCCCCGACATCGATCAGGACATCGCTCAACCTTCCGCTCCGTTCAAAAAACAGCTGCAGGAATTCCGTGAAGAAAGCAAACAAGCTGGCCAGAACGATTGCTTTCCGGTTGTCCCCAAGGGTCTTCGCCAACAACAGGAACAGGATGCCGAAGGATAGGGCATGGCCGATTTTTTGGAACACATAGGTCCCGCTTTCCAACTGGATATCGCTCGTGATGAACAAATCCGACAGTTTCGGGAACAGGCGAATATGGAAGCCGATTTCCTGAGCGAACAGCAGCGACTGAAAATTATAGTTGTTGGTGGCCAGCAGGATGCACAGCGCCCACAAGATCACCGGTATGTACTTAGCTTTCAAAACACTCGTCCCTTCAGGTTTCTTCTATATATGGATGGTTATGCGAGGCGCTTCGGAGAGCATAAACCGATTGTGCCGATGCATAAGATCATGGAATATCATCTTTCATCCAAAAACCAACTAACTTATCTTACCCTAGACCAAGCCAAAGCTCTAGTCAGTGGAAATATCCGATATCCAATAAGCGCCATATTCATCCGCGACGACTGTATAGGTTTTATTGCGCTCCTCAAAGGTCCATTCACCATCTGCACTCATGAAATCGAAGGATTCATACGTATGGACCAGCGCGTAATCATCGTATATTTCCACACCCAGTATAGATTGGTCGATAAAATCAAATGCCATTCCCTGGCCGCTGATTTCATCGATATACTCCGAAATGCCCGAGTAGATTGCACTTTCCGGTAACAACATATCCGACACATAAAAGAAATCTTCATCCGCCAACGCCATTTCATAATAGCTGCGGTAATCACTGACAAAACCGCTGAGCGATGCTTCGTCAAACATAGAGAGGACTTCTTCCAGTTCTTCTTCCACAATTTCTTCTTCATATTCTTCTGTGTATTCTTCGTCGGTGTAATCTTCGGTGTACGATTCTTCATATGCCTCTTCTTCGTACTCGGTGGATTCTTCTGAGACTTCCACTTCTTCTTCCACAATAACTTCTTCTTCGTAGACCGTGTCCGTTTCGACGTCATAGACAGGTTCTTCCTCGTAATCGTAATCTTCCAGCCAGTCGAAATAATCATAGCTGTCGTAGACGCCGAATACCGAGGCCACCGTTGCCGCTGACATAGGATGGTTGACCCAGTCCATCAACGACCCATGAATGGAATGAAGAGGAATCGAAAAGCCGATGGCATTGCCGTCGGTATAGAGGAGCGAGTTGATGCCGATCACTTTTCCGGTTTCCGCATCCACCAGTGGACCGCCGCTGCTTCCCGGTGCAATTTGTGCGTCGATTTGGTAAATGTCCTCGTACTCAAAATCGAAGCTGATGTCTCGGTCAACACCCGTCAAATAGCCGATCGACGCCGAGTTTTCGAACCCATTCGGACTGCCGAGCGCAATCACTTCGGATCCAACTTCCGTCACTCCCATTTCCGCAGGGAGCGGTTCCTGCCCTTTATAGGCTTCCACTTTGATGACGGCGATATCCTCGACATCCGAAATTCCGATCACATGCCCAGGGACTTCTTCACCTTCACTGTTCCGGACCATCACGTCTGTAAAACCCGCCACTACATGGGCATTGGTTACGACCATTCCATCTTTGGTGAATAGAAAACCGGAACCAATGCCATCTTCCGTAACAATCGTATACACTTTCTTTTGCGCCGCTTTGATGATGTCCTTCTTCTCACGCTGAACCGTCTGCCCACTTTCTTTGCTCTTCTGGATGATGATGGTGTCCGCATCCGCTTCCTTTGCCAAATATTGCTGAACACCGTACCCGCCGCTCACTGCCAGAAGAATCGACAACATAATCGCAACCGTATGATTTTTCTTTGAAGGCACAGCCTCTTCATTTTCTATTCGCACACCGCAGCCCTTACAAAACCTTGCCGATGGTTCGTTTTTCTCCCCACAATTCCTGCAGAACATGCTGCCACCCCTTATCCATTCTATTATGATAATGATAATCGGAGTGGTTACAAAAGACTAGTATCATTTCCCTATAAAAAAGAGAATTGAGCGGGTGCCAGGCACCCGCTCAATTCTTGCTCAATGCTATTCACTTACCGGAATGCCCCCATCTTCCCCATAAAACTCAAGCACCTTGGACAACGCCAATTCGTCAGCGATGACGGTGACATCCGGATGTGTCTGCAGAATCGAAGCGGGGAAGCTCTCCGACACCTCACTGTTCATCATCTGGTACAAAGCTTCCGCTTTTTCTTTTCCGGATACCAGCAGCAAGATCTTTTTGCTTTCCATAATGGAGGCGATCCCCATGCTGATGGCCTGTGTCGGCACTTCTTCAATTCCCGAAAAGAAACGGGCATTGGCACTGCGCGTAGACTGGGCCAATTCAACCGCGTGGGTTCTGCTCGAAAACGGTGTTCCCGGTTCATTGAAGCCGATATGGCCGTTCAATCCGAGTCCCAATACTTGAATATCGATTCCGCCAGCTTCTTGTATTTGCCTTTCGTAGTCCAGGCAATCCTGTTCCACCTCTTGTGATTTGCCGTTCGGCAAGTGGATTTGTCTGGTCGGCACATCGATGTGGGCAAAGAGTTTGTCGGTCATATACCATTGATAGCTGTTGGCATCTTCTACTCCCAGGCCGACGTACTCATCCAAATTGAATGACGACATGTTGTGGAATGAAACCTTCCCTTTCTTGTATTCCTCAATCAAGCACCTGTAAAGCCCTTCAGGCGTCGAGCCTGTAGCCAGTCCGAGCACCGGAGATTTGTTCTGTTGAATATGCTCCACGAGCAAGTTACAGGCGATCCGGCTCATTTCTTCGTAATCTTTCGCTTTCAGAATCTGCATGCTTTCACCTCGTAACGGCAGCCAATCAGTAACTGCTTTTCAGCTTTAATACAGCTTGCCGGCAATATGTTCGGTAATTTCCCTTTTCACACTTTCAGCATCCTTAACGTTGTTCATGGTCAATCCAGTACATATCAAATCAATCAAATACAACTGGGCAATTTTCGAGACCAGCGAGCCGCTGTCTAACGGACTTTCTTTTGCAGACGACAGCAAAACAAAATCGGCGTATTTGGTCAATGGCGATTTCACATAATTTGTCAGGGCGATGACCGTCGCATTTTTTTCTTTTGCCAATTTGACTGCATCGACAATGTCTTTCGTGCTCCCCGTCAAACTGATGGCGATCACCACTGATTGTTCAGTCAGCGAAGAAGCTCTCATGATTTGGAAATGCGAGTCGGTGATGGCGCTGACGTGCTTGCCGATCCGCATCAGGCGGTTTTGCATGTCGAGTCCGGCAATTCCGGAAGAGCCGATGCCGAAGATCACCACGTCCTGTGCAGCATCGATCGCCTGGATGGATTTCTCTAAGGTATCCATATCCACGACTTCCGATGAATCTTCAATGGCCTGCACGATGCTGTTGCGGATCCGATGAACGAATGACTCGTCTTGTAAGGAATGGTTTGCAGGCGGTACTTCCTGAGCGAACAGGAACTTGAAATCCTGGAAACCTTTGAATCCAAGTTTCCGGAAAAAACGCAGCACCGTCGCTTCCGCCACTCCACTCAATTCGGACAGCTCGGTCAATGAATGATAGAGAACCTTATCCGGATGCGCCAGGATGTAGTCATATATTTTGTTTTCGGATTTTGTAAAGGTATGCTTATGCTGCTCCATTAATAGCGAGGGTTTCGGCCCTGTAATTGTTTTCGATTCCATCGTATCAGCATCCCCTTTCAATTCCTGAAGAAGTTCTTAGCCGCTCCCAGTAAATTTGATTTATTGTCATGCTCGGCCATTTTGATCTGCAGATGTTTTTTGTGGTTCGGCATGATTTTCTTGTTCAGGGAAGATTCAATGGCCTGCCGCAAAAATTCCCCTTGAGCGGAAATGCCGCCCCCGATGACGATCAATTCGGGATTGAACAGATGCACGAGCGATTGCAGGCCGGTCGTCAGGTCGTCGATCCAATCATCGAACAGCAGAAGTGCATTCGAATCTTCTGCTTTCACGCGTTCGAAAAACGTTTTTACGTCCATCCACTCACTGAATTCCGCTGAGATCAGCTGCTGAAGTGCCGAGCTCGAAGCATATTGCTCATAGCAGCCGCGGCTTCCGCATGTACAGGCTTTCCCGCCTGGGTAAAGGACCAGATGGCCGATTTCCCCGGCAGAAAATCCGGCACCGGTATACAGTTTTCCATTTAAAAACAAGGCGCCGCCTACTCCGGTTCCAATCGTTACACACAGGAAGTTCTCCACTCCACGGGCGGCGCCTTTCCAGGATTCGCCGAGCGCCGTGCAATTGACATCATTTTCGACACTCACCGGCAGCCCCGTATGGCCGGACACCAGCGCGGCTAGTCTTGTTCCAGTATAGCCCGGCAGATTATCTGTCGCAAAGACCACTACTCCCCGCAACGCATCAATCTGTCCGGCCGAGCTGATGGCGATGCCGCCGATTTCAAAATCCGCCATCATTTGGTCGCAGAGACGCAGTACTTTGGCGATCAATTTTTTACTGCCACTGGGGGCATCTGTCGGAGCTGAACCATGGAACAGAAACAGGCCTTCCTGGTCGACGACCGCATATTTGATGAACGTTCCGCCAATATCAATGACACCAAGCTGCATTTTTCGTTCCTCTTTTCTAAATGAACAAAAAGAGAAAAACCGCAATCAGGCTTTTCTCTTTTCATTACAGGTATTATTCGTTCACGCATCCCTGAATGTTAGCGACAGCAGCCCATCAGACGTCTCTGACACAAACAGGCGTCTGGAGAATGCCGGATCTTCAGCCGGATAATCCTCGCGGTAATGCGCGCCACGGCTTTCTCTTCGCTCGAGCATCGCTTGAAGCAGAAGTCGGGAAAGCTTCAGGAAGTTTTTCGCTTTAATGACCATTTTACGGTTTTCCTGCCGTTCAAACAAACGGCCGATAGCCAATCTGGCCTCAAGCGATTCAAGCCGCTCCAGTGCATCCGTCAATTGCTTTTCGGAACGCACGACATTGCCCGCATACCACATGAGCTCCCGGATTTTCTCTACGGTCTGATGAAGTTGTTCCTTATCGGTTTCAGCCGATTCGTCCGAACCATTGCCGTTGCCGACTGAGTTGCCGAAGACCGCTTCCAACTGAAGTTCGGCTTCCTCGTCACTGACGAACGAAACGCTGGCTTCTTTTAAATAGGCCCCGCAATCTGCAGCCGCCCGCTTTCCGAACACCATGCAGGCGCCAGTCGAGTTGCCGCCCAGCCTATTGGCTCCTTCAATATTACAGGACAGTTCACCGATGACGTACAATCCCGGAACGCCGGAACGCCCGTGGGGATCGATATAGACGCCGCCATTGCTGGCATGGGCAAACGGGGCAATCCGGACCTCATCCTTCACCATATCGATTCCTTTTGTTTTCAGCCAATTCAAGTATACGGTATAAAACTCTTCTTTGTTTTCGTATAGTTCTTTGCGGAAAACTAATGCAAAGCCTTTTTCATTTTTGGCAGCAATGATTTCTTTCATCATCGCAATATCCACATACTTGGATTCCAGCGAGTCTGTAAATGGTCCATGCGTACTGCGGATATCCAGGCATTCTTTTTTCGAAAGCCCTTCCGGAAGTGCCGCATCCAACAGGCTCTCTCCATCCTCCTTCACGATGTCTTGGCAATAGGCCAAGGTATGTTCACCGAATAAGGTCTTGTAACGCGGAGACGTAATGCCTGGGATGAATTGGATAAACTCCATATTGACCAGACTCGCTCCCGCTTCAAGAGCCAGGATGTGGCCCGATCCATCGACATCATTCGGATTCAGGTTGTGCTTATAGATGCTGCCGAATCCGCCAGTGGCGAGCACGGCAGCTTTGCATTCCACCAGCACCACGTGATTGTGTTGATCCAGCATCAGGGCACCGGCAATCCGCTGATCTTTTTTTATCAGTGAAATGACCACTGTCCGCTCCATCACCGTCAAGTTCTCATAGCGTCCGAAAATAATGGAGACGTTCTCCTTGATCTGGTCCCAATCACTCAGCAAGTAAATATCTCTCGGGTGCTCGGCAAAACAAGCTTTTCGTACACCTTCGAGCTTTTTGGACACGACACCGATGCCGCTGTATTCTGCGACGCGGTCCGGAATTTCATCCACATAGACTTCCGCCAAGTCCTGGCGGTGCATTCCCCTGCTGGATGCTGCGATATCCGCTAGGAACACCTTTTTATCGGACTCCCCGCTCGTTACTTGTGTGCCGAGCGAAGCTTTTAACGGATAGAAACTTGACCCGGAAGCCAACTTCATTTTTGTCGCCATCAAGACTTCGTACCCTTGGTCGGCTAATTCTTTTGCGGCTTTAATCCCTGCCAGGCCGCTGCCCACCACCAATACGTCTGTTTGGATCTTTCGAGAGATTTCCACCATGCTCCCACCTAAATCTAAAGCTTATTTTTCTTTTAGCACTTTATTGTAATCGAAGAATGTGACACCTTCCTCGTCGTCTTTTTCTTCTTTCTTGGCGAACAGCAAACTGAATCCGTAGCCGAAGACGATCGAAGCGACCAAGTTGATGATTGAATACGCCCATAACGTAATGTCCGTGAAGTATGAGATATAAATAGCCAGGAAAGTTGTAGCAATAAAGCCGAACAATGCCCCGTTTGCGTTTGCGCGCTTCGTCAATACACCCAATGTGAAGGTACCGCCGATGATTCCCAGCGCCAAGCCCATCAAGCCATTAAACCATGAATAGGCAGAACCGACGCTGGAGTAGGCAAGGATGATAGCGAAGGCAATCGAAAAGATGCCGACGATCGTCGATACGATACGGGCCATCCGTGTGCTCTTTTCATCACTCATGTCTTTTCTCAACACTTGCTGGATATCGAGCGTCCAGCTTGTCGCGACGGAATTGAGCCCTGTTGAAAGCGTCGATTGGCCAGCCGCGAACAGTCCGGCGATCAATAATCCAGAAACACCCACAGGCAACTCACTGACGATGAAATTCGCAAAGATCAAATCCGATTTTCCTGTCGGCATCGCAGCGGTTTGCTGCGAGTAGAAGGTGTAGAGTGATGTTCCGATCAGGAAGAACAATGTAGCTGTACCGAGCGACAAAGCGCCGTTCAAATACGTCATTTTGTTCATTTCCTTCAAATCTTTCGTCGTCAAATAGCGCTGCACCATATCCTGGCTGGAAATATACGAAAACGTCGTCGATAAGCCAGCCCCCAAAATGATGATTAAAATGCTGTTATTAATCAGGTTCGGATCAAATAAGGCTACATTCCCAAAGAATTTCTCGTTGCTTGTCCCCACATGGATGACTTCCCCAAGCCCTCCGTTAATGGAGAACAACAGAATGATCAAGGCGAATATACCGCCGCCGATCAAGACAACGCCTTGGATGAAATCTGTCCAAAGCACGGATTTCAGTCCACCGAAAGCCGAATAGATGGTGGCGATGACACCCATAAACAGGATGATGACGATGACATTGATACCGGTTACGGTCGCTAATGCAATCGCAGGCAAGTACATGATGATCGACATGCGCCCAATCTGGTACACGATGAAGAGCAAGCTTCCCAAAATCCGCATCCGCTTATCGAATCGGCGTTCCAAGTATTCATAAGCTGTGTCCAAATCCAGTTTGCGATAAACCGGCAGGAAAAAGTAAATGGCTACAGGCACTGCGATCAGCAGCCCCAGTTGAGCAAACCACAGTTCCCACGTCCCTGAATAGGAGTTGCCGGCAAGCGATAAGAACGAAATCGGACTCAGCAAGGTCGCGAACAAACTGACCGAAGTCACCCACCAGGGAATCGAACCGTCCCCTTTAAAGAATTCCTTGCCTTTCATTTCCTTTTTGGCAAAGGCAATTCCGACATACAAGATAAACAATAAATACGCAAACAAAATCACATAATCGATAACCGCAAATGTTCCATTCATCTATCCCATTCCCCCCGTTAGTCCTTACAGATATTTTTTAGCGAGTTCGCGTGCTTTGACTGCTTTTTCTTCAGTCAGCTGTTTCATCGGCTTTCTGACAAATCCAGCGTTGACCCCTTGTGTTTCGAGCATTTCCTTGATGGTCTGGTAAAGGCCATTCTTCAGGATCTCTTCAATCAGGTCATTGGTCACTTTCTGGATTTCGCGAGCTTCATCAATTTTCCCGCTCTGTGCCAGAGTGAAAATCTGTTTGGCTCTTTTGCCGTTGACATTGAATGTGCTGCCGATTGCCCCATCCACATTCAAGACACTTGCAGACAGCAGCATTTCATCGAATCCGGAATAGATCAGCTTGTCCGGGAATGCATGGCGCAAGCGCTCAAGCAGGAAGAAATCCGGTGCAGTGAATTTCACGCCGATGATTTTTTCATTTTCAAACAGTTCCCCGAACTGCTCCAAATTCATGTTGACGCCCGTCAAAGCCGGAATGGAATAAATGATGAGCTGTGTATCGACGCCTTCCAGAATCGTATTGTAATAGTCTTTGATTTCCTCGAAATCGAATTTATAGTAGAACGGCGTCACTGCCGAAATCGCGTCATACCCAAGGTCCGTAACGAAATGAGCCAGATCCGATGCTTCTTCGATATTCAAGGACCCGACTTGCGCAATCAGTTTCACTTTGTCCCCAACTTCGTCTTTGACGATTTCGAAAATCTGCTTTTTCTGTTCAGTGGAAATGAGGAAGTTTTCCCCGGTACTGCCGTTGACGTATAAACCGTCCACTTCCGAAACTTCGATATTGTAACGGACAATCTCCCGTAATCCTTTTTCGTTCACGTTTCCTTGTTCATCAAATGAGCACATCAATGCTGTATATAAGCCCTTCATTTCATCACCTGTCCCTTTTCTGTTTTTTCTTCTATCGCTTTTGCAAATTTTTCTGTAATCAGCTGTGGGCGTGTGATAGCGCTTCCAACAACCACACAATGAGCCCCGGCGAGAAGTGCCGATTGTGCTTTCTCGGGTGTATCGAAATTCCCTTCCGCTATCACCGGAATCGACAGTTGATCCGTCATTTGTTTCACCAATTCCAACGGAACGGTCCCGATTGAATAAGGTGTATAGCCAGCCAGTGTCGGTGCTGCAATATCCACGCCGGCTTTCTCAGCCATGAGCGCTTCTTCGATGGTCGAGACATCCGCCATGAACAACTGGTCGGGATACTTCAGCTTCACTTCGGAAAAGAATTCCTCGAAACTTCGGCCATCAGGTCTTTCCTGCTTGGTTGCATCCATTGCGATGATGTCCACGCCTTCCTGATACAGTTCATCAATTTCCTTTAGCGTGGAAGTGATGTAGACATTGTTGCCCGGGTAATCCTGTTTGATGATGCCGATGATCGGCAGATCGACTTCTTTCTTGATCGCCTGAATATCTTTCACCGTGTTGGCACGGATTCCTTCAGCACCGCCCATCTTTGCCGCTAAAGCCATCTTCCCCATTATGTACGGATCATGAAGCGGCTCTTCCTCCAATGCCTGACAGGAAACGATTAATTTGTGCTGAATCTGCTTTAAAACCGTCATTTGAAAACTCCCTATCTTTTATGGTCACTACATGTTTTCATTGTTCACGTGATTGTACCTGCTGTCCCCCTGTTCGTTGTCGAAATATTTTATTAATCGAACTATATCACTTTGACAACTAACTTTCAACTTAAATTTTATTTTTGATTATTTGTTATCATACGGTGGTGAATTGTGTGGGTGCCAGGCACCATATATCCAATCCTTATTATGGAAGTACTAAAAGCATCAAAATGCGGCGATTGGTTTGCTGAAAATACAAGTAAGTAATCACAGGCCTTGGGTTATCGCTCTCTAATCCTTTCTGTTGATTTCAAAAACAAGAGGAGTAGAATGGAAAGTGTAGTGTTTTAATTTTCCGTCAATTCAGTCAATAGAAGGAGAGATCGTCTATGGGAAGATTGCAGGATAAAGTAGCGGTAATTACTGGGGGAGCCGGAGGAATCGGCAAAGTTACAGCAAAGCGTTTCTTGGATGAAGGGGCTTCTGTCGTACTGGTCGACTTGTTCGAAGATGCACTCGCTGATGCGAAGAAAGAGTTGGGCGACAATGTCCTGACGGTTCAGGCGGATGTCTCCAAGGAAGAAGATGTGCAAAAGTATGTCGACAAAACCGTAGAGCAATTCGGCAAAATCGATATCTTCTTCAATAACGCCGGCATCGAAGGAAAAGTGGCACCGATCACCGAACAAAAAGTGGAGGACTTTGATAAGGTCATCGCCGTCAATGTACGCGGCGTATTCCTGGGTCTCCAAAAGGTTCTGCCGGTCATGATCAAACAGAAATCCGGCAGCATCATCAACACCTCGTCCGTTGCAGGACTTGGCGGATCGCCGAACGTATCGCCGTATATCACATCGAAACATGCGGTTGTCGGCTTAACGAAAGCTGCGGCGGTTGAAAACGCACCGCATAACATCCGCGTCAATTCAATCCACCCATCTCCTGTCAACACGCGCATGATGCGTTCTCTCGAGACCGGCCTGGAAGTGGACCAAGCCACGATGGCGAAAAGCATTCCGCTCGGCCGTTACGGCGAGTCGGAAGACATCTCGAACCTCGTGCTGTTCCTGGCATCTGATGAAAGTACGTTCATCACCGGTGTCCAGTACCGGGTCGATGGCGGCATGGGTGCGGTTTAAACAGAATCAGTTGACTCGTCAAAAGAAACAGCCCGCTTCTTGCCGAAGCTGGCTGTTTTCTGTTTTTCTGGAATAGGTGACGCACTTTTTATTGAGCGTGCATAAATTCTATTGAATGTGCGTATTTTCTTTTGAGCGTGCATAAATTCTACTGAACGTGCGCATTTTCTTTTGAGCGTGCATAAATTCTGCTGAGCGTGCGTATTCGATAGCAACGTGCCTACTTTGATCCTTTCACGCCTCAATAACAAAAAAATCGCCGCCCTGCAAAAAGCAGAACAGCGATTAAGTGCACTTATAATTGAGCAGACTCTCCGCTGAATACGTCGAGCTTCATAGGCGCAGCCATGAAAGCAGGCGCTTTTTGGCCAAAAGCAGTGAAATGCTCACTCGTGTTATGAGCGGCAATCGCTTCGGGATCCTTCCAAACTTCCACCATGGTAAAGTGGCCATCCTGTTCAGTGGATTTCATCAAATCGTAGCTGATGTTGCCCGCTTCTTCTCTTGAAGCTTGGACAAGAATTTTGCATTCGTCCAAAAAAGCCTGTTGCTGATCTGGTTTTACCTGCAAGTGTGCGTGAATAATCATCATAAAACATCACCCATCCTATTACCTGTATTTTGATTATCAGTATTCACTAATATTCGTTTGCATACGCGTCAACATGTCGGACAAGGCATCTACCTCTTCCGGTGTGAAATCATGCAGCATTTGTTTCACAAAACCCATGTTTTCTTTTCGGTATTCAACAATCTGCTTACGGCCTTCCTCCGTCAAGCTGACAAAGATGACCCGGTTATCAGCCGGATTTCTGCGCCTCGTGACCATGCCATTGGCCTCCAATTGCTTGAGATGGCGAGTAATGGCCGCTCCGTCGATATTCACCGATTTTTGAAGCGTCGACTGATTGATTTCGTCTGTATTATAAAGCTGGGACAGCAGTTCATAGCGCGACGCACTAATGCCTGTACACCGTTCGAACTTTGGGCTAATTTGATTCGTCAGTCCTTTAAACAGCTGCAGCACTTGTTCCTGCTTTGAAAATGAACACGACATAAATTGACCTCCTACCTACTCGTTACAGCCAATTGATAGCGTTGTCCACTATTCATTGACCAGTCAAATATAATACAAAACCGGCCAATACTCAATCTTCTGGACCTACACTCAGCTCCAAGTCGTAATCGTATCGACAGGAAGGCGATACGACTGGAAACCTTCATTGAGCGCTTTGCCGATGGAAATGAGCATCACCGGAATATACCGGTCTTTCTCCATGCCGAAAGCTTCAGCAATTTTTTCCTTCTCATAGCCGCCGATCGGATTCGTGTCGTATCCAAACGCACGGGCCACCAGCATCAGCTGCATAGCCACAAGACCAGAATCCAGCATGACGATGTCCTTCATTTGCTCATTTGAAATCCCTTCGTATAAAGGTTTAAAGTAATTCAACTGGAATTCCTTCACTTCTTCGGGCATATAGCCGTGTTCAACTGCTTTGCCGTAGATTTCCTCAGCGTAGTCAAAGTTTTGGCGATCCCCAAAAACAGCGATTACCGCAGAGGCGCTCATGACTTTTTCCAGATTGAACGAAGCAAGAGGCGCAAGCTTTTCTTTCCCTTCAACGGTATCGATCACCAGAAAGCGCCACGGCTGCATGTTGATGGAAGACGGGGCTTTCGAAGCTTGAGCGAGGATTTCACTCATCTCCTCCCGGCTGATTTTAACTGTCGGATCGTATTGCTTAATCGAACGGCGTCCGTTGACGATTTCATTGAAATTATTTGTCTTTTGTAGTGTTTGCATAGCTGGAATTTCTCCTTTTTCTTCTTCTATTTATCAAGAGGAACTTTCAATTGACCCCTCAACGTTTGATGCCTCATTTAATATAAACCGATCTCAGGAATTATGCAACTCTAAGAATCCTGTGCGTGTCTGACACTGTTTTTCTACCCAAACCAAACAGCCAGCTTCGGCAAGAAGCTGGCTGGTTCAATTTTATCGACCGTGCGTAGCCGATTGAAATGTGCGTGAATTGTGTGCGTGCCAGGCACCTTTTCTCAAAAAATCACCACCAATCCACAATACCCACTAAAACCATCCTACTCCACACGCACCAATTCACTCTCCACCCGTCCCTGCGCGCTAATGGATTTGATGGTCGCAAAACCTTCCGCCATGTAATACTTGAAGCCATCCTGCACCGTCACTTCCGTAGCATTGGTGAATGTCTTGTAGGGAGTCTTGACGGTTTTGTTGACACCGGTGATCGTGTGGATGATGGTTTCGTCGCCCAGCCCGGTATCAAAGGTTTTACCGACCCGCACCGGATAGACGAGTGCGACATCGTACTCCGAATACGGGTAGCCGAACGCAAAGAGCTGATGGCTTTCAAACTCCATGTATTCGTAAGTGTCGCTGTCCACTTCGGCGGTCCACATGAAGCCGAAGGTCAAGCCGTCCCGGTCCGGCACATCCACGAAACGGTGGACGGCTGTCGTGCCATCCGACATGCGGTAGGTATAGGTTTTGGTCTTGTCTTTCTGATAGGAACGCGCAATGGTTGCATCATTTTTGAATTTCGGCTCCAACGCGCGTGCCAGGAAAGCGGAAAACTGTCCGCGCGTCACCTCCTGTTGGGGCCGGAACGTGTTATCCGGATACCCGATGGTGATGTTTGCCGCCAGAATTTTACTGATGGCTTCCGCGTAATAGGCATTTCTCGGCACATCCGTAAACGACTGGTTGAACGTAAAGGCCAGATTGAAGACCCGTTCAACAATCAATGCCATATCCCCGCGAATGATCGGCGCTTCCGGTCGGAAAGTTCCATTACCGTAGCCTTTAAAGTAGCCCGCTTCCGCCACTTCAGCGATATAGCCGCTCGCGTAATGACCCGCCGGCACGTCTCGGAATGGTGTCGCTTTTTTCGTGCCATCCAAGCCCTGCAGACGTCCGATCATCACAGCCGCCTGGGCGCGGGTCACTTCTGCGTCCGGCCGAACCTTGCCATCCGCATAACCGGTGATCACGCCTTTCTCCATCAAATAGGTGATTTCCTCATAAAATGAATGACTTTCCGGCAAATCCGGGGCAGCAGCGGCAACAGGCATCACCAAAAACAGAGACAGCACGACGACCAGCACACCCGTCAACTTCTTCACAATCCTCACTCCTTCGCGTAATGATTTACTTTGTTGAGCTTAGTTTACCAGCAAAATTCTATGAATACATCTTAAAAATACTAAAAATTCTGAAAATAATAAAGGCAGAAAAAAATTTAGGTTACCCCCCTTTTTTATTCCTTTTCAAGCTAGATCCTGAACAAACCTCTCCCAATCCCATAAAATTCCGACAATAGGCGTGACCCATCCGCCGCTCTTCGATACAATAATAAGAGAAGCACCTATCCAAGGAGGGTTCCCATGTCGACATTACATGATATTGCCCAATCAGACGATTACGGGCAGTTTGAATTGAAGGAAGTTTACCAGGCTGCACAGCACCTGTTGCAGCAATTTCAGAAAACCCGCACCGAGCCGGAAAAGCTCACCGAGATCATCAGCCATTTAAAAAAACGCCTGGAAGGCCAAGCCGCATATCCGCTTGCCATCTTGCTCGAGAGCAGCCAGCTCGGCATCCAGCATCAGCTGCAAAAAGAATGGAACAGCCCAATGAAGCAGCGCCAGCTCTTCCTGTTCGAAAGCCTGCATGCCCAGTTCCGCGGGAAAGTCCCGCCTACAATATGGAATCAAATCTGCCTGAATTACGCAGAAGCGTTGATTTACGTCGGCCGCTCCATCGATGGGCTCGATGTGCTGGAGCAGATGACCGAAGGCGAAAAGGATCCGTCCTACGAGCGCAAAGACGCTGAACGCGGATGGGGATTGTTGTTCTATTCCACGTTCCTGCGCGGCAAGGAAGAAAAAGCCGAAGCACTCCACCTTTCCCGCGACCTGCTTGACAAAGGCGCCGCAAACATCAGCAACACCAACGGCCGCGCCTTGTACGCAGACCGTCTGAAGCTGGCCGTAAAAATGCTGGAGGAAATCGGGCCGGTCGACATTACCGGAAACTACAAGCCAAACTTTTTCGAAGGCCGCGAATGGGAATACCGCGACTGGTGCGCCAAGCACCGGCTCCTATTGAACGACAACAACGAAGTCGATCCCTCCGGCACCATGAGAATCGATACACTGAACTACCGCCACAAAGAAGCGGATGACAAAGAACGCGGCGTATTCCTCGAAACCTTCATGGAATCCATGGTTTCAGAATTCACCGCGCTGCGCTGGACCCTATTCGAAGCACTCGAAAAAGAACCAAGCCCTGAGCGCAACGAGCAATTAAAGACTGTCTACCGCCAGTCCTTTTCCTTGTTTCCAAAAGTTGCCCAGTTCGTCAGCCACTACTACCAGCTCGATATGAAAGACCCGCGTGCCGGCATGCAGCGCATCTGGTTCGAGGACGAAAAGCCGACGAATCCGCTCAAGCCGTTTATCCGCGACACCAAAAACGGCGCGCTCAAAGCCCTGTTCTGGCATTCCAAAGAACTCTTCGGCTACGAACAATCCAAAACACAGAACATCGCCACCGTCCGTGCACTGCTGCTGCGCGACCAGATGGAACGCAGCTTTGTCCAAGTCATCACCAAACAGGAAGAAATCGCCCAAACCGGCGAGCTCCGCAAACATCAGATGACGCAGATCGAACTCGAACGCCTGGCGATGACCACCGCCTTTAAAGCCCGCAACGCCTTGATGTATCTGGGCTTTGCGGTTGGGTTGGAGAAGAAATAGAGGAATTAAAGAGGCGTCTCCGGGAATCTTATCGATTCTGGGGACGCTTTTTTGTTGATTATTAACCGGACTCCTGTGAAAGAGCTATGATGATAGCCGCATTAATTTTCATTGTGAAAGTTTTTGGCTTCTACATGAGTATTCATTTTCTCTACATGAACTTTCATCTCTTCTACATGAAAATTCGCCTTTTCTACATGACGAGACCTTCTTTACGTGAATGCTTCCGTCTTCTACATGAGTAATCCTCTTCTCTACATGAATACTCATCTCTTCTACATGAGAATTCGCCTTTTCTACATGAAGAGACCTTCTCTACATGAATGCTTCCGTCTTCTACATGAGTATTCCTCTTCTCTACATGAACTTTCATCTCTTCTACATGAAAATTCCTTCTCTACCTGGATATTCCCTACTTCCACATGAATATTTTTCTTCTCTACATGAACACTTTTCTCTTCTACATGAAAATTCGCCTTTTCCACCTAACGACACCTTCTCTACCTGAATGCTCTCCTTCCTTCATAACAAACATTCTTTTCAACCCGTGTGTTCGCCCTGCTAACCCGGTTTCTTCTTCTCAACCCGGGTGTTCGTTGCACTAACCCTGGTGTTTTCTTTTTCACCCCGGGTGTTCGCTATGCTAACCAGGTTTCTTCTTCCTAACCTGGGTGTTCGCTCTGCTAACTCAGGTGTTTGTTGCACCAACCCAGCTCTCCCCCTTCCTAACCCACAACCCCACTCTCCCCAACAACCAGCCAGAAAATCACCAAGCCGATAACAATCAACACTAGCAAAATCATCAGCAATTCCAGTCGTTTCATCCCTCCATTTCCCCTTCTGCTCCAGATTTTCAAATCGCTCAAGAAGATAAGCGCTCATCTATCGGCAATACACGCGCTCCCCTGCCATATACGTCTCCAAAACACGCGCCTTCCCGATCTCCAGCTCATCCATCTCCAAAACATCTTCTTCCATGACAATAAAATCGGCATGGAAGCCGGGTTTCAGTTGCCCGACATCTTTGATTCGCGTAAGTTCCTGCGCGCTTTTCGTGTAGAGTTCGATGGCTTTTTCGACCCCGATGCGTTCGTCCTGTCCGGTATCGGTGCCGTCGTAGGCGATCCGGGTCACGGCGGCCTGGATGCCGACAAACGGATTGAGCGGTTCGGTCCAGCCGTTCACCGGCGCATCGGATGAAAAGGCAACCGGAATGCCCGCGCCGATCATCTTCTGGATCGGGTAGGTGGATTTGGTGCGCTCGGCGCCGAGGTTATGCAAATAGCTTTCGATTTCAGCGAACAGGAAAACCGGCTGCGGCACGAAGGCAATGTTCGCGTCCCCCGATTTCCGCATCGCATCCGCCGTCGGCATCGCCGCGTGCTCGATGCGGATAGACGGCGCATCCTCTAGCCACGCCTGTTGTCCGTGAAATGCGTCAACCACCTGCGAAATTGCCTGCTCCCCCATCGCGTGGACGGCCACTTGGATGCCGTGCTGCTTTGCGGCTTCCCCTGCTTCCAAAAGTTCATCGGTTTCCATCGTCGAAATCCCATATTCATCGTCTGTCCCGTTGTATGCCGGATCGACCCATGCTGTTCTGCCCGACACACTGCCGTCCGCAAACAATTTGATGCCGCTGATGAAGACTGGCTGCGTCGTATCCGTGGTTTCATTCGTTAAAACATCGCCTGTTTTCGCATCCGACCAAATCGTGTAAAGAGCCGTTCGCTGCTTCAACCCTTTCCGGCGGGCCAGCTTATACAATTCCACATAATCGACCGGACGCGTCAGCGCCATCAGATCGGTGATGCCCGTAATGCCATAGCTGAACAGTTCGTCAGTCAAGCCTGCAATCAGCTGCGCTTGCTCATCCATCGTCTGTTTCGGCAACATGTCAAGCACCAGGAAACGGGCGCTTTCACGCAGGATGCCTGTCGGTTCGCCCCCAGCGTCCCGGTCGATTTTGCCGCCTGCGGGATCAACTGTCTCTTTATCGATCCCTGCAAGTTCCAGCGCTTTGCTGTTGACGGAGACGGTATGGCCGCAGGTGCGGGTCACGACAATCGGCGAATCCGTGCTGACCCGGTCGAGGTCGCTGCGGTTAGGCGTCCGCCGTTCCGCGAGCTTTCCTTCATCGTAGCCCCAGCCCTCGATCCAGTCGCCTGGCGTTTGCGCTTCCTGACGTTTTTTCAATTCGTCGATCATGCCAGCAATCGAATGGACGCGCGGAGCGGTGCATGCTACTTGCCTCGCGATATTTGCAAGGAATAACGGATGCAGATGCGCGTCGATAAAACCTGGCAACACCCGTCTGCCCAACAAGTCGATCCGAGTCCCTTCTATTGACACAGCCTCCACATCATCCCCGATCCACTCAATGCGCCCGTCCCTTACGGCCATCGACGATGCGGCAGCTTGCTCGGGATTCGACGTGAAGATCTTTCCGTTCATGAATACTTTGGTCGTCCCCATGCTCCCACTCCTTCCTGCACTCCGCTTGCCGCTTTTTCTTATCCATACCCTTTGTCTATCCGCAATAATACACCGCGAGGCAGAAAATAAAATCACAAAAAAAGAAGCCCCTGCATCCGCAGCGACTCCTCACAACTCTATTAAAAATCATACTCCGCTTCTTTTTCTGCACGAATCTTCGTGAAAGTTTCCGTCAACACCACCGTGTCTTCTGCCAGACGTTCCAGGCGGAACAGCACATCGTGATTGATGATTTCCTTATTGTGAAAATCCACTTCTTCAATGAACACAAAGGTTTGGACCATCTGTGCTTTCATGTACGCGAGGATCGGCTTCAACTGTGTATCCACCACCAAATAATGCTTGGCGGACCCTGCCGTCACCAGCATGCTGACGACTTTGTCGCGGAACGCATTGACCGGCAGCAGATCAAAGATATTCTTTAAGGCAGCCGGAATCGATGCCTGAAAAATCGGCGTGCCGATGACGATGGCATCCGCTTCCATGAGGGTTTTCGTCACGTAGCCCGTGTCGCCCGTGTAATCCAAGTAATTGCGGCCGTCGCTGAATTCCATCTGGTAATCAGCCAAATCGATCAAGGTCGTTTCCACTTCCGGATATTTTTCCGCCATTACCTTGAGCGTTGCGTCAACGGCGATTCTTGTTTTTGAACCGATTTGGGAACCGGATAAACCAACAATCTTCATTCCAATTCCTCCTTATTTCTTAGCTGTGTATTTTTTGATCGCCGGCAAAATTTCCGTACCGATCAACTCCAGGTTTTTCTTGATATTGTCCATCGGCATGCCGCCAAAGTCGATTTGGGCGATATAGCGCTGATGCCCGAACACTTCGTGCTGATGCAGAATTTTCTCGATGATCTGTTGAGGGCTGCCGATGTTCATGATGTTATGCGGATCCACGCCCTGCGCGAAAAGCTGCTTCGGAAACCCGCCGCCATTGGTGCGTTTCATACCTTCATTAATGTGAGGGTAAAGCTCTTTCAGTGCCTGTTGGGAATTCTCGGCCGCGTAGAAAAAGCCCGCGGTCGCGATCGGCAGCTCGTCAGGATCATGCCCACCTGCACGCGCTGCTTCACGGTAGCTGTCCACCGTCCGTTTAAACTGCGAAGTGGCGCCACCCAGATGAGCCATGAACATTGGCACACCCGCGTATCCTGCTTTCATCGCACTGGCAGGCGTACCGCCCACGGCCCGCCAAATCGGCATCGAGCCGTTGACCGGACGCGGAAGGACTTGCGCATTGCGCAGTGGTGCACGGAATTTCCCGCTCCAATTGACGATTTCATTGTCATTGATCAGACGCAGCAGCTCGAACTTCTCTTCAAATAACTCTTCGTAATTATGGAGATCGTACCCAAGCAACTCGAAAAGTCCGACCCGGGAAGCGCGCCCTGCCACAATTTCCGCGCGACCATCGGAAATCAAATCAAGCGTCGCGAAGTTTTCATAGACCCGAACAGGATCGGACGTGCTGATGATCGTAGAAGAACTGGCGATTTTAATCTTCTTCGTCGCCTGCGCGATCGCCGAAAGCACCACCGCGTGCGCTTGTGTCGCAAAGTATTCCTGATGGCTTTCGCCCACACTGAAAAAGTCAACACCTGCCTGCTCTGCCAGCACCGCGTAATCGATGATGTCATGAATCCGCTCCTGCACCGAAATCCGTTCGCCTGTCGCAGGATTCGGAAGATGATCGCCTAGTGTATAAATGCCAAACTCGATGCCGTTGTCTGGATTGATCCGATATTTTTCCATAAAGTAAATCCACCTTTCTCTTTCTCCCGCAGTTGCGGGAAGCGGAGAGCAAAAACCCCTACTCTCTGAAGTCTCTACTCCCAGTATAAGCAACTATATCCCCTATTATAAGTACGCACTTTAAAGTGGCATAGTATACAAAAAGATACTATAAAAACCCCAAAAAGGCATCTCTGGGGATCGAGATGAATTGTGTGGGAATTGTGTGGGTGCCTGGCACGCGCACAATTCCCACACAACTCTCAGAAGGTTTACACATTACATAAATGGGTATATCAGGAAACAGAGAGACAGTTTACGTGAAGGGGTGATGGGTTGAAAAAGTTAATGATGGGAATTGTAGTTTTTTTGCTTATCGGGGCAGCGGGGTCTCCCGCAGCTGCTGCAACAGATTTAACTAAGAGCCACGGCTTTTATGAGGAAATTACATACTTAATGGAACAAGAAATTTTGAACGGCTATCCCGATGGCACGGTCCTTCCGGATGCGATTGTGACACGCGGAGAAGCGGCGATCATGATCGGACACATGGAGGATCTGGATGGCACGCAGCGCGATACCCCATTTTCAGATGTGAAGAAAGGCCAAAAAGCGAGCGGCTTCATAGCGGAAGCTCAGGAAGCCGGTTACATCAACGGCTATCCCGATGGCACGTTCCGTCCGGACGCTCCGATTACGCGCGGCGATATGGCGATCATTTTAGCCCAGGTGTTCCCGACACCATTCTCAGTGACCGCTGACTTTACGGATGTGTCGCCGAACATGAAGGCTTATGAAGCGATTTCGGAAATCCTGTCAGTCAACATCACCATCGGTTATTCAGATCATACGTATAAGCCAACTGCGCATGTGACGCGCGGACAATTTTCCGCATTCCTGGCACGCGGGCTCGAACCCGAGTTCAAGAACGATGCACGGATTCCCCACTCGTACATGAAAGATAAGACGAAAACCTATACGTATAACACAGGTACGCACGGCATCGAAACGCATACCTACCAATATACAAAAAGTCCGGCTGATGAACCGATCGGCTTTAGCTGGGCACGCCATGTGCCGGCGATCAATGAAACTTACATCTATGGAGAAGTGGAAACCAGAAAAAATCTGATCCATGCGTATCCCGTGGTCGATCGATTCGACCCGCCGCTGCTCGCTTATCCGATTAAAGTCGGCACCACCCACAGCATCTATCCATCCGCTGAGGGCCAGCCGCTCACTCCAAGCGACGTCACGCATACCATCACAGCTGTTGGCGTAACGGTGGAAACGCCTTACCGTACCTTCACCAACGCCGTCGAAGTGACGGTGGAGTTTGGATATAAAGAATACTTTGTCGAAGGCTTTGCCAAGGTTAAAACCGTGAATGACAACGGAACGGTCTTTGAATTGATTGATGTGGAATGAATGAAGGGTACGCTTACCTATACCAACCTTTCCAGAACACCCGGCTCTTAAAAGCCGGGTGTTCTTTTGTTGCGCCGGTTTTCATCCGAAATTAGAACGTGCTTCACATGCTTGATGCATCGCGTTCGGCTTGCCGAATTTAACCCAAATTCCAAATCTGATCAACAACTCACGGAACGCAAAAATGATATAATGTATCAAATAAATACCACATGATCACTCTTCTCCCCTACATACTCAACCACGCTACCAGACTTCAACAAAAAAGGAGGTTGGTAACCTGTCTTGCAATCTTTCTGAAGAAGCCGACGGATACAAAAGGTGTCAGATTTCTAACGCACCCCTAAATGTTGGAAGAACTCCCTAGCTTCTTCAGCATCAACGTCAAAGGAGAGAGAATCATGAAGAAGAAAATTTTGATTTATGGGGTAGGGCCATTTGGGAGTTTGTTTGCCGAACGCCTTGCAGAAGCTGGCCACTCTGTTTTCCTGCTCGATCATGGTGAACGGCAGCAGGAGCTGAAAACCTATGGGGTTGTCATTGAAAACACGGAAACTGGAAAACAAACGGTTACTCGCCTTCCCGTTGTCGACCGCTTGTCAGAAGATGATTTCTACGATTTGGCCATTGTGCCGATGCGCAAAAATCGGGTTGCTGACATTTTGCCCGTACTCGCGACCAACAAAAAGATTCCAACCTACCTATTCATGATGAACAACGCGGCAGGACAGCAGGCATTCATCGACGCCGTCGGCAAAGAGCGGGTGATGGCCGGTTTTCCGCTTCCCGGCGGCTTCAAACAAGGACGAGTCATGTACATGATGCCGGTGGAAGAAACGAAACCGGTGGCGCTGCCGATGGGTGAAGCGGATGGCCGTGTAACGGCCAGAACCCACGACGTGGCAGGAGTGCTGAATTCGATGCGCGGCTACCGGGCGGAAATCCGCAAAGATATGGACGATTGGCTGAAGACACATGTAGCCCTGCTCGTTCCAACACTGGCACCAGCTGTTTACGCATGCAACACTGATCAGCAACATTTCGCCGCCACACGGGACGCCCACGTGCTGATAAAGCGCGCACTTCATGAAGCGCTGCAGGCAACCCGAAATGCGGGCATACGCATTACACCTCCAGCTCTCAGCGCCATCGACCGGATTCCAGAACCGGTTTTTGTGCGGCTGCTTTCCAAATTCGCCAGGACTCCCACATTTGAAAATGTCCTGGGGCATCTAAACACGGCAGTGGATGAAATCGAGCATTTGACTGATGAATTCTATGCCATGATCCAATCTGGTGACACGTCGACGCCGACCATCGACCAACTGATGCCTTATAACTACGGACGAAAAGAACCCTTGCCTTTCGGCGCGAAAGAAATTCCGCTTCGGTGGGGAGGAATGATCGGTCCCGCTATCGCAATTGCAGCAATTGCAGCCGCCGCTGCCTTCGTGAAGAGGATGAAAAAGCAACAGCAACACAATCGCCCGGGGCAGTGCTAAACCGCACGACTTCATCGACTGAAGGGGATGGAGATGGACAGCGTAACGAAAAAAACCATCATTTACTACAGTGGCGCCATTCTGTTTTCATGGAGTTTCTGGATTGGAACTATTGTTTATTCCCAACTGACAGGTGTGGACATTTTGTACAATGAAGGCTTTTATGACGTGTTGACAACAGGTGCGGGAAACCTGCAGCAATTGCTCGTATTCATTCTCTTCACCGCGGCCGCCTATGGTCCGCTGTTCGGGGTAGTTGTTGTCGCGATGCTGGTGAAAAACCATACAGAAGACATCACTGGGCAACCTAAAGAAAAGATCCACCAACCAAAAGTCAGCCGTTGGGCGTTGTTCATTTTTCTCTACCCCATCGTCCTGTTTTCAGCCGCGCTCTTGGTGACGTGGATTGCCACAGGATTCAGTGCAACTTTCACTTGGCCGACACTCCCTTTGTGGTTTATCCCTGTCTTCTTTTTGTTTCAGTGCCTGACCAGCGGAGTCGAGGAATTCGGGTGGCGGGGCTATTTGCAGCCCCTGCTGCAAACCCGTATGACAGCTGAAAAAGCCTGTTTCCGTGTCGGCCTGTTGTGGAGTATTTGGCATTACCCCATAATTGTGTACATGAATATTCCGCAAGGAACTTTCGTGATCCTGCTGACGCTTTTTGGTTTCACCATGCTGACCATTCCGCAGGCATACGTCATCGGCTGGCTTTACAACAGCACCCGAAATGTCTGGCTGTGCGTTGTCCTTCATGCCTGGGCCAATACGGCATCCGCCTATTTGCTCGCTGCTTCACCGGCGCCGATGCTGACGCCGATCGCTGTGGCAATCGGCGCATGGCTGGTGGCCAATTATTTGGTGAAGAAATACGGCAAGGAAACCTTGAGTACGCAAACAGGCTGATGGAATAAAAGAAATTGCATCTAAAACAAAAAAGCATCAGCTCCATTCACCCAGGAGCCTGATGCTTTTCCGCTGTCCTCTTCCATACTCAAGTGTAAATCGCCCACTCTCACCCCTCAAAATTCTTTTCGAATCTCCAGGCATCCTGACACATCGCCAGAACGTCGCGTTTGGCGGTCCAATCCAATTCCCGCTTGGCTTTCGACACATCTGCGTAGCATAGCGCAATGTCTCCCGGCCTCCGTTCGATCACCTCATAAGGGATCTCAATGCCACTTGCTTCTTCAAAGGCTTTCACCAACTCCATCACACTCGTCCCTTTGCCCGTCCCCAAATTATAGACATGAGCGCCTGCCGAGAGATTTTCCAAGGCCGCGATGTGGCCATCAGCCAAGTCCATCACGTGAATATAATCACGCACCCCTGTACCGTCCACAGTCGAGTAGTCATTGCCGAAGATTTTCAATTCCTTCAGTTTCCCTTTTGCCACTTGCGTAATATAAGGCATGAGATTGGATGGCGTCCCGTTAGGAGCTTCCCCGATCATTCCTCTCTCGTGCGCTCCCACCGGATTAAAGTACCGCAGGATGGAGACAGAGAAATTCGGATTGTTTTTCGCAACATCCGTCAAAATCCGCTCACTCATCGCTTTCGTCTCTCCATATGGATTCGTCGTCACCAACCGATCCATCGTTTCCATAAATGGCACCGAATCGGGATCCCCATACACCGTCGCCGATGAGCTGAAGACGAACTTTTTCACATCGTGGCTGAGGCAGGCGCGAACAAGCACCAGGGTACTGACCACGTTGTTGTAATAATAGTCGAGTTGCCTTTGGATGGATTCCCCCACCGCCTTAAGCCCAGCAAAATGAATGATGGCATCAATCTTATGCTGAATAAAAATCGCTTCAACAGCTTGCGCATCCGTTACATCAACCTCGTAAAGCGTCACATCTTTGCCTGTAATCCGCCGAATGCTCTCAATCGTCTCGCGTTTGCTGTTGCAGAAATTATCAGCAATGATGACCGTATGTCCGGCTTCAAGCAAAGCAATGGAAGTATGAGAACCGATATAGCCGGCTCCGCCTGTTACCAGTATATCCATCAAGTTTTCACTCCTTCTTAAGGTTTGTAATTCTATCGAATGCCACCATCCGTTCTTTTTTCGCTTCAATGGACAATCCAAATGGCAGTTCTCAAAACAACTGTCACTGGCAAATTAAATTTGTTTAACTCTGCTTAGTAGAGTTTACCATTTTCCACTCCAATAAGTTTACTATGTTTTCTGATCATTCATGTTAACGTCAATAAAGTCTAAACGCTCCAGTTAACCTAAATAAAAGGAGCACCCAGGAATCTTGTGAATTCCTGGATGCTCCCTTCCCCTACATTCTCTCCTGCTTAACTTCCGATCCCTGCTTGCACAATCCGCTTATGATTTAGTGACTGACCATACATCTTGACGCTTTTTAGAATCCGTACCCAGCTCATGCAATTCTGCCGGCAAGGGGCGGCTGAAATAATATCCTTGTCCGCTGTCGCAATTCTCGCTTTTCAAAAAGTCCAATTGAGTATCGTCTTCAATGCCTTCGGCAACTACACTCATATTTAATTTGTGGGCCAAAGAAATGATGGTGGAGGTAATGGCTTTCCGGTTGTAATCTTTGCTGATGTCGTTGATGAAGCTGCGGTCGATTTTGACCCGGTCAAACGAAAACTGCCGCAAATAGCTGAGCGAGGTATAGCCGGTACCGAAATCATCGATGGAAATCGAGACGCCCAGTTTCTTTAAATTCCGCAGGCTTTCCTGTAATTTCACCGTGTCTTCCAAAAGAATGCCTTCCGTCACTTCGAGTTCCAGCCATTCTGCAGCAAGGCCGGTTTCTTCCAGAACTTCCTTGACCGCATCTACAAAATTAGGATGCTGCAGTTGGATGGTTGAGATGTTCACACAAATTTTAAAAGGCAGTATGCCCTGTTCTTGCCAAGCCTTGTTTTGAGAACAGGCTTTTTGGAGTACCCATTTGCCGATGGGAACGATCTGTCCACTTTCTTCAGAAATCGGAATGAAATGGTCAGGCGGCACCACACCCAGCACAGGATGGTTCCAGCGGATCAACGCTTCCATCCCATTTATTTCTTCCGTTTTTAAATCGTTTATCGGCTGATAATGAAGGAACAGTTCATCGTTGATGATCGCTTCCTTCAAATCCTTTTCGATCGTCAGCTTATAGACCGTTTTTTGATCCAGTTCTTTCGTATAGACCGTGTAATTATTTTTGCCGAGTTTCTTCGTGTAATACATGGCCGTATCGGCTTTTTTGATCAGCCCGTCCACGCTGTCCTCTTCACCATCGCTGAAAGCAATGCCGATGCTGGCAGACACTGCAATGGAATGGCCCATGACATCGAACGGCTGAGACAAGACGTTATTGAGTCTTTTGGCGAGCAACACCGCCTCTTCTTCATTGGCGCTTGGCAATAAAATCACAAATTCGTCGCCCGCAAATCGACCGACCGTATCTGTAACCCGTATATTTTCCGTTAATCGGTTTGATACGATCTTCAAGAATTCATCACCCAAATGGTGTCCAAGCGAGTCATTGATAAACTTAAAGCGATCCAGATCCACAAACAGCACAGCCGGCCGATGTCCCTGCTCTTTCGAACGATTTAATGCCTCTACCAATCGATCTTCGAATAATTTACGATTAGGCAGTTTGGTCAGCGAATCAAAGAAAACAAGTTCTTCCATTTGCTTCCGATGTTCGATTTTTTCTGTAATGTCTTTGGCGATCCCGTAAACTCCTATTATTTCACCACCGGAATGCATGCCGAACTTGGTGATTTCGACGGTTCTGCGTTGACCATCTTTCCGGATAATGATGATTTCATGACTGTTCGTCCCCCCTTGGGCCGCTTCGCCAAAATAGTCTACTGCAATCTGCAAATCTTCAGGCGCAATAAGAGGAGCAAATGAGCGATTCACCAGTTCTTCTTTTCGGAACCCGGTCAGCTGCTCGCATCCTGGATTGGCATCCAGAAAATTCCCAGCTAAATCAAAACTGAAAATAGCATCCGGATTGTTCTGGAAAAGAGATCTGAACCGTTCCTCACTTTCTTTCAGCAACAAGCTGGAAGTGACTTCTGCCGTTACATCGAAGACTGTGCCATATAAAATCATCTTTCCCTCCACCAAGAAATGGGTCGATTGGATTTCGATGTGAATCAATTCTCCGTCTTTTTTGTTCAGTCTCACCCGGTAGCGGTTGGTCACCTCTTGGTTTGTCATTCTTTTTTGGATGTTCTGTTCCACCATCGGCAAATCTTCCGGATGAATCAGTTCTTTGATCGTTACTTCTCCGCTTATGAGTTCTTCTTCCGTATAACCGCTCAATTCGCGGAAATGGCGATTCACATAAGAAAATCCCTCTCCTTTTAACACATACATGCTGACAGATGCATTCTGCACCATCACTTCAAACATCTGCTTATAGAAAATCGCTTCTGTTTGGAACTCTTCATTTTTCAGAAGGCTTTTATCTTCAACATCCATCTTTTCTACCTTGCTCATTACCCTTGCCTCCCAAGACTGCTTCACTACCAAATTAGCTGCATCATTTTGATACTAGCCTGAACCTTTATCATATCAAATTAAGTTAATTTTATACAGGCAATGGTTAAAAAAGTATTAAATAATAGTCGATTTATCAGTAAATAAGTACCATACAACTTTAACTATCAAACAAATGAGCTAGTCTCTTGCTCGTAGAAATTTGAATCATACTGTCCATAGGGATAGAGCTTTATTCCCTGAAGAGATTCGACGAATTCAACGGCTCCCTGTTTTTCACTACCTGAGTCGGGTATAGCAAGAAAAATGGGGAATTAGTTGCGGCTTGGTACGCAACTAAAATACAATGCGAGGAGTGGGAGTTTGAAAAAATCCATCGTACTAGCAGCAGTGCTTCTGTCACTCGGTTTTTTGGCGAATCCTGCAGCAGGGGCTGACGATTTATCGGAATCTCACAGGTTTTATGAAGAAATCAGCTATTTGATGGATCGGGGTTTTGTGACGGGCTATCCCGATGGCACCGTCCGTCCTGATACGGAAGTGACGCGCGCGGAAGCCGCAATCATGATTGGACGTGTCAAAGATTTTGACGGGACGCAGCGAGATACACGTTTCTCAGACGTCTCTTCAAATCAGCAAGCGAGCGGCTATATTGCAGCCGCTGCGGAAGCCGGATTAATCAGCGGTTATCCGGACGGGACGTACCGCCCGTATGAATCCATCACCAGAGGCGACATGGCGATTATTTTGTCACGCTTGTTCATTACACCGTTCAGCGTGGACATCAGTTTCTCGGATGTCTCATCGAATATGGAAGCGTATGAGCCGATTCGAAGAATGCTGGCGGCCAATATCGCGATCGGTTATCCGAATAACACGTTTCGTCCAAATGAGGACATCACACGCGCTCAATTTTCGGCATTTTTAGCACGCGGGCTTGAACCGGTATTTAAAAATGACGCGACGATTGAGGATTCTTATTTGAGAGATAAAACAAAAACCTATGTATACTCCACCGATACTGGCGACGGCGAAGCACACATCCACCGGCACACCTATAATTATGTGCCGTCACGCAATGGTTTTCCGATGGGTTACATTTGGAGCATTTATGAAGAGGATGGAACGCTGCTGAATGACATACTGGAAAACGAAACCCGGGAAGAATACACAATCGGCTACCCACGATCAGAATACTATATTCACTTAGCATATCCAGCGGAAGTCGGTCAAACCTGGTATATCGATACGCCGTATGCGCCGCAGCACACCATCACCGATGTCGGCGTAACGGTTGAAACCGAGTACCAGACGTTCACAAACGCTGTGGAAGTGACAGTCGAAGCCGATCCGGACGAATTTCAGACGAACGGTTACTCCTACTACATGGTGCCAGGATTTGGCGAAGTGAAATCCGTGGAGGTAGATGGCACGGTTACGAAGGAATTGATCGACGTCGAATAGTGTACACAGAAGAAAGCTGATTGCTCTTTTGCAATCAGCTTTTTTAAGGAGGTTAGCCACTAGTTATGTCTCTTTACACACCCAATAAATACATGAACGCAATTTCACTTGGAATCCGGCTCCCACTCGATCTCTTCATGCAGATCCATCATCTCAAGTTTGAACTGAAATCCTTCATAAGCCATCAGCATTTTGCCGATTTCTTCCCAAGTATATGATTTTCCGTCAACCACCAGCAAAGGCACGTCTTCCATCCAGAGGATTCCATTCAACCCTTCCAGCCAGCCGGTTGTTCTTGATCGAATTATACGATTGGCCATTGGGAAACGTTCGCTTGTCCACATACTTTTCAGCTATTCCCCGTTCAGTTTTCGCAATCAGCTCCAAAAGCAGTCTCCCTTGGTCACAATATAAATCTCTCTGCAGCTTAAAGTGATATCTCTCGGGTTTCAGTTCTTCCGCTTCCATGAAAATACCGATTGGATCCAGGCGTTTACGCAATTGAAAATGATGAACTTCTCCCAACCCATCACGAATGGCGACCCCTTCCGGATAACTGATTGCTGCAATCCCAACTGCTTTGCCATCCGTCCGTTGTAACATTCCAGGCAGAGAGTTTCCTCACCAAAGTGGACAAATACCTCATTTTGTTGACAATCCTGACATTTTGACACCACAGCCACCTCTTTCAATTATTCGACTCTCCTAACAATAAAAGAAGAAGCCGGTTCTGCCAATTGCATAAAGATGTAAAAAAAGAAAGAATCCTATCCAGTTATGGATTTCCAGATTTTCCATACAATATCTTTGGATAACTGCAACGGCATCTCATACAGGGATACCCTGTTAGGCTTCCTTAATTGAAATTACGTGTAAAAACCCCGCGTTTCTTATATTCTTATAGTTAACTACTAGATGGGAGGGATAACCATGCAAATTGAAATGTGGACCGACTTTGCTTGACCGTTTTGCTATATTGGCAAACGGCGTCTGGAAGACGCCATTCAGAAGATTGATCATCCAATTGAAGTAACGTATAGAAGTTTCGAACTGGACCCGACGATGGAGCGCAACGTAAAAGAGAATATGTATGAGAAGTTAGCCAATAAATATGGCATGAGCCTCGAACAAGCGAGAGCAAATACGCAAAACATAGTACAAATGGCGAGCGAGATCGGATTGGATTACCAAATGGATACACTGATTTTGACGAACACATTTGACGCCCATCGCTTAACCTTGTTTGCGAAAGAACATAGGTTGATGAAAGAGATGACTGAACGGATCCTGCGTGCCTACTTCACTGAATCCAAGCACATCGGTGATCACGAAACCTTGACGGAATTGGCAGCAGAAGTGGGTTTGGACAGAGAAGTAGTCAGACAAATGCTTGCAAGCGATGAAATGGCGGATGCCGTTCGCGCGGATGAGCAGGAAGCCCGCCGGATAGGAGTCAACGGTGTCCCGTTCTACCTGATTAACAAGAAATATGCACTCACCGGCGCGCAGCCGACCGAACTGTTCGTCCAGGCATTGAACCAAGTGATTGCAGAGGAGGAAGAAATTGCCGATTAAGCACGGCTTTCTCCAGAAGTCTTAACTGACTTTTCCTGCGTTACACAGAAGTATTTTGTAGAACAATTCGCTGTTTCAGACATCAGCTGAAGCTGCCCTAACAATAGTTGATAAAGAGAAAAGCCATTTCAGCAGACCCGCAAGTCCGCTGAAATGGCTTTTCAACATCCAGCTTTACTTCTTATAGCCCGAAACCGGATGCATCTTTCCATTCTCAAACCTCACCCTTCAAATACTCGTTTCGTCAAAATTTGTCTGCTTTACTTCATGCTCCACCCGAATGTTTTCTCTAATGCTGCAGACGGCGCGGCTGGCTAAGATTAAACTGCCGAGTAGATACAGCATATTGCCATAGAATTCAACTGCGTTGAGAAAATTGAGCAAGCTGCCGAACACAAAGAATATTCCAATGAGCAAGTCATTGATCGTCCTTGTGAGTTTGCACTGCTTCGTAAAAATCACCCTCGAGGCTCCTGTTGTAATTTCGAGATAGTCTCCCTTGTCTTTTATGCTCGGCATAGGTCATCCTCCTTAATATCCTACTGGCAAGCTACATGAGTTCAATGGCTCCAAGGATTTCAGCACCGGAAGATTGAAGTTAGTTTCTCCATACATAACCGATTCTCCTTCTTTTAAATCCCCTTTTACACAAATAAAATAAAAGTAAAATTCATGGCAATAAATGCAACGGTTTTTCCTTATATCGGCGGCCTGCAAGGACGTCTCCACCCTCTATTTATGGTTCCCTGAAAATGGACAATTCCACGTAATTCCGATTCCTGCATAAAAAATAAACAACCAATCCCATGATTTTTGTATCCTCAGGATTGGTTGTTCTTTCATAAGCAATTGTCGGGTAATGTCAAAATCATTTAGAATAGGGGGTTAACCACTGTGTGCGGAACAGTTATGACTATTTAGCACTTCCCATAAACATGACAAAGCCGCACATCGAAACCGTCGGGGTTCCTCGATGTGGCATTTATGGCATCCAACATTTGTGTATAAACTGAATTGTGTGGGACACAGGGACGCGGCTTTTTTATTTCTCCTAATAAATACATATTTATTTTTGGTAAATTGTTTATGTGCTTGGCACCCACAAAATGTAATCATTCCCTCCTCTCCGAAGGGCAATCCAGCAAAAAAGCCTCGAACTCCCCTTTTCGGGAATTCAAGGCTTTTGACGCGGAACTTATGTTACGAATCGTAACCCGCGCTTGCTGCTTTTTTCTCTTTGTTTCGTTTTTTCTCTTTTTGGTCTTTTATGTAATACTGATCCGATGTGAAAAACTCGGTGGTCAAGGCTTTCACTTTTTTGCTCAACAGCAAGATGGCGATGACGTTTGGAATCAGGATAGCTGCCAGCATGATATCGAGGAATCCCCAGATCACTTCTGCTGCTCCGACCGCGCCCAGAACAACCGCAAGGATATACACCACTTGCATGCCATAAGACGCTTTCGTGCCAAACAGGAACTCAGCCTGTTTGGCGCCGTAGAAAATAACCACCAAAATCGTGGAGAGGACAAAGAAAATCAGTGAAATGGTCACGAGAACTGCACCGAATTGGCCGAAATAAGATTCAAATGCCAGGCTCGTCAAAGCAGAGGAATTTTCCATTGCCCCATCTTCCGTCCAAACACCCGAAGACAAAATAACAAAAGCGGTTGCCGTGCAGACAATCAGCGTATCGACAACCACGCCAATGACTGCCCAGAACCCCTGTCGAACAGGATGATCTGTCATGGCAGCTGCATGGGCAATCGGGGCCGTACCCAGTCCAGCTTCATTTGAATAAAGACCGCGGGCAAATCCCCACCGGATCACTTCCACAATCGCTGCCCCGGCAAAACCGCCCATAACAGGTGCAGGCGAAAAGGCATTGCTGAAAATCAGCATAAAGAATTCGGGCACGGCACTGATATTCATCAACAAAATCACAATCGCGCCACCGACGTAAATCAATGCCATAAAGGGAACGAAAATTTCTGTGACCTTACCGATTCGCTTGATGCCACCGAAAACAACAATGGATACAAGGAAAGCGGTCGCAATCCCCGTCCACAACAACGGAATGTTGAACGTCGCTTCTACGGTAGTCGCGATGGAATTCCCTTGGACCATGATGCTCGGGATCAACTCAATCATCAAGGCAAATGAAAACCAAATGCCCAGCCACTTCATGTTCAAGCCTTTAGTCATATAATACATGGGACCTCCGACAAACTCGCCCAGGCTATTTTTCTCGCGGTACTCCACCGCGAGTACACTTTCAGCGAATTTGAGCGCCATGCCGATCAGCGCAATGACCCACATCCAAAAAATCGCTCCCGGCCCACCGAACATAATCGCCGCCGGCACACCGACAATGTTCGCTGCTCCGATGGTGGAAGACAAAGCAGACGTCAGCGCCTGAAACGGAGTGACCGTCCCTTCCCCTTTCGGTTTTTTAAATACGCTGCCGAACGTCTGTCCGACAATATAGCAAAAATAACGGAATTGAAAAAATCCAAGTTTTACGGTCATATAAAGACCCGATACCAGCAGCATGGTGATGAGCGGAATCCCCCATAACCAAGCTGAAAAATCAGCAACCCCCTGCAAAAAACGTTCCACCTGCGTTCCCCCTATGCTATCTCAAGATATCAATTAGTTCCCTAGTTCCACCAATTTCAAACGGAATTCAAGAAACTTTTTATATTAATATAGGAGGGATTTTCACCTAGGACTGCTTCCAGAATCGCACATCGGGTAAACCATTTAGAATAGTACGATAACGAACCTGTGAAAAGTGGAGGTTTCTGTCTTTATCTGCTCATTAACCGGAAATTGAGCAGGTGCCCTCTCTATTCCCACTCGATCGCCTCATACGGATCCACCATATTAAGCTTCACTTGAAACCCTTCAAAAGCCATCAGCATCTTGCCGATTTCTTCCCAAGTATACGAGTTGCCGTCAACCATCAGCAACGGTACATCTTCGTCTGCCGGATTCCATTCAACTCTTCCAGCCAGCCGGTTATTCTTGATTGAATCATACGATTGGCCATTGGGGAACGTTCCCCGTTCCGCTTTCGCAACTACCCAAATGGTCTCTGTGTTCGACACAGATCTGATTATTTAGCACTCCCTATAAACATGACAAAGCCGCATCTTGAAACCCTTAAGGTTCCTCGATGCGGCATTTTGGGCATGCATTTGTTTTGCATAGATGGAATTGTCTCTGACACGGGGGCGCAAATTTATCTAATCTATAAAAATTATCTAACACCGATTAGACCATTGGTAAATTTACTCACATTGAATTTGTCATCCAAATATTTATATAAGTATATTAAAATTAAAGTAATTACAATAACGATGAATGGTCTTAATAATGTAAGTAACCACAAATTATAAATATTGAAAATAAAAGCTATTAAACCAGCTGCTGGCATATGCAATAAATAAATTGAAAATGATTCTTTTCCTAAAATTAAAAAATTTTTATTATATACAAATGAAAAATTAGCAAGCCCAAAAATTAGAGCAATTGAAATTGGTTGAATAACTAAAGAAGATATACCCCAATATCCTGAAGATAGATTAAAGGTTTTTATAATAATTAACAATAATATATATATCACTAAGAAAAAGTATTTATATTTACTGCATATTTCTGCGACTTTCATAAGCAAGTTATTACTTGCAATAAATAATCCTAAGCAGAAGTACCAAGCAAAGTTAAATGGATTTAGAAACGGATTGATTTCATTGAAGAAACCCATAGCGGTTAGTAAAATACTTAAACATGATAACATCAAAATACTTAGTACAAATATATTGTTTTTAGAAGTAAAGAAAAAAACTAAGTAAAAGACAACTAAAAGTGTAAGATAATACAAATAACTACCATTACCTGAGAGAAAATTTAGCAATCCTTCGATCGTAACTTCGCTTTTTCTTAAAGTCACATATAGATAAACCATCGTGCCCGTTAAAATCCACGGAATAAAAATTGTGTTTAACTTCTTTTTAAAAAAAGCATCTATTGAATATTTATTCTTATAAAATAAATATCCCGATATTATAAAGAAAATTCCTACTCCGATACTCCCAAATTGATTTAATATCCAAGAAAAAACAATGTTTAACTCGTATGTATTAGCGCTTACGTAACCCGAGTGCGCAGAAACAATACTAAGTACAGCAAATGCTTTTAGAGCTGTTAAATAATTCCTTTCATCTAATTGGCTTAAATAAATCTTACTCATATAAGTTTCTCCTTAGATTGTATTTACTTTGTTTCACATATAAATCAAGCATCAATTAAAGGAGATGTGCTTGTTTACACTGAAAAGCCTCTGTTAATATCGTTATAAATATATCCTTTGTATTAAAATCCCATTTTCACATTTAATGCCTTTACTGCACCTTAGTTTATTTTGATAATAATACATTCCGTAATTTGAAGCGCAAATTATGATCATCGAATTTTTTGATAAAACATAGTGAATAAAGAAATTGAAGAAGCACTACAGTATTAAAAAAATAGGAATGAAATCAAAGCAATTTCACCACGTATTTAGTACATTAAGCGATGTTACATAAGGTATTTACTATTAGATGCTTTTGATATAAATAGTCTCTTTACACTATTCATATTCTTATGTGGGTGGTACTGTTTGTGTTCGAAGCGAATCTAAGATATGAGTTAGATTATATACTCCAAGATTTGATCATTTCGTAAAGTACCTTTTAAGAAAAAGTTTGTTAAGTATAATTCTAGCTGGTTCGCTAATAAATTTTAAACCCACTAAAATTATTACGCTTAGCATTATTAAGTTTAATAATAAACTAATAATAAATGTTAATGGAAGGTATCCTATTATAATTTGAATAAAAAGTAGGACAATTGAGAAAACAATGCGAATCGACGGATATTCAATTACAACATATTTTTTTGTGTCAAATATTCTATAAATCCACATTACAAGAAAGCCTATCATAGTTGAGATGGAAGCACCATACAAGCCAATTTGGGGTATGAGTATAAGATTTAAAAGGACATTTACTATTCCCCCTACCAAAGAAGAATAAAATGCACCTTTAGTTTTTTTCATCGCTACATAATTTGTTCCTATAAAACTAGCAAAACTAGAGAAAACTACAGCCATAATTAAAATAGGAATATATTTCCATGCTTCGTAATAACTGGAGTCAACGATTATACTTATCACTTGCTTATTAAAAGATATATAAATCGATGCAATAGTTACCATAACAAAGAAAAAGGTTGCAAAAACTTTTGAGTAAAATTCTTCTTTTCCATCATTTTCTGATTCTTCAATGGCGGATATTTGCCACGCATTAAAGAAAACGGAGCTCATACTTGATACTAACATTGGAATTTTACTTGCAATAGCATACAAGCCACTCGAACTTAATCCTAAGTAATAAGCAATTAAATATCTATCCGAAATATTAATAACCCACCACATTATATTGTTTGGAACTAATGGCAAACAATATAATATCATAGATATAATTAATTTCTTATTTAAGTATTTCATATTTACGAAGAGATAGGCTTTAGATTTTACTAGTAAAAACAAAAAATTTATAAAATATGCTAATATTAAGGACAGCAGATATCCTTCGATACCTAAATCCCAAAAAACTAAAAAGGTTATATTAAATATGGCAAGACTTGCAGTTAAAATTAAATCACTCACCATAAATACACTAGTAAGATTTATAGATCTTGTAAACTGTTTAACAGCTCCTTGTAAAGCTTGTACTATATATAAAATATAAAAGTATCCTAAAAAATTGTTAATAAACTCAATCTGGCTTAATAAAGGATATAGTAGAAGCAGCAATACGAAACTACATAAAATAATAAGTAAAGAATTACTGATCACTTCATTATATCTATTTGGCTTTTTTTCAAGACTAAACCTTACAATTGCTTCTACTATTGTTAAAGTTAATAAGGGTATTATTAGTGATAGTGTTACCGTAATAAGTTCAATTTGTCCGTATTCTGCTTGAGTCAATTCATGAGTGTAAAGCGGTAACATCAATATGCCTATAAATTTAGAACCGAAATTTCCGATAGCAAAAATTGCTGAGTTATTAACTAATTTTTTATATTTACTCATAATATTATTCCCGCATCCCCTTATATGCATGTGTAAACATATTAAAAAGTTTCCTTATTCACGACATCTCTAAGCTTTTTGTTTGTAACTTCCATGTCTATAAAAGTTTTAGGGTTAATACTCAAAGAGTACAGGTTTTTATAAAAAACACTATCTTTTTCATATATTTCTTTTATATTGAAAAGATATTTTTCAGAATCAGTAACTTTTGCAAAACCAGTTAATTTATCTTGCCAAATAACCCCAATATAAGGTAATAAACAAATTTGGGCAAATATTAAGGAGTGCATTCTTCCTCCCATTAAAAAATTGAGTTGTCCGTACAGTTCAACAATATCATCGAATTTATTAACTTTAATGATAGCGGCATTTATATCAGACTCCAAGCTTAACTTACTATATACTTCTTCGACAGATTGATAATCAGCAGTTTCCGTAGAAAAAAGAAGAAACTCTTTTTTAATATTCTTCGGTATGTGCTTTTCAAAATTAATAATAAATTTTAAAATATCTTTTACATATAACTGATATTCTTCCAAAGAAGGAAAACAATGTTCTCCTAATATACAAACCCCTACTTTATAAACACTAGTATTATCTAAAAGTTGTATTCTTTCTTCACTTTTGAAAATTTCGAGGGAAAAAACTGGATCAACCGTTTGCAATATTTTTTTATTCGGAGAAATTTCATTACAAACATCAACTGAAAGAGAATCTCTAACAGATATTTTTTTTGCGTAATTTAATGCTTTTCCAAATGTCCTTTTATTAAATTCGTAATTTATTGGCCCAGCTCCTATAAATGATACAATAAGAGGCTTATTGTATTTTTTTGCAAGTTTAGAGTAGGTATGAAAAATAGTGGACCAATTTGGAATAGCCAACTCTTTACTAATGTCCATAACCATATTTCCACCTGCCAAGATCAATACATCAGCTGATTTTAAATCAACAGAAAAGACCTTCCATTTTTTAAAGAAGTGTATGTTTAAATAATAATTAACTTTTTCTACTTTTAACGGTCCTATACTTCTATTTAACGACCTTCTTATTTTCCCTAATTTATTTCTAAAAAAATTAGTTATTAATATAGTTTCATTAAACGTGGTTTCTTCAATATTATTTCCTATTTTTGAAGTAGTTGGAAAATCATATTTTATTATTTCATATCCATTTTTTTTAACTAGATTTTCAATAGCAAGGCTTAAAGCTAAATCTCCTAAATTACTACTATTAAAGAAACTTACAACTACCGCTTTTTTTTTCATGCTAATCTCCTTAATACTTGCATATTTAATATTGCTAAAAATCTTTAATTCAATATGATACATAATTTTCGATATTATTTAAATAAGCTAAATTGGATACTTAACAATACTAAAATGATGATATTTTATTCAGACTTAAATACCTGTTAATCGGGTAAATTAAATAAACCTTAGAATAGTAAATAATCAATCTTAATTAATTTCACTTAAAAGTATTCTAATGAACACTTATATAATTTAGATTACTATTCAATCTAAAATTACATAAAATGAAGATTAATAACTTTACTTTAATATATTTTAGTACACAACAAATCAATTTCATTAGCCATGTCTTTGAAGTTATGATATTTGATAGTTTGATTATAGTTATTTTCGATAATTTTATAACTTACTTCTTCATTTTCCATTAACTGAAGAATTTTTTTAGATAAGTCTTTGTAATCGTGATTTTTAAAGGTCAAACAATTAAAATTATCCTTAGCAAATTCCCTGGTTTGTTTAAAATCTGTTAATATTATAGGAACCCTGGCAACACCTGCTTCATATAATGGTCGAGACTGGTGAGCTGAGGTGGCAGGAAAAACTAATATGTCTGAAGACCGAATATAATCTTCTGGGTTAACAACAGTAGGAATAAATATAATTTTTTCCCATAAATCATTCTTATCGATTAATTTCATTAATTTGGCTTCATAATCCATATTCAAAATATATCTTAGTTTATGTTTTAGTGAGTTATAATCTTTAATTTTTCTTACTTCTTTACAACCATCAAACTTTAAGAATATCAATTTTACGTTTTGATCCTTTAGTTCAATTAATGCTTTTAAGATAATATGCGCTCCTTTTAGCCGATTAGCTCCTCCCAAGTATATTAATTTTTTATCTACAGAATCTGTATCATCAAGGATTTCAAATAACTTGAGCTTTTTAGTTAACTCATTATCAATAGATACTTTTACTTTATCAGTGATTAATTGTGCATGCCCTGCTATCGGCCCAGTTTCTTCAATGTCATTATTGGAAATAAAAGCAACGGCATTAAAATGGTTTCGAATGCACTTCTTTATATATCTTGTTCTAATTCCGAACGTTCCTTTTGCATACGTCTCTCTATGGAAACATACGGTCTTAATTCCAAGTTTTTTCACTAGTTTACCCATCCAACAAAGCGTCATAGAATTAAAAGCAACTATATCTGGATTTGAATTTTTTATTACTTCTTCTAATTCATGCCAGCCATTTTTTCTGATTAGATTTATTATATTTATTAAATTATGTCTGTTAATTATAGGTTTATCATTTCCACTGTAATGCGAAATTATTGTTGGATTAGTTTTTGCTTTAAAAACTTTAATGTTTTTTTCTTCTAGAAGATTACACATATCTGGTGGGAGAAAAGGACAATATACTTCTAATTTATATTTTTCGGGCATTAAACCAAAAGATTCTACTATATGTAAGAGACTTACTCCCCCTCCACCCAAATATCCAGTATGATTAACTATTAAAACTTTTTTCATTTAAAAACTCCTAAACACTTCTTTTATTGACTAAGCCTAAAAAAACAAATAAATATATTAACTCGTTGTATATTAATAATTGGGTGTTAATTGAAATCATTATAGCAATCAACAACCCTATAGAAACTATCAAACCTTGCTTGAATTTTTGAAATAAATTAAAAAATGAATATATATATATAAATGTAAATATAGGACCAAAAATAACTAATAACGCACCAATAGTACTTGTATTATGTGTTGTTATACTAGCCATATTTTGAACTGACTCACTTATTCCACCAGTTATTCCTTTTCCGAAAAAAGGACTTTGCATCCAAACAGAAAGATTTCCTAAAACCGCTCCTGTTCTCCCCTGAAAAGAAGATTCTTTCATAAATAATTTATCACTTGACTGGGAGAACATATATGAGAATACATCATTTGTAAGGAAAAAGATGAGTAGAATACATATAACTGTGCTAATTATGTAGAATAACTTTTTCTTACTTTCTATTAGTTTTTCTTTTGATAAAGATTTATTTTTTGATATGAAAAACAATAAAATTATGAGTGTTCCAACTATGTAGCCTGGAGGAGAAAATGTGGTGATCGTTGTAATATAAATTACGGAGACATTAAAAAAACTAATCTTATTCTTTTTATAAAATAGCTCGAATATTAAAGCTAGATTTAAAAAAACTTGATATAAACCTGGTTCACCAAAAATTCCAAAATTACGGTAATAATTGATATCATTTATTAATACACTAAAACGAGCATCGACGAACACAAGATTGTTAGGATTCAACACAATAGGAAATATAGAATTAGGCATATTAAATGTTATAGGTCTAAAAAAATAATTAGCAAGTAGAGAATAGATAGCTAGAAAAATTATTATTTTCACATATTTATCCGCAAATTCTTCAAGAGTAAAAATATGGACTGAAAAATAACCAATTATTAACCCTAAAATCACTACTCCGTTACCACCAGTGTAATCAGAATTGAATAACATTGTTATTAATATAATTGTAACTAATACTATAAAAATTACAGTGACTTTAACATCTATTTTACATTTAAGTACTACAATTTTATAGATAAATAATAAGCCAGTTGTTATTGTAACAATGTAAATGGGCAACAATAAACTAGTATTTACAGATGCATAAAAAGTGGAATGATTAAAATAAACAAGAAAAGCAATAATTAAAACAGTTATCCATGAGTAACTAACTTTTAATTTTTTTTTGAAATTTATATTCAGCATTTAGTATCTCCTAATATTGTATCTTGACTACTTAACGGCACTAATAATTTTATCAACTTGGACTTCCCAATTCTTATTATCTAGAATAAATTTTCTAGCATTACTAGAAATTTCAATAAGGTCACTTTTATCTTTGGAAAGAATTATATCTATTTCCTTAGCAATATTGTCCGGTTTCATATCATTAAACACATACATATGCTTTAAATAGGATGATGATAGACTATTTACCTTAGAGCTTAAAACTGGGGTGCCACTAACTAAATACTCAACGATTTTAGATGGAAACGCCACTTTAGCGACGGGATGTTCAGGGTCTAAAGTACTAATTAACAAAGAGGATGTATGTTGTAATTTCATAATTTCTGAGTTTGAAACTCTACCCATATAATTAATCTTAGGATTTTTTATACTTGCTTCTCGAACATAATCAGTTAGTGGCCCATCTCCATAAATATCTAGGATAAATTTGTTGTTTTTAACTAATTTGGCAGCTTCTATTAAGTTTTGAATTCCATTATACTCGGTTAATAAACCACTGAACATTACTCTTAATTTTTCGTTTTCTGAATCTAACCATTGACCGCCACAAGGAATTAAAGGTGTTTCATCTAAATCAAAACCTCCATCAATCACAACGTATTGTGAAGTTGGCGAAAATTTTCGAGCTGCACTTTCATTTAAAACTGCTAACAGATCAAACTTTTTAATATTTTTCTTAGTACTCTCAGACTCAATTTTTGCAGCTATACCTTTAATATTCTTAAACTTTACAACCCCATCAATTGGTAAATCTGCTACAAGGCATATAGTTTTTACTTTACTATACTTTGTTGCCCATAAAATCGGAAGGGAAATATGAGGAAATGCATTATAGCATATTATCATCTTCTCTTCGCCATTATTTTCTTTCATCCAATTTTTAATGTACTTATAAGTGTTAATAATTTTTGAATACTGTTTTAGTAAAAATATATTAATAAATGGTACTTTTCTTGAATAAATATTTTCAGCTAGTTCTATTATTTCATTTTTTATAATAATTTTACTCTCAGTTGGAAAAGATGCAATAGGATAACTAGTTATTATTGATAAATCATCTTGATATTTCTTATATAAAGCTTTAATGATTCCCATTTGCATCTTATTCCCCGCTACTGAAATCCCCCGATGTTTGTTTGCATCTTCATTTTTTAAAACACTTCCAATAAATAAAACTTTCATTTATTGTTCACTCCTAATAATGCATTAAATATAGTTATATGTTTATTAACCATCTTCTGGATTGTATATTCTCTAATTTTCTCTAAATTATTTTTAGCAATTTTTTCTCTTAGTACATTATCATTAAGAACTTTCTTAATTAGCCTATTCATCTCTATAGTATTATCCACAGGGACTATATAACCGTTTATTTCTTCTTCAATTAATTCCACACCTGCTACACATTTATCTGTAGTTATTATAGGTAATCCAGCAGCCATGGCTTCATTGATTACAAGTCCCCAAATATCTCCTCTTGTGGGTAATACAAAGAGATCACTCAACATATAATATTCTTTTAATTCGTGCTTATTTTTAAATCCATGAAAATGAACATTAGTTAATTCTAATTTTTTTTTCATTTCCGTATAATCTTGTGTTGCTTCGCCACCAATAACATAAAGGCCGTAATTATCTGGCATTCCTTTAAAAGATTTCAATAATACATCTATTCCCTTGCTTGGTATAAAACGTCCAACAGACAAAATCACTTTCTCTTCTTTAATATTCAACTGATCTTTCAATATATTTTTATCCGATATATTAATTGGCTTTTCCAAGATATCTTCTGTATGCAATGAAGTAAAAGGATATCTAACAATCTTTTCAATATTGACACCGTATTTCATATAATACTCGTCATGAGATTTAGCAGTGCTAAAATAAAATGTAGCTCCTTTCAATACTTTTGTTTTAAAAGCTATTTTAAACTTATTCTCATATTTACTCATCCCTCCATCACTAACAATTGAGAAAGATATATTTTTCATGCGCATAAAATGGGTAGTGATAATACCCGTAAGTGTAAAGGGATTAGATACAATAATATGATCAAACATTTCATTCTTTATATACTTCAATTGTTCTAAGCTTAAAGCTTTATCACTTCCCATACTAATATTTTTTAATATTACACCAGTAAATTTGTGAAAATGGAAATTAGCCCAGCTTGTGTCCCTTTCGCTAGAAGTACTTTTTTCGAATAAAACTGTTAATTCACACTGAGATCCTAATTCATTAAAAAAATCGACTCTATATGGCGAAGGAATATTTGTTAACCATAGTATTTTCATTATACTTCTCCTATTTCTTGTTTGATAACTTTAATCACTTCTTGCCAGCTATTAATGGTTTTTTCAACTTTTTTTTCAACTTCTATTTTTTTTATTTCTGAGTTTAACACTTTCTCCATTAATATCGCTAATTCTTTCGGGCTAAACGGATTAAAAAAATAAGCGTTCTCGTAATTACCAAGAACTTCTCTTGCATATGGACAGTCTGCTGCAAGTATTATTGATCCTATCTCTCTGGCTTCAATTAAAGGAAGACCAACAGTCTCAATATACGACGGAAACACTAAGGTAGTTCTACTATAATATTCCATAACATCTTTTTGCTCAATTTTACCTATGAAAGAAATATTTTTTTCTGTTTTTTCTTGATCGATGGTTAGAATAATTTCGTGTTCTCTTATACCTTTTTGTTTTAATTCATTATTTGCCTTATATATACATTCATGATTTTTATACAAAATCTCTTGTGCAGGATAGAAAAAAGTAGTATTACTATACGATAATCCAAATTTGCTCTCAGCTTTGTTTACTTGTGGTGGCATAAAAGACAATATTTTCCTTGGATTTATATTAGTTTTTCTAATTATTCTTTCTCTCATCCAAATAGTTTGCACAATTATCTTGTCGGCTTTTTTTATAGATTTTATTATCATTCTTCCTATAATATGTTGATACACTGCAAGAATTCTCTCTTCTGGTTTTAAAAACGAGAATTTTTTTTCATCCTGAAATGGTATCGATTGATGCACGTACAATACTTGTGGACAATCCACGCCAAAAAAAATAGTATTTTGAAGAGAAAAAACTATATCAGGTTTTAATTTTGAAACTAATTTTTTTCCTGTAAAACAATCAAATGTTAATCTTCTAATCCATGTTTTTTTAACATCTTTTAGTATAATAACTTTTATATTTTTTGTTTCTTCAATATAGTTATCATTTAAAAGGAATATCCATTCGATTTCTTTGTCAGATTCTAATCTTATATAATCATAAAAACTATGTAATATGGATAAGGCTCCACTTGTGCTAGCAGCAATATTATTAACGACTATTTTCATTTTTTCTCCAGACAATTCTATTAATATAATCCGTATACGATAAGAGTATTCTTAAAACTTTCTCTGAAACGTTTGAAATAGAATAATCTTTAATATTTTTTAAAGTATCCCTCTTCTGAGTTTCTAAAACTATCAATCCTTGTAAAATCCTCACTTTTTCTAGCCCAGTCATAATTACGTATGCCTCTTCCATAGCCTCTGGCCGCTCATGGGCCTGTCTAATATTTAAAGCTTTAAAACCAAGAATAGAAGACTCTTCACTTATTGTTCCACTATCACTCAAAACCGCTTTAGCTTTCATTTGCAGTTTGACATAATCATTAAACCCTAAAGGTTTCATAGTCTTGATTAGCGAATTGAATTTTATACTTTTAGCATCAATCATTTTCTGTGTTCTAGGATGAGTGCTAATAATTATTGGCAAACCATATTGATCTGCAATCGCATTTAGACTTTCACATAAATCTATAAAGTTTGTCTCAGAACTAATATTTTCTTCTCGATGAGCCGATACTACAAAATATTTATCTTCTTCAAGATTTAATTTCTCGACTATATTTGAGTTCTCAATATCTTCTTTTCTTGAATTAAGAACTTCAAACATCGGACTCCCTGTTTTTATAATGCGATCTGCCGGCAATCCTTCTCTCAAAAGATATTCTCTGGCAATATCACTGTAGGTTAGGTTTATATCAGCAGTATGATCTACGATTTTACGATTCGTTTCTTCTGGTACTCGCTGATCGAAACATCTGTTTCCTGCTTCCATATGGAAAATAGGAATTTGTCTTCTTTTAGCAGCAATTGCACATAAGCAGCTGTTTGTGTCTCCAAGTACAAGAAGTGCTTCCGGTTTAACTTCTTCCAGAATAGGATCAATTTTCACAAGAATATTTCCGATTGTTTCAACAGCTGTACCATTCGCTGCATTTAAGAAATAATCTGGTTTTCTCAAGTTAAAGTCTTCAAAGAAAACTTCATTTAATTCATAATCATAGTTTTGACCTGTATGTACCAATATATGATCAATTGCATTAGATTCCTCTAACTTATTTATGACTGCTGAAAGTCTGATAATTTCGGGTCTTGTTCCCACTACAGTCATCACTTTTAACTTTTTCATTTTTAAACCTCCAAATAATGAGTGTCCGGCTTTTCAGGATCAAAGCTTTCATTCACCCACATAACTGTGACTAAGTCTGTTTCTCCTACGTTAACGATCGAATGTGTATATCCTGTTGGAATATCAACAGCCTGCAGTTTGTCACCATTCACGTAGTATTCGATAATCTCTTCTGAATCAATATTTCTGAATCTAATTAACCCATTTCCGCTTACTACCAGAAACTTTTCATTTTTAGTATGGTGCCAATGGTTTCCTTTAGTGATACCTGGTTTAGATATATTCACTGAAACTTGACCGCGGTCCGGTGTGCGGAGAAACTCCGTAAAAGACCCACGATTATCGACATTCATCTTCAAATCATAAGAAAAAGATTCTTCAGGCAAAAAACTCAAGTAAGTACTGTACAACTTCTTCGTCAGGACATCGCTCATTGCAGGAACTGCTAAAGATGTTCTACTTACTTTGAAGGTTCTAATCAGGTCAGCTAATTCACCCAATTTAATGCTATGAGTAACTGGGATAGTACAGTAATCGTCAATGATAGTTGGATTGCCTTCCAATGCTTTCGAAAATTCCGCCATTACGTCATCAATGTACGCCAATTCAAGAAGAACTTCTGGATTGTTTACTTGGATATCCAAATTTCTCGCTATGTTATAGCAGTATGTAGCCACTACCGTATTGTAATTTGGTTTACTCCATTTCCCAAACAAGTTGGGTAATCTATACACAAAAGCGTCTGCACCTGTTTCTCTTGAATAGGCAAATACTTCATCTTCTCCAGCTTTTTTGCTCTGACCATATGGATTATCTTTTTCAGCTTGTATGGAAGAAGTAATCAATACTGGCGCTTTGTTTTCATTTTTTATAAGAGACTGGAGCAATTGGGAAGTTAAGCCTTGATTCCCTTCCATGAATTCACTTTCATTTACAGGGCGGTTCACTCCTGCCAAATGATAGACAAAATCACAGTCTTTTGTAAATCTCTCAAGGTCTTCGCTAGAATTCTCTCTATTAAACAGATACAATTCCTCATGACCTTGATTTTTCAATTCTGCTACCAAGTTTTTACCAACAAATCCATTAGCACCTGTCACTAAAATTTTTGTCATTGCGTAACACCCATTTTTTCCAGTTCTACTTTAACGACATTAAGTGTAAGTAATAAATCTTTTATTTCTTGCATTGATAAACGGTGCGTATTATGAGAGTTGTACTCCCACCCTTCTGAAATCTCTTCTTCACCTTCAGTGAAGTATTTGTTGTAGTTTAAGTCACGGTTATCAGCAGGGATACGGTAATAGCCGCCCATATCTGTAGCAACAGCCATTTCTTCTCTTGTTAGAAGAGTTTCATATAATTTTTCACCGTGACGAGTTCCAATAACTTCTATTGGATTATCAACTTTAAACAATTCTTTAAGTGCCTGTGCAAGTTCACCAATTGTAGAAGCAGGAGCTTTTTGCACAAAAATATCTCCTTGATTTGAGTTTAAGAAAGCAAATAGAACTAATTCAACAGCATCCTCCAACGACATTAAATATCTAGTCATTTCTGGATCGGTGATAGTCAAAGGCTTACCTGCTTTAATTTGGTCGATAAACAATGGAATCACTGACCCACGTGATGCCATAACATTACCGTACCGAGTACCACAAATATTTGTGTCATCCACACTCACAGTTCTCGATTTAGCGACAGTAACTTTCTCCATCATTGCTTTGGAAATCCCCATAGCATTGATTGGATACACGGCTTTATCAGTAGAAAGGCAAATAACTTTTTTGACGTTATTCTGAATAGCAGCATTCAATACATTTTCTGTTCCCAACACGTTCGTTTTAACTGCTTCCATTGGGAAAAACTCACATGAAGGAACTTGTTTTAGTGCAGCGGCATGAAATACGTAATCTACATTGTTCATTGCTGTATTAATACTATTAATATCTCTTACATCCCCAATATAGTATTTGACTTTTGGGTTATTAAGGCGCTTTCTAATATCTTCTTGCTTTTTTTCATCTCTTGAAAATAAGCGAATTTCTTTAATATCTGTATCTAGAAATCTATTAAGTACAGCATTTCCGAATGAGCCTGTACCTCCAGTTATTAACAACGTCTTATTCTTAAACATATTTTAACCTCTTTCTATTTTTTAAAATGACTCATTATAATGTCATAAGAATGTTTAGGAGTATAATTCTCCTCTAAGTATTTCCTGGCATTCTTTCCGAATTTTTCTCTTAGATCTTTGTCACTTAATTTTTTTACTTTCTGATTAAAAACCTTAATTTCGTTGCTCTCACACCAATATCCAAACTCGCCTTCTGTTATAACTTGGCCAATATCAGTATTAGGGTCAGTGGCCGCTAAGACTGGCATTGAAGCTTGCATGTACGATAGTAACCGGGATGGAAAATTAGGGATTGTGAAACGGTGATCTAAGAAAATTAAACCTACATCACAGGAATTAGCTAAGACTTCATAATCTTGTTTAGGTAATTGTTGAAACAATTGAGCGTTAGTTGGCGCGTTGTTTTCGAAATAAGAATTTAATTTACCAAACTCTGTGCCTGAACCTGCAATTACAAAATATATTTCCTTATTGATCTTGTTCATTTCCAGGCACTTTATCAAGAAATCTATACCTTGCGGCTTTCCAAGATTTCCCCCATATACAAAAATTGTTTTATCTAAAGGAATATTGTATTTATTTCTAATATCATTCTTTATTATCTCGTCTATTTTTATTTCGACTGGTGTAATACTGTTAGGACAAATTTCTACGATATCTTTATTTAATTCTGGATTTTCTTTTAGCAAGAAATCTACATTTGCTTGTGACATGCATCCGATATAATCTGAGCTATTATATAGCTTTTTTTCTTTTGATTTAAAGAGGCGATAAGGAATACTTTTAACTCCCTTTTTGCTCATCATGCCTAAATCAACTGCATTTTGAGGAAAAATATCTTTTAACAGCAAATAGGACTTTGCTCCATCTCTATTTTTTATATATTCCACTGCTTTTTGTAGTGTGATAGGAGGCGTTGAATAAATTATTAAATCGAATTTTATATTGGTAAAATGCTTTTTGATAGAACGCATAAAAACAAATTCTAAAGTAAGGGTCGATACAGCCTTTTCTATAATATTAGTTTTTTGAAAATTACCAATCTGTGGCTTGAGTATTTTATGTGTTTCTTTATCAATCAGTTTTGTAGCTTTGTTGTTTCTTTTTTCACTAGGAGATATTATATAAACTTCGTGATTATTATTCACAAATTCACGCATCAAATCTGTGTAAATTCCACTTTCTTCGATTGACTCGAAATCTAATAACGTTAGAAAAAGCACATTCAATTACTACACTCCCCAAAGGAAATTTTCTTAGAGCCTAACTTAATAAATAAATTTGATAGGTTTCGCCGGCGCACCAACTGCTACACAGTTAGCGGGTAATTCGTTTACTACAACGGCTCCAGCACCTACAACTGTATTACCTCCGATTTTTACACCTTGAATTGCAACAGAACCAATTCCTAACCAAGAGCCAAGAGCAACTTTAACACTCCCGGCCAAATTAACCCCCGGAGAAACATGTACATAATCCTCAATCAAATTATCATGATCAACAGTAGCAGCCGTATTTATTATGCAACCTTCTCCAATTTTAGTTGAAGAGTTAATAATTACTCCCGCCATTACCACAGTACCTGAAGCTATCTCAACTTCCTCGCCTATAACTGCATTCGGATGTATTAACACAGGTATTGTTGCACCAAAAGTTTTCAAGCTTAGTTGAATTTTTTCTCTTGTAGAGTTATTGCCCACAGCCACAAAAATATCCCATTCAGCAATAAAATCTTCAGAGTCTCTTGATTTTCCAATAACATCAAGACCAAGTGAAGATTTAAGAGTATCATCATCATCGAGAAAAGCTATCTTTTTCCATTTTTTCATTTTCAATGCGATATCAGCCACCACTTTTCCGTGACCACTAGCACCGATTATAAGAAGGTTTTCTTTTAGATTTTCATTCATGCTTTTCATTCCCTTTAAAAGCTTCCATAGTAACTGCAGTATCAGAACTAATGCCTTCTCGTACAAAGACCTTCTTGAATGTAAGAAGTATTATCTTCCAATCACCAGTGAAACTAATTCGATCAACATACTCTACATCCAACCTAAACTTGTCTTCCCAACTAATAGCATTTCGCCCATTAACTTGAGCTAAACCAGATAAACCTGGGCGAACCTCATGACGCTTTTTCTGCTGCTCATTATACAAAGGCAGATACTGAACTAACAAAGGGCGTGGACCGATAATAGACATATCACCAATTAAGATATTAAAAAGGCCAGGCAACTCATCTAATGATGTAGATCTTAAAAACTTACCAAACTTAGTCAAGCGAACACTATCCGGCATAAGATTTCCTTCAGCATTTCTCTCATCCGTCATAGACCTAAACTTATACATCTCAAATATCTCTTCATTCAGTCCCGGCCTCTCCTGCTTAAACAAAACTGGACTCCCAAGTTTCGTTCTAACTATAATGGCCACAATGAGAAATACAGGACTAAGTATAATAATCGCAGTCAAAGAAAGCACAAAATCCATCGGCCTTTTGAAAAACCTTCTATATATACCACCTTTGTTCTTTTGCATAATTACTCCCACAACCCTCGAATTATCTTAACAACTCTTTCCAACTGCTCATCTGTAATCTTCGTATCACACGGCAAACAGACCCCAGTCTCAAACAATCTTTCCGAAACATCCGTGCCAACAAAATCATACTTCTCAAAATAAGGCTGCATGTGCATCGGTTTCCAAACAGGACGAGATTCAATATTCTCCTTTTCAAGAGCATCCATCACTTCAACCGGTCGAACCTTGCCTGTTAGCGTCATTGCACTCAACCAATAATTTGGCTTGTCCCATTCGTTATTTGGCATGAATTTTACACCTTCAAGGTCGCTTAGATTGTTCTTATAAAAATTGTATATGTAGTTCTTCTTCTCGACTCTATCATCCAACACTTTAAGCTGACCTCTGCCAATTCCAGCAATAACATTGCTCATCCGATAATTGAAGCCTAGTTCGCTATGCTGATAATGTCTTGCTTGGTCTCTAGATTGCGTAGCCCAGAATCTTGATTTAGCAATACGTTCTTGATTATTGGATACAAGCATTCCTCCACCTGAAGTGGTGATGATCTTATTACCATTAAAAGAGAAGATTCCGTAGTCTCCGAATGTTCCAGTATGTTGGCCTTTATAATAGGTACCTAAAGATTCAGCTGCATCTTCAATTAGTACAACATTATATTTTTTGCAAAGTGCTAAAATTTGATCCATTTCTGCCGATAAACCATATAGATGGACTAACAATACAGCTTTAACTTGAGGATACTTCTCAAATGCTTCTTCCAATGCCTTGGGTGACATATTCCATGTCTCGTAATCGCTATCGATAAAAACCGGAATGGCATTTTGATAGATAATCGGATTTGCTGTTGCAGAAAATGTCAGTGTTGAACAAAAAACGATATCGTCTTTCTCAACACCGGCTGCTTTTAAAGCTAAATGAATAGCTGAAGTTCCAGAAGATAATGCTGCTGCAGCTTTAGATCCGACTTTAGCTGCCAATTCGTTTTCAAATCCGTCTACATTCGTACCAAGTGGAGCAATCCAATTCGTATCGAATGCTTCTTTTACAAAATGCTGTTCATAGCCTTCATCGCTCATATGAGGCGATGAAAGAAAAATTCGTTCTGCCATTTTTCATGCATCCTTCCTTGACCTATCCATATCATTCATCAAGATTCTATATATTTTTAATTACTGACTTTCAGTAATCCTGTATCTTTCAAATCAATATTTTTTCGATTAGCTAAAGTTACCAATACATCCTTAACCTCATCATTCTCCATATCAGGCAACTTCTCTAAAAGATAAGTCAACTCACCCTCACTAACCGGATTCGCCTTCCCAATATAAATCTTCGGAAACACCTGCTCAGTCTGAATTTCATTGTCATTCAATAACTCTTCAAACAATTTCTCTCCAGGACGTATCCCAGAGAAATTGATGCCGATTTCGCCTTCTGAATAACCGGACAAGCGGATCAAGTTCTGTGCCAGATCAACAATCTTCACAGGTTCTCCCATATCCAAGACGAACACTTCGCCACCTTCAGCCAATGTTCCTGCTTGAATAACCAAGCGTGATGCTTCAGGAATCGTCATGAAATAACGAGTCATGCGTGGATCTGTCACGGTAATCGGGCCACCAGCTGCGATTTGTTTCTTAAATAAAGGGATAACCGATCCACGCGAACCAAGTACATTGCCGAAACGCACCGCTGCGAATTTCGTGTCGCTGCGTTTCGCCAGGTTCTGGACGATCATTTCCGCGAAGCGTTTCGTTGCCCCCATGACGTTCGGCGGGTTCACTGCTTTATCTGTCGAAACCATAACGAAATTGCCTACGCCGATCAAATGCGCAGCTTCCGCAACGTTCTTCGTGCCGTAAACATTGTTCTTGACCGCTTCCATCGGGTTTCCTTCCATCAAGGGCACATGCTTATGCGCCGCTGCATGGTAGACCACATCCGGTTTATAGGTCTTCATGATTTCCAGGATACGTTCTCGGTCTTGGACGTCTGCGATGATTGGGATGATTTCCGTATCGGGAGCCAGCTTTTGGCGAAGCTCCATATCGATCAAGTAAATCGAGTTTTCTCCGTGGCCTAAAAGCAAAAGCTTTTTCGGGCCGAAGCGAGCGATTTGGCGTGAAATTTCAGAGCCAATCGACCCACCTGCACCTGTTACAAGAATCGTCTTGCTGGTCAGTTGGTTCGCAATCTTGTTCATATCCAGTTTTACTTCATCGCGGCCCAATAGGTCCTCGATCTTAACGTCCTGGATATCCGTCACCGAGACTTTCCCCGTCATGATGTCTTCAATGAGGGGAATCGTCTGTGTCCGGACACCGGAGTCCATACAGGTCTTGATCAGTTCGGCGGTTTCCTGCTTGCCGAGTGAAGGAATGGCGATGATGATCGTATCGATCAAATTGTCTTTCGCAATGTCCGCAACGTCTTTCGTGTTGCCGTGAACGACCCGGACACCGTAAATATCAAGGCCTTGTTTGTTTTTGTCATCATCGACGTATAATACCGGCAACAGGCCGTTTTCTGGATTGGCCAGTAATTGGCGAGCCACTAAGCTGCCCGCTTTCCCGGCGCCTACCACTAACGTTCGTTTCAGTTCTGAACTTTTGGGTTTCATCTTGTTATCTCGGAACAGCCGCCAAGACAGGCGTGATCCGCCGATCAAGATGAGATGCAGCATCCAGGTAATGGCTAAAGCACGGAATAGGACATCGCCTCTGTACATGTATTGGACTAGACCAATTACGACGATGGACCAGCTGACCGCTTTAAAAATGGACGTCAATTCTCCGATTGAAGCGTACTCCCAAACTTTCCGGTACAAGCTGTAGTACATCGCCAACGCGTGATGTGCGATGAAAATTGTCAGGGCACTTGCCATCAGGAATTGGTTTTGCAAAACAGCCTCGTAGGGGTAAAGCACATAATAACCGACAAATATTGAGAAAAATACAATTAATGAGTCAACGATTAGTAATAAAGACACACGGTTTTTCAACGACAAAGCAGTCAATCCTTTCAATTCCCAGTACTATATACATAGCTTTGTAAAAATCTTATCTAACTCTAACATACTATGAAATGGAAATGATAGGATTTAAAAAACAAATTAATACTTTTATATTATTTATTAAGCAAATATATTCCACCATTTCCCTTTCTGGATGTCATCGGGCTCTAATACATGCAGATGATCGTCCAAAAGGATGCGTTCGTTGTTTTCTAGAAAAATATCGACCATGTCGTGCTGCTTCTTTTTCTCCAGGTAATCCAGGCCTTCATTGAACAGGAATGGCCGCTTGTCCAGGCTGTGGACATCCGATCCATAGACATGGATCAAGTTGGCGTCGATCAGGGTCATGGCCGTACGCTGAATGGCTTTGCCGAAGCTTCCGGCAACGGATCCCGCTGTGACTTGCGCCATCGCCCCGTGGAGCAAGAGCTTCTTTAAACGTTCTGGCTTTTCAATGATGCCTTGGTTGCGTTCGGCATGGGCGATGATCGGCACGTAATTATTGGTGATCAATTGTTGGATGATCGGGACGGTGTAAGCGGGTATGCCGGATGACGGAAGCTCGAGCAGCACATAACGGGACCCTGCCATCGTCAACGCTTCTTTTGCCAGCAGCTTTTCCGGCAGCTTTTCGCTCAGGCGGCATTCCTGACCGCTGTAGATTTTAATCGGCAACTGTTCCTGGGCGACATAACTGTTGACCAGCTCCAATTGCTTTTTTAACGCTGCGAGGTTTGTTTGGAAGTTCGGGTGAAAGGCGTGTGGTGTGGCGATGATGCCGGTCAGCTGTTCGTCAACCGCTTTTTCCAACATCCGTTTTGTCTGTTCCATCGTTTCCGCTCCGTCGTCAAGACCGGGCAGGATATGGGCATGGGTATCGATCATTTCTTGTTCCTCCTTGTGCGCTTAAAAAAAAGTAAAAAGGAAAATCCTTTTTACTCTGCATTCCCGTAATATTGATAATAATAGCTGTCTTTTGCCAGAGCGTAATTATTCAGGACCGCACCAATCAGACGGCTGTTTGATGACTCGATGGCTTCTTTGGCTTTCAGCGCCATTTCTTTTTCGGTATTGCCCGAGCTGACGACCAGAATCGTGCCTTCGCATTTGTTCGCCAAAATCTGTCCATCGGTTACGGAAAGAACAGGCGGCGCATCGAAGATGATCAAGTCATACATTTCTTTCAGTTGTTCGATCAATGCCGTCATTGACTTGGAAGCAAGCAGTTCTGCCGGGTTCGGCGGAATCGGACCGCACGTCATCAAGTCCAGGCGTTCAACCGCTGTTGGGCGGATGACTTCCTGGATGGAATTTTGGCGCGTCAATACACTCGACAAACCAACCGTGTTCCCCATACGGAAGGTATAGTGCGTCGTCGGTTTGCGCATATCGCCGTCCACCAACAAGACTTTTTTGCCTTCCTGTGCGAAAACGACGGCCAGGTTTGCGGACGTTGTCGACTTTCCTTCTGACGGTGCTGCAGACGTTACAACGAGTGTACGGATTTCTGCATCCGGTGATGAAAAGTTGATATTGGTGCGCAAGGTACGGAATTGTTCCGCTACGAACGAACGCGGTGTAGTGAATGCGATAAGTTTACGTGCAGTTTCCTGCAGGACTTTTTTCTTTCTTGCCATAGCGTTACACCGCCCTTCTTCTAGATGATGCAGTAGGTTCATCCAACTTGGCTTCTTCTTTAATAGGAGAAATGACGCCAAGCATCGGAATACCTAAGATGTCTTCTATATCCTGTTGCGTTTTAATGGACGTATCCAAGTATTCAAGCAGGAACGCAATGCCGACTCCCAGCATCAAGCCGATCACTGCGGCAATCGCCATGTTCAACATCGGGTTCGGTGCGACCGGTGATGGGTTTTCTTTCAGTACCGCTGGTGAGAGGATCGAAACGTTATCGACGTTCATCAATCCCATGATTTCGCCTTCAAAGACTTCTGCCGTTTTATTGGCGATTTCCACTGCCTGTGCCGGGTCTTCGTCTTGTACCGTCACGTTGACCACCTGTGAATTCTCAGCAGTTGCGACGGTGATTTTGCTGTTCAGCTGCTCGACGGACATATTAAGGCCTAACTGGCTTGATACTTCATCTAATATCGCTGGGCTTTTGATGATGACTGAATATGTATTGATCAATTGAAGATCGGTTTGGATGTTTTGGTTCGTCAATTGGCTGGCTTCTGTCTGTTCCTGGTTGACCAGGATCTGTGTGGAAGTCTCATACATCGGTGTCAGGACTAAAAAAGAAACAACGCCCGCGATGGTGATGGCTAATATCGTCATGAGTGCAATTAACCCGGCCCGTTTTTTCAGGGTTTTGAACAGGTCTTGTAAGCTGATGGTTTCTTCCATGTAGTAAGTATCTCCTTTAATTAGCATATTCTTGCCAGTCTCTTTTATAAACAACTTAAAATAGTATAGCATAGGAAAGAGTCGAAAGAACTTCCAAATTTAAAATGTTTTATAGGCTATTAGAATGAATTATGCTATCTTTATTTGTAAGTATGGATGTTTTTTGAAAGGAGTATTCGATGAAATTGTATAAAATTGGCGCCGTTTTGGCTGTACTTGTGTGTGTCATTGCATTAGTATTCAGCTATTTGACCTGGCAGGATAAACTTGAAAATGTATTGGATAAACCGGAGGAAGCGCGTGCCCAGTCTGCTGATAAAGCAGAAGAAGAACCGGAAATCGAAACAAATGACGATTCTGTGAACGTTGAAGGATTGATCGCTAATATGGATCCACAGGTTCAGGCGATTTTTGAAGCACGAAATAGCGAAGGCGAAAGCGTGAAGTTGCTGATTGCGGGTTCTGCCGCGTTGGCATCGGGTGAACCTGGCTACGCGGAGCAATTGGAAGCGTCTTTAGCGGAAGCGTATGGAAACTTTATCGAGACGGATATCGTTTCTATAGAAGGAACGTCTGAATCCCTGGCGAATGTCGATCTGTCGGCAGGCTATGATGTGGTGTTGCTCGAGCCGATGACGTTGATGAACAACGACCGCATCGCCATCGAACAGGAACGCGAGCACATCAGAGAGTTTGATGCTGCACTGACTGCTGAGAAGGAAGACGCGCTAGTGGTCCTCCATCCCCCGCAGCCGATTTACGGCGCCGGCTATTATTTATCGCAAGTGACCGCATTGAATGAATTTGCGTCGACAAACGGTTATGCTTATATTGATCACTGGTCCGCGTGGCCAGATACAGATGATGAGTTGCTGAAGGAATATTTGGCGGAAGACGGATTACCGAACAACAAAGGCGCACAGGTATGGGCAGAAGAATTACAGGCGTATTTTATCGCCAACTAAAAGGGGCAAAGCTAGATGAGCAGAAGAGACAAAAAAAACAAGAAGAAAAAATGGCCGTGGATCGTCGGGATTCTTGGACTGATCGTCATCGGCCTTGGGATTTACCTGTTTACGGTATATAGCACGTTCACGAACACATTAGAAGAAATCCACGAGCCGATTGAACGAGAAGCCTCGGAAAAACGCACGACGGACCAGGCTGTTGACCTGAGTCAGGAAGATCCGTTTTCGGTCTTGCTGCTGGGTGTCGATGAACGGGAAGACGACCGCGGCCGTTCAGATACTGTGGTTGTGATGACGGTTAATCCAGCGGAACAATCGACGAAGATGGTGTCGATTCCGCGTGACACGTACACGGAGATCGTCGGACGCGGCACGATGGATAAGATCAACCACGCGTATGCATTCGGCGGCATCGAAATGTCGATGGCGACTGTAGAGAATCTGTTGGACATTCCGATAGATTATGTCATGCAAGTGAATATGGAAGGCTTTAAGGACATTGTTGATGCAGTTGATGGGGTTGAAGTCAATAATACATTGGCATTTGACGGGTTTGCTGAAGGTACGATTGAGTTGAATGGCGAAGAAGCGTTGGATTATGTAAGAATGCGCAAACAGGATCCGGAAGGCGACTTTGGCCGACAGAATCGCCAGAAGCAAGTGATCCAGGGCATCATGAAAAAAGGGGCGTCTGTGAATAGCTTGCTGAACTATAAGGACATCTTTACTGCCCTTGGCGATAACGTCCGCACGAATATGACGTTTGACGAGATGATGGATGTGCAGTCGAACTACCGCGACGCGATCGGTACGGTTGATCAGCTGATGGTAGAGGATGGTTACGGAGAGACGATCAATGGCATCTGGTATTACATGATGGACGAAGCCGAGTTGGCGGAGATCCAGTCGACGTTGAAAGAACATCTGAATATGTAATTTTGGTGAGTCAGGAGTGCAACCCCGTTTCGGGGTGGCGCTCTTTTTCTTTTGGCAGAGGATTTTTTGAGATTTTCTATAAGTCGCTCTGGTGCTAGGTTTTGATGAATTCTAGAAGTCGCGTTGGTGCTCTGGAATGGACTCCCGCGATAAGCCAAGTAGCTGAAGTACGCTACTCGTCTTATCGCTCCGTCCACTCCTGGACGCACCTGCCGCTTGGTTTTGTAAGACTCGCAGCAAACTTGTCTGGTTTTGAGTGTGGAAAGTTAGCGTGTGATTCCGCAATCGCTCGGCGTGATGGTGCACACGCCTTCGCTTGGAGAATAATCACTTTAGTTGGGTTCTATAAATTGTGTGTGAATTGTGTGGGTGCCAGGCACCCACACAATTCACACACAATTTACCTTTTTCCCCACACAAAAGCCCGCTCCTGTGGTCAGGAGCGGGCTCAGGTGAATGATTCAGTTTACTGGATCATCTGGCGCATCGGCAAAATCATCATTTTTTTTTTAGAATCGCCGAATTTGAGTTTCTTTAGATCGTATTCACGAACAAAATACACAAAGGCCTGTCTCGGCATGCCAAGCTGTTTGGCACCAACAGATGGGCCCACATTGTCCTTGATATAGAGGTCCTTCATGACTTCCACCAAGGCTTTGTTATGCCGCTGCTCTATTTCTTCTCTATAAGCGTCATACTTCGTCATAAGCCCTTCACCTCACTTCCCACTGGTTTATATAGGTCTTGCGCATCTTTTCTCTTCTTATATTTACATTATAAGGCTTCCAGTTCTTCATTACTAGTCTATATGTCATGTTTTCGTTTGTAAATTCTTGATATTTGAACTACTTACTTTTATCGTTTAAACTTTCAGTCAACTCGTACTTTAAGGTTTCGGCGTCATCCTTAATGCAACCGGAACGAGAATCGCTTGGTCTCAGCTTCTTTGATGAAGTTCTCCATCACGTGATCACTTTCAAATTCACGCGCTTTGATGCGGTCCCATTTGGAGATTTTCTGGTACTCTTTTTCACTCGACAGCAATTTCTCGATTTGCGCCTGGACACTGAACAACTCGCTGTTTTTCGAGAACGAATCGCCGCTTTCGTATGGTGGCAATTGATGGAGAAAGCCTTCTGTTACTCCGTCCCAATCGTTGATCTTGGCTGTAATGCCCGGAATGCCGCAGCCTGATGCTTCAATCAACGGAACCCCCATGCCGACAAAACAAAACGTATCTTGCAAAGCCCGTTTTTTGTCCGCATAGGTGAATGCCCCATGCATGAAAATATGGTCGCGCGCAGAAGATTCGGCGATTTTATTGCGCAGGTCGTCTTCGCCTTGCCCTGTTCCGTAGATGTGATAGGTAAATTCCGGATCGATCTTGATCAGCTTTTCCATGATGTCGACCATATAATAATTATAAGTGCGGAAATGCGCCAGTTGCCCTATAGAGACGATGCGCCGCGAGTTGAAGTTGCATAAGCTTTTGGTTGGACCGCAAAAATCGAGCGGCATCGGAAAGATTGCATTGTCCAATGGCGCACCAATGGCTTCTTCTGTCATTTTTTTAATGGAAGGATTCATAAACAGTAGTTTTTTGTAGAATTTCGGATCGATCAATTTCAAAGTTTTGACGACTCCCCCCATGCGCTCCTGCTTGTAGCTTTCCGGATGGTAGACGCCGGACATCCGCTTTGTCGCAGGCAATAGATATGACAATAGGAACGACATCGGCCCAAACGAATAAACCAGGTCGAATTGTTTGTCGAGGCGCATACTCAGCATTTTGGTAAGTAGCCAAAGATTGACTGAAGGATCTTTCGGATCTTCATCAACGACGATGGTCACGCCTTTGACTGACTCGAGCTCTCGCAGCAGAGGCCCCCCGCTGCTGAACAGGAAAAGCGTCACATGATAGCCGCGGGCGCTGAGCCATTTGACCATGCGGACCACCAGCATTTCCACGCCCCCTACTTTCATGTTCTTATGGATGAGCGCAATCGATTGGATCGGCTGTGTCCGTCTTTCAAAGTTGAAGAAATTGTCGCTGCTGAATGTAATCATGAAAACACCTCATCTGATGGAATGTCTACTATTGTTTTTTGGCCAAGTCTGCATATTTGTATTTTTCGGTGTACCAGTCACGCGTAATCGACAACCCGGTTTGAAACGGAATAGCTGGTTCAAATCCTGGGATCTGGCTTTGATGGGTGGAAGCTGTTGTGGATTGGATAGGCACATCCGTTTGTCCGACACCTGCTGTATCCAGGCTATTTCCCGGGAAATCTCCATTCGATAAGGCATTGACCTGCTGGACAATCGCCTTGTCCGATAAGCGTGCAATGGAGCCTGTTTCGTATCGTTTCCCCGCGTCGCCTAAATGGAAGACGGTGTCGATTGCCTCGCATAAATCGCTGACAAACAGCCAGTCCCGCTCTTTCCCATCCGTTTCCAGGATTTCCAGCTTGCCGTCCAGCGCTTGCTGGATTGAAAGAGGAACGAGTGCATCATCCTGCTGCATCGGCCCGAAGATTTCCGGACTTGCGGTCGTAACGACGTTCAACCCGTATTTTTCATGGAAGCTTTGGATCATCTCATCGGCGTTGGTTTTACTCAGGGTATACAGCGTGTTTTGTCCCGAGTCCATCAAGGAAATGTGATGGAAACGCGCGGTTTTATAGGCTGGCTTCGGCTGATGCGCAGCGTCCATCCACGCACTTTGTGCGGCGTACAACAGGTTCATCGTGCCAAGCACATTGGTCTGCTCGTAGAGTCGAATTTCTCCGACGTTTTCCCTGCTGCGCGTTTCCGCTGCGAAATGGATGATATCGGTGATGTCGTAATGCTCGAACAAATGATTGATGGCATAGACATTTCGGATATCGACGCGGTGAAAGGCATAGCGGTTTTTCTGATCCGGGCAATGCATGTTTCCCGGATTAGCGGCTTCGGTGTTATAATCAATATTAACGATTTGATAATCCGGGTACTTATTTAAGTAGTAGTGGATCATATTGGAACCGATAAATCCGTGGCCACCGGTGATCAATATAGTTTTGGCGCTCATAGCTGTCCGCCTCCCTTGCTCGATTAGGTGATTCCGGGACGAGCTGAGTGGTTTCATCTACCTACTCGACACGTCTTTTGTACCAGTTATTTCTTATATAATAGAATCTTAAAGTTAAATGTAGGTTAAAAGACGTTATTTTCTAAATATTTAATTAGTATACAATGTTATTGGATATTTTGCATCATAAATCTTAATATTTACCAGTCTTTAGATATATTTTTTATCTAAATGGTAGTGATTATATAGTTAAATGGAAAATATTTTATATTTTTTTGTTCTAATGCGTTTATTTCTGAAAGCTTGTATGATTCTTTAGGACCTGAGGAGTGGTTCGTTGTACATGTGTTTCTTCTGGGGGTAAGATGGAGGATAGTGGAGATAAATTATGTATGCATGAAGTTGATGAAGTGTTTTATATGAACCGATACTCCGCAAAGCAGCTGCGCTTTCGGGAGTTCTAACTGAATATGTGAGGCTTTTAGCTGAACTCTTAGAGCGGCTACCTGAACTCTTTATATGTATAGCTGAATCTTTTGCTCCTTTACATGAACAATTCCCATCCTTACCTCAATTCACCGTGCTCCACTTAGACAACCCGAATCATTTTTTCTCTCTAAGCGAAGGCGTGTGCACCATCACGCCGAGCGATTGCAGAACCACTCACCTTCTTCCTATACCACGCATCAGTACGTTTGCTGTTATATTCCCCGCCACCCAGCGGCAGGTGCGTCCAGGAGTGGACGGAGCGATAAGACTAGTAGCGCACTTCAGCTACTCGGCTTAGCGCGGGAGTCCATTCCAGAGCACCAACGCGACTTCTAGAACCCGAATAAGTTGTGTGGGTGCCAGGCACCCGCACAATTCAAAAAAAGCTGCAGAAAGCTCGTCAATCCGAGTCTTTCTGCAGCTTTCGCTTATTAGCCGACCAGCACAAACGCGCCGGTGACGATCAGCAGGACGCCCACGACTTTGCGGGTGCCGATGCGTTCTTTTAATAGGAAATACGATATGAGCATGGTCCAGATATACGTGATCGCCGTCAATGGGAAGACGACCGTATAGGGCAGGAACTTCAACGCGACGATGTTCAGGATGGCGCTGACGCCGTAGAGGAACACCCCAAACAGCAGGCGCAGCATGAAGGCTTTGCGTTCCATGTTGATATTGAAGGATGATGCTTTTTTCAGGAAGTAGCCGCCGAATGCGCCCACCCAGGTCATGATGACCAGCAATAAAATCAAGAGAATGTTAATCGCTGTCACCCCCGATAACGATGACGCCGATCAAAATCAGCAAGGTGCCGATCGAGATATTGAACGTGATGGCTTCATTCAGAAACAAGGCTCCGTAAAAGATGGCGATGACGTAGCCCAGGCTGAGCAAGGGATGCAGCACGGACAGTTTGCCGAAACGGAAAGCCGCGGTCATCAGGACTGCGCCCATGCCGTACAGCATGAAGCCGCCGAGCATGTGCAAATCCAGGATGGCGTCGGACATTTTCCACAGCAATTGCCCGGTCGCCGTCGAAACGGCGGCAAGGATCATCAGCAGGATGCCGATGGGTGCCGTTTTTTCAGGCTTATTCACGAAGATGCCCACCTTTGGGACCGAAATTGATGAGGCTGATCAGGAAAGCCGCATACATGAACAGCGATGTGTTGAACAAGTAACGGAAATCCTGGGCCGGCATCGTTGCCATGACCGCCGCCGTGTTCAAGGCGATCGGCAACAGGATCAGCCAGATGCGCCAGTTGTTGCGCAAATAGGCGACATAGATGAACAGCGTGATCAGGAACAGGTAGACAGCCGGACGCCAGAGGAACTCTTCGGCTTCGGTATCCACTTTCAAATAAAGCTGGGCGCCGTATGTGACTTTTGGATAAATGACGGTATTGAGCAGCTTGAATTCATTGCCATGGTAGATGTTGGTGACGAAACGGTTCATGTGGCCGTCTTCTTCCAAGCGCATCTGCCAGACCAAGGAAGTTTCATCGAGAAAGGCTTCGATGGCAAGGCCGGGATTTTGCATGACCAGCTGCGCCCAATGCTTGGCGTAGAGCTTCGGATCGTCGTAGATTACAAAGCGGTCGTATTCGCCCCATGAGAATTTGATCGGATCGACGCTGGACGGATTGTATTTCTCCGGCCATAGCTCGAGCGGCATCAGGCGGTTGATGTATTCCCGCTGCTCCTCGGTCATGTCGCCGTCTTTGGTGACGATATTGGCGATCTGCTGGGTCGGAATGCTGAGTGCTTCCTGCGGATCGGACGGCACGACGTCGAGCGCTGTATACACCGGGCCGGTGATAACCTGGTGGATGATGATGATGCCGAGCGTCATCGGAAGCAATTGCTTCCACATGCGGCGGTACATGATGAGCGCCGCAATCATGGTGATGACGAATACCGGGAAACCGTTGTGCCGGAAGAATACCAGCATGAACGACCCTAAAAGGAATAAAAGAACGAAGGAAACTTTCTTTGTCTCCAGTCCTTTTGTTTTGACGAGCAGTAAGATCAATAATGAGAAAAATAATAAAGAAACGCTGTAGAGAACGTCTTTCCAGATGATGATCGACATGATCGAATTGACCGGAACGATGGCAGCGGCAAGCAGCACGGCCCAAATGATCCACGAATTGACCTTGAAACGTTTCATCAGGTAGCCCATATACCCCATCGTCAACGCTAAGGCGAAGATTTGGAATAAAGCGATGATGCCCGGGCTGTCCCAGATTTGTCTCAGGAACATGATGAGCCACGTGAACATCACGGGATGCCAGTTGGTGAACTCACGGGTTTCGGATTGTTCCCATTGAGATAGGGAATCCGGCGTCATCGCGGCAGGATAGAAAGCGATGAACATTACAAGCGAAGCGCCGAGCATCGGCAGCATGTAAAGCAGCACGTAGAGCGGCGACACTTTCTGTTCGCCTTCCGGCATCCGGATGCTGAGCAGCAGTTTGATGATGGAAATGACGATCAGTGCAATCGTCAGGAATAAGCCGATATAGACGGCTGTTTTGATCAGCCAATGGTTATCGGCCAGGTATTCCTGGTTGCCGAGCAGACTGAGCCCTGCGAGAACGGTGAACAACGGCATGAAAATAGCCAGGCTGATTTTTTTGCCGCGCGGCCAATTTTTGACGGTTTGGACGAACGAACGGCTGTAAAAAAGCAGTCCGAACAGCACGAGCGTCACGGCACCGATCAGTACCGGATGCGCGTTTCGGATCGGTTGGAAATAAAAAATGGCTGTAAATGCAAGGAAAAGTGCTGCAACAAAATATGCAGCACCCAGTAGGTACGTTTTTTTCATAGAGTTTTATCACCTTTTATCCGGTCACTGATGCGGATCAATTCAAGTTCAAATTGTTTCCGGTGCGTGCCGGCGACTGTGTCGAGGATAAGTCCGCAGGCAAATGCCAAAGTGGACAGCATCATTAAGCCGACTGCCAGGATGGCGGATGGGATGCGCGTTACAAAGTCGATTTGAATGTATTCAACGATGACAGGAATTCCTGCAGCGAGACCCAGGATAAAGAACAGGACTGCCCAGCATGAGAAAAACAATAAAGGCTTGTAGTCTTTGAAAAGCGTGAAGATCATGCGCAACACTTTGATGCCGTCTTGGATGGTGTTGAGTTTTGATTCGCTGCCTTCCGGGCGGTCGCGGTAATCGATGGCGACTTCCTTGATGAGGAATTTATTGTCCAGCGCATGGATGCTCATCTCGGTTTCGATTTCAAAGCCCGGGCTTGTGACTGGAAGCGATTTGACGAACAAGCGGTCAAACGCGCGATAGCCGGTCATGATGTCGTTGATGTTGCTCTTGTACAGACGGTTGATCAGGTTTTTGACAAGCGTGTTGCCGAACCCGTGGAATTTCCGTTTGTTTTCATTGAAATACGTGCCGTTGGACAGGCGGTCGCCGATGACCAGGTTGGCTTCCCCATCGATCACGGGCTTGATGATGTTGTGGACGAATTCCGCCGGGTATGTATCGTCGCCGTCGGCCATGACGTAGACGTCCGCATCGATTTCACGGAACATCGAACGCACGACGTTGCCTTTCCCTTGACGCGGTTCCTGCCGAACGACTGCCCCGTGGGCCAGCGCCACTTCGGTGGTTTTGTCTTTCGAGTTGTTGTCGTAGACGTATATTGTCGATTCTGGAAGTTCTCGTTTAAAGTCGTCGATCACTTTGCCGATCGTCATTTCTTCGTTGTAGCAAGGCAATAATACCGCAATTTTCATAGACATGTTCTCCTTTTATTCTTAAGCATTAACTAAACTATCATATCATGATTACAGGATTTAGTGAAATTGGTTTTGGGTTGGGGGTGGGTGGTAGATAGCGAGCGGTTCTGGAGTTGCTCGGCAGCGGTGGTGCACGCGCCTTCGCTTGGGCAATAATTTAGCTTTAGTAGGATTCTATCAGTCGCTTCGGTCGCTTAGGGCATGGCTCACGCCATGAGCCGAGAAGAACCCTCGTCTCATCGCTCCGCCCAGCCCGTGGACGCGCCTCAGCTGGGTGTTGTGGGATACACAATCTGTCTACTGGGTGTTGTGGAGTGAATTGTTCGGGAATTGTTTGGGTGCCTGGCACCCAAACAACTCTCAAACAATTCCCCTGTTGTACCCATGAGAGCGGTAGTAAGGGGTATTTCCTGTACGTTTGCTTTTCGTTTACGAAAAGCCGGCATCATGGAAAGTGAACTGGATCGAGTAAGTGACGCGTTGAAAACTTTACATGAACGTTGTGCGGCTGTACCTTCATCTTCAGGGTTCCTATCTCAATCTGTAGAGCGGCTACCTGAAGCATCCCACTTCCTACCTGAACTTACTCCATTTCTACATGGATCTCACTGGTTTTACGGAGTTCAAGCCCTTGAATAGAAACGTCACCTCTTCATCTAGAGAGAGAAAAAACACCTGTAGAACCCGTCACGGCTTGTCCAAGCCCAGCGAAGGCGCGTGCACCACCGCTGCCGAGCGATTTTAGAACCCCATGCCCACTATCTCCCTCTCACAAAAGTAGTTTGTTGCATATTCCCGCAACACTCTAAGCAGAGGCGCGTCAATGGAGGGGGTGGAGCAAGAAGACTGGCAAGCGGAGCGCTGCCCGGCTTCTTGCGGGAACCCTCTCCTAAGCGCTGAAGCGATTTATGGAACCCTGTCCAAATTGTGTGGGTGCCAGGCACCCGCACAACTCTCACACAATTCACTCCACGCCTACTTCTCCCTCCCACACAAAAGAAATTTGTTGCGTATTCCCGCAACACTCTAAGCTGAAGCGACTTATGGAACCCTGTCCAAATTGTGTGGGGGCCAGGCACCCGCACAATAAAAAAAAGCTTTCCGCAACGAGCGGAAAGCTTTCTTTGTGTTATTCGATCACGATTCGGTACTTGGCGAAATCGTTGGCAGCTGGGGCTACGTAAGTGATGCCGCTGCCTTCTGGGATCAGGCTTTGTGCGTTGGCCGAGGTTTCAAAGACGATGTTCTGGTCGCCCGCAATCGGTGCGAATTTCCAGTTGGCGTCTGCTGAAGGGTCGATGGTTCCGATTTCCAGCAGGTAGTCGATGATGACCTGGCGATTTTCATAGGCGTAGTCGATGACTTCCACGGCATCGGTGACGCCTGGGAAGTTGCCGGTTGCGCGGTAGTTATTCGTTGCGACCAGGAATTCCTGGGCATCGGTTACCGGCGCACCTTCATAGGACAGGTTTTTGATGCGGTTGGAAGCTGGATTCGCCAGCACGCCTTCCGCGTCGTATTTGGCAGGGACGGTGACGTCGATTTCGTAGGTGACGCCGTCCAATACGTCAAAGTTATAGGTGCGGAAATCGTTGTTGATCAATGGCTGTTCGCCTGTCGCTGTCGGGTTGATTTGCTGGAATTGCCCTGCAGCCATTTCCAACCACTCCTTGACGTCTTTGCCTGTCAGTTTCAAGGCGAATACCGTGTTGTCGAAGACGTAAAGGTCGGCGACGTTTTTGATGGCGATTTCACCGGTTGCGATGTCTGTGTAATAGTTTCCGCCATTGCGGCCGCCCGCTTTAAACGGTGCTGCTGCAGATAGGATCGGCAAGTCGGCATTGGCTGTACCCGCTACCTGCTGCTCGACGTACCAGGTTTGTGCGTTGTTGACGATCTGGACAGATGGATCGTCCTGAACCAGTGAGAAGTAGCTGTTGATCGGTGCTGTGGTTTCACCGACCGGGCTGCGTACGTATTCGATGGTCGCTTCGTGTGTTTCTTTGACAGCGTCAATGACTTGCTGTGCGACGACGTCGGATTCGGCATCGATTTCACGCAATTGCGCTTTGCCCGATTCAACGTTCCATTCCTTGCCTTTTTGCGACAGCTGCAAATCAATGATGCCTAAGTGGCTGCCGAAATTGCCCGGCATGACGACGGGTGTGCCGTTGATGGTCCCCTGCTGTTGGTCGACATTTTTCAAGTCGCCGTAAGAGCCCGGGAAGACATCGTGGTTGTGGCCGGTGATGATGGCGTCGACGCCTTCCACTTCAGAAAGCTGGTAGGTGATGTCTTCTTCGCCGATTTCATGGGTTTCGTCACCCATTCCTGAGTGGGATAGGACGACGACTACGTCCGCTCCCGCTTTTTCCACTTCCGGAAGGAATTTCTCAACCGATTCGACTGCGTCTTCGGCGATCACTTTTCCTTCAAGATGCGCGCGGTCCCATTTCATGATGTGCGGAGCGACGACTCCGATGACACCTACTTGAATCGTGTGCTTCTTGCCTTTGCCATCGACCACTTCCTTGTCGATGATCGTGTAGGGTTCGTAGCGGTTTTCATTCGTTTCAGCGTCGTAGACATTGGCGTTCAGCACTGGAAACGGTGCATCATCCAGCGCTTCGTCCAAATAATCCAAGCCGAAGTTGAATTCATGGTTGCCTAAAGTCGATGCATCGAAATTTAGCGAATCAAGTGCGGCATAGGCCGGATGCAGCTCGCCTTCTTCGATCGGGTCGACGGTTGCTTTATAGCCGCCGAATGGCGTTCCCTGGATCAAGTCGCCGTTATCGAATAGGAGCGAGTTGCTGTTTTCTTGGCGCGCCTGTTCGATCAGCACCCCTGTTTTCGCCAAGCCCAGGCTGTTCGATACTTTGTCCTGGTAGTAATCGTAATTGACGAAGTTGGTGTGGAGGTCGGAGGTCCCCAGAATGCGCAAGGTGACATTCTTGCCGCCGACCGGCTGGTATTCTTTCAGCAAGCGCTGGACAATCGCCCGCATCTCGCCTGGAGAAACCGGCTTCGATGGTTTTACGGTGCCGTCACCATAGCCTTTGAGCAGGCCGATGCCGACTCCTTTGGCCAGGTCCTTCAACAGGCTTTTGCTTAAGTAACGGTTATCTTTAAAATTTCTCAATAAGCCTGTCGAATAGACTTTGTCCGTCATGACTGCGCGTGAAGCGATTGAAAACGCCTGCTCACGGGACAGTTTTTCATCCGGCGCAAAGACCGTCTTGGACTTTCCGCTCGTCAACTTCAGGTTGTAAGCCGCTTCAACATATGGAGCCAGCTCCTTATCGACGTCCTTGAAGCTGATGGTCGAGCCGTCCCCTAAATCCAGTTTCAGGGACGTCACCAAATGCTTGATGAACTCGCCTCTCGTCACTTCGTCGGCTGCCGCCTGTGTTGGAACGGCTGCAAACAATCCGCTGAGAACGAGGACAAACGCTGCGAGAATCATGGAAATTTTTCTGCTGATCGCCATCTTTTCATCTCCTCTTCTTTTTGACTAAATAGTCTAACAACTAAATTATATACGACAACCGAAATATTAAAAGATATTTACAAAAAGAAAATAGAGTGGAGTTGCAGCTTTCTTAGGGTTCTCTAAGTCGCCTCGGTCGCTTTGGAGTGGGTTCCCACAATAAGCCAGGCAGCTAAACACTGCCAGTCTTATTGCTCCACCCACTCCGGGGACGCGCCTTCGCTTGATGTTGTGGGATATGCAACCTGTCTACTGTGGGTGGTGCGCGGGAAGTGAATGTGTGGTTTTGGAATCGCTCTCGCTCGGCAGCGGTTAAATTGTGTGGGAATTGTGTGGGTGCCTGGCACGCACACAATTCTCTTTAGGTTTCTCGGACGTAAAGTATCCCAGCTTTCCCCATCCAAATGCCTCCAATTAATCAGAATAATCAGTATTATTTATGGTTATCGGCTTCCTCCCCTGTTAAAATGCAGGTAAGGATACGAAAAAAAGTTTTAGAAAGGATGAGAGCTATGAAGAAAATGGGAAAAGTCGCGATGTTCTTTTTGGCACTGCTGCTGATTGTGCCACCTGCTTTGGCCGCTCCTGATTTGTCTGAGCAGCATACGTTTTATGAAGAGATCAATTATCTGATGGAGCGTGATGTGATCACCGGCTATCCGGATGGCACGGTCCGGCCGGATGCTGTTGTCACCCGTGCCGAAGCGGCGATTATGATTGGCCGTCTGAAGGATTTGGATGGCACTCAACGCGAGACGAAGTTTCCGGATGTAACGGCCAACCAACGGGCAAGCGGCTATATTGCTTCGGCTGAAGAAGCCGGCTATGTTTCCGGCTTTACGGATGGCACTTTCCGTCCGTATGCTGCGATTACGCGCGGAGATATGGCCATCATCGTCGACCGCCTCTTCAGCCTTGGACTCACTGCACAAGTGGATTTCACAGATGTGTCGCAAAATATGAGAGCTTATGAAGCCATTTCCCGTATTTTGGCCGGCAACATCACCATCGGGTATCCGGACAATACTTACCGTCCGTCTGCATCCGTGACGCGCGGACAGTTTGCGGCATTTTTAGGGCGTGGGCTTGAGCCTGCTTTCAAGAATAAAGCAGCGATTCCGGTTTCATTTATGAAAGACAAGACAAAAACCTATATCTACCAGACGCCTGAAGGAATCGAACGCCACAGCTATGCTTATGTGCCTGACCGGAGCGGCCGCGAGTACGGGTTCATGTGGTCCGTCGTTTCGGACATCGGCACCGGCGAAGCTTTGTACGGGGAAATTGAAACGCATCGCACGTTTGGCCTTCAATTCATCCCGCAGGATATTTATGTGCTGGATCTTCAGTATCCGGTGCGGCTGGGTGATTCCTTCACAGATGAAAACAATCAAGTCTTCACGGTCACAGCTGTCGGCCAAACGGTCACCACCGATTACGGAACATTTGAGGATGTTGTGGAAGTCACGGTCAATGGCTACCAGCATTATTACGCGGAAGGGCATGCGCGGATCCGCGTGGATAATCCTCAAGGGGATACAGTAAATCAACTGATAGGGATGGAATGAGGAATTGTGTGGGTTTTGGGTGGATTTCTAGTACCTATACAATTTGAGCAATGAAAGCTTTAATAGGTTTCTATAAGCCGCTTCGGTGCTCTGGAGTGGACTCCCGCGATAAGCCGGGCAGCGCTCTGCTTGCCAGTCTTATCGCTCCGTTCACTCCGGTGGCGCATCTCAACTTAATCGGGATAAATAGTATGAGAATTGTGTGGGTGCCAGGCACCCACACAATTCTCACACAATTCCAAAAATAATATTGGTAATTATCCCATTTTTGTAACTCTTATGGGTATACTGTACATGTAGAAAATTTCAGATACCCGAGAGGATGGATAACTTTGAAAAAGACACTGATTCTGAGTAGTGCTGTATTGGCGTTCAGTTTAATGGGCACGCCTGCTTTGGCTGCTTCCGACTTGCCTGAGAACCACCGTTTCTATGACGAGATCGATTATCTTGTCGACAAGAAAGTCATTACCGGATATGAGGATGGCACGTTCCGTCCTGACAAAACCGTCACTCGCGCAGAAGCTGCAATCATGATCGGCCAATTGAAGGATTTGGATGGCACGCAGAGAGCGACTGGCTTTAAAGACGTCAGTAGATCCAGTAAAGCGAGCGGCTATATTGCTGCTGCACAAGAAGCCGGTTATTTGAATGGTTATCCCGATAAGACCTTCCGTCCGGATGCACCCATTACCCGCGGAGACATGGCAATCCTGCTGTCGAATATTTTCACGATGCCTCTTTGGGGTGCCACTGACTTTAAGGATGTCTCTGCGAATATGAAAGCATTCGAGCCGATTAACCAACTGGTTTCCTACAATATCACCGCCGGTTATCCCGACAGAACCTATCGTCCGTTAACCAACGTGACCCGCGGCCAGTTCTCGGCTTTCCTTGCCCGCGGATTGGAACCTGTATTCAAGAACGATACTCACATGGAAAATTCTTATTTGCGTGATAAAACAAAGGTTTATTCCTACCGCTCAGCTGACGGCACAGTGCTGAATGCGCGTTATACGGACGATTCACACCTTAATGGCGAACCACTCGGTTTCCTTTGGGAAAACTATAATGAAGACGTAGAAGATATTTTCTATACGGAAGACGAAACCTATGATATGTATAATATCGGCTTCCCTTTCTCTGAATATATAACCGAATTGGTTTATCCGATCAAAAAAGGAAAAGTGTTTAATATCGACAACCCTTTTGCACCAGTAAGTAAAATTACCGGAGTCAACGTCACTGTCAAAACACCTTATAAAACCTTTACCAATGCAGTCGAAGTTACAGTTCCATATGATTCTTCCGTTAACCACGATACGGGCTATAAATATTATATGGTCGAAGGGTTCGGCACGGTTAAAACCGTCGGCCTCGATGGTAAAATTTCGTCAGAATTGATAAAAGTACAGTAATCGGTGCCTGGCACCCGCACAATTCCCACACAATTCAATAGAAAAAGCCGGAAGCAGCTGCTTCCGGCTTTTTCTATTGAGATATTCTCACGCTCTAGATCTGTTCTTGATCTGCTTTTACTCCATTCCTACTCAGTTTTTAACAGGCTTCCCTGGCTTATCGGGTTTGCCTTTTCCTGGTTTCTCAGGCTTGTCGGGTTTGCCCTTGCCCGGCTTGTCCGGTTTTCCTGGCTTGGTTGGAGCTGCCTTCGTGATGGTGAAGACGGCCTCTGTTACGTGGCCACCCAAATCGATGACTTTCAGCTTGATTTCGTTTGCTCCATCGGCCGGTACCGGCACGGTGGTGGTGATGTCCTGGTCGAAATTCTTCAGTTGGTAAGGGGCTGTCAGGTCTTGGGCGAAAATTTCGCTGTCAAAGTAATACGCGCGGATTTCGTCGAAATTGTCTTTGACGTTGAAAGTGATTTCCACTTCGTCCTGGTCAAGGCCGATTGTTTTCGGCACGTCTGTCAAGGTGATGACCGCTGGAGTGGTGTCGACCAGCACTTGGCGGCGAATTTCCATCTCGTTGCCGAATTCGTCGATGGCTTTGACTTTGACGTAATGGGAGCCATCCGCCAAGGTCAGCTTGTGGCTGAAGGTCTTGCCGTCAAATTCAGCTGCCGGCTCGCCGTTGACTGTCAGGGAAACGATTTTCGAATCGTCTTCCACGCGTCCAGCGACGGCCACTTCTTTGGTTTTGTGCACTGACAGGACATCCGGCTTGTCGATATAGATGACCGGTTTGACGGTTTCAGGTGTTGCCGTCGATAGGTCGACCACTTGTTGGTTGCCGGCCGTATCGTAGAATACTGCTGTCAGTTTGTCGCCTGCTTTCAGCTCTTCCGTTACCGCAAAGCTCGTGACGTCAGGCGCCAATGACTCGTCTGCAGGCGTCGCCGCATTTTCCGTCAGTTCTTTGTCGTTCAGGAAGACTTCCCAGCGATCTGGGCCAGAGCCTTCTGGGTTGTCGTTGAAGCTTGCCACTTCCACCAGTTTGGCCGCTGCGTTGAAGCTTGCTGCTGCAACGGGTGCTACGGTATCGACTTTCACCGGGAATTCAATTGTCTGCCATTCCGCATTTTCATAATCGATCACTGCGCGCAATTGAATTTGGTAATCGCCGTCCGCTACGGCTTTTTCAAGTACTTTTCCATCCCAGCCATTGGCCGGATTGAAGTTATACGACTCATCGGCTGAATAGTTCTTCACCAATTCGTCTTCTGTCCGGATGGCCCGCAAGGTGTTGCCCGCTGCATCCAGCACGTTCACTTCAAAGTCCTTGGCGTTCCGCAGCAATGAATACACTGGAATTACCTGGTCTTTCAGGCCATCGCCATTCGGGGAAAACGCGAATCGTTCCGGCACAAAGTCCGGCTGATGCGTTCCGCCTGTGATGGTCTCGCCGTTTTCATCCACCAAGAAGGTCATTCCGTAATACGTGGCTGGATCCCATGCGAAGTAATCGAAGATATTCGCATCATCCCATCCGCCGTTAAAGCCGAAGTATGGAACGACCAATTCCGTATTGCCCGTCACTTCTTCGTTGGCATCCGTCAAGGTCAGGAAGCCGTCTACGAAAAAGCCGTTGGTGAATGCTTGATAAGCCGCATCGTTTTCCAGTGCGGACACATCGACTGCGACGGTAATGTCCTGGCTGCCGTTAGCCGGAACCGTCACTGTTTTCGGCACATCAATCGCCACTTGTTCCGTGACGACATTTGATCCTGCGATGTTCGGTGCCGTCACCTGGACGCCGCTCGCCGTTAAGGCTTTATCCGTCTGGACATTGACAGCTACGTTATAATTTGCCGGCTCATCCGAGAAATTCTGTGCCGTCACTGTGAACGTGAATTTGTTGTCTTTGATTTCTTTTAATGCCACTTTCCCTTCGCCTGTCGCTTTTTCGGTCACCGTCACGTCAGTCGACAAGGCATCATGCAATTGCATCAAGCCTGCTCCCTGGCGGCGCGGTGAAACGAATTCCCCAGCGATCAATTCTATGGGATTCGCTGTATTCATCATCAGGTTCTTGGCGAATTGAACACGTTCCTTGCCGTCGAGCCCCAATTCCTCGATGCGTTGGAAGATCAAAGCCGTACCGCCTGAAACATGCGGTGCTGCCATCGACGTTCCGCTCATCAAGCCGTATTCATCGTTGTTCAATGTCGAGAAGATATTGCCGCCCGGCGCTGTGATTTCCGGTTTGAAATCCAGGTTCGGTGTTGGTCCCCATGAAGTAAAATCACTCATCTGTCCAGCTGTCGGACTTTGGGTTTCCAGGTATTCTCCGTCAAACAAAACCGTCACCCTCTGGCCGGCGTCGATCAATGCTTTCATAGCCACACCGTCCGCCTGAAGGGCTGACATATAAGGAATCGTGATGGATGGATCGGACGCCATATTGATGGTGCCTGACGTGTTGTTGTAGATGATGACACCGGTCGCTCCTGCAGTTTGTGCGTTGATCGCTTTTTCCACGAACGGATTGCCACCGCGTGAAATCAGTGCGAATTTACCGGTGAAATCTTTTCCTGCAAAGTCAGCGGCCATACCCAGTCCCGCATCCGCCACTTCATAGGAAGCTTCCGGCAAATCGCGTGGATCTTTGTCGTTCGCCAATAGGTACATGGCGCGCCCGGCTTCTTCCCCGTCCGCCTGGTACGCAAAGCTCATGGCCGTGATCATGTCGTTTTCAAAAGATGCGACACCAAACGAGTCGAATGAAACACTTGGCGAGCCGGTCAAGCCGTAATCCTGGTTTTCAGCATAGGGATAGAAATAACCCGATCCCAGCATATCCGAGTTTCCGGCTGAAATGGATACCAGGATGCCGCTGTTTGTGGCGCGTTCAACCGCCTGTTGTTCAGGGTTCGAGGAATCCACAAATCCGGAAACGGAGCCCAATGACATATTGATGACATCCGCCCCCAATTTGATGGAATCATCGATGGCTTTAATGTAGATATCGCCGTAAGTCGATGGATACAACGGATCATTGCCGAACACTTTCAGCGCAAGCAATTGCGCTTCCGGAGCTACGCCCTTGATACCGCCGTTTTCTTCATTGCCGTTGGCTCCCACTGTGCCGGCTACGTGCATGCCATGCATCGAAGCTTCCGGTCCGAGGTCCAGGATTTCATTCTTGCCGTCCATGTAATTGTAGCCGAACGGCACTTTAGGCGTGAAATACTGGCCATTTTCCACTGAGCCATCGCCCAATAGCGCGCCGACATCGGCTTTGGTGATGTCACCTGAAACGTCATCGCTCAAGACCATGTCTTTGTGGCTCGGGTCGATGCCGGTATCGATGACGCCGACGACCATGCCTTCGCCTTTATAGTCGTAATCGTTCCAGACTTGTTGCGCCTGAACAAGTTCTTTGGAGTATTTCATTTCCGGTTTGATTTCCGGACGTTGGTATTCGGTTGATTCGTAGACAGCTTTGACGCCGCTTTGAGAAGCGATGTCTTTGACTTTTCCGGCTTCCACTTCAGCCGAGAAGCCATTGAAGACCGTCGTGAAATTTTCTAGGTATGTAATGCCGGGTGCCAGTTTCAAGATGGATGACTGAACTGAATTTTGTTCAGAACTGACTGCCGCTTCCAAGGTTTCTTTCTGGGACGCTGGCAGATTTTTGTAGAGCACGCCTTTGCGTGTCGCGTTTTCGATTGCCGGTTCGCTTGCGAGTTCCACGATGATCCGCACTTGTTTGTTCGGATTTTTCGGATTTTCAAGCGTTTCCGGAATCTTCACTGCCGGCTTTTTCAGCTGCAGCTCCTGGCCAGCCCCAGCTGCTTTATTCGGCGCAGCTGAAACGCCTGGCAAGCCTGCCGAGACAGTTCCAAAAGCTACCAGAAACACCAATGCCATCAATAAAATTGAACGTATCTTCCCCAATTTTTCTCCCCCTCGTCAAAATAATGGAATTTTCAAACTAAAAGACAGTTTAAATTTACCATAATTCACGGCTTAAGCGACCAAACGCTAATCAAAATAACATTACTTTTATGTTACATTTATTACAAAATGATACATATTGAATCGATGAGAAAACCCGTCATGCCAGAGGCAGACGGGTTTCGGAAGGGATATGCAGTTTTATGGAAATGAAAATGAAGACAGTCCGCGCTTTACATTGAAGCCAGTCGATAGATGAAGATGGCCAATTCGCCGCGTTTTACATTGTTGACGACGCCGAATTGTGTAGCGCTGATGCCGTTGGTGATTTTATTGGTGGCCAGCGCATTGACCGCTTCTTCGTAACGGGAGGATACGTCGGTAAACGGCAATTTCTCACCGTTCGGCTGAAGCTTATAGCCGTTTTTCAGAATCAAGGCGATTTCGCCCCGCGTCAGCTTTTGGGTTGCCCCGAAGGTCGTTTTCGTCTTGCCGCTGATGTAGCCCGCGTGTTTTAATGCGTTCACTGACGGCACGGCACGGGCCGGGACATCGGTGAATCCGGATGCTGGCGCAGCGGCCAGGTTCAAACCAAGTTCTTTTGCCAGCCAGATGGCGGCGTCTACACGAAGGATGTCGTTTTGAACGCCAAACCGTGTGGAGCTTTCACCATTGGTGACCCCTCTTTTCACCAGGTAGTCGACTGAAGGAAAATAGGCAGCAGAGACATCTGTGAAAAGATCCGCAGTTTGTGGAACGGTTATTTTCAATGAAGCGGTTTTATTTCCTAAAGTTGCAGTGACGGTGGTGCTCCCAACTGCTTTCATCGTCACTTTTCCTTTAGAGACGGTGGCTACTGCCGGATTTGATGAAACCCATTGTGCGGTTTGGGCCGCATCGATGGCTTCGCCGTTCGTATAGCTCGCCGTCACAACCAGTTGAACCGATTTGCCGACTGCGCTGGTGATCGACGCTTTATCGAAAGCCAGTGTCAGAAGTGGATTGCCCACTTCAGAAATTCGCGGTGCTTTATAGGAAGAAATTTGAATCAATCCATGGCCGTAGAGGGGATCTCTGCCAGCTTTGCCCAAGTCTTTCGCTTCCTGCGCCATCACGGCCCGCAATTCCTTGTTCGTCAATTTTGGGTACGCCTGCTTCATCAAAGCCAATTGGCCAGCCACGTACGGCGTCGCCATAGAGGTACCGGACATCAGGCTGTAGCGGTTACTCGGCAATGTGCTGTAGATGTTCAGCCCAGGCGCCACCACTTCAACCGCAGGTCCTGTCGACGAAAATGGTGCGCGAAGCAAGTTTTGCCCTAATGCACCCACCGCAATGACGGATGGATAGCGTGCCGGATACTCGACATTATCGCCTATCCCCGTATTGGTGCCGACATTGCCGGCTGCTGCTACGATCAATATTCCTCTGGCATAAGCTTTGTCGAAAACTTCCTTAAAGACGGTGGAATCTTCCGGCGAACCGCCACTCAAGTTGATGATGTCCATATTATTGGTTATCGCCCAGTTGACGCTTTCAATCAAATCGGATAAATAGGCGTCGCCTTTGCTGTCAAATGCTTTGACGGCGTACAGGCTCGCTTCGTGTGCCACACCTTTTAAGCCGATGCTGTTATTTTTGGCACCGATGATTCCAGCGACATGCGTTCCATGCCCTTGATCGTCCGCATAGGAAGTCATGCCATCGATAGCGGAATAGCCACCGGCGATGACCAAATCTTCATGTCTGGTGATCCCCGAATCGATGACGGCGACTTTCACGCCTTTTCCTGTAAATCCGGAATTCCAAGCCGCAGCTGCTTTGATCTGCGGAATTCCCCAGCCTTCCGATTGAGCACTAAGAGAAAAGACGATATCTTCTTCAATCGCTTTGACGGAAGGATCGGCCAAAAGCTTCGCAGCTTCCGCTTCCGTCATTTCCGCAGATACAATCGATACTTCCTCATAGGCCTCTACCTCAGAGCCGCCGAAATTTTCGGTCTTTTCAGCGATTGAAAAGCTCTTTTGCTCTTCCTCATAGACGATAATCATCCGTTTTTCCTGATTGTCATCCGCTGAAGCCGTTAATTGCCCCAAACCCGTAACCAGAAGTAAAGCGCTCAACGTGCTATACAGTAGTTTCAATAAAAAAACCCCTTTGCTATCTTGAATTATTTTAGTAGAATTTTCCAAAAATATAAGAAATATTTAACAGAGATATAAGTTCTAATACCAATATCAGTATATAAGATGGAGAAAGAAGCGTCAAAGCCAATTGTGTCCATTGTTTGATTACTTGTATTGTACTCACTTCCAGCAGAGATGAAAAGGGCTTTCGCTTAAATTCATACTAGAAAAGAGTAATTTATACTAATATCTGGGGGAGCTGACTTCAGGGGGAAGAAGTCGCTCCAGGTGGACGCTTTCGGGCCCGCAGGATGCGGGTCATGCAGCTGGCGCGACAGGACGTCGCGGTGCCAGCTGCCGGGGGGCTCGCGCCGAACTAACTCGGGCTTAACGCCCGAGTGGATTTCGGCACTTCACTGGTTCCCCCAGGAGTCGCCACCTTCCGCTCTTTCTTCTAGTTTTTTGGGAGATAAGGAGTGAGGCGTCACTCTTTATCGGAGGAATGCGGAAAGCATAGGCATCGAGCTGATCACGAACAGGTGTGGGACTTGCGCAGAAACGTTTGTTTCTGCATCATTTTGTGTGTTGAACTGGAGATTTCTTTATTGGTGGCTACTTGGGGTTCTACCTGAATGTTCGTGGCTTCTACATGAACAATTGGAGCGGCTACCTGAAATTTTCATATCTATAACTGAAATTTTTGCTCCTTTACATAAACAATCTTCATCTTTACCTCAATTCGATGTTTTTTACAAAGTTCAAGCACCTGAATGGAAGCTGTTCGCGTGGCGAACAGCCGGGGATAGGGAGTGACATTTTCTGATCAGGTATTGTCCATATACAGGATGTAATTTCCCTCATGAAATTCGTGTAGGAAAGGAAATCTTTCATATAGAGAAGTTAAAAAGTGAGATAGTATCCTCACCTTCTTATAGTAGAAACTTATAATTGTTAGGTAGAGATCCCTACTCTTCCTCTAAAAACACAAATCTATTTATAGACTTCACCCACATCAAGCGAAGGTGCGTGCACCATCGCTGCCGAGCGATTTCAGAACCACTCTCCATCTATCTTCTCGACAAGAACCAGAAGATGGGATGTCATCCCCACACCCAGCTGAGGCGTGTCCCCGGAGTGGGTGGAGCAATAAGACTGGCAGCGTTCTCCAGCTGCTTGGCTTATTGTGGGAACCCACTCCAAAGCGTCCGAAGCGATTTATAGAATCCTATTAAAGGTATTCCCGCAACCTCACTCCAAGCGAAGGCGCGTGCACCACCTCGTCGAGCGATTGCAGAACCACACGCCCACTTTCCCCACCACATCCAACATGGCTTGCCGCATATCCCCCAACACCCAAGCACCGGCGCGTCCCCGGAGTGGGTGGAGCAATAAGACGGGCAGCGTTCTCCAGCTGCCTGGCTTATTGTGGGAACCCGCTCCAAAGCGTCGGAAGCGACTTTTAGAAACCGCTCAAACTAAGTACGCCCAGCAAAGCACTGCTCGGCTTATCCCAGGAGTCCATTCCAGAGTACCAGAGTGACTTATAGAAACCCAAATTGTGCGGGAATTGTTCGGGTGCCAGGCACCCGCACAATTCAAACCAACGCTGCCCGGCACTAGAGCGATCTGTATACCAAAATAAAAACAGCCTTCTTATATAGAAGACTGTTCGTTTTTTGCTATGGCACCAATCGGTTGATCACCGGCAGCTTCTGCATGGCCAGGATGATGGCAAACGAGAGGGTGAATATGAGAATCCAGACAAGCGGAACGCTGAGGATCGGGTTGAAAGTGGTTTCGTTGAGCCCGAAGAATTTATTCAAATAAATCTGGATAAGCGGATGGATGACATAGATGCCGAAAGTGGCGGTGCTGATCCGTGTGATCAAGGCATTCGGCTTGATCTTGTTCGCCATGTGCTGGAATCCGATGAAGATGAACAGTGTAATCAGCAAGTTGTTCGGGCGGTAATGCTCGTAGAAGAACTCATCGAACTCTCCCGCCGGCAAACCGTTGTTCAAGTAATAGGTGCCCCAAAGCGTCGCAAAATAGCTGATGACAGCGAGTACGCCCAGTGGCATCAGGTATTTTTTCGGAACCGGGTAGAGCACGAGATAGGCGCCGAGCAGGAAATAGCCGATATACGGTTGGAACAATCCGGCATCCAAGGCAATTTCGAAGCCGAGGAACTTCGGCAGAAACGGCAGGAAGCTGGCAAAGACGATCCAAAACAACAGAAAAGCCTGGAAGGTTTTCTTGTCCATGTAAGCTACCAGCAGTTTCAGAAAAGGCGCCATGATGTAGAGGCCGGTGATGGTGTAGAGAAACCACAAGTGGTAATAGATGTCGTCAGTCAGGAACTGTACGAGGATTTCATAGGCGGTATACGACTCGCCCAGCTCGTAAATATTGTACAGCGTGTAGACGAAGCTCCAGAAAATCAGCGGAATGACGACTTTCGACAGCCGCTTCTGCAGAAATTGCCAGACGCTTTCCTCTTTATCACGCGTCAGCAGCAAAGCGCCGCTGAGCATGAAGAAAATCGGCACACACCAGCGCAGACCGGCATCGAAAACATTGGCGAAATGCCAGATCCAGTCGTCCGTGGTGGTGCTGTTGATGATTTTTGAAACTACATGAATGCCGACGACTACGAAAATCGACAAGACCCGCAGCCAATCCATATAGTCATATCTTCTGGCCATGTGGGCAACTCCTTCTATGTATGTATGATGTTGTGGTAAAGATTGATAATTACTGTTTATTACAAAGAGCAAGAGAAGCTCATTCTCATATCACCTCTACAACCTATAGAAGAAAGAGTGGAAGGCGGCAGATGTTCTAAGTATACGAGTCGCAAAGACATTGGCCGAACTCTCTTCGGCCAATGTCTTGTCCACCTGGAGCGATTTCTTTCCCCACTCCGCTTTTAAACATCCTTACTTTAAATCCCTCTATCATTTTAGCCTGTCCCACCGATTTGAACCACTACGAATTCATTACATCTATATGACAAAGGTTTTATTCCAATAACTGCTGGCACAATTTGCGGATGTCGTCGCGGTTCGTATTGAGCAGCTCCTGGCCGAGCTCGACCAAGGCGTTGAGGTTCTCTTCCGAGCCGTCGTCCAGTTTCTCCGTACCTGGTTCTTCCAACTCGATTTGGAAACGGTAATAGCGTTTCGCCTCTTCCCTTTCCGGCAGGACGTAATTCAGCTGGTGATGCACCACGTCGGAGCTGCCGTCCATCAGGATATACCAGAGCGGACGCGCCCAACCGAGCAGGCCCCAGTTTCGGAAGTCGCCGAATTCGATGGTCAGCTGCGGATTCCCCGTACCGAGGGAAACAATCAGCAAATCCTCGTCATCCGGAAAGATTTCCTTTGCTTCCGCATAGGCGCACATGGCTGGGTTGTTGGCGAAGACGCCGCCGTCGATAAACGTCGCGTCCGGATAGGCTTTGATCTTTTTCGGCACAAAATACGTCGGTGCTGCCGAGCCGGCGCGTGCGACATCCCGCATCAATACATCCCTTTCGATTTTCTTTTCGGTTACGTCCCGGCTCTTGAAAAAAGCCGTAAAGCGCCCATGGATTTCATAGCTGGGCACAACGACAGCCTTTATGGCTTCAGAAAGCATGGTCGGACCAAAGTATGTCTTCAATGCCTTCTCAAGCGCACGGGCGTGGTAGCGCCGTGCGAAAAGGCCACGGGTGATTTTGTAGAACAGTGATTTATCGAAAATGGCATGGGATTCCTCTAAATAAAATCCGAGAAACTGCTCGGCTGAATAGCGAGGCTTTGTGGGAGCCAACCTGTCCGGCGCAACCAGTCCAAGTGCCAAAATCCCTCCGGTCGACGCGCCGACCACCAAGTCAAACAGCTCCGCAATCGGTTTTCCGGTCTGTTCTTCGATTTCTGCCAGCACCATTGCCGGAATGATGCCGCGGACACCTCCACCGTCGATGGAAAGGATTTTTTTCATCGGCTTCCCCTCATTTCAGAATTTTCTAATTTATTCAATTGTAAGAAGTTTACGGTTTTCTGTCAAAATTGGACGAACAGATGTTATTGCAACCAAAGTTTTTGAATAATTTAGATAGTATATTATTTTTTTAATAAAAAAATGAGTGTGTTTATCTTATACATTTTTTCAACAAGCAGTCTATCATCATTTTGTCATTTTTTCACTTTGCATAGCTAAAATAAAGCTGGTAGGATTTTTAATTTTGTATTTATTAGGAGATTTTTTGTAACAAATACACTATTTTAAAGATCAGAAACCCATTTTCTAAAGAAATAAACCTTTTCTCCGTATTTTATTGACTTCCAAAACCCTGCTATTAAAGGGTTTTGAGGGCCAAATTCTCTTTGTTATACAACTGTAATATAACTGCAATTGAATTGACGTTGTTTTTAAGTTGTTCTCTCTATATAGTAAATGGCAGAGCAAAATATTATTAATTCATATTCTTGGATAATAAAAAAACTTTTTGGAGGAACCAACAACAATGAAAAAACTAGTCTTTACTTTACTCGCAGCCGGATCATTGCTATTTGCTAACTCAACCACGGACGTACAAGCAGCAACAACTACTCAAAATGTCGCTACTTCATCATATGAAACTTCTGAATCTACAGTGGAGCAAGTTGCCGCAAGCAAAGCAACTGCCAAATCAGGTACATTCAAAATGAAATACAACACAAATGTTCGCGCAGATGCAGGAACAAAATACAAAGTGGTAACAGTCGCTAAAAAAGGCGCAATCGCTACAGCTACTCACCAAAAGAAAGTCGGCAAATCGACTTGGTACAAAGTGAAAGTCAACGGCAAATCAGGATGGGTATTAAGCACACTGCTTTCTTCCGCTACTGTCAAGAAAGCTTCTGTTTCAACTTCATCTTCATCAGTCGTTTCAGCAGCATTGTCACTTAAAGGCATCCCATACAAATTTGGCGGCACGACGCCTTCTGGATTTGATTGCAGTGGATTTGTTCAATACGCTTACAAAAAAGCAGGCAAAAACGTATCACGCACGACACTGTCACAATACGCTGAGACTTATGCAGTCAGCAGCCCGCAACCAGGCGATTTGGTATTCTTCGCTAACACGTACCGCGCTGGGATCTCACACGTTGGGATTTACATCGGCAACAACCAGTTCATCCATTCTGGCGGAGCGAAAGCCGAAGTCAAGAGCATGGATGATCCTTACTGGGGCAAGAAATTCCATAGCTACAAGCGCTTCTAATCAAATAGGTATTCCAAAGGGTGACCCGAAGACCTGCTAATAGCAGGCCTTCGCCGGTCCCCTTTTTAATTTGGGAATCTTTAATGTTGCTGGAGTAATACCAATGCAGGATGCCCAGGCTTGAAGAAGTCGCTCCAGGCGGACGCTTTCCGGGGGGCTTGCGCCGAAATCCACTCGGGCTTAACACCCGAGTGGATTTCGGCACTTCGTCGCTTCGCTGCTTCCCCCAGGAAAGGTATTGGCCGAAGGTAGTTCGGTCAATACCTTTGCGACGAAGCTAGCGCAGCGATGCAGGAGCATATCTTTGCCCTTCGCCACCTTCCGCTCTTTCTTCTATTTTTTGAGAGATAAGGAATTAGCGTCACTCTTTATCGGAGGAGTGCGAAAAGTATAGGCAGCGGGCTGACTATAGAGGGTTTTCGCAGAAACGTTTGTTTCTGCATCATTTTGTGGTTTGAACTGGGGTATAGGTTTTATGGTAGCTGGTTGTGAGAATGAAGTTTGGGGAGTCGGCTTGAGTCCTAGCTGAATGTTTAAGGCTTCTACATGAATGATTGAAGCAGCTACAAGAACACTCAAGATCTATACCTAAACTTTTTGCTCCTTTACCTGAACAATCTCCATCCTTACCTCAATTCGACGTTTTTTTACAAAGTTCAAGCCACTGGATGGAAGCTGTTCGCGTCGCGTACAACCAGGAATAGGGAGTGACTTTTTTGATATGGCTTCCTTCACACACAAGATGTGATCTTTCTTGTGAAAATTGTGTAAGGAGTTAAAACTTTCATGTAGAGAAGCATACTGGTGAGGTAGAAACCTCGATAGGTCTTGTAGAACTCCTGAAAAGGTGATTTTCAAAGCGAAGGCGCGTGCACCACCGCTGCCGAGTGATTCCAGAACCACACGCTAACTTTCCACCCCCACACATAAATAAGTTTGCTGCGTATTCTCCGACACCTAGCGGCAGGTGCGTGCAGGAGTGGACGGAGCGATAAGACTAGCAGCGTACTTCAGCTGCTTGGCTTATCGCGGGAGTCCATTCCAGAGCACCGAAGCGACTTACAGAAACCCGCCAAAAGCTACCACACCGAAGCGGCTTATAGAACCCACTAAAACACATAAAAGAGCAGACTCACATCTGAGTCTACTCTTTATTCATTCACAATATCATCGATCTGGTAATCGCCGTACTCGTCGATCACCACCGAATAGACGCCTTCGTGGGACACCGTCGACGATTCACCGCTCGCTTTTTCGTGGTAGGTGAAGTCGGCTTCGGCCTCCACGATGGCATTGTCTTCATTGATGTCAATGCTGGTGATAGTCGGCTGGACGGTGTCATAAACACGACCCGATTCGGCAAACGCCTCAATCAGCTCTGTCGCTTCCTGTTCCGCTTCGCTGCCTGGCAGGATATAGGACAGATAGTAGGAAGATTCGGCATCGTTCAGCGAATACGGAATCAATTCATAATAAGCAGCAATAAAGTCTTCCAGCAGTTCATCAGCAAAATAGGCATCTTTGACATCCTGCAGCACGATTTCCTCTTCCTCAGGAAGAACCGGGTTGTCGACCCATTCGGTCAACTGATCCCAGACGCTGTACAGCGGGATGGTGTAGCCGGTTCCCTGTTTTTCCTCAAGGATGATCGAGTTGATGCCAAGGATTTTTCCGGTGTCGGCCGCGATCAGCGGTCCGCCGCTGGAGCCCCGGGCGATTTCTGCGGTCATCTCGTAGAGGCCGGTGTATTCATATTGGTCCAGAAAGTCGAGGTCGGTTGCGGTGATTTCACCGGTGGTCGCTGTGTTGCTTTCGTCATTGGGGCTGCCGATGGCAACAACGGGTGTGCCAATGTCCACCGGCTCCATTTCAATTTCCAATGGCTCTTTGCCGGCCAACTCGTCAACACGGACGATGGCCAGGTCCTGGGTTTCGGACATGCCGATGATGTGGCCATTGAATTCCTGGCCGTCGCTGTTTTTAACAGTGATATAGGACGCATCCAGCACAACGTGGGCATTGGTCAGGATGTCGCCTTCAGTGTTGATCAGAAAGCCTGAACCTTGCTCAAGGTCGGTGTACAGAGTATAGACATGGGTTTTGGCGTTGGCGATCATCGATGCCTGGCTTTGTTCATCCGCCACGTCACCTGTTTTGTCGCCTTCCGCAGCGGGCTCGATTTCCTCTTCTGCAGGCGGGTTGTCTGAAACTGGGGATTGGCAGGCACCCACTCCAAAAAGCAGCACGGCCATAACAAGCAGCATCTGCATGACCCCTTTGTAGAAGCTTTGCTTTCCATCGTTGTCACGTCTGTTCATCTGTTTCCCCCACTTCTGTTTTTTTCTCAGTTGATTTGTGTTCATTATAACAACTTGTGTCGAAAAGGTCTTGTGGGCAAAAAGAAATTGTGTACGTGCCAGGCACCCACACAATTCTCAAACAATTTAACCCTTCCCAGCAAAGGCGCGTCCCAGGAGTGGACGGAGCGAAAAGACTGGCAAGCAAAGCGCGGCCCGGCTTATCGTGGGAGTCCTCTCCAGAGCACCAGAGCGATTTATAGGACCGACTAAGTCACCACTACACAAAAAAAAACAGCCAAACCCGATCGCTCGGGTTTGGCTGCTTCTGCATAGATTATTTTTTCTTCGCCTGGCCTTTATTCGTCACGACGGTGTAGTTCCCCAGTTCGTTGATGCTGAGGGTGAATACATTGTCGCCGAGTTGGCCCTGGATGATTTTCCATTTGCCTTTGGCGTCTTCACGCGCACCGAACTGGACTTTGATGTCGTTTGTTGTATCGAATGCCAGTGTGACCGGTGAGGTGAAGTTCAATGGCAGCTCGTTGCCCGCTGCGTCAGTCAGGGTCAGGTCGATTTGATCGGTCAAGGTTGGGCGTTTGTCGACTTCTGGTGCGTCGTCAACTGCCACTTCCAACACAAATCCTTCGCCTGCCGCTGCTGCAAGTTGCTGAAGGTTTTCGGCTGATAGCGTCAAGTCCGCTGTCGGCATATTGATCAGCAGGTCTTTTCCGCTTTCCAGCAATTCAGCTACCGTGCCTTCAGAGAACGTGATGGCAAGTTCACCGTTTTCATCCGGTTCGCCAGCTGTGATGACTGCCTGGTCTCCGGATAAATCAGGATCTGCCTGTTGCTCACCTGGTACTGGTGCTGCTTCTGCTTCAAATGCAATCTGTGCCAGCAATGGATCGTGATCCGATGCGCGGCCGTGCTCTTCCATGAACATGGCGTTGATGTGGACCATGTCCAATTTAGTGCGGTCTGCTAAATTATTGGTGACCAATAGGTGATCCAGGACCTGTGAATTGCCCTGGTAGTAATAAGAGAAGCGGTCTTCAAGCGGCACATCCTCGACTTTATTCGTCAGAATCTCGCCTTTCAATGCGTCCATTGCCGGTGTGAACTCAAAATCGTTCATATCGCCTGCAACGATGACGTTCAAATCCGGATCTTGCTCCAGACCTTCCTGGATAAAGCCGTTGATGGCTGCTGCCAGCTCGATGCGCTCTTCTACAGAGCCAAGGAATGGCGGCTGATTCTGGCCGAATAATGGCTGGTCTCCGCCTTTTGAGTTCAAGTGGGCGCCGATGACCACGACTTGCTCACCTTGGAATTCGAATTGTGCAGCGATCGGTTTGCGTGTATTCGGCATCGGGATCGGCTGGACGCGTCCAGGGTTCAAGGCAAGTTCGCCGTCCACCCATGAGTTGTCTTCCGTTGCCGTGCCTTTTGTTCCTTCAGAAAGTGTAACGCGTTCAGGATTGTACAGGTAGCCGACGCGGATATTCCCGCCCGGCTGCCCGCCGTCCTGGTTGTATTCAGGTGCGATGTCTGTCCAGGCATAAGTCGGGCCGCCTGCTGTTTCGATATCATTGATCAACCGTTCGTAACTTGCTGTTGCGTCACTGTTGTTTGATGCAATCGGGCCGTCACTGTCCTGTACTTCCACCATGACGATGACGTCCGGTGAGTTCAGGTCATTCACGAACGACTCTGCGATGCGCTGTGCTTTTGCATCAGATGTGTGGCTTGGATCTGCAGAGAAGTTCTCTACATTATAAGCCGCTACGGTCAGTTCGTCTTCTTTGTTTTCAATCCACGTTTCTTCCGGAGTGGTGCCGCCATCCACGATTGCTGGAAGCTCGCTTTCCTCCGTCCAGATCTGGTAGTTGCCGAAGCCGTAGCCCAGAACGCCAACTGGATTTTCTGCAAATGTGTCGCCTGCTTTGGCAACGATGTTTTCACCTGTGGTAACGGTGATGCGTTCAGGGTTGTAATCGTCTTCCGCAAGCAAGATCCCGCCTTGTTTGTGGAACTCGTTGTTGGTGGCCTTTTTCGATACGACAAACACTTCGCCGTAATCCTGCGGACCGACGATTTGTGCGTCAGCTACCTCAACACGCATAAGTTCAAGCGATTCCCAGAAGTCAATGCCATCTTCTTCTGGATTGAATTGAGTCAATCCATCATCGTCGATGTTCTGGGTCGGTGGGTAGACATCTTCACCGATAATCAAAGCTTCAGGAAGTTCAGCTGTTCCGTCCTTTACCACGTCCGTTGAGCGGATGCGTGTCACCGGAAGGTCGTTATCTCTCATGTCGGAATAGCCTTTATAGAAATGTTCTTCAACCGTTCCGGCTACTGTGACGACATCGCCAACTTGGAAAGAACTGCTGGCGCTTGCTTTGTTGACCATGATTGCTTCTGAAGTCGTCCAGTCATCGTCTCCGTTCGGATCTTGGATGACAAAGTTCGCTCCATTGTAGAAATGTGTGATGACGCCTGTGATTTCATTCACCACTGCGCCGTCATACTCGGAGTAATGGTTTCCGCTTTGGATGTCACGGATTTTCAGGTCTGTGGTTTTCAGGACCGTGTAGTCGAATGTAAATACCTCAGACGTTTCGTCAGCAATCGCAATGGCCTTGATCGCTGTGTCTTTTGTCAAAACGATGGGTGCTGTGTATTCGGTGCTGTCGGCAGTTGGAGCTGAGCCGTCAAGCGTATAATAAATAGTTGCATTTTCCCAGCCCGAAGCCAATGTGATTTCAGTGCCTTCAGAAACGACACCTGGGAAAACATCAGCGTATACTGCCGGTTTGTTGACTAGGTCAAAGCTTTCAAAACCAAGCGTCTTCACCTGGTAGGTATCATTGTATTTCGAAGCGATTCCAGTGACGTGGATCAAATCGCCTTCTTTATATTGTTGCGTAAATTGTTCAAAAGCCAGTCCGTTGCGGTTATCGTTGCGGATGGTCACCGCTTCGCCGTTTTCAGCAACTGCTGAAAACTCGAACGTACCGTACTCGTTTACGGATTTTAATCCTGTGATGGTAACGTTCTGCAGTTCGATGCGTTCGCTTTGCGTGTCTTCAGCGACACCGGCTGGCGTAACGGTCTGCACTGCCGGCAACTCATTGCCGGAAGAAAGAATTTCTATGGTAGTGGGCTGCAGCTGCAGTTCGCCGCTGTATTCGGAAACGGTTCCCGTCAAACGGACCGCATCGCCCGGCGCCACAGTTGCGCTCGATGTGTAGACGTAGATTCCGGCTGTCTCATCCTGGACGTAGAATGCATTGCCGCCCCAGAAGCCTGTTTCGGTTGTCACGATTGCGTCAACCTGAATCAGTTCACCTGGCATTGTGCGTGCTTCTGCCAATGTATCGACAGCAGTCGGCTCAGGTGGTGCTTCGCCTTCCGAAATGATCGTGTAGGCCGTTGGAGATTTAAGGCCGGGCACTGAAAAATAAGCTTCAAGTGAGCCTGTAATGGTAACTTCCGCTTTAAAATTGGCCGGGTTGTCGACCAAGTTCAAGCCTGCGCGAATCGATCCTGTCGGCAATTGCACCGGAAGGATTTTCGTCGGATCGGTTTCATCCGGAGAATCGGCAAGACCCAAATTTGTTGCCGATGTAAATGGCGCTTCCTGGTCGTAGTTGGTACCGCTACTGGCAGTTCCCACCACAAAGCCTTTCACAGTGGCAGTACCTGTGTTGTTCGCGATCGCGTCAGCAACCGTAATCGGTTCTGCGGCGTTTGCCGGAGTTGCCAAATATGGCAGCATCGCGGATAAGGCCAGTACTAAGCTCAATAAGATCTTCACGAACGTGTTTCTCGTCAAAAGCTCCACTCCCCTAAAATATTATGAGTTACGAAATAAGTATACAAGAAAATTGTAAGCGTTTTATTAAAATTTCGTAAATAATGCAAATTTTTTCTTGTTTCGTGCCTGGCACCCGCACAATTCTCGCTCAATTCACTCTGAGGGACTCGATTTCTGGATGATCCGGCTCTTCGCAGTACATCAGATACCCCGCTACACACTTGGAATAGGGTCTTGGCAAGATCGTCGGCATATAACTCAAGTCGAGAAATTCATAAGGCGGACAGGAAGCATTTGCATAGAAACGGTAAGAGCTGTGCGGATACTCTTTCATTTCCGCCACCATCGGATTCAGGGTGTTGATCGGGTTTCGGTGGATATAGCGGCTGACTGCGAGGATGCTTTTGTGGGTAATCGCTTTGCCGGCATAATACCGGCTTTCGTAGAAATAACCACTGTAGTGGTATTTCTTTTTAGCGTAATCACTATAGCGCTTGTTGATGAGGGCCATCAATTTCCCTAATGGCACTTCAGGGGACCGAATCAATAAATGGTAATGATTGGTCATCAAGCAATAAGCCAGAATCGTGAATGGATATTTTTCATGGGCATACGCCAACACCCTCATAAAAGCATCCATATCCGATTCCTCCTGAAAAATCGGCTGCCGGTTATTCCCCCTCATCACCACATGTTCATAGGCATCCGGATTCCAGATGCGCCGGCTTCTCCCCATCCTGCTCACTCTCTTCTTCTAAGAACTTTCTTTCTATCGTAGAAAGAAGGTGGAGTTCCGTCAATTGTCTCAAAAAGTGAATAACTTACATTTGCTGGAGAGTAGAAGCCCAAAAATGATTTTTCATCTTGAAAGCTCTTGAGCAGCCTGTCTATTCAGCTCCAAAATATTTTTTTGAATTGTTTGGGTGCCAGGCACGCAAACAATTCTCACACAATTCCCACACAACAAAAAAAGCCGGGAGCGCCCGCTCCCGGCTTTTCACCATGCTTTACTGTTCTTTTGTGATGACAAAGCTTTCTTCTGTAATATGTCCGGCCGCGTCAACGACTTTCAAGGTGAATTCGTTTTCGCCTGGATTGCCGACAGGGACTGTGATGGTGATGTCTTCGTTGAAGTTACCTTCCCCGTATGGCTCACTCATGTCGTTGCTGTAGACTTCACTGTCGGTCAGGTAGACTTTGATGGCGTCCATATTGTCTGTGACATTGAACGTCACTTCGGCGCTATCCTGGCCGGCTTCCACCGTCTCCGGCACATTCAGCAGTTCAAGGACAGCCGGTTGGGTGTCGATCAGCACTTGGCTGCGCACTTCGAGTTCATTGCCGGCTTCGTCAATGGCTTTGGCGAAAATGTCGTTACGCCCGTCTTCCAATGTCAGCCTATGCTGGAAGAAGACGCCGTCAAAGCGATCCGCTTTTTCGCCATTGACCGTTACAGAGACGATGCGTGATTTGTCTTCTACCGTACCGAATACATCCACCCGCTTCGTGCTCAATACTTCAAAAAGCCCGGGTGCGATGATGGAAACAGCTGGTTTTTCCGTGTCTTCTACTGCACCGGTCAACGGAACTTCGGTTTTATTGCCGGCCGTATCGTGGAATACCGCTTTCAGCACGTCGCCGTCTTTAATGTCGACAGGCACGACATAGCTGGTGGTGCTCGGCGCCAGCGACTCGTCTTCAAAAGTCTCCTGATTCTCGGTCAGCTCCACATTGTTGAGGAATACTTCCCAGCGGTCTGCACCGCCGCCTCCTGTGTTATCTTCGAAATTCGTCACCGTTACGGTCTGGGTTTCCGCATTTAAGGCAGCGTTTGCCGTCGGTGATACCGTATCGACTAGAATCGGCATAGTCAGTGACTGCCACTCAGCATCGGGATAATCAATGACCGCGCGCATCTGAATCTGGTACTGGCCGTCTTCGACCATTTTGCCGAGCACTTCCCCGTTCCACTCATTCAGCGGATTGTAATAATAGGAGAACTGGGTAGAGAAATTCTTCACCAGATTTTCTGCGGTCTGTAAGGTCCGCAATTTTTTGCCCGCTGCATCCAGCACGTTCACTTCCAGCTGCTTGGCGTTCCGCAGCAGCGAAAACACTGGAATAATCGATTCCCGTGCACCATCGCCGTTCGGTGAAAAGGCAAAGCGCTCCGGAACAAAGCCTTGCTGGTGGTTGCCGCCGTTGATGATCATTCCGAAATCATCGGTCAGGAATGTCGAAGCGAAAACCGTGCCGGGATCCCATGCCACATCATCAAAAATCGGTGCATCGTCCCATTCGCCGTTAAAGCCGAAATACGGCACGGCAAGCGGCGTGTTGCCAGTCACTTCTTCATTGCTGTCGGTCAAGGTAATAAACCCGTCAATGAAATAGCCGTTGGTGAATGCCGCAAATTCCGGACGTCCCTGCAAAGTGGAAGCATCAATCGTCACTTGGATATCCGCCGTCCCATTCGCCGGCACTGTCACTGTGTCGGGTGCGGTGATGTTGACGAGATCCGTCACGACATTGGATCCGGCGCGATTCGGATCAGTGATGTCGATCTTCCGGTTCGGATCCTTGGTGATGTAGTCGGTTTGGACGTTGACGCCCACCGCGTAGGTCGCGGCCGCATCTGAGAAGTTCTCAGCCGTCAGCGTCATGGTCATCTGGTAATTGTCGATTTCCTTCAAGGTTACTTTGGCATCGCCGCTGTTCTGATCCGTCAGCATAACATCTGTCGACAGCGCGTCATGCAATTGCATCAGGCCTGCCCCTTGTCGACGCGGCGAAACATATTGGCCCGCCACCAATTCAACCGGGTTGGCCGTGTTCATCATCAGGTTTTTCGCAAATTCCACGCGATCCCGGCCCTCTAGGCCAAGTTCTTCGATCCGCTGGAACACCAAAGCCGTACCGCCTGCCACATGCGGTGCCGCCATCGACGTTCCGCTCATCAACCCATAGTCATTGCCGTTTAATGTCGAGAAGATATTGCCGCCCGGTGCCGTGATTTCCGGCTTGAAGTCCAGGTTCGGCGTCGGTCCCCAAGAGGTGAAGTCGCTCATCTTGCCGGCATTCGGATTCGGCGTCTCCAGCTTCTCTCCGTCAAAGACGACCGTCACCTGGCTTCCTGCATCGAGTGCCGCTTTCATCGCCAGTCCGTCCGCCTGAAGCGTCGACAGGAACGGAATGGTGATGAACGGATCGGATTCCATATTGATCGGTCCGGTGGTGTTGTTGTAGATGATCACACCCGCCGCTCCCGCCGCTTCTGCCGCAAAGGCTTTTTCAGTGAATGGAATCTCACCGCGTGCAATCAAAGCGAATTTGCCGTTGACATCTTTTCCTTCAAAATCCGCCGGCAGTCCGAGTCCGACTTCCACCACTTCATAAGAATCGGCAGGCAGACTTTCCGGCTCCACATCATTCGCCAACAGGTAAAGTGCGCGTCCTGCCTGGGCGCCGTTTACCTGATAGACGAAACTGTCCGTGGTGATCATGCTGTTTTCAAACGAGGCCACACCGAGTGAATCAATTGCCAGTCCAGGCGAACCGATCAGACCGTAATCCTGGTTTTCCGCAAACGGTGCCAGGAAACCGGAACCACGCAAGTCTGAATTCCCCGCTGAAATGGCGACTAAAATACCGTTATTCGTTGCACGTTCTACGGCTTGCTGTTCAGGACTTGACGTATCCACAAACCCGGCTGTTGCGCCGAGCGACATATTGATGACGTCCGCCCCCAGTTTAATGGAGTCGTCGATCGCCTTGATGTAGATATCCCCGAAAGTCGACGCATAATAAGCATCGTTGCCGAATACTTTCAGTGCCAGCAACTGCGTTTCGGGGGCAACACCTTTGATGCCGCCATTTTCTTCATTGCCATTGGCGCCGACGGTTCCTGCGACGTGCATGCCGTGCATCGACGCGCCTGGGGCGATGTCCCGGATTTCCGTATTGGCATCCATGTAGTTATAGCCGAATGGCACTTTCGGCGTAAAATACTCGCCTTTTTCGATCGAGCTGTCGGCGACGAACGCTTCGACTTCTGCCTGCGTCAGCGCAGCTGTTGTGTTATTCGTCAGCACCATGTCCTGGTGGCCCGGGTCGATGCCCGTATCGATGACGCCGACAATCATGCCTTCCCCTTTAAAGCCGTAGTCACTCCAAGCCTGCTGCGCCTGGACCAGCTCTTTGGAATATTTCATCGTCGGTTCCACTTCGGGACGTTTGTATTCCGTCGCTTCATAGACTGCCTTGACGTTCGGCAACTCAGCGATTTTCGCTACCTGTCCTGCCTCGACTTCCGCTGAGAAGCCATTAAAGACGGCTGTAAAGGTTTGCAGGTAATCGATATTCGGCGCGATATCGGCAATCGCCGTCTGAGCGGTTTCCTGCTTGGCTATCGCTGCCTTTTCGATGCGTTCTTTCTGGCTATCGGGCAATTCTTTATAGAGAACGCCTTGTTTGCTCGCCGTTTCAATCGTCGGCTCTTCCAACAGCTCGATGATGACACGGACTTTCTCTTTCGGCGATTCCGGCTTCAACAGGGTTTTCGCCAATTTCACTTCTGGATCAGGCGCGGCCTGTACCTCTGGGCTGTTGAAACCACCCAGACTGCTGATGGTTAATAGTAAAATTGCGAGTATTGCTAATACTTTCTTCATGTATTTTCCTCCTCTTTCTGAAATCCTTGTCTAAATAATCAAATAATTGAGTCAACTTCATTTTTCCAGTTCAGCTATCAAAAGTCTATGGTTCCAAAGCTATCTTATTTGTTAGTTTTCTTCGAATTATTTAGGTATTTCGGGTTTTGGTGGGCTCTTCTTTTTTCCTTTTTTTAGGTTTTAGTTGGATGAGTTTTCGCTGAGTGTGAGATTACGGGAATAGTTTTTAAATGGTTCTATAAGTCGCTTCAGACGCTCTGGAGTGGGTTCCCACAATAAGCCAGGCAGCTGGAGTACGCTGCCCGTCTTATTGCTTCCCCCACTCCGGGGACGCGCCGGCGCTTGGGTGTTGGGAAGATACGCAACGAACTTGTTGGATGTGGTGGGAAGTTAGCGTGTGGTTCTGGAATCGTTCGGCAGCGGTGGTGCACGCGCCTTCGCTTGGGGTGGTGACGTGGCTACATGTGGATTTTTGGGTTCTAAAGGAAGAGCTGGTGTCTCTACCTCACCCTTTCAAGTTTCTACAGGAGAAAGTTCGGATGCTACCTGACCGGCTTGCACTTCTACATGAAGTTTCTGTGTTCTTACATGAATTCCGAGAAAAGGTGAGACGAAATTATGTGCTCAGTGGGTAAAAGCTTCAACGCTGGGTGTGAGCCATGCCTCGTTAGAAAGTATCGCTCCTTATGCCAAGCTGTTCGCGGCGCGAATAGCTTCCAATCAAAGGCTTGAACTTGGTTAGAAGCAGAAGTGGAGGAAATGCATGTAGAGGGTTAACTAGTTCATGTAGCCGTTCCTAAAGTTCAGGTAGAAATAGGGACGTCCATGTGCTCTGGTTTGGCGTGAAGAGGTGCCTATAGTTTAAGACGTCTGTTTAATTTCCAAATATCTGCATTTGCTTGCATCTCATGCTTCCTCTATACTTAAGGGTAGTCCACATTTTCCGTCTCTTTCTGGCGATCGATGCGCCTGATGTGATAAATCTTTTTGAGGTGATTTTTAATGAAAGTCAAATGGAGCTACAAACCTGTTTTGGTTATGCTAGCCACCATGTTTTACTTCTTTTTGCTTATAAATGGAATTGAAACATATTTAAATGGAAGCTATTCGGAACGTGCTGTCTGGCGCGGGGAAAACAAAGAGGCTTTTTTCTTCAATTACATGATTGCCTTGAGTTTGTTCATTGTCTTTTTAGGGATTTTCAACCGCTATTTTATCAGTTTTATCCTCACCAACGCGATTGTAGTGCTATTGGCGGTTTTCAGCTTTTATAAATTCAGCTTTTTAGGGGAATTTTTATATCCTTGGGATTTGATGCTTTATAATAATGTGCTGAATTTATTGCCGAACCTGTATGAAACCGTCAATTTAACGCAAGTCATTGTCATTTTCGGATTGATCATTGCGGTCCTTTCTGCCTTTTCCGCTTTTTTATTCATCAAGAAGCCGAAGCGCTGGATCCGCTTGAACCCATGGGTGCGTCTGTTCTTCGTCGTTGCGGGTGCTGCGTATTTGAGCATCTTCATCTTTTACCGGTCGATCCCGGATGTGGAATCGACTTTGGAAGATGCGGGAGTCACCAATTTAGTTTTTGACCAGAGCCGTAATTACAAAACCAACGGCTTCCTGCTGACGTTCCTATTGAATATGCAAAGCGCCATCGTGCTGCAGCCAAGTGGCTATAATGAAGAAAACATTCTGGATATCGTTGATGGGTTGAATAGAGTCGAACCGCAATCCAACTCGACTGCGCCAAAAGATCCGAATATCATCTTCATCATGAGTGAATCTTTCTGGGATCCGACTTCTGTAGAAGGCACATCGTATAACGAAGACCCGATGCCGACCGTTAGAGAACAGCAGAACGGCCAGATTTTGGCACCTACTTTCGGCGGAGGTACCAGCAATGTGGAATTCGAGGCATTGACCGGCTTCACCAATATGTTCCTGCCACCCGGTTCTGTGCCGTACCAGCAGTATATAAAAAATGAAATTCCAGCAATGCCTAATTATTTGGCGGATCAGGGATATCAGACCACTGCGATCCACCCATATCCGAAATGGTTCTGGAACAGAGAAGAAGTCTATCAGCATGTCGGATTCGAAAAGTTCATCGATATCGACGGATTCACCGACCCGGCTTATAAAGGGCCCTATGTTTCGGACCAGCAAGTGACTGATACGATCATCGAACAGACGGAAGCGAATGAAGATCCGACGTTCATCTATGCCATCACCATGCAGAACCATACCAGCTATAATGTTGATAAATACCCTGAATTCAGTGTCGAAACGCAAACGCCGCCCGGAGTGGATCCGGTCTTCAACTTATTGTTGCGGTCCTACACACAGGGAATCGCGGATGCCGACGCAGCGTTCAAGAGCCTCATCGATTACTACGAAACATCCGATGAACCCACCATCGTCGTCTTTTTTGGAGACCATTTGCCGGGCCTCGGCAACGATTATAAATTCTATAAGCAGGCTGAATACGTGCCGCGCGGAGCCGGAGACATCAACTGGAGCCTCGAGGATCAGTTGAAAATGCATGCTACGCCACTGGCCATCTGGAATAACTACGGCACTGAAGTTCCGGATCTCGGAACCATCAGCCCTTCGTTCCTGGCACCGACCGTCTTTGACCTGGCAGGAATCGAACAGCCTTTGTACCATTCCGTGCTGGAAAACTTCCAAGCCGAAATGCCTGGCTACACGAACGACGTGAAAATCGATGCAAACGGCGAACTCTACAAAGTTACACCGGACAAAGTCGAACCAACTAAGCGTGAATACGAACTGATCCAATACGATCTGCTCTTCGGAGAACAGTATTCGCTGGAGAAGTTGTTCGGGAAACAAAAGTAAACAAAAACACAAACCCCCATGAACCGGATCGCCGGTTCATGGGGGTTTTGAATTGTGTGGGAATTGTGCGGGTGCCTGGCACCCGCACAATTCCCTTCTATATCGTTTCAGCTTTTCAGGCAAAAAAGCCCCGCAGAGATTTCTCTCGACGAAGCTTCCTTTCCAGTTAAGGTATTACATTGAACTTATCGTTCGCAAGCAATCAGATCTTTATCACGGTCACTTTTTTTATTGGCATCATACAATGCTTGAGAAACAAATGGCTTGTACTTTGTTTTCCCGCCTTTGTTTTTTACCTTTGAAGAGCGGGCAATACCACCTGCATAAACTTTGTTGATTTCTTTACAGTTAGCGTATGTCTTCGCTTTAGTTGCCGCAGCATCTGCCGGTAATGGTGCTGCACTGAACGTAAAGCTAAGAGCCACCATTAATGACAATAGTGCATAACTAAGTTTCTTCACTTTGAGTCCCCCTCTCATTAATTTTCCCTATTGCAACAATATGTTAACGCTATTAATAAGTCAGGCATCTAATTGCACATCATCCAATTATTAGTAGCTTCCATATTATAGCAGTATTTTTATTTTAATCCTATATATTTGGAAAATAAATCCTATATCCTTTTTATCTTTAAAGAGGAAATCGAAGTTACAGAGAGCTACTACCACGCGTTCTTTGAGAAAGCTATACGGGGCGCAATTAACGTTAATGAATTGTATAAGAATTGCGCGGGTGCCTGGCACCCCCACTATCAGTTGGAATTTCCGGACCACTGCATTGAACGCTTCGAATTTTCCTGCTGGAGTCAGATGCGTTTCTTCGCCCGCCTCTAAAGATCTTCGAGCTTTTTCTCCACCGAGAGATCTTTCGAAGGGGGGACGACCGGTACTGCTCTTGCCTCGGTGCTCTTCAAAAAAACCTCTTCCCCATATATCTGAAACGTTTTCTGCCAACGTTTTAATGTCTCTTTCAGTTTGTCCAAGCCAATTTCCAGCAGGTCGAATCCATTTTCGCCAAAAATTTGAGCTGGCCTTTTCCTTGCAGGTTTTCTTTGACTGCTTTCACCTTAAATTCGGGTGTGTATTGAATCATTCGATCAGTGACCGTTTTGACATTCGGATTCGCCTCCAAAACTCGGCGTTGATGTTCGTTAAAGATGATTTTACTCATCACAAACTCTCCCGTTCCAGTAGATATGTTCAGTATACCGAGGTCTAAAAACAGAAAAACCCCCAAATGGAAGCACTTTTTTAAAGTGTCTACCATTTGGGGTTCAGTTCAAATACTCTCGTGAAGGTATTCAAAATTACTTTGTACTTTTATCAAGAGTGTAAAAGTAAACACTACTTAGTAAAGATTAGTTAGAAATAGTTGCGTTTTTCACAAAATTTCCGTTTGCATCAACTAAGTTTGTTGATTTAAATTCAACAGTGACTTTATCAGTTAAAGCATAATCTTCAGTAGTAGTAACTGCTAAGTCACCATTTGTAACTGTTAGTGCAGATGTAGTAACTACATTTCCATTAACTTTTACTGTTACTCCTGTTGGAGCTACTTGGTCTTTAAGAACTTCAGAGAAATCAACAGTGAAGTTTTTGCTGTTTGAGATATTAACTTTTGTAGCTGTTGGAGCAACGCTTTCTTTTAATGGTACTAGCACACTTGCTTTACCATCTTTCAAAGTGTTTCCAGCAGTGTCCACTACGTTATTCACTTCAAGAACGTAGCTTCCATTAGCAGTAATAGAACCTTCTGGCAAAGTAAAGCGTACTTTATCTGTACCATTTACAAACTGCACCAATGTCCCAGCAGGTAGAGCTTTTCCACCAAGGGTATAGTTAGATGCCACTGTAGCAGATGAAGTAACATCAGCTGCGTAGTCAATAGTGAACACATTGTTGTTAGTCTGGTCAACCACAACTGGATTGAGAGCTTCAAGAGTTAATGAAGCTTTGCTTTCTGGTGTTGGAGCTGTGAAAGTTGATGTCGCTACGTTTACATTCAAAGCATTCGATATTACATTGTTATGAACATCTGTTACTGCTTTAGCAGCTAGTTCAAAAGTATAAGAAGAATTAGCATCTAAGTCAACATTTACTTTGACTGTATTTAATTCAGACCCTTCAATCTTACCATTTCCATTAACATCAACTCCTGCTGCAGAAGCATCGTTTATAACAATCGGAGCAGCATCAGTATAAACAATCCCGTTTTTAGCAGTCAATTTGAAGTTTCCATTAACTTTAACAGGTTCACTGAATGTTAAATATACTGCATCAACATCAGTAGTTACTTTAGTATCGTCAGCTACTAGTAATTTAGCAGATGCAGATACTAGACTCGGCGGAGTTGTATCCTTCTTCAAAGTTGTAGAAAATTCGAATGCATCTCCTGCGTTATTTGCAAGATCTTTATGACCTTCTACTTTTACTTTTGTATTAATGAAAGTATTATTTCCTAAAGCCGAAATTGCATCTATAGTGAACTTAGTGTTGTCATTAGAGTCCATATCAGCTGCTGTTAGATAGTAAGTTGTCGAACCAACAGTTACTTTTGCATATTCACCTTGACTTGAGTCAGCATTTAAATCCTGGAGAACTAACTCTTCAGAGAAATCAAAAGTGATCTTAGTGTCAGTAACAGAAGTCGATACAGCTGGTTTTGAATTGTCTACAACTGGAGGAGCAACTGTGAAGTTAAGCGCGATTGGGTTAGCCATGTTTTTAGCATAGTCAACTGCCCCTACTACATCTACTTTATAAGATTGATTTGCTACTAATCCTGTTACAGTTAGAGTTTTGCGATCTGCACTCACAGTGTAACCAGCATTTTCAGCAATGACAGCACCATTTAAGCTAACTGTTCCGAAGCTTTCAACTGATTCGTTAAACTTAATAACAGATGTAGTCCCCTTAGCATCTACAGATGTAACTTGTGGAGCTGCTGTGTCTTCAAAAGAAAATAGTGTTGTGAATACTTCTGTTAATACAGTTCCATCAGCCTTAGTTTTAATAGGTTCTACAGTTAGTTTAGCGTTATTTACTTTTAACTCAGTTTTAGAAGTTAAGGTTACAGTTCTACCATCTTCTGAAATTACAACAGCCTCGAACTCTTCTCCTTCAAGTGTATACTTACTTAATTCTTTAGCATCAACACTATCAATTGCAGTATTGAACTTAACTTGCAACTCTTTAGCGTTAAGTGCTGTTACAGAAGTAACCCCTAGTGTAGTTGGTGCTTTTTCCAATTCAGACAATCTATGAAGGAAGATTGCGAAATCTCCACGCTTGATTGAAGATTCGATTCCAAAGCTAGTTGGAGTTACGCCTTCAGTGATTTTGTTTTCAACTAATGATGCAACTTGAGTTGCGAAACGGTGTTTTGCACCAACATCAGTGAATTTAAGTTTTGATGCATCGCCAGCTTCCAAATCATAAGCCTGTGCAAGCATGAATGCTGCCTGGCCACGAGTGATTGACTGATCCCAGCCGAATTTAGTATCTGAAACGCCACTAAGAACTCCTGCTGCTTTAAGAGAGTTGACTGCAACAGCACCACGAGAAGGAACGTCAGAGAATCCTGAGTTTGGAGCTTTTTCGTTCATCAAGCCAGTAGCTTTAGCGATCATGATTGCTGCATCGCCACGAGTGATTGATTCGCCAACACCGAATTTAGTTGCAGTAAGACCGTTTGAAATGTTATTAGATACTACATAGTCAACCGCTTCTGTATAACGATCACCCACATCAGTGAATGCTGAAGTTGAAGCTTGGTCTGCGAATGCCGCTGGAGCGATTGCTGATGCTACTAAAGTAGCCGTTGCTGCAGTTGCTACAAATTTTTTGTAATTTTTTGGTTGGTAAGCCATTAATATAATTCCTCCTTGGTTTGGTGGTGCTATAAATATATTGAGTCATATAACTCAATTCAGTTACCCGCTTCTCCCTAATCGTTTCCACCTTCTGTAGATTAAGTACGTCTTATGAACGATACTAGAGTCCCACTTGTTATAGGTCGAACGAAAGATTTTATCAGATAACTAAACTCTTACTTAGTTTACCAAAGAATTACGTTAAATCAACCACTAATGTAATAATATATCAAAAAATTTACTAATACTTACAAAAATAATGCAGAAGAATTACATTTAATACCGATTTCTGATTTTTTCGAACAACTTATGGTATATTATCCCTATATTTTATTTCCTTTTTTATCCTATTTCACGGTAAATGAAGTTTTTTTACATTTTATAGTAATTTATTTTCTTCAACCATTAGCAAGAATATCATTTTTTTATTTTATTAATATTTTTAACCAAAAATATTGGCCTTTTAAGCCAGTAAAATCATGTCAATTTACTTATACTACTTTTTCTTTATTTGTTTAAATAAATAGTCTTTAAAACACCCTTAGTCTTTAGTCCCCTATCTCTGAACACTGAATTTGCTTCCTGCACTCCAGATTTTCTTCTCCAGTAATAGCCGATTCAACTGATTATTCCCCTCCCCATTTTTCAGAATATACGTGGCCTTAATCTTCCCAAACAGAAAAAAAACCCCGAAAGGCAGCAGAATTGCAACGCTGTCTTTCGGGGCTAGATTTACTGGATTCTATTTTATTTCGATTTAAGCAGATCTTCGTTTACCGTCAGCATCGCGAGGATAGCTGCCACATAGATGGAAACGGCTGGAGCTGTCAAGACGTGGCCTGCGGTATAGGCAATTCCAATCCCTAAAAGGAAAGCAACGCCATATAAAATATAGAAGTACGTAAAATGGGTTTTGATATTGACGACAAAGTGAATCAGGAATTTACCGGTGAACCAAACAAATGGAATCATCATGTAAATGAAAGTGATCCATCCGAACGAATAGAACCAATCGTGAAAGTCCATTTCGATCATCGTCGGTGACTTGCCAGGTTCGGGAATTTCATAATTCCCCGCAAAGCCCATTCCGAATAATTGCTGAAGGATCGGCGAGTTCTGGAAGTCCTCTTTCATGAACTGCGCATAGGTTTCGCGAGAGCTGAACACCAGGTTCTGCACTTGCGCACTTGTGATTCCGGAATCTTCTTCTTCTTGCTGCTGCTCCTCGAAGCCTTCGTCCCCTTCGACTAATACTTCATCTCCAGGACGTTCGACGGCATCCCCAAAGTTGATGCCAAGCGAATCGATGTGGGCAAACATATTGCCGAATACTGGAGTTACAGGTGTAATCGCAATCAAGACGACGGTCAGGAAGGTGGAAATCAGCAAATTGATTTTGATCGTTGCTGACCGTTTCTTCATCAGCAGCATGATCAAACTGCCGAATACTACCGATAATAGAACGATGATGATTCCGCCATAGCCGACCTTCGTACCAAGTGCGAGCATGCCGATCGACAGCAGGATGAACGGAATCCATGACCAGGATTTTTTCCAGGAATCGGTTTTTTCAATGGCATAGAGAGCCATAATCGGCAAAACAATCGCCATAATTGCCCCGACTTCGTTACCGGCATAAAACCATCCTGTAAAACCGACTTTCGTATGCGAGTAATTGGAAAGGCTTGTTCCCGTCAACTGGGCAATGATAAAGATAATTCCGATGAATAAACCCGATATCCATAAGTATTTTGTTGTTTGGCTGGCAATATTGTAGTTTTTGTCTTTCAGCTGGCGATAAACCACCAGGAAACCAAACAACACAATATGGAAATAGATCGCCTTATTGAAGAACTTAAGCTCCTGGAACAGATAGTACGGATCTTTGATCTGCAGATTGCTGACGATATTGATGCCGATCAGCAATGCCAAACCGATCAAGTAAACAGTGAAAAGCCGACTGTTTTTGCTGGTTCTCGCCATCCATAGCAAAAATACCAGTGCCAATGCCATATAAGCTGTCCGTAAAAGGACACCCACCGTCAAACTGGTTTCCACCATGAAGATGGAAGCCGTCGTCAAGACATCAATGATCGGCTGAATCGCAATAAAGGCGATGAAAAGTATTAGAATTTTTTTAGAGTCCATAGTAAAATCCTCTTTCATTTAATTAGCTCAAGTTCATGAAATATAGCAGAAAGCTTCGATTGAATCTTTCCCTGATCATAATTTTGTGCAGTTTCATAGGCAGCTTCAGCGATTTGTTGCTTTTCTTCCATTGTTAATCGGTTATACAGTTCCAACTGCTTAACCAAATCTTCCCATTCACCGGCTTCAAACAACCAACTATTGGTGCCATCTTGGACATAATCCAAGATGCCGCCGATGCGGCTCGCCAAAATCGGTGTTCCGCAAGCCATTGCTTCAAGACCCACCAATCCAAGGCTTTCGCCTTTTCGGGTGGTCGGGAATATGAAAAGTTCAATGATGTTGTAGATGGCCGCTAAGTCTTGATGTTTCATTAATGGAAAGTGATGGACAACGTCATCGAGTCCAAGATCGGACTTCATTTTAAAAAATGCGGCATCGTCTTTTCCAGAGCCGACCATGATTAAATGCGTTTTGTCTTTTTCGGCGGGATTTCGTTCAAGAAAAGCGGAAAAGCCTTTTAATAGATGATCCCACCCTTTGCCGACGTCCATCCGTCCAACATACCCAAAATAGCGCATATCGGAATTCAAGCCTAATTGTTCCAGCTGAAGTTCCCGCTCCTCGGGATTCGGATAAAATACAGACGAGTTCACACCACCTGAAGGAAAGATTTCAATCGGTGTCGTGACGCCGTATTTTTCATGGACAAGCTGTTTATAATAATTTGAAGGAGTGATGATCAAAGTGGATTGCTGCAATAGCTTTTTGACATAGGGCTGGAACTTTTCCTGGGATGCCACTTCGGGAACCACGTCACTGCCATGGACATTGGTGACAATCCGGACAGAAGGCTTCAGTTTTTTCAGGAGCAGGAGTGGAAACGCATTATGGGCAGCATAGTGCACATAGATGGCATCATACTTGCCCATCATGCCTTTCCGGACCACATTGGCATAATGGCCCATATAAGCAGATAATTTTTTGGACTTGCTGACTGTTTTCTCAACGACAGCTTTATCTACAGTGAAACCTTCAGCTGTTAAAATGGCTTCGGTGTTTTTCACAAAAACACCGAAGCTTGGAAATTGCTCTGAAGGGTACATATTCGATACGAGCAAAATTTTCAAAGACAGGCCTTCCTTTCGAACTTTACTTGTATTCTTCTAATTTTAATCTCATAAAATCCAACAAGTCTTCACGGAGCTCCGGACGCGCCAAGGCAAAATCCAAAGTTGTCTCCACAAATCCACGTTTTTCGCCTACATCGTAACGTTTTCCTTCGAAAGCATACCCGTAAACGCTTTGCACAGCATTCAACTCTTCAATGGCATCGGTCAATTGGATTTCTCCATTGGCACCGACTTTCATATTATCCAAAAACCCGAAGATTTCCGGCGTGAAGATGTAACGGCCGATAATCGCCAAATTTGAGGGAGCTGTCCCCGCTCTTGGCTTTTCAACGAATTTATTGGCTTTATAAAGCCGGCCATCTTTTGTAGATGGATCCATGATGCCATATCTATAGGTTTCTTCTTCCGGCACTTCCATGACACCGATGATGGATGATTGTGTTTTATCGTATTGGCCCATCAACTGCTCGAGGCCTGGCACTTCCGATTGAATGATATCGTCGCCCAGCAAAACAGCAAACGGCTCATCACCGATGAATTTCCGCGCCGTCCATACCGCATGGCCCAGACCGAGTGGAGATTTTTGGCGAATATAATGAATATCCACTTTACTCGATAACTGAACTGCATTCAACAACTCAAACTTTTCGGATTCTGCAAGACGGGATTCAAGCAAATGGGCAGAATCAAAATGATCTTCAATCGCACGTTTGTCTTTCCCGGTGACGATGATGATGTCTTCGATTCCGGAAGCGACCGCTTCTTCCACGATGTATTGAATGGTCGGCTTGTCGAGAATCGGCAGCATTTCTTTTGGCATCGCTTTCGTTGCAGGGAGAAACCGTGTACCTAATCCAGCAGCGGGAATAATCGCTTTCCTTACCTTTTTCATAGGCTTGCCTCCTAGTTTAGTTGAAGTTTTTAGTTTACCCACCGCTTCGGACGCTTAGGGCAAGGCTCCCGCAAAAAGCCAGGCAAAGGACGCCTGTCTTCTTGCTTCGCCCAGCCCGTGGACGCGCCGGCGCTAAGTGATTTGTTGAAATCGAAGCGGGCGTAATTTTTTTAAGTTTTTATAAAATCTATACTTTGCATATACTACTATGTGAATGACTCTTAGAAGAATGAGCGGAAGGCGGCGGAAAACCGGCGGCTCCTGCGAAAGGGGCATCTTGCAGTAGCTCTGCTCCTGCATCGCTTCGCTGCTTCGTCGCAAAGACACTGTCCGAACTCCCTTCGGCCAATGTCTTGTCCGCCTAGAGCGATTTCTTCTACCCTTACCTTCAGTTCTTCGAATCTCCAAGTACGTATACGTCAAAACCGGCTGCTTCCCACTTCGCGCGGTCTACACAGTTTTTGGTATCGACGACGATTTTGTTTTTCATCGATGTCAACGTCGTTGGGTCTAGATCCTTGAACACTTGGTGTTCTGTCAAAATGACCAACGCGGATGCGTCTTTTAAAGCTTCTTCCGCATTTTGCGTCTGTTCGGCGATGTTGTTGACTTTGATATGCGGGTCGTACGCCGTTACGTTAAAGTTCCGGTGAGTGAACTGCTCGACCACTTCCAGTGACGGGCTTTCGCGCATGTCGTCGATATTGCCCTTGAAGGCCAAACCGAAAATAGCGATTTTCGAATTAGTGATGCCTTTGGCTTCAAGGATACTAGCAGTCAGCTGAGCCGTATACGATGGCATGCCATCATTTGTCTTGCGCGCCAGGTGGATGATCTTCGATTTCTCGGGATCCAGTTCAACAAGGAACCATGGATCGACGGCGATGCAATGTCCGCCGACTCCCGGGCCTGGCGTATGGATATTGACGCGCGGGTGGAAATTCGCCAATTTGATGGCTTCCCAAATGTTCACGCCGATGTTTTGCGCAATCATCGCCAATTCATTGGCGAACGCGATGTTGACATCTCTGTATGTGTTTTCCATGACTTTTACAAGTTCAGCAGTCGTCGTGTCGGTTTCGTGCATAGCACCTTCTACAAACGAGCGATACAGATCCGATGTGACGCGGGCTGATTCTTCGTTGATGCCGCCGATAATGCGGTCATTCGAAACCAATTCCGCGAAAACTTTGCCTGGAATGACGCGTTCAGGTGAATGGGAAACGAATAATTCCGTTCCGATTTCCAGACCGGATTGGATCAATTCCGGAAGCATGACATTTTCGACCGTTTTTGGGGGAACTGTCGATTCGAGCACAACCAGATCTCCTTTTTTCAAAAAAGGAACAACGGAAGCTGTCGCTTGACGGACATATTCAAGCTCCGCTGTTTTATCCGGATTGATCGGAGACGGAACGGCAATGATGAAGACATCCGCTGCCACCGGTTTGGTGCCGACTGTCATTGCACCTTTGTCGATTGCTGTTTCCAGACGTTCCAATAATCCGTTCTCTTCTATATGAAGTTCTTTATTTCCAATCATTTGAACTGCTTTTTCATTGATATCCACACCATGGACCTGATGTCCGTGATTGGCAAACATAACCGCTGTCGGCAAACCGATATAGCCCAGACCGACAACACAGATAGACTTCTTCATTTTTACATTAGCTCCTTTAGCGTGATCGCAATACTTTCATTAAAAAGATCGGCAAGTTCATCTGCCGTTTGATGCGGGATGGGCTGGAGATCAGCCGGTACAGCCACTCGATTCCGAGTTTGCGGAAAAGTGCAGGTGCCCGCTTGACGGTTCCTGAAAAGACATCAAAGCTTCCGCCGACCCCCTGGAATACTTGGACGTTTTTGAGGCGTCCCATGTTGCGTTGAATCCACAATTCCTGCTTGGGGCTGCCGAGTGCCACAAAAATAACTTTTGCTCCACTGCGGTTGATGCGTTCAATCAAAGCATCTTCATCTTTTTCATAGCCGTTGGTATAGCCTGCAATGATTATTTCCGGATGGGTCTGCTCGATGCTGCTGATTGCTTTCGTGACGACTTCTTCTTTTGCACCGTAAAAATACACAGGGTGTCCTTCATCTGTGGCAAACTCCAAAAGCTTCGCCATCATGTCCACACCTGTGACGCGTGACGTGATCTGGCCGCCTTTTATTTTTGCAGCGAGCAGGATTCCGATGCCGTCAGCGATCTGGTACGTTGATGAGTTGATCAGCTCTTTGACTTTCGGATCACGTTCAGCGGCGATGACTTTTTCCGGATTCACCGCTATGATGGTGGACTGATCGCCATTCGAAATTCTTTTTCTTAAATCTTCTATTATACCTTCATATGAGAGAGGTGAAACATTCACCCCTAAATAGCTTTCTTTCATCATTCGAACCCTCTATTCACTAGCTTTCAATTTTATTAGTATAGCAGATTCTAACAGTAGTTGCATAGGCTGTTTAACAAGTGATAGAATTTAGCAAGGACAAGGCTTGCGAGCTTTAGTTTGAGGAGGAAACAGTGTGAAAATAGTACTATCCGGCTTTTATGGATTGGGCAATACAGGCGATGAAGCCATCCTGAAAGCGATTATTGATAATTTGAGAGCAGAATTGACCGACCCAGATATTACTGTATTTTCTTTATCGCCCGACCAGACAGCGAAAGAATATGGTGTCAAATCGGTGTACCGGGCATGGAGACGTGAAAACAAAGAAAAAGTGAAAGCTTTGCGGGATGCGGATTTGATGATTTCCGGAGGCGGCGGCTTGCTGCAGGATACATACCCTACGAAATTCTTATTTGGTCCCCTTCCCTATTATTTACTGATTGTCATGCTGGCTAAAATGTGCGGCACAAAAGTGATGTTCTTTTCCCAAGGAATCGGCCCTGTAACATCGACATGGGGCAAGATCCTCATGAAGCTGTTTGCGAACCGCGCAGATTTCATCACCGTACGCGATCAGTATTCGAAAGATTACTTGAAGAAGCTCGGCGTGACCCGTCCGGAAACGGTCGTGACCGCGGACATCGTCTTCGCTTTTAAAGCGGACGAAGAAGATCGCGCTTACCAATCCCTGCCGTTGACTGGAGACGAGAAGATTGTCGCCGTTACGGTCCGTCCATGGTTCAGCCATCCGGATTATATTGAAAAAACCGCCCATTTGCTGGATCAATTGATCGAACAGCGCGGCGTTACCCCTGTCTTCGTTCCAATGGAAGGAAAATATGACGTTCCTGCTTCAAAAGATGTCATGTCCAAGATGAAGCACGCAGACAAGACCCATTTGCTGGGTTCTGATTTCACGCCGAATGAGTTCTTGAATTTCATTCGCCATGCAGAATTGACAGTTGGCCTGCGCCTTCACGCGCTGATTTTCTCGGCCTTGTCGAATGTGCCCCATCTCGGGTTCAGCTACGACAAGAAAGTGGAAAGCTTCCTGAAACGTTCGGGCATGTGGGATTATTCTTTCCGTTTAGGGGAGATCGATGAAACTAAACTATTGGCCAACGCGTTATACCTATTGGACAACAAAGCACAGGCGCAGCAGGTTATGAAACCGAACGTAGCGAAGCTTCACGCTGAAGCGATGCGCAATATCGAATTGTTGCAGGAAAATTTTGTGAAATAAGCTTTTCAGGAAGGAACTGTAAAATGAAAATTCTATTGGCGACAACTTACGATTACCCCCATCTTGGTGGACTTTCTACCCATATGACGACGTTGAAGACGGGCCTTGAAAACTTAGGGCATACAGTCGAAACCCTTTCTTTTTCCGACGTGCCGAAATGGCGCCGTGACTTTATAGCCCGCGGCCCTTCGTTCTTATTAAACAAAGCTTCGCTTGGAGCCGGCTATGTCTGGACTTTGAATCGCCGCCAGGAATTTCTGGAACAGATTTTGAAGGACGACAAATACAAATCCTTCGACATCATCAATGGCCAGGATGTATTCGCGACACGCGCTTCCCTAAATGTCGGTTTGCCGACAGTCACGACGACCCACGGCTATTTGACTTACGAAGGCATTTCCAAAGGCTCGGTAGCTGAAGGCAGTAAGCATGCGCAGAAACTGCTGGATGTGGAAAACAGCATGTACAAAAAAACGCGCGCCGTCATTACCGTCGATACGCGCATCAAAGAATACATCAAGCGCGAAGCCGGCGTCGAAGCGTCGATGATCAAAAACTTCATCGATGTGGAGGATTTCAAACCGGAACTTGAACGCCGCGAAGAATTCCGCAATAAATACGGCATCGCACAGGATGAATTGATTTTCTTCATCCCCCGCCGATTGACGAAGAAAAACGGCGTCATCTATCCGATCCTCTCCTTCCCTCCAGTATTGGAGAAATACCCGAATGCCCGGCTGGTCTTTGCGGGAACCGGCGAAATGATGGATCAGATGAAGGCAAAAGCAAAAGAGCTGGGCATCGACAAGAATGTCACCATGCTTGGAGCAGTCGATCATAAGGACATGATCCAGTATTATGCATTAAGTGATATTGCATTGGTCCCTTCCATCTATTCTGCCGGCGTTGAAGAAGCGACCTCCATTTCCGCTCTGGAAGCCATGGGATCGGGCATTCCGCTGATCGCCTGTGCAGTAGGCGGACTGAAGGAAATCGTCGACCACAACAAAGACGGCCTCTTAGTTGAAGAGAAAAATGTCGAACAGCTGTCAGATGCCATGATCTATTTATTGGCAAACCCTGAAGAAGGCGCAAAGCTGGCCAAAGCAGCACGCACAAAAATCATCGAGCAGTATTCCCATTTTGCAGCTGCCGAAAAATACGAAAAGATTTACCAAGAAGCGCTGACAAAAAACTGAGTATCCAAAGAAAAAGTGGCCGGCTCTCTATTTTGAGCCAGCCGCTTTTTGTTGAGAAAGAAGTGAATTCATGTCCAGTCTTAAAAAAGCAGCCATCTGGACCACGGGTCTGGCCCTCTTATTGAAATTATCGGGTTTGCTGCGCGAATCGATTGTCGCCCGTGAATTTGGGGCTTCTGCTGAAACAGACGCTTATTTCCTGGCTTTTTCTTTTATCACTTTAGTGGTGGCCATGATCGCCACCGGCTTCAATAATGTCTTCCTGCCGCTCTACATCAAGCGGCGCCAGAACAAGATGGACCTCACCGATGGCAACGCCAACGCCCTTTTAAATTGGACGATGCTGCTGTTTATCGGTGTTTCAGTCGTAGGCTGGTCCACTGCGGGCTGGCTTGTGCCGTTCATTTACGGCAATATGCTGCCGGCAACTGAACTGATTGCCATCGAGATGACTGAAGTCTTCTTCATCTTCATGACCTTTATCGCACTTGCGGGGCTGTTGGAATCCTATCTGCAATCACGCCGCATTTTCGTCCCGACACTTGTTTCCAAACTGCTCGCGACGTTCATGTCCGCTGTGTTCGCCCTGCTGTTCAGTGACATTTGGGGCATCTATGCACTTGCCTACGGGTTTGTGGTCGGGACCATTATCGGTGCTATTATCCAGCTGTATTATTTAGTGAAATCTAATTACAAATGGGAACCGACGTTGAAGATGGAATCTGATTTCCGGAAAGCCTTCATCATCCTGATCATCCCTTCCCTCTTGAACTCTGTGGTCGGGCAAGTGAATTTATTCGTCAACAAAGCCTTCGCTTCGGGAACCATCGAAGCCGCTGTCACTTATTTGAATAACGCTTCCTTGATCATCAGTATTCCCAACGCGATTTACGCAGCCACTTTAGCCGCCATCATTTTCACGTTGATGTCGGAACAGGCAACGGATCAAGCGAAATTTAAGGATACCTTGTTCTTGGGCATGGAAATTTCGTTCGTGACGCTTGTGCCGATTTCCGTCGGCTTGCTGGTGATCGGAGACGCCCTCATTTCCTTTATCTATGAAGGCGGCGCCTTTACGGCCCAAGATGCAGACTATACTTATATGGCCTTGCTGTTCTACTTGCCGATCATCATTTTCCAAGGCATGCAGCTAATGCTGTCGAAATCGATGTATGCGCGCGGAAAAACCGCTGTCGTGTTCCGTATCTCTGTCACCACCGTCGCATTGAACTTCCTGTTGAACTGGTTCCTGGTGGATGATTATGGCTACTTGGCTTTGGCCTTTGCTGCATCCGTCGTCTCCGTTTACTATTTCACCTTATCGATGATCGTGGTGTACAAGGATTTGGGCATGCAGGAATTCAAACGTTTTTTATCGATGGCGGTTCGCGTCATCGTTCCTGCTGCCGCGATGGGATTTGCGGTTTGGGGAGTGAAAACGGCCTTTTCAGCTACGGAATGGCCCGCACTTGTCCAACTTGCCGTCCTTGTCCCAGTTGGCGTTATCGTTTACGGTGTATTGCTGCGATTTATGCACCCAGCTGGATTCCGGCGCTTTATCGGATTGATCAAACGCAAAAAGAAAGGGTGATGATGTGTTAAAGAAAGCCATTTGGGGAGTCGGCATCTTTTTGCTGACCGCGCTGCTGTTATTTACCGCTTTTATCCTGATGAAAGAAGACTATATGATCTACCAAGGCGACGAATTTGATGTGTTCATCGAATTGCCGGCATTATTGACCGTCACTGCTCCTGACCAAACCGAACGGACCCTGGAAAACACCCAGGACGTCAGCCAGCGCGCAGACATCGAATTATTCGGTTTGACCATCGGTTTTATTGAAATAACCGAACGGACTTTGGGCAATGGTTCTAAATTCCTTTTCGAACGATTGGAAAATAGCAGCTGGCTGTTCTTCCCTGCTACTGTGACCATGATTGGCCTAGAAGACCACGAATTCACCAGCTGGAATCCGACTGTCGTGGAACACGAATACCATGACGTATTCGGCGTCGACGCCACGGTCAATCCGTTCGGTACATTGAAAGGCGCTGAGTTTGAGCTTCTTCAAAGCAATGTCTATCTTTCAAAGAAAATGCAAGCTTCCTATGAAGACGGCACAAGCAGCCACCTCCGGGAACTTTCCAAGGAAGTGACTAACCTGGAGGTTACAGAAAACTCTATTGTGAAGGAATTTTGGCTGCGGCCGGTCCATCTTGCCGAATCATGGGCGATGATTTCGGAAAGCCCGCTTTTTTCGTCAACGGAATCGGAAGAGGAATGGATCGATCATTCCCTGCACAATCAAACCGTCCAATTGAATTGGTTGACGACGGATGGTCCTTTCACGAAATTGCCGTTCTCCATCGAACCCAGCACGAAAATGGGGTATGGCCGTGCCATCGGCCGTTTTGAAGATGACGAGGCTATGCGCTGGAATGAGAAAGACCCTTCCGCTTTTCACGAAACGATGATTTTGAATTCACGCGTCAACCTGCTGTATTACCTGGCTGAGTTTGACGGTTCCCGTTGGCCTACCGAATACACCAGCACCTGGCTCAAAAACGCTTATGAAGTGACTGCGCCTTATGTCGATACCCGTTATAACGAATATGTCGCTTTTTACCTGGATGAAACTGCCCGGCTTTATGATGACGAAATTGAGCAGGATGGGCTGGCTGTGGAAACCTATGCTGATTATTTGTTGAGCCAGGTAGAAGAGGAGCAAATCCTTCCAACAGCTAACGGTTATTTGATCGTTGATTATTTTGATGAAGATGACGGTACGCCGCTGACCCACGCTTCTTTGAACCATGAGCTGGGCGGGCTGAAGATTTTGCTTCAGGCTTACGGCGATACTGGCGATGCCGAGTATCTGGAGGCAGCTGAGCAAGTGACTGTGGGCATTGAAGAGTTTAATCAGGAAGAAGGCGGCTGGATCCGGGAAACTGGAGACTTGTGGTACCAGGCGCGCCCTGATGGAACGTTCAGCGGTGACGATTATCCTCAACTGACGTTGTTGGATCTGCTGGAGACGCAGTTGCTGCTGGAGGAGCTTGGCATGGAACGGAATGTTTATTTTGATGAAATGATCGAGTCGAAGCTCGGGTATTTGGAGAATGAAAATATTGAGCTGATTGAGAAGGTTACTAGTTTGATGGAATAGGTTTTGTGGTTTTATAGTAGTTCTAGAAGTCGCTTCGGACGCTTTGAGAGCGGAGCAGTGTTGAATGATTCTGAGAGTGCTGATGTTTTTTGTGGGTTCTATCAGTCGCTTCGGACGCTTTGGAGAGGACTCCCGCCATAAGCCGGGCAGCGCTTTGCTTGCCAGTCTTATGGCTCCGTCCCCTCCTGTGACGCGCCGGCGCTGGGTGTTTCTTCATACGAAGCAACCTACTTTTTGTTTGGTGGTAGGTGGAGTGGGGTTCCGGAAACGCTCGGCAGCGGTGGGGCACGCGCCTTCGCTTGGTGAATGGAATAGATCTGAATGATTCTGTGAGTGGTGTTTTTTAGTGGACTCTATCAATCGCTTCGGACGCTTGGGAGAGGACTCCCGCCATAAGCCGGGCATCGCTTCGCTTGCCAGTCTTATGGCTCCGTCCCCTCCTGTGACGCGCCGGCGCTTGGTTTTTCTTCATACGCAGCAACCTGCTTTTTGTTTGATGGTAGGTGGAGTGAGGTTCTGGAAACGCTCAGCAGCGGTGGTGCACGCGCCTTCACTTGGTGATTGATGAAAGTTTCCAATGATTCTAGAGTCGCTTCGGACGCTTGGGAGAGGACTCCCGCGATAAGCCAGGCTAGCGCTTCGCTTGCCAGTCTTATCGCTCCGTCCCCTCCTGTGACTCGCCGGCGCTGGGTGTTTTTTCATACGCAGCAGCCTACTTTTCTGGTTGGTGGTAGGTGGAGTGGGGGTCTGGAAACGCTCGGCAGCGGTGGTGCACGCGCCTTCGCTTTGTAATCTTGAATTATGAAATGCTTCTATGTAAGTAAGCAAAGTTATAAGCAGAAGGGTTCACGTTTCTACGTGAGCCCTTTTTTTTCTTTGTGTAAATTCTTTTCAGTGGCGGTTCGCCTGCGAACCGCTTCCATTCGGATGGGTGCACTTTGAGAAATTCGTGAATGCAGATAGAGAATGAGAAGTTCAGGTAGGGGCGTGAAAAGTTTAGGTAGCCGCCTTAACTATTTAGCTAAGAATCCAACATTTGAAAGTTACTAGGATAGACAGCAGGCAAGCTTCCACCTGCTGCTATGTTCGCTATCTATTATGTACTTAATAGATAGCGAACAACAATGGATAGTTCAAAAAAGTGAACATTCTGCTCCCCTCATCCAGGATGCCTACTTTTTTACATGGAAAGCATAAGAATAATATTGCCCATTCTCACCCCTCTCCTCCTTGTAGAAACCTACTCCAAACACTTCACACTCCCTACTACAAGAAGACGTCTAGAAGAAAACGCGGAAGACGGCGACTCCAGCGGGACAGCGAAGTGCCGAAATCCACTCGGGCGTTTAGCACGAGTTAGTTCGGCGCAAGCCCGCAGGAAAGCGTCCTTCTGAAGCGATTTCTTCCCCCTTCTATATCTAAACAAGCTAAAAAAAGACGTTTCGGATAAGCTCCGAAACGTCTTTTGTTTTCTTGCTATTCGTTATTAATTGATTTCATCAACCAGATCTGAACGGATCCATCCGACGCCTTTATTGGTGTCAGTGTCCGGGTTCAAGTCGGAGATGACCTGGTACCAGATGTAGCCGTCGCTTGCTTGTTGAGAGCCTAAGATGACGACCGGGTAACCGAAGGCGTTGTTGACGCCAAGTTCCGAGCGTTTGAATTGATACAGCACGGTTGGGCCGTTTGGTGCGTTTCTGACATTGGTGGAAGCGGTATTGGTGATTCCCAATTTATGCTGGCCGATGTCTTTTTTGCCTAACTCCAAGTCAGCGCGGAACATGTGCCCGGCTACTTTAGCGCCCCATGTCGGATCTGATGCATAGCTGACATTAAACCCCGTGGTCTTGTTGCCTGGACTTGCGCCATTTGCGTATCCGCCAAGTGGATTCGCATAATTGCGGTTCATGTATTCACGGGCGAAAGCATCAATGCTGCCTTCAGGCTGCGAATAGACGGTGCCTTCGTGAGGCGATCCATCAAAGACACGAATTCCGAAAAGGTTATTTTTGGTTTGTGCATTGGCGCTCATGCCATAAGCACTTTCGTGCATTGCTGCCGCTAACATGAACAGGGCATTGATATTATATTTGTTCTGCATTTCTATGAAGTATTTGCCTTTGCCGATCAGTTTTGATCTCGTTACAGCATCTTTGTATGTTCCGGATGAGGTGGTCACCCCTTTTAATCTGTTCATGACGAATTGATCCAGTTGTGCAGCCGTATAATTGGTTTTGGTCCGAACCGATTGATACTGGAAATAAGGGTAATGGACAAACTGGGTGACTCCCGCTTCGTTTGCAAAATGGACGCCATCTTTACTATAGTATTTCACTCCCGTCGCCATTTCTGACGGTGCTGGCCCGATTGAATGGCTGGCACGGGTTTTGGTGACGTAATTGTATTGATGATGCTCTAAAGTGCCCCACTGATTTTTCAAGTAATAATCACGGCTCGTGATCAATTCAGAAGGAACAAAATCCACTTCGCTGTGTTTGGCAAAGCCGATTGTTCCGCCTACTTGTACTTTGACAAATTCCGCATTGGCATCGATATAGCGGAGCTCTCTGCCATGCTCGATGTATGTGGCTTGTTTGGTGAACTGGGAATCATAATAGATGGTCGTTACTTCTTTTACGCCGCTTCCTGAGACACGATTTCCATAAGCGAGTCCGCTCTTAATCCGGATAATTTCATCCCCTTTAAAGATTGCTTGGGCAGTCGGAACATTCTTGAATGATTCTGCAGCCAACTGATACTCCTTGTGGCCGTATTGCTGTTTCACCAGTACGCCATTGTCGACATAGCCTAGGTAATAGGCTGATCCGTCATTCGGTACATCCGGGAGAATCGGTGGTGCACTGGCTTCTTCATGAGCCAGAAGGAAGCGATAGATGAAAGCTGCTGCCTGTTCACGGCTGGCGATGTCTTTCGGTCCGTATTTCAATCCGCCTTTGCCATCCGGAATCCCTTCCGTAATGCCGTAGTGGACGATATTGAATACGGCACGAATTCCACCAGAAGAAACAAAGTTATCAGCATCCGAAAACTCAATGCGCTCTTCCACTAATTCCATCTCTTGGTACGCCAACACATTTTTCAAGGTTTGGGCCATTTGCTCACGTGTGATATTGGCAGTCGGACGGAATGTACTTTCTGTAACTCCGACCATTAGTCCGGCACTGTAGGCAGCACCGATTTCATTTGAAAGGCTAGAGTTTTTTGGTACGTCCTTAAACGGATGGATCCCCGCCGGCAAATTCAATGCACGGTTAATGAATGCAGCGAATTGCTCGCGTGTCACACTGGCTGTCGGTTTATACGAGCCATCCTTGTAACCCGATAAAATCCCTCTTTCCACCATTTCTTTCATTTCTTTTTCCAACGCGCTGCCGGGTACGATATCGGTCGCCTGGCTGGTTGATGCAAAACCGAAAACTCCGGAAATTAATAAAATGATAACTGCTAACCGAGTGATTGTCTTCATGTGGGCCCCCTGTAAGTTCTGATTGATTGGCTTGTGCAATATAGGTATTCTTTCTTCTCTCTATCAGCCTAAAAGTTCATTAGTTACCAATAAAATACTCTTTTATAAACAGTTTATAGTAAAAATATGTTTTAAAGAAGGTAAATATGGGAATACTTTAAAATACGCTCCTTGTGCCTAATTCTTTGTAACCGCATTTAAAAATAGACTTTCAAACCATAACTTTATACCTATGCATTGCATCAAAAAAGGACCTCCCATATGATACCGGAAGGCCCTGTTCTTCTTGATATTTATTTAACCATCATTGAACTGTATAAAGCTGCTGCAAATTCTGAACGATTTGCATTTTTCGTTTCGTAATATCTTGATGTTTGGAAGACTGTTGTCTGATCAATCGCCTTTAACGTAACGATGTGTTTGTGCGCCCAGAATGTTGATGGAATATCCAGGTATTTAACAGATGAAGTTTTAGCTTGCGCTTGAGTCGACTCAGACATTTTAAATGCCCGCTCGAGAATGACAGCTAATTGTGTTTTTGTTAAAGTATCGTCTACTCCGTATGCACCGTTTGTGTATCCGAGAATAATACCGGATTCATTCATCGCCGCTATGTCTTTAGCGAATCGATGTGATGTGGATACATCACTGAAGTTGACAGCACCTGATGGTTGCAGCTCCAGTACGCGGTTGACCATTGCAGCCGCTTGTCCGCGAGTGATGGATTCGTTTGGACGGAAATCCTGTTTTTCGAAACCGTTGATGATTCCTGAAACATTCAACGATTTAATCGCTTCATATGCTGGATGTGATGAAGCCACATCTACGAAGTTGCCATTTGTGACCGGAGGCAGTGAGGCTTGAATTGGTGCAGTAACACTTTTAACCCCACTTAACCGTTTAGCTCCTGCGTATTTCGGGCCCCAGTAAGGATTGGTGTTGATGTTTGAAATTGCCACACCTTTACTTTCCGCTGAGATCACATCGCCATCCCCCAAGTAAATTCCTGTATGGGAAATTCCTGGCTTATATGTATCGGCAAAGAATACTAAATCACCTTTTTGAAGATTGCTTTTCGAAACGCTGGTCCCGACATTAAATTGTTCGGCTGACGTTCTTGGCAATGAAATATCGAAGTTCTTGAATACGTGTAGGATGTAGCCTGAACAATCAAATCCTGCTGTAGTGGTTCCACCAAATTTGTAAGGTGTGCCTTTAAATTTAAGAGCATAACTGGCAATGTCGTCTGGTGCTGCTGCCTTAGTTTCAGTGGCTGTAAAAGGACTGATTACTGAGAATAATAGTACCATCATCATTATGAGCAATATGCGATTCTTCAATTTGTCACCTCTTATTGTTTTTTGGACCCAAAATGCTGATCAGGCACTGAATCATGTTTTTTTGTATTCTTAATCTATTTTTGATTTTAGCAGACAATTCTAACAGTTATTGTTACATTTGCATTACATTTATGTAACAAGTTTCATTTTTTTGTTTATTTATACCAATAAGAGGATATATAAGGTCTTTTAGAACCCCGTCTTACTAATCATTTTGCAGTAAATTTTTTGAAGTAAATTTATCGAGTTTAGGTTTTATTTTGCTTTGAAAACAAAAACTCCACCGCGCCACATTGGGCAGTGGAGTTTTTGGCAAGGAAAGATCGAGCTGCACGGATGGATCTGGACGATTAATGCAGTCGTTTACTTGGTGAAGAATCAGCTACGCTGTAATACTGGCCCAAATCAGTGCGGCCATGGTAATGATAGTAGAAGTCAAGGCTTGCCAGATAAAGGGCTCTTCCCATATTCTTGCGATGCGCATCAGAACGGATGTACTTAATATCGACATCGCTGTCGATAAAGCCCATTTCAATAAGCGTTGCAGGTACAGTGTTTTGGCGAAGAACTGCCAGGTTTCCTTGTTTCACTCCACGATTAACAAGTGGCCAAGCTTCCTGCATACGTGCTTGCATATAGATGGACAACACTTTTGATTGAGTTACATAAGGATTGGTCGCAGAAGTTGAACCATAATAGAATGACTCTTGGCCATTGGCCGATTTGTTGAACGCATTGGTATGAACACTGACAAATATGTCACCACCATATTTTTTCGCAAATTCCGCACGTTGCGTCAAGCTTGGATAAGTGTCTCCAGTACGCGTCATTACGACTTGAATCGGCGTCTTATCAAAATAAGACTTCATGTGATTACTGACATTTAAAGCGACATTTTTTTCAAGGAACCCAAAACCACTAGCTCCTGGATCTGTTCCGCCATGTCCTGGATCAATGATGATTGTAAGATCTTTTCCGGCAGCTGGAGGTGGAGCTGGCAGTACTGCCGCCGGTTTTGCAGATTTCAAATAGGATTTATCGACATAGCCGATCAAGTTTCCGGCTTTAATGTATGCCCAGTTGCCCGTGTAGCTTGCAACACTGACCATTTGGCCGTGGCTAAGCTTGCCGATGACGTTAGAAGGCGAATTGACGACTTGCGGTTTTGAGCGGATGTTCAATGTACTTGAACCTACGCTTACATATTGCGTTGTTTTAAAGATGGATGTATCTCCGGTTTTGACACGAAAATCAGCATTGATGGTTCTAGCCAGGAATACGGCGAAATCAGAACGGATAATCGTTACATTGCCTCCGAAGCTTCCATCAGCCATCCCTTGTGCAATGCCTTTATCCATCAGAATTTTAGCAGAGTCTGAAGAATTCGTACCCCCTAAGTTATAAGCACGGTTGATCAAAATGGCCATTTCGCCACGATCTAGTTTTGCGTTAGGACGGAACGTACCGTCTCCATATCCGCTGATGACTTTCTTATTGACAAGTTCTACTATATAGCCTGAAGCCATATTTCCAGCTGCAACATCTTTGAAGCTAGTTGCGCGTTTTTCGCCATTCAACCCCAATGATCTGCCCAGCATGGCAGCAGCTTCTCCTCTTGTCACTTCTCTATCAGGAACAAACTGGGTGGACGTAACCCCATTGATGATGTTCTTGTTCACTAGATAAGCAATTTCCGCTGCGGCTCGGTGACTGGCACCGACATCCTTAAAACTGGTATTTGCATTCACATGGCTCATAGGAACTATCACTGAAGAAATCAATGCTATACATAGTAAAATTATCCACTTTTTCAAACTTATTTGCCCCCTAAATATTATTGTTAATCCATACTTTAAACCATACCTTCAGTAAATTCTATGTAACTTTTAACCTATTTGTGATTATTTGGAATCAGATTTTTCTATACTAATGAGTCTAAAGTCTTCCGTTTTTTCTTCACTATACGTTAGTGTTTTGGATTTTGTTAATATTTTTTCATGGATTTTTTCTTTACAAATTAATGTAAAAACTAGGTATTTCGCTTATATTTTAAGGAAAACCGCCCCCTGCTAAACACCCCATCTGTGCAGCAATAAGCGCATGTTCTATAAGATCTCAAGATTTCTTTCTCCACATAAAGACCCACGCAAAAAAGCTCCGCCCCCAAAAGAGGGCGGAGCTTTTTTTAAATTTATGAAGCTGTGAAGTTATTGAGGCGTGTTCACTTCAACGATGCGCCCTTCAACTTCCGGTGTCACTTGGCCGATCCGCTCCAGTTCTTCCTGGAAATTGATCCAATCCGAAATTCCCAAATCAATGGCACGGCCTTCAGCGTATGCCTGAGCCAGAACATCATAACCGTCTCCGCCTTTAGCGGTAAAAGCATTTGTTGCCACTTTATATGTCTCTGATTCTACTAGAGGCGTTTCAGTTCCAGCTTCATCTACAAATGTAATGGATACAATTCGCGAGCCTGCAGGTTTTGTAGCATCAAATTGAATTTCTGCTCCAGAGACGTGCAGGAAACCGCCATTTTCGTTTGGATATTGGCCGACACTGATTTCAAATGCCTGTTTAATTTCAGTACCAGTCAAGTCCATGGTCGCCAATGTGTTGCCGAACGGCAAAACAGCAATGATTTCTCCCACTGTGATTGGCCCCGCATCAATAGCTGAACGGATTCCGCCGCCATTTTGGAAAGCCATCACTGTTTCCGGGCTATAGTCTCTTGCTTTTGCAAGCATGCCATCTGTGATGATATTGCCTAATGGGGTTTCATTTTTGCGAACACTCACTCCAGTTGTGTTGCCTGTATCACCTGTACGCGGATTTAAAAGCGGCTCCACAGCAACAGCTGTTGTCTCTTCTTCTTCAATTTCCTTCACTCTTGTTGCATAAGGCTCTAGAATTTCTACAGCTTCTGCATCTTCGGCTTGCGCATCAATTTCGACCAGCTCACCCGCGTATGCGTAGACTTCCCCTTGATCATCGAATTCCACATTCAATGTTCCCAGGTTATCGCCATACTGTCCTGTTTGGACAATGATGGTCGGGGCGTCAAACTCATTTACCAAAACTGGATCAGAAAGCTCTGTATGCGTGTGGCCACCCACGATAACGTCGATGCCTTCAACCGCTTTCGCCAATTCCTGATCGTTATCGATTGCAGCATTATCATCAAAGCCGATATGGGTAAGGGCTATGACTTTATCGATCCCCATTCCTTCAAATTCAGCGACCATTTGCTTCGCTTCTGCAATATAATCAGAAAACGTGATTTCTCCAGGACTGGAAATGTCTGCAGTATCCTTCGTTGTGAGTCCGAAAATCCCAACTTTCTCGCCATCGATTTCCTTCACGATTCCTGAGTAGATATTGCCTGAGGCAGCCTCTGCCGGAATCTTCGTCTGGAACAACCCGTCAAATAGCGGATCGTTTGAGAAATCAACGTTCGCAGCTACAAACGGGAATTCTGCCGCTTCGACAAATTCTTTCAGCGCCTGATGCCCTTCTTCAGAAGAACCCAGATCAAATTCGTGATTTCCGAAGGTCATCGCATCGTACTTCATCAAATTCATCATTTTCACGTCTGGTTCTCCAGTAAATTCGTTGAAATACAATGTTCCCGAGAATACATCACCTGCATCCAGCAATAAAGCATCCGGATTTTTTTCACGGAACTCCTTTACTGCCGTCACTCTTTTAGGAGCTGAATCCAGGCGCGCATGCGTATCATTTGTATGCATCAATGACATCGAGAACAACTCATTCTTCAAATCGTCTTTAGCACGGAAAATGAACAAGGCCATTTCTCCACGTGTCAGGTTTTGTTCAGCACCAAATTGTTTTTCCGTCTTCCCGACTGTAATGCCATTTTTAAGCAACGCGTCTACATATTTTGCGAATTTCGCATTCACATCTGTAAACTGTGTTTTTGTCACTTTGTCGTCTATATCATATTTGGCCGCACTTGCCAAAATTTTGGAAAGCTCATTCCGTGTCAGTAAATCAGTGGCACCGAAACGTTTCTCCGTCTTGCCGTGGACAATTCCAGCCTGTACCAAAGCATCTACAGCCCATTTAGCAGAAGCCGGAACATCAGTGAATCCTGAATCTTTAAAATCCTGGCTTGAATTGAATCCTATTGCGCGGGCAATCATCACAGCTGCATCCTGTCTCTTAATATTGTCAGCCGTACCGTAATGTGTTTCAGAAATACCATTCGTAATGCCGTTTTCAACCAAAAAATTAACCGCTTTCACGTAACGGTCGGAAACATCTTCAAATTTCGCCGCATCAGCAGATACGGTTGAAACTGCGGAAGCCACCATAGTTACAGCGATTGCCGAAGCGATGAATTTCTTGTTTTGCAGGACATTTGTCATGTGCTCTTTCCTCCTTAAGGATTATGTTTCTCATTGCTCCTTTACTTTACCAAATTAAACCTGCTCCTTCCATACAATTTACACAAAAAACGCATTATTCTTACAATGTATTTCTGTGCTGAATAGTTCATCTGTTTCTTTCCCATTAAACAGCGGAAATAACGCTCAAACCCACTCATTCTCCTCTTCTCCAACTAATGAAGTAAGACTGCTGGAGAAGAGAGTCTTCATTTTTTTTAGAAATTGGTGCGACTCAAGAAATGAACATAAAAAAACCCTTTTGCCGGTAAGCAAAAGGGGGTGGATACCTTATTCGTGGCGGCTTTCTTCGTCGCCCCAGCATTCAGTGTTCTTCAGGCCGGGGATATTTTTAGCAAAAAACTCCGGATTCTTTCCGGCTTTGCGCTGGCCTGTGTAATCATCCAGCACCTTGAAGGCAATTTTGCCGAGCAAGGCGATGACTACGAGGTTGAGTACAGCCATGAAGCCCATGAACAGATCGGCCATGTTCCAGACCAATTGAACCTGTGCCAATGCACCGAACATCACCATCGCCAATACGCCGAAACGGTAAGCAGTCAGCCAACCGCTGTGGGCGTTGATGAATTCGATGTTCGTTTCACCGTAGTAGTAGTTACCGATGATCGAACTGAACGCAAAGAACAGGATGGCAATCGCCAGGAAATAAGGCGCCCAGCTGCCCAAGTGAACATTCAATGATGCCTGCGTCAGCAGGATCCCTTCCTGTTCGCCATTTGAATACAGGTCTGCCAGGATAATGATGAAAGCAGTTGCCGAACAGATGACAATGGTGTCAAAGAAAACGCCCAAACTCTGCACAAGCCCCTGCTTCGCAGGATGCGAAACGTTGGCAGAAGCTGCTGCGTTCGGTACAGAACCCATACCCGCTTCGTTGGAGAACAAGCCCCGGCGGACACCTTGCATAATGGCGGCACCAATACCGCCGCCTACCGCTTCTTCCAAACCGAATGCACTTTGGATGATCAGGGTGAAAACGGCAGGAATTTCCGTAAAGTTTATGATGACGATATACAATGCAACAAAAATGTAGATCGTTGCCATAATCGGTACGACGACTTGCGTAACGCGTGCAATGCGTTTAACACCGCCGAATATGATGACAGCTGTTAAAAGTACCAGCCCAAGACCAACCGACCAATCAGGAATATTGAAAACATCCTCGAACGATTGCGCAATGGTATTGGATTGGACAGAATTGAAGATAAAGCCGAACGCGAGTGTCAATAGAATCGCGAAGACAATACCAAGTTTACGGTTGCCCAGCGCTTTTTCCATGTAATAGGCCGGACCGCCGCGGAATTGCTCGCCGTCACGGACTTTATAGACCTGCGCCAATGTGCTTTCAATGAAAGCGGTAGCCATGCCGATGATAGCCACCATCCACATCCAAAAGACTGCTCCCGGACCACCGATGGCGATTGCTAATGCGACACCTGTGATATTGCCGGTTCCGACACGTGATGCGGTTGAGATCGTGAATGCCTGGAAAGCGGATACGCCGCTATCGCCGTCCTTCTTCTCCGTGATGACGCGGAACATTTCGCCGAACAAGCGAACTTGGACGAATTTGGTGCGAATGGTAAAGTACAGGCCAAGGCCCATCAAAAGTGCAATTAATATGTATGTCCAGAGCAACGTGTTGACGTTATCGACGAACCACGTAACCCCATCTAAAAAAGCATTCATTCATTTTCTCCCCTTTTCAGTAAACTTATTTACAATACCCTGTATCCATTGGAAAGAAACGTTCTTTTCAACGGATATAAAGAAAAGCTTCGCTCAGCGGGATATTCCATTGAGAAAAGCCAGAACATAAGCCAAAAACGCCTATATATCCGGTATCCTGCCTGTCCAGTCTAACGGGCAGTTACAGGTCATATAAAAATGAGACCCTCTAGTAAAAGAGGGTCTCGGATATCGGCTTAACTTCATGATAGCATGTGTTTGGCCAAAATAAGAGTTGTTAGTATTTTAAGTTATTTCCCGGGAAATATTCTGTGGAAACATGCATTTCTTTGGTTATCGGATGGCGTACATGTGCACCCAATAAGGAAATCCATCTGAATCTTCCATATAGCCAACGCCGATAACCGTATATGATTTCAACAACAGGTTGTCTTTATGGCCGCGGGATTCCATCCACGCCCTAACCGTTTCATCCGCTGTAATATAGCCGCTCGCTAAGTTTTCCCCTACCTGGTTGGTTGGATAACCCAAATCGACGGCCATTTCCCATGGAAGCCCATACGTAGGTGAGGTATGGTCGAAATAATTATTTCGAGCCATATCTTCCGCCTTCAACTGTGCAATTTTCGACAGTTCAGGATCTTCCTGAACTTTTCCTACACCTGCCGCCTGTCTTTTTTCATTGACTAGGGCGATGGTGTCATAGGCTACTGAAGTTACTCCCGAATAGGCTTTACTGCCGCTGTCATATGTGACAGTTTTTGTTTTTACCCGTTCCGCAAATTGCATGGAACGTTCGATAAATGCTGCCAGCTGAGCACGCGTCACCAGGGTCTCCGGCTGAAAAGTAGAGGTCGTCACGCCTCTGGTGATATTAACTTCGGCCATCGTCACGATATAGGAATGTGCCCAATAAGTTGAAGGGACATCCTTGAAATTGATTTCATGGTTGTTGTCTACGACAATATCGAAACCTTCGATGATGATTTTTGCCATCTGCGATCTTGGCAAAGGACTTGCCGGATTGAATTTTTTGACGTCCGCGAATACACCTTTTTCAGTTAAGGCCGCAATTTCCTTATAAGCATAGTGGTTGGTTGGAACATCCGTGAACTTCGGCTTGAATGCGGTATCCAAATCCAGTTTCAGGGTTTTCGCGAGGATCAAGGCTGCCTGCGCTCTCGTTACATTGTCGTTAGGACCAAATTTGCCATTGCTGTAACCGTTTAAAATTCCAGCCTTGGATAAGTTATGGATCGAATAATAGGCAAAATGGTATTTAGATAAGTCCGGGAAATGATGGGCTTGAACCGGTGATGTCGAAAATAAAAATAATAATACGATAAGTGCAGAAATAATCGGCTTTTTCATATGCCCTCCTCCCTATTCGAGAACTCTCAAATACATTTTTTCACTATATTTTTACCTATACCCTTTTTCACCCCTTTTCTATCCTTTATTTTAAAAAAACTACTACTTTTGTTTTACTTCGGTTTATTGCCTTACTATATTTGCCAAAACACGTGCGCCAATCGCAAGGGCTTCGTGGTTAAAGCGCATATCCGGATGGTGGAGCCCAGGTGTGAGATCCGCGCCGATGCCGATCATGGCTGCATGCAATTCCGGTTTTTTGATCGTGTAGAAATGAAAATCGTCAGCACCTGTCGTATGGACCGGTGGAGCTGTCGCTTCGTCCCCCAAGGTTTGCCGGATGGCAGCGTCTGCAATCTGCATCGCTGTTTCGGAAACTTCCGCAGCTGGCGTGTAATCTGTCCACTCATAGGAAATTCCGACATCGTGCAGCTTAGCGATCGCCTCCAAACCGTCAGCGATTTTTTGCTGAAGTTCTTTCATGAGCCCATTCGATTGGGAGCGGACATCCATGGCAAAATGAGCGCTTCCCGGAATGATGTTCAAACTGTCGCCGCCCGTCTGGATATGCGTGAGTTTCGCCGAGTACGATTCAAACGGGGAAAAATAAATCGATTTCACAAATTGATGAATCGCTGCAAGGACATCGATGGCATTTTTGCCTTGATGTGGTCGAGCGCCGTGTGCATCCACACCAGTGATCTTCCCTCTCAAGAAGATGCCGGATCCATGATGCAGCGCAGGCGCCACTTGGCCAAACGGCAATTCCTCGATCGGCCGCAAATGCACGCCGTATAAATGTGAGACTCCGTCGATGGCTCCCCGCTCGATCATCGACAGCGAGCCATTTCCGAGCTCTTCTGCTGGCTGAAAAATAAAACGGACCCGTTTCGTCAAGGTTTCGTCTTTCAAGTGCAGAAGTGCTCCGAGCACCATCGCCATATTGGCATCGTGTCCGCAGGAATGATTGGCCTGGAGTTTGCCGTCCACTTCCTGCCAAAGCGCGTCAATATCCGCTCGAATCGCCACCACTTCCGGCCCGTTGCCGATTTCCGCAATCAACCCGGTGACATCTGGAAACGTATGGTATCCTACACCCAGCTCAGTCATGATCGCCGCCAGTTTCTTGGTGGTCTCCACCTCTTTCCAACTGACTTCAGGATGCGTATGGAAATGATTGAAGTATTCACGTATTTGCTGTTCGATATCCATGCAATTGTCTCCTTTGTATGAGAAATTCACTTTAATAGTTTGATTGTACACGAGGAACGGGGGGATTTGTGAAGAAATAGTTTGGGTGTGGGTTTCAAGATGAAGTTATTTTTTGGCTACATGAATAGATGAAGTCCCTACATGAAGTTTTCGACTCTTTACATGAAGTATCTAACTCTCTACATGACTTTCTGATTCTTACGTGAAGCTTTTTGTTTTCTACATGATCAATTGCGATCTCTACATGAAGTATCTAACTCTCTACATGACTTCTTGATTCCTACATGAAGCTTTTTGTTGGCTACATGAATAGTTGAGGTCTCTACATGAAGTTTTCGATTCTCTACATGACTTTCTGATTCTTACGTGAAGCTTTTTGTCGGCTACATGATCAATTGCGGTCTCTACATGAAGTATCTAACTCTCTACATGACTTCCTAATTCCTACGTGAAGATTTTTGTTTTCTACATGACCAATTGCGATCTCTACATGAAGTATCTAACTCTCTACATGACTTCTTGATTCCTACGTGAAGCTTTTTGTCGGCTACATGATCAATTGCAATCTCTACATGAAGCATCCGTTTCTCTACATGACTTTACAAGAATTCTATTATATTTCCGGTGAAAGTTTGTTTATTTTCCCTTCAACGGACGGGTATATTCGCGGTATCGCCTGCCGCCTATTGGTTGGCAACCGTTTCGGACCAGAAATCGCTTGGCTGTATCGAGTTTTTCTAGACCGATAAAATCGAGGCATTCAGCTGTATTGATTGTAGGTTTTATTAGCATGAACCAGTCCAGCAACGCATCAACAGGGGCATCTTGGCTGGTCAGTCGGCACGATTCACATTCCCAGATACGCTTTGTTCTTGCCATCTTTTCAAATACGCAGCGTGGACAAAAGACTCCAGCTTCGATTTCAGACTGTTCGATTTGAAATTTAGGAGCCAGAGGGAAAGGGTGATAATCCCGATGAATATCCACTAAACTTTGCCCAAGCTGATGAAGTTCTTCTATAGAAATAATCGGTTTCGGCAATTTCATTTTCGATAAGTGAAAATTGAGCTCGCCCGAAGCTAAAATAAGAGCATTAGGCGGCGCGTCTTCAACAATTTGCGAAGGATGCGCGATGACAATAATAGTCGCCACCGACAGTGGACAACCGAGGGTTTTCAAAAATTTGTTCATGCGTATAGCAGTTTCATTCATTTGCGTGATGGGACTCTTATAGCTTTTAATCTCTCCATTTGTCAATATCGAATGCAGCGCACTCGGATTTTGCTTGAATTGAAGCTTTCCCGCGATATTTTTTATTTCCAGTAAAAACACACAGCTCTGGGTGAGCACCACCGTATCCACTTGAACTTTAAACGACTCTCCCAATGAAAAAGCCTGGATAATCAGGTGAGGATAAGGCGGGTCAAAAAATTCCAGCGCTTCATCCAAGCGTTCTTCCCCTCCGTAGCCCGCGTTGGCATTATTTAAACTATTTTTCACAGCCATCCGTTTTGGATGAGTCGGCGGCAGCCTTTTTAATAAAGCTTCATACCCCGCAATTTTTTTCGGCTTTTCGCGATGTTTAATGATCATAAAATCTCTCCTTTTTCTCATTAGTTTAACAGATAAAATAGGGAATTACCATTTATATCCAAATCTAATTTTTGAACCTATTATAGCTTTCAAAAATGATTTTTGAGTATAAGTTTATGCGATAATTTGCGAGTTTTACGTGAAAGTCTCAGTTTTCTACCTGACATTTCTTCTTCTCTGTATATAGTGTTTCTTTCTATCTTACGTATTCGGACTTTTACAAGAATCTTTCATCTCCATATATCACTAAACTACGCTCCTACCTCAAGTTTTCAAGCTTCTATATGAATCAATGCCGTCTATCTCACATTTCCCGCCCTCTACATGAACTCTCCCTCTCCATACATCAACCAACTTCACTCCTACCTGAATATTCACCACCTTTACCTAAATCCACCGGATCCTAAACTATCTCTCCCCCAAAACACTCAGATGTCCAACCCCAAAACACTCAGATGTCCAACCCCAAAACACTCAGATGTCCAACCCCAAAAACGCTTTTCGCTCGCGAAAAGCCACAAAATCGATCTTGAACTGACCCCACTAAAGCATCCTGCTCACCCTCTCGACCTAAACGCCAACCAAAAAAAGCCGCCTCAATGGCGGCTTTTCACGGGTATGGATAGAATCATTTCTTCTAAGAGAATGGGCATTTCTTCGAATGTGTTTTTGATGTGCAGACGCTCGGTGCGTTTGTGGGCGTCTTTGCCGTAGGGTCCAACGTTCAAAACAGGAGCGGTCAATTGTTTCATGGCTTCGAACGGGATGCTGTAGGGATCGCCATAGACGGGCGTGTTGTTTTCATAGGTGATCCAGCCCCCGTTTTGATCCGTGTAATTGACGTAGCTCAGATCAGAGATGCCGTTGAAATAATGAACTTGTTCGATGTCCAAGTTGAACTTTTCTTTGGCATTGGTTGTGACTTGTTCGACGCATAATTTGATCAGCTCGTTTTCTGATGAATTGACGGGCGGATAATAAGGCGGTGCGTACATCAGGACCATGGCAGGAGTCAGTTCCTGGCAATTGATGAGCAGGATGTCTGTGACATGCATGGACTTTTCGCGGACGTCCCATTCGGGATGCATCAGCGTGTCGCGCAACAAATCGGTGATATAGTCGTGACCGAATTTATTGAGCGCGTATTCCATCAGTTTTTCGTAGCGCATGACATTGATGCTGCCGAACGGTTCGATGTTTTCGCGTTCACACATGGCACGGTAATCGCGCTCGCAATGGGCAGCTGCCTCTTTCGCGACGTTTTCAAAAATCTCGAAGACTTCTTCCGCGTTGCGTTCCATCATGAAGACATTGTACATGGCCGACGTACGGTACGGAGTCTGTGCCGAATAGGACAACTTCATATCACGCTGCATCAGAGTGACCGGCAGCGGTGTCGTCTCCCCATAGACGACTTCCTTGAAACTTGGATTCCATTCCATCCGATGGGTCAGATAGGTCGAAATATAGCTTGATGTGATGCCTGACAACGGTTCGCCGACATGAGTCTCTTTGCCGTAAAACAACGCCGATGGCATGATTTTCCCGATTGAGCCAGTATACAGATAGTGAGTCTTATCGCCAGGTTTCATCGCAAATACGGGTTCGCCGTTAAGGAACAGGATGAATTCAAGCCCGTGTTCGCGCTCAAGGTCGAGCAGCTTGGCTACGCCATAGCGCATGCCTGCCGAGTTGACTTCCTCGTCCGGCACCGTCATCAGCAGCAGATTGATCGGCCATTCTTCGATAGAGGCTTTTTCAATCAAAGCCATATGCAGGGCAAGGCCAGCTTTCATATCCATCGTTCCGCGTCCGAAGAGGTATTCGCCTGAATCGAGGTCGCTTAACGTGTCCGCGTCGAATTCGTCACGGATCAGCTTGAAGGCCTCCGCCAATTTATAGGGACTGCATGCCAAAGGTTCCAGATCTCCGTATTCTCCTGTGTGCACCGTGTCGAAATGGCTGAGCAGGACAATCGTGTCGACCGCTTCCGGGTGTTTATAGAGAGCCGTCACATTTTGCCGCTCCCAATTCACTTCACCCAATCCGATATATTCCGGATGTTCCTGGAAATAGGGAAGCTCCATCAGTTTGTCTTTCAGCTTAAAGGCAAACTCCACTTCTCCATCGGTCAATGTCAGGCTTTTCCAACCGACAAGTTCACACAATAACTCTTCTAATTTCTCTGGCGTTCCCCATAATGTGGCCATGGCTTTTCACTCCTCTGATTGTTCTTGGCTGTCTAACTTTCTTCTATTATAGTGAACTTCCCTGTAAATAAAAAGAGGGCGCAAAAAAAGAATAGCAGCCACCCTGCATTGCAATTTCGGCTTTTCCAACAATAAAAACAGCTCAATGCGAGAGCCGTTTTTTTCGTTTCTTCAAGAGATCTTCGGCAGCCCCAGAACCGAACAGCACGCCGATGACAATCAGCACCAAGCCGTAGATATGGCCGGGTGTGATCTTTTCATTCAAAATGACGCTGGCACCCACAAGGGAAAATAAGGTGTTCAGGTTCATGAAGATGGCGGCTTTTGTCGGTCCGGCCTGCCCGATCGAATAATTATAGAGCATATGGCCGACCGCTGTCCCCAGCATCGCCGAGAACAGAAAAGCAATCCAGAACGATACGGGTACCATGGCGAAAGCCCGGATTTCCCCCGGCTCCTGAATGAGCGAAATGATGAATAGGACGGTTGCGCCCACCACGAACATATAGCCCGTCAATAGACGCGGATCCAGTGAGCGCGCGGCATTGGCGATGACGATATAGCTCAGCACCTGCGCAAGGATCGAGATGAAGACGAAAATGTCACCGACGTTCAATCCCGTCGCAGCGCCGTTGCCCACCAATACTGTAGCCGCAACGCCAGCAAAGCCGACGATTACACCAAGCCATTGCAGTTTGGACGGGAAATTACGCATGATCAGCGATACCAGCACCGCCGTCAACATCGGTCCTGTCCCAAGGATCAACCCGGCATTCGAGCCGGTGGTCAAGGACAGGCCGTTCGACAGGAAATAATGATGCGCAACGACATTGAGCAGCGAACCGAGGAAGATGAACTTCCAGTCGCTTTTAGCCGGCCAACGCAGCATTCTGAAGGCAGCCAGAATTCCGATCACCGACAATCCCGCCAATAAAATACGGAATGCCGTCAAGGTCACCGGATCCACAAATGCCACCATGTATTTAACAGAGGCTAAGTTAAAGCCCCAGACAATCATCACTGCTGTCAGGATGCCGTAAATTTTCCACTGAGTCAATTGCAAAGACCTTCTTTCGCTTTCCGAATATAAGCATTCATTTTACGCCTGTTTCCGGCATCTGTAAATGTCCAAAAATTCACTTGTGGTTTGGATTTATAATTGACTAAATTGAACTATATGAGTTGAACTATGGTTTTTTAGCCGATATTCCGCAAAACAGCTTCGCTTTCCAGCGGGCTCCCGCCCAATCCTCCTCGTCCGCTGCGCTCCCTGCGGTGTATCGGTCGAATCGCTAAGCCGCAGGAGTCTTCGCTGTTTTGCTCCATATCTATGCAAACGCTCCAGCGCCGGTGTGTCTACAGGCTAGGCAAAGCAATCTCCTCAATCCCCTATTTCATCAACGTACATTATAATTATAAGCCTTCCTGCCGATCAACAAACTAAAGGCAATGAAAGCGACGAGCGACAAGAGCACCGGCAGCGTCACGGTATGGACGCCGAACAGGTTGCCGTTTTCCAGGTTGTAGAAATGCAGCCCGATATAGCTGAGGATTCCGGTCGCCATCGATGCGATTGCGCCGTATTTATTGCCCCATTTCCAATACAGACCCAAAACGATCGGCCAGATGAAAGCTGCTTCCAAGCCTCCAAAGGCGAACAGGTTCAGGAAGATCAGCAAGTCGGGCGGATCCAAGGCCAGCAGAAAGACGATGATTCCCAGGATGCCTGTGACACCGAATGATACGCGCTTGATGGTTTTGATGGTGGCGTCCGGTTTTATGTAATTCAAGTAGACGTCTTTGACGATCGACGAGCTGACCAGCAGCAATAAGGAATCGACGGTCGACATGATGGCAGCCATCGGAGCGGCGAGAACGATGCCGGCTACCCACGGCGGCAAAGTTTCCAGCGCAATGAGCGGGATGACTTTGTCGCCGATTTCAATTCCCGGAAGTACAGGACGTGCAAAAACGCCGATCAAATGCATATTGAGCATGATGAAGCCGGTGACGATCGTCCCGATGATCAAAGCTCTGTGCATCGAACGTGAATTCTTGTAGGACATCGCCCGCACGGCAATCTGCGGCAGGCCGACGACGCCGACACCGACCAGGATCCAGAATGACGACACGTAAGCGGCACTTAAATCACCGCTTGCTCCGTATGGCGTGACCAGATTCGGGTTTTCATTGATGAGATCATTGACGATGTTCGGAATGCCTCCCCCTGCGATGATGACCGCGATCAGCAGGACCAATGTTCCGATCAGCATAACTGCACCCTGTACGGCATCGGTCAATGCAACTGCACGGAACCCGCCGATGGTGACGTAAACAAGGACACTGGCGGCAAATAAAAATAAAGCCGAATTATACGATAAGCCCGTCAGTGATTCCACGAGGCGAGCGCCGCCGATCCACTGCGCCGCCATGGCAGAGAAAAGGAAGATGATGATGCTGAGTGCCGACAACAGCACGACGGCTGTACTGTCATAGCGCGATTTCAGGAAATCGATCATGGTGACGGCTTTGTAGCGGCGGGCCATGATGGCGTATTTCTTGCCGAGGATCATCAGGACGAAATAGCCGGTGACCACTTGCGACATTGCAAGCAAGACCCAACCGAAGCCCATCGTATAGGCAGTTCCGGGTCCGCCCAAGAAACTCGACGCACTGCCGTAGGTTGCCACCATGGTCATGGCCAGGACAAATCCGCCGAGTTCACGGCCGCCCAGGAAATAATCGCTGATGAAATTGGAGGACGCCGATAATTTACGGCTTGCCCAATAGCCGATAAAGAAGATGATCAACAAAAAGACGATCATCGGTACTAATACAGCGTAATTCATTGGGAATCCTCCTCTTCCTCAAATGGGACTTCTACAAAGAAGAATTTCACGATGACGATCACCAGCACCGCAATCACCAAAAAGCCGACGACGCAGCTATAGAAAAACCAATCCGGCAAACCGAAGACATAGCTGTATTCCTCTACCGGCCGTGAACCCATGCCATATGCAAATCCAAACCACCAGACAAAGTTGAACAGCGCCAAGCCCACGCCGATCCGTGCTTCCCGGTGTGCTATCTTAAATCGCCAATCTGTTTCTTCCATTTCTGTTCACTCCGTTCACTCGCTATTTTCATTTCATGTCAGCAGTGGTTCAAGATCTCCACTGAGCAGTTTTATCTCAATCCATCGTACACTATTGCACCCTGCAGATTAACCCCCATGCTCTTTTGAACAATCAAAAACCCGAAAGCTGTTGCTTCCGGGTCGGTCTAATGAATGGTTAACGAGCCAGCAGGTATTCGACGTAGGCACGCCAATACGTATTTTTGGCGTATTCGAAATCAGGCTGGTGGCTTGGGAACGGCATGAAGACCTTTGGAGGCGAAACGAAGTTCTCCAGTTTTTCCTCATGGATGACAACCGTTCCGGCTTCAGGGCCCTCAGACAGCACGGCTCTCGCACCGTCTTCAAAATTGGTTGCCACTGCCAGAGTCTTCGGCCGGCCATTGATGTTCAAGGTATGGGTTTTGCCTTCCGTACCGTCATAGTTGAAAAGCCAGGTGGTCGGAAGAGCTACCGCGTCTTCTGCGGTTTCCAAGGTAATGGATGTATTGACGTTGCTGCCATAAGGCATGGTATTTTCAATCGGCGTATCCGCAACAATCCGCACTTCGTAATAGGCGAGCGGGTTGTTCTGTTCTTTCGGATCTAACTGATGATAGGCTTCCAGCCATTTCGATTCTTCAGCCGGCATCTTGGAAACACTTTGGACCGTTCCAGTCGCGATGCCGTCTATGCCTTCACCTTCAATTTTAACCAGATCCGCCACTTCAACCAGCGGCCATTCATCCTCCAGCACATAGCTGAGGAATACTTTTTCATTTGAATAGAGTTCGATGCTCAACGGTTCTGTGTCCCGGTTGATCTTAGCGACTGTTCCATCCACTGGGCTGATGACCGATGGATTCGACAGGCTTTGCGATAATTGCGCCTCGAGCACTGCCAATTGCGATTCAATCGAAGCCAGCTGTTGTTCGGCCTGCGCAATGCCTGCGGCGTAGGAACCATCCTGCGGAACTGCTACACCGACCGAAACATTGACATCAAACTGAATGGTCTCATCCTCGTCATTGGTGATTTCGGAATTATCGGTCGCGTCCTGTGAGACCGGTCCGCCTTGGGCAGCTCTCGCCTGCTGAAGTGTGGCAAGTGAACTTCTTACTTCTGTCCGTTGCCCTTCCAAAGCGGTTTTCTGTGTTTCCCAAACCGCACGCTGCTCTTCGGTTTCCGCTTCGTTCAATGTAGCAAGTTCGGATCCTGCTGTAACGCTGTCGCCTTCACCCACCATCCATTGCTGAAGCGCTTCATGGTCCTGTACATAGATTTTCACGGTTCCCTGCGGCGCCGTCAATGCTTCTTTGAACATCTGGGTCTCGTATGTATGCGTATAGGCCTGTTCATAGTCACTGACATAAACGCTTTTCGAAAGGATGCTTTTTTCGCCGAACATTAAAAGGGAGTTGGCTGTCAGAAAGGCGATGACTGCAACTGATAAGCCTACAAAAAAGAATCTATTCAACCGAATTGCCCCCTTCCATGAACCCGCTCAGCATATCGTCCACTGGAATCAGGCCAAAAGATGCCACAATCAGGGCAGCAAAGATATGGAGAATGATCAAGCCGAATAAAATCAGCTTCGGGTTGATTTTCGTAAAGCTGCGGATAAATCGGTACTGCACCGCAATAATCAGCGAAGTGAATAAAGTCAGTTGGTTAAAGAAATAAATCAGGAAGTGGTTATCCAGGAATGTCGCGGCAATCGGTCCAAACGAAAAGATTGATACGGGCATCGTAAAACCGGTCACAGAAAACAATGCGAAAACCAAGCCCTTTTCGATGACCAGCAATGCAGTGACATAGGTCTGCATAATAATTGCTGCCCGCCATGGCATTCTGAGAATTTTGCTGAATAGAAAAGCGGCGCCATAAAGATGGAAAGCCAAATAGAAGCCTGCCCATAGCAGTGTTCCGACAAGCGATGTCCAACGTGCCAATGTATAAGCGTCCCACATGCCCGCTGCTAATAGCGGCGTCAGGGAATCGGTGTTCATGCCCCAGATTTCACTGATGGCAAAGACCAGCAAGCCGATGGCGATGATGCAGGCAATGCGTTTATTGACGTTGCGCATTTCGGTATTTTGGATATTATGTATAAGTTGCCCTTGTCTTGGGAAGAAGTGCCAGAATCTGAAGTCTGATATCATGCGCGTATGTCCTTTCAAGGCAATTGACGTTCTGCTTCACTTTACTTTACCAAAAAACCTTCCCCTTTGGAACGCATTAGCTGCCACATTTTCCAATATTTAAAAGGTTTGAGCCAAAAGGCTTAGAAGAATGGTTGAGGAGAGATTGAGAAGGTGGAAGAATTTGCTCCAGGCGGACAAGACATTGGCCGAAGGGAGTTCGGACAGTGGCTTTGCGACGAAGCTAGCGCAGCGATTGTAGGAGCATTCATATAGGGGTAAAGAAATCGCTCCAGAAGGACGCTTTCCAGGGGGCTTGCGCCGAACTAACTCGGGCTATGGCCCGAGTGGATTTCGGCACTTCGCTGCTCCCCAAGGAGTCGCCTCCTTCCGCTCTTTCTCCTAGGTTTCTTCAAATTGATAGAAAGTGAGGGGGTAAGCATCTCTGTTGTCTTCATTTGAAGAGAGAAAGAAATGATTTGCCCTTATGCTTTTCGCGTGAGAAAAAGCGGGCATGTTGGAGGAGCGAAGCGGATCGCTTTTGGTTTTAAGTTTGTGGGTAGTTGTGAGTGAGAGGTTGTATACTTCTACATAAACTTTTTATGGTTCTACCTAATTTTTGTGAACGGCTACATGACCGCTTCCCCTCTATACATGAACCTGTTGCTCCTTTATCTGCACATTTCCCTTCCTTACCTGAATTCCACCTATTCCAATAAGTTCAAGCCCCTAAATGGAAGCTGTTCGCGGGGCGAACAGCCCATCATAGGAAGCGACACTCTCTATCCTGACTTAGCTCACACCCAGTGATGGATTCCCCCACTCAACACATGATTTGTCAGTACATTTTCACGGAATTCATGTATGGATCCAAAAGGATGAGATAAAAATGCCACTTGTTCCAGTATAAGTACAAAACTCTCAGCTAGCCACTCGAAAACTTCATGTAGAATATGTCTCCGATCAACATTACAAGCGAAGGCGCGTGCACTACCGCTGCCGAGCGTTTTCAGAACCCTACAAAATATACCATCCACAAAAAAAGAAAGTTGGCTTCCTACAAAACAACACCCAGCTGAGGCGCGCCGCCGGAGGGGACGGAGCCATAAGACTGGCAAGCGGAGCGCTGTCCGGCTTATGGCGGGAGTCCTCTCCAAAGCGCCGAAGCGGCTTGCAGACCCCAGCTCAAACTACTACCACTAGCCAAAAGCTCCTCTCCCTATCCAAGCGAAGGCGCGTGCACCACCGCTGCCGAGCGTTTCCAGAACCCCACTCCCCCTACCACCAAACAAAAAATCAGGCTGCTGCGTACAAGCCCCACACCCAGCTAAGGCGCGGCACCGGAGGGGACGGAGCCATAAGACTGGCAAGCGAAGCGGTGCCCGGCTTATGGCGGGAGTCCTCTCCAAAGCGCCGAAGCGACTTTCAGAACACAGTAAAAAATACTACTGCTCACCAAACCGCTTACAGAATCATTCCAATTTACTCCACTCACTAAGCGAAAGCGCGTCTTTCCAAAGCACCGAAGCGGCTTGCAGAACACGGTAAAAAATACTCCCGCTAACTAAGAAGCTTCTTATAAAAAAGTACAAAAAAAGAAGGCTACCTTTGGCAGACAGCCTTCTTTCTAATGGAATTATGCTTCGACGATGCGGTATTTCTTATGTGAAATTACGGTCATGTTGGATGGCGCACCGATTTCTTTTGCGTCTTCTGGTGAAATCTCAACAATTACCGAGTTGTCCATAATTTTAAAGATGGTGCCGTTCACATCGACGCCGTTGCGAGTGAAGGAAATCCATTCACCGATGTAGCGCGCTGCTACGAATTCTGATACTTCTTTTTCATGGGGTTGGAATGCCATCATTACCACGCCTCTCTTTTTAAACACTATCTGTTTATTATAACACATTTCGCTGCCCATTTCATCTCTAAGCAAACGCTCCAGCTAAATGATTTTATTCACAAAGCTGTTGATAGCGGGCTGTTTGGAAAATACAGAGAGGAAGTATCCCCTTTAGTCCTGTTCTTCAGTTTCCACAAATCGGCGAACGGTGCATAACTCCGTTTCGTGTTTGGTGCCGGCCAGTTCAATGATTTCCACTGACTTTCCGGGAGTCGGGGAATGCAGCATCAAGCCGTTGCCATAATAGACCCCCACATGGTGAAGATTGCCTTTTCCTTCTTCATAGGCAAAGAACAGCAAATCACCGATATGCCAGGAATTCTGGTCATGCTGATCAATTTCGCTGCCTTCCATCGCTTGATCGACGGCATCGCGTGAAATGATGATGCCGTTTGCTTTCATTAAATTATAAGTGAACCCCGAACAATCATAACCGTAGCTCGACATGCCGCCCCATAGATAAGGCAGGTCTAAGAATCCTGCTCCCAGCTTGGCGATGTCCAGGCCGCTCCCCTGCGGACTTTGGTTATAGGCGGCAACTATTTCCACAGCATCCGCCATGACCAGCGCATCGCCATCCGGTGTTTGCAGGCGGACGAAATCGCCAAGTTCCTTGACCGGCAATAACGTATTGAAGGATACCGCTTTCAAAGGCTTGAATTCTTCTGTCCAGAGCTGGGCTTTGTTGGCCGTTACACGGGCATATCCGAGCTCAGTTAGGGCTTCGACTTCCTTCAATTGATCCTTTGGCACCCATCCCGGGTAGCCCCGCTCATCTTTGTGGCATGGCTGCCAAAGCGCGATGATTTTCGCCCAGCCATCCACTACTTCCTCGACCAATACAGGCTCGCCATAGAGAAGCTGCGTCTGGATGCGCCCACTGTCCGTCAGGTCTTTATTGTCCGCACGGCTCATTTCCTGCAGCCATTTATTGATGTTCGGATTTTCTGAAATGCCTTCCGCATCGACGGGACGCGCTTTTTCCGGCGCTGTCCAAACGGTTGCGACCGGCACACTACATACCCACGCCGTAGATTCTGTCTGCAGCAAATTCTCCACTCCATTTCTTTTTCGGATTATCCCGCTTTAACAGGCAGTGTGGGATGCCCCCCCACTGATTGAAGTTTCTCTTTATTCGACTCCTGGAAGGATGGTCAAGGTTTTCGCGTCTCCATCCAGCCGTGCAAGCGCCCCCAGCGGTACCGAGAAATGCGGTTCGCAATGGCCGATTTTAAAGCCTTTGACGACTGGAATTTTCAAGTCGTTGAAGTAATCGTTGAATACCTGGTCCAACGTCAGTGACGGCTTGCGTTTTTTCGGGCTGGCATTTTTGAAGTCGCCGACGACAATGCCTGCCGCTTCATCGAATTTGCGCGCCATCCGCAATTGGTTGAGCATTTCGTCCACTTCGTATGGCTCTTCATCAATGTCTTCAATCAATAAAATTTTGCCTTTGACATCCAAGTCGAACTTGGTGCCGATTGCACTGCGAATCAGCGACAGGTTTCCGCCGACCAGTTCACCCTGTGCGACTCCACCGACCAGTGTTTCGAGCGGTGCGACTTCTTCTGTATAATGCAGCTCAAATGGTTCGAACAATTGGCCGAACATGCGGCCGCTGCGTTCATGGAATTCCGGCTTGCCGACATCAGATGCCAGCATCGGTCCGTGGAATGTCACCATCTCGGCGTATTCGCCGATCGCTGTATGTAAAAAGGTGATGTCTGAATAGCCCCAGAACACTTTCGGGTTTTCCATGATCATGGCGTAATCGATCTTATCTGCATAACGCGCAGCACCATATCCACCGCCCGCGCAAATGATGCCGGACACTTCCGGGTCTTCGAACATGGCATGAAGATCGGCCAGACGTTCTTCATCTGTTCCCGCTAAATAGCCATGGGCAGCATCAACCGATTTGCCAAGCTTGATTTTTAAACCCAGTTCTTCCAGAAACGGCAGTGCTTTCTGCAGGTTTTCTTGATTGGGCGGACTCGAAGGCGCAATGATGCCAACGGTGTCCCCTTTTTTCAGTCGTTTCGGCAATTTCCGCAAAATGATCTACTCCTCTTTTTCTGTATTTCAGGCTTTTTTCATTATAACCTGAAATCCGCTTTAGTTAATCAACCCGCGATTCAGCAGAACTTCGCCTGCATGGCAAGTTCACTCATCACCAGCATGGCCCGGTAAGCTTCCAGAATATCTTTCGCCTGGAAATGCACGATGGTCGTGCCTTCCTCCAACTCACAACCCGGCATCATAGCGGCAAGTTCTGCTTCTCCATAATTCGTGAACTCGATTTTCAACAGCGGTGTCTCGGGCGGCACCAGCGGCTGGACATTCGCCCGGTTTTCAATGGCGCGGATGGTTTGTTCGCGCAAAAGCTTTTGCGCTTTTTTCGGATGCAGGGTTCGAACAGCTGAACGCGTCAGCGATTGTTTGACTGCCGCTGTCGTGATGTTCGGGATCAAGGCTTCTGCTTCCCGGCATGCACAATCGTCTCCAGCGACCATTAGAACCGGGACCCCGTGATAGCCGGCAACATATGCATTAAAGCCAAGTTCCCCTACTTCCACGTCATTGATCCACATGGTCCGGACCGCAAAAATCATGGAATGGGCCATAACCCCCTTTTGGCCTGCCCGTGCATGGTAGCCGGCAAAAAAAGCACCCGTGTAACTGCTGTCCAAGCCCTCAACCATCGAAAATGCCTTTACCCCTCCGGTAATCAAGTCCGCTTCTTCATGCAACTCTTCTGCAATCAGGTTATTCATTTTTGAATGGCTGTCGTTGATCAGAAATTCTTCGGCTCCCGCATCAAATGAGCCACGGACGATGGCATTGGCATCCGCCGTCATCAGGCGGCGTCCCCGCTCGTAATTGTTTTCTTTCGAATCCACATATGTATAATCCGGCAAAGCTGTAACACCTTCCATATCCATCGATAAATAGAATTTCATAATGAATACTCCCCCTTCTCTGTCTTCGTTACGGTCCATATGACTCAATGTACCAATACCCGCTCCATAGTTCAATCCAGCTCTGATCCCTTGCTGCTTCAAAGTCGGGACGACTTAACAATTTTTTAGTTTATTTTTAGAATTTTTAGTTATTTTGTATGATGTTTATTAAGAATCATTTATTTATACTAAAAAACAAGTTAGCGAATACGGTAACTTGCCTGTAAGATCTTCCATCAACAAAACCCAATCGAAAAGGAGCGGATTATGATGAATTTTGACAAAGTACTTGAGCTCGGCTGGGGAGATCTTGCAATCGGTGTGGCTGGTTCGACGGCAGTCATGTTGTTTATCAATTTTTACACTTTGATGTAAGGGGTGACTTATGAATAGTGAAGAAACCTAAAAGCTCTTTTCCCTTTCAAGCGGAAAAGAGCTTTTGCTGTTCCATTTAATCCCATTCAAAAACGCCTCCCCTTAATGATCCGGAAAGGCGTTCTTTATCCATAGGCTGCTGATTTCACTTTACAAACCTCCATGTAGTTGTTGTGATTCCCGCTGTTGGGCCAATAATTCATCGAACATCGCTCGGTCTCCTGCACTCAATGCTTCATCAATCATACGGCTGTAGTTTTCCTGCTCCAGAAAATAGATGGCGTCCGCCGCTTCTTTTCTCGACTGTTCGTTGACCTCGATCAATTCAGCTCGCTCTTCCTGCAGGATCGCTTGAAGATGTCTGTGAATATCCGACACGAGCAACAATTGGTATAGAGGTAAGCGAATAAAGCGATTGCCTTTCTGGAAGACGAAGACTTCCGAGAGATTTTCAACCTGGAATGTGTTGAGGTTGACGATGATCTCTTTGCCTTCCACAGGAATGAAATGGAACAGCTCGTCGTCTTTCATGATAGAGAAGTACTGATAAGCAAACACGAACTTCACCAAATGCCCTTCTTTCTTTGTATAGAACGGCTTCATGAGCTTCACATGCAACATCTGACTCACCCCCATCTTTTTTGTAATATTCTGATTACATATATCATACCATAAAAACCGCTTTTCGAACATAGAATTGCATAAGAACAGTCTTATACAATAGACGTATCAGGCTACGATTTTGTTACAAATTTGACATAATATTAGCAATTTTTAATAAATACGAGACAAAATTATTGCGTCTTCTTGAAACCTTTTTAGAAGAACCAGAAAAATATGCCACCATTCCCAACCGAAGGCGCGTGCACCACCGCTGCCAAGCGTTTTCAGAACCTTACTTTCCTTACCACCCACAAAAAAGAAGGATGATGGTTGCGTATAAACTCCACACTCAGCTGAGGCGCGCCACCGGAGGGGACGGAGCCATAAGACTGGCAAGCGGAGCGGTGCCCGGCTTATGGCGGGAGTCCTCTCCAAAGCGCCGAAGCGATTTACAGAACCCGTAAAGAATACTGCCACTTAAACCACTTACAGAATCACACAAACCTAATCCTCTCTAAAAGCCGAAGCGATTTATAAAACCGTTCTAAAACTACCCCAACAGAAAAAGCCTGTCCACCATCCCAAACTCGGATTAGCGAACAGGCTTTTCATATAGAGCTTCCTTATTTCTTGCTGCGTGTCCGCTGGTGGCGATGCCGCGGAGGACTGACCATGAAATGCATTTCATCCGGATTGATGTAAATCGAAACTTTATCCATAATATAAGCCACCAGACTATGGAACTCTTCATCTGACATTTGCCGTTTGTAAAAAATGATTCGGTTCATTTTGAAATCGACCTGTATCTGTTCCAGGTAATCCGGAAACAGCCGCGGGTTTTGGATACTGTAACAATCACCATCTGACGAAATTTGCCAGCTGATCTTACCAAATACCAATTCAGCTTTCGCATAGATTACTTCCCAAGCCACAACGTCCTTTGGATGCAACACAGAACGCAAGTCGGGGATTTCCAAAACAAACGAATTGAGCAACGATCATTCTCCTATCTCCATTAAATTATTTAGAACTTTATTACTACTATAGTACCATTTACTTTACATAAAACAAGGACTACCGAAAAATAAACCAGCGGCTTTCCGGGAGATGGAAGAGCAAAGTATTCTTCATCGTTTACGGAGCAGTCAGAAAGACGTATAATAGAAGGAAAGTTTTATTTTGGGGCGATGCATATGGCTACGGTTCAATCCCTGGCGAAAAGATTCGAAGATACGATTCACAATTATATGGCTGCTATCGACAAATCACTTCTACCGACGCGTGCTTCGGATGAAGAAATGGTTCGAAAAGCAGTCTTTTTAGTGCGCCATGACGGCGTACAGATTCAGTCGTTCAATGAGGAACGGCTTTTACTCGAGGCAATTGTCAAAGATGCACATGCAGTTAAAGTCATTCTCAATTTCGATAAGCTCACGGCAATATGCGCTTGTCCGCAGGAGACGATGTGCCGTCACCGATTGGCGGTCATTTTTGCGCTATATCAAAAAATCGGTTCTCTTTCCGAATGGGTAGCGTCATGGCGTGAGCCTGAAAGCAAACAATTGGCTTTGTTGTCTGAAAAACGCTCTCCTGAACAATGGACAAAGCTGATCCGCAGCATCTGGCGTGATGCGATTCCAGATTACACCACCCGGAATTACTTCTATTTTGAACAGATGTACGATGGACGTCTGAAAAACGCCTTATCCTATGTGCCTTTAGAGCGGGAGTGGAAAGTGCTGTACCGCGCCTATGCGCATTTTATTTCCTTGACGGAAGTGTGGGCTACCTTCATCGCCGGCACTCAGGAAGTCCATCACTCATTCTTCAAAACATGGTTTGACGATGAACTGCATGAATTACGTGATTTGCTCGCTCAATTGCGTGTTCAACACCGAACATTTGAAGCGGATGCTTTTTTTGAATACTTGAAAACCTTGATCCGTGAATTTATGGAAGTGAAGGACAGTTCGTTTTCACAGCGTTTCTCACTTTACCAGCTGTTTTGGACCAATCTGTTCACCACCAGCAGACTTCGTGAAGAAGAACTGGCCGCATTGAAAAATCCGGATGAACGATTGAAGGCGTTTTTCGCTGTCATTTTAAAGAAAGATTTGGATATCAAAAAAATATCACCGAACGAAACGCATGATTGGGTAGAACTGGCGGTTCTTGCCGAAGGGGAAAATCATCCGCAGGCATTGACGACTATTTTGCTGGCAATCAAACCACATGTAAAGACCTTCCTTTTTGAAGGGCTTTATACACAATATCGCCATCAATACGTGCGTACGCTCAGCCGCTTATTTTCACAAATCGAATTGAGCGAGTACGACTGGGAAGATCTGTTCAAGCAATTCGGCCATTACGGGCTGCCCGCCTACTCTGCTTACTTAGTCGAAAAACAATTATACAAACAATGGGCAGAACTGCATCACCTCCATAATTCGCCTTTGTATTTTGCAGAGGAATGCGGACTCAAGGAAGTCCAGACGTCAGCACCGGATTATGTGCTCCCGCTGTTCCACCGGTATGCGCTGGCTCACCTTGAAGAGCGCAATCGCCCGAGCTATAAACAAGCGGTCCGCATCTGGAAAAAGATGAAGGCCGCCTGCAAGAAAAGCGGTCAAATGGAGTTCTGGACTGCATACATCAATGAAATCCGTACGCAGAATAAACGCCTGCGTGCACTCCAGGAAGAGATCGAGAAAGGAAATCTGATATGAATCAATTCCAAACTGAAGGAAGCCGCCTCTACTATCTAACCATTAATCGTGGAGAGCTTTTCCGTATTCAGGCTACCAATGAAGCCGGCAACCGGATTCCTCCGGAAATCTGGAAACCGTATTTGTATTTTTTGGACAAGGACAGCTTTTTCGGTTTGACAGCTCAGACAGATGGTTTGGACCTGGTGTTGACTCCCGCTGATTTTGTACGTCTATTTCAAAGCGAACCTCACCATTACGTGACATTCGCCGGACAGCGTGCAGAAGATGAAGGCTGGTTGAAACTTGCTGGAAAAGTCGCCGATTCTTTAAGCGATCCAATATTATGGGACCATGTTTCGGTTGAAGACGGAGACATTGTCATCAGTGATAAGTACGGAGATCAGGAAATCCGGACATTCCTCAGCGATACGATCCATCATCAATTGCGCCAGAAAGGCTTATCGGTTGCTCAGCTGCCTTATATTCAAGGTTTTGTCCAAAAAGCAGGGTGGCAGGGAATGGCGGATGCAGATGACTATGTCGTCGCCGTACAACTGAGCGAACCGGATGCGGATGAGTTTTGGTCTTTTAAAGTCGTAATGCGCTCGAAACGTGGCAGTGTCTACTGGTCGCCTTCCAAACGCCGTGCCGATGAACCGATCGATAAGGCCTTGCCTGAGAAGTGGCGCGCGTTTACCGAAGATATCAAAGAGCGCCAAGCGCTGCTGTTGAGTTTATGCCCTTCTGTTGAGCGGTTTGATGAAGACCGTTTTTACCACGCTGAGTGGACAGATGGAGAAATTCTCGAGTTTCTCCGCAATGATGCAGAAATCCTCCAGGCCTTCGGTGTTGAAGTGTCGATTCCTTCATGGTTGAAGGCCGTCCAGGAGTCGAAGATCCGTGTCAAAGCCAACGTCAACTCACCGATCAAGAAAGCATCGGTTGTCGGGCTTGACCAGATCGTCAATTTTGACTGGCAGTTTTCGCTGAATGGCCATGAATTGAGCATGCAGGATTTCCAACGCCTCGTTTCCGAAAACAAGGAATTTATCCGCATCGGCAATGAATGGGTGCGTGTCGATTCAAACCTGTTGATGCAATTGCGGAAAATGATTGAAGAAGCGGAAGATGCAGACTGGACAATCAAAGATATGCTGTTCCAGAACGTTCCCGAAATCATGTTGGAGGAGACAGCGGACGAAGAAGATCCGCTGGTTGAATTCCATTTGAACCGTTCTCTGAAAACCTTGCTGGATAAGCTGCTGGACAAACGCGACCTGCCGGAAACCGCCTTGCCGCAGAACCTGTTGACGGAGCTGCGCCCTTACCAGAAGATCGGTTTCGATTATTTGGTGTTTATGCGCGAAGAAGGCTTTGGGCTTTGCTTAGCGGATGATATGGGGCTCGGAAAGACCGTTCAGCTGATTACGTACCTCTTGCATGTGCATGGAAAGAATCCGGATCAGCCCTCACTGATTGTCTGTCCGACTTCTGTGCTCGGCAACTGGCAGAAGGAATTGGAACGTTTTGCGCCTGCTTTGAAGGTTGTCACCCATTACGGCAGCATCCGTCCGAAAGGCGAAGAATTCAATGCCTTTTTAGCGGAAGAAAAACCGGATGTCGTGTTGTCGACTTACGGCATTGCGTCTTCTGACGGCGAAGAAATGCAGAGCCTGCATTGGTCGAGCATTACGCTGGATGAAGCACAGAACATCAAGAATATGTACACCAAACAATCGCGGACGATCCGCAAGTTCAAAGGTGACCACCATATCGCCTTGACGGGAACACCGATTGAAAACCGCCTGTCTGAGTTGTGGTCGATCTTCGACTTTATCAATAAAGGCTACCTGTACCGCATCAAGCAGTTCCAGGAAAACTTCATGATTCCAATCGAACGCGACAATTCTGAAGAACATAAGGAAAAATTGCGTCAACGGATTCAGCCTTTCCTTTTGCGCCGGACGAAGAAAGATCCGGACCTGCAATTGAACCTGCCCGAAAAGCTGGAACAGTTGGAGTATTGTCCTCTGACGCCCGAACAGGCCGCTCTTTACGAAGGGTTGGTACAGGATACGGTGCAGAAAATGGAGACGCTCACAGGTTTTGAGAAAAAAGGGCTGGTATTGAAAATGCTGAGCAAATTGAAGCAGCTATGTAATCATCCGTCTCTGTACTTGAAAGAGCCGTATACGAGCGCTGCTGAAATCATGCCCCGTTCTCAAAAACTGGAGCGCATTGTGACCTTGGCCGGGGAAATTGCAGAACGCGGGGAACAATGTTTGATCTTTACGCAATACATCGGAATGGGGCATTTGCTGCAACAGGCCATAAATGAGCTGTATGGCCATGAAGTGCCATTCTTGACCGGCAGCATGCCGAAACAGCAGCGTGATTCACTTGTGGCTTCTTTCCAGGCTGGTAAATTCCCAATTTTCATCCTATCCTTGAAAGCAGGTGGCACCGGCCTTAATTTGACCGCTGCAACTCACGTTCTTCATGCGGACAGATGGTGGAATCCGGCTGTCGAAAACCAGGCGACTGACCGCGCCTACCGCATCGGACAGACGCAATTTGTCCATGTCCATAAATTTGTAACGATCGGGACGATCGAGGAGAAAATCGATGCCCTGCTGGTGCAAAAGCAATCGATGTCCGAAGAATTCATCCAATCCAGTCAGTGGATGACCGACCTATCGGATAATGACTTGAAGGAATTGTTCACGTATTCACTTTAACTATATAAGTTGAACAAATATGCCATAACAGAAATGATTTAATTATGGATATTCCACAAACCAGCTCCGCTTTCCTACGGGCTTGCGACGAGGAGGCTCAGCGCTTCGTCCGCGGAAAGCATCCGCCTGGAGCGCTTTCTTCGTTTCTTCACACTAATTTGAATTGAAAAGGTAATTTCTTTAGTTCAACTAATATAACTTAATTTGATTTCAAATAATCCGGCCAGGTCCCCACCTGGCCGGATTCCCCTTTTAGACGTGAATATTCACCCTTTTTGAACGGAACGGAAGATCGATTTCAGTTCACTTAGTTCCCGCTCCGCCTCTGCCAATCGCTGATGGAGCAAAGCGGTTAGTTTGATCAATTGCTCCATATGCACTTCCAGTTGCAGCTGTACATCTTTCGGCATCGCTAAGTGCCTCCTTTTTTAAAATTGCTTATGCATTTACTTGCTCCGTCCCTGGTGGTTGGAAATCGAAGTCTTCATCTGACTGCGATGCTTCCGGCTGAGGGGCGGTTTCTTCTTGTGGTTTTCTTCTGTCGAGGAACCGGATCTGATCGCCAAGTACTTCCGTCACATAGATGCGCGTCCCGTCTTCTTTATCGTAAGAGCGTGACTGCAGGCGGCCGGTAACAGCGACCAGTGATCCTTTGACGCAGTATTTCGAGACATTGTGGGCAGGCTTGCCCCAAGTGGAACAAAGGACATAATCTGTTTCCGTTTCTCCTTTCTGATTTTTATAGTTTCGGGAGACCGCTACGATGAAGGAAGTATGTATCCGCCCTTCATTCATGACCCGCATGGCTGGATCTTTTGTTAAACGTCCTACAATTCCGACTTGATTCATTTTCTCACCTCCTTTCGCTTACTTGAAGCATACTAAGAAGATTGAATTCTTTGCAAAAACGAAAAAATTATTTTTTGCGGGTTTTTGCGCCTTCATATCTCATTTTTGGAAGATCCCCTGAATTTCTTTACGTATTGTTTAGTTGAAATGATTGAGTTCCAGCTAAAGGATCTGCCAAATCAAAAATGTCTTTTGGGATAGCTCACATTTTTTTACATGCCCTTTTCCGTTCGCCACCCAAATCTTCAATATGCTATACTGAAACAAAGTTAGTGTATTGGAGGCATTGCTGCATGAAAACATTCAAAATGCTGTCACTGGGTATTGAAATAGAGGATCAAGTGACCGATTATCCGGTACATGATGGCATCATCATCAACCAGGAGAACACTGAACGCTCGTGGATCCTGGAAATGCTGATCGACTTGACCCACCAGGAAACGTTTGAACACTTAAAGAACATTGAAGAAACAATAGCGGTCCAAGTCGTCATTTCCTATCCTGGAAACGAACCGGCCCCATTTGAAGTAGTGGTGTGTGCAGTAAAGGTCATGGGGGATCATATTTCTGTCCTTATGAAAGGCACCTTGAAGCGGGCTCGCCGAAAATATGCAGAAACGCTGCTGTCGGAGTTGCTTGAAGATGGACTTGAAGGACAAGAATTGCTTGAGCGCTTCGAAACGGATATGCGCACACGTCCAGGCCTGCGAAAAGATGAGGCAAAATCATAACGGTCCAGCTTTAAATTATAGGCAGACAAATAAGAAATCCGAGCAGATTTACTTTCTATGAAGTAAATCTGCTCGGATTTTTGTGCAGATAAAAAACCACCGGCATGCAGCGATGGTTTAGTGACAGCTTAGTAGTTTGATTTTGTCGAATTGAGTTTGCGTTCTACAAAGTCCGCTTCTGCTCTGCAAGCGTAATCGTAGGAGGTATGTAAAGTTTCTTGTGTGATTTCTATACGGGCTACCTGCTCTTCTGAAGGAGGTTCCTTTAAAATGCGATCGATTGTCTGGTTGATCTTTTCAGCAATGCTTTCATGGAACTCAGGGGCAGCCTTTACCTCTTCAGGTACTTGCTTGTACCACTTTGCTTCATTTTCAATATAGGCTTTCCATGTATCCATAAAATCCGTTAACTGAAAACGCTCCTCTTTCCACTCGATCTGCGCCATGTATTTTTCGAAATTCTTTGAGATTGATTTTGTTATACTGCTTTTCACACTCGGTGATAATGATTTATACATCTAAGTAACCTCCATTTCTAAAACGAGAAGCCTTTGCTGGTAAGGTTTGCTGTCTCAAGAAAGCTTATTCACTTAGCTTCAGAAACAGGTCCCAACGCAAAGAGAATATCGCATTCGCATGCTATTTCTCCGTCCACGGTGGCAATTGCATGGCCTTTGCCCATAGAACCGCGCAGTTTCGTCAACTCAACTTCCAGTCGCAATTGATCACCTGGTATAACCTGCCGTTTAAAGCGGCAGTTATCAATGCCTGTGAAGAACGCCAGACGGCCTTTATTGGCATCCAATTGCAGGACAGCTGCCGCGCCAACCTGTGCCAGCGCTTCAACAATCAAGACACCTGGCATCACCGGGTATCCTGGAAAATGTCCGTTAAAAAATTCTTCATTCGCAGATACATTCTTTAAGCCGACCGCTTTCTTTCCGGCTTCAATTTCTACTATCCGATCCACCATCAAAAATGGATATCGATGCGGTAAAATCGCTTGAATTTGTTCAGTTGTCAACAATCGATTCAACTCCTTCTATTTTTCTTCAGCAATCGCTAAAGCCTATTTTCCACTCATAATATCAAATATGTGCTGCCAAGTTTCCCATTTCAACGCATCGGCCGGTTCGCCGTCTCCGACAACGCCAAAGCCCACCATTGCGCCTAGAACAGCAGCCAGAGCAACCAAGGCAATTACAATGATGATGCGGAGCCAAATGGGAAACAGGCGGATTTGGACCCACCATGTCTTTTTCGGCTCTTCAGTTTTTACCTCATCTTTTTCAGCTTTTTTCCGAAGAGAAAAGTTTTTTTTCAGCTCAGCCATTCACTCCGTCAACCTTTCCATCTACTGAATTCCCGAATTTCGGGCAAATCCATTCGTCCTGCTTTCCCTCAGTGAAGACGCTCTTCTGCCGAGGGAAGTTTCCCTTTTGTCTAAACTCTAGTCATTATACTAGAATACTCTGTTTTTGCCACCTGCTATTTGGCTCTGTTTACTCTGGCGGAAGATATTTTCTTTTGCTTCTAGCATCAATCCTGTGCCCAGCGCTACGCATTCCATTGGATTTTCTGCGATGGAGACCGGAATTCCCAATTTCTCTGCCAACAGCTGATCGAGGCCTTCCAGCAAGGCGCCTCCGCCTGTCAGGATTGCTCCGCTTTCAATGATATCCGAAGCCAGTTCCGGCGGTGTTTTCTCCAGCACCAGACGGGTAGCCTCAACAATGGATTCCACCGATTCCTTAAGCGCAGACTCAACCTCTTTTGAAGTGATGATCAATGTTTTCGGGTAGCCGGTCAAAATATCACGGCCCCTGATTTCCATTACTTTCTCTTCAGCGTGCTTCACTGCCGTACCGATCTCCTGCTTGATTTTTTCAGCAGTTTTTTCACCGATCAGCAGCTTGTGGTGTTGTTTGACATACTTCATTATCTGCTGGTCAAATCGATCTCCCGCTATTTTAATTGTTTCACTTGTAACGATATCACCCATAGACAAAACCGCGACATCTGTTGTTCCGCCTCCGATATCGATAACCATACTGGCATTCGGTTGATAGATATCCAGGCCGGCACCGATTGCCGCAACTTTCGGTTCCACTTCCACATAAACTTTCTTGCCGCCTGCTTTTTCCGCCACTTCACGGATTGCATTCTGTTCAATGCTCGTGACATTCGTGGGACAGCAAATCAGGATGCGCGGCTTGGTCATGAAACCTTTCAATTTCAGGATGTGAATGAAATGCTTGAGCATGGCTTCCGTAACATCAAAATCGTGGATTACGCCGTCTTTCAACGGACGGACCGCCACAATATGCTTCGGCGTTCTGCCCATCATTTTGTGCGCGTCTTTTCCGACAGCCAGCACTTCATTGGTTTTTTGGTCCATGGCCACTACGGAAGGCTCGTTCAGGATGATTCCTTTGCCTTTAACGTAGATCAATACATTCGCTGTTCCAAGATCGATTCCGATATCCTTTGAAAACATCAAGCCCGCACTCCTTCTAACCCATTTATCCCATTTCTGCAACCGAAGGAAAAGTAGCCCTCCTGATTGAAGTTGTTCACCATTCCTACATATCGCTAAAAAAAAGACTCTCTTAATTGAATATTTTATCATAGTGAGGAACGCAATGACAAAAATTCGTTGATCCACCTGAATTCATAAAAAGAGCCTGCAACGCTAAGATTTAGCGCTGCAAGCCCCTTATGAAAGAATTAGACCAATTGCTCAACTTTCGTTTCAGCCTGTTCAACACTTACACGCTCAATATCAGCGCCTAGAGCTGCCAGTTTCAAATGAAAATCTACATATCCGCGATCTAAATGATAAAGTTCGTTAACACGTGTGATTCCGTCTGCAGCGAGTCCAGCCAGAATCAATGCAGCCGCAGCTCTTAAATCTGTAGCTGCCACTTCCGCTCCTTGTAGAGCTGAAGGACCTTCCATGATTACAGAGCGGCCTTCGATTTTGACCGAAGCATTCATACGGCGGAACTCTTCCACATGCATGAAGCGATTTTCAAAGACAGTTTCCGTTAAAATGCCGTTGCCCGTAGCAGTCAGCATCAAGGACATCATCTGAGATTGCATGTCCGTCGGGAATCCCGGATGAGGCATGGTTTTGATATCGATTGAACGAAGTGGTCGGCTTGCACGGATGCGCAGCCCTTCTTGCGTTTCCTGAATATCAACACCCATTTCACCCATCTTCGAGATCAAAGCTGCCATATGTTCAGGAACAGCGTTCTCGATGATGACGTCGCCTTCAGTGATTGCAGCAGCGACCATGAACGTTCCAGCTTCAACACGATCCGGAATGATGTAATGCTCAGCACCATGCAGTTCTTCCACACCTTCGATACGCATAGTATCTGTACCGGCTCCGATTACGCGGCCACCCATTTCATTGATGTAATTTGCAACATCGACGATTTCAGGCTCTTTTGCAGCGTTTTCGATCAATGTTGTACCTTCTGCCAAAGCGGCAGCCATCATAATGTTTTCAGTTGCGCCGACACTTGGGAAATCCAAATAGATTTTAGCCCCGCGTAAACGTCCTGTTGTTTTTGCTTCAACAAAACCGTTGCCAAAAGTGATTTTCGCACCCATCGCTTCAAACCCTTTAAGGTGTTGATCGATTGGACGTGAGCCTATAGCGCATCCACCCGGCAAAGCTACACGAGCAAATCCATTACGTGCAAGAACTGGTCCCATTACCAGAATCGAGGCGCGCATTTTACGCACATATTCAAACTGCGCTTCGCTTGATAATGTTGCTGAAGAATCGATCAGCATTTCATTTTTTTCCGGGAAGTATTCAACAGAAACATTCAAGCTTTTCAAAACTTCCTGAATGGTGTAGACATCCGCCAAATTTGGCACTTCTTTGATGATGCTCTTGCCTTTTGAAGCCAATAACGCTCCGGCTAATACCGGAAGAACTGCATTTTTAGCACCCTCCACACGTACTTTCCCTTTTAATTTTTGGCCGCCTTTTACAATAATTTGATCCACTAATATGCCCTCCATGTGTTTAATAGTCATCTATATGTATCCCATATACGTTTAAAGTCCAATGTCATTATTTAGAAACAAAACCTTACTCATATTACCTGCTTCTTTAGTAAAAAACAAGCAACTTTACTCTCATTTTGCGCAGTTATTTTAATCAAAATTATTCATTACGTTAAGTTATTCGAAAGATACTTCCATTTTATGTCCGTTAGGGAGAAAAGTCACGTTTTATTACCAGTCTTAATAGACCTTTTCCCCTCTGTCTTGTGCTTAAACCTTATACGCAAGATTATTTCCCGGGTAATAAAACTTTTGCCGTTTTGCCATAGCCATGAGTTTCAGAGCCATGGCAAAACGGCAATTTTAAAACAGATAAGGCAATTGCCTTGACCAAGATGAAATATTTAGGAAAAAAGTAGATACCATGGTCCCGAGTGCTATACTGATAAAAATATAGAGAATTTGCGCTTGGAGCACATGATGCTTATGGATCCACTTTTCAAACATTACGGCGCGCATTGCGTAAAAAGCAACGCCCGAAAAGAAAATATGGCTGAAGATTGAAATTAAAGCGGTTTGGCCAATCATGGTTTCCATCTTATCCATCCTTTCCAGAATAGTAAAAGCGGGCAAAAGTCACTTGCCCTTCTGCCCGCTTTTTCTTTTGTTACTATCCAGCTTCAACGGCCAACTCCTCGGGTCTTAAGGCAGCCTGGCTGTGCGGCTGAAAAGATGCCGCTTCGCCAGTCTGCCTTAAGCCCGTCGGAGCTGAACGGCCGTTTACGCTTTTCTTATTGTCCAGCTTCAGCGCCCAGATTCTTGGGTCATAAGCCAACCCAGCTGCGTGGCAAAGTACGCCACACTGCTGGTTTTTCTTATGCCCGTCGAATCTACACGGGCGCTTACGCTTTTCTTTAAATGTTACCCTCATAAACGTTGATACGATTCATCGCACGCTTTAACGCCAATTCTGCACGTTTAAAGTCGATTTCATCTTTATTTGCCTGTAAAAGTGCTTCTGCACGTTTAGCGGATTCCTGAGCACGCGCCAAATCAATTTCTGTAGCGAGTTCAGCCGATTGTGCAAGAATTGTCACTTTTTCAGGGCGGATTTCAAGAAATCCGCCGTTTACAGCTACCAATTCTGTCGAGTTCTCTTTCTTCAATCGGACTGCACCGATTCCAAGAGGAGCGACTGTCGGAATGTGGCCGGGCAGGACGCCCATTTCGCCTGTTGCTGTAACTGCAATAACCATAGATACTTCTGAATCGTATACCGGGCCGTCGGGAGTGACAATATTGACTGTAATGGTCTTCATTTTTTTCCCTCCTGGTCCCTGGTTTTAGACTTCTACGCCCATGCCTTTTGCTTTTGCAATAACATCTTCAATGCGTCCGACCAAACGGAAAGCATCTTCTGGCAAGTGGTCATATTTTCCATCAAGAATTTCTCTAAATCCTTTGATCGTTTCTTGAACAGGAACATAAGAGCCTTTTTGGCCAGTGAACTGTTCAGCCACGTGGAAGTTCTGAGAAAGGAAGTTTTGGACACGGCGTGCACGGTTAACCGTCAGCTTGTCTTCGTCGCTTAACTCATCCATACCAAGGATTGCAATGATATCTTGTAATTCTTTGTAGCGTTGAAGCGTTTCTTGAACTTCACGTGAGATGTTGTAATGTTCGGCGCCAACGATTTCAGGTGACAATGCACGTGAAGTTGAAGCCAAAGGATCTACTGCTGGGTAGATACCCATCTCAGAAAGTTTACGCTCAAGGTTTGTTGTCGCATCCAAGTGAGCGAAAGTTGTAGCCGGAGCCGGATCCGTATAGTCATCGGCTGGTACGTAGATCGCTTGAATAGACGTTACTGAACCTGTGCTTGTTGTCGTGATCCGTTCCTGTAATTGACCCATTTCAGTCGCAAGTGTCGGCTGGTAACCAACGGCAGATGGCATGCGGCCAAGAAGCGCTGATACCTCAGAACCTGCTTGCGTATAACGATAGATATTATCGATGAATAGGAGTACATCCGCGCCTTGTTCGTCACGGAAATATTCAGCCATTGTCAAAGCAGACAAAGCAACACGCATACGTGCGCCCGGCGGCTCGTTCATTTGGCCGAAGACCATTGCCGTTTTCTTGATTACGCCAGAATCGCTCATTTCGTGGAATAAGTCGTTTCCTTCACGTGTACGCTCACCAACACCGGCGAATACAGAAAGACCGCCGTGCTCTTGAGCGATGTTGTTGATCAATTCCTGGATAAGAACTGTTTTACCTACACCGGCACCACCGAAGAGACCGATTTTACCACCTTTGATGTAAGGGGCAAGCAAGTCGACAACTTTGATACCTGTTTCAAGAATTTCTACTTCTGTGGAAAGGTGTTCGAATGTAGGCGCTAAGCGGTGAATCGGATCACGGCGCTCTGTAGCAGGAATCTCTTCCCCTAAATCGATAATTTCACCAAGTACGTTGAATACGCGGCCCAATGTTGCTTCTCCAACTGGAACAGTAATAGCGCTGCCCAAATCGGTTACAACCGATCCGCGTTGCAATCCATCAGTGGATTCCATCGCAATTGTACGGACTGAATCGTCACCAAGGTGAAGAGCCACTTCAAGCGTCAAAACGACTTGAGCTTGTCCGGGACGATCAATATTTACAGTTAGGGCATTGTAGATAGCTGGAAGTTGGCCGTTAGCGAACTTGACATCTACAACCGGTCCCATAACTTGAAGAACGTGTCCTGTGTTCATGCTGTTCCCTCCTGTCTTACTTTTATTAAAACTTTATTGCAAGTCTCAACGGCCTTATCGGCCGTCTTCGCTTCAATGTTTTTTCGTTATTGTCCAGACTCCAGCAGCCCAGCTCTTCGGGTCATAAGTCGACCCAGCTGTGCGGCAAAGAACGCCACCCTGCTGGTCCACCTTATGCCTTTCAGAGCTTAACGGGCACTGTCGCTTTTCGTTATTGTCCAGACTCCAGCAGCCCAGCTCCTCGGGTCATAAGTCGACCCAGCTGTGCGGCAAAGAACGCCACCCTGCTGGTCCACCTTATCCCTTTCAGAGCTTAACGGGCGCTGTCGCTTTTCGTTATTGTCCAGACTCCAGCAGCCCAGCTCCTCGGGTCATAAGTCGACCCAGCTGTGCGGCAAAGAACGCCACCTGCTGGTCCACCTTATGCCTTTCAGAGCTTAACGGGCGCTGTCGCTTTTCGTTATTATTCTAACGCAGCTGCTCCGCCGACGATTTCAGAGATTTCCTGAGTGATTGCCGCCTGGCGGGCACGGTTGTATTGAAGTGTCAATCCGCCGATTAAATCAGACGCATTGTCGGTTGCGCTCTTCATTGCTGTCATAGATGCAGCATGTTCACTCGCTTTGCCGTCAAGAAGGGCCCCAAAGATCAAGCTTTCCGCGTATTGCGGAAGAAGAACTTCCAAAATCGCTTCTGCTGAAGGATCGAACTCGTAAGAGGCAGTTGATCCTGTCGGTTGAATATCCGTCAGCGGCAAGACTTTTTTCTCTGTGACTTCTTGTTGAATTGCTGAAACAAAGTGATTGTAATACATATAAACTTCGTCATATGTACCATCTGAGAACATACCAACAGCTTTGCGCGTTATTTCTTTAATATCCGCAAACGTCGGATGGTCCGGAAGCGCAATTGCACTTTCAAGAATGGTCATTCCTTGCTTCGCAAAGAATTCTTTCCCTTTCCGGCCGACGCTCAGGATCACAAACTCGTCATTGGATGTATGCCGTTCACGGATTTTGTTCATAACAACACGAAGAATATTACTGTTATATCCACCTACAAGGCCACGATCCGATGTGATCACTAAATAAGCAGTTTTCTTTACAGGACGGGCGATCATCATTGCATTGCTGGTGTCCGTAGACCCGGCTGCGATGGATGCCACTACGTCCTGGATTTTGTCCATGTAGGGAACGAATGCTTTCGCGTTCACTTCCGCACGGCTTAGTTTAGATGCAGAAACCATTTGCATGGCTCTTGTGATCTGACTCGTTTTCTTGGTTGACGTAATGCGTGTTTTTATATCGCGTAAAGATGCCACTGGTATTTCACCACCCTATTATTTTTTCTTCATATTCGACTCGAGTAGCCCTCCGCTCTAACGGGCAGCATGTCTCCCGCATTGACACGCAGGAAATGGACTGACCGCAAAAGTCCGATTGGATCAACCAGCATTCAGTGAGGCAAAAGCCTCTACTGAATACAGTTTCTCTTTACTCTGATTTTGCGAATGTGCGTTTGAATTCGTTGATCGCTGCACCAAATGCGTCATCAGCAGGTAAACCTTGAGTTGTACGAATAGTATCCAAAATTTCTGTGTGGTTTGTATCCAACCAGCTTGTCAATTCAGCTTCAAAGCGAGAAATGTCGTTGAGAGCGATGTCGTCAAGGAATCCACGAGTCAACGCATAGAAGATAACAACTTGTTTTTCAACTTTGATCGGGTTGTTCAAATCTTGCTTCAAGACTTCAACAGTACGTTTCCCGCGCTCGATTTTCGCAGCAGTTGCAGCATCAAGATCTGAACCGAACTGAGAGAATGATTCAAGTTCACGGAAAGAAGCCAAGTCAAGACGCAATGTACCCGCAACTTTTTTCATTGCTTTGATCTGAGCTGAACCACCAACACGTGATACAGACAGACCCGCGTTGATCGCTGGGCGTACACCTGAGAAGAATAGATCCGATTGAAGGAAGATCTGGCCATCCGTAATCGAGATAACGTTTGTTGGAATATATGCAGAGATATCGCCAGCCTGCGTTTCAACGAACGGCAATGCTGTGATTGATCCTGCTCCAAGAGTTTCGTTCAACTTCGCTGCACGCTCAAGTAAACGTGAGTGCAAGTAGAAGACATCACCTGGATAAGCTTCACGGCCTGGTGGACGACGAAGCAATAGTGAAAGTTCGCGGTAAGCAGATGCTTGTTTTGTTAAATCATCATAGACGATCAACACGTGCTTGCCTTCAAACATGAATTCCTCAGCCATTGTGATACCTGCATAAGGAGCAAGGAACAATAATGGAGCTGGCTGTGAAGCAGAAGCTGTTACAACGATCGTGTAATCAAGAGCTCCGTTTTTACGGAAAGTTTCTACTACGTTACGTACAGTAGATTCTTTTTGTCCGATTGCAACATAGATACAGATCATGTCTTGGTCAGATTGGTTTAAGATCGTATCGATCGCTACAGAAGTTTTACCTGTCTGGCGGTCACCGATGATCAATTCACGCTGTCCACGGCCGATCGGCACAAGTGCGTCGATCGCTTTGATGCCTGTTTGAAGTGGTTCATGAACCGATTTACGGGCCATAACCCCTTGTGCAGGGCTTTCAATTGGACGGGTTTTAGTCGTGTTGATCGGTCCAAGACCGTCAACAGGCTGTCCAAGTGGATTTACTACGCGTCCGATAAGTTCAGGTCCTACCGGTACTTCCATGATGCGGCCAGTCCGACGTACTTCATCGCCTTCTTTAATGTCTGTGTAAGGGCCAAGGATAATAATACCAACATTGTTGGCTTCCAAGTTTTGCGCCATACCAAGGACACCAGTTGAGAATTCTACAAGTTCTCCAGCCATGATGTTGTCGAGGCCATGAGCGCGCGCGATACCATCACCAATGGTGATTACTGTACCAACGTCGTCAACTTTCATCTCTGATTGATAATTTTCAATCTGTTGTTTGATCAGACCGCTGATTTCTTCAGCTTTGATGCTCATGTATGTCACCCTCTCATAATTTCATAATTAACCGTTCAATTGACGCTGCAGACGTGACAATTTCGTGCTCACACTGCTGTCGTAAATGCGGTTTCCGATTTGAAGACGCAATCCGCCGATCAACGATGGATCGATGATGTTTTCAATTCGTAAAGATTGTTTGCCGATTTTTTTAGCGAAAACGGAAGAGATGGATGCGCGTTCTTCTTCAGTCAAAGGACGTGTAGAATAAACTTTCGCATCTTCGATTCCCTGTGCATTGTTGGATAAAGCGACGAACGCGTCAGCCATAGAGCCGACTTCGTCCAGACGTTTGCGTTCTGCCATCAATTGAAGTGTATTTACAACAAGCGGATTCGCTTCTCTGAATACCTCATTGATTAGGTTTGTTCTTTTATCAGCAGAAAGTTTTGGAGAAACGATCAAATTGTAAAGTTCCGGGGTCATTTCGAAGACCTTTTTCACTTCACGCAAATCCTGCTCTACATCCAATGACGATTCATGCTTTTGAGCAACTTCGAACAATGCTAGAGCGTAGCGTTCTGCAACTTGACTCACTGAACTTCGCCTGCCTTCGCAATCGTTTCGTTAATCAACTGACGGTTGTCTTCCTCAGAGATTTCTTTTTCAAGCACTTTCGTAGCAGCAAGCAATGACAATGCCACAACTTCTTCACGAACAGCTGAAATAGCTTTATCTCTTTCGTTGGCAATTTCTTGAACCGCAGCTTCTTTCATACGGCCAGACTCAGCACGCGCTGTCGTAATGATTTCCTCACGCGAAACGTCGCCTTGCTTTTTAGCGTTTTCAACGATTTCCTGTGCTTGCGTACGCGCATCTTTAAGAAGGCTGCGCTGCTCTTCAAGCAATTTCTGAGATTCCAGACGGCTGTTTTCAGCAGTTTCGATTTCACTCTTGATCAAATCTTCACGCTGCTGCATTACGCCCATCAAAGGACCCCATGCGAATTTCTTCAAAAGCAACATTAGCAAAATGAAGATAACAAGTGTAGCAAGGATGTCTCCAATATTCAAAAACTCCCCGGTTGCACCGAGTACGAGGTGATCAAAAAACACGATTGTTTCACTCCCTTCAAGAGCCTAAAATACAATTTCTTCTATAGTAAGATCTTTATCTGTCGTAAGATGGATTTTCAAAAGCAAATTGCTTCATACAAGTTTAAATGGCGAAAACCATATCGAAGCATCCCCACCATTTAACTTTTTGTATAGAAATACTATTGGTTCATAACGATGAACGCGATAACTACAGCGATGATTGGCAATGCCTCTACCAATGCAACACCGATGAACATTGTTGTTTGTAGGACGCCGCGTGCTTCTGGCTGGCGAGCGATACCTTCAACTGTTTTTGAAACGATAAGACCGTTACCGATACCTGCACCTAGTGCTGCTAAACCTACTGCGATTGCTGCTGCTAATAAACCTAATGAACCTGTCATTTAATGTGTCCTCCTCAGGATAGTTGTTTTTTTTGCTCTACGAGCAGTTTATACTCAATGATCGTCGGCAACTTTATGCGACATGTAGACCATCGTCAACATAACGAAAATAAACGCTTGGATTGCCCCGATAAAGATCGAGAAGCCTTGCCATGCCATCATTGGTACGATGGCTGATGCAAATCCAAATGCACCTGCTGATGCGAGGCCTGCCAACAAAGTCAACAGGATTTCCCCCGCATAGATGTTACCGTAAAGACGCAGACCGAGTGTCAGCGTATTTGCGAATTCCTCAATGATGTTCAATGGGAACAAGAATTTCATCGGCTTGATGTAGCCTCCGGCATATCCTTTAAGCCCTTTCAGCTTGATACCATAATAATGGCTCAAGATTAGCACCATTGCGGCCAATGTCATCGTTACCGTCGGATCAGCTGTTGGTGATTTCCACCAAAGATCTCCGTTGACAACTATTGCAAATGGAAGGCCTAACATGTTCGAAACAAAAATGAACATAATCAGGGTGATTCCAAGAACATGGAATCGGCCACCATCTTTCCAATCCATATTGCTTTTGATTATCCCTTTTACGAAATCCATGATCCATTCCATGAAGTTCTGCATGCCCGTCGGTTTAAGCTGCAGGTTCCGTGTGGAGATAAAAGCAATAAGGAAGACGATAAGAGCGGCTATAAGCAGCATCATAACGTTCGATAGGTTGAACCAGATCCCGAACACCTCGAGCATAGGAGCGCCATGTTCCACGATAGTTTCACCTCTCTTTCCACATTCTTAATGGTGTTTCACGTGATAAACAATCCGCTCTGTTAACAACAGAGCATAAGGGACCATCAACCCAATTACCGTACTGACCAAGTGAATGTGCTCTGCGAATAAAATGGCGATCGCCACAGCTGCAACACCTGATGCAAACCGTAATGCCGTTCCAAGCGAACGAACTTTCGAGCCTTCAGCCACCGCGCGGTCGAATTTCTCCATCCGCCGAACCAGAATCCACATGTTGTAAATGCCGAACAAAGTTCCGATGATGAGACCGGCGAACACTTCTTGATAAGGGGTAAACCCCCAACCAATAACGTAGAACGCCAAGATGAAAAAAATCATCTTTTTCAGTCTTGTATATATCTCCCTAAGTCCATCCATTTTTACTTGTCTCCTGATTCGAATTTGCGGACGGTCTGAAGCATTGCCCAAACACCGGCAGTGATGCCTATGACTAGGCAGATGATCATGAAAAACGGGGCGGTTCCGAGCTTTTCATCGAGCCACATACCTGTGAACACACCGAAAAGCGCGGACCCGACAAGTTGTGAGAGGATGGCACTGTAAAGCGCCATCGCTTGTAAGGGACTTTTTGTTGGGCGCATGATAACCCCCTCGAACCTCGTTGATTTGACATTAAACCCTTAAAAAGGACCGTCGCATCAGGCTTCCAAAACCACATAATATATGTAAGAAAACCTTCTCATGCATACCCTTTGTAAGCATACAATAGGGGTAAAATCATGTCAATTAGTAGAAGTGAAAAACTTCACAAGCGATTTTCCTCTGACATATTGTCGACAAACTTTGTACAGAAAAGTGAAAGTGCCTGTTCAGCTCTGACAGGCATAAGGCAATTCGGCGAAGTGGCGCTCTTTGCCACACAGCCGGATTGACTTATGACCCGAAGAGCTAGGCGCTTGCAACTGGACACCAGAAAAGCGGAATCGGCCGTTCAGCTCCGACAGGCGTAAGACGGAATTCCGAAGTGGCGCTTTTTGCCACACAGGAAGACCGGCTTACGACCCGAGGAGTTGGCCGATGAAGCTGGACAAAAGAAAAGTGAAAGTGCCTGTTCAGCTCTGACAGGGGTAAGACGCTCTGGCGAAGCGGTATGTTTTCAGCCGCACAGCCAGAGTGGCTTACATCCCGAAGAGCTAGGCGCTTGCAACTGGACACCAGAAAAGCGGAATCGGCCGTTCAGCCAATCACAGTTTCGAAAAATACACATGCAGTGCTTCGACGATCCGCGCCGAAGCTTTGCCGTCTCCGTATGGATTGGATGCTTGGGACATCGCTTTATAAGCGTCTTCATCCGTCAGCAATTCTTTAGCCATTCCATAAATCGTCTCTTCGTCTGTTCCAGCCAGCTTCAAGGTTCCTGCGCTGATTCCTTCAGGGCGTTCAGTGGTATCTCGCAAAACCAGTACCGGCTTGCCAAGTGAAGGCGCTTCTTCTTGAATCCCGCCCGAATCGGTCAGGATAAAGAATGAGCGGGCTGCAAAGTTATGGAAGTCCAGAACTTCCAGCGGCTCAATCAAATGGATGCGCGGATCACGGCCCAATACTTCATCCGCCACTTCACGCACAGCTGGATTCATATGTACCGGATAGACCACTTGAATATCATCGTGTTCTTCAATCAGGCGTTTGATGGCACGGAACATATTGCGCATCGGCTGTCCAAGATTTTCACGGCGGTGTGCAGTCAAAAGAATCATGCGGTCCGTGCCGATCTTCTCAAGGATTGGGTGCGTATAGGTTTCGCGCACTGTTGTTTGAAGTGCGTCGATGGCTGTATTGCCGGTGATGTAGATCGTTTCTTCCTTTTTGTTTTCATCGAGAAGGTTCTGAGCTGATTTTTCAGTTGGTGAAAAATGAATATCGGCCATGACACCCGTCAGCTGACGGTTCATTTCTTCCGGATACGGCGAATATTTATTGTGCGTACGCAAGCCCGCCTCAACATGGCCAACGGCAACCTGATTATAGAAGGCAGCAAGGCTGGCAGCGAAAGTTGTCGTCGTATCGCCATGTACCAGGACAATATCCGGTTTCGCTTCTTTCATGACTGCATCAAGACCCTGCATGGCGCGCATCGTTACATCGGTCAATGTCTGGCGTTCCTTCATGATGTTCAAATCGAAGTCAGGCGTGATTTGGAATGTCTCCAGCACCTGGTCCAGCATTTCTCTGTGCTGCGCTGTCACTGTCACCAATGGTTCGATGGTGTCAGGATGTTTTTGAAGTTCCAGAACAAGCGGCGCCATTTTGATGGCTTCTGGCCGCGTACCAAATATCGTCATTACTTTCCATTTTTTCGTCAAGCTGATATACCCCGCTCTCTTATTTTGTTCCGAATAACCGGTCACCAGCATCTCCAAGACCTGGGACGATGTATCCTTTTTCATTTAATTTTTCATCGAGTGCCGCAATGTAGATATCCACATCAGGATGCGCTTCTTGAAGAGCTTCTACACCTTCAGGAGCTGCAATGATGCACATGAAACGAATTTTCGTAGCCCCACGTTTCTTCATGGAGTTGACTGCTTCGATCGCTGATCCGCCTGTCGCCAGCATTGGATCCACAACGATGAAATCCCGCTCCTGAACATCGGAAGGCAATTTCAAATAGTATTCAACCGGCTGCAATGTGACCGGGTCACGATATAAACCGATGTGTCCGACTTTAGCAGCTGGAATCAATTTTAGAATTCCATCCACCATGCCGATGCCTGCACGTAAAATCGGCACGACGCCTAATTTCTTTCCTGCAAGGACTTTTGATTTTGCTAGCTGGACCGGCGTCTCCACTTCGATTTCCTCCAACGGCAAGTCGCGTGTAATTTCGAACGCCATCAATGTAGCGATTTCGTCGACCAATTCACGGAACTCTTTCGTACCTGTCGATTTATCACGGATGTACGTCAGTTTATGCTGAATCAGCGGATGATCAAAAACGTATACTTTTCCCACGGCCTATCTCTCCTTTTCACACATTATCTTAAATAGTATAACAGAAAATCATTGGCTCAAGTTGCCAGATCCCGCTTTGCTATTATTCAGTTATTTTCACCCATGGTTTATTTACCCATAAGAAAAAACCGGGAAATATTGCCCCGGTTTTCCGCAAAATCTCTATAACTCTTTTCTAGTTGTTCCAATTCAAGCAATGTTCCGGTTGCCGGCACTTCAGATGCCCTATAACAAGAAAGCTTCGCTGAGCGGCATAGGCTTGTAGAACAGATACCCCTGCCCCACTTTACAGCCGAGCCTCAACAGGGTTTGGCGGTCTTTTTCCGTTTCCACACCTTCAGCAACTGCACGCATGTCCAAATTTTCCGCCAGCTGGATGATAGTTCGGATGATAGCCAATGTTCCCGGTTCCCCCATATTGGAAATGAAGGACCGGTCAATTTTCAGTTCCTCGACAGGCAGCTTCTGCAGATAGCTGAGCGACGAGTAACCAGTCCCGAAATCATCAATCGAAGTCGTGAAGCCGCAATGTTTCAGGTGCTTGAATACTTTATTGGCCGTTTCAATATCCACAAAGCCGATACGCTCCGTAATCTCCAATTGAATCCATTGTGGATCAATGCCATATTCAGCAGTCATGTCCATCAAATGTGGAACGAATGAATGATGGAAGAAATGATCTGCAGATATATTGATGGCCACTTGGCGAATCTGCAGCCCATGCTCAACTCTTTTTTTCAGCCATTCCAGCACCTGCTTCAAAACGCTTTGTTCCAACAAACGGATTTTGCCATTTTTTTCAGCAGCAGGGATAAAGACATCCGGCGGGATGGTGCCGAGATCCGGCGACGTCCAGCGAGCCAGCGCTTCAAAGCTCAGAATCTCGCCGGTTTTCAAATCAACTTTCGGCTGCAGGTGAACCCCCACCTCATTGCGTCTGATCGCTGCTGTCAATTCATTGGCCACGCGCAGATCCTTCATCATGAATTCGTCATATTCACTTTCAAAATAGCAGATGGACTCACCAGTACGGAGCTTTGCCTGGGATAATGCACTGTCGGCACAGCGGATTATCTCTTCGGAGTCAACCTGATGAGGCGTTACGATGGCAACGCCCATTTTCAAGGTCAGGAACAATTCCATATCACCGACTGCAACAGGTTCGACCAACCCTTGCAGAAGATGTTCCAGGTAATCCGGGATTTTTGTGAAAGGTGTCATGCTGTACATAGCCAATGTAGAGTCTGAGAACCGGGCAATTAAATTATCCGAGGAATTCTGCGCCAGCATCATCCGCTTGCCAATTTCACGCATAATGGTATCTCCGGCACTATGGCCATATTGATCGACCACTTTGACATATTCGTCTGTGGACACGAATGCCACAAACCCTTCCTTGCCTTCCTTCAGCATTTCCATCATTTCATTTCTGAAATAATTGCGATTGGGCAAGTCCGTATTTTCATCGGTATAGGCCAGTCGAAGAACCTCTTCATGTTGGCGGGAGTATTTGATCGCGAGTGAAGCAATCGAAGCAACTTCCTCCATGAAAGCCAAATCTTTTTCATGCGGTGACAGTGCTGCAGGAAAGTACATGCCGAATGTGCCGATTGGCATTCCTTCAACGCTGTAGATCGGAATTGACCAGCTTGACACCAAGTTATAGTTTTCCACCAATTGCTGGTGATTTCGCCATAGATAGTCCGTAGTCATGTCCTCGACAACCACCGGCTGCTGCCGATGGAAAGCCGCTCCGCATGTTCCGATATCTTCTTCAACCAGCAGTCCGTTGATTGCTTCCTGAAAACTCTTTGGCATGGAACTGGCCGCACCGATTTTATAAAGTTCTGTGTCGTCAATCAATAACACCGTACATTTTGCCCCATCAATAAAGAATGATTCGGCAGTAGTACAGACATTCTGCAGCAGCATGCTGAGCATATAGCCCTTTTCGATTCCATTATAGGTCTCTTTTTGAAGTTTAATCAAAGCTTCTGCACGTTTGCGGTCGGTGATGTCATGTTGCAGCATCAACGTGAATTTGAAATTCTTCTCCGGAAATGACAAGGGCTGGACAGTGATCTCATTCCAAAAAGGCGTGCCGTTTTTCCGGTAGTTTACGATTTCGACAATACCGCTTTCGCCCGCTTCCACGCAGCAACGTATTTTTTCACTTGCTTCTTCAGACGTTTTTTCACCATGCAGGAAACGCCCATTGCGTCCCAGAGTTTCTTTTTCGTTATAACCGATCATTTTGTAGAAGGCGTCATTAGCATAGACGACAGGCTGATCTTCCATTTCCGAATTCACAATCAAAAATGAGGTATGGAATTCAACACCCAGACGGCGCAGCCACTCCATGATCACCTTTTTATCTCTCTTCAATTCATGCGTGTGCATACGACGCGTCCCCCCTGTAAACAGCTCTATGTATAGATTAAAAGCAATACATCCATTCTTCCCCGACGCTTCGGCCGATAGGACCTACCGAAATCTTATTAACTGAAATAATTGTATGTAATAGGTATTATTCCTGATTTAGGCAATACGCAAACAAACTTCCCCATTTATTTATGGAAAAAATAAAGCTGCCAAGCATTAACCCGGCAGCTGTATGAACTTATTTATATAAAGGATGCGCAGCAGTCAATTTGGCTGTACGTTCTGCAGCATCTTTTTTCACTGATTCGTCTTCCGGGTTTTTCAGAAGCATTGCCATGATTGAAGCAATTTCTTTCATGTCCGCTTCTTTAAAGCCACGAGATGTGACGGCAGCTGTTCCAAGACGGACGCCGGAAGTGACAAATGGGCTTTCCGGGTCGAAAGGAATGGTATTTTTGTTTGTCGTAATACCGACTTCATCCAGTACATGTTCTGCAACTTTGCCTGTCAGATTCAACGAGCGAAGATCCAGCAACAGTAAGTGATTGTCTGTTCCGCCTGAAACGATATCCACGCCTTCAGCGATTAAGCCTTCAGCAAGTGCATGGGCGTTTTTCACGACTTGTTCAATATAGGTTTTGAATTCCGGCTGCAACGCTTCACCGAATGCCACAGCTTTGGCTGCGATTACGTGCATAAGTGGGCCGCCTTGAATTCCAGGAAAAATGGTTTTATCGATTTTTTTCGCAAATTCCTCATTGCAGAGAATCAACCCGCCGCGTGGTCCGCGAAGTGTCTTATGCGTAGTCGATGTAACAAAATGGGCATGAGGGACAGGGTTAGGATGAGCTCCAGTAGCGACCAGACCGGCAATGTGTGCCATGTCGACCATCAGGTATGCTCCGACTTCGTCAGCGATTTCACGGAATTTAGCGAAATCCAATTTGCGCGAATAAGCACTTGCTCCAGCAACGATCATTTTCGGTTTGTGTTCCAATGCTGCCTGGCGAACTGCTTCATAATCGACCAATTGTTCTTCTTCTGTAACGCCGTACTCAACAAAATTATACTGCATGCCGCTGAAATTCACTTTACTGCCATGTGTTAAGTGGCCGCCATGATTAAGGTTCATCCCAAGGATTGTATCGCCTTTTTCCAAAACTGCTGTATAGACTGCCATATTGGCCTGTGATCCGGAATGCGGTTGAACGTTCGCATGGTCGCCGCCAAAAATTTCCTTCAGGCGGTCGCGGGCAATGTTTTCAACAACGTCCACAAATTCGCAGCCTCCGTAATAGCGTTTGCCCGGATAGCCTTCTGCGTATTTGTTGGTCAATACTGATCCTTGTGCATCCATTACGGCTTGTGAGACAAAGTTTTCAGAAGCGATCAATTCGATATTCGCTTCCTGTCTTCCTTTTTCTGCGTTCATCGCTTCATATACTGCTGGGTCTTGCGACTTAATCAATTCCATCTGTATATCCCTCCCGTGATTGAACAAGCTCACGATCATAGCTCGCACGTTCACCGCCGATCAATTTCGGCCGTGTTGTTGCAGCTGCTACAATCGCTTCACCTACTAGTTTAACAGAAGTTCGGAGAGGAACGGCAACTCTTTTCAAATGCATACCGATCATCGTTTGTCCAATGTCGATTCCTGCATGAGCCTGAATCTCTTCCACTACAACTGGATCGGCCATATTGCTGAATGCATAGGCACTCATCGAACCGCCCGCTTTTGCAACCGGAATAACCGAAACAGGTTCCCAGCCATATTTGATGGCTGCCTGCCGCTCCACCGTCAATGCACGGTTGATATGCTCACAACCTTGAAATGCCAAAAACAAGTGATGGCGTGACGCGAATTTCTCCAAAGGTTCAAACAGACTTTCGGCAATATCCAATCCGCCGCCTGTTCCAATCCTTTTTCCTGCTACCTCTGATGTCGAACAGCCGACTACAAACACTTGGCCTTTCCTGAACTCGATCTGCTGCTCCAATTCACTTAAAACCTCTTCAAGTTGCAATTGCCATAAAGTTTGCATGCCGACTCCTCCTTATTTTTCGAGGTCAGTAATTTTTTGGATCCGCTTGCCGTGTCTGCCGCCTTCAAATTCCTCTGTCAGCCAAGTTTGGGCGATTTCACGTGCAAGCCCTGGGCCAATGACGCGCTCACCCATTGCTAAAATATTTGAATCGTTGTGCCCTCTGGTCGCTTTTGCACTGAACACATCATGGACAAGTGCACAACGGATTCCTTTGACTTTATTCGCAGAAATGGACATGCCGATGCCGGTGCCGCAAATCAGAATACCGCGATCAAATTCTCCGCTCGCTACGCGATCAGCCACCGGCTTTGCATAATCCGGATAGTCGACCGAATCGTCTGTATGTGGTCCAAAATCCTGATATTCGATACCAATTTCGTTCATTAGGTTAACGATTTCTTTACGCAGGTTATTGCCGCCGTGATCTGATGAAATTGCCACTCTCATGATATACCCTCTTTTCTTGAAATCAAATTTATTGTTCAGCAAAAGCGCCAATGTCGAATTATGCGAATTTCGATTACGCTTTTAATCAATTCTAACATTTTTACGCAAAAAAGACAGGCACAGCCTCGAAAGGCCTGCCTGTCTTTTTCATTCAGTTGACTTTATCGATTAATTTATCAATCAAATGCTTAAGTTCCTGGAAAGTCTGCTCGTAAAGTGCCAGTGGCCCGCCATAGGGATCACTGATATCTTCTGTCGAGCCTTCCGTAAATTCCTTCAGCGTATAGAGCTTTGTCGCCACTTCAGGATATGCCTGCATAAGCGTCACTTTATGGGAGGAAGTCATGGTTAAAATCAGTTCGGCCCATTGCATATCTTCCACATCAAGCGGCTTTGAGATGTGCGCAAAAGAAATTTGCTGCTGCTCCAGTACAGCTTGGGCATTTTTAGAGAGAGGCGCGACTCCGGCATAAATACCGGCAGAACGAGCTTCGATTTCCGGCAGGTTCCGGGCTGACAAGATGGCTTCAGCCATCGGACTTCGGCATGTATTGCCTGTACAGACAAAAAGAATTCTCATACAGCATCTCCTTTCAGCGATTCAGCTGAACCACTTATGGTCCGCCGCTTTTTCGAGTCTGTTCATCAAGGCATCATTCTCCTGCAATCCGGGTTCAACCGATGCCAAAATCAAATCAGCATCCGTTGAATCACATTTCCGCAAACTGGCATACAGGCTTTCCATCGACAGTGGAAAATTGAAATCAGCTGCAGGGTACTCGGTTTTGCTGAGAACAGCAACCGTTTTTCCTTTTTCCTGAATGTAGTCAATTGCTTTTTCAATCAATCCCTCTTCGTTTTCAATTAAATATAAAGGGGCAGTTGGTGCATAATGCATGTATTTCATTCCCGGTGATTTTGGAACATTGTTTTTGTTTCCGGACGAGGTTCGAACTGTTCCAATCACTCCTTCGATCTGCTCTTTCGAGACTTTCCCAGGACGCAAAATGACAGGCGGTTCGCAGGTCGTATCCAAAACTGTGGACTCAATGCCGATTTCCGTAGCGCCACCGTCCAGGATCAGCGGAATTCTGCCTTCCATATCATGATAGACATGCTCAGCCAAAGTCGGACTGGGCTTGCCGCTGGTGTTGGCACTCGGAGCAGCCAAAGGCAATTGAAGCTTGCGCAACAAACTTAAGGCAACCGGATGATTCGGCACACGGATGCCGACCGTTTCAAGGTCGGCAGTAACGTTTTTTGCGAATGCTCCCGGTCTCTCCTGCATGATCAGCGTTAATGCACCAGGCCAGAAAGCATCCATACATTGCAGCGCTTTCGGAGAAACTTCCTGTACATACTCCAGTGCCGTCTCTTTCGAATCAACGTGGACAATCAATGGATTATCCGCTGGCCGTCCTTTTGCTTCAAAAATTCTGCCTACAGCCTCCGCATTGGTGGCATCTGCGCCCAACCCATAAACGGTTTCAGTCGGAAAAGCGACAACTTCACCGGAAAGGAGGATTTCCACAGCCTGTGCATAACTTTCTTCTTCGTCCACATTATTATCCACAAAAATAATTTCCGTTTTCACATGAACAACTCCTATTTTTAAAGGTTTTTCACCTTTCTATCCACAATCAGTGGATAAACTCCACCGAATTGTGGGTATTTTGTGCATAAGTTAGTCTATTAACGCAAAAACCATTCGATCGTTTTTGTTGATATCTTTTTTACTATAGACTAAAGCATCCGGAAAAGCGTCTTTCAGCATTTTTTCAACTGCTTTTCCCTGTTGATAACCTATTTCGAAACCGATGATGCCTGGTTTATTGAGCATCTTCGGAAATTGCTTCGCCATCTTTTCATAAAGAGCCAAGCCTTCATTGTCGGCAAACAACGCATGATGCGGTTCGAAATCGCGGACACTGTCCGACAATCCAGGGGCTTCAGCATAAGCGATGTACGGCGGATTGGACAATAGTACATCCCATTTTTCGCCTTCAATCGGTTCAGCCAGATCCCCCAGCCGAAAATCGATGTCGGCATTTAAACGTTCAGCATTTTTCGCTGCCATATCCAGTGCCTTTTGTGAAATATCCGTCGCTACAACCTGTGCATCAGGCAATTCACATTTCAGCGTAATCGCGATAATGCCACTGCCCGTTCCAATATCGGCGATTGCCAGTTCTTTTTTCGATAGATGGCGATCAATCAGCTGCAGTGTTTCTTCTATTAACTCTTCTGTTTCCGGACGCGGAATCAATACATCCGAATTCACCAGAAAGTTTCTTCCGTAGAACTCTTCGCTTCCCGTCAAATGCTGGACTGGAATTCCTTTGGCATGCGATTCGATATTCGCCCAAAACCTTTCAAATTGCTGTTCACTGATTTCATCACGCATCGAAGAAATCAAACTCGAATACGACAGGCCCATTTCATGTTGAAGAAGAATGCGTGCCGCTCCTTCTTCGCGACCGTTCTCCTGTAAATAAGAAGAAGCCCTCTTGAGGGCCTCATAAACATACTTAAGCTTGGTCATTGTTCAGGCTTTCCATGCGCGCAGACTGCTCTTCCACAATCAAGGCATCGATGATTTCATCCATTTTCCCCTGCAAAATCTGGTCCAATTTCTGGATCGTTAAGCCAATGCGGTGATCTGTAACACGGTTTTGAGGGAAGTTATAAGTCCGGATCCGTTCAGAACGGTCACCTGTTCCAACTGCGGATTTGCGGACTGCGTCGTATTCAGCTTGTGCTTCCTGCTGGAATTTTTCATAGACGCGGGCACGCAATACTTTCATCGCACTCGCTTTGTTTTTGATCTGTGATTTTTCATCCTGGCAGGTTACCACTGTATTCGTCGGAAGATGCGTCAGGCGGACAGCTGACATCGTCGTGTTGACCGATTGTCCACCAGCTCCGGAAGATGCATAGGTATCTGTGCGGATGTCGTTTTCATGTATATCAACTTCCACTTCTTCAACTTCCGGCAAACACGCCACCGTTGCAGTAGAGGTATGAATCCGGCCGCCCGATTCCGTTTCCGGAACCCGCTGTACGCGATGTGCGCCATTTTCGTATTTCAATTTTGAATAAGCGCCTTTTCCTGTAACCATAAAGACGATTTCCTTGAATCCGCCAAGGCCGGTCGGGTTTGAATCCATGACTTGGACTTTCCAGCCATTAGATTCGGCAAAACGTGTATACATGCGGTATAGGTCACCAGCAAACAAAGCCGCTTCGTCTCCGCCCGCTGCTCCACGAATTTCCATGATTACGTTCTTGTCGTCGTTTGGATCTTTTGGAATCAACAATTTGTGAAGGCGCTCTTCAACTACAGTAATCTGCCCTTCCAATTCATTGACTTCTTCTTTGACCATTTCGCGCATATCCGCATCCATCTTATCATCGAACATGGCTTTCGCTTCTGCCAATTGCGCAGTCAACTCTTTGTATTCGCGGTAAGTTTCGACTGTTTCCTGAAGGTCGGATTGTTCTTTGGAGTATTCGCGAAGTTTATTATTGTCGCTGATGATATCCGGGTCGCTCAATAATTCATTTAAACGGTCATATCTATCTTCCACTGATTGTAAACGATCAAACATGGGTGTCACCTCGAGTTCTATTTTTTTGTTGTTGTTGATTTGAAATTCCGCAAACCAGCTCCGCTTTCCTACGGGCTTGCGCCGAACTAACTCGGGCTATACGCCCGAGTGGATTTCGGCACTTCGCTATCCCGTGGGAGTCTCCACTGGTTTGCTCCATATCTTAATAAATGACGTTAATAATCAAAATCTTCACTAATGATTTAATGATAAGTCTACTGTAATTTTTAAATGGAGTTTCACTTTACATAATTGTTCACATGACTCTTAGAAGGAAGAGCGGAAGTTGGCGAAGGGCAAAGATCTGCTCCTGCATCGCTACGCTAGCTTCGTTGCAAACGAGTCAGGCACAGCCTGACTCGCTTCCTGCGGAAATAGCGCGAGCTGGAGCCACTGGACTGAGCACAGCGAGGGAAGCGGCAGAGGCCGTACCCGCGGAAAGCGTCCGCCTGTAGCAATTTCTTCAAAACCATCTCAATATTTATACTCTATTCACTTAACGGTAACGCCTGCCGGTACTTCGTGGTGATGGCGGCAGCGTGGTTCGTAGGCTTCTGATGCACCTACCAGGATTGTCGGGTCATCCGATCCTGCAGGCTTTCCGTCGATCAGTCGCTGGGTGCGGCTTGCGGGAGAACCGCAAACGGTGCAGACAGCTTGAAGTTTCGTCACTTGTTCGGCGATTGCCAATAATGCCGGCATCGGGCCGAACGGGCGGCCTCTGAAATCCTGGTCCAGCCCTGCCACGATTACCCGGAAACCATGATTTGCAAGCTTCTGGACATTTTCGATGATGTCTTCATCAAAAAATTGGGCTTCATCTATGGCAATGACATCAAATTCATCGGTAATGTACTCCCACATTTCGGTTGAACGGGAAATCGGCAGGGCAATCACAGTTGCACCATTATGGGAAACGACCGCTTCTTTGCTGTAACGGTCGTCGATTTTCGGTTTAAAGACAGCGATTTTTTGTTTGGCGAATTGGGAACGACGGACACGGCGGATCAATTCTTCTGATTTCCCGGAAAACATGCTGCCGCAGATCAATTCGACCCATCCAGTTTGTTTCATGACATACATAGGTGAGACCCCTTTCGAACTCTTGGTTGTTTTTTCATGCACGAATGTTTATAGAAATATGAAGCCCTTCCTAATTATATAAATTGAACTCAACTAACTATAGTAGCCGATATTCCGCAAAACAGCTCCGAAGACATTAGCCGTAGCTTGCGAGGACAATGTCTTTGCGACGTAGTGCGCAGCACGAAGGAGCACGGTTTTTAAAGCTACGCTATCGATAGGGATATAGCATAGCTGTTTTGCTCCATATCTCTAGAGATTTCTTTAACGCCGGCGCGGCACAGGAGCAGGCGAATGCCGAGCGGAGCAATAAGACGAGTGGTCTTCTCGGCTTATTGTGGGAGCCAATGAGGGACCAGGCATTCCTGGGACCTCATTGGCGACGAGCTTGCGCAGGAGCAATCGTCTTTGCTCTACCCAAAGCGCCGAAGCGGCTTATTTACGAGGATTCTTTAGTTCAACTTATATAGATGAAGTTTTTCTTTATCATACCAAAAATCATGCGATTGCTTGCTGTTTTTTGAAATATGTAAGGTGTTTTTCAGATAGAAGGCGAAAAAAAAATACCCGCCAGGCGTTTTCGCGCTAGGCAGGTATATTTTTATTTACTCGTTGATTTCTTCTTTTAGGCCGTATTTCTTGTTGAAACGATCTACGCGGCCATCTGCTGATGCGAATTTCTGACGTCCAGTGTAGAATGGATGACATTCAGAGCAAAGCTCAACGCTGATGTTTTCTTTTACAGAACCAGTTGTGAAAGAGTTCCCACATGAGCAAGTTACTGTAGCTTGTTTGTAATCTGGATGAATACCTGTTTTCATTGTAATTTTCTCCTCTCGCCCTGAACCATCTGGAACAGAGTTTACTCTATTTTACTATTGCCTTACACGGTTCTTCAGACCGTATATGCAATAGCTTTGCTTTGATTCACTCTCATAATCATAACAAATCCCCGTACCATTTGCAAGCAATTAAATCATCTTCTTATTGCTTCGGTGGGTCTTCATTTCCGTAGCCAATTGTTCAAAGAATTCTTCATTGGTATCCGTTTGGTTCATTTTTTTCAGGAAACGTTCGCCGAAGTCATGTGAATCCGAGAAGGTTTTCCGGATGGACCAAAGCTTTTCAAGCTGCTTCGGTTCGATCAGCAATTCCTCTTTGCGTGTTCCGGAACGGCGAATATCAAGTGCAGGGAAAATACGGCGCTCAGCCAAAGAACGGTCAAGATGCAATTCCATATTGCCTGTCCCTTTAAATTCCTCGTAAATGACTTCATCCATACGTGATCCGGTCTCTACTAAAGCTGTCGCTAAAATAGTCAAACTGCCGCCTTCTTCGATATTGCGGGCAGCTCCGAAAAAGCGTTTCGGCCGGTGGAAAGCTGCTGGGTCTATCCCTCCAGATAGTGTACGGCCACTTGGCGGAATAACCAAATTATATGCTCGTGCCAGACGCGTGATGGAATCCATCAAAATGACAACATCACGTTTGTGTTCAACAAGGCGCATCGCGCGTTCAAGAACCAATTCAGCAACCTTAACATGATTTTCAGGCACTTCATCGAAAGTTGACGACACGACATCGGCATCCACGGAACGCTCGATATCCGTCACTTCTTCCGGACGCTCATCAATCAACAGCACAATCAATTCCGCTTCCGGATGATTGGTCGTAATCGAATTGGCGATTTCTTTCAGCAGCATCGTTTTCCCTGCTTTCGGCGGTGCCACGATCAAACCGCGCTGGCCAAATCCGACAGGCGCAACCAAATCCATAATGCGCGTCGATAAATGCGCAGGTGTCGTTTCCAGGCGGATATGGCGGTCTGGATAAAGCGGCGTCAGCCCTGGGAAATGGACGCGTTCTTTTGCCACTTCCGGATCTTCGCCGTTTACCGCTTCCACTTGAAGCAAGCCGAAATAACGTTCGTTTTCTTTCGGCGGACGCACTTTCCCGGATACTTTATCGCCATTTCTCAAATCAAAACGGCGGATTTGGGAAGCGGAGATATAGATGTCCTGTGAACTCGGTGAATAGTTGATCGGACGCAGGAAACCAAAACCCTCCGATTGAATAATCTCCAAAACACCTTCCATAAAGAAGAAACCTTCCTGTTCCGCACGTGTTTTCAAAATCGCAAAAATCAGTTCCTTTTTGGTCAGCTTGCTGTAATTGCTCAGTTTGTATTCTTTTGCTAAATTATAAAGTTCTTTTAATGTCATGTTCTCCAATGCGGAGATCGTTATCGTTGCCATGTATCGGACACCACTCTTATTCGTATTATTTTTTGTAGATAAGTTGAATGAATGCAATAAATTTTCGCGGACTCGGGCTAAGCGATATGCAAAAAAAATTTTTTGATTCAACTTATAAGATTTGAGGATCAGCAGTGAATGATTGAGAAGATCGTAAAGAAGAAGTCCGGCAAGTTGCCGGACTCATTTTATGAAGTAGGATCGTTAATCGTTCATTACAAGATTCGGCTTTTTCTGCAGGCTGTGACGCCCTTCGATAAAGCGGATGGTTCCGGATTTCGCACGCATGACCAATGTATGGCTTTCGGCGAAACCGCCTTTCAGCTGGACGCCTTTTAATAGTTCGCCGTCTGTGACGCCTGTTGCCGCAAAAATGGCATCATCGCCTTTGACTAGGTCATCCATCATCAGGACTTTACTTACGTCAAGGCCCATATCGATGCAGCGCTGCGCTTCTTCTTCGTTCTGTGGAACCAGTTTCCCCTGGATCTCGCCGCCCAGGCATTTTAAGCCGACTGCAGCGATGACACCCTCGGGTGCTCCACCAGTTCCGAATAGGATGTCGACACCAGTTTGATCGAATGCAGTATTGATTGCACCGGCAACATCGCCGTCATCAATCAATTTGATGCGGGCTCCCGCTGCACGGATCTGATCAATGATCTCCTGGTGGCGAGGACGGTTCATAATGGTGGCCACGACGTCTTCGATGTTCTTGTTCTTGGCTTTCGCCACTGCACGAAGGTTGTCGATGACTGGCGCGTTGATGTCGATTTTGCCCACTGATTCCGGCCCAACCGCTATTTTCTCCATATACATATCAGGAGCATTCAGAAGGTTGCCGCGATCTGCAATCGCCAAAACTGCCAAAGCATTCCAGCCGCCTGCAGCGACAATATTTGTTCCTTCTAAAGGATCTACTGCAACGTCCACTTCCGGACCATTGCCAGTCCCCAGTTCTTCACCGATATACAGCATAGGAGCTTCATCCATCTCACCTTCACCGATGACGACAACACCACGCATCGGAATGGTATCAAATACCGTTCTCATTGCAGTGGTCGCTGCATCATCCGCTTCAATCTTCATGCCGCGGCCCATCCATTTTGAAGCAGCAATTGCTGCCGCTTCAGTGATACGCACTAATTCCATCGATAGACTTCGTTCCATACTATCAGTTCCTCCCGTTCAGCTATAACGCTATGTCTTCATTATTGTAGCACATATTTTTACGCTAAAAGAGAGTCAATTCGCGTCTTGGCTAAGGTCGGACTTCATGCTTGCCACCGGATCGATGGTCTCTCTCCGGATATCAGCGCCGAGGCCCTGCAGTTTTTCGATGATGGACGAATAGCCCCGTTCAATATGATAGATTTCACGGATTTCCGTTTCGCCTTCCGCCAATAATCCTGCAATGACCAATGCCGCTCCTGCCCGCAAGTCGGATGCAACGACAGTTGCCGATGTCAGCGGAGTCGGACCGGTAATAATCGCCGCTCTTCCTTCCACCCGCCCGCTCGCATTCATCCGGCGAAGTTCGTCGATATGCTTGAAGCGTGCCGAGTAGATGGTATCTGTAATCATCGAAGCTCCTTGGGCCTGAGTCATCAGCACAGAGAACGGCTGTTGAAGATCTGTCGCAAAGCCTGGATAGACCAGGGTTTTTACATCGATTGCATGCAAATCAACGGATTTTGGAATATAAATCGATTCTTCGCCTTCCTGAACATCAACGCCCATTTCACGCAATTTGGCAGTCAATGCTTCCATATGGAAAGGAATCACGTTATCGATCGTGACGCCATCCCCTATAGCAGCAGCCATAATCATGAAAGTTCCGGCTTCGATGCGGTCAGGAATGATCGTATGATTGGTGCCGTGCAATTCTTCCACGCCATCGATACGGATGACATTTGTTCCGGCTCCTTTGATTTTCGCGCCCATATTGGTCAATAAAGTCGCTACATCAATAATTTCCGGTTCTTTTGCCGCATTTTCAATCGTCGTCTGCCCTTTAGCCATTACAGCTGCGAGCATAATGTTTATTGTTGCGCCGACACTGACAACATCCAGGTAAATTTTAGCTCCACGAAGTTCATCTGCACGCAAATAAATGGCGCCATGTTCGTTCGTCACTTTTGCGCCTAACGCTTCAAAGCCTTTGATGTGCTGATCGATTGGACGGGGGCCTAAGAAACAGCCGCCCGGCAAGCCGATTGCTGCATGCTTGAAGCGGCCCAGCATCGCACCCATCATGTAGTAGGAGGCACGAAGCTTTTTCACATTGCCGTTCGGCAAAGGCATATCAATCATTTTTGTCGGATCGATATTCATCGTTCCGTCTTCGAATGTTACTTCTCCGCCGATTTCTTCCAAAATACTCTTCAGTGTCCAAGCGTCGGAAATTCCCGGCAATCCCTCAATCGTTACTGGCGAATTCGCCAAAATCGATGCAGGAATCAAGGCTACTGCACTATTTTTAGCGCCATTGACTTTAATTGTTCCGGAAAGGCGTTTGCCGCCCTTTATTTTATAAACATCCATTAAATTTCTCCTTTTTCTCCCTTTCGGACAGTTCGTTTCGTCCGAAAAGTTCCATTGCTTCGGCCTTTGGACTAGATGCCGATCACAATTTTAGTCTATCCCGCTTTTCAAACGGGGAAATCCACTGTTCTCTTTATTTTACGCCGTCTTCCACTGAACGTTTTTCCCAGTCAGCCAGGAATGCTTCGATTCCTTGATCTGTCAGCGGGTGTTTAAACATCTGGTGCATAACTTTAATCGGCATAGTGGCAATATGTGCACCATTCAAAGCAGCTTCTGTAACGTGCTGCGGGTGACGGATTGAAGCAGCGATGATTTCTGAAGAAATGTCATGGATGGCGAAAATCTCTGCGATTGTTGCGATCAAGTCCATTCCGTTATGTCCGATATCGTCAAGGCGTCCAAGGAACGGTGATACGTAAGACGCCCCTGCACGTGCTGCAAGCAATGCTTGGTTGGCACTGAAAATCAATGTGACATTGACTTTTTTGCCTTCTGAAGCAAGAACCGAGCAAGCTTTCAAACCGTCTGGAGTCATCGGCAATTTAACCGTAATATTCGGAGCAAGGTCTGCAAGTTCACGGCCTTCTTTAATCATGCCTTCTGCATCAAGTGAGATGACTTCGCCACTGATTGAACCGTCAACAAGTGCAGCGATTTCTTTCAGGCGGTCATGGAATGAAACATTCTTTTCTTTTGCAACCAATGATGGGTTGGTTGTAACACCCGATAGGATACCCCAGGCATGTGCTTCTTTAATTTCGTCAAAGTTTGCTGTGTCGATGAAAAATTTCATGGTTTTTTTCCTCCAGTATGACGGGAAAAAGAGAAGGCGCCTTGTGGACACTTCTCTCCCATCTTTTTTTGTCTCTTATTATGCTTTTCCTGAACTTCCAAATTCACGCATTTTGCCGATTACCGTCTTTTTGATTGCGTCGCGGGCTGGTCCCAGGTATTTGCGGGGATCATAGACATCCGGATCGCTGTTCAATTTGTCGCGGACTGCTTGAGCCGATGTAATCTGGCTTTCCGTGTTGACATTGATTTTCGATGTGCCAAGTGAAACAGAACGTTGAATATCCTTTAAAGGAATGCCTGTTCCGCCGTGCAATACAAGCGGCACGTCACACTGCTGAGAAATTTCTTCCATTTCTTCGAAGCCTAAATTCGGTTCTCCTTTATAAGGACCGTGGACCGAACCTAGAGCAGGGGCCAGGCAATCGATTCCGGTTTGTTCAACCATCTGTTTGCATTCCTGAGGATCTGCATAAATCACGCCATCTGCAATGATGTCATCTTCCTGTCCACCGACAGTTCCTAATTCCGCTTCAACGGAAACATTGTGCTTCCGTGCATATTCTACGACTTGTTTCGTGATTTCAATGTTTTCTTCAAAAGGATGATGGGAGGCGTCGATCATAACTGAAGTGAATCCAGCATCAATCGCTTCCTTACATTTTTCAAAGCTTGAACCGTGATCCAAATGAATCGCCACGGGAACGGTAATTTTATAATCATGCATCAATCCTTTGACAATATTAACAACTGTCGTAAATCCACCCATGTAACGGGCTGCACCTTCAGAAACTCCGCAAATGACGGGAGAATTCTCTTCTTGTGCGGCTTGAAGAATAGCTTGTGTGAACTCCAAGTTGTTTAAATTGAATTGACCGATTGCATATCCTTCTTGTTTTCCTTTTATCATCATTTCTTTCATTGAAACCAATGGCATTTAGAATTCCTCCTCAGCAATGTTTAAAGCGAATATCCTTTATACTATATCAAAAACCCAGTACTTACGCTACTTCTTCGTTGTTTACTCTTCTAATAACTGCTTAACGGCGTCACGCACTTCGAAGACATCAAAAGGCTTAGTGAAATAACGTTCCGCTCCCCAGTTCATGGATTCCTTAATGAGGTCAAGTTCACCGTAAGCCGTCATCATGATGACATGAACAGCCGACTGGTTTTTCTTCAAGCGCTTAAGGATCTCAATGCCATCCATACCGGGGATTTTCATATCCAACAGCACCAGATCCGGACAAACTTCCTGCACTTTTTCAAGTGCTTCTTTTCCGCTTCCCGCTGTAATCGCGTGGTATCCTTCTTTGCTGAATACTTCTTTCAACAACAGCCGGATTCCTGGCTGGTCATCGACAATTAAAATGGTTTTCAAGAAGAACCACTCCTTTATCTGCTATACTTTTTTCACGAGGTGAGTTTTATGGATCCATTAACTGCACAATTGACCCGATTGTTTGAGCGCCTGTCCAATCAGCAGCCTGCCATTGACGGCATTGCCGGTGTTTTGGCACAGGCCGCCGTTGCGGAAGGGACCATCTTCATCGCAGCCTTTGGTGAAATGAAAGCTGTGGTTGCCGCAGCATTGCATAGCGAAGTGCCGTTGATTGCTGCAGCCGAGTGGTCGCCGGCAAGCATCGTCACCAGTACCGACCGCGTCTGGATTCTGGCACCGAATAATGAGGGGGATGAACTTGCCGGGAGGTTAGCAGACGCCGGCATTCCATTCGCGTTTGTCGCATCCCATTCAGACGAAAGTGAATTGGCTGACGTCTTCCTTCCCTTAAGCAGCCACGAAGGCACCCTGTTACAGGACGACGGCTTGCCCCTGTTAGTTCCACACGCCATGGCCGCGCTCTATCTTTATTATGCGGTCAAGCAACAGATTGACCAACTTTTGAATGAATAAATTTATGCAAAAAGCCTTCCCATTTTCAGGGAAGGCTTTTGCCATTTATTTATTGGCAATGGATGCTTTTACAAATTCACGGAACAATGGCTGCGGACGGTTCGGTCGTGAAATGAACTCCGGGTGGAATTGGCATGCCACGAACCATGGGTGGTCAGCAACTTCAATAATTTCCACCAGGCGGCCATCCGGGCTGGTGCCTGTAAATTTGAATCCGGCATTCTCGAAAGCTTCACGGTATTCATTGTTGAACTCGTAACGGTGGCGATGTCTTTCGTAAACCAATTCTTCTCCATAAGCCTCATGCGCTTTCGAACCTTTTTCAAGTTTCGCCGGATACAAGCCAAGACGAAGTGTTCCGCCCAAGTCTTCGATGTCTTTTTGTTCAGGCAATAAATCAATGACTGGGTATGGTGTTTTAGCGTTCAATTCAGAAGAATGTGCGCCTTCCAGGTTCATGGTGTTGCGGCCGAATTCGACAGATGCCAATTGCATGCCCAGGCAAATACCGAAGAACGGTACATTGTTTTCGCGTGCGAATTGAGTAGCCGCGATTTTCCCTTCAACTCCACGGTCGCCGAAACCACCTGGAACCAGGATCCCATCACAATCTTTCAATTTTTCTGCAACATTGTCGGCATTGATGTGTTCAGCGTTGATCCAATCCACTTCGATTTCAGAATCAAATGCGAAACCAGCATGCTTCAAGGCTTCCACTACAGAAATATAAGCATCCTGCAATTCTACATATTTTCCGACAAGGCCGATGCGTACGCTGTTTTTAAGCGATTTTACTTTATCGACCAGCGTATTCCATTCCGTCATGTTCGCTTCAGGCGCTTCGATCCCGAAATGATCAAGGACGATTTGGTCCATATGCTGCTCCTGAAGGCGAAGCGGCATTTCGTAGATCACGTCAACATCGCGTGATTCGATTACTTCTTCCGGCTTAATGTCGCAGAACAATGCAATCTTGTCCTTCATGTCCTGTGGCACTGGGTGTTCTGTACGCACGACGATCAGGTTTGGCTGAATGCCGAGGCTGCGAAGTTCTTTTACACTATGCTGTGTCGGTTTTGTTTTCATTTCCTTAGCTGCTCCAAGATACGGAATCAAGGTACAGTGGACGTACATCACTTCATCGCGCCCAAGATCAGAACGCATTTGGCGAATTGCTTCGAGGAATGGCAATGATTCGATATCGCCTACGGTTCCGCCGATTTCCGTGATGACTACGTCCGCTTTCGCTGTTTTGGCAGCGCGCAATAGACGGTCTTTGATTTCGTTTGTGATATGTGGAATAACTTGAACCGTTCCGCCCAAGTAATCGCCGCGGCGTTCTTTTTGAATAACGGTCGAGTAGACTTTCCCGGTTGTTACGTTTGAGTATTTGTTTAAATTAATATCGATGAAACGTTCGTAATGGCCAAGATCCAAATCTGTTTCTGCGCCGTCATCTGTCACGAAAACTTCTCCGTGCTGATACGGACTCATTGTTCCAGGGTCGATATTGATGTACGGATCGAATTTTTGAATCGTTACATTCAACCCTCTGTTTTTCAATAAACGCCCTAACGATGCGGCTACAATCCCTTTACCTAGTGATGATACAACCCCACCGGTTACAAATATATACTTCGTCATGCCTGCTTCCTCCTCGAATGGTAAAAATAAAAAGCGCTCCACCTGCTGCATATGCAGGGGGAGCGCGTAAACTGTACGAATCATCTCTCCTATTTTAAGGAGCCCAGTAAAATCTTATCCAGTCTAGCCTCATAAGTCAAGGTGAAAAAATGTTCAGATTACTTCAAGTCATCTTCTTCATCGTCGTCCTCGTCGTCGTCTTCATCATCGATGATGTTGCCGTCAAGGTCTTCAACCAGAACGTCAACGTCTTCTTCGTCGTCGTCATCCGCATCGAAATCCAGAACTTCCACTTCCACCGGTGATTTAACCACTTCATCCTCGTCATCATCGTCATCGTCGTCTTCACCGAAGTCCTCAAACTCCAATTCATCTTCCAATGCCAATTCGTCCAAATCGTCAAAGCCTTCATCGTCAGCCACTTTGGCTTTCTTTTTACGTGCTTTAACAGTCGGTGCCGACTCTTCTTCAATCTGTTCAACCGGATACCATTCGCGAAGGCCCCAGCGGTTTTCGCCCAAAATCAAAAAGCGGCCGTCAATATTCAGGTCAGTATAGAACTGCACAAGACGATCTTTCATTTCTTCTTTAGACAAATTCAGCAATTTTTCAATTTCCGCAACCAATTCTGCGTAAGTTCTTGTTTCGTGTGTTTCTTCCAGCATTGCATATGTCAAGTCAACGAATGACTCTTCTATCAGTTCTTCTTTAGATAATTCACGAATTTTCATTCCGTGCACGTCCCTTCTTCTTTCGTAACTTAATTCATTATATACAAACTACCTAGTCTCCGCTACCGTGTTTTCTTTTTTCTCGGATCTATTTGTCTCCATCCAAAATAAAACAAATAGAGCGCCAGAATCATAAATGGAATTGATCCCAAAGCTTTATTGTACAGGAAGAAAATCAGTATGACACAGATTGTGATGATTATGTAGTGGATAGCTTTGCGCATAGGATCCATCCTTCTTGGTTTCTGCGGTGCGTATTCTTCTATTATACAGAAAAAGAGCAGGGATATCGAATTGGCGTGTATAGTGAGGGATTGTTACGGGTTAACTTTTTGGAAATATTTTCTTTTATAAATAAGATACTAGATTTAATTTCTTTTTATCATATTTCCTTTTCCGTTTTCCTGCTGTTTGTGCGTATTTTTTCTTGAGCGTGCATATTTTTTTCTGAGCATGCGTATTTCCTGCTGAACGTGCATAACCTACTTAAAATCAACGAAAATCCAGTGTCTCAGCCTGCAAGTTAGATCTCTCTTTTCTTTTTCTTCTCAAAAAAGGTGATAAACCCGTCTTTTGACGGGTTTTCGCCTTCTTTCGTACTTTCATCCATCTGGCTCTTAGGTCTTAACTCAGCCGAACGACCATAAATTTTTTTGAGCGCCCATAAATTCCCGTGAACGACCACAAATCTGTTTGAACGCCCACAAATTCCTCTGAGCGCCCATAAATCTTTCTGAACGCCCACAAATTAAATCCATCTCGCTTTTTCGCCAAAAAAAGTAAGCGAAATCCGTTGGAAGACGGATTCCGCTTACTTTTATCGTGTTTTATACAGTTTTTCTTTATCCAAACCTTGATTTCGTGGGCGGATCCGCTTTTCCTTGTCCAGCTCCACCAGCCTGCTCCTCGGGTCGTAAGCTGCCTTGGCTGTGCGGCTGAAAACACGCCGCTTCGCCAAACCCTCTTACGCCTATCGGAGCAAAACGGCTGCTTCCGCTTTTCCTTGTCCAGCTCCACCAGCCTGATCCTCGGGTCGTAAGCTGCCTTGGCTGTGCGGCTGAAAACACGCCGCTTCGCCAAACCCTCTTACGCCTATCGGAGCAAAACGGCTGCTTCCGCTTTTCCTTGTCCAGCTCCACCAGCCTGATCCTCGGGTCGTAAGCTGCCTTGGCTGTGCGGCTGAAAACACGCCGCTTCGCCAAACCCTCTTACGCCTATCGGAGCAAAACGGCTGCTTCCGCTTTTCCTTGTCCAGCTCCTCCGCCCAGCCCCTCGGGGTCTTAAGTCAACTCGGCTGTGCGGCTGAAAACACGCCGCTTCGCCAAGTCGCCTTAAGCCTGTCGGGGCTTTCATGGGCGGATCCACTTTTCCCACTACATATTCCGTCTATACTGCCCGCCGACTTCGTACAAGGCTGTTGTGATTTGGCCGAGGCTTGCGACTTTTACAGTTTCCATCAGCTCTTCGAAGATGTTGCCGCCGGTCTTGGCTGCCTGCTTGAGGCGCTCCAAGGCTTCGGTTGAGTCGTTGCGTTCCTGGAAGGCGCGCAGGTTGTTGATTTGTGTTTCTTTTTCTTCCACTGTGGCGCGGGCGATTTCCATCGCGTTGATGTCGTCGTCCGATTGCGGATTCGGGTTCAGGTAAGTGTTGACGCCAATGATCGGCAATTCGCCTGTATGTTTCTTCATTTCGTAATGCATGGACTCTTCCTGGATTTTGCCGCGCTGGTATTGTGTTTCCATCGCGCCCAGGACGCCTCCGCGGTCGTTGATGCGGTCAAACTCAGTCAGCACCGCTTCTTCCACCAATTGTGTCATTTCTTCAATGATGAACGCGCCTTGCAGCGGGTTCTCGTTTTTCGACAGGCCATGCTCTTTGGTGATGATCATCTGGATCGCCATTGCGCGGCGGACCGATTCTTCCGTTGGCGTCGTGATCGCTTCATCATAGGCATTGGTGTGCAGCGAGTTGCAGTTGTCCTGCAGCGCCATCAAGGCCTGCAATGTCGTGCGGATATCGTTGAAGTCGATTTCCTGCGCGTGAAGGCTGCGCCCTGAAGTCTGGACATGGTATTTCAGTTTCTGGCTGCGTTCATTGGCGCCATATTTATCGCGCATGACGACTGCCCAGATGCGGCGTGCTACACGTCCGATGACGGTATATTCCGGATCCAGCCCGTTCGAGAAGAAGAACGACAGGTTCGGCGCAAAGTCATCGATGTTCATGCCGCGGCTCAAATAATATTCCACGTACGTGAAACCGTTGGACAGCGTAAACGCCAATTGGGAAATCGGATTCGCGCCGGCTTCGGCAATGTGGTAGCCCGAAATCGATACAGAGTAATAGTTGCGGACTTTGTGGTCGATAAAGTATTGCTGGATATCACCCATCATGCGAAGCGCAAACTCGGTCGAGAAGATGCAGGTGTTCTGCCCTTGGTCTTCTTTCAGGATATCGGCTTGCACGGTTCCGCGCACAACTTGCAGCGTGCTTTCACGGACTTCCGTGAACTCTTCGACCGTCAATGTGCGACCCAGCTTTTCTTCGTTCAACTTGACCTGCTGATCGATGGCTGTGTTCATGAACATCGCCAAAATGATCGGCGCCGGTCCGTTGATCGTCATGGAGACGGATGTCGATGGTGCACACAGGTCGAACCCTGCGTACAGCTTCTTCATATCATCAAGCGTACAGATCGACACGCCCGACTCTCCGACTTTTCCGTAAATGTCCGGACGGTGATCCGGGTCTTCGCCATAAAGCGTTACCGAGTCAAATGCTGTCGACAAACGTTTTGCATCATCATCTTTCGATAAATAATGGAAGCGGCGATTGGTGCGTTCCGGTGTTCCTTCGCCGGCAAACTGGCGCTTTGGATCTTCTCCAGCCCGTTTGAACGGGAATACCCCTGCTGTATAAGGGAATGAACCCGGAACGTTCTCGGCATAGACCCACGACAGGATTTCGCCGTAATCGACGAATTTCGGCAATACGACGCGCGGCACTTTGATGCCTGACAGGCTTTCTGTACGCAGGATCGTACGGATTTCCTTGTCGCGGACCGATGTGACGAATTCGTCGCCAGCATACATTTCCTTCAATGCATCCCAGTTCGCGAGAATGCGTTTGGATTCAGCAGTCAGTTCATCACGGACGCCGTCAGCCAGCGATTCGAGCGAAGCGACCAATGCATCATCCGGCGCTTTTTCTTTTACCGCTTCGATGGCGCCTTCCAATTGGAACAGGCGGCGCGCAAAGGCGGATTGTTCTTTAGCTTTAGCATGATAGCCGCGGACTGTGTCCGTCAGCTCGCGCAAATAATAGCGGCGGTCATTTGGAATGATCAGATTCTCTTTCTGGGTTTTGACGAATTTATCGTAATCCGTTTCCCAGTCGGTTCCGACTTTTTCATTGACCGTAGCCACTAATGCAGCAAACAGGGAATTGGTCCCTTTATCATTGAACTGGCTGGCGATTGTCCCGTAGACCGGCATTTCGTCCAGGTCTTTGTCCCACAGCAGGTGGCTGCGCTGATACTGCTTCTGCACTTGGCGAAGCGCATCCTGCGAACCGCTGCGTTCGAATTTATTGATGACAATCAAATCGGCATAATCGATCATATCGATTTTCTCAAGCTGTGAAGGCGCACCGAATTCGCTGGTCATGACGTACATGGAAATGTCCGAGAAATTAGCGATTTCCGCATCTCCCTGGCCAATTCCGCTCGTTTCAACGATGATTAAGTCAAAGTCGGCCGCTTTCACGACATCCAACACGTCGCCAATGGCCCCAGACAACTCAGAGCGTGAACCACGCGTTGCCAGACTTCTCATAAAGACGCGTTTGTTGAAGATGGCGTTCATGCGAATCCGGTCACCAAGAAGTGCACCGCCCGTTTTTTGCTTGGTCGGGTCTATTGAAAGAATCGCGATTTTCTTGTCCGGCAGTTCAGACAGGAAGCGGCGAATCAATTCATCCGTCAATGAACTTTTACCGGCTCCGCCTGTTCCTGTGATGCCAAGAACCGGCGTGTTTTTCGTCTGTTCCCGAACCGCTCTCAACAAATCGTCGGTATCGGTATCGCGCGTGTGGGCTTCTTCCGCTGCTGTGATGACGTGGGCCAACACAACCGGCTCATCGGCTGACAGGTTTTCAACCTTCACATCCGGTTTCGCCGTCGAGAAATCACATTCTTCCACAATTTCCGTAATCATGCCCTGGAGGCCTTTTTTGCGGCCGTCTTCCGGCGAGAAAATACCGGCAATGCCGTATTCTTCAAGCTCTTTGATTTCGCGCGGCAAAATAACGCCTCCGCCTCCGCCGTAAATGCGGATCTGCGAAGCGCCTTTTTCCTGAAGCAAGTCGTGCATATACTTGAAGTATTCCATGTGGCCGCCCTGATAGGACGAAATGCAGATCCCCTGGACATCTTCCTGGATCGCGGCATTGACCACTTCTTCAACCGAACGGTTATGGCCCAAGTGAATTACTTCGGCACCGCTCGCCTGCAGAATCCGGCGCATGATGTTGATGGACGCGTCATGGCCGTCAAACAGACTGGAAGCTGTGACAAAGCGGATATGGTTTTTTGGCTGATAGGTTTTCGTTTCTTCGATTGTAGCCATTATGATCAAGCCCCCTGTATTGAGATGTTTTCCCCTGCCATCCCCTGCAAAAGAAATTTGGTTTGCATGTCGATAAATTGTTGGATGGTGAAATCGTTTAACGCCCACCGTCTGAAAGCCCACATCTGTCCCTGGACGAATAAATGATGGGAAGCCATGACCACTTCTTCCGGAGTCATCTTGATTTCCCCGTTGTCGACGCATTGCGTCAACAGGCGCTCGAAAATCGCCACCATTTCAAGTTCTTTCTTCAACACGTAGCTTAATGCGTCTTTCGGCAAGGATTTGGATTCCTGGTACATGACCACGAATTCATCCTGCATATCGTCGATCAATGTGTAATAATGTTCGATCGCCGTCACCAATACGCTGACCGAGCCCTGTTCGATATCGAGCCGGTCCAGACGCGTGTGCACTTCATCGTAGATGGAGTCACAGACGAGATACAGCACATCTTCTTTGGTCCGGATGTATTCGTATAACGTACCGATGCTGAAACCGGCTGCTTTTGCAATTTCCCGCGTCGTCGTCCGGTGAAAGCCTTTTTCTTTAAAAAGCGTGACAGCCCCGCGAATCATTTGTTCGCGGCGCTTTTCAATCAGGCTTTCGTCTTTCACGGAGGACTCAATCTCACGCTTTTTGTTCATAAGGCAACCCTCCGCTTATTTCGTGACCATCCGGGAAATAACCAGACGCTGGACTTCCTGCGTGCCTTCGTAAATTTGCGTAATTTTCGCGTCGCGCATATAGCGTTCGACCGGATAATCTTTCGTGTAGCCGTAGCCGCCAAATACTTGAACCGCTTCGACTGTCACTTTCATAGCTGTATCGCCGGCCATCAATTTCGCCATCGCCGACTCTTTGCTGTAGGATAATTTATTTGATTCCAACCAAGCTGCCTGGTAAGTCAACAGGCGGGAAGCTTCGATCGAAGTCGCCATATCCGCCAATTTGAATGAAACCCCTTGGTTTACTAAAATCGGCTTTCCGAATTGCTCACGCTCTTTGGCATAGTCGATTGATGCGTCAAGCGCGCCTTGTGCGATGCCCACAGCCTGTGCTGCGATGCCGTTGCGTCCGCCGTCAAGCGTCTGCATCGCGATCTTGAACCCTTGGCCAAGCTCGCCCAAAACGTTTTCTTTCGGTACACGGCAGTTATCGAAAATGATTTCTGTTGTCGGACTTGAACGAATGCCGAGCTTGCGTTCTTTTTTGCCGACCGAAAAGCCTTCGAAATCTTTTTCAACGATGAATGCTGTCGTGCCTTTATGTTTCGATTCCGGATCCGTTACCGCGAATACGATATAGATATCCGCAATGCCGCCATTGGTGATGAAGATCTTCGAACCGTTCAGCACATAATGATCGCCATCTTCTTTTGCAGAAGTGCGCATCGCGCCCGCATCTGATCCTGAAGCCGGTTCTGTTAAGCCGTATGCACCAATTTTTGTGCCTTCAGCCATCGGGCGAAGGTATTTTTGCTTTTGCTCTTCTGTTCCGAATGTGTAAACCGGCCATCCGGCAAGTGAAGTATGTGCAGATAATGTAACTCCCGTTGACGCGCAAACACGGGACAATTCTTCAACTGCGATGCAATACGCCAAATAATCCGAACCGATTCCGCCGTATTCTTCCGGCCATGGAATTCCTGTCAGGCCCAGTTCAGCCATTTTGTCGAAAATTTCACGGTCAAAGCGCTCTTCTTCGTCGCGTTCTTCCGCGGTTGGCGCCACTTCTTTGTTAGCGAAATCTCTTACCATTTTGCGGATCATTTCGTGTTCTTCAGACAGTTGAAAATTCATTTTCCATTCCTCCAATTAATTACTTGATTAGTTGTTTACTGATGACGATGCGTTGAATCTCGCTGGTGCCTTCGTAAATTTCGGTCACTTTTGCGTCGCGGAACAGGCGCTCGACTGGATAATCTTTCGTGTAGCCGTAGCCACCGAAAACCTGGATAGCTTCAATCGTCACATCCATTGCGGCTTTCGACGCGAAAAGTTTCGCCATGGAAGCCTGTTTATTGCAATCTTTGCCTTTGGAATAGAGGTCCGCAGCGTTGTAGACCAGCAGTTTCGCTGCTTCCACCTGCGTCGCCATATCTGCCAGTTTAAAGCCGACGCCTTGTTGCTGTGCAATCGGTTTTCCAAATTGCTCACGCTCTTTGGCGTAGGCGACTGCATACTCGTATGCCGCTTCGGCGATGCCGAGCGCTTGTGCCGCGATACCGATCCGTCCCACATTCAAATTCGCCATCGCGATGCTGAATCCTTTATTTTCTTCGCCTAACAGGTTTTCAGCCGGTACCCGCATGTTTTCGAAGGTCAATTGGACCGTCTTCGAACCATTAAGGCCCATTTTCTTTTCATTTTTTCCGATGATCAAGCCCGGCGTATCCTTTTCAACGATGAAAGCCGAGATTCCGCGAGAACCTGCGGAAGGTTTTGTAGACGCGAATACGATATACGTATCGGCCTCGCCGCCATTGGTGATAAAGACTTTCGAGCCGTTCATGACATAATCATCGCCGTCCAGCACAGCTTTTGTCTTAAGGCTGGCTGCATCCGATCCTGCCGAAGGTTCTGTCAGGCAAAAAGCGCCCAGATATTCCCCGCTCGCCAGTTTTGGTACGTATTTTTCGATTTGCTGCTGTGATCCGAAATTAAGGATCGGGTTGGTGCCGACAGACGTGTGGACTGATAAGATAACCCCAACCACACCGCTCGCTTTTGATAGTTCATGGATAGCTGTGATATAAGAAGTAAAATCCATTTCCGAGCCGCCGTATTTTTCCGGTGCCGTTATGCCCATCAATCCAAGCTCGCCCATTTTCTTCAGAATAGCTGTTGGAAATTCGCCGTTTTCCATGTTTTCGATAAACGGTGTAATCTCCTCTTTCGCGAAATCTCGCACCATGTTGCGCATCATAAGTTGTTCATCTGTAAAGTGCAAATCCATTACGGTTCCCCCTAATAATTAAGTGTATTCATAGAAACCGCGTCCGGTTTTCTTGCCGAGCCAGCCTGCTTTGACGTATTGGCGCAATAACGGGCTTGGGCGGTATTTGCTGTCGCCAAATCCTTCATGCAGTACTTCCATAATGTACAGGCAGGTATCCAATCCGATAAAATCAGCCAATTGCAGCGGCCCCATTGGGTGGTTCATGCCGAGTTTCATGATGTCATCGATCGCTTCTTTGGTCGCAACACCTTCCTGAAGTGTGAAAATCGCTTCATTGATCATCGGCATCAGAATGCGGTTCGCGACAAATCCCGGGAAGTCGTTCACTTCCACAGGTGTTTTCGACAATTGAACCGTCATTTCTTCCACTATTTTGTAGACTTCATCGGAAGTTGCCAAACCGCGGATAATTTCCACCAATTTCATCACCGGTACCGGATTCATAAAATGCATGCCGATGACCTGCTCCGGGCGATTGGTGACTGCCGCGATCTCTGTGATTGGAAGTGACGACGTGTTCGTTGCCAGGATCGCGTGCTTTGGCGCCACTTCGTCCAGCGTTTTAAAGATGCTGTGCTTGATGGCCATGTTCTCGACAGCCGCTTCGATGACGATATCGACGTCATGCGCATCCTTCAGATCAAGCGATGCGGTGATGCGGCCGAGGACTGCTGTTTTTTCTTCTTCGGTCATGCGCCCTTTTTCAACATTGCGGGTCAGGTTTTTGGTGATGGTCCCGATTCCCCGCTCGTAGGCTTCTTGTTTCATATCATTCAATTTCACATTCAATCCTGCTTGTGCGCAAACCTGCGCGATGCCGGAACCCATTTGTCCGGCGCCAATGACCATTACATTTTGAATCGACATGCTTATTTTGCCTCCTTAGGAACTTCGATCATGACCGCGTCGCCTTGACCGCCACCTGAACAGATGGCTGCGATGCCGATGCCGCCTCCGCGGCGTTTCAACTCGTAGGCTAATGTCAGGATGATCCGTGCACCGCTCGCCCCGATTGGATGCCCGAGTGCAACTGATCCACCGTTGACATTGACTTTTTCAGCGTCCAAACCAGCGATTTTCGAACTCGCCAGCGCAACCGCCGCGAATGCCTCGTTGATCTCAAACAGATCGATATCATCCAGCGATTTACCGGTTTTCTTCAGTAATTCATTGATGACGATACCAGGCGTTTCCGGGAAACGATGCGGCTCGATCGCCACTTCGGTGTGAGACAAAATATGCGCCAAGACGTTTTTCCCTTCATTCTGTGCACGTTCTTCACTCATCAGCACAAGCGCCACCGCCCCATCATTGATGCCGGGCGCGTTTCCTGCAGTGATTGTTCCGTCTTTGCCGAATGCCGGCTTCAGTTTCGCCAATGCATCGATGGTAGAATTGGCGCGTGGCGCTTCATCAACATCCACTGTAATGGGATTCCCTTTGCGCTGCGGAATGTCGATGGCGACGATTTCTTCAGAAAATAGATCCTTCGCTTTAATGGCGCGTTCATGTGAACGGGCGGACCATTCGTCCTGCGCTTCACGCGTCAGGTTAAAATCTTCTGCGGTCGAGTTTCCGTATGTCCCCATATGGACTTTGTCGGGATGAAATGAGCAGGATAAACCATCATGGACCATGCCATCAACGACTTGAGCATCGCCCATGCGAAGGCCCCAACGCGCTTTCGGGAGATAATAAGGTGCATTGGACATGGACTCCATGCCGCCTGCAACGATGACTTCTTCATCACCTAAGCGGATGATCTGGTCTGCCAATGTGACGCTGCGCATGCCGGATGCACATACTTTATTGATTGTTTCGGATTTGACGTTGTAAGGAATCCCTGCTTTTTTCGCTGCCTGGCGTGAAGGGATCTGCCCTTGCCCTGCCTGCAGAACATTGCCCATGATGACTTCCTGGACATCTTCCGGCTGGATATCTGAACGGCTCATTGCCGCTTTGATCGCTTCTGCCCCGAGTTCGCTTGCCGTCAATGTGCTCAAGTTTCCTCCGAATTTCCCGAATGCTGTACGTGCCCCATCGATGATGACTGTTTTTGCCATGAATATTTTCCTCCCCTTTTCGTTTTCGTGTAAACGGTTTCAAATGTATTAAAAAAATATAATTGGTGAGTTAGGTTGATTTAACTTTTTGTCATGACTCTATCCCACCGTGGATATTCCACAAACCAGCTCATAAAAACCCGGTGCTCCTACATCGCTTCGCTAGCTTCGTCGCAAATTTTTTTGAGCTGAATTTCATTCAACTCATAAAATTGACTGAACGCTCGCTCGGTTTGATTCCAAAAGAAAAGGGAGCATTCACTCCCTTCCTTCTTTTGCTTATGCTGTTATTCTACTCAATTTTCTGTCATTAAGCAATTATTAATTATTGAAGCGTTCTTGTGGATGTTTACTGGACAATCGCTTCCGGTTCTGGTGTTTCGTTTCCGAGAACGGCCATTTCCAACAGTTCAGCCACATCGTATGTGCCAACCTCGTCTTCGACTTCTTTGGCTTTCGTTCCATCTGACAGCATCGTCAGGCAGTATGGACAACCGGAAGAAATCATTGTCGGGCTGACTTCGAGTGCCTGTTCAGTACGGGCCACATTGACGCGATGGCCTGCGTCTTCTTCCATCCACATCATTCCGCCGCCGGCTCCACAGCACATGCCGTCTTGTCGGTTACGGACCATTTCGACCAATTCCACGCCTTCGATCGCTTTCAATATCTCGCGCGGTGCGTCATAGACATCGTTGTAGCGGCCGAGGTAACAGGAATCGTGGAACGTGATTCGTTCGTTCACCGGGAATTGCGGTTTCAAACGTCCGTCCTGCACCAGTTCGAACAGCATTTCGGTATGGTGATAAACTTCAGCTTTGAAACCGAAATCCGGGTATTCATTTTTGAAGATATTGTAAGCATGCGGGTCAATCGTGACGATTTTCTTGACTTCCGCTTTTTCAAATTCTTTGATATTGCCTGTCGCCAGTTCCTGGAACAGGAATTCGTTTCCGAGGCGGCGCGGCGTATCTCCAGAGTTCTTTTCTTTGTTGCCGAGAATCGCGAATTTCACACCGGCTTCATTCATCAGACGGGCAAATGACAAAGCGATTTTTTGTGAGCGGCTGTCGAATGAACCCATCGATCCAACCCAGAAAAGGAATTCGAATTCTTCGCCTGCTTTGTTCATTTCTTTTACTGTCGGAATCGAGATATCTGGACGTGCATCTCTCCAGTTCTCTTTTTCTTTGCGGTTAAGGCCCCAAGGATTCCCTTGCTTTTCGATGTTTGTCATCGCGCGCTGCGCATCTTTGTCCATTTTCCCTTCCGTCATTACCAGGTAACGGCGAAGGTCGATGATTTTATCGACGTGCTCGTTCATAACAGGACATTGGTCTTCACAGTTACGGCAAGTCGTACATGCCCAGATTTCTTCTTCTGTGATGACGTCTCCGATCAAGCTCGGGCTATATAGTTCGTCGATGCTGATTCCTTCAGCACCGGCAGCCATCGCCAATTGGTTTCCTTGTGTATTGCTGAATGCCATTGCCGGCACCCATGGTTTTTTCTGTGTCATGACCGCACCTGTGTTTGTCAGGTTGTCACGGAGTTTTGTAATAAGATCCATCGGAGACAACATTTTTCCTGTCCCGGTTGCCGGACACATATTCGTACAGCGTCCGCATTCTACGCAGGCGTAAAAATCGATCATTTGCCCCTGAGTGAAGTCGGTAATTTTTCCAACACCGAATGAAGGCATGGCATCCGGATCTTCTTCATCTTCCATTTCTTCAAAGTTGATCGGCTTCAAGCGTCCGACATGATCAACTCGGTGGAACCAGGTGTTGACCGGCCCGAAGATCAAGTGAGCGTGCTTGGATTGTGGAACATAAACCAGGAACGTCAGCAGGAACAATAGATGCGCCCACCACATAACGTAGAAAATCGTTACAGTTGCAGCTTCAGGCAACCAAGCGAAGGCAGCCGCCACAAGTGAAGCAACGGGTTCTGTCCAGGCACCTTCGTGGCCGTGCCAGATCATGTTCATTCCGTTGCCGATCAACACGGTCACCATCAGTCCACCAATAAAAATAAGGACAAGCCCCGATTTCCATCCGCGCTTCAAGCGAACCAATTTTTCGATATAGCGTCTATAGAATGCCCAGACCACTGCAACCAAAATCGTCAACGTCACGATTTCCTGGAAGAAAGTGAAGGCCGGGTAAAGCGGGCCGAGCGGCAAATGTGAATCCGGAGATAGGCCTTTGATGATGAAATCAATGGCGCTCGCCTGAACCAGCAGGAAGCCGTAGAAGAACATGACGTGGATCGTACCGCTCTTCTTATCTTTCATTAATTTCTTTTGTCCAAAAACATTGACCATAACTTTGCGCAATCGCTCGTTGAAATTCTCTTCAAACTCAACCTTTTTCCCGAGTTTGATAAAATCATATCTCGACTTCAATAAATAAATGAAGAGATAGATGGCGTAAGCGGTTACAGCTATGAATAAAATCCAGTTGGCAATAAGCAATGGCTCCATCGTGATATCCCCCTTGTGTGTATATTCTAAAAATTCCATACCCAAAGTCTACGTGAATGAGAACAACTTGTCGATACTATGTTCTATATTAAAATATGAATGAGCATTCAGTCAACAACTATTTAAAAGAGTTTTCAAATTTCGGCTTTTGACTATTTACTATCCATAAGATACCAGTTCAAGATTGTAAAATCTACAGTTTTTTTGCTCCTCGAATAAATTTTCCCTCGACAAAAAAACATCATCCACTCATGGATGATGTTTCTGCTCTATTGGAATTCGATCGGAAAAAGTTGTTCTTTGAAATAATCTTGAACACGTCCTCTATTTGACGGCAGGACACCGATCAGGACGCAGGTCGCCGGCCCAGCGGAGCTGTCGACGTCAGGAACTGTGGAAAATCCCTTTGACTTGCCCATCAACAATTCCACTTCATGCGCGATGCCTTTCGATCCGACTGGCCAAACACGTTCAATTAGCTCCGATTCAAAAGCTTTCTTGATGGCAGCGAGATTGGCGACTTGATCTGCCTTCGCCAGGACATCTTCCCCGACTAGTGGAACACCGTAGACGAACCACTGCAGCGATTCGGCAGGCGGCTGTGTCCGTTGCTGTTTGCCGATCATTGTCACGGCGATGCCGGATTGCAGCGTCGGCATATTGGTTTCTGAGCTTCCTGAAACTGGCGGCACTGGCGTTTCTGCTTCAGCGAAAAGATTGGCGATGCCGTGCATATAGACATCCCATCGATCGGCCCCGCTGAAGTTGTGCAGCAGTATTGCCTGCGCTTCGCTGCCCGCCGCCCATTGCTCAAGGAGCGCAACCCGCGCCGCAAACTTAGCCGTTATGGCATCGGGAGCGTAGACCACATCCTGCTGCTTTTCACCGATTGCAGCTGAATTATCTGAAGTGATGACAAAGCCGCCGATCAAAAGTTCATGACGCATGCAGAGACCCTCCACGAACTTTTAGCACATAAGGCATCAGCATCGCTGCAACCCCGACATTGATCGCGGCCGCAATCACCAGCCCGGGCACCGACGCATAGAAAAATGCCGGTGACAGCAGGAAATAGAACGGGATTGCCGCAAGCACTCCGTTGCCGATGATGAATGCCGGCCATTTCAGCCATTGGTTGCCGGACTGATGCAGCTTCGCGAACAGCCACACCACTGCCCACATTTCAAACGCGATGATCAGATGAAACGGCCCGAGTGGCATGCCCCCGAACAAAGCTGAAATCAAATGGCCGAATGCCGCAATCGTTCCGGCGAGCGGCGCTGAAAAGAACAGCACGGCCACTAGTGCCGGCATCGAATCGAGCGCGATGGACGCGATGCCGAGCGGAATCTTGATCATGCCTCCGATTGCGGATAAGCTGATGAAAAGAGCCGCAAGTGCCAATTTTCTCGTCGACAACTCAATCCACCGACTTTTTGCTGCGCCCGCCATTCTTGAACACTTTGGCGCTGCGCACATATTCGTTATCCGGCACATTCGCACGCGAATTGACGACGCGCGATGCGGCGAACAGGTAGTCAGACAGACGGTTCAAATAACGCTGGACTACAGGCGGGAAATCTTCCCCTGCCCTCATCAACGTCACTGTCTGGCGTTCTGCACGGCGTGTGATGGTGCGCGCAATATGAAGCGTTGCTGCTGCAGGAGATCCCCCAGGCAGGATAAAGCGTTCCAGCAAAGGCGGTTCCTCCATCAATTCATCGATGCGCTTCTCCAGAACTTCTACCGGCTCTTCCGTCATTTTGTAATTGGGTTCTTTGCGGACATCGGCCAAATCGCCGCCACAGTCGAATAATTCATTTTGGATTGCTTCCAGATCCGCCAGCAGATCGGCATATGTCTCCGGCTCCAATTCAGTCATCGCCTTGCCGATAAATGAATTCACTTCGTCAATCGTGCCGTATGCTTCAACGCGCGGCGCATCTTTATCTGTACGCGCTCCGATCAAACTGGTTTGCCCTTTATCCCCTGTTTTCGTGTAAATCTTCATCTTTATCCGCCCCTTTAATTTTTTCTGGTATGCCGTACCAAATCCGTGTAATTTCTTCAGCTTCGGAAAATAAAAACTGATACAGCCGTCCGATAACATCGCGTATTTCGCGCTCGATGCGTTCGGTCGGTACGATGCCCCGGTTCAGATCCGTTAAAACCCAAATTTGCTGTGCTTGGCCATGGCCAGCTGTTCTCCTCACTTGCCCGATCAGTTGTTCTTCTGACAGCCCCTGTTCAAGCTGCTGTTTCACCCACAGCTCCAAACCGGCGATGACAACAATGGTTTCAGCAGCTGCCGGTGCAGGTAACCGGCCTTCATTCCAGTCGATATCCTGTTTTTTCAATTGCTCTTTCACATAGTGCCGTTTGCCGTTAAAGGCTCCACCGAAAACGATGTGCATAATTCCCGCTCCTCGAATGCCTGTCGGCTTTGCCAGGTCAAAATGTGGCAGCCGCCGTGCAGCGCAATTTGATCTTGAAATCTTTCACCCAACGCCTGAGCCATCAGGTATCGAATCGGGCCGCCATGGAGAACCAGCGTCACTTCGCTGCCCTTCGGCAGTTTCTTTATGCCCTGTTCGACCCGCTTCACCATGTCGTTCAAACTTTCACCGCCAGGGGGCCGGATATTCCATGGTTCGTTTATCCAATTCCGGTACAACTGAATCTCTTTCAGTTGTTCATAGGTTTTCATTTCCCATTCGCCGAAATGGCATTCCCGCAAATCCCGGTTTGCCCGGTAGACCGCATTTGGAAATAGCACCTCGGCCGTCTGCCGGCAGCGTTTCAAGTCACTGCCGATAACATTCTTCAATGCCAGGTCAGGTTCTGCCTGAAACGGCAAGATCGACTCGTCCGTCCAGCCGATATAGCGTTTTTGTTGATTGCCTCGTGTAGGGGCATGACGGATTAAACGAAGAACAAAAGGCTGATCCATAATAGAATCTCCACTCCTTCCACATAAGCACCAAACAAGTCACCCGTCACCCCACCGAAATTCCGCAAGCACCAAGCGCGGAATAGCCAGAGCGAAACGAGCAGGAGCACCAGCAATATAAAGGCGATTCCGAAACTCGTGCTCCAAGCCAGGAAGGCAAAACTGACAGCCAATAAACTAACAGCTGCGAGCTTCAGTCTCTTATGATCCGCATGCTGCTGAAAGAATGCCGCCAAACCTTCCCGCTTCGCTGATTTCGTGGAGCTGAATAGAATCAACAAACCGATTCTGGATAAGATCGGAACAAATAAAACCAGCACCAGCGAAACAAGTTCTATGGATTCTGCTACGATAATGATTTTCCCGACAATCGACAGCAGCAAAACCATGGAACCGAACGCGCCAATCCGTGGGTCGCCCATAATATCAAGTCGTTTTTCCCGGTCCTGGTAAGAGAAAAAAGCATCTCCTGTATCAGCCAGGCCGTCCATATGCAACCCACCGGTCAGCACGATACTGATGACAACAACTACAAAACCGATCATCAGCGAACTGGTGTCAGTTGTTTCCCGCAGCAGCCAGACCGCCCCTGCCAGCGTGCTGCCAAATAACAGGCCCAATAAAGGCAACATGGCATACATAGCCGTGATAGGGGCTTTTTCCATCGGCAGCTGCTTTTTCACAGGAATCACCGAGAAAAATTGAAGCACCAATAGAATTCCTGTTCCCAGAAGGCGGATCATCGGCTTCCCTCCATTATTTCTTCGACTTTCTGCCAGTTCAGATGCCGCCTGACATGCTTTGCCCAGCGGTCAAAAGGATCCTCCAGCTTTTCAGGCGCGGGCAATGGCAGGTTCTTCTGCTTTCGGATCGGTGCCAGGAAAGCGGTACGGCAATGGGGCTCACGGAAAAACCCATGCAGATGCGTGCCCAGCAGATGGCCGTGGAAATAACCTTCGACAGAACGTTCACAGCTTATAAGCGGGTGTTCCGTCCCAGACACGTTGCCGTGATGAATCTCGTAGCCGGACACGCTGATTATTGCTTCTGCAAACTTCACCGTTCCGCTCTGCCTTTGGACTACTTTCTGTTCTTGAAAATGGACACGCATATTCGGCACCAAACCAAACCCTTCTTCGCTTTCTGCAGCAAAGCCGTCATGGCCTTCCGGGTCCGACAGGGTTTCGGCAAACATCTGATAGCCTCCGCATAAGCCGACAATCCAGGTATCCTCCTTCAAGGTTTGCAGTTTGGCGCTAAGCCCCTGCTCCTTCCAATAGCGCAGATCAGCAATCGTGCTTTTGGTGCCCGGCAGCAAAAGGATATCCGGCTGTCCGATGTCTTCGACCGTTTCCGCCCAGCGGATCGTCACATCCGGCTCATTCAGGAAGGGTTCGATATCCGTAAAATTCGAGATATAAGGATGCCGGCAGATCACCAGTTCAATCGCATCTTCTACGCTAGATACCCGCTGCACCGCCTGAACACCGAGTGAATCTTCCTGTTCGATTTCATGGCTGGCCATATAGGGGACGACACCGAGCACGGGAATGCCCGTATAGGATTCCAAGAAACGGACACCGTCATCAAAAAGTCGGGCATCCCCGCGGAATTTATTGATGATCAGCCCTTTCACACGCTCCCGTTCCGGAATCAAGGCGAGCGTTCCGACAATCGAGGCAAACACGCCGCCGCGTTCAATGTCGGCAACGAGAATCACCGGTACATCCGCACGTTTCGCAACTGTCATATTGACCAGTTCCCGGTCGTTCAAATTGACTTCGGCCGGACTGCCGGCTCCTTCGATGATTAAATGGGTAAAATCTTTTGCCAGATTGCCCAGTGCCTGATCGATTGCAGCCAGCCCTTTTTCATAAAATTGTGCCCGGTAGTCCATGCCGTCCATCGTTTCCAGTTTATTGCCGAAGAGGACCACTTGCGATTTCATGCCGCTTTCAGGCTTTAAGAGGATTGGGTTCATATCGGCAGTCGCCACTGTACGGGCAGCTTCCGCCTGCACGCCCTGCGCACGGCCGATTTCTTCGCCCAGCACGGTCACATAGGAGTTATTCGACATGTTCTGTGATTTGAAAGGAGCTACTTTCAGTCCCTCATCAGAAAGTATTCGGCAAAAAGCTGTACAGATCATGCTTTTACCGACATCTGAAGCGGTGCCTTGAATCATTATTCCGCGCATCTTTTCACTTCCTTCTGAATGCCAGCCCATTTTCCATTTCGATAGCCTGATCTGCTTGCTGCACGAGCCAAATATGGATGCGCCCGAGCCAGCTTTGGTAAAGTTCGTCGCGCACGAAGTCGTCCAGCACTTCGTTCGAGACGACTGTCAATAAATCAACGGTTTCCAGCATTTCGAGAATCGTCTTTTGGAGGCTGTTCCATTTCTGTTCCATGCACCCTGGCTTTTCGGCACACACGCTGCCTGTCTCCCACCCTTCGTACAGTTCATTGGCGAGCCAAGTCGTCACACAATCCCATAGTACCAAGTCTTCCGCTTGCAGTTCATCCAGAACACTGTCCATACGATAGGCCTTTTCGATTGTCTGCCAGCCATCTTCCTGACGATCTTTCCGGTGGCGTTCAATGCGGTCTTTCATTTCTTCATCGTAAGCCCGTCCGCTCGCCAAATAGATTTTCCGGCGGTTGCCGGCTGCGCAGACGATTGACTCTGCATAAGCGCTTTTGCCGCTTCGGACCCCTCCGCTGATAAAAATCAATTGCCCTCGAGCCATTCCTTAATCGCCTCCCGCAATATGTTCATGTTTTCGGTTGACTTCATACCAATTCGGAACCATTTGCCATCCATCCCCTGGAACGATTCGGTATGCCGCAGGACGACTCCTGTTTTCAGGAGCTCCCTAAAAAATGCAGCGGATCTATCCGGGTCCGGCAGTTGGAAGGCCAGGAAGTTGACTACAGAATCACTTGTCCGGCATTGGTTCCTCGCCAAAAACTGCTGCATCTTCCGACGTTCTTCCGTTGCAGCCGTAATGACTTTGCTGCGGTAAGCCGCTTCGGCCAAGCATTGGGCACCGATGGCCGCAGATAAGGCGTTGACGTTCCAATGCGCCGCCCCCTGCTTCAGTTGGCCAATCGTTTCGGCCTGGCTGATCACATAACCGAGGCGGAGTCCTGGTATCGCATACATTTTAGTCATCGACCGAACGATGATGACATCCGGAAAGCTCATTAAAAATGGCATAAAGGATGCTTCTTCTCCAATAAAATCGATAAACGCCTCGTCGATGACGAGTTCGCAGTTATTTTCCAAGCAAATCTGCGCGATCTCCTGAAGTTCACCCAGGTTCAGCAATGTACCTGTAGGATTGTGCGGGTTGCAGATATACAGAGCCGCACAACCTGAAATTGCCTCCTGAACGTTTTGGGCCGTCAATCGCCAGCCGGTTTCCGGTTGCAATTGAATCTCTTTAATCCGGACATTTTCCGCTTCCAGTGACTGGCGATATTCGGAAAATGCCGGTTCGACCAAGACCACCTGCTGGCCACGGTATCTTCTGGCCAGCCAAGTGAAAATCTCGGCCGCGCCGTTTCCTGCAGCCACTTGATTGGCTGCGACCCCATGGTATTCTGCAGCGGCCGTACGGAACGGTTCTCCGTCCGGATCCGGATAGGAACGGGTTAAGGCCAGCATTTCCGGCCATTGCTCCACCAGAAAATCCGGCGGTCCGAATGGGTGGACGTTTTCACTGAAATCCAAAATATGTTGTGGCGGACTGATGCCTGCCTGTTTGTATAAACGCAGCGGATTGGCTCCGTGATTAGGCAACTCCAAGCAAAATTCCTCCTAAGGCAAATAAAATGAAAAAACCCATGGTGACCGTCTGCATATGGCTGACGGCATCCTTGATATGATGCGCTTCCAGTGGATGAATCGGTCTTCCCATACGCGCACGGTCCGACTCGACTCCCTTGTAGCGGTTCACTCCACCAAGTTCTACCCCCAATTGCACGGCAGTCGCCGCTTCCAGCCAGCCGCTGTTCGGGCTCGGGTGCTTCGGAGCATCCCGCAGCCATTCTGAAAAACGCTGACGCATGGTCAGTGAACGCTTATTTTCCGTCATCAATAAAATCAACATCCCCGTCAGTCGGCTCGGAATAAAGTTCAAGACATCGTCCGCTTTTGCGGAGGCAAAGCCGAATTTCTCATACTCCTCATTCTGGTAGCCGACCATCGAATCCAGCGTATTGACCGCTTTGTAAAGCCATAAGCCGGGTGCGCCTAAAAGAAATGCCCAGAACAACGGAGCTGTTACCCCGTCACTGGTATTTTCTGATACCGTTTCTACGACGCCTCTCGTAATTTCGCTTTCACTTAACCCAACGGTATCTCTGCCGACAATCCATGACAATTTCTCTCGTGCCAGTTCCATGTGTTTGTTCGTCAGCGGATTGTAGACATCCATCGCTGCATCCTTCAGGCTCTTTTGGGCCAGGCCCGAAGCGATGAGCAGTGCTTCAACAGCAATTCCTGCAAAGACATTCAGTGAATAGGCCAAAAAAACAATCGCGTATACGATCAAAAAGGACGAAACTGCAATCGTCGCCAGCAGCAGGAAACCGTTTCGGAAGGCGTTCGGCCCGTGGTTCCATCGTTTGGTCAGCTTGGTGATGGCTGTGCCGATCCAGCGAACCGGATGCGGCCAATTCGGTGGATCACCGACGATGCGGTCGATGGCCAATCCCAGCGCAATGGCACTCAAATGAGGAATCATATGCTTTTCGCTTTCGCCTGCTGGTAGAGTTTGAGCGCTTCGATGGTGCATTCAAAAACACCGACACCGATCAATTTTCCAAGTTCGGTGATAGGTCCCGCGTAAGGCAATTGTTCGCCCTGCTGCGTTGCCGCCACCAGGCAGCTGTCCGTAGATGTGCCCGTTGCGATCGTACCCGTCAACGGATCTTTGACCTGTTCCTGCTGGAGTGCTTTTGTTTTGGCTTCTGTCGCGGTGATCATCGCCTGGATAAAAGCTTCATCTGATAATACACCATTGACCAGTATCCATGTGTTGATGGTCCCGACGCGCAATGTACGCTCCACGGCTTTCGAGACATCCACGCCGTTGCCGACGCCCGCCGTAACAGCAATCACGACAGAACCGAATGGACCAAGGTATTCTTTGATGATGGCGTCCTGCGTCTGGACAGCGGTCATCATCCCTACCGTATCCGTCGTCTTCAATCCGCTCAGTTCAATGAAATCGGACATTTCCTGGACGCTGTCATTGATATTATAAAAAGCATCCACATGGCGGTTCATAAAGTTACGGAACCATCCGGAACCCGCGTTGACAACCGCTGAAGAAACCGTCTTTAACGGAATCGGGCTTTCATAAAGGACCATATCTTTGGAAATCTGAAATTCCTCAGCGCGTATGGTGTGGAAATCGGCTTCACGTTCGATCCCAGGCAATAAAGTGATCTGCGGCTTCGGCAATTCAGGATGCGGATGATTGCTGACGCGTGTATGATAGACCGTTTCGATGTCCTGTTCCCGAACCACTTCATGCGGTTCGCCGATCCGGACAACCTGTCCCCGGTCCAGCAACAGCAATTGATCGCAATACATCGACGCCAGGTTGATATCATGAAAAATGGAGACAATCGTCAAGTCTTTTTCGATGGCCTGCTTTTTAATGGTGTCGAGTAATTCCTTCTGATGGTTGATGTCCAGATGGTTGGTCGGCTCATCCAGCAACAGAATCCCTGCATCCTGCGCCAGTGCCTGAGCCACAAAGACGCGCTGTTGTTCGCCGCCCGACATCCGGTCGATCTGAGTTTTTTCGTAATGGCTGATGTCCATCAGGCGCATCGCCTCCAGTACGGCCTGCTCATCTTCTTCCGACCAGGAAGAAAACCAGCCGCTTTGATATGGGTATCTGCCAAGTGAAATCGTTTCCCGGACGGTATGGGCAAAAGCGTGGGCATGCAATTGAGGCAAGACCGCCATTTTTCTGGCCAAATCCTTTGCCGGAAAATCAGCAACCGATACACCGTCTATCCGGACATCCCCTTTTGCTGCCGGCAGCACGCCGCTGATCAGTTTCATCAGGGTCGATTTGCCGCTCCCGTTTGGTCCTAAAATACCGAGAATTGAGCCTTTATCGACAGTAAACGATACGTCTTTGACGATATCCTGATCGCCGTAGCCGCCTGTCAGCCCTTTTATTTCAAGCATAGTTAAGCTCCTCCTTTGCGTTGTCGGAAAAAGATGAATGCAAATACCGGCGCTCCAATAAAGGCGGTAATGACACCGATCGGCAATTCCGTCGGTGAAATGATGGTTCGTGATACCAAATCACAGACAATCAAAAGAGCTGCTCCGTTGATGAACGATAAAGGCAAAACGTGCCGATGGTCCGCCCCCCATAGCAACCGGGTCATATGCGGAACGACCAAGCCGACAAAGCCGATGGTTCCTGAAACCGAAACAGCTGCTCCCGTCAGTACCGAACCACCGATTAAAATCGTCATTTTGCTCTTTTTGACATCCACACCCAAATGCTGCGCGCGCTCTTCCCCGAACAGCATGGCGTTCAACTCACGGCGCTTCAGCCATAAAACGAAAGAGCCGATCAAAACGAAGGGCAGCGCCATCCGCACGTATGGCCAGCCCCGCATCGACACACTGCCGAGCAGCCAGCCGATGATTTGGCGCAGTTCTTCCCCGGTCAACGCGATCATCAGGGAAATGATCGATCCGAGAAATGAACTGAAGATGATGCCTGTCAAAATGACCGTTTCCATTTTCATGGAGCGATCCACCAGCTTAGCGAAGCTCATGACGGCAAGCATCGTCAAAAGCGCACCGATCATGCTCATGACCGGTAAGGTGAATGGTCCCAGAAACGGAATCGAAATACCAAAAAAGAGCGTCATCACAGCGCCGACTGAGGCACCGGAAGACACTCCCAAGGTGTAAGGATCGGCCAGTGGATTCTTCAGAAGCCCCTGAAACGCTGCACCGGCAATCGCCAGCGCCGCACCGACAAGCCCTGCTAAAATGACACGGGGCATGCGGATGTTCCATAGTATATTGGCAGCTGCTTCATCCGCTGACGGATTCCACAGCACGACCGGTGAAATGGAGACCGTTCCGACCGTTACTCCCAGCAGTACGGCTCCTGCTAAAATCAGCAGCGAGACGCTGTATGCCAGTACATTCTTAGTCATTGAAAACTTCAGGGTAAACAGCTTGCGCCATTTCCATCAGCCCTTCTGATAAGCGTGGGCCTGAACGGGTGAGCATATCCGAATCCAGGTTATAGACAGCATCTTCTTTAACAGCAGTCACTTCTGCGAAGCCGCTGCGTGATTTGATCTGTTCGACAGCGTCTTCTACATAGGCACCCTCAGTTGTAATGATCACATCTGGATTAGCCGCAACGATGGCTTCCGGATCCATGCTTACCCAACCTTCCAAATCGCCGGCTACATTTTCAGCGTTGATGAGTGTCAGCATTTCGTCCATAAATGTCCCTTTACCGGTCGTATAGATGTCCGGCTGGCTGCCAACTTCCAAAAAGACTGTTTTCGGCTCTTCGATTGTACTTGCCAGTTCCTCGATTTCCGCCACTTGTACTTCCATTTCTGAAACAATGCTTTCCGCTGCTTCCATCGTACCGGTCGCTTGCGCGATAACCGTGATGGAATCATAGACTTCTTCAAAACTGATCGCATTATTGACGACGAATACATCAAGTCCCGCATCACGCAATTGCTGTAAGCCTGCGTCTCCGACACCCAGTCCGGATTCATGGGCCAGCACCAAGTCCGGCTGAAGGCTGATGATTTTCTCCACATTGAATTCCTGGCCGCCGATTTTCTCGACTTCTGTTGCCTCTTCCGGGTAATTGTCAAAATCCGAGACCCCGACCATTTTGTCGCCCGCCCCTAACTCATAGACGATTTCCGTATTCGACGGCACCATTGAGACAATAGCTTCCGGTTCTTCCTCAATGACCACTTCTTCCCCGACTGCATCCGTCATGGTCACTGGAAATTCAACATCCACCACTTCTGTCGGCGGTTCTGCCGGTGTTTCCACGTCTTCTTCTTCCACCGGTGTTGCCGTATCTCCGCACCCTGCCATTAAAACCGCGGCCAACCCTGCTGTTGCTCCAAATTTCCAAATCTTCTTCATGAATAAAACCCCCTTGTTGTTTGTAATGCTTTATCTATATAAATTGAACTAATAATTTGTAGTAGTAGATATTCCGTAAAACAGCTACGCTTTCCAGCGGGCTCGCGCCCAATCCTCCTCGTCCGCTGCGCTCCCTGCGGTGTATCGGTCGTCTCGCTAAGCCGCAGGAGTCTTCGCTGTTTTGCTCCATATCTTTAGAGTTTTCTCTGATAGTCGCAGCGATATATAAAATGCTATTTCTTTAGCTCAACTTATCTAGCCATTTTATTAAATGATAGAAATAACTCCTTAAACAATTCAGGTACAAAAGGTTGAAAAATTTTCTTGGGAACACAAAATCCCCCGCAGCAAACTGCGAGGGATGGAAAGGACGCCATAAAAAAGCATGCGCATCCAGCCTTTCCTCGCAGGCGTTTGGGTGTGTCGTCATAAAGGCAGGTCTCCTGGCTTGTGGTCGTCGGTTTCTGCACCTTCCCAAAGCATCGCTTCAGTGGCATCTAGCAGATTCCTCTCACATACAGTGGCGGGACCGCGCCGGAATTGAACCGGCTTCCCTTTTAACTCATGTTCTTAGACATAAGCACCTTTATGAATTGTTATCATATTCTGTTACTTCTCTATTATTATACACCTAAACGCGGGTGTGTTTCTTACATTTTTTCCGGAGCTGCAACGCCGACTGTTTTCAATGCATTGGCTAAAGTCGTTTTCACGGCTGTGATCAATGCGAGACGGGCGCCAGTCAATTCCGGATTCGACGCGTCCAATACTTTATTGGCATTGTAGAAGCTGTGGAAATTGGATGCCAATTCATGGATATAGGTCGTAACTCTATGAGGCGCGCGCTGCTTCGCTGCATCGGCGATCACTTGCGGGAAATCCCCAATTTTCTTCAGGACATCGATTTCTTTCTCAGAAGTCAATAAGTTCAACTGTCCTTCTGAAGCCAACAGACCTTGCTCCTCTGCCTGGCGCAGAATTGAAGAGATGCGGGCATGAGCATATTGCGAATAAAAGACCGGATTTTCATTGGACTGTGAAACGGCCAAATCCAAATCAAAGTCCATATGCGTATCGCCTGAACGCATCGCGAAGAAATAACGCACCGCATCCAAGCCGACGAGTTCAACCAGTTCGCGCATCGTCACCGCTTTACCGGTACGTTTGCTCATCTTCATCTTTTCGCCGTCTTTGTACAATTGCACCATCTGGATGATGCTGACTTCTAGCGTGTCGCGGTCATAACCAAGTGCCTGGATCGCCGCCTTCATGCGTGGGATATAGCCGTGGTGATCAGCTCCCCAGACATTGATGAGCTTGTCGAATCCGCGCTGCAATTTGTCTTCATGGTAAGCGACGTCGGGCATCAAATATGTGTACGTGCCGTCATTCTTGATCAACACGCGGTCCTTGTCATCTCCAAAGGTCGTTGAACGGAACCAAGTCGCCCCATCTTCTTCGTAGACATGCCCATTGGCACGGAGTTTAGCCAACGCATCATCAATTTTGCCATTTTTGTAAAGGGATGATTCAGGATACCAAACGTCGAATTCCACGCGGAAGTCCGCCAGATCCTGCTGCAATTTCGCCAATTCCACTTTCAATCCGTGCTGGCGGAATGCTTCAAAGCGCTCTTCGTGGGTCATGCTGACGAATTTATCGCCATGTTCCTGGACTAGCGCGTCCGCGATGTCTTTAATGTCCTGTCCACGGTAGCCGTCTTCCGGCATGCTGTCGCCTTTGCCTAGCGCTTCAAAATAACGTGCTTCGATCGACAAAGCCAAATTGTTGATTTGATTGCCGGCATCGTTAATGTAATATTCGCGTGATACTTCGTATCCTGCCAGGTCCAATACATTGCACAGCGAATCGCCGACTGAAGATCCACGGGCATGGCCCAAGTGCAGATCGCCTGTGGGATTGGCTGATACGAATTCCACCTGGATGCGTTCGCCGCCACCTGCTGTTGAACGGCCATAATCGGCTTTCTGCTCCAGCACGGTTTTGATGACATCCTGCAAATAATCCTTTTTGATGGTGATGTTGATGAAGCCTGGTCCGGCAATTTCAACTGTCTGGATATTTGCTGCATCTTTATCGAGGTTTTCGACAATCGCTTCGGCAATGGCGCGGGGCGGCTTTTTCGCCAAGCGTGTCAATTGCATGGCGATGTTCGTGGCGTAATCGCCATTCGCTTTATCTTTCGGCGATTCGAGTTGGACTTCAACCGGCTCGGTCGTCAATTCCGCTTTTTCGATCGCTTCTTTAAACGCTGTTTTAATCGCATGTTGAACTTTTTCTACTGCATTCATCATTTAGCCTCCATAAACTGTATTTCCATTTCGTATTCGCCGACATGATCCGCGCCAAGCGTAAGGTCGTAGCGGACCATGAACCGCGTATCGCTGACCGACAGCTCGTGCGCTTTTGTCGTCAGCATGAATGACCCCTGTTCATTGGTCAGATTGCCGGTTTGTTCTTTATGTAATAAAAAAGGTAGCCGCATCTGCAGGCCGCCGCTTCTCATGATCACCGCTTCATTTTCTTGAATTTTGACCGTCGTCCGGATTTCAAGTTCGTCCTGCTGCTCCGCATATTGCAGATAGCGCAGCTCGTTTTTTTCCGTCAAGGTGCCTTGGGATTCCAACGTCATCACTTGCTCTTCCATATCCGGCTGGCGGATCGTCGTCGTCAGTTTGATCGTCACTGTCTTTTGCATGGCTCTCCGCCTCCCCGTCCTTTGATAACCTTTATATTATAGCTTGACTCGACTGTTTTTTTCAATGAAGGATTGGCAGGAACTGCAGATTAGACAAAAGACCACATATTTTGGCCTCAGCCAAAGCTACGTGGTCTTTAATCCTATTCCATTGCAGAGCATAGCTGGTTACCTTGTATAGGTTGTAACAAAAGAAGGGCGCGGGAAAATATTCGGGCGTTTGTCGATGCCTTCCGCCGTGCCACGTTTTGCATGTGCATGGCCGTATGCCTGTGATTCCTGCCAGTCTTTGAATGATTGCTCGTCTTTCCAAATCGTCAGAATCGCATAGGTATCCGAATTCAGCGGACGCAATACGCGAATTGCTGCAAAGCCGGGTTCCTTTTCAACCATTCCTGCCCGATTTTGGAAGCGTGATTCAAACAGCTCACGGCCTTCCTCCGTCACCGGAATATTATTGAATACGGCGTAGTAACCGTCATTGATATCTCCCACTGCATTCAGTACTCCATAAGCTTCTGCCCCCTGCAATCCTGGGCCGCCTTCTGTTTCATAAAGCAGAACCGCTTCGTCGCCGTTCACCAAGTAAATCAGCCGTGCATTTGCCAAGTTCGCCATCAACGTCACCGCCTGATCGCGATGGCCCGTCCATTTATACAGTTCCATTGTCAGCACCTCTTCCAGATAATTAGTCTCTATTATCTTAACGGTTTTAAATCAAAGATTCTATTTTGGAGGGCTTCGACCGGTTTTGTGGTTCTCCCAGCATTCCGTCTGACTTACGGCTTCTGTACTTTAACATGAAATTGAAAAAGCCGATCTGGGAAATTCCAGACCGGCTTGGTTTTTTGTCATTCAAATCCAGATGTTCGCTTGCGCTTGTCACGGCTAGACGGCTGCCTTCGCTTTTCTTTGTTGTCCAGACTCCAACGGCCAACTCCTCGGGTCATAAGCCACTCTGGCTATGCGGCAAAGGACGCCGCTTCGTCAGATCGTCTAAACCTTATTGCTCCTGCAGCACTTTGTGCTTCGTCGCAAAGAGGTGGCTCAAACTACCTTTGAGCCACCTCTTGCCTGTCGGAGCTGAACGGCCGTTTCCGCTTTTCTTGTTGTCCAGACTCCGGCAGTCCAGCCCCTCGAGTCGCTTCAGCCTTTCCAGCAATGGCACAGAACGCCATTACCGGCAAGGCTTCCAGCGCTTGTCGCGGCTAGACGGCTGCCTTCGCTTTTCTCTACTCTACCCAACCCAAAATCATCTCACGCATCAGCTTGCTTGCTGTGTTTGCGGTTTGGTCGGAATGGTCGTAGACAGGTGCAAGTTCTACTAAGTCGAAGCCGACGACGTTGACGCCTGACGCTGCGATGGCATGTATAGAAGCCAGCAGTTCGCGCGACGTGATGCCGCCTGCGTCGACAGTGCCTGTTCCCGGTGCGTGTGCCGGGTCCAACACGTCCATATCGATCGTCACGTAGACGTTGCGCCCTTCGAGGGTCGGCAATACTTCTTTCAACGGCTCCAGCACTTCAAATTTCGAAATGTGCATGCCTTGCTCTTTGGCCCATTCGAATTCTTCTTTCATGCCCGAACGGATGCCGAATGAATAGACGTTCTTCGGTCCGATATGGTCCGCGATTTTACGGATCGGCGTCGAATGTGAATATTCTTCGCCTTCGTAGTTTTCACGAAGGTCGGTGTGTGCATCAAAATGGATGATCGCCAAGTCGTCGTATTTGCTGGCGACCGCTTTCATGACCGGCAATGACACTAAATGTTCGCCGCCCATGCCCATTGGGATTTTATTGTCAGCCAAAAGCGTGTGCACGTAAGTTTCGATTTCAATCAGACTTTTTTCCGGATTGCCGAACGGCAAGGGAATATCGCCTGCATCGAAAAACTTCACGTCCCCGAGTTCACGGTCGAGATACGGGCTGTATTCTTCCAGTCCGATGGACACTTCCCGGATTTTGTTCGGGCCGAAACGGGATCCCGGACGGTAGCTGACTGTCCAGTCCATCGGCATGCCGTAAAGGACGGCTTTTGACTCTTCGTAATTCGGATGGCTTTTGATGAATACTTTTCCTGAATAGGTTTCGTCAAATCTCATCGTTTACTCTCCTGTCAGATCTTTCACGAATTTAGGCAACACGAAAGCGGCGTTATGTAGCTCAGGAGTATAGTATTTTGTATCGATTTCATGGAAACGCTCAGCCGGAACTTCCAGCGGGTTGTATTTCTTCGAACCGATTGTGAATGCCCACAGACCGCTTGGGTAAGTCGGGATGTTCGCCAAATACAGCTTGGTGATCGGGAAGATTTCCTTCACATCGCTCTGTACCTGCTTGATCAGATCCGCTTTGAACCAAGGGTTGTCGGATTGCGCCACAAAGATGCCGTCTTCTTTCAAGGCTTTCGAAATGCCTGCATAGAAGCCTTTCGAGAACAGGTTCACTGCCGGTCCGACCGGTTCGGTTGAATCCACCATGATGACATCGAATTCGTTTTCAGATTCCGCGATGTGCATGAAACCGTCGCCGACAATCACTTCCACGCGTGAATCTTCCAAACCTGATGCAATGCTTGGCAGGAATTTTTTCGAGTACTCGATCACTTTTCCGTCAATGTCCACGAGCGTCGCTTTCTTGACAGACGGATGCTTCAGGATCTCTCGGATGACACCGCCATCACCGCCGCCGACAACCAGTACATTTTCCGGGTTCGGATGCGTGAACAATGGCACGTGTGCCACCATTTCATGGTAGACGAATTCGTCCTTTTCAGAGGTCATGACCATGCCATCCAAGAACAGCATATTGCCCCATTCTGCTGTTTCCGCCATTTCAAGGTATTGAAATTCCGTTTGCTCCGTATGAAGCGTCTTGTTGATTTTCATTGTAATCCCGAAATTCTCTGTCTGTTTTTCTGTATACCAAAATCCTGCCATCTATAATCAAACTCCTTTTCAATCTAAATCAAATCCACCTTAAAAAAGTATAAGTGTTTTCGGTGAAAGTGCAATATTTTTTTATACTCCTCTTTACCCGTTGAAAGTGGCGTTACACTCCAACTAAAAAGGTTTCCTGTACAGGGAATGTTTTTCCCTTCACAGAAAACCTTTTTAAAGCCTGATGGTGCAGAGAAAGAGACATGAGGCATTGGGCTTGGGTTTTAATCTCAATGGCTCATGGCACTTGCTCGCTACCAGGTGTCCTAGCTTTCTATTGAAAAGCTGTATTTCTAGTGTACTGCCTTTTATAGACAACTTCAACCATCCATTGGAAGCAAATAGAAATGTCACATTCTGTTCAAAAAACTGCATTTTTAATAGATATTCTGCTTTGACATTCTCATCTTTTATTGGCCAAGCTGTGTTCTTTACTTTCGGCCAAGGTCCTGATGAAGCTGTTCTGAGCTGCGCTGCCACATTTCGGGGTTATGGCTCTCCAAGTATTCAGCAAGCACTTTTTTCGATGGTTCATCCATTTGTTCAACAAGGATTTTGCGCTTCATCGACTTGTCCATGCGATTGACATGATCAGCCAGAATTTTATAACCACGCCGTTTCTCACGGTTGACCACCATTTCGCATGCTGCAACTCCCGCGTAATAAGGACCTTCCGGATTGTAATCGATGGTGATCCACACGAGCCAATAATCTTTGCCGCCGGCAGAATCTTCCGGGTTGGTGGTGAACTTGATGCCGCGCTCCACTTCACTGCGGGCATGCATAGCACCGATATCAATAAAAGCTTCCTGTTCTTCCACATCGATGAATAGTGGAGAAACGTTTTCCAGTGACAAGGAACCGATGCCGTAGCCTTTATGGCCGTCCGTCGGATCGTTCTTTATGATGGTGAAGCCTACTTTTTGTTTTGGTTTTTCTTCATTCGCCATTGTCTGAATCCTCCGTTCTGCTATGATGATAGTATTCTCAAGAAAAGGAGCTGTATCCATTATGCCATACGTAACTGTAAAAATGCTCGAAGGCCGCACAGAAGACCAAAAACGCGCACTAGTCGAGAAGGTATCCGAAGCTGTTTCTGAAACAACAGGCGCACCGATCGAAAATGTCACCGTCTTTATCGAGGACATGAAAAAAACCGATTACGGCACAAAAGGCAAACTGTTCAGCGATCAGTAAGAGGAGCGGAAATGGCCGTTCAGCTCTGAAAGGCATAAGGCAGACCGGCGAAGTGGCGCTCTTTGGCACACAGCCGGGTTGACTTATGACCCGAAGAGTTGGCCATTGCAGCTGGACACCAAAAGAAAATCAACCTCTATTACTCAAAAGCTCCCATAACGGGAGCTTTTTTCATTTCCAATTCTCTTAAGAGCGCAATCCTTCAATAAAAGCGAATGCTTCATCGATTTCCTCTGCCGTAAAGTTCAATTTCCCTTTGACGACATGCAGCTTGTCGATTTGTTCCTGACGATTCAAATTGTCGAAATACAGGAGAGTCGCGGTCAATTCCAGGAATCGCCCGCTTTTGGCATTCAGTTTCCCTGCAGTCGATGGATTATCCAAAACGGATTTGCCCAACACTTTGCGGAATTCCATGCCTTCTGCTGTAACGGTGTATTTATATTGAACGTACGAGCCTTTGTCCTCCAACGCTTCCGTCAAAAAACCCATATCGCATAATTCGTGTACACGGGCAGTCAATTCTTCCGAGTACGGCCCATAAATATGAAATTCGTATTTTTCCTGAAACGGCAGGTCCATCTTTTTCATTATGTAGATCATTTTCTGTAGTTTCTTGCGGCCGGTGACACCTTCCGCTGCGGCAATAAAGTCCACAATTTTTGCATGTTCCTGGAGCAACTAGAGCCCTCCTTCTCGAAGCATTTCCAAAATCTGCTGTTTGATGGCTGTTTTCTTGCCGTCGATCAATAGCTCAGCTGGAAAATACAATTTATAATCGGTTCTGCGCTTGCCTGAAATGGCATCTACAATCTGGGACAAGCGCGATAATTCCTTGATGTCGCCATTCGGCATCAACAAATGGATCGGCAGGCGCTCTTCTTCCTCTCCCGGACGATAGAAATCGTAGGGCAGGTCGGATGTCGAGTCGTCTATCAAATAATATTCCGGGTCGATGCCGGCAGAATGGAACAGCTGAGCCAACTCGCCAAGCTTTTTATAGTCCTTGCCCGGGTCAAAATCGACATACTGGAACAGGCGCCGGTTGACGAAGCGGTCGCACAGGTCTGATAGAATCGGATCGCGTTCGGTCATCCACAATTGGAAATAGGTCATCAGCACGCCTTCATCGAGCGCCAAATATTCTTTCAGCGTAAAGCTCCGGTCGAAAAATGCCAAAAAATGCGTCGGCGGCTGTTCGAATTTATAGCCGCTTTCACTCAATTCCTTCGCGCGCTGCAGAATCTTGCGCAAAATCACTTCTGCACTGCGGGCAACCGGATGGAAATAGACTTGCCAGTACATCTGGTACCGGCTCATGATGTAATCTTCGACAGCGTGCATGCCGCTCGACTTGATGACCACCTGGTCATCCAGCGGACGCATGACGCGGAGAATCCGTTCCATATCAAAATGTCCGTAGGAAACCCCTGTATAATACGCATCCCGCTGGAGATAATCCATGCGGTCTGCATCGATCTGGCTGGAAATCAATGAAACGACTTGTTTATTCGAATACGTTTTGGCAATGACTTCCGCAACTTTTTTTGGAAATTCAGCGGACACCTTCAACAGGATTTCATTGACCTCGGTATCCCCAAGCAGGATTTCCCGCGTGAATTCCTCATGGTCGACAGAAAAGACTTTTTCAAATGAATGCGAAAACGGGCCATGGCCCAAGTCATGGAGAAGCGCCGCACACAAAACCACCAAGCGTTCGCTTTCATCCCATTCTGGACGGCCGTGGAAAATATCATCCGAAATCCGGCGGACAATTTCGTAAACGCCCAGCGAGTGGTTGAAACGGCTGTGTTCCGCGCCGTGGAATACTAAATACGAGGTGCCCAATTGCTTGATCCTGCGCAAACGCTGAACTTCACGCGAATTGATCAGATCCCAAATCACTTGGTCGCGCACGTGGATATATCGGTGAACCGGATCTTTGAAGACTTTTTCCTCAGCTAACTTTTGCGTTGCGTAGCTCACTTGCGCACCTCCAGATTTTTCATGTACCAGCTATTCTACACCAGCGCCTCTCTTCTATTCAAGAGGGCGTTCCAGCATTTTGCTATTGCGTTCGACAACGCGTTTCAAATAAAAACCGTACAGTTCCGTCTCATCCTGCTGCAGGGGCATCGGTGCGGGTTCTCCCATTAAAGCATGGAGGTCCAGCACCACTTCCTGAACGGTAATGTTTCTTTCCAGCAGCTCACTGAGCGATGCCATCGTCTCCGGTTTTATTTCCGGGTAAGTGAATTTCGTTTCTTCTCCCTGCAGTCCCGCTTCGTAAAAATCGCGGATGACTTCTGCGCGTTCTGAACCGCTGCCTTCAACGCACAGGTAAACTTGTACGGCAATTCCGCGGCGAATCCGGCGCTGCGAGATGCCGGCGAACTTCCGGCCGCCAATGCTCAGGTCATAGGACCCCGGACAGTACGAGCCGACGATTTCGTAGGCATCGATTGTGGCTTCCGGAAACAGCTCACGCACCAAGTCAAGCATCAATTCGTACCCTGCTGGAATGTCGATGGCGTTGTCCTTTTCCGACAGAACGAGCGAAATGTTCAGGACACCAGCGTCCAGCACAACCGCGAGCCCGCCTGAATTGCGGATAATCGGGGAAAACCCACGTGCTCTCAAAGCGTCCATCCCTTCATCAATGTGCGGCAGCCGGTGATCCTGGATGCCCAATACTACAGTATCGTCGTGCACCCATGTGCGGACGGTCGGGGCGCTTTTTCCCGATCCAACCAATTCACATAAAGTGTCATCCGCTGCGAACGACTCGAGTGCAGAGCGGTTTTTGGCGCTGAGGGACTGGTCCCAAAAACGCCAGGCTGTTTCTTCAAAAAATAACGGCATGCTTCCTTCTCCTCTTTCTGCAATTGCTTGTCTTCAGTTTACCCTTTTCGGCTGTTGCTGAAAACCCGTGCGCGTCATGTCAAATTGGTGACAGCCATTAGTTTTAAAGGAAGTTGATGAGGGGTTGTGATAAACTGAGTGGTGAGAGATTTACATTAAAAGGAGTGTTTGAGTAATGAATGAAGCAGCGATTACATTAGACGGCTGGTACGTCCTGCACGATTTCCGGTCGATGGATTGGGTAACGTGGAAAATGCTGACGGAAGAAGAGCGCCAATTCGCGATCGACGAATTCCAGGCATTTATGGACAAAATCAACCAAGCCGATGAAAATAAAACCGGCGCACATGCTTTGTATTCAATTGTTGGCCAAAAAGCTGACTTGATGCTGATGATGCTGCGTGAAACAATGGACGAATTGAACGAACTTGAAACGGAATACAATAAGCTGACATTGATCGCTTATACAGTTCCTACCTATTCATACGTTTCAGTTGTCGAGCTTTCCAACTACCTGGCTGGAAAATCCGACGAAGATCCTTACCAGAATGCACATGTCCGTGCGCGTCTGTACCCAGAACTTCAGCGTTCACAGTACATCTGCTTCTACCCGATGGACAAACGCCGCGATGGTGACGACAACTGGTACATGCTTCCAATGGATACACGCAAAGAATTGATGCTGTCACACGGCAAAATCGGCCGCAGCTATGCCGGCAAAGTAAAACAGATCATCTCTGGATCTGTCGGCTTTGACGACTACGAGTGGGGCGTTACTTTGTTCGCAGACGACGTTCTTCAATTCAAGAAACTGATCTACGAGATGCGTTTTGACGAAGTCAGCGCGCGTTACGCAGAATTCGGTTCATTCTATGTCGGTACAAGACTAGATGCCGAAAGAACCGTTAAATTTTTAGAAGTTTAATGAACGCATGCTGAAAGCCGCCTTTTGGGCGGCTTTTTTTGTTTGATTTGTATGCGACCGCACTTCGAATGGCTGCGACCGCACCTTGAGGAGTGATTTCCGCACCTCAAGCGGGTGTAACCGCACCTCGCCGACCCATTTCCGCACCTCAAACGTCCTAGACCGCACCTCGACGCGAAATCAGCGGCAGTTTCATACGCCGAATTCCCAATTAATTGGATATACAGTCCGACTTGAGCAATATACAGTCCATTCGACCACAAATACTGTCCGCGACCTAAAAAAAAGGGCAATCCGCATAAAACAGATTGCCCTTCCCCTATTCTTACAACGCTTTTACTGCAGCAATGATGACCATTACCCAGGCGGCGATAAAAGCGACGCCGCCGATTGGCGTGATGGCACCGAGAATGCTGATGCCCGTTAAACTCAGGACATATAAACTCCCTGAAAAAATGACGATACCAGCAAGCATCAAATAGCCAGCCCAGTTCAATGATCCGAGTGGCCCAAGCAGAGACGAGCTCATGAGGATCGCGATGACCATCAAGCCGACTGCATGGAACATCTGATATTGTACGGCCGTTTGCCATGTATCCAAATATTTATCTGCAACACGCCCTTCCAGCAGATGTGCGCCAAACGCGCCAAATGCGACAGACAGAAGAGCGTTAACCGCTCCGGCAATCAAGAAAAACTTCATATTCCATTTCCTCTTTCCCTTTAAAATTCAAACAGCGAATCGCCGTTCGCGTCTTCTTCTTTCAGCTTATTGACGGCAGATACCGTCTGCGGCTGAGGGGAAGCAAGCGGCACGGCGCGCGGTGTTTCCTTGTCGACAGCCGGTTGATCGTCCTCCAGCAGCAGGTCGCATAATGCACGGATGGCCGCGACAGATTCACGCACCTTCGCCGGATGGCCGCCTCGCGCACGCGTCGTGTGCTTGTCGATTTCATTTAAAATACGCATGGTATCGATGGCCATGTTACAGCCCCCTCTCCTTTTTTGGATTACTTCCAGTTTACCACGACGCTCTGCTGCAGGTCAGTCCAAACAGAAATCGATGGGCGTTTGGCCGCGGCTTTGTAACAGACTGTTCACTTTTGAATACGGCCGGCTGCCGAAAAAACCGCGGCTCGCACTGAGCGGACTTGGATGAGGCGCTTCGAGAACCTCATGCTTTCCGAGGTCGATGAGCCGCTTCTTCGTTTGGGCAGGTTTTCCCCACAACACAAAAATAATCGGCTCTTCGCGCTCGGACAATTTGCGGATGACTTCATCCGTAAACGTTTCCCAGCCTTTATTGCGATGCGAATTCGCTTCTCCGGCTCTGACCGTCAGGACGGTGTTCATCATCAGGACGCCCTGGTCGGCCCATTTCGTCAACGTGCCGTCTTTCGGCTTGTCGCAGCCGATATCCTCCTTCAATTCCTTGAACATATTGCGCAGGCTCGGCGGATGCGGCACTCCCGGCTGTACGGAAAAACTTAGGCCATGCGCCTGGTTTGGGCCATGATACGGATCCTGCCCCAAAATCACGACTTTGATATCCTGATACGCCGTGTGTTCAAAAGCCGACCAAATATTTTCTTTTGCAGGATAGATTGTTTTATTGGCGTATTCTTCTTTTAAAAACTCGCGCAGCTCCAAATAATACGGTTTATCGAATTCTTCGCCCACGACGTCCTGCCAATCGTTGTTGAAAATCTGTTTGCCCATATCCATCACTCCTCGAACTCTACTGTGACATCATAATCGACCAAGCCGAACATCTCCTGGACCGAACGCGCTGCATTAGCCTCTGCCGTCTGCAGCACGCCCTGGCCTTCCGTCTCCACCAACATCAGGTTCTTGGCCTCTTCCGCCAGTTCGTAGGCCTCAGAAAAGTCCGTTCCGCTGCGAAACAGCCCTTCATACGAATAAACCTCCACCTGGTCCATGAACAGTTCCGGTCCTCCCAGAAACTCTGCCGGCGGCAACGTCAATGTTGCGGTCTGGGCTTCTTCGTCAAGAATGATATCGTCTTCGGATACTTTGGAGAAATCAATGCCGGCGCGGACCGATCCCGGTATGACGACCAGCAGTTGCCGTTTCGTTCCCGGCAGGTCCAAGCCGATTTCCTGCCCGAATACTGCATTATCTTCGCGTTCAATGATGACTTTCGAAAAAGCTTCTGCTGTGGACAGCTCGTTCAATTCCTGGATCTGTTCCAGAAAGGCACCTTTGCTTTCAGTCGCTGTGCTGCCTTTGATCATCCAAAAAGTGCCCAATGGAAGAGCCACAAGCAGCAACAGCAAAACCGCTATCAGCACCAGAAACGTATTGCGCCAGACACTCATCATCAATTTGGTGCTTTTCCAAAAGCCTGATTCTTTCGTCGTTCCCTGCTCTTTCATTTCTGCCAATAACCGTTCGATTTCCGTCATTTTCGGATCTTTCGCCAATAAAACCCCTACTTTCTTATATTCTCTTCATCTCTGCTTCATGGTACGCTTATCTAAAGGAGCGATCAGCATGGCCGATTGGCGCGAAAAAATAACCAGTGTTTCAAAAACTAAAGGAGCGACTGCTCCAGAAGGCGCAAAACGGGCCGGATTGGGCTGTCTCGGCCTGATAATAGTAGCTGTTTCCATTCTAACATTACTCATTACGATTGGTCTTTTCAAAAGCGGCTTTGCATTAATGGGGATTTTCACCACTGTATTTCTGCTTATCTGCCTCGCGACTGCAGCTCTTCTGCTGGTACCGAATAAGCGCAATCCGTTGTAAATGTTCGAATTTTTGTTAAAATGAGAGCAATGACATAATCCACTTAAAGGAGATTTACGCATGACACTCAAAAAAACCTTAACCATCGCCGGTTCTGACACTTCCGGCGGAGCAGGCATACAAGCAGACCTTAAAACTTTCCAGGAACATGGAACATATGGCATGAATGCATTGACTGTCATCGTCACCATGGATCCTGAAAACGGCTGGAGCCACGGCATCCATCCGATTGCGTTGGATACGCTCGATGCCCAGTTGACAACAGCGTTCTCTACTGGCGTTGACGCCTTGAAGACCGGCATGCTGCCGACTGTCGATATTATCGAAATGGCTGGAAAAGCGATTGCTGATTCTGGCATCACAGACGTGGTCATCGATCCGGTAATGGCGTGCAAAGGCGAAGACGAAGTTTTATTTCCTGAAAACGTTGACGCCATGATCAAGTATTTACTGCCGAACGCTAAAGTCGTTACGCCGAATCTGGTGGAAGCTGGTCAATTATCAGGCGAAGGCACCTTGCAAACAGTGGAGGACATGCAGACAGCTGCTGAAAAGATCCACGCGCACGGCGCTGAGTTTGTTGTCATCAAAGGCGGCAAGCAATTGAAGCACGAAAAGGCGGCAGATTTGCTGTTCGATGGCAAAACGCATTATTTGCTGACATCCGAAAAAACGGATACCACATACAACCACGGCGCAGGCTGCACATTCGCAGCAGCGATTACGGCGAACCTGGCAAACGGCCAGTCGGTTAAAGACGCTGTCCTCAACGCCAAAATTTTTGTCGCAACAGCGATCCAGCACGGCTGGAAGCTGAATGAATACGTCGGCCCTGTCATGCACGGTGCCGCATCGAAATTCACAAAACCTGAAGTTGAAGTAACTGAATTATAAAATGTTCCAGTCCAGACCGCCCCGGAAGATCATGAAAATGATTTTCCGGGGCGGTCTTTTTTGTTTAAATGAAAATGACTGAACCGACACAAAGCATCCTAATCGCATTCTTCCCCACATTTCCCTATACTGAAAGAATACCGATTCAATAGGAGGAACATCATGGAACTAGTCGAAGTAAAAAAACTACAGGTTGAACTGGATGCTTTTGCAGGCAGAGATGTCTACCTTCATTTGGAAACGACGAACGGCTCGTATGCCACCCATTTCAATGAAGGCTTTTTCAATGCTGGTGCATTTATCCGAAACGTCGTCATCAATTACGAACTCGGAAAAGTGGTTGGGGACAGCCCCCATCGTGTCGGACTGAAATTGCCGCATGGCTGGGTCTACGCGCAAGGCATTACACATTATGAATTGGACGAACAAGGCCGCCTGCTCCTTGCAGGACACGACGGCTCTGGAAAATTGGCGGTCGCGCTGCAAATCAGCGAAACACCGTTCAGTTATTAAGGGAGGAACTTACGATGACAATTCCACAAGAACGACATGTCCTGGTCGTCTTCCCTCACCCGGATGATGAAGCATTCGGCGTGTCCGGAACGATCACGACACATATCCAGCAAGGCACCCCGGTTACATACGCGTGTCTGACACTTGGCGAAATGGGCCGCAACTTGGGCAACCCGCCATTTGCCACAAGAGAATCATTACCGATCATCCGCAAAAAGGAGCTTCAGGCTTCTGCAGATGCAATGGGATTGACCGACCTTCGGATGATGGGGCTGCGCGATAAAACCATTGAATTCGAAGATGACGAGAAGATGGTCGGCTTGATGACGGACCTGATCGAAGAGCTGAACCCTTCGAAGATCATCACCTTCTACCCTGATTTCGCTGTCCATCCGGACCATGAAGCGACTGCCCGTGCCGTTGTGCGTGCCGTTCGCCGGATGAAGGATCGTCCGACATTGCATGGCGTCGCGTTTGCGAACAATACAGTGGAAATGCTTGGTCAACCCGATGTCATCTACGATATCCAGGAAGTCCGCGACCAAAAAATGAATTCCATGAAAGCCCATATTTCTCAAACGGCCTGGATGCTTGAGGAGATGGAACATAAACTTCAACAGGGCGATAAAGAGACAGAAAACTGGTTGACGAAAGAACGTTTCTACAATTATCGTTGGCACGAAGATTTTGAAAAATCCTTTTAAAAATATACCCCTCAACTTTTTCTCTGTTGGGGGGTATTTTTTATGGACATTTTCAGATAATATAAACATTGGCTGTTAAGCGTTTTCATGGGGAAAAACGCTGTATAATCAGTTAGTATCATGTGTATTCATACACTCAGAAAAGGGGAATTAGTTGTGAAAAAGTTTTCTGCTTCAACTTGGTTATTGTTCTTGATTCCTTCTTTACTTGGAATCCTGCTGTTTTTAATACCGATTCCAACCGAAGATGGCTGGATGGTAACAATTGCTGTGCTTGCCAATTTGTTGGCCGGATCTATTGAATCCATTGTACCGTGGATAATGATGGTCATTTTAATCGTGGCCGCTTTAGGTTCATTGTTCTTCATCACAAAGAAAGTCAACGAGAAAGAATCCGTTTCATTTGTCGATAAGCTTTTCAATGTCAATCTCTTCTGGACCATCGTCCGGATCCTGGGAGCTGCATTTGCAATTATGGTGCTTTTCCAAGTCGGTCCTGAACCGATCTGGAACGAAAATACCGGCGGACTTCTTCTGGCTGGAGACGGTTTACTGTCATTCCTTTTCACCATTTTCCTCTTTGCCGGATTATTCCTTCCCCTCTTGATGAACTTTGGCTTGCTTGAGTTTTTCGGAACCATGATGGTGAAAATCATGCGTCCGCTTTTCCGTTTGCCTGGCCGTTCTTCCATTGACGCCTTGGCTTCATGGGTCGGAGATGGCACCATCGGGGTTCTACTGACAAGCAAACAATATGAAGCAAATAAATACACGCAACGTGAAGCAGCAATCATCGGAACCACCTTCTCGGTCGTTTCCATCACATTTGCGATTGTGGTCATTCAGGAGATTGGTCTTGGCAGCTACTTCCTGCCTTACTACGCTACTGTCATTCTAGCGGGTATCATCTTGGCGCTGATCATGCCGCGCATTTATCCACTTTCGAAAAAACCGACTACATTCATGGACGGTTCGCCACAGGAGTCTCAAACTGAGGATGTTCCAGAAGGCTATAACGTCGCTTCCCACGGCATTGAAAACGCCTTGACGAAAGCCGATGATAATCGCTCTATCAGTAAATTTTTCCGAGACGGCTTCAAAAACGTGTTGGATATGTGGATTGGGGTCGCGCCGGTTGTTATGGCTTTCGGTACGGTCGCATTGATCTTGGCTGAATATACTCCTATATTTACGATTCTGGGTACGCCATTTGAACCGTACTTACGATTGCTCGGCGTTCCGGAAGCAGCAGAAGCTGCACAATTGATGGTCGTCGGTTTTGCCGATATGTTCCTGCCAGCTATTCTTGGCGCAGACATCGAGTCTGAAATGACACGTTTTGTTGTCGCCACTATGTCTGTAACCCAACTAATTTACATGTCCGAAGTCGGTGGATTGTTGTTGGGTTCCAAAATACCCGTCAACATCTTTGACCTAATCGTCATTTTCCTGCTTCGTACAATCATTGCTTTGCCGATTGTTGTCGGTGTCGCACATTTGTTATTTTAATCAAACCAAAAACGCCATCCGCATGCCGCGGATGGCGTTTTTATCATTTCGGCTTTTTTAATGGGATTCACTCAAACGGGTTGAAGCTTTTTTTTTAATTTTTCCAGCATATCGAAAGTCATCGCGTCCAGATCGTAAGAAGCTTTAAAGCCCCATTCTGATTTCGCTGCCGATGCATCAATATTATCTGGCCAGCTGTCTGCAATTTCCTGTCTTGCCGGGTCAACAGCATAGGACATCTTGAAGTCCGGAATATGCTTGCGGATCGATGCTGCAATCTGTTCCGGCTCAAAGCTCATCGCCGTCACGTTGAAAGCATTGCGGTGAATCAATTTGGCGGGATCTGCTTCCATCAAGTCGACGATGGCCTGCAGTGCATCCGGCATATACATCATATCCATGTAAGTGCCTTCTGCAATATAAGAGGTGTAACTGCCTTGCTCAATTGCTTTGTAATAGATGTCGACAGCGTAATCGGTCGTGCCTCCGCCCGGTTGTGCAACGTTTGAAACCAGCCCCGGGAAACGTACGCCGCGAGTATCAACGCCGAATTTTGTATAGTAATAATCACATAGCAACTCGCCGGCTACTTTGTTGACCCCATACATGGTGGTCGGGCGCTGCAATGTGTCCTGCGGTGTGTTCTTTTTAGGTGTTGATGGACCGAATGCGCCAATGGAACTGGGTGTAAAAAATTGCATGCCAAGCTCACGAGATGCTTCGAGCGCATTTACAAGGCCGCCCATGTTCAGGTTCCAGGCAAGCAGCGGTTTTTCTTCAGCAGTCGCTGACAGCAAAGCCGCCATGTGGACCATTGTATCCGCTCCAAAATCCTTTGCCAAATCGTGCATTCTCTGTGCGTCTGTCACATCCAAAATTTCAAAAGGACCGGATTGATCGGCAGTTTGGCGGATATCCGTCGCCAATACATTGTCATTGCCATAGATGCTGCGCATTTTCCCCACAAGCTCCGACCCAATCTGTCCTAAAGCACCTGTAATCATAATTCGTTCCATTTTCAACACTCCTTTTCTCCAAAACATTTGTCCTGTGTGAAAACACAAAAAATAGCTTATAAACCTTGTTAATTTAACCTTTAATATTTAGTTATTATAATGTGTTCTCTTTAAAAACACAAATGATTTCTAAAAAAAGATTACCGTCAATTGATCTCCAACTAGCAAAACGTTCTCTATCAGTGCATAACCGCTGAATCATCGAACTTCAGAAAATCTGTCTTTTTGCGTTCGCTTCATTTGAGACTGCAGGGTAGGCGTGCTATAATAAATCAGCTTTAGGATTACTTGTAGATTTCGCATCAATTTTCCTTTTTTTAAACTTTAAACCTACTAATCCGGTTGGTCATTATGTCTTTATGAACTATATTTACAGTAGGTTTAAAATACGGATGCGGCATTCGGGTAAGGAAATCCAAAAAATACAAAAGAATAGAGGAGAGTTTATGAAGAAATTTAGTTTGGCGTTTTTATTGTTGGTGGCAATGCTGGTTTTGGCTGCATGCGGAGGGTCACCGGAAGAAGATCCAACGACAGATGATGCAGTAGGAGACGAAAGCTCAGAGCAAGATCTATTGGCTAAGGTCCAGGAAGAAGGAACATTGGTTATCGGAACGGAAGGAACCTACCCTCCTTTCACTTTCCATGATGCTTCGGGTGACTTGACTGGATTTGATGTGGAAATAGCTCGTGAAGTGGCAGATCGCCTTGGCGTTGAAGCTGAATTCCTTGAAACGCAATGGGATGCCATGTTTGCAGGATTGGATGCCGGCCGTTTTGATATGGTAGCGAACCAAGTCGGGATCAATCCGGAACGTCAGGAAAGCTATGAGTTTTCAGACCCGTACATCACCTCTACTGCCGTATTGGTGGTTGCAGAAGACAACACGGATATCCAGAGCTTTGAAGACTTGGAAGGCAAATTGTCTGCGCAGTCACTGACCAGCAATTATGCTGAAACCGCAACTTCATTCGGCGCAGAACTTGAAGGCGTCGAAGGATTTAACCAAGCAATCGAATTATTGAATTCGGGCCGTGTTGATGCGACTGTCAATGATAATTTGACCGTTTTGGATTTCCTGAAACAGCGTCCGGATGCACAAGTGAAAGTTGTCGATGAGTCTGAAGATGCTGCTCAAAGTGGATTATTGTTCAGACAGGACAGCGGCGCAATCGTCGATGAAGTCAACCAGGCATTGGCCGATATGATCGAAGACGGCACCTACGATGAAATTTCAGAAAAATGGTTTGGTGAAAATGTACTTGAATAGTATTTTCTCCGATCCTGTCAGAATGGAACGGCTTGTGGACATTGCGCAATCCTCATTCCTTCCATTAATCGAGGCAACTCTTCAATTCACCTTGCCTCTATCGATCATATCCTTTATTTTCGGATTGGTACTGGCGATTTTGACAGCTTTGGCGCGAATTTCTACGGTTAAAATTTTCCAGATCATTGCCCGCGTCTATGTTTCCATCATTCGGGGTACACCGCTGCTGGTCCAATTGTTCATCCTGTTTTACGGATTGCCGACACTCGGTATCACGATTGATCCATTTCCAGCGGCAGTGATCGGTTTCTCCTTGAACGTCGGAGCTTATGCTTCCGAAGTGATCCGGGCAGCCATCTTGTCGATTCCCAAAGGTCAATGGGAGGCAGCCGATACCATCGGCATGTCTTACACACAATCCCTGCGACGCGTCATTTTACCGCAGGCATCACGCGTTTCGTTGCCTCCCTTGTCGAATACATTCATCAGTCTGATTAAAGATACATCGCTGGCATCGCTTATTCTGGTTACCGAGATGTTCAGGGTCGCCCAGCAAATCGCTGCGACCAATTACGAGTTCCTGCTGCTTTACGGGCAGGCGGCATTGCTTTACTGGGTCATCTGCTTTGCCTTGTCTCTGGTTCAAGGAAGACTCGAACACCGCTTTGACCGGTACGTTTCCAGATAATAAAAGCAGTTCACTTATTGCAGTAAGGAGTCCCAGATGATTTCAATCAAAAATTTGCATAAAAAATTCGGCGATCTTGAAGTATTGAAAGGCATTGATGCAGACGTCCAAAAAGGTCAGGCCATCGTGGTCATCGGGCCATCCGGGTCCGGAAAAACGACATTCCTGCGCTGCCTAAATACGTTGGAGACACCGACTTCCGGGTCCGTAACAATCGACGAACAAACCATCGACTTCTCCAAACCTTTGTCGAAAAAGCAGATTATGGCTTTTCGCAAGCAATCGGCTATGGTCTTTCAGCATTACAACCTGTTCCCGCACATGACAGCTCTTGAAAACGTCATGGAAGGTCCGGTTACTGTCCAAAAGCTGGACAAAAAATTAGCCCGCAAAAAAGCCGAACAGCTGCTGACGAAAGTCGGTCTCGGCGAAAAGATCAATGACTACCCGTTCCAGCTGAGCGGCGGCCAACAACAGCGCGTCGGCATCGCACGCGCGCTGGCACTCGAACCGAAAGTCATGCTGTTCGACGAACCGACGTCTGCGCTCGATCCGGAATTGGTCGGCGAAGTGCTGCAGGTTATGAAAGACTTGGCTGCTGAAGGCATGACGATGGTCGTGGTGACACACGAAATGCGCTTTGCCAAAGGCGTCGCTGACGAAGTGCTGTTCATGGACGAAGGACGCATCGTCGAGCGCGGCAAACCCGAAGACATCTTCAACCATCCGACAGAAGAACGGACAAAACGTTTCCTGAGTTTGATACAGAAAGCCGATACGATTTAAGAAAAGCGTAAACTGAATGAAACAGAAAAACTCGCCTCTCTTTTGAGATTGCGAGTTTTTTTGCGGTCATTTTTCGATGATGCATGATTTAACCGTCAATTTCTCCAATTGCGCCTGATCCACTTCCACACCCAGACCTGGCTTACCGGATAATAAGACATTCGGGTGCTGATAGGTCAAGTCGCCGATTTCTTCACTGAACAGCAACGGCCCCGTCAATTCGGTGCTTTCGATATTGATGCGTGACATCGCAACGTGATAGCCTGCGGCTGAACCGATGGATGATTCCACCATGGAACCGATTTGGCACAGCATACCCGCTGCTTCAGCCGTCTTTGCCATTTGCGCAGCATGGAAAATCCCCGCACATTTCATCAATTTGATGTTGATGACATCCGCCGCCTGCAGCCGGATGATTTCCAACAGGTCTTCCATCGATTGGATGCTTTCGTCGGCCATGATCGGCACGGCGGTCTTCGAACGGATTTCAGCGAGGCCCCGGATGTCGCCCATGCGGATCGGCTGCTCGATCCAGGCAATGTTGGCCCCTTCAAGTTGTTTGATTGCCGCCACGGCAATGCCTGGAGACTTCCATCCTTGATTGACATCGACTCGGATCGGCATGTCTTTGCCGACTGCTTCGCGAACGGCCAAAATCCGGTCGACATCTTCCTGCGCCTGCCCTTTCCCTACTTTCAGCTTTAGGGAAGCATAGCCCATTTCAACGGCTTTCTTCGCTTTTTCCGCCATGATTTCAGGTGCTTCGATGCTGAGCACTTTCGGATAATCCAAATGAGCCGTTGCCTGCCCGCCAATCAGGTTATAGACTGGCTGCCCTGACGCTTTACCCATCAAATCATAGCAGGCGATATCCACAGCGGCTTTAGCCGCTGGATTGCGGGCCATCAACGCGTTTAGTTTCGAATGGATAGTTTCAATATCGAACGGGTTCATTCCGATGATCGCCGGGAGGAACAGCTCTTTCAATAGTTCAAACGCTGCAGTGAAATACTCTCCCGTCACATGTTCATCCGGAACTGCTTCTCCGTATCCGACAAGGCCGGTGTCTGTTTCCAGTACCACAATCAATGCCGGCATATCTGGATAAGTTGCATAAGAGATGATGAATGGTTCGCTGAGAGGAAATCTGACTGCATGCAAAGATGCTTTTGTGATTTTCATTTGAGTGCCTCCAATGATTTTAACTTATTGTATACTTACTACTATAGTGAAATTAAAGAATAATTGGTATTTTATTTTATATCCAAAGGAGCTTACATATATGACATTAGCTGAGCAGATTGATTCACTGTACGAGGAAATGGTGGAAACAAGAAGACACCTGCATATGCATCCCGAGCTGTCGCATCATGAGATTGCGACTCCGGCTTTTATTGCGGACCGTCTGGAAGAATTGGGCGTTGAGGTTCGCCGGGGAGTTGGCGGGCGCGGAGTCGTCGGGACGATCGGTGGCGGCAAGCCTGGCAAAACGATTGCATTTCGTGCAGATTTTGATGCCTTGCCGATCGATGATCAAAAAGATGTCCCTTATAAATCCACTGTTCCCGGCGTCATGCATGCTTGCGGACACGATGGACACACTGCTGCTTTACTCGGCTTCGCTAAAGCGATGATGGCCATTCGGGAAGAGCTTCCGGGCACGATTGTGCTGATCCATCAATTCGGCGAAGAGTTGTCGCCGGGCGGTGCACGTGCCATGATTGCAGATGGCTGCCTGGACGGTGTGGATGCCGTCTACGGCGCTCATCTGCAAAGCAAAATGGACAGTGGCCGTATTTATTTGCGCGATGGCTTTCTGCAGGCGTCCGAGGATACGGTCAAAATTATCGTCCACGGCTCGGGAAGCCACGGAGCCGAACCGCATAACGGCGTCGATCCAATTCTGGCAGCGAGCCATATCATGGTGGCGCTGCAATCCATCGTCAGCCGAAATGCGGACCCGCTGAAGGAGTTGGTCGTCTCCATCGGAAAATTCCATGCGGGTGATGCCGATAATGTCATTCCGGGCAAAGCCGTGCTGGAAGGCACCATCCGCGTCTTCGATCCTGAGCTTCGCGAGCTGGCCAGCCAGCGCCTGCGGACGATTGTGGAGAATGTCGCCATCGCAATGGGCGCCACGGCTGAAGTGATCATTGAAAATGGCTATGATGCGCTGTGGAACCATCCGGCTGAAACCGAGCGGGTCCGCAGCGCAGGCCGCGGCTTGTTGGGTGAAGAAAACGTCGTGGAAATCGACCCGGTCATGCCGGTCGAGGACTTCACTTATTTTACGCAGGCAAAGCCTGGCGCCTACTTTTTTATTGGGGCGAAAATGGCAAATAATGCCGCAGTTTACCCCCATCACCATGAAAACTTCGATTTCAATGAAACCGCCATGCTGGTGACCGCAAAAATGTTCGCTGCGATTTACTTTGAGGCGCAGGAAATGCCTACGGACAGTATTCTGGTTGATTTGGACAGTATTTAAGCTAGTTTGGACAGTATTTCCTGCCAACTGGACTGTATATCACACCATCCGGACTGTATATCCTATATCTGGAAATAAAAACACGCCCAGCAGCGTATCGCCGGGCGTGTTTTCGTTTATTTACTTGATGACGCCTAATTCTTTGCCGACTTTTTCGTAAGTGGCGATGGCTTCATCCAACATTTCTTTCGTGTGGGCAGCTGTCGGCATGTTACGTACGCGTCCAGTGCCTTTTGGAACGGTTGGGAAAACGATCGACTTGGCATAAACGCCTTCTTCGAACAAACGCTTCGAAAATTCCTGCGTCAGCTTTTCGTCGCCGATGATGCAAGGTGTAATCGGCGTTTCGGAATGGCCAATATCAAAGCCTAATGCATCCAGCCCTTTTTTCAGGTAATCGCCGTTGCTCCATAATTGATCATGCAATTCCGTTGAATCCATGATCATTTGGACTGCAGCGGTGATAGCTGCCACGTCGCCTGGAGTTACCGCTGTCGAGAACAGGAATGGACGTGAACGGACTTTCAGCCAATCGATGAGATTCTTTTTGCCGGCTACATAACCGCCGACAACTCCGACTGCCTTAGACAAAGTTCCCATTTGCATATCGACTTCTTTTTCAAGGCCGAAATGCTTCACAGTTCCTTTTCCTTTGCCAGTGACGCCTGAACCGTGCGCATCATCCACGTACGTGATCAAGTCGAATTCCTTGGCGATTTCCACAATCTCAGGAAGTTTGGCGATATCGCCATCCATTGAGAAGACCCCGTCCGTGATGACCATAACTTTATTGTAGAGGCCTGATTCTGTCGCTTCTTTCGCTTTCATGCGAAGGTCTTCCATATCGGAATGCTTGAACGCGATGATTTTCGCTTTTGACAAGCGGCAGCCATCGATGATTGATGCATGGTTCAATTGATCGGACAGAATCGCATCGTTCTTGTCCATTACAGCTGAAATCGCCGCCATGTTGCAATTAAAACCGGATTGGTAGGAAATAGCCGCTTCGGTTCCTTTAAACTCGGCTAATTTCTCTTCCAATTTCACGTGCAGATCAAGCGTTCCGTTGATAGTGCGGACTGCCCCTGCACCGACACCATATTTATCGATAGCATCTTTTGCCACTTGCTTCAACTCTTCGTTGGTCGCAAGCCCCAGGTAGTTATTTGAAGAAAGGTTGATCAGTTCCTTGGCGCGCACTTTGATGATGGCGCCGTTCGGTCCTTCAACCGGATCGATTTCATTATAGAGGCCCTGCTCTTTTAATTCTGTTAAATTTTCATCTAAAAATGTATCTAGTTTTTTCGACAATGTCCTCTTCCTTTCACAAACAATCTCAGTTTCCATCTTACCATACGGGGCTTTTTCTCCAAAAGAAAAAGCGGACCGAGGTCCGCTTTCAGCTTATTTATTGCTTTTTTCTTTGTTCTTGCCTTTGTTCGGGTTGTCTTGCTTATAGATTACTTCATACGTGAATTCTTTCGCTTCTTTTTGCCCTTCTTCTGCAGCGTAAGAAGTGATCATTTTCACATTGCCTTCACGAAGAACCTGGTTAAGGTCCAACGCCTGCTTTTCTGTCACGTTAAATGGATCAACGTGGAAAACGCGTTCTTTGCCGTTTTTCTTGGTTTGGATGAATGTTGTCGTGAAGTTGACATAGTCACCTTTCAATTGACCCAATGACTGGAACACATCCGTTGAAGTGCCATCAGCTGTGAACTCGCCTAATTCAATGTTCTTGATGAACCACCCTGAATTGTTTGAACCCCAGTCAGTCAGGTTGCGGAATGAAACCAGAACATCCTGTCCTGCATAAGCGGATAAATCAAAGCTTTCAGTTGCCCAATCACCATTCGTTCCAGTAAATCCAGGCACATTTTCCTTGATGGTCGGGTAACCTTCTTCAACTACATCACTGCGCGTGTTTTCATTTTCAAGAGAAGTCCATGAATCGCCATTGTCAGTTGAAACCTGAACCATACCGAAATCCCATTGCTCTTCAGTATCGTAGTAATGCTCGAACGTCAATGTCGCGTCGGCAGCAGGAACAGTTGCTCCAAAAATCAATTCCTGATCTGCTTCGTCGCCGTTATTTGCGTGTAGCACCTGTGCACCAGAACCTTTTGGATCTGCTACAGTTTTCCATTGCAATGGCAGGAAGTCGACGCCGTCAAATTCCAGGCCGCGGACATCTTTGCCGAAGTTGAATTCCTTAAAGTCGCCGCCCCATGCTGGAACGCCTTCTTTTTCAAAGGTCTTCGCTTTTTCAAAGTCTACCGTTTTGCCGCGCACGTCACCATTTGTGCCGACCGGCAGTTCACGCAAATCAATGCTTTCGAAATTATAATCGCTGCTGACGTCTGAGTTGTCCAACGTCAACGCCGTCATAAAATTCTGGTAGACTTCAGTGAATGTCTTATTGGTGCCATAATCCTGCAATACTTTATCGACGCTCGCCATTCCCTGGCTGTCGCCGTCTGTCGCTAATTCACGGATGAACTCTTGTCCGAACTTGTCGTACATATAAAGGGTGAACAGGTAAACCTGGCCGTAATCCGCAATTGTTTCAGGACCGGTTGCTGCTGTTCCATGCTCGTCCCAGTTGACTAATGAGTTTTCCGGGTGGTCCAAATAGAAGTTGATTGATCCTTCTCCGTGACCATATCCGCCCAGAAATTCAGAGAATGTCGACATGCCTTCATTCAACCATGTTTCTTCAGAAGGGTCATTATCAGCTTGGATCAAATGCTGCAATTCATGGATTGTTGTCCCGAAGAATGTGCTCTCCAAACGTGTTTCCCATGAATTCGTATCGATGGTGATGATGTTGCGGTCTGTGTAGTTTTCAAGTGTCTGCCAGAAGAAGCCGGCAACAAAGAATGGGTAACTTGGGTTGTTCCAGCCTTCATCCTGGACATTATCGACCAGCATGATGACTTTATCAGATCCTTCGTAATAGCCTTCAGGAAGGTTAACCATACCGGGAAGTGGCGAGTTAGAGCCATCCAATTGATCCGGTGTTCCGAAGAAGTCAGTTGCTACCGGATAGATGTTGCTGTCAAACTCAGCCTTTAATTTATCCACCTGAGCCTGTGTGACCACGTCAGCCGGTTTCGGGTTATTTGGCCCGTAAGCTAAATCTTTGGCTACCCAGATTTCCACGTTGTCGCCAATGCTCCGAAGTGTAAATTCTTTAAAAGCTAAATTGCGGTCCAGGAATAATTTCGTCCCGTGATCTTCTGTAAATGCTCCGTCGGCTGCCGCCTCAGACGTTCCGTCTGTCACGTCATCCGCCTGTTCTTTTATCTTTTTATCCGCTTCTTTTTTGAAATTTTCATCCTGCGCTAAATCATTCAAGCTTTGGTCGATATCGATCCGGTCCCCGTATCGTTCACTGTTCCAGTCGTTTGCTGATGGTACTGCCTCGGTTGGTGCCGCTGCAGCTGCTGGCGCGAATAAAGATAGGGTTAACGCACTAGCCGATAAGATCGATACCCATTTGCTGTTCTTCATGTTGCATCCCCTTCCAAACTGTCAGAATATTATTTCTTTCAAAATCTTACCATGACAGAATAGTCAGAAGAATAGGGGAAAAGGTATATTTCGAGTTACGAAATTACAGGTTATAAGATTCATTTTTCCCTATTACAAATAGTTCAAATGGTTTTAATTATAGAAAGAGAACGTAAAAAAACCGCCTTTATTAGGCGGTTTGTCACTTATTTTAAAGCATTTTCCAGATCTTCGATCAAATCTTCAACATCTTCGATTCCGACTGAAATTCGAACGAGTCCTTCGACGATGCCCAACTCGCCACGGCGTTCAATAGGAATTGAAGCATGGGTCATTTGTGCCGGTACGGAAATCAAGCTTTCCACGGCGCCTAAACTTTCAGCCAAGGTAAAGTATTTCAGCTTCGCCAATAATTCTCCGGCCTTTTCCTTGCTGCCTACATCAAATGAAATCATGCCACCGAAACCAGTCGCTTGTTTCTGCATTAATTCGCGTCCTGGATGGCTTTCAAGTCCTGGATAGATGACTTTGCCGACGGCGTCATGCGCTTCCAAAAACTCTGCAATTTTCTGTGCATTGGAATTGGCTTCTTCCATGCGTAAGCCCAATGTCTTCAATCCACGGATCAGCAGCCAAGAATCCTGCGGCCCTAAAATCGCACCGATGGAGTTTTGCACAAAGTGGACCTCTTCAGCAAGTTCCGCTGAATTGACGACAACCAAACCTGCTACGACATCACTATGCCCGCCGATGTATTTGGTCGCACTGTGCACAACAATGTCAGCACCCAAAGCAATCGGATTCTGCAGGTAAGGCGTCATGAACGTGTTGTCGACAATCGTCAGCAGATCCTTCGATTTAGCGAAGGCAGCGACCGCTTCGATATCTGTCACTTTCAACAGCGGATTGGTCGGTGTTTCAATGAAAATCGCTTTGGTATTTTCTTTGACTGCCGCTTCCACTTCCGCCAGGTTGCCGGTATCGACAAACGTGAATTCCAAGCCGAAACGGTTCAGTACTTTATTGATGACACGGTAGGTACCGCCATAAACGTCGTCTGTCAGGACGACGTGGTCTCCGGCTGAAAACAGCATCATGACTGACGAAATCGCAGCCATCCCTGAACCGAATGCAAAACCGGCGTGGCCGAATTCCACATCCGCGATCAATTCTTCCAGTGCATGGCGTGTCGGATTGCCTGTCCGTGAATATTCATAGCCTTTAAATTTGCCGACCGCTTCCTGCTTATAGGTGCTGACCTGATAGATCGGCGTAGACACGGCGCCTGTCGCTTCATCTCCGACAATGCCACCGTGGATTAATCTTGTTTTTGGTTTCATTACTGATCCTCCTCAAAACTTCTGCTATAAATATTTTGGCTCATATAACGTTCGCTTGAGTCAGCAAAGACAGTCACAATATGGCTTCCCGGCGTAGCAGTTTCCGCTTCCCTGAGCGCTGCTACAAAAGCTGCACCGGAAGAGCTTCCTACTAATAAACCCTCGTTTTTTGCCAACTCGCGAACGGCCATAAATGCTTCTTTATCCAGGATGGTGTGGATGGCTTCAAAATAGCTCTCATCCATGTAATCCGGCAAAAATTCCATGCCGATGCCTTCCGTCAAATGTGGTCCTGATGGCCCGCCGTTTAAAATCGAGCCTTCCGGTTCCACAATGACGGTTTTGATGGCGGGCTTTTTTGATTTCAAATAACGCGCTGTGCCCATGAAAGTGCCTCCGGATCCTGCCCCGGCAATAAAAATATCGATTTCACCGTCTAGCGCTTCCCAGACTTCCGGCCCAAGTGTCCGGACATAGGTTTCGGGATTGGCTGGGTTGGAAAATTGGGAAGGGGAAAATGCCCCTTGCTCTTCCACCAGTTCCTTGGCTTTTTCGATTGCGCCTTTGATACCCTTTTCAGTCGGCGTATTAATGACTTCCGCTCCCAATGCGCGCATCAGCCCCTGTTTTTCCTGGCTGAATTTTTCAGGCACTACAAATTTCACGTGATAGCCTTTGCCGATGGCGGCGATCGCCAAACCGATGCCGGTGTTGCCGGCTGTCGGCTCGATCATCGTACCGCCCGGTTGGAGCAGCCCGCGTTTTTCAGCATCTTCAATCAACGAAACGCCCAAACGGTCTTTGACGCTGCCGCCGGGGTTAAAATACTCCAGCTTGGCAAAAATGCGGCAGCCGTTCGGAATTTTGCTGTGTGTCAGTTCCAACAGTGGCGTATTGCCGATCAGTTGTTGAATTTCAGTAACATAGTTCATCGTTATTCTCCTTAGATCGCTTCATCCGCGAAGACTTGGCGCCATTGGTCTTTTTTCGCCAGCATTTCACGCGCCAGTTCTTTTGCGCCTTCTAAGCTATGGCTCGCAGCCCAACCGCATTGAACTTCATTGCATGCCGGCACTTCGTCCGCTTCGATTACATCCTTCAATGTGTTTTCAAGAATGCGGAGAATGTCTTCATAATCGTCATGGTTGATGACGGACAGGTAATAGCCGGTCTGGCATCCCATTGGCCCGATATCCACAATGTTATCTGAATGGTTGCGGCTGTGTTCTGCCATCATATGCTCAAGGGAATGAAGTCCGGGCATATCCATATGTTCTTTGTTCGGCTGTTTGAAACGGATATCGTATTTGCGGATCGTGTCGCCTTTGGCTCCAGTTTTTTCTCCTGCGAGGCGTACATATGGCGCCACTACTTTTGTATGGTCCAAGTTAAAGCTTTCAACATTCATTTTTTTCATCTTAATCGCTCCTTGTTTCTTATTTTTTCGTTGCATCAATCAGAAATACGTAATTGTTCAACTTCGACAATTCTACCGTAAACCCTGCATCTGTAATCAATTTTTCCATGACAGGCACCGTGGTGTAATATTCCCGGTTCAAGTCCTCTACTAGATTAGCATGACCTCTTGCTTGTTCAAATGCAATTATTTCCTTTTTAGCATCTTCTGATTCGAATAGCGTATCTGCGAAAACCACTTTGCCGCCTGCCGGCAATTGCTCCGCATAAATCTGGAATGCCCGTGCTTTTTCGGCATCCGTCAAATGATGGAAGGCGTAAGAGCTGACAAAGCTCTGCGGTGTGACGCCTGCCTCAAATTCCAGAAAATCTCCGTCTGTGACTGTCAGGTCTTTCAGTTTTTCCGCGACCACTTCACGCATCGCCTGATTCGGTTCGATTCCCACCACTTCCAGGCCACGGACAAGAAGCTTTTCGGTAAGGTTTCCCGTACCGACACCGAATTCCACCACCGGACCAACTGCCGCATCGGCCACTGCCTGCAGAATTTCATTATATTTTACGAATACATCCTTGTATTCCTCATCTTTTCCATTAACTGAATCATCATACGTATGAACCCATTCATCAAAGATTTCTACAAATTCACGTCCCATAAAAATGCCCCTTTATGCTTATATTTAATAAAACCAATAGAGTTACTCGGCTTTATTTATACCATATCAGCAGAGCGGTTTCAACTATATGAGACGGATGGAAGATTCAGCTTATTTCCTGCATAGCGCCAAAAGGAAGCCAGGCAACGTACACCTGGCTTCCTTTTTCGTTTGCCCCATCAATGGGCCATCGCTGCAGATTTCATTTGTATAAAAACAAGCTTTCCTGTTTTCATTTTAAGCTGGCCCAGCTCAAATTTTGAGCACAGGCGGAACTTCTTCTTTTCTGCCGATGAGCGTCACCAGCAGCTTTTCAAATTGCGGCAGGGAGACTTGCACGATCCTCCCGGTCAGCAACGCGACAGCAATGGTACCGACTCCGACCGGGCCCCCGAGCAGCCAGCCGAGCAAGGCGACCCCCACTTCGATGCCCGCCCGCACGACGCTGATGCTGAGTCCAGTCTTTTCAACGAGCATCATCATCAGGCTATCCCGCGGCCCCGCTCCGATTTTCGGCGACACGTAGAGACCGACGCCATAACCCGAAACGACGATTCCGGCCGTCAAAATCAGGATTTGCCCGACCAGTGTGTGGATGTCCGGAATCAGGAAGTTGAAAATATCGATGAAGACGCCGATCAGCACCATATTCAGGAAGGTGCCGATTTGCGGAATTCGCCGTGTGAACAAAGCGGTGCTGGCAATCAGCACAAACCCCGCGATGACCGACCAGGTGCCGATCGTCAATCCGAAATTCAGGTACAGCCCGACATGGAGCACATCCCATGGTCCGATGCCCAGTTTGCTGCCTTTGATGGTCATGGTGAAACCAAGAGCGAGCACGATCAATCCGACAATAAAAAACAGCCAACGGTAAAACAACGAACGCTTCATCCAAATCCTTCTTTCTGCTAGTATGATATGAAAAATCCACCCATTCGAAAAGAATGGATGGAGGCCTCATTGACCGGAGGCTGTTAATTCGGCAAACTGGGCATTTGTCACACGGGCCAGTTCGACAGGAGCCAGTTTCAGCTGCATGCCGATTTTGCCGGCGGATACGATCATTTCAGGCAATTGTTCCGCTTCTGCTGAAAGGAATGTCGGAAACGGTTTTTTCATCCCGACAGGTGAACACCCCCCCCGGATGTAGCCGGTCAATGACAGAATGTCTTTGGACGGTGCCATGTCGATTTTCTTTTCGCCGGCGGCTTTGGCCGCTTTTTTCAGGTCCAGCTCTTCTGCAACCGGAATGACGAACACAAAAGCCTGCTTTGACGCACCGATCGCCACCAATGTCTTGTAGACAAGGTCAGCAGAGGCGCCGATTTTAGCGGCAACAGAAACGCCATCCACTTTGCCGTCATCTGTACTGTAATGAAGCAGTTCGTAAGAGATTTTCTCTTTGTCGAGCATGCGTGCCGCATTGGTTTTTGCAATTTTCTTAGCCATGGCGTTTTCTCCTTATTTGAAAACTCTCTTCGTCACAGCATACCATCTTCACCAACGGGTTTCTATTCAGTTTGGCCCAATAATTTTTTCAATGCATCGGCCATTGCCGTATTTTGCGGCGCTTCATCCTGCTGGTTCAAGTATTTATTGACGTCTTTCTTATTGGCTTTTGACTGGCCGGATTTTTTGCGTTTTTCAAAGGCCGACAGCTTCTCGCGATGTCCGCATTTGCAGACGAAAATCTTGCCGTCGCCTTCGCCCTGCATCTCCAGCTTCTTGTGGCAGTTCGGGCAGCGGGCATTGGTCTGCATTGCCACATTCTTTTTGTAGCCGCAGTCACGGTCCTGGCAGACATTCATCTTGCCGCGCTTGCCGTTGACTTCAAGAAGCGGTTTGCCGCAATCCGGGCACATTTTGCCGGTGATGTTGTCGTGCTTGAATTTCTTGTCGCTCTTCTTGATGTCCGACACCGATTTCTCGGCGAAGACGATCATTTCTTTGATGAATTCTTCTTTTTTCAATTGGCCCTTGGCGATCTTGGTCAATTGCTGTTCCCAGTCGGCTGTCAGTTTCGGTGACTTCAAGTCTTCCGGAACAAGCTCGAGCAGCTGGCGGCCTTTTGACGTGATCGTCAGGTCCTTGCCTTTTTTCTCGATCAGGAAGGTGTTGAACAATTTATCGATGACATCCGCACGCGTCGCAACCGTGCCGAGGCCACCTGTTTCGCCAAGTGTCTGGATCAGTTCTTTCGATTCGCCGCTCATGAACTGCGCCGGGTTTTCCATAGCGCCAAGCAGCGTTCCTTCATTGAAGAAAGCGGGCGGCTTGGTTTTGCCATCAGTCAGGGCGATGCCTTTGATGGCCAGCTTCTGGCCGTTTTCAAACGGCGGCAGCGTCGTATCGTTGTCGTCGCCTTCATCTTTGTAGACGCGTTTCCATCCTTCATTGCGGATCGTATTGCCTTTCGCCTGGAAGGTTTCCCCGCCGGCAGTCAGCTTGACGGTCGTCTGGTCGTACTCATACTGCGGATAAAATACCGCAAGGAAGCGCTTGACGATCATGTCGTATAATTTATGCTCTTTGTCGGACAAGTCATGCAGCGGCGGCGTTTCTTCCGTCGGGATGATGGCATGGTGATCGGAAACTTTGCCATCGTCGATGACGCCTTTTTGCGGCGCCACCGGATTTTTCAGGATCATCGCGGCCAGGCTGCGGTAAGGTCCCATCTGCACCGCCTTGACGCGGTCTTTCAAAGTGTCGCGCATATCGCTCGTCAGATGCTTCGAGTCGGTCCGCGGGTAGGTCACGATTTTGTAGCGCTCGTACAGGTTCTGCAACGTGTTGAGCGTCTCTTTCGCCGACCAGCTATAGCGCTTGTAGGCTTCTTTCTGCAGTTCGGTCAAGTCAAATAAAGGCGGTGCCGGCTGGCGTTTCGGCGTGATTTTGATATCCGTCACCGTGCCTTCATGCGTATTCTGGAGTTTATTGAACAGCTGGTCGACTTTGTCCTTGTCGAAGGATTGCGTCGAGTTGCCGTCCGTCCAGGTGAAGGCGGCCTTGTCGGTAATCGCCTGCATGCCGTAATACGGCTTCGGCTGGAAATTACGGATCTGCTGCTCACGTTCGGCAATCATCGCCAGTGTCGGCGTCTGCACGCGGCCAGTCGACAATTGCGCATTGTATTTGACGGTCAGCGCGCGCGTCGCATTGATGCCGACCACCCAGTCCGCTTCCGCACGCGCGACAGCTGCCGCGTACAGGTTTTCATAAGCTTTTCCGTCTCTCAAGTTATTGAAGCCGTCTTTGATGGCTTTGTCGGTGACGGACGAAATCCACAGCCGCTTCACAGGCTTGCGCGTATTCGTTTTCTCCAGGATCCAGCGCGCCACCAGCTCGCCTTCGCGCCCGGCGTCTGTCGCGATGATGACATCTTTGACATCGCCGCGCTGCAGCTGTGATTTAACCGCATTGAATTGTTTCATCGACTGCTTGATCGGCACCAGCTTGAACGGCTTCGGAATGATCGGCAGCGTGTCCATCTTCCATTCCTTAAAGTCGTTGTCGTACTGCTCCGGCTGGGCATGCGTCACCAAGTGGCCAAGCGCCCACGTGACGATATACTGCTTGCCTTCCAGGTACCCGTTGCCTTTTTGTTCGCATCCGAGAACACGCGCAATATCACGCGCCACGGACGGCTTTTCTGCTAAAACGATTGATTTCATTTGGATTCACCCTCATTTCTGATGTGGTTATTGTAACATTTTCTGATTTTAAAGGAAAAAAAATGCGCCAGAATCATATTTCTCGCACAATGGAACATATTTAAATTTTTGTGAGTCGTATTTCAGAACCAATGGAACGTATTTCACTCCCAATGGATCGTATCCAGTTAAAACTGCATTACCTTGAAAATAAAGTCGGAATATTCTTGATTTCATTAGTCGATAACGCTATATTATTTTAAACTCCCTTGAAAGGAATGATGTGTTTGCAACTGTTTGAACGCCGGCGGCCTAATATCCTTATTTATTTGGAAGCATTGCTTGCCCGAACCCCTCTCCATCATCCAACCTATGCCGATGTAAAAGAAAAAGTGAGGACCTGGACCGCTGGATATGCCGGCGAAAAGTGGTTTGGCCGACTCTGGCATGATTATGCAAATGATGAAGTCTTCAGAGTTATCCCCGACTATGCTATTCCTTCTCATCAAATGGATGCCGTCTGTGTTTTTTCCAAATTCATTGCCATTATCGAGATTAAAAACATCGGTGGAGTCATTGAAATGGACGGAACGACTCGGCAATTCACCCGCACACTGCATACAGAAACCATGGGTATGAGAAATCCCGACGATCAGCTTTATCGCCATGAAAAAAAGATCCGGCAGCTGACCAACTATAAGATTCCTGTTATCGGCATTGTTGTATTTACAAATCCCTCAAGCATCCTCAAGCTCGAAGCTGTTGAACGACGAGTTATCCATCTCTCCGGGCTCCCATTTGTATTAGATCAATTGATTGAACAACATGCCACCTACCCGTCGTTTGATGTTCCCCAACTATGCGATCTTCTCCTGGCTTACCAATGTCCACCCACAGCCTATCAGTCCGAACCCATTACTTTCCCATTACAAACCGGTGTTTTTTGTTCCGCATGCTCTTTTTCGAAAATGGTCTATTCCCGCGATTTATGGCGGTGCCTCAATTGCAGCCATAGGCAGCAGGATGCTCATTTATTAGCCCTGCAAGATTATCGCTTATTAGTTGCAAACACTATTTCGAATCAGGAATTCCGGAGCTTTACGGAGATGGAGTCAAGGTCGAACGCTGTGAAAATCTTAAAGCGCTGCGGTTTCAAAACTGTTGGCAACTATAAAAGCCTCAGATATATGATTCCTGAGATGGACTTGCGGAATAAAGCCAAATAGGGAGGAAAATCGTATTTCGGGCTCAATGGATCATATATGCGTGGCTGTGGATCGTATCCTATTCCTAACGAGTCGTATTTCCAGGCTTATGGAACGTATTTCATTTCCAGCGGAACACAAACAAAAAAACCTCCCACACAGGGAGGTTTTTCTCATCAATCAATGATTATCCAGCGTTTCTTTCGATAGATGCTTGCTCATCTCGGCGTATTGCACGAAGACACGCGCCAGTTCGCGCAGGCGGTTGTGGACGTCTTCGTTGGTGATGGTGTTGGTTTCGTCGAAATGGCTGCTGTGGGTGTAGACGTAGTTCGGCGTCACCAGGCAGCGGAAGTAATCGAGAATCGGCTTGAGCTGGTTTTCAATGACCAGATGATGCTGATACGTGCCGCCGTTCGCCACGATCGATACCGGCTTGTAGCGCATCGTGCGCGGATGCAGCATATCGAAAGTGTTTTTCAAAACACCGGGAATCGACCCCTGGAAAATCGGGGACGCGATGATATAGCCGTCAGCGTCTTCAAAGCGGCGGACGATTTCCTGCATGCTGTCGTTGTATTCGCCGAGTGGGCGGCCATCGACGAATTGATGGTCATAATCGGCCAGCTTTAATATCGTCAATTCCATTTCGGGATTGAATTCTTTGATGTAGATCTCCACCTGCTCCAGGATAGCCCCGGTCTTGCTCCCCAGAATCGTTCCATCTACTAATAAAACCTTCATAATCCTATGTCCTCCTCAGAATGCGTAAAGTAACTGTCGGTTGTCTGTTTTGAATTCGTATCATTACAATAAAATCCGAAACAATCCGTTTGTTTTCATCATAACAAACCCTGTTTCACAATACGCATCGAAAAGCTTAGAAGGGAATGATTTCATTCTTTAGACTGAGTGGCGAGTTTGAAGCGTTTGTTTTCCAAGCGCTCTTGTGCACGGTCCGACTGGCGGGCCGGTGAAGTGAAGCTGACAACGGTATCTCCAGCTTTCGGTTCAAGCTTATTGTTTTGAGCGAAGAATTCAATTTTTCCTTGTGGCCGCTGGATAAAGAGCGGAATGTTTTCGCCGGTCCATTTGCCTTGGAAATCTTCAAAACTGAACCGCTCCGTCAACTGCGTTTTGCGCATCGTATAACCTTCTTCCGTCTTCATCTCCAATTCGTGGATGTTCCACGTCTCCCCGAACAGGGTCCGTCCGCTCAATGAGGAGTGGAAATCGGCCGGATCTCCTTGGTGAATGGCCGTCTGGTACAGATTTGCCCGGCCCAGTTCCGGTACGAAGTTATTGACGACAAGCGCATTGTAGGAATCGGTTTCAGTGGCGACGATCATCGTCTCATATGGCGTCAATTCCACTTCGTAATCTGTGTGCTCCGATAGGATTTCACCGGCATAAGTCTTCAAGCCAACCTGACGGGCTCCTTGGAGACGGCCCCAGGACGGATCCATGATCAACACGTTTTTATTGAGATTAGCCAGTGCTTCGCCAAGCTTGGTTGCGAACCGGCTGGCACCCACGATGATGATGCCCGGATCGTCGGCCGTCGCCAGGCCAAGCTTTCTTCCCAGCCAGCCGATGGTGAAGCCGTGGACCACAACCGTCGAAAAGACCAGCGCGAATGTTAGGGCGGTCAGCAGTTCTGCATCCGCGAAACCGGCATCGAGCAGAACTCCCGCAAAATAACCGGAAACCGTCAATGCCACAATTCCGCGCGGCGCAATCCAACCGACCAGTGTTTTTTCCTGAAGGGTCAAATCGGTGCCGATCGTCGACAGCCAGATGGACAGTGGACGAACGACGAACAACGTCGCCAAGACGAATGAAATGATTTGCCAATTGAAGATTCCGATCAATACATCAAGACTTAAAGAAGCCGTCAGCATGACAAAAATACTGGAAATCAACAGGACAGAAATATTTTCCTTGAAATGGCGCATGTCGTTGATCGAGGCGATGTTCATATTGGCCATGATCATGCCCATAGCGGTAACTGCCAACAGCCCCGTTTCGTGCATAATCAGATCCGACACGACAAATGTCAGCAGCACCATACCGAATACCATCGGGGCTTTCAGAAATTCCGGGACCTGTCCTTTCTCGAACATCAGCCCCATCAGCCCCCCTGCTCCTGCGCCAAGTGCGGCGGCAAAAAGCGAGGCCAGGAAGAACAGGCCAAAAGCGGCGGCTGTTTCGTCGCCATTAGCGAACAGCACAAACTGGAACGCAAACAAAGCCAGCAGTGCCCCGAAAGGATCTACGATAATGCCTTCCCATTTCAAGATGGCGGCTGGTCGCGATTTCAGCTTTGCCTGCCGAAGCAGCGGCAGAATCACCGTTGGGCCGGTGACGATGAATAGTCCACCGATGACAAAGGCTACCGCCCAGGACAATCCGGCGATATAATGCGCTGCCAGCGACCCGACGATCCAGGCGATAAAAGCACCAAGTGTAACGATCCGTAAAATCGGTTTGCCGAAAGTGCGGATTTCCTTGAAATTCAAGTTCAAGCTGCCTTCAAACAAGATGATGGCGACTGCCAACGAAATAAAGGGATTGAACAGATCTCCGAAACTTTCAGCCGGATGGATCACTTCGAAAATCGGTCCGACAAGGAGACCCGCGATCGACATCAGGACAATGGCAGGAAGCTGAAGACGCCAGGCGACCCATTGGGAGAGCACTCCCAGAAAAATAATTAGCATCAAGTCGAATAATAGGGTATCGATGGCAAGTCACTTCCTTTTGTTCTTTTTTTGGAATTATACAGGTTTTATATAATGAATGAAAATCGTTAAGGATTCAACTTTTGTGTTTTTGTGTTACAATGGTAGAAAAATAAGGGTGATTTTGTGAACAAGCAGGAATTGGAATACGCGATTGCTGAGCTGAAGATGGATTATGTGCGCCATCAAGGTGATATCGAGAAGCTGGAAACGACTGGACATGCCGGAATGGTAGAGAAAGCGGAATTGCGTTTGGAAAAAATGGAACTACAACTTGCGGAATTAAACCAAAAACTCGCGGATCTGTAACCGCGATTTTTTTTATGATAATGGAGGAATTTATTAAATGAGTTTATTGACAGTAGAAAATTTAAGCCACACGTTCGGTGACCGGACCCTTTTCAACGATGTATCGTTTCGATTGGTCGAAGGTGAACATGTAGGATTAGTCGGGGCCAATGGCGTCGGGAAATCGACAATGATGAATATTTTAACAGGCAAGATCATCCACGATGACGGGCGCGTTGAATGGCAGCCGCGGACCCATTACGGTTACTTGGACCAGCACACCCAGCTGCAGTCTGGACGCACAATCCGCGAAACCCTTCAGGACGCGTTCCTGCCTCTTTACCAGAAAGAAGCGGAATTGAACGATGTCGCCATGCAAATGGGTGATGCCGATCCTGAACGGCTGGAAGAACTGCTTGAGCAGATGGCGGAAGCACAGGACGCTTTGGACGCTGGCGATTTTTACACATTGGACGGCAAAGTCGAAGAAATTGCACGCGGCTTAGGCCTTGATGCAATCGGGCTTGACCGCAATGTGGAAGCTCTTTCCGGTGGACAGCGCACCAAGCTGCTATTGGCGAAATTGCTTCTTGAAAAGCCGAAAGTATTGCTTTTGGATGAGCCGACCAACTATCTGGACGAAGAGCATATTCAATGGCTCGTCAATTACCTGAAGAACTATCCGCATGCCTTCCTGTTGATTTCTCATGATACGGAATTCATGAGCAGTGTCACAAGCGTCATTTTCCACTTGGAATTTTCACGTCTGACGCGTTATACAGCGACTTACGAAAAATTCATCGAACTTGCTGAGCTGAGCAAGCAACAGCATTTGGACGCTTACGAAAGACAGGAAGACATGATCAAGAAAACCGAAACCTTCATCGCGAAAAACAAAGCACGCGCTTCTACAACCGGCCGTGCCAAGTCACGCCAGAAACAGCTGGACCGCATGGATCGTATCGACAAACCGGAAGTTGCGGCAAATCCGCAATTTGCATTCAAGGAAACACGCAGCCCGAGCCGCTACGTCGTTGAAGCCGAAGCGCTTTCCATCGGCTATGACAAGCCGCTCTTGCCACCATTGACCTTTATGATCGAACGCGGTGAAAAAATTGCCCTTGTCGGTATGAATGGTGTGGGGAAATCGACTTTGCTTAAAACGATGCTCGGCAAAATCAAGCCTTTGGACGGCGATGTGCTTCGCGGTGAATATTTGACTCCGAGTTATTTCGAACAGGAAGTCAAAGCACCGACGCATACACCACTCGATGAAATCTGGGCAGCTTATCCGAGTATGGACCAAGGCCAGGTGCGCGGCGCTCTTGCCCGTACTGGTTTGAAGAACGAACATATTTCGCGTCCAATGACTCAACTGAGCGGTGGCGAACAAGCCAAAGTCCGCCTTTGCAAATTGATGATGGAAGAAAGCAATTGGCTGATTTTCGATGAGCCGACCAACCACTTGGATATCAATGCAAAAGCTGAACTAAAACGGGCGATGCAAGCTTATAAAGGCACCATCGTTCTGGTAAGCCATGAACCTGACTTCTACGAAGGCTTGGCAACAAAAGTCTGGGACGTTGAAGAATGGATTACAGCCGGCAAACCGGTACAATCGTAATAACAAAAAAGCCTCTTCCGGTTTTTCCGGAAGAGGCTTTTTTCAATACGTCGTCAATTTGAACAGTTTTTGGAATCCATAGATGCCGCGTTGCCAAAATGTGAAGTCATCTTGGTATTCTTCAGTATCCAATGTATATAAGGCATCTTCATTGTTCCAGAGCCGATCAAAATAAGTTTCCATATCTCCAGTCAGTTCGCTGTCGTTTGGCGCCACAATCCTGATATTGCTTTCCAGATTATAATCATTGAACGCCCGCTCGGTGTAATTTGTGGACCCGCCCGAAACGATTGTTTCGTCCGATGTTTGGATCATGATGGATTTTGTATGGAATTGTCCGACAACCGCATTATACCAGCGTACCTGCAGACGATCTTCCGTTTCAGCCAACATCTCATGGACCACCGGCCGGTTCGGTAAACCTGTCTTTTCAGTACCAAAAGCATTTTCATTGGCGTCCAGGATCAAGCGGACCTCCACTCCGCGATTGGCTGCGTCCGTCAAAGCCTTGACCACACTGCTTTCAGCGATGTAGAACATCGCCAATTGGATGGTGTCGCCTTCTGCCGTTTTTTCAATATCCGAAAGCAAAGCATCCAACACTTTCCGTTCCGTCAAGTATTGCACTTGATAGTCTCCCTGTTGTTCAGCCACTTCGATTCTGGGCAGCTCCGGCCCACCTGAAAATCGGGATACGGCTTCCTCTGCTTCCAAAATATCATTGACAACCGGTCCGCTGACCTTAAAGGCCATATTGCCATGCAAGCCACTGGCATTATGGGGATTCGCCGAACTGATCAATGCCTCATTTTCCGTAATGACCGTTTTCCGGTGATTGGCTTTAATATTCATCATCTTCAAGTAAGAAGACAAGGTTAAGTCAGGTGCATCACTCGACATCCCGTTCGGTACCCAGCCTTTTCCGCCAGCATCAAACCATTGGAAAATCACCCGGTAAAATCCCGAATACAGTGGCGTAGAATCTCGCAGCTTGTCCAGGTCTGTCGTAATGACTTCGACGCCTTCGTCTTCCAACGTGCCCAAAAATTGATTTTCATAAGATCCGTAGCCAAAGTTCAGCGGATCTGTAATAAAATAGATAGGGAAATCCGGATTTCCTTCTTTTTTGTCGAGTAAATGATCCGTCAAAGTTTCCGATACCGCTGGAAAGTCCGTATCCTGGTCATTGTAATTATCAAAAAGGAAAAGATCCAGGACGATGAATTCTTCCGCCTCATCGATCATGTCATAAATTTCATTGAATATCCGTAATTCGCTTTCAGTTTCCATACCTTCTTTATCTTGCGCGTAAGATAAATCATAAATCATTTCAACCTGTTCAACTGCATGGAGGTCACCTGCGCTTGAAATCCCTTCAGGCAAAGGCTTGAAAGTCTGCCACACGATGACTGCGATATACAGGAATGCCAGAATACCGACGGTGCCCATAACAATCCGCCTTCTTCTGCTCCAATCCTGAAACTTCTTCTTTTTCATGGACTTTCCCCCTCCTGTTTATTATAACCAGTAAGAGAATAAAATCCTTATAATATTTCCCATAAAAAAATCACCGAATTTGTTGGCAGTTTCCGACAATTCCGGTGTTGCAATATACGTTTTTTCAATTTTAAATAGCTACCACATATTCGCGTGTACGATCGTCTTCCATCAGCATGTCTTTCAAGCGCTGCTTACCGCGGAAAAGGCGGGATTTCACTGTTCCAATCGATACTTTCATCGCGTCTGCGATTTCAATCAGCGAATATTGATGGACGTAGAAATAGAGGATCGTCGTGCGGTAAATCGTGTCCAGCTCTGAAATCTTGTGGCGGATCATGACAGATACATCCTGTTTCTCAAGCAATTCAGCTGCACCGGCTGAATCAGAAGGAATCAGATCCAATAACGAAACATCCAAGCCTTCTGGCTGTTGAATCAGGTGTTTGCTGCGCCGTACATTTTTGCGGTAACGATCACGGAACGTATTCATGCAGATTGTCGTCAACCATGCCTTTACATGATCCACTTCAGCAATCGAAGATTCATAGCGTACAACCTTCAGCCAAACTTCCTGCATCAAGTCCTCCGCTTCGGCTTTATTGCGTGTCAGTTTCAAGCATAAATGATAGATGTACCGATTATATTCTGTGTATAAGGTTTCCATGATCGTGCCCCCGTCCGTTCTGCTTGTCCAGCGGAGCTGTTGTTGCTTCCGCTTTCTCTTATATCCTTATCTTGACGGAAGTTTACCTTTCACTCTATCGCTTCTACTTTCATTTCCCTTACAAAGGTGTAATATAGGGAACTTTTTATAAACCGGGTTTCTCCTCGTTTGAATCCAGCCTGAACGAAAAACCCCCTGTCCGAGGACAGGGGGTTTGAGCTTGTAGACAAAAGAATATTGATGTCATTTAAAGAATGAATATACATTTTATTATGTTTATACCGGATCCTGTGCTTCAGGCGGACGCTTTCCGCGGGCTCGCGCCGAACTAACTCGGACTGGCGCCCGAGTGGATTTCGGCACTTCGCTGTCCCCGCAGGAGTCGCCGCCTTGCGCTCCGGATCCTTGAGTGAAGGAGTTACCAGGTTTGTTGTGATTATTCTTTCTAAAATTGACTAGCAAGTTTCTCTCTTTAATTGAAGCAACACACCCCCAAGCGGGCTGGCCACGAAGACTCCTGTGGGACAGCGATAGCTGAAGACCCCGCAGGAAAGGCATTGGTCGAAATTTGTGAGGTCAAGCCTTTGCGACGAAGCTAGCGCAGCGATGCAGGAGCATGGGTTTTCCAGTGACGAGGAGGCTGAAGCTGAGCCCACGGAAAGCGGAGTGGCCGGACCGCTTGGGGATTATGCACCCCTATACATTTTGGTCAAACTTTGTCTACAGTCTGAAACCCCCTATCCGAGGACAGGGGGTTTCTCTATGCTAATACTTCTTCTTTATCTGTTTTTGTAATGGTTAAGCGCACAATACGGTTACGGTCCATTTCGTTGATTTCAACGTGAAGGTTTTCATAGGTGAACTGTTCCCCTTCGTCCGGCACATGCCCCAATTGCTGCATGACAAAACCGGCGATGGTGTCGTGGTCATTGGGTACTTCCACTTTGAACATGTCATTGACGTCTTCAATTTCAAGACGGCCATGGCATGACAATAAGGTGTCCGTCATTTCAAAGACCAGTTCATCGTCTTCTTCATCTGTTTCATCTTCGATATCCTGGCCGATCATTTCTTCGATAATGTCTTCGTGCGTGACAATTCCAAGCGTTCCACCGTATTCATCCAAAATAACAGCCATATGCTTTTTCTTCGCCATCATCATCTTAAAGACTTTTTCAACGCTGACCGACTGGACTACAAATAGCGGGTTATCGTCCATCAATTCTTCCAGTGTCAAGTTCGGATTCATTGACCATTCGATCAGTTTCTTCGAATAAAACAAGCCGACGACATTGTCCATGCTTTCTTCATAAACCGGATAGCGTGTGTAGGAGGAATCCAGGATCAAGTCGCGAACTTCTTCATAGGTCGAGCCGATTGCAATGCCCACTGTATCGGTTCGGTGAGTCGACATGACGTCCGATACGTCTTTATGGGGGAAATCCAAAACCCCTTTGATGCGCTCGGATTCACCTTCTTCAAACGTACCTTCCGTCGATGCAATGTCAACCATCGTCCGCAGCTCTTCTTTTGTCATAGTCGCTTCCTTCACCGAACCTTTGGAGATGATGCGGATAAAAATATTCGTGAATTGTGCCAGCAACCAGGTCAATGGCATCAGAATGACGACCAGGAAACTGATGACCGGGAATACAATGTAAGCTACTTTATCAGCAAATGTCGCCGCAATTGTTTTCGGCAGCACTTCTCCGAAGATAATAAGGACAATCGTCAGAATAGCCGTCGCAAGCCCGACTTCCCATCCCCTGGTAATTGCAATAGTGGTCACTAAGGTCGGAAGCATGATGTTGGCGATGTTATTGCCGATTAAAATTGTCGTAATCATTCGGTCCGGCTTCGCAATTAATTTCTGCAGTTTCTGCGCCTTGGCGTCACCCTGCTCTGCGCGAAGATGGACCTTCATCCTATTTACTGCGGTCAATGCCGTTTCGCTTCCGGATAGGAAGAACGACATCACCAAAAAGATACCTAATGCTATAAACAATTTTATTTCCTCCAGTGCCTTAAACACATAATTTTACGAACTCTTTCCGTAGTAAACACTATACCACAGCCAATTTCCACTTGTCGAAAACCAAAACTTGGTATGTTATAATTTTTTCATACTCAAAATACACGAATCGAGGGATCCTGATGAACGCTCAAGCGATAGACCAATACTTCAAAGACAACCGGGAAGCACACCTGGACGAATTAAAAACGTTTTTGCGCATCCCTTCTGTCAGCTCTTTATCCGAACATAAAGCGGATATGCAAAAAGGGGCTGAATGGCTGATCACCGCATTTGAAAGTGCTGGCCTGGAAAACGCAAAAATCGATGAAACCGATGGACATCCGGTTGTTTATGCTGACTGGCTGCATGCAGAAGGCAAACCGACCGTATTGGTTTATGGCCATTACGATGTCCAGCCAGTGGATCCACTGGAGCTGTGGGAATCTCCTCCATTCGAACCGCAAGTGCGCGACAACAAACTGTACGCCCGTGGCGCAAGTGATGACAAAGGCCAGGTATTCATGCACATCAAAGCTGCTGAAGCTCTTCTGAAACTGAATGGCGAATTGCCGGTCAACATCAAATTCATCATCGAGGGCGAAGAAGAGATCGGCAGTCCCAATCTTCCGAAATATGTCGAAGAAAATCAGGAATTATTGAAAGCTGATGTCATCGTCATTTCCGATACCGGCATGCAAGGGCCCGGACGCCCAGCTGTCTGTTACGGATTGCGTGGGCTTGCCGGCATCCAAATCGATGTCAAAGGGCCAAAAGGCGATCTGCATTCCGGACTATACGGCGGCGCAGTCCAAAATCCACTGCATGCCATCGTTGAAATCCTGCAATCGTTCCGTGACCAGGAAGGCTTGATTCAAGTGGACGGTTTTTACGATGACGTACTCGAAGTCTCCGATAAAGAGCGTGAAGAATTTGCAGCGCTTGAATTCGATCTTGAGCATGAGAAAAAAGAGATCGGCATTTTAGAAGACTTCGGCGAAAAAGGCTATTCTTTTGTAGAGCGCACATGGATTCGTCCGACACTCGAAGTCAACGGCATTACCGGCGGCTTTTCGGGTGAAGGCATCAAGACCGTTTTGCCTGCAGAAGCCAGCACGAAAATCACCTGCCGTCTGGTGCCGAATCAGGATCCCGACGATATCGTCGCAAAATTGAAAGCGCATGTGGAATCCCATAAACCTGCAGGCGTCTCAGTTGAGATTTCCGAGTTCGACAAAGGGAAACCTTTCCTCACTCCTTTCGACCATCCTGCGATCCAGGCAGCCGGCCGCTCGTATGAAAAAATCTATGGTGTACCGACTGCATTCACCCGCATGGGTGGCTCCATTCCAATCGTTGCTGCATTCGATGAGATTCTTGGCTTGCCGATCGTCTTGATGGGCTTCGGGCTTGCTTCAGAGAATTTCCATGCACCCAACGAACATTTCCATCTGGAAAACTTCGATAAAGGCCTTCGTGTCATCAGCGATTATCTTTTCGAAGCTGCAGAGCTAAACTAAACTTTTCCATCAAGGCCTTCCCGCTCTGCAGGGGAGGCCTTTCTACTCTGCTTTACTATCAAAATTGGAGGCTTCCTCATGATCGCATACTGGCTATTTTCTTATTTTATCGGTAATTTTTTGACAGCCTGGTGGATCGGCAAATGGAAAGGCGTTGATCTGCGGCAGCAGCGCAGCGGCAACCTGGGAGCTCGGAACGCCGGTGCCATCCTTGGAAAATCTGCTTTTATTTTGACTTTTCTTGGTGATGCCGGCAAAGGGGCGCTGGTTGTCTGGATCGGCTTCTTTTTCGATTTCCCGATCTGGGAAATCGCTGTTGCGGGTCTCGCTGTCATTCTTGGCCATCTATTCCCGTTTTGGCTCAAATACCGCGGCGGCAAAGGAATCGCCGCTTTCATCGGTGTCACGTTCTGCTTAACGCCGGATTTGTTTTTGGCGATGCTCATTCTCTTCCTGGCATTTTATCCTTGGCTCAAAAGCGCGACACTTTCGATGCTTGCCAGCTTTTCCGGTTTTATCGCAATGGCCATCATCCTTCAGGTCTGGCTCATTATCTGGCCCTTGATTGCAGCTGTTTTTATTATTGTAATTAAACATAAATCCGATATTATAGAATCGTTCAACAACCGATTCCGCGCTTCTTCTTTGTAAGTAATTCACCTTCGACGGCTATTGCTACCGCAGAAATATTATCCATGTTATAGTTTTTGTATTCTAACTATTCTAAAAAGACGGGGGTTATATCATGAAAAAGCCGATTGCGTGGGTTATGGATACCACAGGATTTGTTACAGAGGAATTCAAGGCCCATCCGGACGTCTACATTGTTCCGTTGAACATTCATTTTGGGACCGAAGAATACATTGATGATGGGGTGGATCTGACGAATGACGAACTTTATCGACGGATAAAGGAGGCATCCGAATTCCCCAAAACCTCCCAACCATCCGCCGGTAAATTTGCCGAACTTTACGACAAACTCAAAGAAGAATATGAATGCGCAATTGCCGTCCACGCTTCTGCAAAGCTCAGCGGAACGATTGCCTCTTCTACTGCCGGCGCTGAAATGAGCGAGTTTAAGGTCTATGCAATCGACTCACTCGCGCTATCCTATGGCTTGTCAGGCTTGATCGAGCGTGGCCTCAAACTTCAGGAGCAGGGACTTGAAGCTGAAGAAATCGCGCAACGCCTGGAAAAGGAAACTGCAAATTTCCGCAACTACATTTTGATCGGCAATCTGACACAGTTATACAAAGGCGGCCGAATGAGCGGTGCCCAGTATTATTTGGGAAGCCTGCTGCAGATTAAACCGATTGTTCAGCTTACTTCTGAAGGTGAACTCCAGCCGATCGACAAAGTCCGATCCCACAAAAAAGCAATTCAATATTTGATCAATCATGCGAAAAAAGATTACGAGGAGTTTGGCATCCGACACTTCCAGATCATGCATGGCCATGTGATGAAAGAAGCCGAAAGCCTAAAACAAGAAGTGTTGAAAGAGATGCCGGATGCTGAAATTCTAATCGGAGACTTGAGCTCATCACTTGCTGTCCATGCAGGAGAAGGAACACTTGCCTTCCAGTGGAGACGGGACGCTTTGTAAAAGAAAACTGCGACTAATGACATATGCGTTATTTTTATTTTTCAGACTTTTCGGCTGAACCGGCCCTCCCTAAACGGATATTCCTCTTTTGTTCTGCTACAATAAGAGTAGAAGAATGATGGTGAGGTGGATTTAATGCAACATGTGGAACGAGAGCTTACTGAATTTGTAAAACTTTGTGATGCAAGAGGCCAATTAAATCCAAAAGCCATTGGGTATGCCAAACAGCCATTGGTGGAAAGCAATTTACGCGGCAATTTCATGCGGAAGAAAAAATGGAATTATTGGTGTGTGTTCGGAGATGAAATCCTGTTTTCGGCTACGATTTCCCATCTGGATTATGCAACTGTCTGCTTCGTGTACTTCCTTAATTACGAAACGCAGCGGTTTTATGAAAAAACGATTGTAGTTCCTTTTACGCGACATGTAAAACTATCTGAAAACGCATTGGATCCTTGCTATTTCCGAAGTGAAACCATGACAATCGAATCAGTATATAGTCAGGACGCTACACATTTAACAGTCAGCGTCAAAGAATTTGATGGAGAAGATCTGGAAGCGCTTTTAGTCATTTCCCATCCCGAAGATTATGAATCCTTAAACGTCGTGGTCCCTTGGAATCGCCAAACTTTCCAATTCACCGGCAAACATACATCCCTGCCGGTCAGTGGGATGGTGAAAATCGGCAGCCAACAGTTTGAATTTGAAAAACTCGATAGCTTTGCCGTATTGGATTACGGCCGCGGCGTCTGGCCGCGGGAATCCGTTTGGAACTGGGGAATGGCATCCCAACGCTCGCTCGGAAAAGTGATCGGCCTTAATTTAGGCGGTAAATGGACCGATGGCACAGGAATGACCGAGAACGCTTTTTTCGTAAATGGCAAAATGACGAAAATCCATGAGGATGTTTTGTTCCATTACGATAAGGAAGATTATAAGAAGACGTGGCTGATCCACAGCAAATTTTCCGATGATGTCAGACTGACGTTCTCCCCATTTTTTGAACGTGTTTCCAAAACCGATGTGCGTCTCGTCAAATCGGAAGTCCATCAATGTTTCGGCTATTATAATGGTTATGTCCGTTATCCCGATGGCAAAAAACTGAAGATCACCCAGCTTCTCGGTTCCATCGAGGAGCATTACGCCAAATGGTAAACCAAAAAGACGAATCGGAGAAATCCGATTCGTCTTTTTTAAGGAAAAAATATAAACTATACAAGTAGTGGAGCAATTTCATCAAAATATAATTACGTAGTTTAACTATCAGCTGAAATGTGCCAGCATCTTTTCGGGGTAATCCGTAAAGATGCCGTGGACTCCGATTTTTTGCAGTTCTTCTGCGTAAGTCTGGTCATTGACTGTATAGACATAGACTATGGCACCCTTGCGCAAAGCGTCTGTAGTCATTCTTCTGAACGCCGATGGCAAGGAAACATGGATTCGCTTCGTCCCAACAATACGGGCATAATCGTAGACATCCACCAGGACTGCAAAGGTCAGGATGGCGCTTTCCACTTGTTTTCCCAGGACAATGGATTGAACGTCTTCGTGGTTAAAAGAAGAGATCAGCACACGATCCGTAAATCCGCGCTTTGCAGCCAGATCGACCACTTTATCGGCTAATCCATCGTACGGGAAGACATCTGTCTTCAATTCGATATTCAGCCGATGGTTGGTTTCTTCAAAAATATCGAATACTTCGTCCAAGGTCGGAATTTTTTCATCGTTCCATTCTTCGGAATACCAGGAACCGCAATCCAGCTCCCTCAGTTCTTTTAAAGTCATTTCTTTTACATAACCTTTGCCATTTGTCGTGCGGTTAACTTTTTCATCGTGAATGACAACGATTTCGCCGTCTTTGGTTAAATGCACATCAAGCTCGACACCCGTAATCGGCAATTCAGCCGCTGCACGAAAGGCTACTAATGTGTTTTCCGGATAATTCCCTGAGCAACCTCTATGCGCGTAAATCTTCACAAAACCCCTCCTAAATATCTGTCCGTATTTCCCATAATTCCGGGAAGAAATATTGATCAAGAACTTTCTTCAAATAGTTGACTCCTGATGAGCCGCCAGTTCCTTGCTTAAATCCAATCACGCGCTCCACCGTCTTCATATGACGGAATCGCCATTGCTGCAGCCAATCTTCAATATCCACTAATTTCTCTGCCAATTGGTACAACTCCCAATAGGTATCCACATCGCGATAGATGGTTTTCCATGCTTCGCGCACACTTTCGTTGGATTCGTAGACCATGCTGACGTCCCGTTCCAGTATTTCCTGATCGATGGCAAATCCGCTTCTGGCCAGTTTTTGGATCGCTGCATCATAAAGGCCCGGCGCATTGAATGCCTTTTCAAGTTCCACATGAAGCGGCGCATCTTTTTCATAGATCTTCAGCACATGTTTAGTTTTGTAGCCAAGGGCAAATTCAATCATTCGATACTGATAAGACTGAAATCCACTGGCATTCCCCAAATCATCGCGGAACTCCATGTATTCAGCAGGCGTCAGCGTCGACAGCACATCCCAGCCTTGGATAATTTGCGATTGGATGCGTGACACCCGTGCTAATTGCTTGAATGCCGGCTGCAGATCGTCGTTATTGACATTGTCGATGGCCGCCTGCAGTTCATGCAAAATCAGCTTCATCCATAGCTCTGAAACCTGGTGGATGATGATGAATAAGGTCTCATCATGATGTCCACTGACCCCTTCCTGGGCTGTCAACAGCTTGTCCAAGTGCAAGTACTCCCCATAAGTCATGCTTTCCTTGAAATCTGTGCGGATGTTCTTTTCGGCTGCTGCGGCGATATTCTGTCCATTTTCGTAGTTGTTCATCAAAGTTGCTCCGTTCAATCTCGGCTTGTTCTCTGCTGGGCTCAGTTGGTGCCTTTTCTATAAGCTATTGATTAATTCCAGAAAATTCGGGAATGTGCATAGTAATAAGTATAAGCTAAGGGAAAGGATGAAATCAGATGATCTTCAATAAAAGAAATATAATGGCGCCTCTGCTGTTTTCTTCTGCTTTGCTGTTAGCCGCCTGTGGTGATGACGAGCAAGTAACGGAACCTGTGGACAACGAAAGCCAAGAACAGCCTGCCGATCCTGGAGGCACGGAAAATGCCTCTCCTGAAGGCGGATTGGACCAGGACAGCATCGGTGGCGAAACATTCGGTTTCACCGAGCTCGACATCAATGTCGACTACCCTGATATGGATGATATGATCGAAATCAGCTATGAGGAGGACCGCGATAAAGTTGAAGCTGAATTTAAAAACCAGATGACGGAAACGGATTTATCTGGAAATGATGCCATGGATGAAATTGAACCCGGACTCAGCCAATTGGAGCTGACAACGGATACTTCCGATGACGAAGTCATCACACAAGTCATTGACGCTTTTGGGATTGAGGACGGATTTACTGAAATTGAAATCGAAGTCACATATCCTGACGGCACAGATAAAGAATACAGACAAACCAGCAATTGATTCAGTCTCTGGATGAACTTTAAGCTTGTGTTGCATCAAAACCCATTCGCTTACCCGCCTTACCTGAGCCGGGAACCTGCGGATGGTTTTTTGTTATACGGTTTTACGCTTCCAATAAGAAATGGTTTGTATCCGCATGAATCCTGATTTTTCGTAGACATGTAATGCTTCATTATCCGTTTCGACATCCAACAGGACTTTCGTCAACCCCCGCTCGGAAGCAAGCACCCGGCACCATTTCAAAAACGCTTTGCCATAGCCCCTGCCTTGGTGAACAGGATGCACAGCAAAAGCCGTCACCCACAATGCCCCTTCTTCAGTCAGCAGCGTGGCAGTGGCAACCAGCTGGTTTTCTTTCTTAAGCAGCCAAATCTCCCTTTCCGGATCCACCAAATTATGCTCCAGAATCGGCAGGATCGTATCATCAAATGCCGCCGTCAGCAACTCGGCCAGCGCTTCATCTTCCCCTTCGTAAGGAACAATTGCCAGTCCTTCAGGCAAAGGATTTCCGGATAATGGTTCTGCAGAAAGAAGGATTTCATTGAAGTCTGGACCGTAGCCGATCTTTTCCATGAATGCAGCAATTTCGGTGTCGTCTGCAAAAGCCGCCAACTCGCTTTCAGCCTGGCGCTGCGACAAGGCGTGGGATACACCATCTGCCAAAGCCGTCCCAAGCGAAATTCTGCGGTAATCCGGATGGACAAACAGTGACCACTCGTAATGATGCAGCCCGACCATATCCGCCGCTGCGGCAAAGCCGATCAGTTCTTCCTGATCCGTGTAGGCAATCACAGCAAAGCCTCTTGCCTCCGCTGCCCTCCATAGGGATGGATGAAGGACCATTCTTTGCTGTTCCGGCAGTTTCTCCAGCAATTGTGCCATGTCCCCCGCTGTTTGTTCATCTACCGGAAATGAAACGATTGATAACGATAAATCCATTGGGATGCCTCCTCAGCTTATGCGTTAACATTCAATGGCATTGAACTTCCGATTGAATGAAATGCCTCTTTGTTTTTATCGTATCATATAGCCTCTGGAATGTAAGGAATGCTGCGAAAAAAGCCAAGTCCATTTAGCTGGACTTGGCTCTTCTTTATAATTGTGCGTCAGCCAGCATATTGGCGTAAATGCCGCCTTTGTCCAATAATTGCTGCTGTGTGCCTGATTCCACCAGTTCTCCCATCTCCATAACCAGAACCAAATCGGCTTTTCGCACCGTATTCAATCGATGGGCGATGACAAAGCTGGTACGCCCAGCCATAAGCCGCTCCAATGCTTCCTGTATCTTCAATTCGGTGACGGTATCGATGCTGCTCGTCGCTTCATCCAGCAACAGGATGACCGGATCGGCAATCAAGGCGCGGGCAATCGACAGCAATTGCTTCTGGCCCTGGCTGATCATTGAACCGTCTCCAGTCAAGATCGTGTCATAGCCATTCGGCAGCTTTTCGATAAAGTCATGTGCGTTTGCACCTTTTGCCGCCTCCACCACCTCTTTATCCGTAGCGTCCAATTTGCCGTAGCGGATGTTGTCACTGACGGTCGCTTCGAAGAGAAAAGGGTCCTGCAGCACGAAAGCGATTTGCTTGCGCAATGTTTCACGTGGCATGTCAGCAATCGGCGTGCCGTCCAACCGGATTTCTCCTTCATTGGCATCATAAAAGCGCGCCAATAACTGCATAATTGTTGTTTTCCCTGCACCGGTTGCCCCGACAAGCGCCGCGGTTTGGCCAATGCCGACGGTGAAGCTGACATCACGGATGGTCCAGTCTTCTTCTGTTCCTTCGTATTTAAAGGACACACGGTCGAAGATCACTTCGCCTTCCAATTTCTTTTCGACATTGAAGACCTGGTCATCCTTTTCTTCCGTCTCATCCATGATGGAGAAAACCCGTTCAGCGCCGGCGATTGCCGACAGGACGGTATTGAACTGGTTAGCCAGGTCGTTCAACGGACGTGTAAATTGCCGTGAGTACTCCGTAAAAATCACGATGACACCGATCGATACAGAACCATTGAGCGCCAGGATCCCCCCGACACCGGCCACAATCGCAAAACTGCCGTTGTTGAGGAAGTTCATCACTTTTGGAATGAACCCGGCATAGGTCCATGCCCAGAATCCTGCACGCCGGAGCCGCTCACTTTTCTCCCGGAACTCTTCCATCACACGCGGTTCCTGAGAAAAGGCTTTGATGATTTTTTGTCCGGAAATCGTTTCTTCAATCATTCCGTTCAATTCCCCGATCGCTTTCTGCTGCTCTTTATAGAGGCGGCCTGTGCGCTTGGTGATCCATTGAATGGAAATGTACATGAGCGGAATGATGATCAGCGTCAATAACGTCAATAACGGGCTAAGCGTCAGCATGACGATTGCCGTACCGGTCAAGGTCAAAATGCTTGAAAACACTTGGATGAAGGACGTGTTCAATGTCGAAGAAACATTTTCGATATCATTCGTCATCCGGCTCATCAATTCTCCATGCTGGCGCTTGTCAAAGAAAGTGACAGGCAAGCGCTGGAGGTGTGAAAAGAGCCGCGTCCGCATGCGGAAAATCACCTGCTGGGCAATCCCCACCATCCAAAAGTTCTGCAGGTACAGAGAAACGGAATGGCCGATATACACGACAATCAACCACAGCACCACAATTCCCATCCCATTGAAACTTTGCGGAACAATGTATTCATCGATGATGAAGCCGATTAAATACGGACCAAGCAGGGCCAAAGCCGAGCTGACGAAAACAAGCGCCACTACCACGATCAGCAGGAAGCGCTGCTCATCCACCAGTCTCCAGATTTTCAGCAGCGTCGATTTCCAATTTTCCGCACGCTCTGTTTTCTTGTCGTCTTTCTTTTTCTTCAAGTCTTCCTTGGTAAGGATCGGTTCATGGCCGAAAGGACGGCGAATCGCATCAAACATATTCATCAACCTCCTCTTCCTGCTGGGACATTGCAATCTGGCGATACAGTTCGGAGCTCTTCATCAGCTCTTCATGCGTCCCATAAGCTGAAATCATGCCATCTTCCAACAGCAAAATACGGTCGGCTCTCATCGCCGTCCTGATTTTTTGCGTGACCATCAGCATTGTCGCTTCTTCCCGGTCCAGCTCTTCCCACAACGCCGCCTCGGTTTTGACATCCAACGCACTGGTGCTGTCATCCAAAATTAAAATCGAAGGCTTGCGCACCAAGGCGCGCGCAATGGACAGCCGCTGTTTTTGGCCCCCGGATAAATTGACGCCTTTTTGTCCGACGCGGGTAAAATACCCTTTCGGAAAACGTTCCACCGTTTCATGGATCTGGGCCTTGATGGCTGCATCAGCCAGTTCCTCCTGCACCACTTCATCTTTGCCCCAGGAAAGATTATTGGAGATAGTTCCTGTAAACAGAAGCGATTGCTGGGGCACGATGCCAATCGTTTTGCGCAATGCCCGCAGCGACCATTTCGTGACATCACGGCCATGCACCGACACCGTTCCCTCAGTTCCATCATAAAACCGTGGAATCAGCTGCAGCAAAGAGGATTTCCCCGATCCTGTCGCTCCCATGATCGCCAGTTTTTCATTGGCTTTCAAATGGAAAGAGATATTTTTCAGCACAGGCCGGGTAGTTTCCGGATAGGTGAACGAAACGTTATCGAAACGGATTTCACCACGGTGGATGGCTTCACTTTCTCCAACTTCCTCTTTTTCACGGATATCCTCCGCCAGCAGCACTTCTTCAAGCCGCTCGGAAGAAGCTTTCGCACGGGCAAAAATCATGATGATGAAGGAAAACATGGAGAAAGCACCTGTCATCCGCATCGCATAATTGACGATGGCCACCAGTTCACCGATCTGTGCTCCGCCGCTCCGAATTTCAAATGCCCCGAACCATAAAACAGCAAGCAAGGAAAGGTTCATACCGAACAATAAAATCGGCAGGATGATTTCCATGATCCTGAAAGCTTTTACAGTATCTATTTTTAGAGAGCCTGCCACTTCTGCAAAGCGATTGGTTTCGTATTTCCCACGAAGGTAGGCTTTGATCAGACGCACAGCCTGCAGATTCTCCTGAACGATCCGGTTGACCCGATCCAGCCGTTTTTGGACAAAACCAAAATAGCTGACTCCTTTTTTGACCATGACATACAGAAAAATAAGCAGAAATGGAAAAACAATCACCAAATAGAAAGCCAGTTTAGGATTGACGACAAATGCCATGATCATACTTCCCACCACAAGCAAAGGAGCACGCAGCATAATCCGCAAGCCCATATACAGAACCTGCTGGACCAGCGTTACATCGCTCGTCAACCGTGTGATCAAACCGGAAGCCGGAAATTTATTGAACATGGCCAATGAAAATGATTGGATGCGTCCGTAGACGGCCTGCCGAAGATCAAATGAAAAGCTTTGCGAAGCATGCGCCGCAAAATAAGAATTGACGATTCCGGAAACAAAAGCGATGACGGATAAGGCCATCAACACGATTCCCAACTGGATGATGACGTCCTGATCCCTTGCCACAATTCCTTCATCAATGATGCTGGCAATGACAAGCGGCTGCATCAATTCAACCGTCAGTTCCAGAAGCATTAAAATCAGTGCAATCACAATATAAAATTTATATGGTTTGGCATATGAAAAAACTGTTTTCATGGACGTGCCTCCTAAACGTTTCGATACTCGAACCTTTGTACTGAATAGTATGCCATAATTTTCAGATATCGAATAGAGATTTCTATTTTGGCACGTAAAAGCGATGCCGTTTTAAGCGGCATCGCTGACATTAAAATTATATAGGCAGCAATCAGCAAAACTAGTTTTGCTCAGAGTGTAGACAAAGCCTGACCAAAATGTATAGCAGTGCATAATCCCCAACCGGTCCGGCCACTTCGCTTTCCGTGGGCTCAGCTTCAGCCTCCTCGTCACTGCGTTCCTGCGGGGTCTTCAGCTTTCGCTGTCCCACAGGAGTCTTCGTGGCCAGCCCGCTTGGGGCATGTTGCTTCAATCAAAGAGAGAAGCTTGCTCGTCTGTTCTAGAAAGAATAGTCCCAACAAATCTAGAAAACCCTTCACTCAAGGATCCGGAGCGCCAGGCGGCGACTCCTGCGGGGACAGCGAAGTGCCGAAATCCACTCGGGCGCCAGTCCGAGTTAGTTCGGCGCGAGCCCGTGGAAAGCGTCCGCCTGAAGCGCAGGATCCGGTTTAAACAGGATGAAATGTGTATTCATGCTTTAAATGACAGCAATATTCTTTTGTCTACAAGCTCAGCAAAACTAGTTTTGCTTTATCTATGTTTATTCAGAAGACTGCGGCTCCTGAGTCCGCCCTTTTTTCTTTTTCGTACTTCCTGCAAGCGACAGCCACGTGACGAACACCAGCATCAACAGCGCGCCGAGCATTTGAACCGGCGACAGGACCTGGCCGAACCAGAACATGGAAATGACCATTGCCGTTAAAGGCTCAAGTGATGACAAGATACTGGTTTCAACTGCCGTGATATAACGCATGCTGCTGAGGAACAGGACGAAAGCTGCTGTTCCGATGAAGATGATCGCGATGATTGCCCCAATAACAGGCGGCTCGGTTAAAATCGGCCATTCATCTGACAGGAAAACCGGGTTTACCAGCCCCAGGAAAACCCCGCCAAAAAGCATCGACCATCCCACAACAACCAAAACTCCCCATTCCTGCATGAGCCGCGCTGGATACAGCGTATAGAAGGTGAAAGCCAATCCCACGAGGATGCCCCAGAAAAAAGCTTCTCCACTGATGATCAGTTGATCCGGCCTGCCATTGGTCAGCAATAGAAATAACCCGGCTAAAGTGCCGACCATTCCGATGATCTGGTAGCTGGGCGGCATTTTTTTATGGGTCATGGAAACAAACAGAATGACATAAACAGGAGCCAAGAACTGCATCAATGTCGCCACTACTGCGTTGCTTGCTTCAATGGCCGCGACAAAGCTGTACTGGACACCAAGCATTCCCAATATCGAGAATATCAGCAAGGGCCGAACCCAATACTTATTGCGAAAAATTGCTGTAATTCGGACGCCTTTCAGTTTCAGGAACAGAAGCAACAAAAGACCCGCTACGGTCAAACGAATGGTTAAAAGAAACGGTACAGAGATACCGTAAACTTCCATTGTCCATTCCATCAAAGGACCTGTAGCTCCCCACAGTATGGCCCCGATCAATATCATGGAAATCCCTTTTAAACGTTCCATTTCCCCACTCCTTTCCATAGAAAAACCAATCCCGGAAGATTGGCTGTAAATTAATTAAAATGAAAGACTCAACATCAATCCTGCATAAAAACAGATAATGAATCCAATACCGAACAACAACGACAGCCAGGCATTCAACTGACGGGAAAAGCCCAATAGCATCAATGCCAGTAAGAGCAAGCTCAGCCCCATCAGCAGCGAGCCATTCAACGTCAAATCCAGTCCAGCTGTAAACGGGATGTATAATGGACCAGCCAATTGTTCAATAAACCATCCACCGCCTTCGATACGCAAGGTATCATTAACATCATGAGGCGGTGCCTGCTTGCTCATAAAAGCAGTAAAGACAAAGACGACAAGCAACAAAACGCTTTCAAGCTTCAACCAAGACTGCTGAAACACTTTCTGTTTGTTGAGAAATCCATTGATTAATGCTGCCAGCAGCACCGGAATGATGCTTATATGTTTCAACAGCAGCAATTGCCCATAAGGCAAAGCCCAAGAGTTTGCATAATCGGATGGTGCCACGAAAAAGAACATGATGACGATTCCGCTGGCAATAACCGCAGCTACACAGAAAAAGGCAAAAGGCGTAAACCAGGCCAGAAAACTGCGCCAGTTCGCTCCATCTTTTGTAAACCAAGCCACATGGAGCAAAACTCCAGCCCACATCGACAGAAAGAGAATATGAATTGATTGAAGCGCAAATCCAGTCCAAAGGTCAAGCGTCGAAATATGGCTATAGAAACCGACTGTCAAAATAAGCAGGAACAAATACAATCCCTGGATATGCCGACTGCCGCCAAAATAGATGGTGAGAGACAGGATGATACTGAGCAGCAAAGTGATCAACCATCCCTGTCCAATCCGAAACCCGGTAATGGCATTCAGCCAAGCTTCTCCCCAGCCTTGGCTGCCCTGCAGAAAGACCACGAGTTCATAAACCGGGAAAAATGACAGCAGAACGATGCCTGTGGCACTGAGCAGGAGCAGAATTTTAGATTCAGCAAGCGGTGGTTTTCGGTCTTCCGGTACAAATTGCAGCACGATATACCCAGCAAGATACGAAAAAGCGATATACAGCAAGACATCGGCAAATGCGGTGAAAAACGTCATTCTTTCTTCAACAGCAATTTATAGATTCCATAGATGACCAAAACAGCAGCAAGGATAAGCAAGACGGTCACCATCAAATTACCGCCAGACTCACCTTCAGCAGACTCAACGACTGGGTTTGCCAGCTCTTCCGCTACCTCAGTCTCGACTGGCGAAGTCTCCACTTCTTCCTCAGCTTCAATAGAGACACCGAACGCTACTTCTCCTTCAATCGGATGTCCGTCTTCTCCGATAATATTCCATAGAATACGATACGATCCATTCGGTAAGGTTTCCTTAAAATCCCCCACCATCGTGTCCTCTGCAATAGCAATATTGGCGAATTCGAAAGACTCACTTTCTCCTTCAATTGTCATTGTGCTGCCTTCTTCGATTTTCGTACCGAAAACCAGTTGCACTTCCTCTAAAGCTTCAGCTACATTTTCGCCTTCAGCGGGCGTTGAGGACAATAAAGTTGTATGCGCTTGAACCGAAAAAGGTATACTAATAATTAGGAATAATAATACAAAAAGTTTCTTAAACATTTTCTTACCTCTATTTTCATATGATTTATGCCTATTCTCTCACGATTACCAGCGAAAGGATAGTGAAAAATCCGTGAATTTCCTGTAGAGATTATTTTGAAAAGGATGACGATAGACCTTTTCTTCTTTATAATGAAAATAACTACGGTTAAGGAGCGTTAATGAATGAGCGAATTGCAAGGAAAACTGGCTGATACCCTCGTTTTTAATCATATCCCTTTCCCCATCATCATAATCGATAAAAACGGCTTGATTGTCTGGTGCAACCAGCATGCCGAGCGCGTTTTCCAAATAGAATCCGAAGCAGTCAAAGGACAGCTTTCTCCTTATATGAATCCCGAAAAAGCTGCATTAAGCAAACATCCATGGGATAAATTACTACATACTGAGGAACCGGTAAGATTTGAAGATGTGGAAATAGAATTGAGCGAGGGCATAAAAGCGTATACAACAGTAGTAGCCAAATCCTATACATCCGACAACGAACAGTTCGTCATGACCATCTATGAACTCGATGAAGCGGATGAAGACGGCTCTGCCCCTAAAGAATTAAATCAATTACGAAATGGTTTGGACGACTCGTTCATGCTGCTGTATTTTGATGAAGAATTTTTGATCACATATGCAAATCCATTGTTCCTGAAATTGAGCAAATGGACTCCGAAACGAATCTTAGGCAAGCCTGTATGGCATATGTTTGGAGACGGTGAAGAAGAAGTTCAATTCGTCGATTCCATTCTTTCTACGTTAAGAGAAGGGAATGTCTGGAACGGCGAAGCGAAAAAGGTGAAAAAAGACGGTGAAGTTTATTGGGTTGATTTGACAGCAATTCCGATGCAACTTTCGAGTGAAGACACGTATTATATTTTCCTGGAAAAAGACATTACAGCAAATAAGAAAGCCCAACAGCATCTCGAAGAAATCGCTTTTATCGATCCTGTGACTGGATTGGAAAATCGTCATCGGCTTGAGCAGGTAGTCAATGAATACATAGAAGAAGGTCGGCATTTCTCCTTTATTTTTCTGGATATTGACCGTTTCTATACGCTGCGCGATGTTTCCGATACAGACACGGAAAACGAATTGCTCACCGAATTCACCAAGCGCCTGCGGATGTACTTTTCCGATTCCATCATCACACGTGCCGGTCTGCATGAGTTTGCTTTAGTAACCCCTTTAAGCAATTGGTTTATCGAAGGATTTCTCCATTATCTTCAGCAACATCCGATTTACCTGAAGGGTACGGCGGTGCCGATGACCATCAGCGGCGCCATTACAAAATACCCCGAAGATCAGCAGAGCTTCATGCATTTGATCAAAGCTTCCTATGCAACAATCAAAAAAGTGAAAGATCGCGGGGGCAGTGCTATTGCCGCGTTGACATCCGATGACCATGAACGGTTGAATCGTAAAGCGCTTATCGAAAAACGGCTCATCTACGCATTGGACCGTAAGAATTTGCAGCTTTTGTACCAGCCACAGGTCAATTTGAAGAACGGTAAAGTGGAGCGCGTCGAAGCATTGGTGCGTTGGACCGATTCAGAAATCGGTGTCGTCACGCCGGATGAGCTCATCCCGATTGCAGAAGAAAATGGCTTGATCAATGAAATCGGCAGCTTCGTTATTGAAACAGCGTGCAAACAATTAAAAGACTGGAAATCCAAAGACATCGATCTGCAGATCAGCATCAACTCATCCATCCGTGAATTCAGGGACAAGGATATGGCGAAGATGCTGCTTGAACAATTGAAGGTCAATAATTGCCAAGCCAGTTCATTGATGATCGAAATCACTGAGAAATTCGCTCTCGAAGCCGAAGCAGAACGTTCGATCATGGCACAAATGAAAACTCTTCACCAAGCAGGCATAAGTTTTGCATTAGATGACTTTGGGACTGGCTACGCTTCGTTCCGCTATATGCTTATGTTGCCAATATCTTCATTAAAAATAGATCAAATGATCATACAGTCGATCACTAAACAAGAAAAAATACAAAAATTGATCAACGGCATGATCCAGTTCGGAAAATCTCTCGACTTCCAAGTAACAGCAGAAGGCGTTGAGACAAACGAACAATTTGAACTCCTGCGTGCCATGGGCTGCGACAGCCTCCAAGGCTACATCATCGGCCACCCGATGAGTGCCGAAGATTTGGAGAAATGGTTGGGGTAGACAGAAAAACGGAAGCAGCCGTTAAGCCCCGACAAGCGCTGGAAGCCTTACCGGTAATGGCGTTCTTTGCCATTGCGGGTAAGGCTGAAGCGACTCGAGGGGCTGGCTGCTGGAGCTGGACAAAGAAAAGCGGAAACGGCCGTTCAGCTCCGACAGGCAAGAGATGGCTCAAAGGTAGTTTGAGTCATCTCTTTGCGACGAAGCACAGAGTGCTGCAGGAGCAATAAGGTCTTAGGCAGACCAGCAGTGTGGCGTTCTTTGCCGCACAGCCAGCGTGGCTTATGACCCTAGAATCTGGGCACTGCAGCTGGACAACACGAAAAGTCCACCCAACCAACATATTCCCAAAACATAAAAATGGGTCTGACAAACAAGAATTATTCTTGTGTCAGGCCCATTTTTCTTTGTATTCTTCTAGCCTGCCGCTTAAAGTACAGCTGCATCAGCACTTCAGCAAAAACCAGCCCCATCGCAACAGCTCCGGAAATCATCAATGCTTCGGAAGCAAAAGCGATAGCTTCCAAGTGATTGTTTTCAACGATGTTTCTCATAGCGTTGTAGGCCTTGCTTCCCGGCACTAATGGAATAATTCCAGCGATACTGAAAATAATCATCGGCATCCGGAATTTTTTAGCCAGCAAATGTGCCACAATCGAAACAGCAAATGCGCCGGCAAAAGAAGCCTGAACCGAGTCATCAAAAGCCAGAAAGAATGCGCGGTAGATGAGCCAGCCGCTCATCCCGACCAACCCACAGCTGACCAGGGTCCGGCGCGGGGCGTTGAAGATGACACCGAACGCGCCTGCTGCCAAAAAACTGAGAAATGCTTCCAATGGCCAGTTCATCTGATTACCCCCTTAAAATGATAGTACTACTGCGATTCCAGCACCGATAGCAAATGCCGTCAAAAAAGCCTCCGCTCCCTTGGATAATCCTGATACGAAATAACCTGCCATTAAATCACGTACCGCATTGGTAATCAGCAATCCCGGAACCAGCGGCATGATGGAACCGATGATCAGCGTATCCAAATTTGTCGCGATTCCGGTATAAACAGCGATGGATGCGAGTATTCCGATGACAAAAGCACCAATGAATTCAGCAAATATTTTTACACGTGTCTCGATCAGTATGGTTTCTACTATGATGAACCCGATTCCACCGATTACAAAAGGAAAAGGAATATTGGACCAACTGCCACCCAATAAAATAAAAAAGCAGGCACTCGCCACCGAAGCAGCCAGCGTCTGCACCCATACACTGGTTCGGTAATTGGTTTGGTCAATGATCATCATTTCATCATAAGCCTGTTGCAATGTATATTCGCCGGATACCAGTTTGCGTGAAACCGAGTTGATAAGCGCCACCCGTTCCAAGTCGGTACTCCGGTTATTGATGCGGACAAATCGTGTAGCAAGCTCTTCACTTGGCGAAAACATGATGCCTGTGGGTGTTACGAAGCAATGGGAATTCACCATATTTTGTGATACCGCCATCCGGATCATCGTATCCTCAACACGATAAGTTTCAGCTCCACTTTCCATCATGATTCTGCCAGCCAGCAAAAAACAATCCAACGCGAGTTCACGCCTAGTCTCTCCTATTTGCGCCACATGCGTCTCTCCTCTCGCTGTCGGTTTCTGTACTCATCATAACGCACATAGGCAAAAAATTAAACGCCCCAGTAAATCGGGACGTTTAATAAAATTTTTATCGTGCGTGGGAAGTTATGGTTTCAGGACGACTTTCGTACAATTGTCTTGATGGTCATTGAAGATTTGATAAGCTTCACTGGCACTTTCCAACGGCACGATATGCGAAATGATTTCGCGCGGATCAAACTCGCCATTTTCGATTTTTTTATACAGCATCGGCATCAAGTGGATAACGGGTGCCTGTCCCATTTTCAAGGTGACATTCCGTTCGAACATGTTACCCAGCGGGAACATATTGTAAGTCAGTCCGTAAACACCAGTCAATTGAATGGTACCAAATTTGCTGACAGCGTCTTTCGCAATGTTAATGGCGCTGAGCGTACCACCTTGCAGCATCAGCTTTTGCTGGGCGGCTTCTGCTGGTGACTTTTTGCCGTCCATCCCTACACAATCAATGACGACATTCGCGCCCCCCTGCGTAATCTCGTGGATCAGCGCGCCCGTGTTGTCATGTTTACTGAAATCAACAATTTCTACATTGTTCATTTTTTTGGCAAGTTCCATTCGGTAAGGAATCTCATCCACTGCAATAACGCGGCTTGCACCCTGCATCCAAGCGAATTTCTGTGTCATGAGTCCAATGGGGCCACATCCCAGAACAACTACGGTATCCCCTTTTTTTACGCCGGCATTTTCAACACTCCACCAGGCTGTCGGCAGGACATCTGATAGGAACAGCAATGATTCATCTTCCAATTCGGAGGATTCAGGAATAACAAGAGGCATGAAATTGCCATAAGGTACGCGAAGATACTCAGCTTGCCCTCCTGCATAATCGCCATAGCGCTCCGTTAACCCAAAATACCCGCCCGTATCGAAATGGGGATTGCCATTTGAGTTGTCACATTGGCTCTCTAATTCATTGCTGCAATAAAAACAGTGGCCACAGCTGACGTTAAAAGGAAGGACGATGCGATCGCCTTTTTTCACTTTGGTGACATCCGGTCCGACTTCTTCCACAATCCCCATTGGCTCATGGCCAATGACGGTGTCTTTTGTCGTCGGCAATGCACCTTGATAAATATGTAAATCTGTACCGCAAATAGCAGTTGAAGTTATTTTTACAATGATGTCGTCTTTTTTCTGAAGTTCAGGATCCTTAACATTTTTCACCTGCATATTTTTTGTTCCTTGAAACGTTACTGCTTTCATCGATATCCCTCCAGTTATAGTTTTCAGAATACTTCTCAACTTCCCTTTTTCTGCTAATTGAAAACATAAAAAAAAAGAAGAGGGCGATAAAAACACGCCTCTTCCCGCTATTTATCAAACACCAGACTACCGATTGGTTCGAATGTATCCAATCCATAGCTTTTGATTTCACCATTTGCCACTGTGTACAATTCCCCGCCAACATAGAGGATGCGCTGAATGGCCGTATTCCAGTCTTCGTATTGGTCATCGGTTTGTTCAATTAAATTTGCTGCTTGTGAAATTCCGTCTGGTGTAATTGTGTAGATCAGTGCACCTTCCCCTTCAAACTCCACATAGTCACCACCCGTTTCTGCGTATAGCGCAGCAGGAAAACCAAACAGGTTTTTTTCCTGATGCGTGAACAATGCTTTGTGGTCATATTGGAGCGCCGAATAGGTTCCGGGTCCACCGATAATCTCTGTATCTTTTTCAAGTGGGTCAGTAAAATCGCTGACATCAAATAAAGAAATTTTCATGCCGCCTGTCACGACCCGAGGTTCTCCGCCTTTTACTGGCACCAGTTTCGTATCATAGCCAAAGCCGATCAAATGATTCTCATCCAACGGGTGAAGATAATTTGAGAAGCCCGGTATTTTCAGTTCTCCGAGCACTTCTGGAGAAGATGGGACAGAAACATCAATGACGAAAAGCGGATCCGTTTCTTTAAAAGTCACCATGTAGGCTTTTTGTTCAATAAAACGGGCTGAATAGATCCGTTCTCCGGGAGCCAGATCTTCCACTGATCCCACTTGGTTCATCTGCCCATCGAGGATGAACAGATGATTTTTCGACGGGGAAGTCAAGTCCCATGCAATTCCTTCTGTTGTTACTGCCCTAAAGTAGCCATTGTATTCATCCATGGAAAACTGATTGAGCAAAGAACCTGTTATTTCTGCAGAAGCGAGGAAATCGACAGCTGTTCCGCTCAAACTGAATTTAAAGACTTCAGTATTTGCCTGCTGTGGCAGCCAGATAGCCATTTCCCTGTTGCCCGGCATTTGCTCCTCATCCAACGGAACATAAGCAGACGCTGTTAAATAGAGACTTTCTTCATTCATGTAAAGCTGCTCATTGCCTCCTAAAAACCCTTCTGTCGAGATGTCGTTGGTTTCAGGAGCATTCAAGTCGATGGTTGTAATGACGCTGTAGCTGCCCTCCATAGTCCCCGGCAAAACCGCGATGCTGTCATAAGGCAGAGGCTGAAGCTCGCCTCCGTCATTTGAGTCATACCGATGCGGCCGCAGTTCAGGTTCATCTTGCTCTTCCAGCACCCAATAATCCGGATAGACGTTGGTGACAAAGTAAAGGACATTGTTTGCCAGCCTTGCGCCACTTAAATTTCCTTCAGCGCCGAATTCACGGATCAACTGAGGAGATTCGGGGCTACTGATGTCATATAAATAGACAGAGGTGATGCCTAAATGCGGCAATTGGCTGTGCGGCAGCTGAAAGTTATCGATTGGCATGGCTGAAAAACGGCTTCCCATGACCACCAATGTATCTTCCGATAAGAAAAGCTGCTGCGGGTAGGTTTCTTCTGTAAAGGGCAGCTCAGCTGCGACCACCATCTCCTGCGGATTTTGGACATCCGAAATCACCACACGCGATTCACTGATGGAGTAGATATACGAACCATCCGTTTTCACAAGATCGGCTTCATCCACACCTTCCACCTGGTTATTGGTAGTCGAATAATCCCCATTCGCTCCCGAGCTTCCGCTTTCACCTGCTGCAGAGTCAGCGGATTCCGCGGTCTCTTCACTGCCTTCCTGCATGATGCCTCCGAATTGCCGGTTGTTTTGTTGCATTTCCATCAGACGCGCGAAATAGTTCCGCAACTCTTCTTCACCTGATAGTTTTTCCAGTTGTTCCTGTACAGCGAAAGAAACTTCTGTATCCACTAAACTTTTCATAAAACTGTTCTTTAATGCTGCATTTTTGATATGCAATTGGTATTCACCTATTGGGATCCCCCGAATTTCCAGCGTCTTTCCATTTTCATGGATAAACATTTCGGTGTCGACACGGTCACCATTTTCATCCGTGATGTATATATACCCCTTATCAATGGCTTCCTGATGGAGCGATGAAGAGAAATTGGCTTTCCACCCCTGCTCCGCTAAAGCAACAGAGGAAGCGCTGACTGATACTTTATCATTGAAAAAAACAAACGCCAGACCGGCAACTGCAATCGCAATGGCAGCAATGAGCCAGATTTTTTTCTTCTTCATGACCACTCACGCCCTTTCAGACATCCCTTTTTCCATTAGACAGAGAAGCACTGGAAAAGTTACACATTTCACTTGAAATTTTTTAGGGCTGACCGGAAAACATCCTTGAATATTTCCGGTGAGTTATCGGTAGCACCGCCACCTTGAGCAAATTGTGCGTTTCCTCCGCCTTTGCCTCTAGTCAACGCCAAAAGTTGCTGCAACACTTCACGCATATCGCCCGGCGCCTGTTCCCCTCTTGCACAGACAAAGCGTACATCTCCTTCTGAAGTACTGATGAACAGCACGGTTACTGAAGGATTTTTAACAATCACCAAGCGGGCAAGCTGCTGCAGTTCCTTAATCGGACGGCCTTCAAAGAGCTTTTCTATAATTCCATTAGCCGGATTAATCGTCTCAGCTTCCAGGTTCAGCAGTTGTTCCTGAAGATTTTTGATTGCTTTGTCAGCAGACGCCTTGTCTGCCAATAGAGTTTTCGCTGCCTGCGGCAATTCGGCAGCCGGTGCATTCAGTTGAGTCACCAGTTTATCAGTCGTTTCCATCAAAAAGTTAAAATGCTGCAAGGCACGATCACCGCATAAAAAATAAACCCGCATTCCGCCTTTGGCTTTCTCTGTAGAGATGATCTTCAACAAACCGATATCCGCTGTATTTTTGGGATGGGTGCCTCCGCAGGGATTGAAATCAATTCCTGCAATTTCAACCAGCCGAATGTCCCCTTCCACTACCGGCGGCTTTCTCAGATTCAGCTCTTTTGCTTGTTCGGAAGTGATCCAGCGTTCGGAAATTGAAAGGCATTGGCGGATTAACCCATTCGCCTTATTCTCAACCGCCAGCAGTTGTTCTTTTGTTGCCGAATCCAAGTCCAAATCGATGGAGACCCGTTCTTTTCCTAAATGAAAACTTTGGGTTTTGAAACCGAAATCGTCTTCAAGCAAAGCACTCAGTAAATGTTGCCCCGCGTGCTGCTGCATATGATCCCATCTTCTTTGCCAATCCACATTGGCAGAAAAGTTGCCTTTCGGCAGCTGAATATCTGTGTAATGACGGATTTCGCCTTCGACAGACTGTACATCCAGCACTTTGGCAGGTCCAATCTCTCCCTGATCCGCCGGCTGTCCGCCGCCTTCAGGATAGAAGCAGCTTTGGTCCAGGATAGCGTAATAGCCGGCTGCATCCTTTCCGCTGTCCATCACGCCCACACGAGCTTCTGAAATTTCCGAATCCTGGTAATATAATTTAATTGTCATATTGGCACCTCTTTTTTATAGTTGCTTTCATTTTACTGGCTTCCATTGTTTATGTATTCTTGATTAGTGGAATTATATAAGCAAATAGAAGTACAGGAGGACATATGAAATGCCTAAGTTCAATCGTTCCGTATTATTGTATAACGGCAATGCAGGAGCGTCTACGGTAGACTCTGTTCTGCGGCTGGCTGTACCTCATCTGGCTGAAGCGTCCAAGTCACTCGAGCTGATCAAAACCGATTCGCCGGAGGAATTCGAGAATGCCTGCCAAACTGCTGCTACGCATGCGGATATTCTGTTTATTGCCGGAGGCGATGGAACTGTCCATTCTGCGGTCCGCGCTTTGGCCTCCGTTCCCGCTCCGCCTCCAATGGCTATTATTCCAAGTGGTACCTGTAATGATTTCGCACGCACCTTGAACATTCCTTTAGACTTGGACTTAGCGGCTTCAGAATTGGTCAATGGGGAAATTAAAGAGATCGATACAGGAAAAATCAACGGCGGCTCTTTTCTCAATTTTGCCGGCATCGGCCTGATTACTGATGCTTCTTCAAACATTGATCCCCACCTAAAAGAACGTTATGGAAAAATCAGCTATTTCATGAGCGCGCTTCAGTCCATGCGGCAGGCAGAACCATTTCCAGTGCATTTGAAGATTGACGGAATCAGCTATGCCGAGGAGGGTGTGCTGGTGCTTGTCATGAATGGCAAGTCGATCGGTACACACAACTTTCCACTCGCAACGATCGACCCGACAGATGGACTGCTGGACCTGTTTATTATCCAAACTTCATCTTTGGCCGCTTTACGAGAGTGGTTTTCTTTATCACAGCCTGAAGTGGTCGCAGAGGAATTGGAGCATATCACCCATTACCAGGGAAAATCCATTTCCATCAAAACAGAAGAAGAACTCGATGTGGATACCGATGGCGAAATCTATTTGACCACGCCACTCGACATCGAGATTCAGCCTGCCAGCCTGAAAATGCTGGTCCCGAAAAAAGTGGAAGAACTTCTATAAGAAATGAAAAGAAGGATGGCGCCGTCTGGGGCCATCCCTCTTTTACTGTTTGACCATACATACTTTAGCGCTCTTTGTTCTATAGATACACACAAACCTTTAATTCTGAAGAGCTGAACGGTGAACGGTTTCTTTGATTTCTACACCGCGCTTTGCCATCTCTGCAATATATTCGTCTCCTGGAACAACCATTTCCGGTGGGTAGGCACCCGCCTTATCGATTATGCCTTTGCCGATCATCTGTGCGACAACTGAAATGGTATAGGCGGTCGCACGCGCCATTGCGGTAACGCCCGTATCAGGATCTTTCACCGTCACCATATTGTATTCATAGCTGATATCCTCACCAGCCTTCACGCCTGACACCATTACCCGCAGAACGACAGCATCCTGCTTGTCCCCAAGTGCCGTTATGGGTTCCAGCACAGCCTTCAAGACCGAACGCAGCTTCACTTCATGACCTTCCACTTGGACTGTTTTTGTCCGGTCGGTAAAGCCCAAATCAACCAATAGTTTAAATTTCTCGGCATGGCCTTTGTAGCGCAATGTTTTGTATTCCAGTGAATTTACATCGCTGAAGGTATCCGTCAACGTCGACGTTCCTCCAGATGTATGGAAGGCTTCCAATTCACCGAAGCCTTCAAACTCGATATGTTCAATTTCAGATAAGGATTCAACTTCCAACAGTTTCCCTTCACGGATGACATGGGATTTATCCGTGTAATGGTCGAACACGCCTTCCAGCGAAAAAACATGATTGTATTCGAGCGGCGGTTCCGGATGGACAGGAATGCCCCCGACATACAAACGGATATCAGAGACCTGGTCAAGCTTGCTGGCACCATATCCTGCGAGGATGTTGATCATTCCAGGCGCTACCCCTAAGTCAGGAATGAGCGTGACGCCCTTTTGCTGTGCCTGTTCATGCAATTCCAGCACAGCATCCGTCGCTCCGCCAATATGGCCGCCCAAATCTACAGCGTGGACACCGCATTCAAGCGCAGTAGCCGCCACTTTTTCATTGAAGGTATAGAAAAGGGCATTGATGACGATATCTCCTTTTGCAATCACTGCCGCCAATGCTTCATCATTGGCCGCATCCAATTCCAGCACTTCCAGCTTGCTGCTGCCGAGCTGTTCTTTGAAGAGTTTGGCCTGTTCAGTATTCCGATCTGCTAAGAACACCAATTCCACAGCATTGTCAGCGACCAAGTCCCGAGCCGCCTGCTTCCCCATCAAGCCTGCACCTAATACGACGACTTTCATCTCTCTATCCCCTTTCCCTTAAACTTCATTGTCGATTTGCGCACGCTGCAATTTACCGCTGTAATCGACATAGACGCTTTTCCACTCCGTAAAGACATCCAATGCCGCAACGCCTGAATCGCGGTGGCCGTTGCCTGTGCCTTTCGTCCCGCCGAACGGCAAGTGAATTTCCGCTCCTGTCGTTCCTGCGTTTATATAGACGATCCCTGTATCCAAATCACGCTGAGCTTTGAACGCACGGTTGACATCAGCCGTATAGATAGAGCTGGACAAACCATAGATCACACCATTATTGACATCAATAGCCTCTTCAAAACTCGACACTTCGATCATCGATACGACTGGGCCAAAAATCTCTTCCTGCGCAATACGCATATCCGGCGTCACATCCGCAAACAATGTCGGAGCGTAATAGTTCCCTTTATCGTAGATGCCGCCTGTCAGGATTTCTCCGCCAACTAACAGGCTGGCTCCTTCTTCTTGGCCAATCGTGATATAGGAATGGATTTTTTCAAGAGCTTTTCGATTGATGACCGGTCCCACTTTAATCGATTCATCCGTGCCATCGCCAATCGTCAAGGTATCCATTTTCGACAGCAGACGCTTCTGCAACTCCTCTTTGACCTCTGTATGGACAATCACCCTGCTGCAGGCCGTACAGCGCTGGCCGGCCGTACCGAATGCACTCCACAAGATCCCTTCCACAGCCAAATCCAGGTCAGCATCCTCCATGACAATGACAGCATTTTTGCCACCCATTTCAAGTGATACTTTTTTCAGGTTGCGCCCTCCCGCTTCTGCCACTTTACGTCCTGTCTCAGTCGATCCCGTAAATGAAATGACCCGCACGCCTTCATGTTCAATGAGTGCGGTCCCGACCTCTGAACCCGCTCCAAAGACAATATTGGCGACGCCTTCGGGAAGGCCGACTTCTTCAAATATCTTCGCCATTTCATAAGCCATCATCGGCGTTTCGGTTGCTGGCTTCCAAACAAAGGTATTGCCGGCCACAATCGCCGGAAACGATTTCCAGGTAGCGATGGCTATCGGGAAATTCCATGGAGTAATGAGCCCCACCACACCAATCGGAGAACGGACGCTCATCGCGAATTTGTCCGCCAGTTCCGATGGCGTCGTTTCACCGAACAGTCGCCTGCCTTCCCCGGCCATGTAATAGGCCATGTCGATTCCTTCTTGAACTTCGCCACGCCCTTCTTCGATGACCTTCCCCATTTCTTTGGTCAACACTTGAGCCAACTGTTCTTTTCTCTCTTTCATCAGCCGCCCGATTTCATATAAATAATCCGCACGCTTGGGTGCCGGAACTTTCGCCCATTTTTTCTGTGCTGTCTGGGCCGCCTTGACCGCTGCATCGACATCTTCTGCCGTAGACATGCGGACCTGTGCCAACTCGTTCCCGTTTGCCGGGTTCAGAACTGGCCGGAATTTCGCCGTTTCATCCTGCTGCCATTTGCCGTTTACAAAATTGGTCAATTTCATTGTCATTACTCCTTTCATAAAGAGGTTAATGATAGCGCTTTCAATTTCATTATTTCATAGATATCTAGTAAATCCTAGGAGATTTCTGAAATATCTGTTTTTATTTTTTCAGCTAATCCCTTAAATAACCTTCCAATCTTAGAGTGAAGATTAAAAGGACTATTTTTATATACAAATCTGCAGCAGGCATTATAAGCCGTCAAACTGTTCTTCGACTTTTTAACAGCTATGATACAGAAATAATACATTTTCACATCTTTTCCCCTAAACTATTGACACTGACGGTGCGTTATAGTGTATTTTAAAGAGAGAGGTGATTAGATTGTACAAAGTACAAGAAGTAGCAAAAATAGCGGGCGTGAGTGTCCGAACTCTCCATCACTATGACAGCATCGGTTTACTGAAACCATCAAATATCGGAACCAACCGATATCGTTATTACAATGGAGCAGATTTGAAATTGCTTCAACAGATTTTGTTCTTGAAGGAACTGGATTTTTCATTAAAGAAAATCCAAGAGCTAGTAGCTGATGGCATTGATCGGGAATATGCATTGGTGCAGCACATCGAATTGCTGGAACAGAAAAAACAACGCATCGAAAACCTGATCCGCAATGCGGAACTGACCCAGCAAGAGCTGCAGGGTGCGCAGAGTTTGACCGATACAGAACGGTTTTCCGCTTTCGCGACCAGCAAAGCAGAAGACTTGATGAAGAAATACCAAAAACCGGGCATCGGCATAGCTGTTTTGGAACCGGTTGAACCGCAGCTGGAATCCTTGCAGGCTGCATCCGGCGGATACGGTGAAGAATCAGCTGTTGCCGTAGCGGTCGCTCCCGTTGAAACAGCTCTAAACGAAGAACCTGCCGCAACACTGAGCGAGCCTGTACAAGTGGAAAAAGAAGAAGAGGATTTGGATGAGATCAACCGCGAAGGAGACCGCATTTACAACACGGTTGCCAGCTTGATGCACCTGCCTCCACAGGCGGATGCCGTCCAACTCGAAATGAAAGCATATTATACGCTTTTGAACCGTTTCTATGACTGTTCACCGAAAATGTTCCGCGGTCTCGGCGATCTATACGCATCAGACAGCCGTTTCGCCAAGAATATCGACCAGCACGGCAAAGGCTTGGCCAAATACCTGAAAGATGCGATGTACGTCTACGCCGAAGGTTTACAGGATGCTTGAGCTGATCGGGCCATGCAGTAATTGTGGCAAAGACGTCTATTGCCGTGATGGTTTTCTCGATGGCGTATATGTAGACGCGGAATTGGTCTGCTTCGACTGCCAGGAAGAAGTCGAAAAATAAACTGAGCAAAATAAAAGAAGCTGCCGAATCAATCGGCAGCTTCTTTTGCATTCATTTATACTTCAGTTGTTTCTTTCAAGGCATCCAGACGCGCCTGTACCTGCTCCCCAGTCAAACCGTGTTCAAAAGCATAACGGTTGCGCGGGTGTTCGCGGCACTCGTCTGAACATGACCGCATGTACTTGTGTTCGTTTTCTTCAGAAGCCAGAATCTTCGCGTTGCAATCTGGATTTGCGCAGTTCACATAGCGTTCGCAAGGTTCGCCTGTAAAATGATCTTTGCCGACAATCACGTGTTCCAATTGGTTTACCGGAACAGCAATACGCTCATCGAATACGTATAATTGGCCATCCCATAGGTCACCTTTCACTTCAGGGTCTTTTCCATAAGTGACAATGCCCCCGTGCAATTGAGCGACATCCTCAAAGCCTTCTTTTTTAAGCCAGCCAGAGAATTTTTCACAGCGGATTCCGCCTGTGCAATACGTCAAAATTTTCTTGCCTTCAAATTGCTCTTTGTTATCGCGGATCCATTCAGGAAGGTCACGAAAGTTTTCGATATCCGGACGGACCGAGTTGCGGAAATGCCCAAGGTCATATTCATAATCATTGCGCGCATCCAAAACGATCGTGTCCTGCTCCTGCATTTGTTTGTAGAATTCGACCGGCTCCAGATAAGTCCCTGTCAGTTCGTTCGGATTGATGTCTTCTTCCAGTCCGAGATGAACAATTTCTTTTTTCGCACGTACGTGCATTTTTTTAAACGCGTGTCCTTCAGCGGCATCAATTTTAAAAACGATGTCGGAGAAGCGCGGATCGCTTTTCAACATTTCCATATAAGCTTCAGTTTGTTCGATGGTTCCTGAACACGTCCCATTGATCCCTTCTTCGGATACGAGGATCCGGCCTTTCAGCTCGAGTCCTTTGCATGCTGCCAAATGCTCAACCGCAAATTCCTCCGGGTTTTCAATCGATGTATATAAATAATAAAGTAAAACGTTGTGTGTATGATTTTGCATGAATCATACCTCCTATTTCCTCAATTTGCTTCTGTGCCGTAAAGGCAGCAAAACCTCAATCATTTTACAATAAATAACGCCAAACTTCAACTTCTGCAAAGCTGGAAAAGTGCAGGGCCCAAGTTGATGCCTTGCGCTATGCTCTATATCCCATTGCAGAAGGGCCACCTTGCCCCGTTTAGATCCAACCGGCAGGCGGTTCTTACATTTCAAAAAAGGCAACTGAACGTCAGCTGCCTTTTCCTGCCTCACTCAGCAGACTCTATTTTTCACTGATTTATTTTCCAGGCACGCCTTGATTGCTTCGGCATTCAAAGCCATCATTTCAAGACGGGTTTGAACAGTGGCACTGCCGATATGCGGCAGCACTGTCACATTCGGCAGCGTCAATAAGGGATGGTCCAACGGCACCGGTTCCTGTTCAAACACATCGAGGCCAGCACCCCAAAGTTTGTTTTCTTTCAATGCTTCATACAAAGCCATTTCATCGACGATGCCTCCTCTGGCGACATTGATCAAACAGGCCGTTTCTTTCATCAAGGCCAGCTCGTCCGCTCCGATCATCCCTTCTGTTTCAGGCGTCAACGGCGTCAGAATCACGACATAATCCGAAACCTTCAATAGCTCCTCAAATTCGGCATAACGTACATCTTCCAAACTCCGGCGCGTACGGTTGTGATACAGGACATCCATACCAAAACCGTGGGCTCGCCTGGCCACGGCTTCACCGATCCGTCCCATTCCAATGATGCCAAGCGTGGCACCAGCAACGTTCTGGCCAGTCATCCCCATCGGCGTCCAAGATTTCCATTCCCCTGAACGAACCGTTTTTTCTGCTTCAATGATTCTGCGGGCGGTTGCCAACATTAAGGCAAAGGTCAGGTCTGCTGTGGATTCCGTTAAGACGTCCGGTGTATTGGTGACGGTCACGCCATGTTTTCTGGCAGCCTCCAAGTCGATATTGTTATAGCCAACTGCCAGGTTACTGACGATTTTCAAATTGGGTGCCGCTTCAAACACCTCATTGTCTACTTGGTCGGACAGCATGGTCCAAAGCGCATGTGCCTCTTTCGCTTCTTCCAGTAATTTTTCGCGCGGCGCAGGGGTGTCTTCATCCGCCCACATCCGGACTTCATATAATTCTTCTAATTCAACTACTGCCTGGTCCGGCAACTTTTGCGTAATGAATACGATCGGCTTCATAGAAACCCTCCATCCTCTATTATCCCATTATTATAACAATTTAAAAAACTGCCGGCAATTGCCAGCAGTTTCCTGTTAGTCACGCGTTCTTATTTTTTTGATGTAATACCAGATAGCCACGATGGCGCCCAGCCCAATCAATGCATAGACCGCGTTGGAGTAAAGCTCCAATTGCCGCATGATCTGCTCCCGATTTTCTCCGACTGCTTCACCGACAAACACCAACACCGTATTCCACAGCAAGGTGCCGAGAGTGGTGAAGCTTATGAATAACCAGAACTTCATATTCGACATCCCGGCAGGAATGGAAATCAAGCTGCGGAGCAATGGGACCAAGCGGCCAAAGAACACAGTCCAAACACCAAAGCGATCAAACCAAGCGTCCGCTTTGTAGATATCTTCCTTCTTTACACGCAGCCAATTGCCATATTTGTCGATGATCTTTTCCAGCCGCTCAACATCCAGCAATAAACCGACGCCATACAAAATAACTGCTCCAAGGACTGATCCGGCAGTGGATGCCAGTACTACTCCCGGTATCGTCATTTCAGTCGTTGTCGTCATAAATCCACCGACCGTCAAAATCACTTCCGACGGAATCGGCGGAAATACGTTTTCCAACATGATGAGCAGGAAAATTCCAAAGTAGCCATAATCTGACATGACTGAAGTAATCCAATCTTCCATGTAAACACTCCTCTTACGAAGTTGGCCGGAAATTCATCTTGACCGACCACAACTCTGAACGGCTTCCAATCCGCAATGGCGGTCCCCAGAAGCCGAATCCTGAAGACACCAAAAAATGCGTTTTCTTAATTAGACGGTAGCCGTAATCCAACTCAAAAATTCGCTTCGTCAATAGATGGTTTGGCCACATCTGGCCTTTGTGGGTGTGCCCAGACATATGAAAGTCCGCACCTAACTCGACCGGCATCTTCAGATCGGAAGGGGTATGGTCCATCACAATCCAGGGCAGCTTCCCTTTTTGCGGCTTCAGCTGAGACAGCGGACGCCGTTTCCCGTTGGTCCGGTCTTCACGCCCCGTCAAATAAAAACGATTCGCGATCAGAATAGTTTCATCTCTTAAGATATTCACACCTGATTTTTCCATCATCCGCACCAATAACGGGATTTTTTTGCCGTAATACTCATGATTGCCCAAAACGCCATAGACGCCAAGAGATGGGTTCAACTGCTCCATCACTTCTGACATGCCATAACGCGCATACCAAATCGGATCGTCATCCACCAGGTCTCCTGCTAAAAACACAACATCCGGCTCAAGCGAGTTGGTTTTTTCAACAAAACGCCGCAAATGCCTTTTGCCTGATAAAACACCCAGATGGAAATCAGAACCGATAACCATATGCAGCGGCTCTGCCTCTTGCCCTTCCACTGTGAGCTCCAACTTACGGACAACCGGGCTATAGGCCAAATAAGTGCCGACAATGAAGATCGCAAGCAAAATGATGCCCGTTGCCGATCCGATGAAAAACACATCGTCTCTAAAATTTACCATCAGCACGATGAGATTCGCCACGGGTATCAGTAGAATCGCATACTGCAAAAAAGCGAACCAATACGAACCGAGAATCGTAAAGCCAAGCCATTTATGGCCGATCCGCCCGATGACATAACTGTAGGCGAAAATCAGCCAGAGAACCGCAAAGAACCAAGGATTGGCACCATCCACAAAACTGTTCATCCAGCTGTAGACTGCCCAGCCGAGATAAGCAATAAGCCCGGTATAGATTAATAAGGCACCGCCAATGCCCGTCAGTATTTTCATAGAAAAACGCCTCTTTCTTCTTTATAAGATGGACCATATACAAAGTTCATTGTTCTCAATGCATTAGTTAAAAGCCAGTTTCTTCAGTTCAACTTGTATCGTGAAAATTATTATAGCATTCCATCTGCCAATCTTTCGCAGCAGAACTCCTGAAAGTCGGATGTAGATGCTTCTACGCCTCAGGACCTAGTAAAAGATGCAGTCAGAGACCGTATTGGAAAATGCGCCCGCTTAGTATGATTAGGGTAGAAATTGAGAGGAGGAAACAAGATGAACAAATTTTGGTTAACCACCCTCGGCATCATCGCCGGAATCGTCGCACTTTCCAATTTGGGACCCATCATTGGATTGGCCGTATCCCTATTAGTCGTATACGCAGGGGTGCATTATTACTTAAGAAGCATCTCGGCCTTGGCTAAATTCTGGTGGGCTTTCGTCGGCGTACTTGGAGGACTTGCAGCCATCTCGAATGTGCCGGCATTGATCGGCGTTGCTGCAATCGCCGGATTGTGGATGATCTACCGCGCATGGAATGGCCAAAGCGTTTCAGTCGCAGCCGTAAAAGAAAGCGATCCATTCACGAACTTTGAACAGCAATGGAACAAATTGACCAAATAAGGAGGAAACGAATATGACAACTTTATGGGACCGTTTCAAATTTGCCGTCGCAACCGACCTGGATGCCGTCGTCGCTAAGAAAGAGGAAAAAAATCCACTTGCATTATTGAACCGCTATATCACAGAAGCAGAAAACCAGACGGCAGCTACAGGAAAATGGGTGGAGCGCCAGGCACAGCTGAATGGTAAACTGGAGAAGGAATTGGCTGAAGCTTCTGCTATGCTCGACAAGCGCCAAAACCAGCTGGAATTGGCACAGTCTTCAGGCGAAGCCGATCTCGCTGATTTTGCCGCCATGGAAGTCGAGGCTTATGCTGCCCGCGTTTCGGCGCTGCAGAACAACCTGGATGAAAATATTGCTGAACTGACTGGCCTGGAACACCGCTACGAGGAAATGAAGCACAAAGTGAAAGACATGAAAGTGAAGCAGCTGCAATTGATGGGCAAGGAAAATGCAACGCGCGCCCATCATCAGATGGATAAAATACTGAGCCCGGAACTTGTCGCTGAACGCATCGGCTCATTTGACGACATGGCGTCCTATATTACGACGCTTGGCGCTAAAGTCGAAGAACGCCATGAGCATTCAGCAATGGAACGCCGCTTGGAATCTTTAGAAAAAAATAGCGCAAACCAAAAAGAAATTGTTTAAACTGAAATGAGAAGAAGCTTTTCTTCTTCTCATTTTTTCTGATACAAAGAAGGAGGCAAAAGCCATGCAGCATTTTACAACAAACAGACAAGCGTTTTTTCTATTGAGCGCTTTATTATTGATCTTCGTGGAAGCTGCCTTTTTCGGAAACGGCAGTGTGTTTTTGATCCTTCTTGGTATCGGAACCATTTACTATGCGCTACGAAATAACGTAAAATACCGCCGTTCTTATTTTTGGACAGGCGCCTTCCTTATTGGGGTTTCCATTCTGTCGATGTGGAGCCTGCGGCTGATGGTCTTCGGGCTTGCCATCTACCTCCTGATCCGGTTGTGGAAAGGGGAAGAATGGCTGCAGACTGCACCGCTTCACGGCTCTACAGATAAGGGCCTGATCCAAAACAAAGTCATGGCCGCACAGAGCACACCCATTGAATCTTATGAGTGGAAAGACATTCATGTCCAGGGGTTTATCGGTGATATCCTGGTGGATACCACTCAAACCGTGTTGCCGAAAAAGACCTCATTGATTTCCATACGGCAAGGCTTTGGAAAAGTCCAAGTCGTTGTTCCCTATGAAATCCCTGTAAGGGTCTTCTATTCGACTTTGTTGGGAGAAGCCCGTTTTTTCAACGGGACCAACCAACGGATTCTTAACGGCACAGTCCACGCAGAAGATGGCTACCCAGCGGACACCGGCAATAAAGCCGAATTGATTATTTCCCTGACCACTTGGATGGGAGATGTCGAGGTGATCCGCAGATGAGACAGATTTTGCCGCGCAGCCTATTTTTCATTTCCCTTTTCGCCTTGATCGTGTTCAGCATCCTTTTTGCCTTACTCGGCTTGCCGACAGTCAACAGCTGGTCTGTCCTTTGGGAAGATTTCATCGCTGGCCTGCCCCTTGGTATTTGGCTGCTTGTTCTGATGCTTGCTTTGTCTGTCGGCATCTCCTGGTGGACCGAATCCTTGTCCCGTTCAAAGGTACAGGAAATTGAAGAGATTTTCCAGGCACTCTTGCGCAATGAAGACCAGACCGTTGTCCAGGCTGCCCAAATGAAAACCCTGCCGCGTAATTTATCCAGCTCCATCCTGAAATTGCAGAAGCTTCTGGAGTCACAGCGCAAAAGCTTGACCCGCATTGCCAATGAACGTGCGGAAACACAGGACCAAATCATCCAGGAGCGCTTGATCATGGAACGCCAGCGTCTGGCAAGAGAGCTCCACGACTCGGTTTCCCAGCAATTGTTCGCTGCTTCCATGCTGTTGTCTTCCATGACCGAAAGTGGAGACGCGCAGCCAGGACTGCTCCAGACCGAGAAGATGGTCCAGCAGGCCCAATTGGAGATGCGTGCACTGCTGCTGCATTTGCGTCCCGCTGCCCTGCACGATAAGAGCCTGCGTCAGGGATTGTTCGAGTTGGTCAGTGAACTGAAGGAAAAAGTCTATTTTACAATCGAGCATAAGTTGGAAGAGGTGCCATTGCAAAAAGGGGCCGAAGACCATCTGTTCCGCATTGCACAGGAAACCTTATCGAATACATTGCGCCATTCCAAAGCGACCGAGGTTCATATCCTGTTTGTCGAGCGTGATAATTTCGCGATCCTGCGCATTCAGGATAATGGCGTCGGCTTTGAAAGCGAACAATCCAAATCGACTTCCTACGGCCTAAAACATATAGAAGAACGCGCCATTGAAATCGGTGCGACCAGCAAAATCGTTTCCGTGCCTTCTGAAGGTACGATTGTGGAAGTAAAAGTTCCGATTGAAAGGAAGAAAACCCATGATTCGAATCTTATTAGTGGATGACCATGAAATGGTGCGCATCGGTGTCTCTGCCTACTTGCAGTCCCAAAAGGATATGGAGGTTGCCGGGGAAGCGGCAAACGGCCAGGAGGCGGTTGAAATGGCATTGGAACTGCGCCCCGATCTGATTTTAATGGACATGGTGATGCCCGTCATGAATGGTGCAGAAGCGACAAAAGCCATCATCGACCAGTGGCCGGAAGCGAAAATTATGATTGTCACCAGTTTTCTGGATGATGACAAAGTCTACCCGGCCCTTCAGGCGGGAGCGGTCAGCTACATATTAAAAACATCGAAAGCGTCACGGATCGCCGACTCTATTCGTGAAACCATGAACGGCACCCCGGTTCTCGAACCCGAAGTCATGACCAAAATGATGAAGCAGATGCGCCACGAACGTGTCCTTCACGACGATTTGACCGAACGCGAAATGGAAATCCTCCTGTTGCTGGCTTGCGGTTTGACCAACCAGGAAATTGCCGATAAATTGTTCATCGCCCTGAAAACCGTCAAGACCCACGTCAGCAACATCCTGGCAAAGCTGGAGGTCCACGACCGGACCCAGGCGGTCATTTATGCCTTTCAGCATAAGCTGATTTCTCCTCCTAAATAAAAACACAAAAAAGCCGGACAGTTTTTACGCTGTTCGGCTTTTTCAATTAGCGAAATATAATTTTTCAGCTGTTCTTTTAGTGTCTAGACTTCAGCGCCCAACTCTTTGGGGCATAAGCCATTCTGGCTATGCGGCAAAGTACGCCGCTTCGCCAGATCGTCTTATGCCCGGCAGAGCTAAACGGGCGCTTGCGCTTTTCTATGTCTAGACTTCAGCGCCCAGCTCTTTGGGTCATAAGCCAGCCCGACAATGCGGCAAAAAGCGCCGCTTCGCCGGTCTGTCTTATGCCCGGCAGAGCTACATGGGCTCTTCCGCTTTTCTTTTTACACATTTAATTTTCGCAATTCCACGCGGCGGATTTTGCCCGAAGCCGTTTTCGGCAGTTCATCCAAAAACTCGATGACCCGTGGATATTTGTAAGGTGCGGTAATTTCCTTGACATGGTCCTGCAGCTGTTTCACTAAAGCTTCTTTATCCTGGAACTCGTCCGGATTGCGAAGCACGACATAGGCTTTGACAATATTGCCGCGAATTTCATCCGGAGCGGCTACGACTGCGCATTCCTGGATAGCTGCATGCTTCATGAGCGCATCTTCAACTTCAAAAGGCCCGATTGTATATCCAGAACTGATGATGATGTCATCACTTCGCCCTTCAAACCAGAAATAGCCATCTTCATCGCGCGTTGCCTGGTCCCCTGTCAGATACCAATCCCCTCTGAACGACGCTTTCGTCCGTTCAGGATCCCGGTAATACTCCCGGAACAATGCCGGACAATCACGGTGCACGGCAATATCCCCCACTTCCCCGACCGCTGTCGGTTGTCCTTCATCATTGATGATATCCACCGGATTTCCTGGAGTCGGTTTGCCCATCGATCCGGCCTTCACTTCCATATCCTGAAGCGTTCCGACAAGCAAGGTGTTTTCTGTCTGTCCATAACCATCACGGACATTGATATTAAATGCCTGTTGGAATGCCTCGATGACCTGTCGGTTCAAAGGTTCTCCAGCAGATACCGCTGACCTTAATGCCGGCAGCTTGTAGGAATTCAAATTCTCCACTTTTGCCATGATGCGGTATTCTGTCGGAGTACAGCATAAGACATTGATATTTTCTTCCTTCAATAGATCCAGGTATTTCAACGCATCGAATGGCCCGTTATAGACGAAAGCCGTTGCTCCGAGTGTAATCGTCGACAGGAATGGACTCCAGATCCACTTTTGCCAGCCTGGAGCTGCAGTTGCCCACACCATGTCCCCGCTTTGTACACCCAACCATTTTGTCGCTGCAGTCCGTACATGTGCATAGCCCCAGCCATGGACATGCACGACGCCTTTTGGATTTCCGGTAGTGCCGGATGTATAAGAAAGGAAAGCCATGTCTTCGCGGTGAGTCGGCACAGCTTCGAATTCCGGTGATTCTTTTTCTGCCAGCTCCTCGAAAGACTGCCAGCCATCTTCTGTCCCACCGATGATCAACTTATTGTTCAGTGCTTCCAAGTCTTCATCAATGGAGTTTGTTTCCGCAGTAGTTTTATAATGCGCAACAATTCCTTTAGCCCCAGAATGGTGCATCCGGTAAGTTAAATCTTTCTTTCGGAGCATTTCCGAACAAGGAATGGCTACAATTCCAGCGCGGAGGCAGGCCAAATACGTAATATAAGCTTCCGGAATCCGGGGTAGGATAATCAGCATCCGATCTCCTTTACCAATGCCCAGTTTCAGCAAAGCCTGCGCATATTGATTCATTTTGCCGACCAGTTCTTTATACGAAAGATCTTCCCGATTGCCTTCACTGTCCAGCCACCGAATCGCCAATCTGTCGCTTTCTTCTTTGTATTTCTCAAGTTCTAAGGTGATATTATACTGTTCTGGAGCAATTAAATCCTTGAATTCCATATGATAGCCTCCAATCATTTTATCTTCATGCTGGCGGGATAATCAGGTAATAGACACTCGCTAAAAAAACGAATGCTGCCAACGTCGCCAGGTAAGCTTTCTTAGTTGAGAAATTCTGCGTGGTTTTAATGATTTTAACGCAGACCAAGTACATCCAGATGAGGCCGATCGCCAGCAGCACATAGACCAGCGGATGGCCATTTCCTGCATCCGCAAGGTAGGGCGCTCCCAGAAGACCAGGCAGCAAAGCAACCGGTGCCGCGCGATTGATGTCCCGCAGCAACCCTTTCCCGCCAAGACCCTTTGAGCCTGCCCAAAGCAGCAACGCCAAGCCTATTTTTGTAATGAACGCCATCAGCAGCCCAAAAAGGATGAAAATTGCCGGAACAATGAAGTTTTGCAGCAAAGCCGAATCGAAACTTGCTATGTATGAGGCATTTGACGCGATTGAAATCGCGCCATAGCCCAAACCAACGATGAGCAATAGCAGATTGCTCACCCATTGGGTTTTCGGCAATTCTAAAAATGACCGAAAAGATGAATCATTTAAAGCAACCATTTTTCCGACCATTTTACTCACCCTTTCTTTCATTCCCTACATCCCCCAAGGCATCAATGCCCAGATTGCAACAGCAGCAGAAACCACTACCGTAATTCCGGCACCTACCGTACTGTTGTAACGATACGATTTGATGTCCTTCCATCCGTGGATGCGTTCGATCAATTCAATATCCGATTGCTTGGTCAATTTACTTTGAAGACCCGGCATACGGTTGGTAATATAAGAAACGACGATCAACAGGATAAAGCTGATCGGTACAGCAAGCATCGCGCCGGATAAGCCCATTCCATCGGTAACGCCGTGCCCCGTCAATACGATGCTCGGGAAAACGAATGGCGACACGATGATGTAGATGGCACCACCAACGACAGAAGCCACTATGGCACCGAATTTATTGGCCTCTTTCCACCAAACCCCAACTATAATTAGTGGTGCATTCGTGACTCCCGCTAAACCAAAAGCCCATAGGATACTGACGACCAGGAAAGCCGGTGGTTGGATCGCCAGCAAGATACTGACCAATCCACCTGCAAAAATGGCGATGAAGCCAATCCGAAGGCTCAGACGCTGAGGGATATTCGGCTTTAAGGTAGCGATGATATCCTGGGAAATTAAGGCACCGATCGCCAATAAATTCCCGCTTAAAGTTGAAAGTCCCGCTGAAATGGCCCCAGCGATAACAAGTGCAGTCACCCATTCCGGGTTATAGACCAAATTGAGGATGATGGTTAATTTATCAGCATCCCCCTCTGAAATCGTCAGCCCTTGAGTAGCTGTCGCATAAACACCGACAAAGCCCATTGCGTAAGTTGCTGAGAACACCAATCCAAGAATAAAGGCGAACCAGACCATTGCCGAGCGTGCACTTTTCAGATTGGATGCCGTATAGACACGCATCGCCAAGTGCGGCAGCCCCAATGCTCCGATTGTCAAAGCCGGAATAATGGAGAAATACCATTTCGGCGAGAACTGGTAATCAAAGAATGTAGGCAAAGACTCCAGCATTGCCGGAACCATGTCCGAATAGAACAACGGTGGGAAATACCATCCGTCTGCTCCTACTGCTTTCATGATGGCGCCAAGCGGGATGATAAACATCAAAGCGATAATGACCATTTGAATCGCAGCGTTGTTTGTCGCTCCCGCCATGCCGCCGATTGTAATATAGCCGACAATAATAATTCCAAAAACAAAGAGTCCTGTTAAATAAGGAATTCCCAGTAATGTTTCAAACGTAATGGCGATTCCAATCATCTGACCCAGCGCATACATGATTGAAACCAAAATCATGAATAGAGCGGCAATGATGGAAGCCGTCACTCCATATCTGTCGCGGATAAAATGCGTAGGAGAGAAAGCGCCCATACGGCGCAGGCTTGTTCCGTAGATGATCGTAATCAACGGAATTGCCAAGATCAATTGGATCCACAACATAATGAATGGGACCTGCAGCTGCAGAATCAATGCCGTGATGCCAAGGAAAGTTGCCAGGCTCATATAAGTTGATGCCATCGCCAACCCATTGGTGAAGGCCCCGACGTTTCCGCCGCCTATGTAAAGGTCTTTTGCCGATGCACTTTTCCGGTTGGAGATGAATCCGACGATATAGAATAATAAAAACGTCGCTCCCACAACCGCTAAACCAAGAATCGGATTGGATAATTGCCAGTTTTGTGCTTCCATCATCTACACATCCTTTACTTCGTCGGAAACTCCGAGCGCGTCGTTTTCACTATCAATTTCATCGTCAATACGATTGCCGATCTTGCCCGCTACAATTGTAAGAAAGAATACACCAAACCACCCCATCAGGATCGGTACAATGTACATGACCGGAAAGCCGAATAACATAGCATCTACCGGAAAGATGGAAAAAATCAATCCTACATTTCCCACTAAAATAAAGGCGACTGTCATCCAGACTGTAAACTGAACTTCTTTTTTGTACGCTTTCATCGTATCCCCCATTTCATCTTAGTTTCTAGCCTGAACCCTCCCAACTGAGCGTTCACTCAGTTGTATAAAATACTCTCCCTTCTAAATATTATATAGTTAATAACTCCTTTGATTGTAACCGTTTGCATAAAATCAAGTCAACTGAATTTTTTAATTATTTAAAATACTATATCGATAGCATTTTTACCTATTTAAAGCATTTTTTTCAGCTTACTTACTTAAAATATGGGACTGTAATGGATAGATAATACACTTCATTAAATTCACTAAAATTTTTTTGTATTTTGATATATCTTCATATTCCTTTAATTCAGTTGAAAAAATTCCCTTTTTATCATCGAAACGAATATTTATACAGAAACCTAAAAAAATATAAAATCCCTTTAGGCAAGATCTGTCTAAAGGGATTTCTATGATGGTTTTATAGATTTGGTTTATCGTTCTCTTTTTGCATTTTCTTTTCAAGGTTTTCAAGCTGGCGTTTAGCGAATTCACGTCCACCTATACCGAAGGAGATCGCGAATGCCACTGCAAGTCCAGCGATGATGAATAAGAATGCCAGGTTAACGATATTTGTTGCGAAATTCAATTGGTCAAGCGTCATGAATACGGCAATGATGATGATGGCGTATTTGACGATGGCTCCCAGGAAACGGTTGCCGGAAGCTTGTTTGATGTAGTTTCCAAGCAGGCTGCCTCCGATCAATCCAAGACCCAGAATGATCAATGAGCTGATGAGCAATGGCAGGTATCCGATGATGGCTTCACCGATTCCATTCAACACATCAAGCTGCAATACGTTCATCGCTTCTACTGTAAAGAAGATGATGATGATCGCTTGCACTACCTTGCCGATGATATTCGCGATATCGAAGCTTGGCGATTTGGTTTTGTCAGGGTTCAGGTAAGTCGAGAAACGGTTGATCCCTGTGCCATTCAACAGGCTGATCAACAGATCACCTATGAATTTAGCAATCAGAACCCCTGCCAAAATCAAGATGATTGCGACAAAGATATTCGGAATCATGTTCAGAACCTGGTTGAGCATATTGACAATCGGCTCAGAAATAGACTGGATGTTCAAGGTCTCCAATGCAATCGTCAGAATTGGGATCAAGACGATGACGAAGACCACATTCGCTAAAACATTCGCTAAGGTCGATTTGTCACCCGCATCCATTCTTTTTGTTCCTGTTGATGTACTGCCCGGTTTACTGGTGAATTTATTGAACCATTTATCAATATTCACCGCGGTCAAAAGGCTGAATACAAGATTCTTCACAAACTTGGCTACAAAATAGCCAATGACTACAATAATGATGGCCATCAGAAGATTCGGCAGGAATGCCAGCAATTTGTCCATCATATTTGAAATCGGTTGTGCTACTTGGTGCATATTCAATGCCTGCAAGACGCTCGGAATAAACAAAATGAAGATTAGGTAATACAGGATTTTCCCGATGGAATCCAATTTACTGTCTGCGTCTTCTTTTGTTTTTGCCATATGGCCTCTGACCATCGCTCTGTCTGCCCCTGCTTTTTTCAATCCTTTAGTGAAAATCGCCCGTACAATTGTCGCTACAACCCATGCAATCAATAATAATAATAATGCCCCTAAAACGTTTGGAATGTAGTCAATGATTGTATTTCCGACACCTCTAAAAGAATTACCCACTTCGTTCATACACACAACTCCTTTTTGTTTTTTTATATCCTAGTTACTATGCCCTTCCCTTGGCTCAGTTAAACTCCAAAAAGACAATACATGAATCCGAAGATCATTTAAGCCCTTGCGGAGCAGTTAGCCGCTGTCTCTTGCCGATGGTCAATACCAATATGCCGCCGAGGAGAAGCCCTACTCCGCTCCAGGAAAGGCCACTCAGCACTTCTCCAACTACCAGAACACCCAAAATAGCTGCGGTCAGCGGTTCCGCTAACGACAAGGTCACAGCAGAAGAAGATGGAATCTGTTTTAATCCAAAAGAAAAAAGGATATACGATAAGCTTGTCGCTCCAATCCCCAAATAGAGTAGGAGCGATAAGTTTCCGGGTGCGGTTACGTAGGAAAGGTCAAATAACAGCAGAAAAGGCAGCAGACAACAGGCACTCAGTGAAAAAATCACCGCTACAGCGGAGACGGTTTCCATACGCTGGAGTACATTTTTGCTGACAAGGGCATAAACAGCAAAAGAAAAACCAGCCCCTAATGCCATGGCAATACCTACTGGATCCACCAGTTGTTGGCCTCTATTGGCAAATAACAGGACACATCCGATTAAAGCCAGCACGGTGGCAATCACCCAAACTCTATCGGGCTTTTTTTTCAAAGCCACCCATTCAATCATTCCCGTCAACACAGGAGCACTGCCGATGGCTACAACAGTTCCAATTGCAATCCCGGTCAATTGGACAGATGAAAAGAACAAGGGCTGAAACAGCGCCATACTCAGGGCTGAAAGGAGTGCAGCCGGCCAGGGAATCGTCTGGACCGATAACTTTTTTGTAGCAAGAACAAAAACCAACAATGAAAAACCGCCTATCGCTAAGCGGAATGCGCCAATTGACAGTGGATGTGCAGGGCCATCAAAAAAAGATTGAGCGGTCCCAGTCGTCCCCCATAAAATAGCAGCCAGCAAAACTAATAGATACGCCATATAATTCAACATCAACACTCCTATTTCCGGACTTTTCCCCTTAACATACCATGACGCGAATGGTTTGAGATAGCTGTCTTCTTCCATTATAATAAAAGAAAAGAATGGAGGAGGAGATCCTATGTATATGACAGTCCAGGAAACTGCCGCATTCTTATCGATGCCTGAAGAACAAATCAATCGTTATGTATTGGAAGGCCGTATCCGCGCAGTCCATGATGGGGAGCAATACATGATCAACACCTCTCAATTCGGAACGCATTTCCAACAATTGGAGCAGGCTAAGCAAGCGCTGGAGGAATGGCGCGCCATTCCTATACCAGACGATGTGGATATTAAAGACGAAGACTGAAAAAAAGCATCTGAGCGGGGACTGCAGTCCCGCTCAGATGCTTTTTAAATCGAACTTTTAACGTGTGAGCTCAGGCACCAAAAGACGTTTCAGTTTTTCTTCGATAAAACCGCCCCATTTTTCAAACTCCACCAGAAAACCGTCATGGCCAAAATCCGTTTCGATGATTTCCCAGGTCGCATCCTTCTGCTTTTCAAGCCACGGAACCATCAGTTCACTTGGGTAAAGCAGATCATGCGTAAATGATAAGGAATAGACGGGAACTTCCAGGATAGCCTCCTGAATATCATGTGTATTCATTGCTTTCAGCAACAGCACATAGCTGTTGGCATCAAAACGGTCTGCCAGTTTTTTCCCTTGGTAATTCAAATAGGACTGTACGTTGAATTCATCGCCATCATTGATGCGTCCAAAACGCTGGTTAAACATATTGCCGCTGCGGTAAGTGACCATCCCTGCCATTCTGGCTACTTCGAACCCTTTCAGCAGAGACGAATCTTCATAATTACCGCTGTCGAATTCTTTATCATTCTCTATTGCCAAAATACCGATGTGGTTAAAAGCTACGCCATAATCACTGTAATACTGAGTCACGGCCAACGGAAAAACTGCATCGACAAAGTCCGGATACAATTTACCCCATTCCAGAGTTTTCATTCCTCCCAGTGAACCCCCTACCACTCCAACGAGATGGTTGATGCCCAGTTTCTTTAAGGCATGATACTCCGCCCGCACCATATCACGTATCGTCAAGGTTGGGAAATCCGCACGATAAGGAGCTCCAGTTGCCGGATTTATCGATAATGGGCCTGTGGATCCATGGCACCCTCCTAGTACATTGAAGATGATCACTTGAAAAACATTTGTATCCACCGACTTGCCTGGTCCGATTAATCCTGCCCACCAACCTGGATCTCCGTCTGTGCCAACTGCATATTGATCGCCTGTCAATGCATGGCATACCAGGACAGCAGGAGCTTTTTCATCCCCATGACGTTCGTATGCAAGTTCTACATTGTCTATAGTCTTAGTTGAATCCAGGGTTAACGAGCCAATGGATACTGTCTTCATGAAAATCCCTCCTTATGCCTTTTCCAATACTGCCGCCTTTATCGCCTGCTCCAAATCAGCAATCAAATCTTCAGCGTTCTCCAACCCGACAGATAAACGGATCAACTCTTCCGTTACTCCCGATGCTTTCAACTCTTCATTGTTCAATTGCTGATGCGTGGTGGAAGCCGGGTGGATAATCAATGATTTAGCGTCTCCTACGTTTGCGACATGCGACCAAAGATTGACGCTGTCGATCACTTTACGGCCTGCTTCCCGTCCGCCTTTTATGCCAAAATTGACAATCGAACCATAGCCATCATTCTTCAAATATTTTTTCGCCAATTGATGCGATGGGTGATCTTCAAAACCCAGGAAATTGACCCATTCGATTTGCGGATGCTGTTTTAAGTAATCCGCAATAATTTGAGCATTGGTGCTGTGTTTAGGGATGCGAAGATGCAAAGTCTCAAGACCCTGCAGTAAAGCATGCGCACTATCCGGACTCAGTGAAGGTCCAAAATCCCGCAGCAGCTGCACACGAAGCTTTGTCGCAAATGCTGCATCCGGCACATCAATGCCGTAACGCAAACCATGATACGATTCATCCGGCTCTGTGTAATTCGGGAAGCGCGGATTGTCCCAATTGAATTTCCCGGCATCTACTGCGATGCCACCGATTGTCGTGCCGTGTCCCCCAATCCATTTCGTAGCGGAATGGATGACCACATCTGCACCGAATTCGATCGGATTGCTGCCGTATGGAGAAGCGAATGTATTGTCGATCAATAACGGCAATCCATTCGCATGGGCGATTTCCGCTACCTTCTCAACGTCAAAGACATTCAAGCTTGGATTGCCGATAATTTCGCCAAATAACGCTTTGGTTTTATCTGTAATGGCTGCTTTAAAGTTTTCAGGGTTTGTCGCATCGACAAATATTGTCTTGATGCCATAACGCGGCAATGTGTTGGCAAATAAATTGTACGTACCGCCATAAAGATTGCTGTCCGCTACGATTTCGTCTCCAGCTTCTGCAATATTCAAAACAGAAAATGCAATAGCCGCCATTCCGGAGGATAGTGCAACCGCAGCAGTGCCGCCTTCCAATAATGCCACCCGTTGTTCAAATACATCGACTGTGGGATTCATGATGCGCGAGTAGATATTGCCGGTATCCTTCAAGCCGAACAGATCCTGCGCATGTTGTGTATCTTTAAAGACATAGGAAGTTGTTTTATAAACCGGTACCCCTCTGGATCCGGTTGTCGGATCTGGCTGTTGTCCCCCGTGCAATAATAAAGTTTCTGGTTTCATATTCGTCATTTTCCATTCCCCCTGTTTTTTATTGATCCATAACGGTCAAAGAAAGCAGCAAAAAGCCCCCTTCGCTAAGAAGAGGGCCGTAAATTACGGAGTTTCCTCCTCTCATCTGTCAGAATCAGTCGTTCGATCCTGTAGGAATTAGCACCTTTCCAGACATGTGCGTCTGTTGGTTGCCGGGCATCGCAGGGCCTATCCCTCCGCCACTCTTGATAAGAGTATTTGATTTGGTTTTTCATCTTGTTGAGAAGTATAAAAATTTCAGCGCGATTTGTCAAGTCCATTAGTCAAAAAATTTTGAAACCTCGTTCTGTTTCAAACGTTATCTTTTAAGGTAGAGGAGGAATTGGCATGTTTATCTGGATGTTGCTATTATTTATTATTTGCTATGTAATCGGCTGTTTTCATGGATCTCTTGCAGCTCAGGCTCTATCAGGGGTCAACGTCAAAAAAGAAGGTGTAAAAAATTCCGGGGCTTCCAATGCAGCCATCGTACTGGGATGGAAATATGGTTTGCTTGTCGCTTTCATCGATATTTCCAAAGGCTTTGCTGCTGTTGCAGGCTTACGCCTTTTGCTGGATTCCAGCAGTCTTTCTTCTGAAATGATCTGGACTTTGCTATTCATCGCAGGTGCCGGCGTAATTTTCGGCCATAACTTTCCGTTCTATATGAATTTCAATGGCGGCAAAGGCACGGCTTCTGTAATTGGCGTCATGCTGGCCCTCGATTGGAAACTTGGACTGGTCGGACTGCTCTTGCTCATCGGCGTTTCGCTCGCCACCGATTATTTGGTCATTGGCGTACTAGTGCTTTACGCGGTTTATTTTATGATTGCTTTCGGTCCTGCTGTTGGACCATGGCCATTGCTGACAGCCTTGGCTTTATTCGCAATGGCGGTATGGAAGCATAGCGAAAACATTATTCGAATAAAGAATGGAAGCGAGAGCAAAGTATCCTCCATCTTTAAGAAGAAGCCATCAACCCCTGTAAAGTAAAGGAGTTAAACTAATTATTGCTTTCATGTAAAAGATTGTGAAATAAATATCATAATTCTTCTTGACATTTTTGTTATTTCACCATAAAGTAAGAATCACGAATCGAATAGCATACATCACTTTCTTATCAAGAGAAACCGAGGGACAGGCCCTGAGACGTTTCGGCAGCAGATTTGTTTAACCGCAAAAACTGTGCCAACTCCTGCAAATGCCGTTAACGCATTTGGAAGATGAGAATTAGATGGTTTCAACTGGAGCCTTCTTTTTTCTTATGGATAAGAAAAAAGGGGGCTCTTTTTTGTCCATTATCTCAGGAGAATGTGAGACTCCATCGATTTGATAAGACCCATTACAGCATGAGGAGGTTCAATCACCATGATTCAATTCGAAGGCGTCGCCAAGACCTATCAATCAGGAAAACAGGAAATCCATGCCTTGAACGGCATTGAACTGACCGTCGAAACCGGCGAAATTTTTGGAGTCATCGGCTTTAGCGGAGCCGGAAAAAGTTCTTTGATCCGCACCGTGAATCTGCTCGAACGTCCTTCTGCAGGACGCGTATTGATTCAAGGAAAAGATATATCCACTTTATCCAGCAAAGAGATCCGCACCACCCGAAAAGATATCGGCATGATTTTCCAGCATTTCAACTTGCTGAATTCAAAAACGGTTTACCATAACGTCGCTATGCCGCTCTTGCTTGCTAAGACACCAAAAGCAGATATTGAAAAACAGGTAACCGACCTGCTCGACTTTGTCGGCCTTGCAGACCAGGCACAGAAATACCCCGATCAGCTGTCAGGCGGACAAAAACAACGGATCGGCATTGCCCGGGCGCTCGCTACTAACCCATCTGTTCTGCTATGCGACGAAGCGACTTCGGCACTTGATCCGCAAACGACTAAATCGATTTTGGACTTGCTTCGCAAAATCAATAAAGAATACAACATCACCATTCTGCTCATCACTCACGAAATGGGCGTCATCCGGGAAATCTGCGACAAGGTGGCTGTGCTTGAAGCAGGGAAAGTGATCGAGCAAGGCAGCGTCTTCGATATTTTCTCGAATCCGCAGCAACCAACCACCAAACGGTTTGTCCGCTCCGTCATGAACGACGAACTTCCTGATTCGCTGCTGGCACAAATTCAGGCAGCCGAAAGCGATAATGCCATCTACCGCCTCCAGTTTACCGGCACTTCCGTCGGCAAACCGTTCATGTCCCGAGTATCACGCGATTTCAAAGTTGACTTGAATGTGCTGTTCGGCAATATCACTGAGCTGCAGGGCGTCCCGTATGGCAACCTGATCGTGGAATTTTCCGGCGAGCCCAGTGAAATCGAATTGGCTTTGTCCTCCATCCGAGAAAGCGATATCCACATAGAGGAGGTCAATAATTATGTCAGTTAACTACGAACAAATCATAGAAGCTCTATGGGAAACCATTTACATGACCGGCGCAGCATTCGGCTTTTCCCTTTTGATCGGCTTTCCGCTCGGCATCCTGCTGGTGGTCACCCGCAAAGGCCATTTGCTGGAAAATGAACCGGTCTCCAAAGTGTTGAATATCGTCATCAATATTTTCCGCTCGGTTCCGTTCATCATTTTAATGGTTGCCATCATTCCATTGACCCGCCTGATTGTCGGTACGTCCATCGGAACCGCAGCCGCCATCGTTCCACTGGTCTTTTACGCCGGGCCCTACATTGCACGGCTGATTGAAAACTCCTTATTGGAAGTTGATAAAGGCGTTATCGAAGCGGCTCAGGCGATGGGCGCCACGCCGATGCAGATCATTTTCCGCTTCCTGATTCCCGAGGCTTTAAGCTCTTTGGTTCTCGCATTGACGATAGCAGTGGTCGGCTTGATCGGTGCATCCGCCATGGCAGGCGCCATCGGAGGCGGTGGGCTTGGCGACTTGGCCATCACTTACGGCTATCAGCGTTTCGATACGCTCGTCATGTTCATTACCGTAGCGATTCTTGTCGTGCTGGTGCAGGGTGTTCAATCCCTTGGAAATGTATTGTCAAGAACGGTACGGCGTAACTAAAAAATAAAAACAACATAGAAAAAACTGGAGGAATTACTCATGAAAAAACTTACAGCGACAGCATTACTTTCACTATCTGGCTTACTTTTGGCAGCCTGCGGAGACGACAGCAGTTCCGATGGCAACACGAAAGTGACACTTGGCATCAGCGGTTCCGATACAACCATCTGGGATTATATTGGCGAAAAAGCCGAAAAAGAAGGCATCGACCTCGAAATCCAAACGTTCTCTGATTATGTGGCACCAAACTTGGCGCTTGCCGAAGGCGAACTCGACTTGAATGCTTTTCAGACCATTTCTTATTTCGATGAATTTGTTACAGAGCACGACATCGATATCGTACCGATTGGTTCTACCGTCATTGCACCGATGGGCTTATATTCCGATAAATATGAATCCATCGATGAAATTCCCGAAGGTTCACAAATCGCAATGCCGAATGAAGCGACCAACATGGGGCGTGCCCTTCTATTGCTCGATGAAGCCGGACTGATCACGCTCTCTGAAGATGCCGGACTTACTGGCACAGCAGAAGACATTATCGAGAATCCAAAAAACATTGAAATTATGCCGATGGTATCCGGCCATACGCCGCGCGCTATGCCAGATGTTGCCGGTTCGGTCATCAACAACGGCGTTGCAGTGGATGCTGGCTTGAATCCGACTGATGATCCGATTGCCCGTGAAAGCGAAACAGCGAAACCTTATATCAACTTGATTGCCGCAAACGCTGAAGAGGCAGATAATGAAGCCTACCTGAAAATCGTTGAATTATATCAAGAAGAAGACACTGCTGAATTTATCATCGAACATACAAAAGGTGGTCAAATCCCTACCGTTGTGACAGTTGACGAACTGGTCGATTACCAATAAAACGAATTCAACTTAGGAGGAGTTCCAATGACATTTATCAAGGAAGCAGCCCAGTCCATTTCCCAGTCCATCGATTCCCGGAGCGAAACCTATATTGAAACAAGCCAGGCGATCCACGCAAACCCGGAAATCGGCAACCAAGAGATTTTCGCCAGTTCTTTATTGATCAAACGGCTTGAAGAAGCTGGGTTTCAGGTTGACAAAAGTGTCGCCGGCCATTACACCTCTTTTTTTGCCAGCAAAGAAAGCGCCCGTCCTGGACCGACAATTGCTTATCTTGCCGAGTATGATGCACTTCCCGGAATTGGCCATGCCTGCGGCCACAATATCATTGGAACAACCAGCGTGGCTGCGGCCATCGCATTGGCGGAAACTTTAGACTCAACAGGCGGACGCGTGGTCGTCCTGGGAACTCCTGCAGAAGAAGGAGGGCCGAATGGCAGTGCCAAAGGCAGCTTTGTTAAACATGGGTTGCTTGAAGGCATTGACGCCGCGTTGATGCTTCATCCTTCCGGAAATTCAGCTGTCACCGGACCTTCTCTTGCGGTCGAACCTTTGGAATTTCACTTTTACGGAAAACCAGCGCATGCGGCAGGATCTCCTGAAGAAGGCATCAATGCCTTGGATGCCGTTCTGCAGCTGTTCAACAGCATCAATGCCCTGCGCCAGCAATTGCCATCGGATGCCCGGGTTCATGGAATCATCACTCATGGAGGCGATGCGCCGAATATCATTCCGGAATACGCTTCTGCCCGTTTCTATATCCGCGGAGATTCATGGAAGAAAACATCCGATACTGCCCGCAAAATTCGGGCTATTGCGGAAGGCGCTGCTCTTGCAACTGGCGCGACAGTGAAAATCGAACGCTTTCAGAATGAAGTGCGTGATTTGGTCATCACCCCAGCATTGGATGCTGTTGTCCGCAGCGAACTTGAATCATTGGGTGAAACAGTGGCTGATTCCCGCATCTCCGGCCTCGGCTCTACAGATGCCGGCAATATCAGCTATGAAGTACCCACTGCCCATGGGTATATCAAAATCGGTCCGGAAAGTCTGGTTGCCCATACTGCCGAATTCCGCGAAGCCGCAAAATCAGTGAAAGGCAATGATGCGTTGATTAAAGGCGCCAAAGCCTTGGCCACTACCGGTTACCGCCTGCTGACAGAACCTGAGCTTCTGGAACGAGTAAAAGCCGCACATGCCGATGCGGTTAAAGCAAAACAGCAAAATTGATGAAGCGATGCCCTAACCCGGGCATCGTTTTTTTAAACTGGAATTTTCATCATTTTCCTGCTTCGTGCTAAAATACTACTATATAAGTTGAACTGATGCGTTTCATAGTCCATAGGCCGCAAGTCGATCAGGAAATTAGTGAAAATCTATGAACTTACACCGGGTTAGTTAGATAATCTCTTAGTGCCGGTGCGGCGTATATATGATGCTAAAGTTCAACTTATATAGAACGAATTCAAGGGGGATTACATATGTTAGAGACGTTAATCGAACGGCTTGTCCGTTATGCAAAAATCGATACGCAATCTGATGCAAATAGTGAAAATACACCTTCTACAGCGGGACAATGGGACTTGTTGCGTGAATTGGAACAGGAAATGAAGGCTATCGGCCTGACGGATGTCGGCATGGACGACGCGGGGTATCTATTCGGTACACTGCCAGCCACTACCGAACGGGATATCCCGGTAATCGGTTTCCTGGCGCACGTCGATACCGCAACAGACTTTACCGGTAAGAACGTGAACCCAAAGCGCATCGACAATTATGACGGACAGGATATCCCGTTGAATGACAGCATCACAATGACTGTGTCGGATTTTCCTGCCTTGAAAAATTATGCAGGTCATACCCTGATTACCACAGACGGCACAACACTTCTTGGGGCAGACAATAAAGCCGGTATCGCCGAAATCATGACAGCCATGGAATATTTGAATGCACATCCCGAAATCGAACATGGAAAAATTCGTGTGGCGTTTACACCGGACGAAGAAATCGGCCGCGGCCCCCATAAATTCGATGTTGAACGCTTTGGCGCTGAGTATGCCTATACCATGGACGGCGGCCCTCTTGGCGAATTGCAGTATGAAAGCTTTAACGCAGCCAGCGGCAAACTAACCGTTCAAGGCAAGAGCGTGCATCCAGGCTCAGCAAAAGACAAAATGGTCAATGCCCAAACGGTCGCCATTCAATTCCAGGAGGAAATGCCAAAGGACGAAGTGCCTGAACAGACAGAGGGGTATGAAGGCTTCATCCATTTGAACAACTTTAACGGCAACATTGAAACGGCGGAATTGACCTATATCATCCGTGATTTCGATAAAGCGAAATTCGAAGATAAAAAGCGGCATATGCAGGCGGTTGCCGAGAAACTCCAGCAGCAGTACGGCGAACAGGCTGTCCACTTGGAAATCGAAGACCAATACTATAATATGCGCGAAAAGATTGAACCAGTCATGGAAATCGTCGACACTGCAGAGCGTGCGATGAACACCTTGGGAATAGAACCGAATATCGTTCCCGTGCGCGGCGGTACGGATGGTTCTCAATTATCTTATATGGGATTGCCCACACCGAATATTTTCACAGGCGGTGAAAACTACCACGGAAAATACGAATTCATCTCTGCTGAAAACATGGAAAAAGCCACACAGGTCATTATTGAAATTGTAAAAACCGCCAAGTAAGTTGGCATCTTATAAAAAAGGCGTATTGGACTGGGTCCAATACGCCTTTTGATTTGGAGTTTAAAAATTTCAGTTTCTTCTTTGGATTTTATGCCCGGCAGAGCTACACAGGCGCTTGCGCTTTTCTTCTTTGTCCAGCTTCATCGGCCAACTCCTCGGGACATAAGCCGTTTTGGCTGTGCGGCTGAAGTAACGCCGCTTCGCCAGTGCGTCTTATGCCCGGCAGAGCTACACGGGCGCTTGCGCTTTTCTTTGTCCAGACTCCAGCGCCCAGCTCTTTGGGTCATAAGCCACTCTGGCTGTGCGGCTGAAGTAACGCCGCTTCGCCAGTGCGTCTTATGCCCGGCAGAGCTACACGGGCGCTTGCGCTTTTCTTTGTCCAGACTCCAGCGCCCAGCTCTTTGGGTCATAAGCCACTCTGGCTGTGCGGCTGAAGTAACGCCGCTTCGCCAGTGCGTCTTATGCCCGGCAGAGCTACACGGGCGCTTGCGCTTTTCTTACATAATGCTTCTCCCGTTTTGCGCCAGGGCATAATGGATGCCATGCTGCAAAGTTTGGAAGCATTGGAATTTCGATAAGTTGATGGCTGAGTCTGTAATGGTCATACTCATTCCTGCTGAAATTCCCACCAAAATGGTTTGTGTACCAATCAGCGATGCGGTTGAGCCTAATTTCTCGATCAGCATTGCGGCATGCTGTGTAAAGTTCGTGTTTATTCCCGTCAAGTCCAATATTAAGTACTTGGCTTTGTGTTTCGGCATGTTCTGCAATGTTTTCACCAACAGCTCTTCCGCACGGGCCTCGTCATAAGTCCCCAGAAGCGGAACGACGACGATATCTTCAAGAACCGGAATGAGCGGAGATGAGATTTCTTTGATCATTTCATTCAGTTCTTTTGTTTTTTCATCCACCAATCGTTCAAGCTCATTGATTTTTTCCGCTTCTTTCAAACGGGACAATTGATGGATATTCTTTTCGATAGTCTCTTCTGAAGGGAAATACTGAACGACAGTTTCTGGAAAACCATCCAATTGATAATGAACGACTTTATACCAAATATTTTGCTTGAACAGTGATGAAAAAATTCCTGCGTAATGGGCAGGCAAGAAACTTCCTCCCCGCTCCTTCTCTTGCGCCACATTGATTGTGTGCTCCCAGCTGTTTTTCAAGTGCACTTCAAGTGTATGTTCCTCTTCATCTAGCTCTCTAATTGCCGCCAATCCCCATCCTGCTGAGGCGTATGTATTGGTGATCAATTCAGCAGCCTCTGCGACGGAGACACCTTTCATCCCTTGGAAATATTCTCCCACTACAAGCCCCTGGCGAAACCCTGTTGTTTCCAGCACAACATACGCTGCGTTTTTTCCGGCAATCTCTTCTATCGAATCAAAAAACATTTTCATTGCTGATGCTGTCCAAAAAAGAACAGATTCCTGACCTTCAAATAGAAAGCGGCCCTCAGCCAACTTCCATTCGAAATTCAAACCGCCTACTGTTATCGCTGATTTCGTATTCATCTTGCAACTCCTTTCGTTCCCTGATTTCATTTTATCATATTTATTGTACTTCACATGGCGGTAAAGATGATTTTCGCTCCTTGCAACGCTGCTCTAAAAGAAACAAACGGGTTTTCATCAGGCAATTAAACAGGAAGTGCGCATCCACTCTATGTTTTAAAAGGTTTTATAAAAGGAATACAGTAAGTAATACAATCAGGAAGAGGTGCTATACATGTCAGACAAAAGACCATTTAAAGAGGAAGACCGCAACATAAGCGACGGCGGTCCCATGGATAACCCTGAACAGTACAAAACCGATAAAAAGACCCTCACCGAAATGCATGAAGAAGAAATGAATGTGGATTCTATTCCGATGGAAGATCTAAAGCAGGAAAAACGGGAAGAAAAAGATAAGCGCGGAACGAAGAACAGTTCATCCAGCGAAGAAAAATTCCCAGAGTAAACAGCATGAATTTTCGTAAAAGTGAATGCTTTCAAAAAAGACCGCCGAGGCTACCCTCAGCGGTTTTTTTATGCTATGATTCTCGTTTGAACAGGAGTGAAAGAAGATGAAAAACTGGATTTACCCACTAATGGTCGTCATAGCAGCGAGCTGTTACGGAGTTCTCTCGACCATTATCAAAGTGGCCATGAAAAATGGATTTACTGCTGCAGAAGCAGTGACCGCCCAATACTTTATAGGGTTCGCCTTAGCGGCTCTTTTATTTTTTGCAACGCAACGTAAAATGCCTGGGATTAAAGGATGGAAGATTTTGATGCTATCCGGTAGTTTTACTGCTGCCACCGGCATGGTCTATGCACATTCCCTCAACTATCTGCCAGCTTCATTGGCTGTTGTGCTGCTGTTCCAATTCACTTGGATCGGCATGTTCCTGGATTGCATCGTCAACCGCCGATGGCTGAAGCGGACTGAAGTTTTTTCTTTGGTGCTGCTGTTTGCCGGAACTTTATTTGCAGCCGGCATCATCGGCACAGATCTTAGCGGGATTCCTTGGCAAGGCTGGGTTTGGGGAATGGCTGCGGCTTTTTGTTTCTCAGCATTCATGTTCGTCAACGGCAAACAGATTGAAGGCATGGATACTTCAGCCCGTCTATTTTATGTATCACTTTTTGCAGCAATTGTTGTTGGCTTGTTCCAAACACCTGAAATTGTGTGGAACGGACAGCTATTCAATGAAGGCCTATGGGTTTATGGATTATTGCTGGGCTTTTTCGGAATCATTATGCCTATCTACTTCTTTTCTGTTGCAGTGCCGCATGTCGGCTCGGGGCTTGCTTCTATTTTGAGTGCTATGGAATTGCCGGTGGCGGTCATTGCATCGGTCCTGATCCTCAACGAAACCTTATCAACACTTCAAGTCGGCGGAATTTTCATCATCCTGATCGGCATGGTGCTCCCTAGTGCGTTTAACCGGACACCGAAAATAGTTGAACAAGTTTAAAGGCCTGCTGCCCAAGCAGGCCTTTTATGTTTAGTACGGACTTAAAAAGGAATAGATAAGTACAAACATAAAAGGAGTGGTATGGATGAATCAGGAAGATGTAAAAAAAGCGGCGTTAAAAATTTTAGAAGACAGCTATGTGGGGACTTTAGCGACGATAAAAGGACAAAAACCCCATTCGCGTTATATGACTTTTTTTAACGATGAATTTACACTTTATACTGCTACCAGCAAAAAAACACAGAAAGTCGACGAATTGGAAGCCAATCCGCATGCCCATATTCTTTTAGGTTATGAAGGCGAAGGGGTCGGCGATACATTTTTGGAAATCGAAGGAACCATGTCGCTGAATGACGATCGCGAAATGATCGACAAAGTGTGGAACGAGCATCTGGAAGGATGGTTTGAAGGTCCTGATGATCCAAATCTCATCATTCTTGCCATCAAACCCGATCGTGTACGCTTAATGAATACAAAAGGGTTAGAGCCGCACGTGCTGGAACTATAAATAAAAAACGGCTCATTAATTGAGCCGTTTTTTATGTCTGAAGGATTTCGCGAAGCCCTTCCCTGTTGAACATCAGGTCTTCAAGCGTATATTCATCCAATACGGACAGGTAAGCATTGAGAGCCTTGCCTAATACGCCACGCAGACCGCAGATAGGGGAAATCGGACAGCGATTCGTCGCTGAATTAAAGCATTCAACTAAATGGAAATCATCTTCCATTCGCCTGACTACGGTTCCTACATTTATATTTTCAGGAAGGTCAGCAAGACGGATACCACCACCTCGTCCACGGACGGTATGGATAAAACCGGCTTTGCCCAGTTCGAATGTAACTTTCGTTAAGTGGTTTTTGGATATATTATATGCATCAGAAATTTCCTGTATCGTTGCAAGCTTATCTGTTTCTTTGGTGCCCAAGTAAATCAAAACACGTAATGAGAAGTCTGTATACATGGTCAATCTCATTTTTTTCACCTCTTCTGCATGTTCATTATAACGGCTTTTCAGAAAGTCCGAAAGTAATTGAACCTCAAGACTTTATTGAGAAAAGGAGTAGATCAGCATGTTATCAGAAGAAACCCGTACAATTGTCAAATCCACTGTCCCGGTTCTGGAGGAACACGGCGTGGCAATCACCACCACGTTCTATAAGAACCTGTTCGTAGCCCATCCCGAATTGCTGAATATCTTCAATCATGCCAATCAGGCACAAGGCCGCCAGCAAACAGCTTTGGCTAAAGCAGTATATGCAGCGGCTGTGCACATCGATAACTTAGAAGAGATCTTGCCAGCTGTTGTCCAAATTGCCCACAAACACGTCTCTCTTGGCGTGTTGCCTGAGCATTATCCAATCGTTGGCGAATATCTGCTGAAAGCGATGAAAGAAGTGTTGGGTGATGCTGCAACAGATGAAATCATTGAAGCATGGGCAGAAGCTTACGGGGTCATTGCCGATGCATTTATCGGTGTTGAAAAAGAGATGTATGAACAAACGGAGGCACAGGACAACGGCTGGATTTTCTTCAAGGATTTCATTGTCTCCCGAAAAGTAAAGGAAAGTGACGTCATCACTTCCTTCTACTTGAAGCCTGCGGATGGATCCAATGTTCCGCCCTACACACCAGGCCAATACATTTCCGTGCGTTTATCGATGCCAGGCGAAGAGTTTCTAGTGATTCGGCAGTACAGTCTTTCCCAGGCACCAAAACCGGATGAATTCCGCATTTCGGTCAAGCGTGAAAACGACAACGATCCAAATGGCGTTGTCTCCAATTATCTGCACAGCAGCATCAACGAAGGGGATCGACTAGAAGTCAGTGCACCGGCTGGCGTCTTTGTCCTCGATACCACAAAAACTTCACCGGTCGCTTTCATCAGCGGCGGTGTCGGTATCACGCCGATGATGAGTATGTTCGAGACAGTCGCAAACTCTACACCAGAGCGGCCGACTACTTTCCTTCACGGCGCCCGCAATCCTTTGCAGCAGGCTTTTGATGATGATATTCAGGCATATGCCACAATGATGGATGATGCCCGTTACAAAACCATCTATTCAGATGAACCGAACGGATTTATTACCCGGAAAATACTCGAGGAATATGTTGATCCCGAAAGCGACATCTATGTTTGCGGACCGGCTCCATTTATGGAAATCATGATTCGTGAACTGCACGGCATGGGCATTCCGGAAGAACAGATTCATTACGAGTTCTTCGGTCCTGCGATGGATTTGAATACAGGTAATTAAAACGGATTTTTGAAGCCCGACTCAAGTTGGGCTTTTTAATTTTGGGTTTTCTTGACGCAGGCTTTCTTTCTGAAAGTATTTTAAGTAAATCGGAAATCATATCCAGTTAATGGAAATGACTGGTTCCTCAATTGAATGAAATATAACTAACTTCCCCTTCTTTCTTGCAGTTTACTGAATCTATACAGGTGCTTCCAGCGCCCGGCAGAGCTGAACAGCCACTTTCGCTTTTCTTATTGTCCAGCTACTGCGCCCAGAACCTCGGGGTCTTAAGTCCGCTTGCCTGTGCGGCTGAAAACACGCCGCTTCGGCAACCTCCCTTAAGCCTGTCGGTTCTAACCGGGCGCATTCGCTTTTCTTTTTGTCCAGCTCCAGCGGCTAGCTCTTTGGGTCATAAGCCAACCCAGCTGCGCGGCAAAGAACGCCACTTCGCTGGTCCGTCTTATGCCCGGCAGAGCTGAACAGCCACTTTCGCTTTTCTTTTTGTCCAGACTCCAGCGGCCAACTCCTCGGGTCGTAAGCCACTCTGGCTATGCGGCTGAAAACATGCCGCTTCGCCAGATCGTCTTACGCCTGTCAGAGTTAAACGGTCGCTTCCGCTTTTCCTTGTTGTGACTTTTCTGTGAAGTTAAATGTGTCTAAATTTTAAAGATGTATTTAAAATATATCTTTAAACGAATTGTGGGAGTATAGTCAAAGTATAGAAAACAAAAGGAGAGATTGAGCATGTTATCACAAGAGACAAGAACAATCATCAAATCCACAGTACCGGTATTAGAAGAGCACGGAACAGCCATTACGACTGTATTCTACAAAAATATGTTTGAAGCGCACCCAGAACTTTTCAACATTTTTAATCAAGCCAACCAGAAGAAAGGACGTCAGCAAGCTGCTTTGGCAAACACGGTTTATGCTGCAGCAGTCCACATCGACAATCTGGAGGCTATTCTTCCGGCAGTTGTACAAATTGCCAACAAACACGTAAGTTTAGGAATTAAACCAGAGCATTATCCGATTGTTGGAGAATATCTGTTAAAAGCGATCAAAGAAGTATTGGGCGATGCAGCAACTGATGACATCATCAATGCTTGGGCAGAAGCATATGGCGTAATCGCAGATGCCTTCATCGGCGTTGAAAAAGATATGTATGAAAAAATGGAATCTCAGGAGAATGGCTGGAGCTTCTTTAAAGACTTTACGATTGTCCGCAAAGAGAAAGAAAGCGAAAACATCACTTCCTTCTATCTAAAACCTGCAGATGGAAAAAATGTTCCAGCTTACCAGCCTGGCCAATACATCTCTGTGCGCTTGTCGATACCAGGCGAAGAATATTTATCCAACCGCCAGTACAGCCTATCTCAAGCTGCACAGGAAGATGAGTTCCGCATTTCCGTTAAACGCGATGCTGATAATGATCCGAACGGCCTTGTATCCGTTTATCTTCACGATCATTTGAACGTAGGGGATAGCTTTGAAGTCAGCGCACCAGCAGGTGAATTTGTACTTGATACGGAAAAAGATACACCTGTTGCATTCGTTAGCGGCGGTGTCGGCATCACACCGATGATGAGCATGTTCGAAACTGTTGCTACACTGACTCCAGAACGTCCAACCGCATTCCTTCATGCTGCGCGCAATGAAACTATGCACGCTTTCGATAAAGATATCCAGAAATACATCGCATCTATGGACAATGCAAGCTATAAAACACTTTACTCCGATCAGCCTCAAGGCTATATCACGAGAGCGGTTCTGGAAGAATACATTGATATCACAGGTGATGTCTATGTATGTGGCCCAGTACCTTTCATGGAGGCCATGATTAAAGAATTGCGGGCACTTGGCATGAAAGAAGAACAGATCCACTTTGAATTCTTTGGTCCAGCCATCGCTCTTCAAACTGCATAATTACTAAAAAAGCTGTCCGCTTGCCGGACAGCTTTTTGTGTATTCATTTTCCCCCCAAAGTAAAAGGACCTGCCAACATGGCAGGTCCTTTTGCTATTTGTTGGTTCTTTTCATTTCATCTTGCGCAGCAAGTAAAGTAAATAGGGTGTGCCAATTAATGCTACAACCAACCCGCTCGGAATGTCTTTTGGCGCGATCAGGATGCGTCCGACAAAATCAGCGGTGACCAGCAGCAATCCGCCAAGCAAGCCAGAAGCCAGCATTAATGGCAAATGGCGGAAACCGACCAGCCGTCGGGCGATATGCGGGGCCACCAGCCCTACAAATCCGATAGTGCCGACAATCGATACGGCCACCGTCGAAATGGCTACACCGATGATTAACGCCCATACACGCGTAGAGCGGATGTTCAATCCAAGCCCTGCCGCGACATCATCTCCGAAGGTCAGCGTATCCAAGCTGCGTGTCAGATAGATCGCCGGCCAAATGAATACAGCCAATAGGATCAGCGCAAATTGAACATCGTCCCATCCTTTTCCGTAAGTACTGCCTGACAGCCAGACAAGTGCACTGGCCACTGCCAGCTTCGCCTTGACAATAAAAACCTGCGTCGCTGCCGAACCGAATGCGGAAATGGCAATTCCCATCAACGCAACCAGCATCGGCTGGAAATTATTCTTCCAGGCTGTCACCAGGATGATGCCAAGTGCCAAAGCTGCACCGACCGTTGCCCCCAGTGGCATGAACTCAGGTGGAATAGACGGGAAAAGGACCAGCAACAGCATCGCTCCCGCTCCTGCCATTGAAGTGACACCGAGCACACTGGCATCTGCCAGCGGATTTCTCAGGACTCCTTGAAGAATGACACCGGTAATTGCCAGCATCACACCTACAATAAATGAAGTTAAGACCCGCGGCACCCGGAAATTCCAGACGACTGGTTCCATCCAGGCGAAGGTCCAGGCAGAACCGTTGAAACTCAACGCCATGACTATAATTCCTAAGATAATCGCCACCAGCACTGGTACGATCAATTTTAACCGGATTGGTTTGGTAGTGCCGCCCATTTGGCGCTCTCCGCGCTTCAAGGACTTAGCCGTGCGCCATGCCAGATACAAGAGCCACGGACCGCCGACTAATGCCGTCATGGCACCAACCGGCACTTCCTGGCCGGGCTGGATCAACCTGCCCAGTACATCCGCACCGACCAAAAAGACGCTACCCCAAATAAAGGAATGGATGAAAATTTGGAGATGGCCACGAATCCCCATCATGCGGACAATGTGCGGAGCCATCAGACCAATAAAGCCGATCGGACCAACGACACTTACTGTCGCAGCAGCCAAAACAATGGCGACTCCCCATGCAGCCAGTTTAACTACCCGAACATTTTGCCCCAGTGAAGACGCAATATCTTCTCCCAGCGATAAAATATCCATTGGTTTCGCCAACAGCAGTGCGCAGGTGAACATCAGGAGAATAACAGGCGCCGCAAAAACGACCCCCTCCCAATTCAACTGCACCAACGTTCCAGAGCCCCATAGAAAGAGACCATTCGTCTGATTTTCAAATAATAACTGTAGCGCCCCGGTAATGGACGCGAACAGCAGTGAAATGATCATTCCCGTCAGCGCTACACGCACGGGCTCCATTTGATTTCCAGCAAGGCCGACGACCAATAATGAAGAAAGCACGGCGCCCAAAAGAGCTGTAACAAATGGAAAAGCACCAAGCAGTCCTGGAAAAAAGATGGTGGACAGAACCACAAAGAAAAATGCCCCTGCATTGATGCCCAAAGTTCCTGGAGAAGCCAATGGATTATTCGTCAAGGTTTGCAGGACGGCACCTGAAACTGCTAACGCTCCTCCAGCAAGTAAGCCCATCGCAAGACGCGGCAATCGGAAAGAAAGCACAATATCTTGGATACGCCCTTCCGTCCACACTCCTGTCAACAGTTCGGATACTGTATAATCCGCCTGACCTTGAATCAGGTGTATGACAGATAGCATAATAAGCAGGAAAAAGCCCGCTGTCAGAGAGACAGTGGACTTGTTCAATAATCTTCGGAGCATTAGTCAGTCACCAATACATCAGTGATTTGGTTCATCAATGTTTCAGCAGACAACGGTCCTCCGTATAACCAGGTATCCGCGCCTAAATCATACGTCCGGCCTTCTTGGACAAACGCAAGATTTTCCCAGACAGGATTTCCTTTTAGCTGGTTTTCATAAATATTATCTTCTTCCGGTACTGTGTAAAGGTAGTTGGCATCTTCGTATTTAACCAATCCTTCTACATTGAATGTACTGGATCCGAAAATTTCAAACTGGTCCGGTTCATGGACATTATTCAAGCCGATGCGCTCTAAGATGATGGAAGCCATCGAGTTTGGCGTAAAGACACGAATTTCCGGAGCCTGCGCCCCGCTGTAGGCAAGTGTTAGAATAACGTCTTTTGTTTTCAAATCAGCCGCTTCAATTTCAGCCGCCTTTTCTTCGTACTGTGCTTCCAAGTCAGTCAAGACCTGTTCGCCTTCTGTCGTCTTCCCAACTGCTTTTGCAATTTCAAGGAACGTCGTTTCCATTTCCTGATACAGATCGATACTCTCATCTTCAGGATACGGATTGAAAATCACTGTAGGAGCAATCGTCTCCAATTGTTCGATCATGCCATCATGGCGGAAGCTCACACCAATGATCAGGTCTGGCTCTAAAGCGGCAATGGCTTCCAAATTCGGCTCCTGGCGGCCGCCGACGTCCACAACCGTTTCATCCAATTGCGGTTCAATGTTCACGTAGTTTCCATAATCCGAAATATCGGCCATTCCCGCCGGCTGTACACCGACTGCCAATAGGTCTTCTGCATACGTCCATTCCAGAACCACCACTTTTTGGGCTGGCGCGTCTAATGTCACTTCGCCATTGGTTCCTTGGATTGTGACCGGTTCCGCTTCTTCAGCTGGCGCCGCCGGCTCTTCTTCTGCTGTTGAACACGCTGCTAGTATAAGTAAAAGGATAGCTGTTAGTACAATTAGTAAGGGCTTCTTCATTTTATTATCCTCCAAGTTGTTTGATAATGATTCTCAATACGTCTTTATTTTAGGTCTATCTGTCACATTTGTAAAGCATTTTCTGAAAATCGTAGTGAAAATTGTTCTCATTTAATAAGAATTTATGCTATAGTAACTGTAACGAAAATCCTATCAAACAGAATTACAGTGAAAGATATGGAGGAATTGCGCAATGTCAATAGCCGTCAAAACCAGCGACTTGTCAATTGGATATACAGATAACCTACTTTTCGAAAACCTGAATTTATCGATTCCGCGCGGCGAAATATCGGTATTTGTGGGCAGCAATGGCTGCGGCAAATCCACCCTTCTTCGCTCGATTGCGCGTTTACTTAAACCTCAAGAAGGCTCTATACTCTTGGAAGGCAAAGAAGTCCATAGCATGTCTTCACGTGAAGTCGCGAAAAAAATGGGCATTCTCCCTCAATCTCCAGTATCACCTGAAGGGCTGACAGTCCACGACCTGGTCAAACAAGGCCGTTATCCACATCAGTCCTGGCTGAAACGCTGGACCGAAGAAGATACAGAAAAAGTGGAAGCCGCTATGAAAGCGACGCGCGTTGATGCATTCCGCGACAAGCCTGTAGACGAATTATCAGGGGGACAGCGGCAGCGTGCCTGGATTGCCATGACACTTGCCCAAGATACCGAGATTATTCTCTTGGATGAACCCACTACTTATTTAGATATGACACATCAAATCGAAATTTTGGATTTGCTGTTTGAGTTAAATGAAACTCAAGGCCGTACAATCATCATGGTTCTTCATGATTTAAATCTGGCTTCCCGCTATGCCCATAACATCATTGCCATTAAAGACGGCGATGTATTCGGACAGGGAACGCCTGAAGATGTCATTAGCTGCGATTTGGTCCGTTCCGTTTTCGGAATGGAATGCCAGGTTTCCAAAGATCCTTTGTTTGGAACTCCCCATTGCGTTCCATTTGGCAGAGGCCGTTGCATCGTCCCTGAAATCCGCCAAGCGTTAAGCAGTGCGCAATAATGGAAAAACTGGATCTTTTCCAAGTACACCTCCAACCGGATGCAAATGGATTTATGACTTTGTCTGAAAGCATGGAAAGCCGTTCTTTTGAATTGATCCAAAAAGTCATCCGTGAATCCGGAGCACCCACTGAAGCCGTAGCCTCGTCTATCTTCATGCGGCGCTTCGGTTTTTTTATAACCGCTCAGCTTTATTTATTGGCACATCAACAAGTGTGGGCTGGCCCACTTAGCGAAATCCACTTGACTGAAGCCGAGTACGGAATTGCTTTTGAAGTTGATGGAAAATGGTTGAGGCCACGACAGGAAGGCGACCTGGAAATGGTCTTGAAGGAATACGCAAGTCCAGTTGTGGAAACGTTCCGGAAAATCGGCCCCATCTCCAAATTGATTCTTTGGGAAAATATTTGGGGATATGCCATCTGGATGTATGGCATGGAACAATCAGTACAGGCTGAACAGGACTTGCAGGCTTTGCTGAATGACACACTCTGGCAGCCCGAAATGCGGAAATCGCATTTCAAGCAATTTCTAGGCGGACACAGTCTGGAGCATTCACAAGAAGAATACAAACGCGTAACCTGCTGTCTCTACAAAGAATTGCCGGAAACGGATAAATGCCCATACTGTCCTTTGCGCAAATAAATGCCCTGCTCATATGCAGGGCGTTTTCGTTTTTTATGATTTCTTTTCAGCAGTGATCATTTCAAAAATTCCAACCGGTTTCCGAAAGGATCGAAGACGAAAAATCGCTCGACACCCGAAATGCTGTCATCTTCTTTCCATACAATACCGGTTGCTGATAAATGAGCCTTCAGCTCACTATACCCCGCTACACGAAATGCGGGATGCGCTTTTTTGGCTGGCGAAAAAGGTTCCTCCACACCTACATGCAATTGCTGTCCACCAAATTCAAACCAAGCTCCGCCTCTTCCTTGCAAAGCTTTCGGCTTTTCGACTTCCTGCATCCCTAAAATACCTGCATAGAACTCTCTCGCCGTCTCTTCTTTTCCAGCCGGTGATGCCACCTGTACATGATCGATCTGTAAAATTGAAAAATCCATTTCCTCACTCCTTTCCCTTCAGTTTATCCAAGTTAGCGGCAAAAGAATATACGCTTGTTTTAGAGCTTTGCCATAAGATTATCCAATCACTTTGCAAACTCCGCTCTTTTGCCGTAGCATGAAAAATAAAGAGGTGATTCCACATGACTTTACCATCACAGGCAAGGTATTCATTGAGCAGCCAATCCGTAGCAGTGGATCGTATTCCGCACCAGCCGTTCAGCCAGGACATTCCCCTGATGATCGAGGAACTGAAAGCCTGGTGCGAGACCGACAATGCCGGTGCAGCAGTATCCTATTTCTTCCGTCAATATGCGCTCTTTGTAACTGCTCAATTCAGTCTGCTCCATCAGCATGGCGGCTATATCTCTATCCACTGGAAGGACCTCCAATTTGACCGGGTCCACAATTATGGGTTGCCGCTTCTGCAGACCCATGTCGACTCGTCTTCGTTCCAAACTCTTGAGGGAAATGAAAGACATCAGGCTTTCCATGAAATCCTTCATCAGCAAGTAGATGAACTGGTGAAGGAATTTAAAAAATACATAAAAATATCTCCCATCACCTGTTGGGAGAACGTACTGGGATCTGTCCTTTGGTTTTATGCCGGTCTGGAAACACGCGAACCTCGAAAAGTTGCAGAGGACATGGAATGGCTTCTTGATGCAGCTAATTGGAAGCCGGTCAAAACTTCTTATCTCGCTAAACTGCTTGGCGATATCCCCCTGCAGCAGGCTGTTTCAAAGCCGCTTAGAAAAACCTGCTGCCTGTACAAAGAGATGCCGTCTTTTAATACCTGTACATTCTGTCCAACACCAAATTAAAGCACCTCAGCATGTATGCTGAGGTGCTGTATGCTTATACTTCAAATACTTCGTGCAGGATTTTCCCTGGATCGTTATTGATCAGGTTTTTATAGACGCAGCTTGTCGGTTTCTTTTGGAGCGCTTTAGAGAAAGACTTGGCGTGTTCGGCTTCTCCGACCACGTGGATTTCTTCCCATTTGCGCTCTTTTTTCAATTTCTCGATCTTGCTGCCCATGTCTTTATAAAAGCGTTCGAGGTTTTCTTTCAGCCGGTGATCCAATTCATCGACAGGGCTTCCTCCGCCACTGCCGCCAATGACCGGGCTATTTCCTCCAGCAGCACCGCCGCCAACGGATCCTGCACCTGAACCGCCTGCTCTTCCCTGAATGCGTCCGGAACTGCGTACGCCTTTCTGTTCTGTCCAAACTTCCAGCCCGGCATCGAATTCATAAAAGAATTCTTCATTGATAATCCCCATTGATGTATCGATTACACGGATTCCTTTAAAGCTTGGCAAAATGATGCCCGCATACGGATAGGCTTTGTACATATAGCGAAGCTCTTCAAGAGCAGGCTTCGTCTCCCAGTGGAAACTTGTTTTTACCGGGACCTGAACATAGTGGACAGACCACAAATCTTTATGCGGTGATGCAAAAATAACGACACCCTTCTGGAGGTCGTTTTGATTGTCTAAAATTTCTTTTTCAACTTTTTTTCTCAAGGCTTTATATACCTGTATTTCTTTTTCATCATTCGAAGCCTTTAAATATTCGTCTAATCGTTTCAAACCATTTTTCAGATGGATTTTCCACGCCCCGTTTTGGGCGTTTAAGTCAGCTGGATTGGTATTCAGATATACACTTAACACGCAACGGTCTGGACATTCGAAACTCTTCAATTCCTGGATTTCGTCGTATAAAGTCATTCATTCATCATCCTCCTTGTATTCCATCCTTGTTATCTGATTACCCGAAGGCAGTTAATTTAAACGAATCTTCTGAACCATTATTGAAACCACGTTTAAAATTCAGCGACAGTGGTAAATAGAGAGTACGATAAAAAATTTGAAGGAGCGTGTTACAGAATGGAAAACATCAACAAGCAAGTTGAAGATAAACTCAAGAATACAGATGACAAGAAAAAAGAGCAGATTTTAGCGGACTTCTCAGTTTTCATCAATTATTTAGGTGATAAAGTGGAAATCGGAGAAAAAATGGGCTTAAGTGAAGAACGCATCGCGCAGTTAGCCGAAAAAGTTGCAGGATATCTAGCTAAGAAAGAAGATCCAAAAAATAGCGAAGAGTATTTATTGCAGCGCCTATGGCAGGTCGGCGATAAAGAAGAACAGCATATGCTGGCACACATGCTGGTGAAATTAGCCAAAGACCAAGACAAATAATTTGAAAAGGCCTTCCTCAATGGGAAGGCCTTTTTTCGTATAGATGAAACATCAACAGATAGACAATGCCGCTGGCGAGTGCAAGCAGACCCAAAAGGCCGAATGTCCACGCAAAACCGAACCAGGCTGTCATCGGAATGGAAACCGGCGCAATCATCCGGCCAATGGTGTACCGCAAACTGGCCGCTGCAAAATATTGGCCACGCATGTCCTCAGGCGCCAATTTAGAGATGAAGTTCTGCTGCAGTCCAACGACCATCAGCTCCGCAAATGTGAAAACAGCCATTGCGACCACGAATATCCAGAACCATGAAGTCAACGGAAACAGCCACATCGCCAATGCGTAGAAAGCGGCAGATGTGAAGAAAACCCATTTCTCTGGAAATTTGGTCATCCACCGGGTAACCACCACCGTCAGCAACGCGACAAATAATCCGTTTTCAGCCAATAGAATGCCAAAGGAAGTTTCTCCTGTGACAGACCATTCCTGGTCAAACAGAGTGGCTACTGTCTGGCTGTCAATCGTTTCCTTCAAATAGACGGGAATCAGCAGATCCAATTGCATAAACGTCTGGGCACCCAAAACACCGGCAATGATAAATAATAGAAACAAACGATCTTTGAAAATCAGACCGTATTCCTTAAATTGCTTTAAAATTGCGCCAGTCCATCCTGTTGCTGTCTGCGACTGCCATTTGTCCACCATAACCTGGGACAAGGTTTCCTTTGTCAGTAGTCTCAGCACCAGACCAAGCAGCATCGAAATCACTGCAACCGCCAGCAATAGCTCGAAACGGTAAGAAAAGAATAGGATCGCGCCAAAAAGCGGTCCCACTACAACCGCAATATTCAAGGTTGTGTAAAAAATCGCAAAGACATCGCTCCGGTATTTTTCCGGTACGACATCCGCAATCATTGCCTGGCTCGCCGGCCAGTATAGGGAACCGCACATTCCAGCAAGAGTGAACGCGACAAAACCAAGTTCTGGCGATTGCAGCCAAGGTGAATTGGCAAAAGCAAATAACAGAAACGTAAAACCCTGCGCAATAGAAGCCACGACCAACATCCGTCTGCGGCCGAAACGGTCCGCGCAATAACCGCCAACCAGGTTGGCTGCAACTGAAAACACCTGTGAAATCACCAGCAGCAAGCCTGCCATTCCTTTGCCGAATTCTTCGGCAAAATAAATCGCTAAAAACGGAAATACCATCCAATAACTCGTATTCATAAAAAACTCGCCTACCAGGCGTACCTTTAAACTTCGATCCCAATCCTTCAATCTCATTCCCGTTTCCCCACGTTCTTTTATAGGCCACTTCTATTTTTCCAGAAGTGCTACTCGATAATCTCCAACAATCTATAACTTAAGCAAATATCGATCATTAAATCTTTTCGTTCTTTTGCGAATTGGATGGAGATGCGTTCCTTATCCCGCTCAATGATTTCTCCCGCCCCAAATACCCGGTGCCGGACCTGAACGCCTTGACGCAAAGCATCTTCTGAATGGATCGCATTCGGATTATCGGGCACCTTCACTTTGATGGGTGTTTTGGCTGCAGTCCGCTGTGTTGTTGCCAACCTTTTTTCAGGGATGATCAGTTTGCGCACTTCATCTGCAAAACGGGATTCGCTGCCATAGCTGATCAGCTCTAAATGGTTTTTAGCCCTGGTCATCCCGACATAGAACAGGCGCCGTGCTTCTTCCAACGTATCTGGATTCTCCGCATCTTCTTCAGTTGGAATAACACCTTCCACCAAATCAATCATATAAACCCGCTCAAACTCCAGACCTTTGGAGCTATGGAAAGTCGATAAAGTCAGCATGTCGTCGGTTTTTTCCACCTTTGCCTGCTGAGTTACCTGCTCGAGCTGTTTCAACCGTTTGGCAAACGCAGTCATGGACTCAAGCGGTTCCGCAATCTGTTCCAAAGTCGTTAAAATCTGTGTTAAATAAGTCATTTTCATACCGAATTTCTCCGCGCGGCTCGCAAGCATCTGATCGTAGCCCATTTCCCCTCGGATGGTTCGGATGACCTTCAATGGCTTCATGCCATTCAATGCAGCAAACCATTTTTTCTGTTCGGCCAGAATTTTAAGCTGGTATTCCTTTAAGGTGATCGTCAAATTGATGTCGTCAAAAGCATTGTTTCCTGTCGGATTCATCCGGCTCAGCATCTTCAGTTGGCTGCCTGACCAATAGGCATTGGTTTTAGAAGCCACTTTCGAATAAATGTCGATACGTTCCGGCTTCAGGCTGAAACGCATGAAGTTCAGCATATCTTCTACAATCCAATGAGAGAAAAAGCGGTTATCCGAATCCTTCATATAAAAAGGTATGCCCAAGCGTTCAAGTTCGCTCATTAGCAGAGTGGACGAAGAGTTGTTGCGGTACAGAATAGCCACGTCGCCGTAATCGGTCAATTCCTTGAGCTCTTTCATAAGGTATTTGAATTGGGCTTCTTCTGAACCCAAGCGTTTCAAAACAATCGGATCGCCTTCCGGTTGCTTGGTGAACATATTTTTGTCATGGCGCTTTTTATTGGTCTTGATGAATTCATTGGCGGTGTGGACGATATTTTGGGATGAACGGTAATTGCGCTCCATTTTCATGATGTAGGCATCTGGGTAAACCGTTCTGAACTTCAGTAGGTAAGTCGGTTCAGCAGCTCTCCATGTATAAATTGACTGATCATCATCGGCTACCACACAGAGATTTTGATGTCTTGCCACCAGCTTTTCCACAATGGCATGCTGGATCAATGAGGTATCCTGACTTTCATCTGTCATGATGTAATCCCAGCGTCCCTGGTATTTCGCTAATAGGCTCTTGTCTTTTTCAAGCGCTTCATAGGCCAGTGACAGCATGTCATCAAAATCGACCAACCTAACGTCATAGTTTTCTTTGAAGGCTTCATAGGTTTTCAGGATTTCAATAGCACCTGGAAATGGTTCCTTTAACTTCGCCCATTCTGTTCTGGGCAACATTTTGTTTTTCACGAAACTGATAAATGAAATCAATTCTTCCAGTTGGTCCTCTGTAATCGGCTCATCATTTTCAGTTTTGTACATTTCACGAAGCAGCTTTTTTTTGTGAAGGCCATTCGTCTCGTTGCCTTCTATCATGACGTAACGTGAACCTGAAAAATAATCACGGGTGATTTGGAAAGCCAGACTATGGATGGTCGAAAAATCGATGGGTTGCAGGGAAGGAAAAAATCGTTTGTACCGCTCGAGCATATCGTTCGCCGAAGCTTTGCTGAACGTGATCGCTTTGATCCGTTTTGGAGAAACACCCTTTTCTTCAATCAGGTATCCGATGCGCATAATCATCGTGGTTGTTTTTCCAGATCCGGGACATGCCAGCAAAAGCAAAGGACCTTCCGTCCGTTCTACCGCTTTTCGTTGTATTTTATTTAATTGGACTCCAAGTTCCTGTTTTTTTCGTTCAAAGAATTGGCTCATTATGAGGGGCTCCTTCATTTTTCAATATCCCTATATTAACACAAAAACGGACCCGGTTTAATGGGTCCGTTTCTGTTCAAGCAGATAAAGAGAAACTTCAAAGCGGGATAAAGCTTATGCTGTGTTAGGTCTGGAAGAGCTACACTGGCGCTTCCGCTTTTCTTATTGTCCAGCTCCAGCGCCCAGCCCCTCGAGTCGCTTCAGCCTTACCGACAATGGCAAAGGACGCCATTATCGGTAAGGCTTCCAGCGCTTGTCGGGGCTACACGGGCGCTTACGCTTTTCTCATTGTCTAGCTCCATCAGCCAGATTCTAGGGTCATAAGCCACCCTGGTGTCTAGTTCAGTGCCTAACTCTTCGGGTCATAAGTCAACCCAGCTGTGTGGCAAAAAGCGCCACTTCGCTGGTCTGTCTTATGCCTGTCAGAGTTGAACAGGCACTTCCACTTTTCATGCTGTGCGGCTGAGAACATGCCGCTGCGCCAGGGCGTCTTATGCCCGTCGAATCTACATGGCTGCTTACGCTTTTCTTTAAATAAAGTTCTTTTCATCTGGCTTGCTGATTGGGTCTGCATTGCGCTTGTCTTTTCTGAATGCGGGATCTTCGTAATGCCGCTCATCCAGTTCAACCGCTTTCCCTTCGCGTTCTTCTTCTATGGTCCGCGGACCTTCCGACTCAAGCTTGTCCTGTTGAATTTCCGTCTTTTCGTCTTCGGGCAATTCAAATGCATCGTGTGCATCTTTGTTTACATAAAGCAGTAGCTTGCCTTCTTGTACGTCCCGATAGTAGCGTTCTGACTCATTTTCATCAATCCCCATATTCAGAAAGGCTTGATGAACTTTTTGATCACCTGTTAAAAAAGTGGCGAATCGATCGGCCCAGCCAGTTTCAGTTGAATGGACTTCTACATCTGATTTCCCTTTTAGTAGGGATAGCTGGTTACTGGACTTGCCCATAATATACATATCTTTTTCCAAATAGCCATCTTTTTTCAGTTCTTCGATTTTCTGCAGAACTTCTTCCTGTGTATGATAGGTTTCGATGAATCGATTCAGCATGCTGATCTCTCCTTAATAGGGGTTACTGTATTTTACCCTTATGCCAGGAGCTCGAAACAACCGTTACTTTTGAGACAAAATCTCACAGACACGTCCAACCTGTCCGTCTTCCAACCGCACTTTGATGCCATGCGGATGAGTTGCTGAGTTTGTCAATAAGTCCTTGACGATGCCGCGGGTTTTCTTTCCTGAACGCTGATCTTGTTTTAAAATCACATTTACTTCAATACCTGGTTTCACGTCACTTCTTTTTTTACCGTCCACGCTTATCCCTCCTTACTTTCTTCTATCATACGCTATTCCTTCCAGCTGAACAAAACATGCTCAAATCAAAACCAAGGAAGGAAAAGTCATCCTTTTCCTTCCTTGGCGCAAAGCTGCCGTTTATGGGTTAATTCTTTTAACTGCCTGAAAGGCTTATTGCTCTAAACTTTACGCAACCATCTAAAAAAGCGGGGATTTCTCCCCGCCTCATCGTTCATTTCATCGATTATAAACGGTCTCGATCCGTGCGGTTTTTGTGGTCTTTACGAGTTAACTCGTCGTCCGTCACATTGGTATCTTCATCGATATCCGCTTCTTCACGACGGACAGTCTCGTTAACAGTTTCAGTGTCCTGTACTTTGCGTTTTCCGACCACAATCTCTTCAGCTACTACGTCTTTTTTTGTAACCTCGACGCGTTCTTCCGATACTGGGATGTGGATGTTTTCGCCTTCTTGATAAGCATCTCCAGTTAAACCGGAATCTTTATCGAAGGAATTTCCAGTTGTTTCTTCGTTTACAGGGCGGCGCTCTACATATACTTCTTCACGCTCTACCGGTACTTCGATTGATTGGTTTTCTTCGACAACGTGTTTCCCGACGTTCACTTCACCGGTTTGTACACGCTCTTTGTCGACATTCAACCGCTCTTCATGCAGACGGAGTTTTTCTTCATCCGTGCCAGTACGATCAAGGTCTCTGTCTTTGGCGTCAAAATTATCCGTGCGATTGACATCATCAACCGTACGATCTGATCCTAAACCGAAACCTGTGCCTGAATCTTTTCCGACGCCGGCTGTTTCCGTAGTATCACGGCTGAACTTATCGTCTTTTTTATTGTAGTAAACGTCATTTTCAGCATTTGTATCCACTGTTAAACCATCTTTGGCTACAGCTTCGTCGTCCATACGGCCTCTGCTGCTTCCTAATCCGGCTCCGGTAGCGCCGGTAGCTCCAGCTGCACCCATCGTTCCTGCTGCGTCACTTCTTGATGTATTGTCATACGGCGCATTACCTTCATAGTTCGCACCATACTCACGATCTACAAACAATAGGATTTTGCCGTTCTGTACTTCTTTGTAATAACGGTCAGCTTCTGCTTCATCTACACCCATTCCAGAGAAAGCTTGGCGTGTAGGTTCATCCCCTGATAGGAATCCCATGAACTTATCCATCCAGTTGCCTTCGGATGATTTGTAATCCACATCTGTCCGTCCCCGGACCATTGAAATCTGATCTTTATCGCGTGCCATTACATACATATCTTCTTCGCGGGAACCTTGTGCTTTCAATTCCTCAATTTTTCTCAATACTTCCGTTTCACTGTCGAACGTTCCCATAAATTTATTGTTGGCCATTTTCTATTCCTCCAATTTTTTATGCGTATTTTGAAAATGCTTGCTTAGTTTAGAAAATACCCCGCACGTCTTTTCTTAAACATTTCAGTGTTTTAAGATTTTAGTTTCGGCTGTTTTTTTTCTTCTTTATTCGACTTGTCTATCCCAGTGGCGATGCGCTGTGATAGCTTCAAGGAACGGCTCTGTAAAATTGGAAGCATCGCTTGCTGCAACGACTCCTGGCTGATCTTCGATGGCGGCTGCCTTCAACCATTGCTGGCCATCATGTGTCGCACCGATCGGTTTGTAATGATCGAATGCTTCTCCAATATAGCGGGCTGCCTCTTTAGCAAACTTCCTGCTGACATCTGGTCCTCCGACAGCATAAATGGCGTCATAGAGAACCGGATCGGTCGTAGTGAATGTGTGGTCGACTTCAAGTTCTTTACCGTTCGAGCCCATCACTGTGCCTTGCATTTCACTGACCACTTCGTATTGAACACCTTTCGCTTGGAGTCCTTCGAGGATTTTCAGCACCTCAGCATCATTAAAGCCTTTATCTGCCAGGACTCCGACTTTACGCGTAGCTGGCGATTTCACAGTATTGTCCAGACTCAGCGCTGGAGAAGCTTTAGTGACATCCGAACCACCGTTTGTTGGAGGGGCGACACCAATATTCTTAGCTACTGCCTGCGCCATTTCCAAGTTGACATTCGTGAACATCTCAACAGCACCTTCACGAATCCATTTCTCCTGGCATTTTCCGAGTTCAAAACTGAAAGCTTCGACAATATGCTTTCGTTCCGGTTCTGTCATACTGTTCCAGAACATGGTCGCTTGTGAGAAATGATCCTTAAAGCTCTCACTGCGGGCACGCACTTTACGCCCTTCCATTTTTTCCTGGTAATGAGAATAGCCGCCTTCAGCTTCACTGACAGGAGCTGGCGTACTGTTTGTGAATGAACTCTTCTGATAAGAAACTTGCCCTTTATTGATCGTTTGGCGTCCGAAACCGTCCCGCTGATTGTTATGGAATGGGCAAACCGGTCGATTGATCGGCAGTTCGTGGAAATTTGGTCCATTCAAGCGGAGCAATTGGGTATCTGTATAGGAAAACAAGCGACCTTGCAGCAAAGGGTCGTTCGAGAAATCGATTCCCGGTACCACATGCCCCGGATGGAAAGCCACCTGTTCTGTTTCCGCAAAAACGTTGTCAACGTTGCGGTTCAAGGTCATTTTCCCGACAATCTGAATCGGAATTTCTTCCTGTGGCCATAGTTTCGTGGCGTCCAATAGATCAAAGTCGAACTTGAACTCGTCTTCCTCCGCGATAATCTGGACGCCCAACTCCCATTCAGGGAAATCTCCCTGTTCAATGGAATCATACAGATCCCGACGATTGAAATCCGGATCTTTACCGGCGATTTTCTGTGCTTCATCCCACACAAGAGAATGGGTCCCAAGCGTCGATTTCCAATTGAATTTAACGAAATGTGATTTTCCTTCAGCATTGACGAAGCGGAATGCATGCACACCAAAACCATCCATCATCCTGAAGCTGCGGGGAATTGCGCGATCAGACATCAGCCACATCATCATATGCGCTGTTTCCTGGTTGTTGATGACAAAATCCCATAAGGTATCATGCGCACTTGCCGCCTGTGGCATTTCATTGTGCGGCTCCGGCTTCACAGCATGGACAAAATCCGGAAACTTGATGGCATCCTGAATAAAGAACACCGGCATGTTATTGCCGACCAAATCATAATTTCCTTCCTCGGTATAAAACTTCGTAGAAAATCCTCGAACATCCCTCACTGTCTCTGCAGATCCTTTTGATCCGGCAACAGTCGAGAACCGCACAAATACAGGGGTCTTCTTACCTTTTTCCGACAAGAACTTGGCCTTTGTCAAAGACTCCAACGATTCATACGCCTCAAACACTCCATGTGCAGCATATCCTCTGGCATGGACAACGCGTTCCGGAATCCGTTCGTGGTCAAAATGGGTCATTTTTTCACGGAAATGAAAATCCTCCATCAATGTAGGGCCGCGCTCTCCAGCTTTCAATGAAAATTCATCTTCCGCCATTTTCAGCCCTTGATTGGTCGTCAAGCTTTTGCCGGTATCATCCGTCCGGTACTGCTCCAATTGTTCATCCTTGCTGTTTTCATTCACTTCAGGTTCTTTCGCCATTTTGCCACTCCTTTTATTTTTATATTCTTTCTTTTACTACCCTGTCTTGTTTTAATGCACACCTCTATTTTTATTTTATTCAGCAAAAAACTCCGCAGGCTGTTAAAGCCTGCGGAGTTCCTATTAAAAGATGCTTAAATCCCATTCTTTCGAAATTTGCCGCAGCATCATCGTGCCTGCTGCACTGTTTCCTTGTACATCGATTGCAGGGCCATAGACACCAATGCCCGCTCCCGCCCGGAATTCATAAGTTTGTGAGTGGAGTTTCGGTGGAACAGCAGCCATGATACCACCTGAGACACCGCTTTTCGCTGGAATCCCGACATGAGCCGCAAAATTTCCGGAAGAATTGTACATGCCGCATGTCACCATGAGGACTTTCGCCACCTGCGCAATTTCTTCAGAGAAATGCTTTACTTTTGTAATCGGGTTAAACCCGTCATATGCAATGATCAGGCCGATCAATGCCAAATCCTTCGTGCTCACTTTAATCGCGCATTGCCGAATGTAAATATCCAGCGCTTCCTCCACTTCGAGATCCAGGAACTTCGCTTCTTTCAAATAGTAAGCCAATGCCCGGTTCCGATGAGATGATTTCCATTCGGAATCGTATACTTCCTTATCAAGCTCAAGCGGATGGCCCACCAGCTCTTCCAGAAAATGCAGCAGGAATTCATATTTCTTCTGGCTTGTCTGTCCTGGCAGCAACGCTGAAATCGTGATTGCTCCTGCATTGATGAAGGGATTGAACGGCTTGTTCGGACGATGGATTTCAAACGGGATAATTGAATTGAACGCTTCTCCGGTCGGTTCCACATCCACCCGCTCCAACACAAAATCCAACCCGTAATGGCAGCTCAATGCGATGAATGTCAATGCTTTTGAAATGCTCTGCAGAGTGAATTCCTTATCCGTATCTCCTGCGCAATAATAATTCCCTTCATCATCGACCATACAGATTCCGAGTTGGCTCGGATCCTCTTTTCCAAGTGCCGGTATGTACTGCGCGGTGGTTCCCAATATGGCATGGCCCTTATTATCTTTGACCCAAGCCTCTAACTGCTCCTGAATACGCGGATTGGTTTGCACTGCCATCCCTCCTTCTACTTCTTTCCTCCTATCATGAATGAAAGCAGTCGCCTTTGTCAAAAGCGTTCCCCCGCTGGCCCAAGAACTTTTGGCATTGTCTGCTTTCTGCATCCATACTCAATGGACGAAAGAAAAAAACCTTCCCTGCACACAGGGAAGGTTCATCTTATAACTTGTCGTACCAGGTTTTGGCGGCTTCCACTTCCGGCATCGTCAATTGATGGCCGAAATCTTCCCAATGCAGCTCAGTGTTTGCACCGGCACTTGTCAGCAGCTTGTCAAGATCTGTCGATTCTTCTGCCGGACAGATGGGATCATTGGTGCCTGCTGCGATGAATACAGGAACACCTGTTAAATCGGGCAAATCCGCCTCGCGGTTGGGCACCATCGGATGATGAAGAATTGCTCCTTTTAACGAATCCGAATACGTAAACAGCAAATTAGCGGCAATGTTTGCGCCATTTGAATAACCGATTGCAATGACATTGCTGCGGTCAAATCCATGTTCCTCAGCAGCCTGTCCAATAAACTCATGGAGCTCTTCTGTGCGGACTTTCAAATCTTCCATGTCGAAGACACCTTCTGATAACCGTTTAAAAAAACGGGGCATGCCATTTTCCGATACGTTGCCGCGAACGCTCAAGACAGAAGCCTCCGGGTCGATATGGGCAGCGATGGCCAGCAGGTCATTTTCATTTCCACCTGTTCCATGAAGCATCAGAAAAGTTGGTTTAGCAGGATTGCTGCCTTGTTGAAAAATATGTTTCATCATGAATAACCTCCAGTTGTAATCTAGATAAGTTGACGTTGAGAGCTAAAGTTCAGCCCATCGATATGCCGGCAAAGAGTGACTTACCGGACTGAGTCGAGCTGCTTCTACAATTCCCTAATTTCACTAAAAGAAACTTATCTCGAATTCAAGATAATGATATCATAGATTTTCTTTTCCTCCAATAGAAAAGGTCCATCGCACAAATTGCGTGGACCTCTTTTATTTATCGTGTCTGCGGATTCAGCATATCTTCCAGGTTTTCTTTTGAAAACAGGTAGTTTTCATTGCAGAAATGGCATTGCGCTTCCGCTTGTCCGTCTGTAACGATCATGTCCTCGATTTCAGCAGTTCCAAGGCTTTGAATGGCTCTGGAAATGCGGTCTCTCGAACATTGGCATTGAAACTGGACAGGCATTTCATCCAGCACCTTTACGTTTCCGATGCCCAATACCTCATTTAGAATATCTTCCGGCGTCAAGCCCTGGCGAACCATATTGGAAATAGTCGGAATGACTTTTAAGCGTTCTTCAATTTCCAAGATGACTTTTTCTTCAGTTCCCGGCAGCAATTGGATGATGAATCCGCCGGAAGCCTGGATGGTATTATCAGGATTGACGATTACGCCAACACCTACTGAGGATGGAATTTGTTCAGAAGTGACAATATAATGGGTGAAATCGTCACCCAATTCGCCGGACACTAAAGGAACCTGCCCGACAAAAGGCTGGAGCAATCCAATGTCTTTGGAAACCGCTAATGTACCGTCAGTACCTACAGCTCTTTTGACATCCAGTTTGCCCTGCTCGTTCAAATCGAAATGTGTCAAGGGATTCGTCACATAGCCACGGACTTCACCTTTTGCATTTGCATCCACTAAAATCGTACCAATCGGACCTCCGCCGTTAATGCGGATGGTCAGTTTCTCTTCGCCCTTCATCATCGCACCGAGCATGACGCTCGCTGTCATGGAACGGCCAAGCGCTGCAGATGCAGTCGGCCATGTATAATGGCGGCGCTGCGCTTCTCCTACAGTTTTTGTTGTCCGCGCAGCATAAGCACGTACTTGTCCATCGTATGCTAAAGCTTTCACTAAATAATCGTTCATATTGTTCTCCCTTTCTATATCAAGCTTTTCAGCTTTGATCGGCTTGTTTTTTTGCACGTACTTTGTCAGGGGTGATATCGTCACCCAATGGATCGATGACCGTCATATTGGTGACAGTCCATTCGATCTGTCCGCGGATTGACCGCAAATAATCTTCACGCAGTACTTGACGTTCCACTTTCTCCGCGTTTGTCAGTCCTTCTTCACGTGCTTTTTTTGCCAATTGATTGATGCGCGGTAAAATCGCGATCATTGTTCTCCCTCTCTTCTCTTTAACCTACAAGTTTTTGAGACAGCCATTCGGTTAATTTTTTTGTTTTTTCCTGAAATCGCTGCTCCTCCATCTTCTCTGAAAGAACAGCAATTGTTTCCTGTTCCATTCGGAAACGCCATGCATTTTCTGCATCGATCATCAAATCCGTCAACAGACAGCATCGCTCCGGCTCCTCGAGTTCCAGCAGGTCGCCCAACACTCCACTTGAGGTATACAGCGCTTGCTGTCCTTCAATGGCCACATATATATCAAACACATTAATGTCTTCCGGTTTTTTATTGAGCTTGAACCCGCCTTTAACGCCTGGTACAGAAGCGATTAAGCCTGCACTGACCAGTTTTCTCAAGAGCTTTTGAAAATAGGTCGGGGAAGTCCTGAGTTGCTGGCTGATGGCTTCGCCCGGAAGCACGGCCTTGTCCGGCAGCATATTCAATAGAAGAATTGCATACACCGATTGCTCTACACCTGGTTTCATATGCACCCAAATCACCCTCCTTCAATTACGGATAAACTTTATCCTTGTTGTCCACAATAAACTATCTTGAATTAAAAGTAAATAATAGTGCCTGGCTTTCCAAAAACTCAAAAAAGCCATCCGCAATTGGATGGCCTGGTTATCTTCAAATTAGTTGATTGAAAATAATTTGTATTAAATCGCAAAAGCTAAATCATTCCGGACACTGCTCCATAAGCAAGCGCCATTAAAATGACAAAAGCGGGATGCACTTTCCTGATTTCCAGCAGCCAATAGCTGACGATGATCAGAATCACTGTTTGTACAGTTCCTGAAGTATCAACTGAAGTCATAAAAAATTGGAGAGTCATAGCCCCGAGCAATACAGCAATGACTGGACGAACAAGCTTGGTGATGTTTTTGACTTTCGGTGAGTCTTTGTATTTCAAAAGGGTCACCATCAAAAGGACCATCAGTATAAGCGAAGGTGCCACTGAAGCGAACAAAGCGACAATCGACCCCAATATTCCGCCTTCCATATAGCCGATGTACCCTGCCATTTTTGTTGCAATCGGACCGGGAAGCGCATTGCCCAATGCCAGAACTTCCCCGAATTCCTGAGTTGTCATCCAGCCATAGCGGTCCACCACTTCTTTTTCCACAAGCGGAATGGAAGCAGGTCCCCCACCATAACCTAAAACACCGGGAATAAAAAATGCCAAAAAGATGGACCAATAAATCATTTTGACCCGACCCCTTTCTTAAAGGAAGTTAAGGAAAGAATCAAAACACCTAATATGACAATTGCAGGATGAATATTCACTAGTTCCAGCAATACAATGGCGATCCCTGTAAACAGGATGGCCCGGCCGATTCCCAATGCCTTGCCGGATTTCTGAAAGAAATCCCATGTCATCACCGCCAGCATGACGCCAACGACCGGCACCACCGCGGCCGACATGCTGTTGACCCATTCAAGATCTTTGTATTTTTGCAAAATGCCCAGCAGGATGATCATCAGGACCACTGTCGGAACAACGGAAGCAGTCAGTGCTACAAGGCAGCCCATAATCCCATTGACACGATAGCCAATGTAGCCCGCCATTTTCGTGGCAATTGGACCCGGCATCGTATTTCCCAAAGCTAAAGTATCGCCGAACTCGTCTTCTGTCATCCATTTGTAGTTAATGACCGCCTCACGGTGAAAAAGTGGGATAGCAGCGGGTCCACCACCGAATCCAAGTAAACCTACACGAAAAAAAGCGAAGAAAAGGTCTTTATTGATTTTCAGACTGGAAATCCCCAGTTTCTTTTTCTCCGCTTTTTTAGCGCCTACCAAGCAGCCACCGCGCCGTCTGTCCGCGATTCGGTTCCTCCGGCCAGCACACCGGTTTCGGGATTGCGCCAAATGATCTGTCCTCTTCCGAAACTGCCGCCATCTGTCGCGACTTGAATTTGATGGCCTTTACGGGCTAAAGCTTGCGCCAGGTAGTTCGGGAAGCTTGGTTCCACAAGAACGGTTTTCCCTTCCATCCATTGCCATCTTGGTGCATCAAGTGCAGCTTGTGGATTCATTAGGTAATCGATGGTATTGGTGACAACTTGAAAATGTCCCTGCGGCTGCATATATCCACCCATTACACCGAATGGACCCACGGCTTTTCCGCCTTTTGTCAGGAATCCCGGAATGATGGTATGGAAGGTCCGCTTGCCGCCAGCCAGGACATTGGGATGCTCAGAATCCAAAGAGAAGTCTGCTCCGCGGTTCTGCAGCCCAATTCCAGTCCCTGGAATGACGATGCCCGAGCCGAAGCCCATGTAATTGCTTTGGATGTAGGAAATCATATTGCCTTCTTCGTCAGCTGCCGACAAATACACCGTACCGCCTTTCGGCAATTCATAAGGTTCCGGATCTGAAGCGTTTTTGCCGATGGTTTCAGCGCGTGCCGCAGCATAATCTTTTGAAAGAAGATGTTCCGTGCTGACCGGCATATGTTCAGGTTCCGTAATGAAGGCTTTGCCATCTGTAAATGCCAGTTTCATCGCTTCAATTTGTTCATGGTAGGTATCAGCAGACTGCCATTTCGGCTCGGCCAGCTCTTTGAAGATATTCAAAGCCATCAAAGCGACCATCCCCTGCCCATTTGGCGGAATTTCCCACACCTCATAGCCACGGTACTCCGTAGAAACCGGTTCAACCCACTCAGGTTCAAACGATTCCAGATCTTCCTTCGATAAAAATCCTTCGTGCTTTTTCATGAAGTCATCGATTCTGTCCGCAATCGCACCTTCATAGAAAGAACGAGCATCGGTTTGCCCGATTTCAATCAAGGTTCTGGCATGGCCGGGGGATGACCACATTTCACCAATTTCCGGTGCGCGGCCGTTCGGTGCGAAAGTATCGAACCAAGCTTGGTATTCTTCACCTGTAAATGAAGACTTATATTTGGAATAGGCAGCTTTCCAATATTTTCCGAGAATCGGCGTTAATGGATAGCCTTCCTCTGCATAACGGATTGCAGGCTTCAAAGCATCCGCCAGTGACAGTTTCCCAAACTTCTTCGACAATTCTGCCCATGCAGCAGGCACGCCTGGAACCGTTACAGGCACCAAGCCATGTGTCGGCATTTTATCAAAACCAAGCGCTTTGACTGTCTCCGGAGAAATGCTTTTTGGTGCAGGGCCTGAACTGTTTAAGCCATGCAGCTTGTCTTTGACCCAGACCAATGCAAAGGCATCTCCACCAATGCCGTTCGATGTCGGCTCGACAACAGTCAACGCCGCAGCAGTTGCGATGGCTGCATCAATGGCATTTCCCCCATTCTGCATAACTTCAATACCTGCCTGTGCAGCCAGTGGCTGTGAAGTCGCCACCATCCCTTTTTTTGAAAATACGGTATGCCGTTGTGATGCAAACGGATTTTGTAAGTAGTCCACAGCAATACTTCCTTTCTCCGACTAAACTTTTGTATGAAAATAAATCCTATTCTCCACCAATTGTTAACCATTATTGGAATTCACTTACCTATAGTAAAGAGCTAATAGTCTCGATTATAGAGTATTCGTTTACTTATTTCTACCTCAAAAACAAAAATAACAGAATATTCCCACTGAAAAAGAGGGATATACTGCACTTATAAAATAAAATCCTGCAGCTCGCATCGGCTGCAGGATTTTATAGCTTCATCCCGGTACGGCTCTTGAAACGCCGAAGGAGAATATGGCTTTCTACCCTTGTGATTCCTTCGAGGGCATAGAGTTCTTCGTTGATGAATTTTTCCAGGTCGGTAAAATCATCGACCAGCACATGCATGTGAAGCGTGGATGGACCTGTCATTTGGTAACAGCTGGCCACACTGGGGTTATCCGCCAAAGTTTGAGCCACCTCAACCAAAGAAGCCGGTTCACAATCCACTTCAAAAAATCCAGATACTTTTTTACCGACTTTTTCACTGTTGATGACGACTGTAAAACTTTCAATGACACCGGCTTCCGTTAACTGGTGGACTCTTTCACGGATCGCCACCCGCGACAAATTCAGTTCTTTCCCAATATCCACATATGAAATCCGGCCGTTTTCAGTCAATAACTCCAATATCTTTCGATCAATAAGATCCAGTCTCATGAATACACCTCAAGCTTTTATTTTGAAATCTGAATGTCTAATTCCCTCTTGGGCAAAGATATGATCCCTTTTAATTGTCCAAGCTGAATTCCGTACATGTAATGCCCGGAGCTACTTCAGTTAAGCGCTGTTCCTGAAACCCGAGTGCTTTGTATAGAGCGATGGCGGGTTTATTTGCAGTTCCAGTGCTGACCGTGAATCGATAGCCTCTAAAACTTCCCAGCAAGTAGGCCACCAGTTTTCTGCCGACACCTTTTCGGAAATGATCAGGATGCACGACGAGCCGGTGTATATCGACTTCTCCTTCTTCTACTTGATACGATAGGAGTCCCTGCAACTGCTCTTCCTTGTATCCGACAAAGGTTTCGGCACTGTTTTGGATTTGAGAAGTCGTTTCATGAAGCTGAGGAATTCCATGGAAACCCATCAATTCCGCTTCTATTCGGTAAGCAGCCTGCTGGATTCCCTGTATTTCTTTTGCAAGCTGTTCATTTTGATGATCTACGATATGAATCATCACCATCACCCCAATCTAACTTTACCACGATGCGATTCTCATTTTCTAAACTTATTTCTGAAGAAATTCCAGCAGTTCCTGGAATCGGTCGGTGGCATCCTGATAGCCTTGGTTGTATAAAGCTTCCAGCCGCTCCCGATCTCGTTCTACACCTCTTATTTTATAAAGGTTCATCGGGCGTATCACCATGGCCAGCCCTTCACGTTCCAATTGCTCGATAAATTCTATTGTTTCATTGTAATAAAGATGCCGGCTTTCCATTTTCTTGGCGATAGCAGGATACTGGCGAACAAATGCCGGCATAATTTTAGCGAGCCGACTTTGTTTTTTCCGGTAGCCTTTTTCTCTTGTCAAAATGATGATCGGTTTGGTCACTCCGTCCGATAACGCTTTACGGATCGGAAGCGGATCTGCAATACTGCCATCCATTAATAATTTACCGGCAAATTCCACCGGCTGCGCCATTAAGGGCAGCGAACTGGAGGCTCTGACAATGGCCAGCACATCTTCCGGCCGACTTTGTTTTTCAAAGTATACTGCTTCGCCGGTTAAACAATCCGTCGTGCCGACCACGAACTCTTCCGTTGCGTCATTAAAGCGTTCATAATCGAAAGGAACCAGGCTGTTCGGGATTTCATTGAAAATCAAATCCATTCCGAAGAGCTCCCGCTTCACCAGTAGATTTTTCACAGAGATGTATTCCGGATGGTTAACATATCCGATGGTCACTTCGCGATTGCGTCCAGCTTGTCTGGAAATGTAAGAAGATGCATGACAGGCTCCTGCCGAAACACCGATGATATAGTCGACAAAAATTTCTTCTTCCAACAGCTTTTCCAGAACACCGCCTGTGTAAACGCCACGCATTCCGCCGCCTTCCAATATCAACCCGCTCTTCATCTAACTCCCCCCTATAATCGCAAAATCAGTAAAGGGTCCAGCTGGTTCAGCCGACTTTTTCAATCAATTCCGGTTTATTGTTCTTTGGAGAGTTGACTTCATCCGAAACCCGATAGGCTTCCATGTCTTCTGCCTTATAGGGCTTCAACAGCCCTTTCAATGTTTCAACATCGTCAACATCGGGATCCAGCCAAATCTTCTCGTCCTCTTTTGATAGAATGACAGGCATCCGGTCATGGATTGACTCCATCAAAGCATTTGGACCTGTCGTCAAGATGGAACAGCTATTGACCGTCTTGCCATCGGGTGCTTTCCACGATTCCCAAAGAGCCGCAAAAGCGAAAGGTTCCCCCGTTTTCAATTTAATGCGCATCGGTATCTTTTCTCCATCTTTGCGTTGCCATTCGTAGAAAGAATCCGCCACCACCAAACAACGTTTCTTTTTGAAGGCATTGCGGAAGCTGGGTTTTTCCGCTGCAGTTTCCGACCGGGCATTAATCATCTTATAACCGATTTTCACATCTTTTGCCCATGGAGGAATCAGCCCCCACTTGAGTTTGCCAAGCCGGTTTTTCTCTCCATCATTTACGATCGCGACCACTTCCTGGGAAGGCGCCACATTATAGCTTGCCGAATACTCGTCTTCATCAATCGCCGCTTCTTCAATATTGAAGCGTTCAATCAATACAGTATAATCAGTGAACAATGAGTATCTTCCACACATCTGTACCACTCCTTCCGTTAAAGGTTCCCTATCTTAAATATACCAGATAATTCTACTACCTTCTTTGCTTCTGCCCTGTATTTTGAAAATATTCAGATAGTATATCCTTTATTATAAAGGTGAAATCAGTCATTTCCCTTGTTCTTCCGTCGGGTTGTCCTGCTAGATTTTGCATATGCCATTATTCCTTTAAATCAATAGCCCTAAGCCTTTACACCCGTTAAGGCTTAAAATCCAGGGAAAATACGTTACAGCCCCTTAAATGGCTAAATAGTGTTATAATAGAAGAACAACGAGTTATATTAGGAGGAATCACATGGCTACTGCACGCGAAATGAGTCTCGTCAACAAGGATTTTCTGGTTGAAGAATTAGGGCTGAAACAACAAGGAAACTCAACTATCTTTATGAATGAAGATTGTTTTGTATTATCCCCATCTGTTCAGCGATATGAAAAAGGTTTTGACGTCAGTGAATTCAATTTGGCAAAGTTCGATCCTGAACGCCAACAAGGCTTTTTGCTCGTACGGTACATGGACACCTTTTTAATGGCGAAGCTTGAAAGCTTTACAAAGAAAATGATGCTTCCAGAACTTCAAATCAAAAAGAAAAATACAAAACCGCATTGGAAGTTTACTGTCGCTGAGAATCCGGCCTATCATATCGTCAATACTCAAAACAAGGAACTGCGTTACCGTTTGCAGGAACCTACAAAAAAACAAATTGTCTCATTCTTCAACAAAATATAAGTTTCCCCGCAGCCTTTGGGCATGCGGGCTTTTTTATACCTCTTTAAAGGCATTGCTTTTTAGATCGATTTGCCATTTGGACTAATTTTTTAATGGTAAAATATATGGAAGTATGGAAGTTTTGGCTCATTGGCAGTTTGCCGGCTTAAAGCTGCCGAGACAAAAAAGCAATCAGTGATTGGAAGTGACCTATGGATGCTCAGCGTTATACCGTAAAAGACCGCCAGTTTTGGAAAATTATACTCAGCCTTCTGTTTGCCTCATTGTTCATATTTGCAAATATGTATGCTGTACAGCCTTTACTGCCTGTTTTTGTAGATGAATTTCAAGTCTCTGTTTCTACAGCCAGTTTATCCTTGTCATTGACCATAGTCGGTTTGATCCTTGGATTGATCGTCCTTGGGTTCTTTTCTGACCGTAATGGCAGAAAATCTTATATCATCTATTCTTTACTCGGATCAGCAATCCCTTTTTTCATCATTCCCATGACGGATTCATTTACCGTACTGCTGATTCTTCGTTTTATCCAGGGATTTGCGCTGGCAGGTGTTCCTGCGGCTGCGCTTGCTTATATCAGCGAAGAAATCGACAGAAAGAATATCGCTTACGCAACTGCTCTTTACATATCAAGCAACGCACTGGGCGGCATGCTCGGGCGGGTTTTAACCGGCTATCTGACCGACCATTTCTCCTGGCAGTTTTCATTTTATGCATTTGCTGTGACAGGACTTCTATTATTCGCAGCTGTTGTCTACCTCCTGCCGCCTTCACAGAATTTCAGCTCCAGCCAACTGAGCTTTGCAAAAGACATTGAGGGATTCCTGTTTCACTTGAAAAATCCGGCACTTCTCGTCGTTTTCGGTTTGGGCGCTATTTTACAAGTTTCTTTTACCGGCATTTGGACGTACCTGCCGTTCTATTTGGAAAGCCCGCCTTACTCCATGTCACTGCAAGCCATTTCGTATTTATTCTTTGCCTATGGCATTGGTGTCATCGGTTCCCCACTCGCGGGACGGGCCGCCGAGACATTCGGATTGCGCAACGTCCGTCTAGCAGGAGTTTTTATCCTGTCAGCCGGCATGTTCATGACACTCAGCCCTCATCTTTGGATGATTGTCGTCGGCCTTTGTGTGACTTGCCTGGGCTTTTTCACTTCCCATTCCTTGACTGCCGCTTCTGTCGGCCAGCAGGCAGCCCATCATAAGGGCAGTGCTTCCAGTTTGTATTTAGTGTCATACTACATTGGTGTTGCAGCGGGAAGTTCCCTGTTGAGTCCTCTATGGACTTCTGTTGGCTGGACCGGACTGGTTCTTTTCACCGCAATCTTGCCGCTTCTTTATATAATGGCTGTCACTCTCTACAGAAAAAAAGCAGGCTCCACCAGAAGGTGAGCCTGCTTTTTGCTGTTTATTTCACTTTATTCGAGAAATTCTGCTGGAATCGACATCAGGTCGAGTCCCCAGACAAGCGGCAAGAAGTAGAACACCGCAAGTGAGACAAAGAAAATACCGAATATATTGAGCGCGAATCCGGCTTTAGCCATGTCTGAGATCTTTAAATATCCGGATCCGAAGACAACCGCATTCGGCGGTGTAGCAACCGGCAGCATAAATGCACACGATGCCGCTACGGCTGCAGTGACCATCAGCGCATATGGATGGATGCTGAGCGCTACTGCAAGAGATGCCATGATCGGGAACATCATGGAAGCAGTCGCTGTATTGGAAGTGATTTCCGTTAGGAACAAGACCAGCGCAGCCACTACCAGAACAATAATCAGGACATTGACTCCCTGCAGTCCGATCAATTGATTTCCGATCCACTCAGACAGACCGGAGTTTGTGAAGCCAGCAGCGATGGCAAGCCCGCCACCAAACAGCAGCAGAATGCCCCAAGGCAGTTTGACTGCTGTTGCCCAGTCCAGCAAATGGTCGCCTTTTCTGTTTTTCGAAGGGATGATGAACAAAATCATCGCAGCAATCAAACCGACCATGGCATCCGTCATTTCCAGATTCGGTGCAAAAGCATCCAAAACAAAAGAGCGGCTGATCCAGGCAAGCGCCACTGCTACGAAAACAACAAAGACTGCTTTTTCTTCATAAGAAGCAGCGCCTAACTCCGCTTTCTGCTGGCGTATCACTTCGCTCCCTCCAGGTAGATGCTTCAATTTCTGTGGGTAAGCGACTTTCACCAAATAAATCCAGGCGATTAAAATGAAAGTCCAGGCCAATGGAACACCGAACAGCATCCATTGTGCAAACGTGATTTCAATGCCGTAGATTTCATTGACCGCACCAGCCAGCAAGGTGTTGGGTGGTGTTCCGATCAATGTTGCAATCCCGCCGAGTGATGCGGAGTAGGCAATCCCGAGCATCAAGGCTTTACCAAAACCAAAATTCTCTTTTGTAGTATTGATCGAAGAGTCATCCTTCAGCGCCTCTGATACCTGATAGATGATCGCCAGTCCGATCGGCACCATCATCATCGCTGTGGCAGTATTGGAGATCCACATCGACAAGAAACCGGTGGCAACCATAAACCCGAGAATGATCCGTTCAGTATTGGTACCGATGATAGAAATAATAGTAAGGGCAATTCGCTTATGTAGATCCCACTTCTCCATTGTTAGGGCAATCATAAAGCCGCCCATAAAAAGAAAGATTGTATCATTGCCATATGCAGATGTTGTTGAGCTGACATCAAGTCCGCCAGTCATCGGAAAAAGAATAATCGGCAGAAGCGATGTTGCGGGAATCGGAATGGCTTCCGTAATCCACCAGGTCGCAATCCAGATTGTACTGGCCAGTATAGCCTTCGCCTCAGGGGACAGCCCATCAGGGTTAAAGAAAACCAGCGTCAAGATGAAAAGCAACGGCCCCAGAAATAGACCGATTAACTGAGGTGTATTGTAGCTGCGGTTCTTTTTGCGTTCATCATAAGATCCGGCATCTTCCGCTCGATCACGGTCGTCGGGCACCCCACCTCCAGGGTTGGTGAAGAATCGAAATGTTTCTTTTGCCTGATCGTGTTTTTCCCACATCCAGTTCCATGTTGCAGAAATCATCTTATCCCTCCATTGTCTTAAAAAAACGAATTTTTCAATAATTTCCTTTCATCATTGTATAGCTTTATGCTCTGGCAGACAAGTCGCCCAAAGACGGGTTTCTTTATACAGAGAAATATGGCGTGTTCCACTTGATGAAGCAAATGAACTGTGATCCAATCGCTCACTTGAATGCATTGCTGCAGCACCGGACCTTGGCCGAAACGACCATCAGCTACCGGGAATTCAGGGGATTCACTGGATACCCTTCCACTACTACCGCCTCCAAGATGTTGAAATCGGCAAATACGCCATTCGTCGGGAGTTATAAAGATCGAATATACTCCATTCCTGAACTTTTTGAAGGCATGGAAAGTATTTAGAGCTTATTAGAAAGTATTCAGCCGTTTACGGAAAGTATTTGCACCTAAACAGAAAGTATTTCACTCATATTAGAAAGTAAGCTCTATTAATGGAATAAAACCATTCTTCTTTTCAAATAAGATCCAAATCATCACATCCAAAACAAAAACCGCTGGAGAAAAATCATTGATTTTTCTCCAGCGGTTTTATTTCAGGGACTGATGAGTCAGCCGCTTGCTCTAAATTTCTTGATACGCCAGTTCTTTACGGCTCAGCTACTTTTCTTCCGATTCTCCGATCGGATTCCGTTCATCGCCCACTCCTGTATTGCTGTGAGCTCCTTTTTTCTGCATCTTGTCGCCATCTTCTCTCGATTCCTGATCGATGCTTTCGAATTCTTCACGCTGCCGGCGATTGTGGCTGCTTTGTGGATTTGCATCTTTTGAAAAATCATTTTTAGCCATTAAAATCATTCCTCCTATGAGCGTTTGTTCTTCCATTTCCCTTCTGTCATGAAGTAAAACGTTTACAGCGAAAGAAAAACGTCATAACCGAAATAGACGCAAAGAAGCGATAGCAATGCAAAGACCAGGTTTTCTGAAGTGCCGCCAGTCGTAGCGGTCAGCGGAAACCGGACGGTCAATCTTATGGGGAAGAATAGTTTGACTCCCCTTTTTGTTGCCATATCCAAGACGATGTGGCTTGCCATCCCAACGAGCAGCCCTGCTGAAATTGCTTCCATCGGCATAAAGTTATGCAACAAAATCCCAAACAGAACCAAAAACAGCAGGCTGTGCGTGAATGTCCGGTGCCCGAAAAGACCGTTGATCAATTTTGATAAAAGAGGCAAGGCCCGCCCAATCTTACTGCTGCCATGGCAAATATCAGGAATCAGCGACCCGATGACGCCTGCTCCGAGCAATAAGACCGGCTCGTAATTTGTAACTTGTGCAAAAGCAAGAGATGCTGCGATGCCGCCTATGATGTGTGTCTTTCCTGTCATGCTCCTCTTCTCCTTCGTCACGCTTTACCGGTGTCATGTATATTATACTAAAAATCGTGTATGCTGAAGACAAGGAATTTAATTATTAAAGGGTGAGGACATGAAGAATTCGCACGAGGCCGGTGTAAGCCTTCGGCAACTCCCATACCTGTTGCAGCCATGTGCGAAGGCATAGCTGATCTGCAAGTCATTTTCTGCAGACTCGCATCCTTACAACTTACTATTCAACTCAACTAGAAGGAGGCGTCATTATGGGCATTCATCGATTTTTTACATCATTAAATGATTTGGAACGGATTATCCGTGCACCTGGAAGATTTAAATTTGAAGAACATAATGTTGCAGCCCATTCGTGGAAAGTCAGCCAATACGCGATGTTTTTTGCAACAATTGAAGAACGTGCAGGACGTGAAGTTGACTGGAAGGCATTGTATGAAAAAACCATCAATCACGATTTCGCCGAAGTATTCATCGGAGATATCAAGACTCCGGTCAAATATGCTTCTCCCGAATTGAAGGAAATGATCGCAAAAGTGGAAGAAGGCATGATGGAGAAGTTCATCCTGCGCGAGATTCCCGAGGAGTTTCACGATGTCTTTTTCGATCGCATGAAGGAAGGGAAAGATTCCACCGTTGAAGGCCGCCTGCTTGAACTGGCGGATAAGCTCGATCAGTTTTATGAAGCGTTCGCAGAGTTGAAACGCGGCAATACCGACAAAGAATTTGTCGTCATGTACCGGATCGCTTTGACTAAAATATTGGACCTTCCCTTGCCTGCAAGCATCGATTATTTCAAGAACGTCATGCTCGACGATGTCATCAATGAAGACACGGCCATCGACGTGAAGGAGATTACACGACAAATCATTTCTGAGCACTAAGCTTTGCTCTATGTTTCGTGCTCGTATTATGGTAAATTTAACTTCAACAAATACTTTCGGAGGTGAATCCCTTATTTAAGGGAATTTATTGGACCCCATACTTTTAGTGAATTTAGCTTTGCTCGTCTTATTAATCGCGTTAACGGCTGTTTTCGTCGGCTCAGAATTTGCCGTCGTTAAAGTCCGGATGTCGCGCATCGACCAATTGATCGATGAAGGAAACAAAAAAGCTGTGCTGGTCAAAAAAATCACCAGTGACCTTGACTATTATCTGTCAGCGTGTCAGTTGGGAATTACCGTCACCGCCCTCGGACTGGGCTGGTTGGGGGAACCTACCGTTGAACGGCTTTTACATCCTTTGTTCGATATGCTCGGTGTTCCTTCTTCCGCTTCTACCATCATTTCATTTGTATTGGCATTCTCACTGGTGACTTTTCTGCATGTTGTCGTTGGGGAAATGGCACCAAAATCGTTGGCGCTGCAATTTGCAGAACGGATGACGCTTCTTTTGTCGCCTTTCCTGTATTGGTTCGGCAAAATCATGTATCCGTTCATCTTCGTCCTTAATGGTTCAGCTCGCATCCTATTGCGTGTTTTCGGGGTGGAACCTGCGAAAGAAGAGCAGGCCCATTCAGAAGAAGAGCTGAAAATCATTATGGCTCAAAGCTTCCAAAGCGGGGAAATCAACCAAACCGAATTGTCCTACATGCAGAATATCTTTGCTTTTGATGAACGCAGCGCAAAAGATGTCATGATTCCGCGTACGCAAATGATCGCTTTTTCAGATGATTTATCAACTGAAGAACTTCTGGCTGAAATCCGTGAGCACCGCTTTACCCGTTATCCCATCTCAAGAGATGGAGATAAAGATGACCTGATCGGTTTCATCAATGCCAAAGAAGTCCTGACCCATTATGCTGTCAACGGTCAATTTGAGTTATCAGAACTGATACACGATCTTCCTTACTTCCATGAAACCACGCCGCTTCAAAATGCCTTGGTGAAAATGCAGAAAGACCGTACACATATCGCCTTGGTCATCGATGAATATGGCGGAACTTCCGGATTGATTACAATGGAGGATATCTTAGAGGAAATTGTAGGGGAAATCCGCGATGAATTTGATGAAGAAGAAGACGAAGAAATTATTAAGGAAAGTGATACCCGCTATCTTTTGAATGGTCGTGTCCTATTGAAGGATCTGGAAGAACGGTTCGGCTTTACTTTTGAAGACAGCGAAGACATCGATACGATCGCCGGCTGGATTCAGCATCAGCTGATTGAAGCTGAAACTGGGGACCTCTTTATAAAAGGTGGTTGCCAATGGTCCATCGTTGAAATGGAAAATCACCATATTTTAAAAGTGGCCTGTGATCTCTTGCCAAAATCAGCTTAAAATGAACGTCCACTTGCCGGGCGTTTTTTTCTTTGCAGAAAACAAATTTCAATAATGCTGTATTTTTTCAACTATTGAAAAACACAGCATATCAAGGTTTCAGGCTATTGGCTCTCATCAAATTTTCCCTTTCCCTGAATCTGTCACCACTATCGAGGTTTCCAGCTCTTTTTCCTGCAAATCAGCTTTTGTTTCCATTTTAGGGTTAATCCTATGTATAACGGGGCATATAAAGAATAACCAATTTTAAAAATGGAGGTTTTCACATGAGTAAAGCTATGGGGTTTGCCAAAGAACTTGGCAGTGAGTTTAAAAAAGATAAAGCAACGACCCTAGCAGCGGCACAGGCTTATTACTATCTTTTAGCTATCGTTCCTTTATTAATCCTGTTGCTGGCTATTTTGCCTTATCTTCAGATCGACCCACAGCGTGCGGTAGATTTCATCGGCACCATCCTCCCAGGGGAAGTGGCTTCAACATTCGAAGAGACGATTGTCAGTGTCGTCACCACACCATCAGGCGGTTTATTGACATTTGGTATTCTGGGTACGCTTTGGTCTGCTTCGAACGCCTTGACTGCGTTTATCGATGCCACCAATCAAGCCTATGGCATTGAAGAAACCCGTTCATTCATTAAATTGAAAGCGACAGCCATCGTTTTGACGCTTGGTATGCTCGTAGCGGTTATTGTCGCACTCGTCCTGCCAATTTTTGGTGGCACGATTATTGACATGGTTAAATCCTTCTTGAGTCTTCCAGAACAAACAGAAATTATTTTCCAGATTCTGCGTTGGGTCATTTCCATTGCAGTTATGAGTATTGTCTTGGCACTTATGTACAAGTTTGCTCCTGATAAGCATTTCCCATTCAAGGAAGTCATTATCGGAGCAGTAATTGCAACCGTGCTATGGCAAGTCGTATCATTCGGATTCTCAATCTACGTTGCCAATTTCGGCAGTTACTCGGCTACTTACGGCAGTCTTGGAGGACTTATTGTACTCATGTTATGGTTCTTCCTGACCGGTCTGATTCTGGTGATCGGTGCTGAAATCAACGCTATCCTACACAGACGCAAACATGCGAAAGCAGATACTTCATCTGATCCTGTCGCCCAAAGTGAAGCAGGTCAAAAAGAAGCAAAGGATGCAGAATCGTCCATGAACAAATATTAGATTGGAAAGCCCCTTCACCGGTTTGGTGAAAGGGCTTTTTTTGGTTTTCTCAATGGTCTACTTTTTCGTACAGAGCCATCCACTCATCAATTGTGAAGGTTTGAATTTTTCCAGCACTGGTTTCTATTGAAAAGTAGTCAGTGGTTTTTTCATCCGCACTAAGCAAATGCAGGGAAACCTGCTCCACTTGCGCTTCACTTTCAGCAGTTCGAGCTACCCACGACGGATAATCGAATGTTTTCTTCCGGTCCGCTGATTTCAGTTTCACCAAACCATTCTGCTCCAGCAGACTCGCCCATTCTTCTTTTGGCAGGCAGCGTGAATGGCTGGCATCCCGCAATTTTTCAGTAGCGTTCATAAATTCTGCAAGCTCGGGGTCTGCCGGGGCGACATTGTCGATCAGCATAAATTTTCCGCCTTTTTTTAAAACCCGTGCCGCTTCTTTGATAAATCGGGCCGGATGCGGAAAGTGATGCGGTGCAATCCTGCACACTGCTGCATCAAAACTTTCCTTCAAGAATGGCAAAGCCTCAGCATCCGCCACTACATATTGGATGTTATCGAAACTGCCGCGCAGATACTTGGCCGTATTCTCCAGCATTTCTTCTGTCAGATCTGTCGAAAATACAGTTGCTGCATGGGGAGCCAGTGTTTTGGTCACATGGCCACCTCCCGTTGCAATATCCAGCACAGTCCAGCTCTTCTTAGGCTGAAGCCATTCGACAATCAGCGGCAGATCATCTCCTTTAGCATGGCTGTTGCTGGTTACATATTTATCGGCATTTTTCCCAAAAACTTCTTTCACTTTTTGTTTTGGCGTCTTCTCCATCTTTCTCCCCCTCACTTACATCCCAGGACGATGTTCCAGAAAGTTGCGGTATGCAAATCCTTCCACTTCCGCTTCTGTATAATGCTTCTGCAGCTCATTGATCAGGTTAGGGAATTCTGATGCATCCCCGAGTTCTGTAATGTGCGAAGAAATCCCATCAAAATCGGACCCGATGCCTATTTGGTGAATTCCACCCAAGGAACTGAGGTGATCAATGTGGCGAATCAAATCGGATATCGTCGCCTGTTCACTGTCATTATTGATAAACTGTGGAGCAAACACAACATCGATCATGCCATTGTTGGCAAACATCGCCTGAATTTGCTGGTCATCCAAATTGCGTGGGTGATCGCAAAGGGCCCGCGCATTGGAATGGCTGGCGATCGGATATTTCGCCAGCTCCATGACATCCCAAAATCCTTTAACGGACAGATGGGATACATCGGTGAAAACATGGTGGTCATTATTGAGGTGGACCACTTCTTTCCCGAGCACCGTCAAACCAGCGCCTCGCGGATCACCCACACCATCGGCGCAAAGATTGGCATTGTTCCAAGTCAAACCGATCGACAGAACACCTAAACGATAGAGATGGCGAAGTTTCGCTAAATCGTTTCCGAATGCATCCGCTCCCTCCAAAGTCAAAACCGCTCCAATTTCATCGGGCTTTAACAAGTCGATATCCTGCCAGTTTTTGATCTGCCTCATCAGCGGATTTTTCCCAAGAATCTCACTGTAGAACAAATCCACCTGTTCCAGCGCATGCTGCCATTTTTCGTCGGATGGGAATTCCGGATGGATGAAGACAGCAAAAAACTGCACTTTCACCCCTCCAGCCTGCAGCCTTTCAAAATTGGTTTCCAGTTCATTTGACTGCCGGTAGTCCAATGCTTCGCCTTTGAATAAGGTATTCCGCTTGGCGATCTGCAGCTTCAGCAACGCGTCACAATGCGTATCGAAAATCTTCATCTACTCATCCCCTTCTTCGCGGCATGCCTCGATAAATCCTGTAAAAATGCCGAGTGATGCCGAGTCTTTAGCCCGTGCCATGTTTTCCGGATGCCATTGCACGCCTAATGCGAAATGATGCTGCGTACTTTCGATTGCTTCCACAATCCCATCACTCGATATACCACTGATGATAAAGGGCTTCGGCACGTGCCGATTTGCCTGGTGATGACGGCTGTTCACTTTCATGCGTTGCACTCCTGTTAATCGGTGCAACAACGACCCTTCCGTTACGTCAATAAAATGAGAACCATGGAATCGCGGCGCTTTCTGCTGATGCTGCAGCAGATCGGCTTTTACTTGCGTTGTGATATCCTGATACATGTCACCGCCGACAGCGATATTCAAGATTTGCGCTCCCCGGCACACACCCAAAATCGGTTTTTTCAAAGCCAGTACTTTTTTTGCCAACGCCAATTCAAATGCGTCGCGCGACGGGATGATCACCCCAAGGTTCGGATGCGGCTCTTCATCAAATAAAGTCGGATCGATGTCATAGCCTCCAGCAAGGAACAACCCATCGATATGCTCGGCAATTTCCTCAATATCCGCTTCTTCCATTAAGTGCGGAAGCATGATCGGCAAGCCGCCTGCTGACACAATCGCTTCTGTATCGGCAAGTTCGATGCCGTATTCGTCACGTCCGAGTTCCAAAGACGCAGTAACTCCAATAATGGGTTTCATCTATGTATAGCCTCCTTTTATAAAAACTGAATATAATAAACATACAGAATTTGTTAATGGAATACCAGCTTATCTACGAAGTTTGTCGATTATGAATTCCATAATAAAAACGGGAAGCCTGTAAGCTTCCCGTTCTGGTCTTACCGTTCTTCACCTGATTCCGCAATTGCCGTGGCAATGGCGTCTTCGATTGGTGTGACTGATGCCAGGTCATTATTGATGATGATGGAAAAAATCAATGGCTTGCCGTCTTTGGTTGTGGCATAGCCAGACAAAGCGGATACAGCGGTCAATGTACCTGTTTTCGCTTTGACGTTATTTTGGGCTGCTGTTTCTTTCATCCGATTTCGCAATGTGCCACCGACAAATCGTTCTGCATTTCCCGCAACCGGAAGAGCATTCAGGTAGCTGCCGAACCAGGATTTGTGCTGGACTCCAAACAATAATTGTGATACTTCATTCACAGGAATCAAATTGACATGGGACATCCCAGAACCGTCACGCAGCAGAATTGTATCCGTGTTGACGCCAATTGTACCGGCTACATCCTCCATCACTTTCAACCCTGCTTCCCAGCTGCCTTCTCCTTGGGCGACGCGACCCATTTCCTTGATCAATACTTCACCATGGCCATTATTGCTGAGCTTCATGAACGGAATTGAAAACTCTGGGAGCGTCATCGACTCATGCTCGAGCAATAGTGTACTGCCTTCGGGAGTTACGCCCATTTCCAGCGTATACTTTCCGGCCCACTCGATGCCTTCAGCAAGCAAAGCATTTTCAAACAAATCCAGGGCATAGCCTGAAGGTTCATCCACGGCAATCCATTCTCGCGTCCGTGAACCTTCCGCAGGGATATTCCCTTCAACTATTATTTCGTTGGTTCCGTGCTCACGGCTGATGGAAACTGTTTTGGGCTGGCCTGCCGGCACAGTTTGCGCCTGGTTCACGATGGTTACGTAATCCGTTTCAGGTGACATGGACACTTTGGGTTCTGCGCCTGCTGAATCGCCCGGATTCACTTCAACGATAAGCGAGCCAGCATCATAATCTTCATTGGGCGATGCAGTCAAAGCGGATACTTGTGCTCCGTAATAATAAACTTCGTCCTGCCAAGTGATATCCTCTGACAGTCGGACATCGTCGTACCAAGTATCATCACCAATCAGATCACCTTTAATTTTTTCGATCCCTTGGCTTTTCAGCTCCTGCGCAAACTGCTCAAAATCTTCCTGCAACAAGGTCGGATCCCCTTTACCCTTTAAATAGAGATTGCCCTTGAGGAGCTTGCCTTTCAATGTGCCGTCCGTATGTATCTCGGTGGAGAACCGGTGGTCTTCACCCAAGGTTTCAAATGCTGCTGCAGCGGTGAAGAGCTTCATATTTGAAGCCGGTATCAACCGGGTGTCTCCAAAGTGATCGTAGATTTTTTCGCCTGTTTCCGCTTCCCTTATACTGACACCTGCCAAAGCACCATCCAACCGTTCATCCTGCAGAATCTGGTTGATTTCGCTGACCAGCGGTGCATATTCATCGTCTGCCCCTGCTGTTATTTTTTGATCAGCCAAACGAATCGGCGAAACCGCTAACACTCCTGCCAATAATAAAAATACACTTCCTTTTAGAATTCTTTTGCCACTCATCATTCCATCCCCTATCCCATAATATGTTAAAGAATGTACCATACTCCCCTCTAGAATTTTCAGTTAATTCATTAAATGAACCTTTAAACATAGAACTTTTTTATACTTATAGGAATATTATCCATTTAAATTTATTTATTTTTTACCAATTAATAAAACCCATAGCCTAATTCACCTACTCTATCTCATAGAAAAAGGTTCAGCGGAAACATCGAGTTTCCGCTGAACCTTTTCTTATATGTGTATTCTTATTGCCAGAGCGTCATCCGCCCCATTGCAAATCTGTTGTATAAAGCAGCCGGTCGCCTACAAAAATCCGACATTCCACTTTGCAGAAACACGATCCAATCGACACTTTGATTTCTTCATACTGGCCATCTTCGTTCTTCACTTTTCCAAACAGGCGGGAAGTTAAATGAAAACCAACCTGTTCATCCTGCAAAACTCCATCCACAAACAGTTTTTCATTGGTCCATGTATTGACGACACGGATTGTGTGCTCACCGTACTTCACTATCCATACATCTTTCATAACTTGACCTCCTGTTTCAGCTTTTGACAACAGTATAACAGAAAAAGACCACAGACCACTCAAGTCAGTCGAGTGTATCTGTGGTCCATTAAATGGTAACCGCATATCTATTCTTTATTCTCTTACTCCACCAATTCCAGCTCGACAGGAATCGATGCTTCAACTTCTTCGCCTTCAAGTGACTGGACTGCCGTTTCAACTGCCATTTCACCGATCATTTCGGGTTTTTGAGCAATGGTACCGTCTAACCGGCCTTCTTCTACAGCTTTAACTGCATCTTCGTTTGCGTCAAATCCGACAACCGCAATATCTTTTCCTGAAGCTTCAATAGCTTCAAGAGCACCTAATGCCATTTCATCGTTATGAGCAAATACTCCTGTAATGTCAGGGTTTGCCTGAAGAATGTTCTCCATGACTGATAAACCTTCAGAACGGTTGAAGTTCGCTGTTTGTTTAGCGACAACCTCAAGGCTGTCACCCGCGACATTGTTAAAACCTTCTCCACGCTCGCGTGCAGCTGAAGATCCTGAAACGCCTTCAAGTTCTGCAACCTGAGCACCTTCACCCACGATTGAAACCAAGTGTTCGCCTGCCATTTCACCGCCAGCGATGTTATCTGAAGCGATATGGGAAACCACTTCGCCGCCCGCAGCACTGCGGTCAACGGTGATGACCGGAATGTTTGCAGCATTTGCTGATTCTACTGCGGCCGCAACCGCTTCAGAGTCTACAGGATTGATCATGATCAGATCCACTTCCTGCTGGATCAAATCCTCTACATCACTTGCCTGTTTTGAAGCATTGTCCTGTGCATCCACTACCGTTAGTGTCGCACCAAGCTCTTCAGCTTTCGCTTCAGCACCTTCATTCAGTGTAACGAAAAATGGATTATTCAATGTCGAAATTGAAAACCCGATTGTGTAATCGCCGCTTGCTTCTCCGCCATCGCCACTTCCCTCTTCAGAACTTGAACCTGGAGCTTCCATTGAACAAGCCGCCAAAATCATCATTGCCATTAAAATGAACCCCAATTGCATTTTTTTCATTTTCCTGCACCCCTTATGCTGTTTTTTTACGGTCCAGAAGAACCGCTAATAATATGACTGCACCCTTCACCACTTGCTGGAAGAAGGACGGAACCCCAATCAAGTTCAAACCGTTATTCAGTACACCAATGATCAAAGCACCAATTAGCGTGCCGACGATCCATCCACGGCCACCGGTCAGGCTTGTGCCGCCTAGAACAACAGCAGCGATGGCATCAAGCTCGAACATTTCACCGGCAGTCGGCTGAGCCGAATTTAGCCGCGATGTTAAAATCAGTGAAGCTAATGCTGCCAATAACCCAAGCAACGAATATACATAGATTTTGATGCGGTCTGCATTGATCCCTGATAAGATCGAGGCTTCTTCATTGCCGCCTACTGCATAGACACGGCGCCCGAAGGTCGTCTTTTTCAATATGAAATACAAAATTGCGAAACTGACGATCATGGTTACTACCGGAATAGGAATTCCAAGGAAATAACCTTTTCCAAGCATCTGGAACGTCAGGCTGTCGCCCAATCCTGAAATAGGGCGTCCGTCTGTGTAGACCAATGTCAAACCTCGATAAATGGTCATTGTTGCCAATGTAGCGATAAACGGCGCCACTTTACCTTTTGCAATAATGATTCCGTTAATTGCGCCCAGAACTGCCCCAAGCAAAAGCCCAAGCAACATAGCAAAAATCGGATCTACCCCGCTTGCCATCATTCCAGCCGAAACAGCTCCAGTCAAAGCGAGAGTCGCCCCGACGGATAAGTCGATGCCTCCTGTCAGAATGACGAAAGTCATACCGAAGGCGATCAAAGCGTTGATGGAAACCTGCCGAAGGACGTTCATTAAATTGGATACCGATAAAAATCCTGGATTTAAAATGGTGATAATCACGATAATGAGGATTAATCCGATAAATGGAGCGATTTTTTGTAAAATTGATTGATTATTGGTCTTCAACTGCAAGTTTTCCACCTCCTGTAGCAAAATGCATAATTCGTTCCTGTGTCATTTCGTTTTTCGCTAAATCAGCTGTTATTTTTCCTTCGTGCATCACCAGGACGCGATCAGCCATGCCGATCACTTCCGGCAGTTCTGAAGAAATCATTAGAATCGCCACACCACGCTCAGCCAGTTCGTTGATGATGGAGTAAATCTCCTTTTTCGCACCGACATCAACTCCTCGTGTCGGTTCATCCAAAATCAGCAATTTCGGTTCAATGCCAAGCCATTTTGCAATCACCACTTTTTGCTGATTTCCGCCGCTTAAGGATTTCGCTGCCTGGTCAGGGCCGGATGTACGGATGCCGAGGCGTTTGACCATCGTGTCGTAAAGCTGGCGTTCCCTGTCTTTAGAAATCAAGCCGTTTTTGGATATGGCCGCAAAATTCGTCATGCTGACATTTTCCTCAACTGTAAAGTCGACAACAAGCCCTTCTGATTTCCGATCTTCCGTGACATAGCCGATGCCCATTTCTTTGGCTTTTTTTGGCGTATCAATTCTGACTTGTTTGCCGTCGAACTCGATCGTACCACTGTCCAGCTTCTTGTAGCCGAACAGCGATTGTGCCACTTCTGTACGCCCTGCTCCCATGAGCCCTGCAATAGACAGCACTTCACCTCTTCGGAGTTCAAAAGAAATATCTTCGAAACAATTTTTTCGGCTTAGGCCTTTAACAGCCAGTTTGATTTCACCGATTGTCGATTTCCGTTCCGGGTAACGTTCTCCCAGCTCCCGGCCGACCATCATTTGAACAATTTCATCGAAGGAAGTTTCGCTTATTTTTCGCTCTCCGACAAATTCACCATCGCGTAAAATGGTAATTCGGTCGCAAAGAGAAAAGATCTCTTCCATTCGGTGAGAAATATAGATGAAAGAAACACCGCGCTTCTGGAGGTCCCGGATAGTTTTGAACAAATTATCGATTTCACGGTCTGTCAGCGCTGCCGTGGGCTCATCCATGATGATCACTTCTGCATCCACTGACAATGCTTTGGCAATTTCTAAAATCTGCTGTTTGCCGACTGATAAGGAACTGGCGGGATCAGCAGGATTGATATCAAGACCCAGGTCAAGCAGAATTTGGCGCGTCTTTTTTTCCATCTGCTTGGTTTTCAATATTCCGGTGCGGCCAATGGTTTCTTCCCGTCCAAGAAATAAATTATCCGCAATCGACAGGTGAGGCAGGATGTTCAATTCCTGATGGATGACTGCAATGCCTGCCTTTTCAGCTTGTTTTGGAGAAGTGAAATGGACTTGTTCACCTTTCACTTCAATCATTCCTGAATCACGTGTGTAAATTCCGGACATCACTTTCATCAAAGTTGACTTGCCGGCGCCGTTTTCACCCATCAAAGCATGGATTTCACCTTTTTCGAGAGCAAAATGGACGTTTTTCAATACTTTATTGCCACTGAACGATTTGGAGATATCGGTCATTCTAATCATTGGATTCACCTGCCTTTTTAAAAAATAACGCCAGATCGAAGGACAATATTAGCGTATGGTGTCGCTTCCCCTGTACGGATGATCAATTTCGCCTGTTTGGTGAGTTCTTTCAGTTCATCATGTGTTAGATAGTCTGCTGTCATTTTTTCCAGGATCGCTTTTTCAACTTGAGGATTGCTGGCTGTTATTTCCCGGGCAATGAACGCCGCTTCTGCTTCGAAGTCAGCCAGTACAGCTTCCAGGATAGTCAGAAAGGCAGGCTTCCCTATAACATAAGACAAGTCCACACATGGAATGTCTTTTGGAATCGGCAAACCGCAGTCCGCAATCACCAGAAGATCCGTATGTCCAAATGACGCCAAGGCTGACGCTATGTCACGGTTGATGATGCCATGTTTCTTCATGGACGGCCACCTGCCATTCGCTCAGTTACAGCAGTCCGTTCCGGCATGCCTCCCTGGGCGCCGAACTTCTCTACGGACAAGGATGCAGCAGCATTCGCAAAACGCACAGCTTCTTCAAAAGCCTGCCCTTCTGACAGTGCTGAAGCAAGTGCCCCGTTGAAGGTATCACCGGCTCCAGTGGTATCAACTGCTTTTGTAGGAAACCCTCCAACGAGGACATGTTTTTCTCCATCATAAAACTGCGCACCCTTTTGTCCGAGCGTCACTACAAGACGGTTTGGATATTCCTCTAAAGCTGCTTCCCAATCGCCGCCAAAAATTTCTTCTGCTTCTGTTTCATTGGGCGTCAGGTAGGTGCAATAAGGCAGAAGTTCAGCCGTAAATCCACTTGCCGGTGCTGGGTTCAAAATAGTGGGAACGCCTTGTTGATGGCAAATCTCCAGAGTCCGTTGAATAACAGGAATCGGCATTTCCAATTGCATCATCACCAAGTCGCTTGCAGCGAGTTGATCCGTTAACGCGTCGATTTCTTCCGTTGTGACGCTATGGTTTGCTCCTGGCACCACGATTATGCGATTATCGCCTTCGGACAGAAGAATATTGGCGATGCCGCTGGCACCATCAATCTGTTTGACGTGCTCTACTTGAATCCCCTCTTCTTTCAACCCTGCCAACAGCTCACTCCCGAAGGCATCCTGCCCAACAGCTCCGATCATATGGACACCGCTCCCAAGCCTTGCAGCTGCCACCGCCTGATTGGCGCCTTTGCCGCCAGGAACTGTCGTATAAAGGTTCCCTAAAGCTGTTTCTCCTTGTTTTGGAAAACGGTCTGTTTGTACGACCAGATCCATATTGATGCTGCCTACTACTGTTATCATTCCAACACACTCCTTGTTGTTCCACGAATGACCAATTTCACGGGAACTTCATAAAAACTTTGATCGATTTTTTTGTTTTCAATTTGTTTGATCAGGACACGGGTTGCAACTGCGCCCATCTTATAAACATCCTGAGCGACTGTCGTCAATCCGGGCGACAGCATCTCGCCCATTGCCACGCCATCAAAGCCGACAATCTGCAAGTCATCAGGTACGTGTTTTCCAATCGTACTTGCCGCTTTTAAAGCACCAGCCGCTGAAACGTCACTGCTGGCAAAGATGCCATCGATTGTTGGATCCGTCTCTAATGCACGTTCCACAATCTTCTGTGAATCAGCGAAGTGGAAGGGGCTGGTCACTACCCGGTAATGCACATCCGAATTTTGAATTGCTTCCATAAACCCTTCATATCGGTCGTTCGCCGGATTCAATTCTTCAGGTCCTCGGAGGAACAGGATATTTCGGCATCCTCTTTCCAGCAAAGCATTCGTTCCCATGACCGCTCCTTCTCTGTTGTTTGAGGAGACAGTCGGAATTTTCTCGTTAATCGCCCGGTCAAGTGCCACAATCGGCACATTGGCATTGGCATAATGCGGTGCATCAAGCTGATTGGACGTCACGATAAAACCCGCAATGTATTTTTTCTTTAAAGTTTCAATATAGTTCTTTTCTTTTTCGGGATCTTCATCCGAATTGCACAGCACCACTGTGTACCCATAAGTCAAAGCCACATCTTCAACGGCCCGCGCAAGTTCCGGAAAGAAAGGGTTGGTGATGTCCGGCAAAATCAAGCCGATTAAGTTCGATTTCTTCGTATTCAATGAACGCGCGACCGGATTCAACTCATATTGCAGTTCTTCAACTGCGGCGGTTACTGCTTTGGCAGCTTCTGTACTGACGTATCCACTGTCATTTAAAAACCTGGAAACCGTAGCCACGGAGACCCCTGCTTTTTTCGCTACATCTTTAATAGTGGTCATAAAAAACGACTCCGTTCTCTCCCTGATGTGTAACCGGTTACACATAATATATATTGTTAAGGTTTTGTTGTCAATGTGAACATTTTCCAGTTGTTTGAATTTTTTTTACATGAAAATCCGTGTTTTCTGCTATAGATAGACAAAAAGGATTCCCGCATCGCTGCGAAAATCCTTTTCTCATTAAGCGTTCATATTTTCCATTCGTAATTCTCTATCTTTTTCAGTTTCCGCCACATAAACTGCACATGCCGCATCTCCTGAGATGTTTACTGCCGTACGCGTCATATCCAATAAGCGATCGATTCCGATTACAAGACCAATACCTTCTGGCGGAAGACCCACACTCCCCAATACCATGGCCAGCATAATCAATCCAACGCCTGGCACACCTGCTGTACCAATGCTTGCCAATACGGCGGTGAGAACGACTGTCGCAAGATCTACTGCAGATAATTCAATGCCATAAGCCTGGGCAATAAACATTGTTGCAACCCCTTGCATAATAGCAGTTCCATCCATGTTGATCGTAGCACCCAGAGGCTGTACAAAAGAACTGACAGACTTAGACACGCCTAATTTTTCTTGCGCCACTTCCATTGAAATCGGCAAAGTCGCTGTACTGCTCGATGTACTAAATCCGACGCTCATTGCAGGAGCAAAGTTTTTAAAAAACCAAATTGGGCTTTTCTTCGCCAGAAATTTAATGGTTCCCCCATAAGTGAAGATTGCATGAACCAAAAGAGCTGCCAGAATAACGAGCATATAAGAACCCATCGCTTTCATTGCTGAGAACCCCTGAGATCCTACAGCTGTTGCGATTAAGCCAAATGTGCCGTAAGGAGCGAATTTCATAACAATGCCCACCAGGTACATCATGACGTCATTGCCCTGTTCAAACAAATGAACTAGACCTTTGGTTTTTTCGCCAAGAGCCGTCAAAGCCAAACCAATGAAGACAGCAAACACGATGATCTGCAGCATATTGCCTTCCCCTAAAGCTGCAATTGGATTTGTTGGAATCATATTCAACAACGTTTCTCCGACAGATGGTGCTTTTTCTGCTTCAAACTCCGCACTTGTCAGATCAAAATCGCCGGCAAGTCCAGGCTGAATAACAGCCGCCAACGACAACCCAATTAAGATTGCAATAGTGGTGGTCACAAGAAAATAACTGACCGTCTTAATGCCAATCCGCCCTAATTTAGCCGGATCGCCCAACCCTGCTGTTCCCAGAATGATCGAAAATAGAACAAGTGGAACAACCAGCATATTAATTAAACTTAAAAATATTTGGCCAAGCGGCACAAATAAATATGTATTCAACGCTTCAAATGAGCCGGACGCAAATAAGTTGATCAATAATCCAACCACTGCTCCCAACACAAGTCCAGTCAGTACTTTTGCTGTCAATCCAGGTTTTTTCATTCATTTCCCTCTTTCGTTTCTAGACATAAAAACATTTTATAGGAAAGTATATATTGGTGACAAGCTTTAAGTGATTCACCGAATCTACTGTGTTTTCAAAATAAAATCACTATTTTAAAATACAATAAACCTGTGTAAACGGGAATCCGTTTACACAGGTTTAAGGTTAACAGCATGCGGTATGCATTTTGTCTTTACGGTTTTCGTTCATTAAACTATAGCTGGCCACATTGAATCCTTTTTGATGGAGCAGGCGGGCTGCTAAATTTTTTTCCAATTGATTTTCTGCAATCAGGTGAATCGGCTTTTTCGGTATTTCCTGATAGCCTCTGGTAAAATAGGAAATCGGCAGATTAAAGGCCTCAGGAATCGGCTCTTTATCGGATACATTATAGGCGCGGACATCCAGCAATGTGTATAAGTAGCTGTCCACACGATCCAGCTGCTCCGGTTTGACTCCATGAACCGGAACATGTCTTTTATAAGCTCCATAGGCCACCATCGAAACTGGGACCCCAATCAGCATTATACTCGTTATCATTTTATTTCTCCTTCTATAATATATGAGGTGCATATAGTTTTATACCTGGAGATTTTACACAGCCTCGTGTTGAATATCAAAAAAATTAAACCGTCATTTCTTCTTTCCATTTTGAATAGCCACCGGTCAGGTTCACCAAGTTGTCGATCCCATTCGCTTTGAGGATGCTGGCTGCAATTGCAGAACGTGCACCTGCCTCACACTGAACGATTACTGTTTTGTCTGTCTCGACTTCTTCCAGACGGTTCTTCAATGTACCGATCATAATATGGCCGGCTTCTTCAATATGGCCTTCTTCATATTCAGTTTGGCTCCGGACATCCAATACATAGCCTTCTCCATCTTCAATGAGCTCTTTAGCCTGTCCCGGTGTCACGTTTTGGTAGGTATCCAAATGCTCTGCTTCATTGATCGTCTTCGAAACATCGGCATAGCCTGCTACATGATCGATGCCGATGGAATGCAGAACCTCAAGAACCTGATCCAAGGATTCCGGCTCCAGCAACAGATAAAGCGGCTTTTTATAATCGGTAATCCATCCGGCCCAATTGGCAAAAGATTTGTTGAACGGAATATTGATTGTTCCTGGAATATAGCCATTGCTGAATGAAGGGGCAGAACGCAAATCCAGAACCTGGTGGCCATCAGCAATCAATGCCTCAAGCTCTTTGACTGAACTGATAACTTTCGGCTCCGGGAGATCTTTCACTAGTTCCACACCTGTTTTATTCACAGCTTTCATGACCGCAAAATAATAAGGCGGTTCTGGTTGTCCATCCAACAGTTCTTTTTGGAATGCTTGTGCATCATCATACTGCAATGCCCAGTTGAACAGCTTCTCATAACCGACAGTAGTCGATGGCACAGCGCCGAGTGCTTTCCCGCAGGCACTTCCTGCTCCGTGGGCCGGCCATACTTGAAGATAGTCCGGTAGCTTTTTAAAGCGTTGAAGTGACTCGAACAACTCTTTTGCCCCCGCTTCAGAAGTCCCCTGTATGCCTGCCGCCTTTTCGAGCAGGTCAGGTCTTCCCACATCGCCGACAAATACAAAGTCTCCAGTGAAAATACCCATTGCTTTATCCGCTGAACCGCCACGGTCCGTCAATAAGAATGAAATGCTTTCAGGCGTGTGGCCCGGTGTATGCATCACTTCAAACACCAGATTGCCGATTTTGAACTGGTCGCCGTGCTTCAGTAATTGATGATTCAGGTGATCGATATTCTGATATTTCCAATCCGCATCGCCTTCATCAGACAAATACAAGGTGGCTCCGAAACGATTCGCCAATTCACGCGAACCTGAAACAAAGTCAGCATGGATATGCGTTTCAAGCGCTCCGACAATATTCAGATTTTCTTTTGCTGCGAGCTCTTCGTAGGCTTCAATATTGCGCATCGGATCTATTACCACTGCTTCCCCGGTCGCCTGGCAACCTACTACATATGAAGCGTGCGCTAAATTTTCGTCATAGAAATATCGTAATAACATCTCATCAATTCCCTTCAGCATTTTTTATTAACCTCAATATACCACCAGGGGTATACAGTGTACACTATTCTGCTTATGGAGAAGCAACTTGCGCTTATTTGCAAAAAAAAAAAATTGGATCCGAATGCCACTTTCATGACGTTTGGATCCAACTCTAGTTTGATTTTTTACTTTTTCTTCTCAAAAAACTCCGGCAATTCACTGGCCTTCATCGGGAATTCCGCTTTGCGCTTGTCGACAAATGACTGGATGCCTTCATCCGCATCCGCATTCTGACCAGCCCAGTGCAGAAATTTGGATTCAACCAAATGGGACTCAAGCGGATGATCCTGCCCCAACATCTTCCACAGCAGCTGACGGGTAAAGCTATTTGAAGTGGCCGCTGTGTTTTCGGCAATTTCCCGAGCAATTTCATAAGCCTTAGCGAGTGGATCTTCTGATTCGTATTGCATCAACCCGGTTTCCACTGCTTCGGCAGTCGGTATGTAACGGCCGGTCAACGTCCATTCGAGCGCTTTGCCGATTCCCACCACTCTTGGCAGGAACCAACCCGAGGCCGCCTCGGGACCAATACCGCGCCGGCCGAAGACAAAACCAATCTTCGTGTCTTTTTTGACAATCCGAATGTCCATCGGCAAAGTCATTGTCATGCCGATTCCGACAGCCGGTCCATTGATCGCTGCAATGATCGGCTTGTTGACTTCGTATACTTGAAGGCTGACCTGGCCGCCGAGGTCCCGGTACTCATCGGAGGATTGCTCAGAGGAGAAAGTCGAGCCCCCTTCCGACAAATCCATACCTGCGCAGAATGCCCGGCCGCTGCCAGTCACCACAATGACACGCACGCTGTCATCGTCATTGACTTCCCGATAGAAATGCAGCAATTCCTCATTCATTTTTTCGGTATAAGCGTTCATGTTATCGGGACGATTCAAGGTTAATGTCAGAATTCCGTCCTGAAGCTCGGTTTTAATCGTTTCGTACAAGCCCAGCCACCCCTTCCTCATATTCAGCAAGCAATTGGTCCACAATTTCCTTCGTCGTCTCCCGTTTAGTGATGGTGGTGACTCCGTGGCCAGCCGACCAGATATCCCGCCAAGCTTTGGCATTCACCAAATGCGACAGATCGATTTCGTCTTTCGGCTTCAAGGTTTTCGGATCGATTCCCTGCTTCACTAAGCTGGGAATCAGCACGTTGACCGGCACTCCGCTGAAAGAATCGGTATAGAGAACATCTTCCACGGACGAGTCGATGACCATCTGCTTGTACTCTTCCGGCGCGCTGCTTTCTTCCGCGGCTAGAAAACGTGTACCCATATAGGCATAATCGGCTCCCATCAACTTAGCTGCAGCCACATCCGCTCCTGTAGATAAAGAGCCGGACAAAATAATCGTTCCGTTATAGAACTTTTTGACTGCTGCAATAAAAGCGAATGGATTTATTGTGCCGCCATGCCCTCCCGCTCCTGCACAAACAAGTATCAGGCCGTCCACTCCGCTGGAAGCTGCTTTTTTCGCGTGGCGGATATTGGCGACATCCGAATAGACCAGCCCCCCATACGCATGCACAATCTCGATGACATCGGTCGGAGAACCAAGAGACGTGATGACAATCGGTGGTTCGAATTGGCGGATCAATTCAAAATCCTCTTCATAGCGTTTATTCGAGCCGCGGTGGCAGATGAAATTGACTGCCCAGGGCTTTTCTCCAAGAGACTCCTTTACTTCTTTCAGCCATTCGGCACAGGTTTCGATCGGACGCGCATTCAATAGCGGAAACGACCCGATCACCCCTGCATTCGATGCTTCAATAACCATTTTAGGTGTTGACACCAAGAACATCGGTGCCACAATGACCGGCAACTTAAGCATGTTCAATCACCACCGCAATTCCCTGGCCTCCGCCAATGCACAGACTGGCCACTCCATATTTTCCGCCCCGGCGCTTCAGTTCATATGCCAAAGACAATAAGACCCGCGCACCGCTCGCACCGACCGGATGGCCCAAGGCAATCGCACCGCCGTTGACATTGACCCTTTCACGGTCCAAACCGAGCTCTTTCTCCACCGCCAAATATTGTGCGGCAAAGGCTTCATTCAGTTCAAACAAGTCAATATCATCAAGCGTCAATTCAGCCCGCTCCAATGCCTGTTTGATGGCCGGCACAGGTCCGATGCCCATGATGGTCGGATCCACTCCAACCACTCCCCAGGATACAATACGTGCCATCGGCTTGAGGCTATGCTTTTTCACCGCTTCTTCGCTAGCCACGATCAAAGATGCCGCTCCGTCGTTTATACCAGAAGCGTTGCCTGCCGTAACCGTCCCATCTTTTTTAAACGATGGCCGAAGTTTCGACAAAGCCTCCTGATTGGCATCCGGCTTGATGTGTTCGTCTTTATCAACCACGACGACGCCTTTCCGCGTTTTCACTTCGACACCGACGATCTGTTCCGCAAATGCACCGGATTCCGTTGCCCGTGCCGCTCTTTGATTTGATTCCACAGCAAAAGCATCCTGCTCCTCGCGTGAAATATCATATTGTTCCGCCAGTTTTTCTGCGGTCATTCCCATCCCGCTGCCCGTATACTGGTCTGTCAATGTTGCCGTCAGCATATCATCAAATTGCAGATTGCCCATTTTTGACTTGCTGAAGCGCTGGTCAAAACTGGAGTACGGGGACATCGACATATTCTCTGCACCTCCCGCCAGCACCAGGTCCGCCTCTCCCAACAAAATATGCTGGGCTGCCGTCACGACAGCCTGAGCGCCTGATCCGCACAAACGGTTCAAAGTCAGAGCTGGCACTTCCTTCGGTATCCCCGCTTTCAAACCGATATGGCGAGCGATATAAGCAGCATTCAAACTGGAGTGAATGACATTTCCGTAAAAAACATGGTTGATGTCCTCCGCTTTGACGTTCGATCGCTTCAAGGCCTCCACTGCTGTAGCCGCTCCAAGTTCAGTAGCATCCGTATTGGCGAATGACCCGCCGAATCCTCCAAAAGCCGTTCTTGCTCCATCTATTAAGTAGACATTATTCATATTCCAACTTCCCCTTCCTCGACTCTAGGTTTGCTGAAGAACCTTAAAATGACTTCTAATAGAACAAATAAAAACCCAATGGGCACTAAGAAATAAATAGGCCAGACCGAGACTAAGCTCCCTCCTAATGGGACAGCCATCTGGCTTTCAAAACCTGACATGGCGAACAGGAATCCATAATAGGTCAATAGAGTAAAAACGCCCAAATCAATAACAAGAATCAATATGTCATTGAACTTCTGAAAAGCTTTTGGCGTTTTTGCAATTATTTCTGACAGCCTCGGCAAAACACCTACCCAGTAGACATAACCCAATGCTGGAAAGATGGCCATGGGCATCAGGAAAAATTGAACGATTTCATAAGTTCCAGAAATCGGGCTTCCAAAAACGTTCCGCATAAAAACATCTGCTACAATAATCAACATCATCAGAAAAATGGAGATACCACTAAAATATTTTCCTGCACTTCGAAAAATACTATTTATCCTTTCCAAAATCACCATGCTTTCACCTTCCTTATCTCATCTGGCTTGGTAACCAAGTCACTAATTCCGGGAATGCAATCAATAACCCGATTACAACTACTGTTGCGACTACTGCAAAAACAGTCGAAGTTTTAAATAGCCGCTCAATAGGAATACCGGACACTCCTCCAACGGCATATACGCTGATTCCAACTGGAGGTGTAATCATTCCAACTGTACAGACAACCGTCAGCATAATCCCAAACCAGAGAGGATCTACAGCAATTGTCTCCAATATAGGCGTAATGATCGGCACAGTCATCAGAATAACCGCCACTCCCTCGATAAACATAAATAGGAAGAAGTAGAAGACCATTATAATAATTATGACTAAAGTTGGCGTTTCAAGAAGAGGCCCCAATAAATCAATGATTTTTCGAGGTACCAGAGACAACGAAATAAATCTTCCGAAAAGTGAGGCACCGATAACAATGAACATAGCCATAACTGTAATTTTTGTTGTTTCAACCAAGGAGGTTCTCAGAAAATCCAAATTCAGTTTCCCCAGTAATGCAGCCATGATTAAGGCTATAAATGCACCTACAGCGCCTGCTTCCGTAGGAGAAAAAATACCAAGGTAAATTCCTCCGAAAATAGAGATGCCCATCAATGAGCCAAGAATCGTTACCACAATATAACGGGAAACCGGCACGTCATCGCTGACAAATGTTTTTGAAGCAGCATTCAGTGCTTCCCGATTCATCCGCAAATAGAAGATTGCAACTACAGAAAAGACCAGCATAAGCAAAAGGCCTGGGATGAGTGCCGCAGTAAACAAAGATCCAATTGATATTTGCGCCACCACTCCATACAGAATCAGAATGACACTCGGAGGAATGATGGCAGAAAGCGAACCGGCTGCGGCTGCAATCGTTCCAGCCAAGTGGTCCGGATACCCTCTTTTTTGAAGCTCCGGCACAGCAATCTGTCCGAGCGCAGCAGAAGTTGCCGTTCCAGATCCGGATACTCCACCCAATAACCCTCCCAGCAGAATGGTCATCACGCCCAAAGGTCCTGGCCTTCCACGTGATATGGTATACATCAAACTGTACAAATCTTTGACAATGCCGGCCTGCATGACAAATTGGGCCATTAAAATGTACAGTGGAATTGTAGTCAATGCATAGCTGGCTGTTCTGGTGAATGGTTCATTCTGCAAAAAACCACTTAAAAGATCCATCCCGCCAATCAGAAAAATCCCTAATATACCGATTGAAAACATTAAGGAGCTGATATATTGGCCAGCGATCAAAAAATAAAGAAAAAGAACAAGCGAGATGATAATTATAATATTTTCCATAGACAAGTTCCCCCTAACTTTAAAAAAGGAGCACAGAGGCTCCTGATTTAACTACTCTAAGTCTAAAATATCTTGAGGAAGAACTGCTCCGGATTCAACAAGCATATCTCTCCATAGAATAGCCATCTCCTTACCGCCCAACCCCTGTGAATCCAAATCTTCAATCCAATCATTCCACGAGTTGACGACGGCTGATTCCAGCAAATCATGCACTTCCGGAGTAACATCGTCAAAATGAGTTATTTCTCCACCCTTTTCTTTATTGGATGCAATATTCTCTTCTGTTTCGCCCATTGTCAAAGCCGCACCTTCATGCACAATCGACTCAGCATTTTCTCGGAATACCTCTTGAGTTTCAGGGGATAATGAGTCCCATGTTTCTTGAGTCATTGCAGTGTGTCCGACAAAGTGGCCTAAGTTGACTCCGGTGATTGTATGTTTGATTAGTTCATCCAATCCGAATGCAATCCAGTCAGGAGCATTATAGATGATTCCATCCAAGGCATTTCGGCTTAACGCATCATAAGCATCAGAAATCGGCATCGATTGCCCTGTTATCCCTAACTCGTTCGCTAAAATTTCATGAACGCGAGAAGCGGTACGAACACGAAGTGCAGCTGTAAAATCAGCCGCAGATTCAAACTTCTGGTTTGTCGTCGAGAGCACGTAAGGCTCTGTTGCCGGATTCGCAAAAGCTACGAGATCTTTATCTTCGAACTCCAATTGGTAGTATGTCTTTCCATCAGCGATTTCGCGGTCACTCTCCATCATTTTGGCCATGGCTTCAGTGGCGATGCCCGCATCAGAAGTTAAAGTTGGAAGCATTACCACTTCGGTATATGGAAACCTTTGCGGATCATAAGGTGGCATCAAGGTCAGTGCAATATCAATCTGCCCGGAGTTAAGCGCGTCCAATTCCCCACCGAGCGTGACCAGTTCTCCAGAAGTGAAAATATCAAATGTTGCTTGTCCACCGGATTCTTCTTCTACAGCAGTTGTTAATGGTTCAAAGAAACCTCGATGCCAGAAATGCTTGTCGGGTACACCAGAAGAGGCACGAAAGTTCTTCGCCTCTCCACCTGCTTCTGCTTCACCTGATGAAGATGAACCAGTTTCTTCACCACAAGCACTTAAAACGAGAGCACTAGCCAAAACAACAGACATCCACTTCATTTTTTCCATAATGAAATCCCCTTTGTATTTATTATTTTTTCTATTTTCCTTTAATACGATAGCTCCGGTGGCAGCAACATGGCTTTTCTGCTTCTGATAAATCTCATTTACAAGAAAACGCTTACACTTCTCCCTCCTCTTCAACCAATTTTTTCTTTAGCCCGTAATGTATGTTTTAATACTTTACCGGAAGCATTTCTTGGCAGTTCTTCCATAAATTCAACTTCGAAAGGCACCTTATATTTGGCAAGCTGCGTTGCACAATAGCTTTTGATCTCTTCTTCAGTTATAGACTGACCATTCTTCAGTACCGCATAAGCCTTCGGAACTTCGCCATAAACTTCATGCGGCACTCCCACTACAGCAGATTCCATGAGCTGTGGAATCTGGTAAAGAACTTCTTCCACTTCGACCGGGTATACATTTTCTCCGCCTCGGATGATCATATCCTTTTTGCGGTCCACGATATACAACAGCCCATCTTCATCAAATTTACCCAAGTCCCCACTATAGAGCCAGCCGTTTTTGATTGCCTGGTGAGTGGCTTCAGGATTTCTCAGATAACCTTTCATGACCTGAGGCCCTTTCACTACTATTTCTCCGACCTGCCCAACAGGAAGAGGCTCGCCAAATTCATCTACTACCTGAACGTCTGTTTGGGGCAGTTTTTCTCCAACTGACCCAATTTTTTCTAAAGCCAGATGATCTTTCAAGGTGGAGGCGGCTGGAGCATTTTCAGTCTGGCCATATAAATTTTGCACGGCTACATTCGGAAACGTTTCTTTCAATGTCTTCACCAGTTCATAAGGCATGGGGGCTGCCCCATAACCAAATAGCCGAAGGTTCGGCAGTTCAACTTTCTTGATATCAGGTAAGTTCAAAATAATACTGAACATGGCCGGTACTCCAAAGAACATTGTCGGACTTTCCTGCTGCAGCATATCAAGCGTTTTATCAGGAGAGAATGCTTCTTCAATGATGATGCTCCCGCCCTTATAAGTGACTGGAACAACAAATACATGGCTTGCTGCACAATGGAAGAGTGGTGTCGAAACAAGCATCCGGTCATTTTCCGTAATCGACATGGCTTCAGACCAGATTTCACCCGCGGCTTTCACATTGTTGTTGGTCAACATTACCCCTTTTGGTTTTCCGGTCGTTCCTGATGTATACATGACAACTGCCGTATTTTCACCCGCTAATTCAGCAGCAGTAAATAGAAGAGATTCATCCTCAAGTATTTTTCCTAACGAATCCTTTTCGCCGCCAATTACGAGTACATCCTCAAATGAATAACTGGTCTGATCAACTGTCTCTTCAATCCGAACATCATAAATCAAGGCTTTGGCTTCAGAATTCGAAAAAATATATTCAACTTCTGGTGCAGCCAGTTTCGTATTGACCGGCATAACAGTAAACCCTCCGAGCTGGACCCCGTAATAGCACACTAGAAAAACATCTGAATTCAATGAATACAAAGCGATGATGTCTTCTTTTTGATACCCCTTTTTCTGAAAATAAGCAGCTACACGCTGAGCTTTTTCGAAGAATTCTCTATAAGTCCATTCTCGTCCGTTGTAGGAAGTGTAGATTTTATCCGGATACTTTTGGACATTTGCTTCTAAATTTTCAGTAATGAACATTCTCCCCGCCCCTTTATTTCAATAATTTAATGATCGAATCCCCAAATGTTTTTTGCAGCTCTTCTTTTGAAAGCCGTCCCCCAGGCCGATACCATTGCTGGATCCAGTTCATCGACCCAAGAATGATCATTCTGGAAATCAGTGGATCATTTACTTCAAATTCACCGAATTCGACTCCCCTACCAATGATCTGATCAAATAAATGAGAATAGAATTTTCGAAGATCCAATACTGCAGTCAACTGTTCTTCCGTAAATATCTGTTCAGGTTTCAAAATCATATTAAACGTTTCTTTTTCTTCGATTGCGTAATCAATATGTGTAACGATCATTGCTCTTAAAACTGCTTCTGCTGTACCGCTTTTTTTGAGATGTTCTTCCTGTTCCTCAATGGCGGCTCCAAGCACCAGATTGTGGCATTGGAACATCAAGTCGCCTTTATTTTTGAAATAGTAATAAAGCGCTCCTTTAGTCATCAGCAGATCAGCAGCAATTTCTTCCATCGTGGCGCCGGAATACCCTCTGCGGTTCACGATAGCCACGGCGGCCATCAATATTTCCTCTTTTTTCTTTAAGGCCCTTTTTTCCGCAAGCTTCATGCTTTCTTCCACCCCTAGGCCAGAATTTTCTTGGCAATGATGTTTTTCATAATTTCTGTTGTGCCCGCATAAATGCTCGTGACAGGGATGTCGCGATAACGCCGGGCAATTTCGTATTCCTCCATATAGCCATATCCACCATGGAGCTGAAGACATTCAGCAGCAACCCTTTTAGCCATTTCACTGATCCACCACTTTGCCATGGATACTTCTTTGACAATTTCTTCGCCTGCGATATGTTTTTCTGTCAGTGTATTGACGTACGTTCTTCCTATATCGATTTCCGTCGCCATTTCGGCGATTTTGAATTGGGTATTCTGGAAATCAGCGATGCGGCTACCAAATGCTTTACGTTCTTTTACATAATCAATCGTCAAACGCAACATTTCTTCCGCCTCTACTTGAACCTGTAATGCGACAACCAGACGTTCCTGCTGCAATTTATCCATTAAGTAGTAGAATCCTTTTCCCTCTTCACCGAGCAAGTTTTCGGCAGGAACTTTAGCATCTTCAAAAATCAGTTCCGCAGTATCCCCCGAATGCATGCCCATCTTGTGGAGTTTTTTACCTGTTCGGAATCCTTCTGTACCTTTTTCAACGATCAATAGGCTGATGCCTCTGTGAGCAGGTTCCGCTTTCAAATCTGTTTTACACACCACCACAATATAATCCGCATTCTGCCCATTGGTGATGAATGTTTTTTCACCATTCAGGATATAATGATCTCCGTTTCGTTGCGCAGTCGTTTTGACGCCCGCTAAATCGGAGCCTGCACCTGGTTCAGTCATCGCAATAGCTGAAATGAATTCACCAGTTACACTCTTTGGAAGCCATTTCTCCTTTTGCTCTTCTGTCCCATATGAAGATATGTAAGGGCTTACAATATCCGAGTGAAGGCAAATACCGCTAGCAAGCCCAACTCCCACGCGTTCTAATTCCTCTGTCAATATAAATGAATATGAAAAATCTAAAGCTAGACCGCCATAATTTTCCTCCACCCACGGCAATAAGAAGCCATTCTCGCCAAGCTTCGTCCAAAACTCTCGTGGAATCGCCTTTTCTTCCTCCCATTTTTCATAAAAAGGATAAGCTTCTTTATCCAACATTTTTCTCAAGGATTTTCTGAACAGTTGATGATCTTCAGTTAAAAAAGATGCTTCCATATGTTTCCTCCTTTAAGCATTTATAATTATCTGAAAATTTGTATTTATTTCATATTACCTGCCTTTTTTTGAATATGCAATAGATTTATTACTAATACTTTAATTTTTAACGCATCGTTTAAATACTATGTGATATTACCTGCTTTCTTGGCTTCCACCAACTTGTTCCATCAGGCAGAAAAATACCTCAAACAAATATCGTTTGAGGTTTTGGGAAAAAACTATTTTTTAAAACTTTCCTTTACCGAGATATTCTGTTCACCCGCCCACCGATAGACGGTGCTGACAGACACGCCTAAAGTTTTCGCAGCCTGTTCTATTTTTTCTGAATTCCGCAAGACTGCTTTCAGCATTTGTGCTTTTGTTTCTTTTTCCATTTTTTTATATAATTCCGGATTTTCTTGTGGCGGGGTTTCTTTTGCTAAATAAGCTGGAAGATATTCCGACGTTAAAATGTCCTCGTCACAGAACACCTCCATTTGCTCTAATACATTTTTTAGCTCTCTGAGATTCCCCGGCCACTCATAAGCCATAAAGGCATTTACTGCTTCAGGTGCCAGTTTTTTTGTTCTTGAAAAATAATCGACCAGAAGTGGCAAGTCACTTTTCCTTTTCCGGAGAGGCGGAATCTCCAAGGTCAGGATATTCAAACGATAAAATAAATCAAGCCTGAATTTCTTTTCTTTTACCAGAGACAATAAGTCTTGATTGGTGGCTGCGATGATTCTGACATCCACCGATTTTGAGCGGTTTGACCCGAGAGGTGTAATCTCTCTTTCTTCCAAAACACGCAATAGGTTCGCTTGGAGGTCCAAGGGCATATCGCCGATTTCATCAAGGAGCAATGTTCCTCCATGAGCCGCTTCGAACTTCCCTTTCTTGCCGCCGCGTGCCGCATTCGTAAAAGCACCATCTACATAGCCAAATAATTCACTGGCAATCAGCTCCTGCGGAATTGAAGCACAGTTGATGGCCAGAAAAGGACCACGCTGCCTTGAACTGTCGTTATGGATAGCCTGGGCAAACAGTTCTTTCCCTGTTCCGCTTTCACCGATCAATAAAACATTTTTATCTGTTTTGGCTGCTTTTCTTGCATAGTCCACCGTTTTCCGAAAACTCTCTTCTTCTCCCACAAGAGAAGAGAACTGGTGTATTGCAGTACTGTTCATCAATTCTTTCGATACTTTCCGTTTGAGGATCAGAATATTTCCGATATGCTCCTTTTCGATTCCTATTTTTCGGGAAGTCAGAAAAAATTGGGTTCCGCCTCCACTTTCCACACTAGATTCGCCTTTCAATATCACTTCATGTTCATTGATCGTTTCAGTTAAGTCCGTTGAAAAAGACTTCAGCTTTTCAATCTCGTTTATCTTGAGCTTTTCAAAATTACTTCCTGGAAGATGAAGAAGATGTGCAGCAATTTTGTTCATACGAAGAATTTCACCATGAAGGTTAACGATGACTATTCCATCCGAAACTGATTCCAAGGCAGCATTAAAGTAATGGTTGCTCATATACTTTCCCTGCTCCAGCTCTTTTTGTTCAATCAATTTCATGATTGCTTCGGCAGCCGCCTTCACCAAAGCCAAGGAATGCGGATGAGCGGTATTCAAATAGCCGACCACTGTTATAATACCGATAATTTCAGATGAAAGCGGATCACGGATAGGGGCACTTGAACAATGGGAAGTATGCCATGCTACACAATAATGCTCTGCTCCCACCATTTGGATCGGACCACCGATTGCAATTGCTGTTCCGATGGCATTGCTTCCAGAATGCCTTTCACTCATTTTGGCGCCAACTTTGAAATTAGCACTTGCCGCATTCATAGCAATTTCACTGTCTCCAAACAATTCCAAAATGACACCCTCTTTATCTGAAAATGCAATGATGCTATCGCTTCCACGGACCACAGCGAAAAGATCATCCAATAAAGGACGGATCAGGTTCAAGAGTTCTATGTTTTTCCGGATTTTACTTTCTATTGCTTTTTCAGTGCAGATTACTGGCGCTGCCAAAAGATCGGGATTTACCCCATACTCTTTGGAACGGCTCCAAGACTCCGCTATGACTTCCCGGACTTCACCTTCCGGCGTATTCCATTTAACATGATTTGTCCAAGCCATTTTCAGCTTCCTATTTTTTTCGGGGCGCCTGACAGTTGCGTCGGTGGGTTTATATACATGTATGTCAGCCAAATCCAACCACTCCCGTTTTTAGTATGTATAGAAAAAGGGCGGACTTCCGCCCTTTTCCGATATGAAGCCACCTGCTTTAAACTGTGCTCCATCCGCCATCTACCGGCAGAATGACTCCAGTTATATAACTGGCTTCATCAGATGCCAAAAACAACGCAGCTCCGGCAATTTCTTCCGGTTCTCCCACTCTTCCAAGCGGACCCGTTTCGTAGTTTTTAGCGATTTCCGGAATATCCAGCACTTCGCTGATCATCGGTGTATTGATTGCACCCGGGCAAATGCAATTGACACGGATATTGTGCTTCCCGTAGTCGGCTGCCATCACGCGTGTCAATGCTACAACCCCGCCTTTTGACGCCGTATAGGCGTCTGCTCCAGTGACACCGATTATGCCATTTAAAGAAGAGTTATTGATGACACTCCCTTTCCCTTGCTCGATCATTACAGGAATGACATACTTCGACATCAAAAAAGTGCCATTCAGATTAATACTCATAATGCTGTTCCAGTCATCCAACGGTGTCTCTAGAATAGAGGCCATGGTGTACTTGGAACGGGAAGAAAAACCGATGCCGGCATTATTGAATAAAATATCGATGCTGCCGTATTTGTCTTGAACGACGCTAACCAGTTCTTGGACATTCTCTTCATTTGAAATGTCCGTTTTGAAAAACATTGCTTCATTTCCGGCATCAGTGATTTCTTTTTCCACTTGCTTTCCCGCTTCTTCATTCCATTCGGCAATGACGACTTTTGCTCCCTGTTCAGCGAATAGCAAAGCAGATGCTTTTCCCTGACCGCTTCCTGCTCCAGTAATGATCGCTGTTTTCCCTGCTAACCTCATAATCATCCCCCTATTCTTCAGCTCAATTCTTCCACAGTTACGTTTTCAAATGCTCTCTTTACTTCATTTGTAAAATGGGCACCTGTCACGCCATCGATAAAGCGGTGGTCGTAGCAGATCGACAAAACCATAATCGGGACAACAGAAATTTCGTCATCCTCCCCTACAATCGGCGTCTTTCGGATTGCGCCGGCAAAGATAATGGTTGATTGTGGGCTATTGACAATCGGGGTTCCCGATTCTATGCCAAGGCTTCCAAGATTGGAAATGGTGATCGTGCCATTTCCATAATCTTCCATTGCCAATTCTTTGTTTTCCGCTTTTTCGGCCAGCTGTTTGATTTCTGCAGAAATCTCCTGAATCGACTTGCTCTCTGCATTTTTCACAACCGGCACCACCAGTCCATGAGAGCTGTTGACGGCTACAGAGATATTCACTTCTTCGTAGACAGTGATTTTATTGTCGTCTTCCAACTTGCTGTTGACGAGCGGATAATTACCCACTGCATTGCTGACCGTTTTTACAATGATGTCATTCAACGAAATATCGCTGAGTTCTTTTTTCACCGCTAATGCATTTGTCATATTCACGGAGACCATTTGAGTGAACTGCGGAATGCTTTGCCAGCTGTTCAGGACATTTTGTGCCATTGCTTTCTTAACACCATTGAGTGAAATCGTCTCTTTCACTTTAATAGTTGAGCTTGAAGCTGGAGCTGATGCATTTCGGATATCTTCTTCAGTGACGATTCCATCTTTTCCAGTTCCGTTTACGGTATCCAAAGAAACCCCAAGTTCTTTTGCGAGTTTCCGCGCTCTTGGTGAAACTCCGCCTTTTCTTGCAGCTGGCTTCGATGGATCCTGAGCAACCGCTTCTTTCACAACTTCTTCTGTTTTTTCAGCAGGTGCTGCTTTGGCGTCATGTGTGTATATCGACAAATCCGCTTCTTCATCCGCCGCACCTAAAATGGCGATGACTGTATTCACCGGAACTTCTACATCCGCAGGAACGATGATTTTTTTCAATACCCCCGATTCCTGGGCTTCTATTTCCAATGTCGATTTTTCGGTTTCCAATTCAAATAAATAATCGCCTTTTTTGACTTCCTCACCTTCTTCAACCAACCATTCGGTAACTGTACCGTTTTGCATCGTCACCCCTAAACGGGGCATTTTCACTTCATACATCTTATGCACTCCCTTCTAAAAGTAATCGTGGAAAATCCAAAAAGGGGCTGGCTTGGAATCATACCTTGTCCAGCCCCTGGCTTCTAATATTCCATCAATTCATTGACCGCTTTGGTGATTTGGTCTTTACTCGGTGTATAAAATTGTTCCAGGTAAATACTCTGCGCAATGGGAACATCCGGGCTGCCGATTCTTCTGATAGGTGCACTGAGATCAAACAAAGCACCTTCTTGGATTTGAGCCGCAATTTCGGCGCCAGAGCCTCCCGTTTTCGGTTCTTCATGGACAATTAAGGCACGCCCTGTTTTTCTGACTGATTCCAAGATCGTTTCCATGTCCAAAGGAGCCAAAGTACGCGGATCAATGACCTCCACTTCCACACCCTGAACCGCCAGCTCATCAGCAGCTGCCAAAGCCGTATGGACCTGCAGAGCCGTGGCGATAATGGTGACATCTGTGCCAGAACGTTTAATGTCCGCTTTGCCGAATGGAATCAAGTATTCCTCTTCCGGAACTTCACCTTTCATATCATAAAGAACTTTATGTTCAAAGAATAATACAGCATTATTATCGCGGATTGCGGTTTTCAACAGCCCTTTAGCATCGTAAGAAGTGGAAGGAATAACGATTTGAAGCCCTGGACCGTGCATGAATAAGGCTTGAGGACTTTGTGAATGCTCTGGCCCTGCTCCGCCCGCAATACCAATAGGCAAGCGCAAAGTTACTGGCATTTCCATCTGCCCGCCATGCATGAACCGCCATTTCCCCATTTTGTTGAAAACTTCATCAAAAGCGATTCCTACAAAATCACCAAACTGCAATTCAGGAATCGGACGGGCATTTCCGGTGATCGCCATTCCCACTGCTGCCGCTACGATTGTCGGTTCAGCAATCGGTGTATCAAATACACGGGTACTTCCGAACTTTTCATACAAGCCTTTTGTTACGGCATTGATGCCGCCAAATTTACCGACGTCTTCCCCAAACAGAACTGTCGTTTCATCCCGCTCCATTTCCTCATTTAAAGCTTCCAGTAAAGCTGCACGCATTGTAATCTTTCTCATCCGTTTCTCCCCCTTTACGCGAATAGTCCTTCGTAGATTCTTTCAGGATTCGGCAGTGGTGCCGCTTCTGCTTTTTGAATAGCTTCCGCTATTTCCACATCAATCTCTTTATTGATTTTTTCAAGGTCTTCTTCTGTCACTACTTTATCGAGCATCAGTTTAGCTGCAAAGTTGGTGATTGGATCTTTCGTGTCTTTCCAGTTCTGCAGAATTTCCACATCCACATAATCGTATGGATCGCCTTCAAAATGTCCGCGATGGCGGAACGTCTGAGCTTCGATGAAAGTTGGGCCTTCTCCGCGTTTTGCCCGCTCTACCGCTTCCTTTACAACTTCGTGCATCAGCAGCACATCATTGCCGTCTACGACACAGTTTGGAATTCCATAACCGTCGGCCCAATCCGCAATATTTTCTTTGACAGAATGCGTTTCAGATACATGGCAGGAAATGGCGTATTCGTTATTTTCACAAATATAGATGATCGGCAACTTATAAAGTCCGGCCCAGTTCAAAGAACCGTGAAGCATTTCACGCGACGCTGCTCCGTCTCCAAAATACACCACTGTCACCTGATCGCTGCCAGTCAACTTCGAAGTATAGGCGGTTCCGACGCTTAATCCCAATTGGGAACCGATTGTTCCTGCCTGTCCGAGTACACCTCGCGATGGATCCGCACTGTGGACGATTCCCGCACCCAAGCCTCTCGTAGTGCCTTCAATCGTCCCGAGGAAATCCCCGTAAATTTTCGACAGCGGTACACCCTTCGCGATCTTCTGGTTACACCCTCTATGGTTGTAGTAGATATAATCCTCATCCCGCAGGTTTTGCCGGATAGAGCCCGCTGACAACCCTTCAGAACCGATGCCGGAATGATAAAATCCGGAAACTTTCCCTTCAGCCATCAACTTGATCAAATTCTCATCAAACTTTCTGATTTTCGCCATTGTCTTGTAAAAATCCACCAGCACTTCTTTCGTGTAGCTTTTTGTTTCGACTTCCTTCACATATGTCTCAGCCATTCTTTTTCACTCCTCTTTTTTTAATGGTTCAAAAAAAACGCTTTGATATTCGGAAAGAGATTATCCTTCTTTTCTGCTCCGATCTTTGTTGGTTCCCCATGCCCCGGGTAAACTTCTACATGGTCATTTAATGAATAGAGTTTTTCTTTAATGGAAGCTTTCAAAAGTTCCCGATTTCCTGATGGGAGATTCGTCGGCCCCACTAACCCGGCCAGCAAGGTGTCTCCGGAAAACAAATAGCGGTCATTCAGCAAATAGCAGACACTTCCCGGAGAATGCCCAGGTGTATGGATCACCTTTACCGAAAACTTTCCGCATTGAACCAACTCACCTCCATTCAGCAAAATATCCGGCCATTCACAAACTACTGGCTTTCCGCTTTCCGATGATAGGTTCAACACTGGATCACTCAGATATTCCGCTTCGGCATAATGAATGGCGACTGATGCGTCAGTTCTCTCTTTGAGAGCGGTCACGCCTCCAATATGATCGTAATGGCCATGCGTCAATAGGATGTAATCGACTTTCCTGTCCCCGATATACGTCAATAGTTCCGTGGATTCTTCTCCCGGATCAATCACCACACAAAATGACTCTTCATCCGATACCACATAACTATTGCTCTGGAGCTTCCCTGAGACAAACGGGACGATGCTAAGTGGCTTCATCTCAAGCCTCCTTTCCCGCAAGCTTGACTCCTTCTAAAGAAAGCGTTTTCATAAATTTGTTGATCGCCTCTTTTACAGTCTTGTTCGCTTGCATATATTGCCTTCCGCTTATCAAGAGATTTTTCTCTACCTCCTTTTGTGTCTTTTAAGGCAATGGCGCCTTCATTATTTATATATGCAAATTCCGTGCCAACTCAAAAAATGAGAGACATATGGAACTGCCCGTTCTTTGCGGCTGCATTTTTCTCATTTCCGAGAATTTCCTATAAGAAATTCCTATTTCTGCTCAGTAGCGCCGCCTGTTCATGGAATTCGCAAATTTCAATTGTTCCCGATACTTAGCTATGGTCCTTCTTGAGACCGGTACACCTTGCTGTTTCAATAAAACCTTTAATTGTTCGTCTGAATAAGGTTCAGATGGGTTTTCATTTTCAATCAAAGATGCCAGTTTAGCTTTTATGCTCAACACAGACTCTGAATGGCCAGTAGTCGAATTTGATAAACCCTGAGTGAAAAAATACTTGAAAGTATATAAGCCATAGGGTGTCTGAATATATTTATTGCTGGTGATCCGGCTGATTGTCGATTCATGAAGCTGCAATTTTTGGGCCAGATCTTTCAAACGCATAGGCTTTATAAATGATTCACCTTTTTGAAAAAATGCCTCTTGATGGTCCATGATCATTGCCGTCACATGGTATAAGGTTTCTTTTCGGCTCTTTAGGCTATTCCTTAAGAATTGGGCATCCTTTAATCGCTGTTGTACATAGCTTTCAACGTCATCTTGTTGTGATGCCAGAAGGTTTTTAATATATTTTTCATTCAATTTAATGGTGGGCAATAAATGATCGGTTACATGGATGATCCATCTTCGATCAATCTTTTCAATCACAACATCGGGTACTACATAGGAAACCGGAGATTGGGAATAGTCCTCTGCTGGATACAGCTTCAGGTTCTTGATGAAATCTGTAATTTCCTGAAGGATTTGTCTGTTGACCTTATACTTAGCCGAAAGAAAATGAAAAGAGCCCGACGCCATTTTCACCAAGTCATTTTCAATCAAAGTTTTTGCAATTTCTTTGTAGTGAAAATTCAGGCTGGAGTCAATTTGAAGCAATAGAAAATCCTTCGAGTTTGCTGTACCTATCCCCATTGGCTCCAGTTGCTGAAGCAAGCCAATCAACCCTTTCGCTTCAGCCTTGGAAATCCCGAGCATCCTCTCAGCTTCAGGGACTCCACCACTTAAAAATCCATGACTATCTAAGTTGGAAATTAAAAACTTCATCATCTTTTCCTGTCTTTTTTCGAGATTCAAAAGAACTAGTTGTTCCAGCAGTTCACTTTCCAGTTTATTTTCTGCTGCTTCAATAAATTGAATAGGATCGAGTGAACTTTTAGCCGTTGAAAAATATCTCTCCCCTTTCACATGATCAGGATGCTGAAGAAGTGGGTTTGCAGAAATCTGCTCATTTAAGAATTCCGCCAATTCCAGTGTCGAATACTGCAGAAGCTTTATCGCCTGAGATAAAGCAGGTGTCATGTGGATTTTTTTCACTTGCTTTTGCTGCAACTGAATACCGCCATACATAGACATCACCTCTGGTTTATTGGGTGTAACGGGGATTGATCTGAAGGGGAAAGGAGAGCAGGTTGGATATTTAACTACTAAACGATTGCCCCCCTTTTGGAGGGCAACGGCTCAACAGCAAATCCATTAAGGGATCAGTAGAACTTTGCCGATACTCGCCCGGCTTTCAATATGGGCATGCGCTTCCGAGGCATCCGCCATTGCAAAGCTCTTGGAGATGACAATTTTCAATTGTTTTTGCAGCAGGTATTCGGTTATCCTTTCAGCACCTTCTCTCAAGAATTCCGGGCGGTGCTTTCGGTATGTGCCCGTACTGTACCCAATGACTGAGCGACAGTTTGAATGAAGCTGATCTGTTTTTGCGATTCCTGGAACTGATCCATCATTGGCATGTCCGAAAGAGACGATTCGCCCAAATGTAGCCAAGCATTTCAAGCTCCTTTCGAAATTCTCGCCTGCTATTGTATCAAGAATGACATCTGCCCCTTTTCCTCCAGTCAATTCATTGACTTTCTCCACAAAATCCGTTGACCGATAATTGATGACTTCGTCTGCACCAAAAGATTTGGCATGTGCTACTTTTTCATCACTGCCGACAGTCCCGATAATTTTGGAAGCTCCGAAAAACTTGGCCAGCTGAATAGCGGTTGAACCGATTCCCCCTGCCGCCGCATGGATTAAGAGGATTTCCCCTTTTTCCAGCCTCGCCATTTTTTGGATGACGTTATAGGCAGTGATGCCAACGGTCAAAGAAGCTGCGGCCGTTTCGCTGCTTATTTCATCAGGTACCGGATAAGTTAAATTCTCTGGCGCCACGACATATTCAGCGTAGGAACCGCCTGTCGGAAATGCCATAACACGCTGTCCGGGCTGAAACCGGCTCACTTGATCTCCAATTTCTACAACAACTCCCGCACAATCCAGACCTGGTGTAAAAGCTGCATCTGCTGCGACTCCATGGTACTGTCCTTGGCGAGCCTTAATATCTGCAAAATTAACACTGATTGCTTCAACACGGATCAGGACCTGATGTGCATCAGGCTTTGGTTTATCGATTTCCTGAAGCTTCATCACTCCAGGAGGACCGGTCTCTTCGACGATAATCGCTTTCATGGTACCCTCTCCTTTTCTTTCTAGAAAATCAGCATACAGGCGCCTATCACTAAGCCTCCGTAAATCAAAGCAATCATGGTGTATCCCATGATATCGCGAATCTTAAGACCAGCAATCGCAAGCAATGGAATCGCCCAGAATGGCTGGATCATATTGGTCCAGCTGTCACCCCAAGCAACAGCCATCACCACTTTTGCTGGTTCGACACCCATTTCGAGCGCAGCTGGAATCACCAGTGGTGCCTGAACCGCCCACTGTCCACCACCCGAGGGGATAAAGACATTCAGAATTCCAGCCGATAGGAAAGTCCAAAGCGGCAAGGTCGTATCCGTTGAAATATTAATGAAGAAATTGGATATCAGTACTGCTAAACCGGAAGCACTCAGCATTCCCATAATGCCTGCATAGAATGGATATTGCAGAACAAATTGGCCTACGCTGCTGACGGATTTCAAAAGTCCTTGAGCAAGTTCCCGAACATTCGAGAACAATAGCAAGGCCGCTGTCAGGAAAATCAAGTTGACTGTATTCAAATCCAACGAAAATCCATTGGCAATAAAGTGATTGACCAAGTAACTTAAGCCGAGGAATCCACCTATAAGTGGAATCAGACGAGTCTTTTCAATCTTGTCATTCGGATAATTGGTTTCTTCACGAGAGTCTTCTTCGACTACCGGATCCTCTAAACGTGACTGTTCCACAATATAACGGTCTTTGGGGTTTTTCGGATGGACCAAACGCATGACAAAAGGCAGCGTGAAGAACAATGTGGCTACAATGGCAATATTGACAGCTGACAGCAAAGTTTCTGAAATAGGGATTAATCCGATTTCCCCTTCAAAGACATGTCCCGCTGTCGCAACGAAAAGCGCTGGAGAAGATGATAAACCACCTTCCCAAATCAGGAAGCCCGAATAGCCTGCTGCTACGAGTACACGATAATCGACGTCATGGACTTTCTTCGCAACCAGTTTCGCGATGATCCCTGCCACTACTAAACCGAAGGCCCAACTGATCAGGGAAGCACCCAGAGCTGTGAATGTCACCATCAAAATGGCCGAGTTCGGCGATTTGGGAATCGCCGCGATTTTTTCAAGGGTGTTAGAAACTGTCTTCGTCAATGCTAAGGCATAACTTAAAACAAAAGTGGTTATGATCTGCGCCGTGAATGTTAACAGACCCCACATTCCATCGCCCCAATAGGTCATCATGTCAAAAGGGCTTGAGTCTGTGAAAATAACTCCTGCAATAAAAGCGATGGTCGTCAGTATAATGGCAAATACGAATGCATCAGGCAACCATCGTTCTGCAATGCGGGCAAACAGCCCCGCTACTTTTGCGAGGGGATTATTTTTATTTGCGTTCAACACTCTTTCCCTTTCCAGCTCTTCTGCACTTTTCACTTTAGTCATTCCTGCTCCCCCTTAAACCCATTTTTTCATTTGCTGTTTCTGTATCTTTCCGACTGAAGTACGCGGAAACTCTTCTGTAAAGTGAATTTCCTGTGGCACCTTGAATTTAGCTAGACGTGCGCGACACCATTCCAAAAGCTCTTCTGAAGTCAACTTCCGGTTCTCCTTTAAAATGACAAAAGCATGTATAGATTCTTCATATACCGGATCTGGTACAGAGATGACCGCACTTTCGAAAACGGCATCATGTTCATTGATTACCGCTTCAACTTCTCCAGCTGCTATATTTTCCCCTGATCGTTTCATCATGTCTTTCTTTCGGTCGACAAAATAGAACAGTCCGGTCTTCGGATCCACTTTTGCCATATCTCCGGTATACAACCAGTTGTCTTGAATTGTTTCCGCAGTTGCTGCCGGATTTTTAAAATACTCTTTCATGATTGTCACACCCGGTTCACCGTAAACCGTAATTTCGCCTTCTTCGCCAGTATTGACTTCATACCCTTCTCCATCTCTTAATACCACAGAATATCCGCAAGCTTCTCCACCGATGCTGATATGGTCCTGCAAGTCTTCCACCGGATTCATCAAAGGGATGGCAATGGTTTCGGTCATTCCATATAATTGGCGGAGTTCAACTCGATACCTAGTGCGAAATTCATCATATTGCTGGTCTGTCAACGCTTGTGCATAGATGACGAGTCTTAATGAATTCTCCGCATCTTCAGGATCATAGTCTTTTTTTAGAATCATTTTAATGGGAGCTGAAAAAAGTGAACCCACTGTGGCTTTCAGCCGTTTAGACTGTTTGACATAATTGGTTGCACTGAAGCTTTCAGTAATGGCGATGCTCGCTCCAGCATAAAGCGCAGGCATTGCCATATAGTATTGGCCATTGCCATGGAACATCGGCAACACGATCAGAACGCGATCCTCTGAGCTATATCCAAGCGTTTCCGCCATCTGCTTTCCGGTATGCAAGTAATTCTGCTGCGTCAGCACTACGCCTTTCGGTTTTGAAGTTGTTCCTGATGTATACAAAATCGCGGCTTCGTCCTGGGGCGAAAGTTTCGGCAACTTCACGACTGGTTCCGCTTTTTCAATTTCAGCCTCTAGCCATATTCCTTTGTGGTCTTCTCCGAGACGAGAGAACAGCAAAGGCAGCCCAAAGCTCGAGAATTTCTGCTCGTACTCTTTTTCAGTGATGATCAGCTTGCTTTCCGAATGGTTCACCAGGTATTTCATTTCTTCTTCAGGGGATAGGATATTTGTCGGCACCATGACAGCACCGATGGACAGAATGGCAAACCACGATTTCATAAAAGCACTGCCGTTCGGCAGATGCAGCAGAATCTTATCCCCTTTCCTGATTCCGTTTTCGCTTAATACCTGTGCCAGCTTTCGGACCTGTTCCTGGAATTCAAGATAGCTCAACCTTTCCACAGAACCGTTTTTATCTTCGATCACTAGAAACTCCTTATCAGGAGCTTCTTTGCACCTTGCTGCCAGCAGCTCCGAAACAGTTGCGTATTCCATTTGTCTCCTCCTTACTTCCGTCACATCTTCTCAATTTGCTGTCCATCCTCCGTCGATATACAGAATTTGCCCAGTCACATAAGTAGAGGCGTCTGACGCAAAAAACAAAGCCGGTCCGATCATTTCATCCGCTCGCCCCATCCTTTTCATCATGGTCCGGCTGATGATTTTCTCCAACCTTTCTTCGTCCTGTAAAAAAGGTTCAGTCATGGGAGTGATTATGTAAGCAGGAGCTAAGGCATTGACGGTTATCCCATGCTCTGCAAGTTCAGATGCCCATACTTTTGTCAGCTGATCGATTCCCCCTTTACTGGCGGCGTAGCTGGTCTGAAGTGGATTGCCGATTTTACCGAGAATCGATGAGATATTGATGATGCGTCCGCCTTTTTGGACAATCATCCGCTTTGCCGCCTGCTGTCCCACTAGGAAAATCCCTTTTAAATTGGTTCCAATCACTCGGTCCCAATCTTCTTCCTCCACTTCAACAAGGGATTTCCGGATATTCATGCCTGCATTGTTGATCAGGATATCGATTTGCCGAAACTCTTGATCGATGTAATCGAAGAGTTTCTCCACTTCTTTCTTCACTGTCACATCAGAAGTTTTCCAGGAAACCCGGTACCCTCGCTTCTTCATTTCATCCACAGCATCTATAAGGGCGGATTCATTTCTACCGGTGATCAGCACTTCCGCTCCTGCATGTGCCAAACCTGCGGCAATCGCCAGCCCAATTCCCTTGCTCCCTCCAGTTACCACCGCTTTTTTTCCAGTCAGATCAAATGTTGGATACATGTAGTTTTGCATTGCATCTATTCTCCTCTTTTACAGAAAGAATATTCCGTCTTTTTACATTAGACAGAACTGTTTTTTACAGTAAATGAACCCATCAGTTTCATTGAATCTTGCGGATCTTTTATCAAGATTTCCCCGCTATTTTCAGCTACCATCGTTCCAGTGATGACGAGAATGGTTCCCGGATGGGTGACAGCTTGAAAACGGACACTAAATGACGCCAACTGCCTTTCTGGAAACCATTCTTCTATAGCCGCCGCTGCCCAGCCCATCACGAACATGCCATGTGCGATGATATTAGCAAACCCTTTTTCTTCAGCAATCGCCGGAACAGTATGGATTTCGTTGAAATCACCGGATGCACCCGAATATTTCACGAGATCGATTGGATAAATAGGTTTTTTGATAATGGTCCGCAGTTCATTCATCAGTCCACCTCCGCTATTTCTATAATGGTAGCTCGTCCAACAGCCGTGATTTCATTCCATTGGTTTCTGTAGATTGTCTCCAAGAGAAAGAAATTCTTCCCTTTTTTATGGAACTGCTCTTTGACCCTTACTTGTGCTGCAATGGTATCACCAGCCAGTATAACTTTATGGTATTCATACGACTGCTCACCATGGAGTACGTGATTCGGATTCAACTTCAGAAAATCCGCGAAAAACTGATAAAAGTTGCGGTCATTCCAGAAATCAATGACGGTCATGAATGTCGGAGGTACTGGTATTCCTCGGTACCCAGCTGATTTAGCTGTTTCTTCATCCCTGTATATCGGATTTTCCAGCTGCAGCGCCTTCGCAAATTCCTTTATTTTTCCTGCTTCAATCAGAAACGGGGCATAGTCGAAAACCATCGCTTGTTCACTCATGAATCCACCCGCTTTACAAAAGTTATTGTTATATTAATTGTCCGCTTCTGGTTAGATTGGCCATGTCCACTAAATTAGAAACAGCCTGATTCAAGTCGCTGAAGCGGTCATCATCGATTTCTCCGGTTTTCCAGCGATAATGGATTTGCTGCAAAATAACGGCGAGTTTATAAAAGCCGAATGTCACATAGTAGTCGACATTCGAAACGTCACGTCCGCTTTGTTTTGCATACTCCTCAATAAATTCTTTTCTGCTGAAGAATCCTGGTTGGCTTGTAACGATATTGATGCCCATATCGGGATCATCCGGTTCGCCCCAGTAAGCGACAGTAGAGCCCAAATCACTTAAAGGATCACCGATAGTAGACAATTCCCAATCCAATATACCGACGGCTTTGCCTGGATTCTCTTGGTCAAGCACCATATTATTGAGCTTAAAATCGTTGTGGACGATGGTTGTTTCCGCGTTGACTGGAATATTTGCTGACAGCCAACTTTCCAGCTCATTTAAATTTTCAATTTCCTCAGTTTTTGACTGACTGTAGCGTTTGATCCAGCCCTTCACTTGGCGCTCCATGAACCCTTCCGGCTTGCCCATCTCTTCCATTCCTGCTTCTTTGTAATCGATGGATTGAAGCTGAACCAAGGTATTGATGACATTTTTTGAAATCGCCATCCCTACCTGCTCAGAACTGCCATAAGACTCAGGAAGCTGGTCATCGATCACGACGCCTTGTTTTTTCTCCATAACATAAAAATGCTTGTCCATGATTTCAGGATCTTCACAGTATATATATGGCTTTGGAGCCAATGGAAAAACTGGATTCACTTTTTCAAGCATCCGATATTCCCTTTCCATATCATGTGCACGCGGCGGCACTTCTCCAAAAGGAGGACGTCTCAGCACACCCTCCCAATTGCCAATCCGTATCAAATAAGTCAAGTTCGAGTAGCCCTCGGAAAATTGCTGAACTTCCATTTCGCCTTCCGGCAAGCCCGGTATCGACTTGCGAAGATGTTTTGCGACTTTGGTCCAGTCAATCGGCTCAATCGTTTTATCTGCTGCACTCATCCTATCCACTCCCTGATCATTAGTCATAAGTAAAGAACCCCTGTCCGGATTTGCGTCCTAAACGACCTGCCCGCACATACTTCTTCAAGAGAGGTGCTGGACGATATTTGGAATCATTGGTTTCGTTATAGAGGGTTTCTGCTACAAACAACATCGTGTCTAAACCGATCAAATCGGTCAATGCCAGCGGACCGATCGGGTGGCTGGCCCCGAGCATCATCCCCTTATCGATATCTTCCGCCGATGCGATGCCTTCCGATAAGACAAAAATCGCTTCATTGATCATCGGTGTTAAAATTCGATTGACTGCAAATAATGGGGCTTCTTTAACCGAGATAGCTGTTTTGTTGAAACGCTCAGCCACTTGATGTGCGATTTTAAATGTTTCATCACTCGTTTGTTCGCCTCTGATGATTTCAACCAATTGCATGACCGGCACCGGATTAAAGAAATGCATGCCAATCACTTTTTCGCTGCGCTTTACAGAGCTGGCCATTTCTGTAATGCTTAACCCGGATGTATTGGAAGCAAAGATTGTGGAGGGCTTACAGATTCCATCAAGTTCTGTCAGCAAACTTTTTTTGGGTTCCATTTGTTCGATAATCGCTTCGATCACCAGATCGACATCTTTCAAGTCTTCGATATTTCCCGTCGGTGTAATTCGCCCGCGGATGCCATCGCTTTGGTTTTGATCAATTTTCTTCTTTTCGACATTCCTGGCTAATGTCTTTTCAATTCTGGATACGCCTTTCGCCAGTCCCTCGGCATTGACATCATACAAGAAAACTTCGTATTCTCCTTCAGCGGCTACCTGGGCAATGCCGTTTCCCATGATTCCCGCACCAACTATCGCAATGCTTTTCATCGCTCCATCTCCCTTCAGACTTTAGTTCCCTTTAAAATCAGCAGTGCGCTTTTCAGTAAAAGCTTTAACACCTTCCTGCATGTCCTGTGTTTCGGCTAATTCTGCAAACAGTTGTGTCTCCAAATTCTGGCCAGCAGCTAAACTCAGCTCCAGTCCTTCATCAATCGCTTTCTTGGCATTCGCTACTGCCAGCGGTGCTTTCGAAGCTATTGCCTGAGCAAGCTTTACAGCATTTTCGAATGCCTGTCCCGAGGGCACCAACCTTTCCACCAAGCCCGCTTCATGTGCTTCCTTACCGGATAAAAACTCACCCGATAAAACCAGCTCTTTTGCCTTTCCTGGACCGACCAAACGCGCTAAGCGCTGTGTCCCGCCATAGCCCGGCAATATACCCAAGCCTGTTTCAGGAAGCCCAACCTTCGTATTTTCTTCAGCAATTCGAATATCACAAGCAAGCACCAATTCCAATCCTGCTCCCAGAGCCAACCCTTGAACTGCACAAATAACCGGTTTTCCTGCAGCCAACTTGTCGAATATCCCTTTTCCTTTTTCTACCAGAGCTATGCCACTTTCTTTTGTCAGGCTTGGAAATTGGCGGATGTCTGCACCTGCAGCAAATGCTTTTTCCCCGGCTGCCCGCAGGACAATTGCCCGAATCCCTTGATCTTTTTCAACTTCGTCTACAGCTTCGTTCAATTGGTTCAGCAACTCATCTGTCAGTACATTCAAAGGGGGATTGTTCAAGGTCAATACTGCAATCATTTCCTGGCGCTCCAGTTTAATCACTGTCCACTGTTCTTTCTGCAATGGCCTTCCTCCTTCAACTTCTTTTAAGAGTTATTTTCTGATGATCATTGACAATTTTCCCATTTCTAAAAAGCGGCACAACATCCACCAATTCATGGTGCCGAAGAACAAATTCCACCGAATCTGTAAAATCGAACCGCTTCAATAAATCTGCGGTTTCGCATTCATGCAAACTTTTGAAAGATGCTGCATGTGCATGAAGATAAGCCTCTCTGGCCAGCTTAGAGGAATCGGATAATTCATAGCTCGCTTTTCTCGATAGATGTTCAACTATCTGTCCCGCTCCAATAAAATCTTCCATTGAAAAACGGTCATCATTTCCTGAGCAGACCAGAACAATGGAGGAATCAGCTTCCTGCAGATGGATCCGTTCTGCAATCAAGTGGCCGTTAACCAATGAAGAAATGAAGAGCACATTAGCTTTGCTCGCTTTTTCAATGGCGATGGTGCCGTTTGTGGAACAGATGATTGCTGCCTGCTTTTCATCATTTAATTTGATTAGGCAAGGGTCAGGATATTGAAATCCTTGAATGGACTCCCCTTTTGTCTCTCCTAATAGAATATGAGGTTCACTGTGTTTTTTGGATAACTCAATTGCCTGATCGCTGTCCTTCACTGCATAAATGGGCTCGAAATTATTTTCGAGCAGAAAAGCAATCGTCGAAGTCGCGAGGAAGACATCGATGACCACTGCTGTACAGCCTTTCAACTTTTCTTCTGCCACCGCTTCTTTTTGCGTAATGACGTGGATTTTCCTCATCACAATCAATTCCTTTGAATTAATTCCACTTTAATAAGCTGATATTACTCAGCGGATATAAAGAAACTTAGTCCGAGTAATGTTCGTGGATTCTAATTTATGCCAGCATCTTCAAAAAATACTCTGCGTATATGTTCTCTATCTTTTCTTTGCTGAACTTGCCTTCAGGCGAATACCAAACCTGTACCCAGTTGGTGGCACCAAGAATGATCATACGTGCCATTTTTTTATCTGAAACGTTAAATTCTCCCCGTTCCACCCCTTCGGCAATAATTCTGTCAAAAATCCCAGCGTATTGATCACGTTTTTGAATGATCGTTTCTATATTTTCTTCTGAAAAAAGCTGTTCCGGCTTCACAATCAGATTAAAAACTTCCTTCTCCTTTATCGCAATGTCCAAATGCGTTTTAATTGCCTTTTCCATCTTTTTCATAGAAGATAATTCTTCTGCATAGATGGATTCCACCTTTTCCATAGCCGCCGATAAAATCAAATCATGGCAACTGTACAACAGCTCTTCTTTACTTTTGAAGTAATAGTAAAGAGCTCCTTTGGTCATCAATAATTCTGCTGCAATGTCTTCCATCGTTGCATTCTGATAGCCGTTCCGTGAAATCACCAGACTCGCAGAACGAAGAATATCTTCTTTTTTCTTGGCTGCTTTTCGTTCTCGAAGACTCATGCCACCACCTCATTCATTTATTCAGTTTCAAAGCAACTCTTCAGGCTTTGCCTCTGTTTCCTTCATCACCATGGACGGCTTGTTGTCCAAAATATTTCGGATCAAAATAAAAATATTTTCAATCACAATCATGGCAAAGGCAATAGGAATTAGGAAGAACAATGGATACAGCGGATACAAGGTGCCGGCAGCAGGAAAGGCGGTCTTGCGTTCGAAGCCGCTCATGGCATATTCCCAACTGAATTGGACAATCAGCACAAGTACGAATAGTTCAAGCAACACCATAAGAAAAATCAAAATCCTTTTTGCGGAGTTATTCAGTTTTTCAAGGATTAAATCCATTTTCGGCAATACACCCGATGCATATACATATGCGAGACCTGGAAACACCACAAGAGGCATCATGTAATTCTGGATGATTTCAAAGCCACCGCGTATCGAACTGGAAAAGAAGGTTCGCATAGCAACGTCGTACACAATCAGCAGCATCATTACCAGTACACTGATTCCACTGATCCATATTCCTGCCAGTTTTATATAATGAAAAATTTTATAGGCCTTCCATACACCTTTCACTCAAGCCCACTCCCTTCAGTCGCTCACATGGAATTCGGCAGCCACGTGGCAAGTCCCGGAAACGCAATCATCAAACCACAGACAATGATCATTGCGACGACGGCAAAAACCATCGAGATGCGGAATATTGATCCTGAACTGATTCCGCTAACCCCGGCAACTGCATACACACTCAATCCGACAGGCGGCGTTATCAATCCAATCGTACAAATAACGGCTACAAATACACCGAACCAGAGGATATCAACCTGCAACTCTTGAATGATGGGAAGAATGACTGGAATTGACATCAAGATTACAGCTGCGCCTTCTATAAACATAAACATGATGAACAAAACAACCGAAATGGCGATCAACACCAATACTGGAGTATCCATAATCGGTTCGATCAATTCAATCAGACGTCTAGGCAGCAGAGATAGGGAAACAAAGCGACCGAATATCTGTGCACCGATCATGATGATCATGACCATCCCTGTCAGTTTGATGGTTTCAACAACAGAAGTTTTGAAAAATTGAAAATTGACCTTTCCTAGAACCAGTGCAGCAAGCAAACCGACGAACGCTCCCACTGCTCCTGCTTCAGTCGGTGTAAAGACGCCTGAATATATCCCGCCGAAAATCACCAAAACGATGAGTATAGCGATAACGCTCACAATAAGTAAACGGATGGCAGATAACTTTTCTGTTACCGGGGCCTCTTTGATTGCCGGCTCTTCTACTTGTGTCCGTTTTTTTCTTTCCCATCGGAAATACACCAGCATCACCAGGATAAAAATGGCCATGGTCAGTATGCCGGGAATAAACGCCCCGACAAACAAACTGCCCACGGGTGTTTCAGTTGCCACTCCATAAAGGATTAGAATAATGCTCGGCGGGATAATCCCCGATAAAGAGCCTCCTGATGCTGCTATTGCACCAGCGAGTGGTGCACTATAGCCATGTTTCCGCAGCTCCGGAATCGCTACTTGGCCGAGTGAAGCTGAAGTTGCGGTTCCCGAACCGGAAACTGCCCCCAGCATTCCGCCAATAATCAATGTTAAAATTCCAAGTAGACTGTTTTTTCCTTTTGAGACCTTATGAACCATATAAAAAATATCCTGGACCAAGCCTGATTGAAGAATAAACTGCGCCATTAAAACAAAAAGGGGAATGGTTGTTAAGGTATAGCTCGCGACCCGGTTAAAAGGTTCGTTTCCAAGCAGCCCGGGAAGTATCCCGAAACCCTCCAATAAAATTAAACCGATTATGCCGCTTGCAAGGAGTACCGAATGTATATAAAGACCTGCGATCAGCAGGACAATCATCATTACCAGAATAATTCCTATGACCAGTAAGTTATCCACCTCAAGACCTCCTTGCATAAAATTATAGAAAGAAAAGGGAATGACTCACTGGATGATAAGCTATTCCCTTTTCCCAAACGGCTACTCCAGATCCATGATGGCTTCCGGTACCTCGCCGCCTTCTTCAATTAGAAGATCTCTCCACATTTTAACCAATTCATTTCCTGGCATTCCATTATCCTCAAGCAATGTTGCGTAATCTGTCCATGTCTCTTCGATCCCTTGGTTGAAATGGTCCTGGACTGCCGGATCCAAATCAGCAAAGTCAACAAATTTCCCGCCATTCGCTTCATTTTCCGGGATGATTTCTTCTGAGCGGTTGATCCACTCCTGAGCGCCAGGCTCGAAGATTTCTTCGTTTGCTTGCGTCATCGCTTCCTGTACATTTTCGGGCATTTCCTCCCATTTATCCTGACTCATTCCAATAAAGGCGTTGAAATGTCCGAAATTGATACCAGTCAAAGTGTAACGGAACAAATCCTGGAATCCGTATCCTGTCCAGTCGGCAATACTGTAAAACGCTCCTTCAAATGTGCCTCTGCTCAAGGAGTCGTAAATTTCCACAGCAGGCATTGTCACACTGTTGATGCCCGTTTTAGCCGCATACATTTCATGAATCCGTGAAGGCGTGCGAAGTGATGTACCTTCTACATCGCTGACTGCATTGAATTCATGGCCGGTTGTTGAAATTGAATATTCCTGAGTAGTAGAGATTGGGAATACTTTAAAATCACCAAACTGCATCTCAGTATAGGTTTGTCCATCTGCCAGCTCCTCTTCACTTTCAAGAAGATTTTTCCAGGCGTTGGAAGCGATTAGTGTATCCGAATGGTTCAACGGCAGCATTGTCACTTCCGCCATCGGAAATTGATCCGGCTGGTAAATCGGCAGAACGAGGGCAACGTCCACTGTGCCGGTTTCGAGAGCTTCCGCTTCATCGGGAACCGCCACCAACTCGCCTCCGGTGAAGGATTCAAATTGAACCTGTCCTTCCGTCAGTTCCTCGACACGTTCCATCCAAGGCACCATCGATGCTTCCCACCAGGCGTGCTGGGCACTGAGTCCAGTGGCTGCACGTAATGTGATCGTTTCCCCTTCTGAAGAACCACCACCTGTTTCTTCACCGCCTCCACATCCTGACAACAAGAGCACTAATCCTAGACCTGCTACTGAAAAACGAGAATTAAATGATTTCATAATTTTTCCCTCCATCCATTTAATCTAGTGATTGTGTTTTTGTATCCGCTTACAAAACCAAAATACTATTTGCCATTAAATTGAGGAACACGCTTCTCGAAAAAAGCTGAAATGCCTTCTTGATGATCTTTAGTCTGTAGCAGCATCGCCTGAATCATATTTTCCTGCATAAAAGCAGTTTCTTTATGAAGTTCTCCTACATGATTAACCAGATATTTGACGTATTTATTGCTGATGGGCGGTCCGTCCACAATAAATCCTGCAAATTCAGCTGCTGCTTCCACTGCCGAACCTGTGGAAATTTTGTTGATCAAGCCATGCCTGTAGGCTTCTTCAGCTGATAGGGTCTTGGCTGAAGAAATCCACTCCTTGGCAATCGGCGGTGATACACGCTCAGTTAATGCTTTGATCAAGCCCAGATCCGGAATCAAGCCGATATTCGAAAAGCTCAAAGCGAATTTGGCATTTTCATCTGCGACAATGAAATCTGCAGCAAGAGCGATGCTGAAGCCCGCCCCTGCAGCGTAGCCATGCACTGCAGCTATTACGTATTTATCCAGGCTTATTATTTTTTTCGACAGACCCGAAACATACTCGATCCATTCTGCCACTTCGTGGGCATCCGCCAACTCCTTCATGGATGAAATATCACCGCCTGCAGAAAATGCTTTGCCTTCTCCTGACAAAACGATGACCTTGACTTCCTGGTTGCCGGACAATTCATCCAAGGCAACCATGACTTCCTGCACTAATTCACGCGACAAGGCATTCAACTTCTCCGGTCTCTTCAATTTCAAATAACCGACTCCTGCCTGTGTATTGATTTCCACCAATTTAGTCATCCACTTTCCTCCCTTTTCATTACGGTTTCACAACCAACTTTCCATAGGTTTTGCGGTCACCCAATAGATCCAAAGCATCCGGAACCTTTTCAAATGGATATTCTTCATAGATCATCGGGCGAATAGCTCCCTTTTCGTATAAATCCATCAATTCGTGATGAGCCTTCATCACTTCTTCCGGATATAAATTGCGGAATAATCCGAAATGAACACCTACAACCGAATAATTTTTAATCAAGGCATGATTGGTTGGTGCATCTGCAATCCTGCCTCCAGCAAAGCCAATTACCAACAAACGGCCTTCAAAGGCGATGCATTTTCTGGAAAGGTCGAAGGTGTCTCCACCGACAGGATCGAAGATGACATTAGCCCCTTTTCCACCTGTCGCTTCTTTAACTAGGGAGACGAAATCCTCTGTGCGGTAATTGATGACCTGATCAGCACCAAGCTCCTTGCAGATTGCTGTTTTCTCGTTGCTGCCGGCTGTAGCGATGACAGTAGCTCCTGCCGCTTTTCCAAGCTGGATGGCAGCTGAACCAACACCGCCTGAGCCTGCATGCACCAACAAGGTTTCGCCTTTTTGAAGGCGCGCTGTCCGGTGCAACGCGAAATATGCGGTCTGGTAGGTGATGAATAGAGATGCTGCTTCACTATAGGAAAGCGAATCCGGAATCGGGAATACCCCTTCTTCCTTGACGACTACCCATTCGGCAAGACCGCCAGTGGGCAACTGAGGTGTAGCGAGAACACGCTGGCCGATCTGTATGCCCACCCCATCTCCCACCTTTTCAACAATACCGGCAATTTCAGCGCCCGGTGTAAATGGCAGATCAGGTTTCTCCTGATATTTTCCCTGACACTGGAGGATATCAAAGAAATTCAAGGCGGCTGCCTCCACTTTCACAAGTACTTCGCCCGCTTTTGGTTCAGGATTCGTGAGCTCCGTAAGCTCAAGAGCTTCCTGTGGATCTCCTATTCGGACCACTGTCCAAGCCTTCATCACAATACCCCCTTATTTTACGTTTGAACTTTCCTTCAATTGTTCGCGCAATTCCAGGCGTCCGACATCACGTAGATGGACTTGGTCTGGACCGTCAACCAAACGCAGTGTCCGCGCATTGGCATAATGTGCCGCAAGCGGGAAATCTTCGGTTAAACCGGCTCCGCCGAATACTTGCATAGCGCGATCGATGACATTCAATGAAACGCGAGGTGCTGCAATCTTGATCATGGCAATTTCTTTACGTGCCGCTTTAGCACCTTCCTCATCAATTTTATGGGCAGCATGCAAAGTCAAGAGACGCGCCTGTTCAATTTCGATTCTGCTTTCGGCAATGATTTCTTTGATCACATCTTTTTCGGCCAAAGTAGAACCGAATGCTTCTCTGCTGTCAGCCCGTTTACATAGGAGCTCCAGTGCCCGCTCAGCTGCTCCGATGGCACGCATGCAATGATGGATGCGTCCTGGTCCAAGGCGGCCCTGTGCGATTTCAAAGCCACGTCCTTCACCCAGCAGCATATTGGAAACTGGTACCCGTACATTGGTGTAATGGACTTCAGCATGACCTTGTGGTGCATCGTCGTATCCGAAGACAGTCAGCGGTCGGATGATTTCCACTCCCGGTGTATCAAAAGGCACCAAAATCATTGATTGTTGCTGATGTTTCGCCGCATTCGGATCTGTTTTCCCCATGACAATCGCAATTTTGCAGCGGGGATCCATCGCTCCGGTTGTCCACCATTTTTTCGCATTGATGACATATTCATCCCCATCACGGACGATGCTACTCTGGATATTGGTAGCGTCGGAAGAAGCGACAGCTGGTTCCGTCATCGAGAAGCACGAACGGATTTCCCCACGCAGCAAAGGCTCCAGCCATTGTTTTTTCTGCTCTTCTGTTCCGTATTTGACGAAGACCTCCATATTGCCGGTATCGGGGGCGTTGCAATTGAACAGCTCCGGCGCAATCAAGGAACGGCCCATGATTTCGCAGAGATGCGAGTAATCGTAATTCGACAAGCCAGCTCCGTATTCCGGATGGTCTAAAAATAAATTCCACAGTCCTTGCTCTTTCGCCTTTTCCTTGAGCTCTTCGATAATCGGTGGAATCGTCCAACGGTCCTCGGCTTCCTGCAGATACTTTTCGACAGTCGCTTCATTGGGATAGACGTAATCATCCATGAACTTCAGTAGTTTCCCTCGTAACTCTTCGGCTTTCGGTGATAATTCTTTAAGCATTTGTTTTTCCTCCAATGTTTTTTAATGTATTTTTTAATATTTTTCCGGATGCATTTCTTGGCAAGCTATCGATCAATTCAAATTCTTCAGGAACCTTGAATTTAGCCAGGGACTTTCTACAATGTTCCTTTAACCCAGTGAAATCTTCCGCATCCAGTTTCGGACCCACCACAAACGCTTTCACTTTTTCCCCGAAAACCGGGTCGGGTTCCCCGATGACAGCAGCCTCTACGACATCGGGGTGGGCTTTCAATACATCCTCGACTTCAATTGAAAATATTTTTTCACCCGCACGGTTGATCATGTCCTTCTTCCTGTCCCGAATATAAATGAAGCCGTCTTCATCTTGAATGCCAAGATCTCCTGAATGCCAATAGCCATCCGTAAAACTGGTTTGGTTGGCCGTCGGGTTATCCCAATATTCCTTAATGATCATTGGACCCTTAATGTAAAGCTCTCCTGATTCACCGGTTTCACATTCTTTTCCTTCTTCACCGATGATTTTGATATCCGCCACCTCTACAGGGAGTCCGACTGAAGTCACTTTAGAATCAGGATAGTTTAAGGGCATTAATGTTGCAGGTGAAGTTGTTTCTGTTGCGCCGTAGGCATTGTGCAGCTGTGCATTTGGAAATGCGTTTTTCAGCATCGTAAAGGTCTGCTGATAAATTGGTGAACCCCCAAAAGCCACTTTCTTCACAAAGTCAAACGAGTGTTTTTGAAATTCTTCACTGGTGGACATCATAATGAAAATGGTGGGTACATTAAAAAGAAAATTGATTTTATGCTTCAGTATTCGATTGATATATTCCTCATTTTGATAGCGGCGCATGCTATATACCGTGCCTCCAACATAGAACATATGCAGAAGTTGACCAACCAGCCCGGTTACATGGAACATGGGTACGGCGATCAGCGTATTGAATGTTTCATCGGTTTTGAAAACCAATTTATAATTCATGAGGCTGTGAATGACATTGATATGAGTCAGCACAGCACCTTTGGGACGCCCTGTCGTCCCCGATGTATACAAGATGAAAATACCGTCTTCCTCTGTAACCGGAACTTCGAGAAAAGGCGTATCCGTCTTCACTAGTTGTTCGTATGAATTTTGGCCATCAATGACAAAGATGTTTTCTTCAGGTACCACAGCCGCTTCTTTATTGGCTTTTTGTACTTGTTCCAAAAACTCCTGTTCACTGATGATAATGCTCGGTTTGGAATGTCTGAGGATATAGTGAAGCTCTTCCACCGCCAGTTTAACGTTGATCGGAACCATGATGGCTCCAATTTTTGCACAGGCAATTACCAGCAAAGGAAATTCAGCTCGATTTCCAACGATGACTGCTACACGGTCTCCCTTTGCAATTCCCCGGCTTTGAAGATTCGCCGCAATTGCTGTCGCCAGTTCTTCCAATTGTCGATAACTCAACGATTGATCTTCGGTTACAATGGCAGGCTTTTCACCATAAGTTTTGCTGGTGCTACGAATGATTTCTCCAACAGTTTGTGGACGTTCTTTAAATACTTTGACTCTTTTTCTGCCAAACAAGCTTATTTCCTGTTGTTCCATAAAATGCCCCTTTCTTTTCAAAACCCAATATGAAAGCCCTTACATATCACTCGAAATAAATAGTCAAAATTTTTACACTATTGCTTCAAAGTTAGTATAAATGTTCTGTTTTTGAATTACAAGTCAAATTTCTAATTATCAGAATATTTTTTCCGATAAAAAAAGAGACGCTGTGATTTACACGAAGCGTCTCCTGCTCTATTTCGGTTTTATTCCCCTAAATCAACATTGTGATAAACTTGCTGAACGTCTTCCAGATCTTCGATGGCATCGATCATTTTTTCGAATTGCTCCTGTGCGTCTTCCGGCAGCGGCAATTCATTTTGCGCAAGCATCGTCAATTCAGCAACCGTAAATTCGGTGATGCCAACATTCTTAAACGCTTCCTGTACGAGGTGATATTGATCCGGTTCGGCGTAGACGATGACGCCATCCTCTTCTTCTGTGATGTCACGTACATCGATATCCGCTTCCATCATCAACTCCAGCACTTCGTCAGCAGTTTTGCCTTCAATACCGAATACCGCAGTATGGTCGAACATATAAGCAACAGATCCGCTGACGCCCATGTTGCCGCCGTTTTTGCCGAAAGCCGCGCGAACATCCGAAGCCGTACGGTTGACGTTGTTCGTCAATGTATCGACGATCACCATAGAACCGTTCGGCCCGAATCCTTCATAACGCAATTCATCGTAGCTTTCTTCAGAACCGCCTTTAGCTTTTTCTACTGCACGGTCAATGATCGCTCTTGGAATGCTATAGGTCTTTGCACGTTCCAGAACCACCTTCAAAGCCTGGTTCGATTCCGGATCCGGCTCTCCCTGTTTGGCAGCCACATATATTTCACGTCCAAATTTTGCATAGATCCGGCTTGTGTTGGCATCTTTTGATGCTTTCTTCTCTTTAATATTATTCCATTTGCGTCCCATTGAACTTCCTACTCTCTATAAAGTCTCATTCTGAATGATATTCACTATGTACTATTATAGTACAAATTTTTCGGATGTAACGTATTTTGCCGTCAAAAACCGCAGTTTTTATGCAAGCGGATACTTTGAACGAGACACAAATAGGGTGTACGGTGAAGTTGTAGAAATAATTTGAATCGATTAGGAGGAGTTCATCATGGCAGAAAACAAAGTACTCATCATCACAGGCGGAGCAAGTGGAATTGGCCGGCATGCTTCGTACCAGTTAGCAAAAGAAGGTTACGCCATTGTTGTAGCTGATTTCAATGAAGACGGTGCAAACGAAACCGTTTCCCACATCGAATCCGAAGGCGGAAAAGCCGCATCATTTAAAGTGGATGTGTCAAAAGCGGAGCAAGTGGAAGCAATGGTTGATTTCGCCGTCGAGAAATTCGGAACCTTGAATGGCATCTTTAATAACGCCGGCATCGGCCTTGTGAAGCCTTTGCTTGAAATGGATCCCGCTTCTTACCACAAAGTAATCGATGTCGATCAGCACAGCGTCTATTACGGAATCTATTACGGCGCGAAGAAAATGGTGGAACTCGGCACAACCGGAACCATCGTCAACACAGCATCTATTTATGGATCGATGGCCGCTAAAGGCAGCTTCAACTACAATGCAGCGAAGGCCGCGGTCGTCATGATGTCAAAATCAGGAGCATTGGAGCTTGCTGAACATGGCATTCGTGTCGTCGGTGTGGCACCAGGCTTTATCGACACCCCAATCCTTGGAGACGATCCGGAAATGAAAAAAGCTCTGTCGGCCCTTCATATGCACAACAAACTGATTCAGCCTGAAAAAGTAGCGAATGTCGTCAAGTTTCTATTCTCTGAAGACGCAGCGGCTGTCAACGGCTCCACTGTTGCAGTGGATGACGGGTTCTTGAGTTTCAAATAAATTTATGGGCATTTGGGCGGATTTGCACCCGTTCAACCCGAAATCCTAAAACAGCAGCGCCGCCCAAAAAGGCAGCGCTGCTGTTTTTATACTTTATCCGTCCGATGGTATTCCGAAATCTGGATGACCCGGACATCCCGTGTATTCAGCTCATGGTAGATTCCGCGGCTGTCATGAAACGAAATATACTGATCCCGCTCACTTTGTATCAGTTTTTCTGCCTTTTCCTGTGACTCGACGTGAATGAACCGGCGAATATAATGTTCTTGGTCAAAAAAATAGGTCACTTTGAATTCCTTCATCAGTATCCTCTCCTTATGATTGATAGGGAGCTTTTTGATGGAAATAATTTGGCTTAACCAGGTCGTTCTTATAGGGCTTGTGGAAGATATGGGTCGTGGCCGGGGACATCGGCGGGATTAACCAAACCCAGTTTCCGGTGACATCCCGCCCTTCCACTTCTTCTTTTTTTTCGAAATTCTTGAACTGTTTGGCTGCTGTATGGTGATCGACGATGGTCACCCCTGCTTCTTGGAACGATTCCAGCACAGCAATATTCAATTCGACCAAAGCTTTGTCTTTCCATAAGGAACGGTTCGATTGCGTATTCAGCTCCAAGAGTTCCGCTACAGCGGGCAGAAAATCATAACGGTCTTCGTCTGCCAGATTTCTGGCGCCAATTTCAGTCCCCATATACCAGCCATTAAAAGGAGCCATCTTGTATTCAATGCCCCCGATTTCCAGCCTCATATCTGAAATGATGGGAACTCCATACCATTTGATGCCGAGCTGTGAAAACGCGGGGATTTCGGGATGTCCGATGTTGACCTCCACAATCGACTGCTCCGGGATCTCTTTCAGAAAAGGCGCTTCTCCTGGCAGTTGAACCACTAAAGGCAAAACATCGAAAGCTGTTCCCGCTCCCTGCCAACCGATTTTTTGGCAGGTTTTCGTGAACTCCACTGAACTGGGATCACCAATGATGCCTTCTGCGGTTTCGTATCCGGCATAACGAATCAACTGATGGTTCCATAAACGCATGGAGTCTCCATTTTCCTGTTCAGCACGGAATACCGTTATGGCTGGTCGGATTTTCCCGTTATTCGAAGCAAAGTTGATATGCTGGACCAAGGCATCAAAAATCCCTTCCGCAGTGGTTTGATGCCGTTCGTCAAAGACCGTCAGTGTATTCCAGAACAATCTGCCGATGCAGCGGTTATTATTGCGCCATGCCATACGTGCTCCATGCTCCAGCTCTTCAAAGCTGTGGGTATAAGTTCCAGTGTTTTCTATTTCCTCTATAACTTCAAGCAGCCTGTCAGCTTTCTGACGCTCGCTCTTCCCTAATTCGTCGCAGCAAATTTCTATATAGTCAGTGGCTTCTTCCAATAAAAGCATCGTCGAATTGCTCATCGTCATTTCATTCACTCCTTGCCCCTATCATATCACCTGCACCTGTTTCTTTTCAGTGACAGAACTCTGAACTACCTATGTTTTTATTCGTTTTTCCAGTACACTAGAGCAAAGTAAAGATATTGTCAGGAGGAGCTCACACCGATGGTCAAAGCGATTTTTTTCGATTTGGATGATACCTTATTATGGGATAAAAAGAGTGTTGAAAAAGCGTTCGAGGAAACCTGCCAGTTGGCTGAAGCATTGACAGGCCAGGACTGTCCGGGTTTGGAAGAGGCAGTAAGAGCTGCAGCGACTGAGCTTTATGCTGGATACAATACATACGAGTTCACCAAGATGATCGGCATCAATCCTTTCGAAGGATTATGGGGGAATTTTGATGATGAAGGAACCGATTTTCAGCAGATGAAAACCATTGTTCCGGCGTATCGCCGCGAATCCTGGACAGCCGGACTGAAAAAAATCGGCATCGACAGCCCTGACATCGGAGCTCAACTTGCAGAGTACTTCCCTGAAGCGCGCAAAAGCAATCCTATCCTCTACGAAGAAAGCTTAAAAGTGCTGGAAGATTTGAAAGGCCATTATCAATTGCTGTTATTGACCAACGGTTCGCCAAGCCTTCAGCAGATCAAGCTTGAGATCACACCGGAAATTGCTCCTTACTTTGATCACATCGTCATCTCTGGCGCGTTCGGTAAAGGCAAACCAGATCCGGACATCTTCCATCATGCCTTATCGAAATTCGATTTTTCTGCTGATGACGTGCTGATGGTCGGTGATAACCTCATGACGGATATTATTGGTGCTGAAAAAGCAGGGATTCGCTCCGTCTGGGTCAACCGGGAGCAAAAAGCTCCCCATGAATCCATCATCCCAACATATGAAATCCAGCATTTGGAGGAATTGCTTCAACTGCTTGAACAAATTTAAACACAAAAGAATATTGATGTCATTTAAAGCATGAATACACATTTCATCCTGTTTATACCGGAACCTGCGCTTCAGGCGGACGCTTTCCACGGGCTCGCGCCGAACTAACTCGGACTGGCGCCCGAGTGGATTTCGGCACTTCGTCGCTTCGCTGCTCCCGCAGGAGTCGCCGCCTTGCGCTCCGGATCCTTGAGTGAAGGATTTACTAGATTTGTTAGGACTATTTTTTCTAGAACAGACTAGCCAGCTTCTCTCTTTGATTAAAGCAACATGCCCCAAGCGGGCTGGCCACGAAGACTCCTGTGGGATAGCGAGAGCTGAAGACCCCGCAGGAACGCAGTGACGAGGAGGCTGAAGCTGAGCCCACGGAAAGCGAAGTGGCCGGACCGGTTAGGGATTATGCACCGCTATACATTTTGGTCAGGCTTTGTCTACACTCTGACACAAAAGAGGTCCTCGCTATGAGGACCTCTTTTCTGTTTCTTATAGGTTGATGGGTGTGACTCCCTGAATTTCATCCAATTTCGCCAATTGTTCCAGGCTGCTTGATTCCGCAGGCTTATCAATCGATAACATCATAATGGCGTCTCCACCGACATTCGAGCGTCCAACCTGCATCGTCGCAATGTTGACGTTCTCCTGGCCGAGCAAAGTTCCGACACGTCCGATGACGCCTGGGCGGTCATTGTGGCGAACATACAGCAGATGGCCTTCCGGCACCACATCCACCAAATAATCATCCACTTTGACGATACGTGCACCTTGTCCATTCAACAGCGTTCCAGCGGCTTTTCTCGTGCCCTTTGCTGTTTTCACTTCTACAGTGATCAAGCTCGTAAACCCTTTCGATTCCGTAGTCTTTTGTTCGCTGACCACAATGCCTTTTTGATTGGCGATATACGTGGCATTCACGTCGTTGACATGCTTGCCAAGATGGCGCTTCAACATGCCTTTCAGCATATTGCGCGTCAATGGACCCACTTCCATATTAGCCAAATCTCCAGCATAGCGGACCGTCACTTCTTCTGCAGCCGCACCACTTAAATCAGTTAAAAAGGCACCCAAACGCTCTGACAAATCAAAGTAAGGTTCGATTTTCTTCATGATTTCTTTCGGTACTGACGGCAGGTTCACTGAGTTCCGCACAGTTCCTGTTGTGAAGTAGCTGACCACGTCCATGCTGACATCCACAGCTACACTTTCCTGAGCTTCAAATGTGCTGGCGCCTAAATGAGGCGTTGCGATAATTTCCGGTAAATCCAATAGCCGGAAGTCAATCATCGGCTCCTGCTCAAAAACGTCAAGTGCAGCGCCGGCTACTTTACCTGATTTCACTGCGTCGAACAATGCATTTTCATCGATGATGCCGCCGCGTGCACAGTTGACGATCTGGACGCCGTCTTTCATGATTTCAAAGGCTTCTTTATTGATCAAATGCTTGGTTTCTTTTAGCAAAGGCGTATGGACAGTAACAAAATCCGCCACTTTCAGGACATCTTCCACTGATCCAAAATCCACACCCAGCTTTTCCGCTTTTTCAGCCGTCAAGAATGGATCATAGGCAATGACGTTCATCCGCTGCCCTTTTGCACGTGCTGCCACTTCCTGTCCGATTCGGCCAAAGCCGACAACTCCAAGCGTCTTGTTCTTCAATTCCACGCCGACATATGATTTACGATCCCATTTTTGATTGCGCAGAGCGTGAAACGCCTGTGGAATTTTGCGTGCCATAGACATCAGCATCGCCATCGTATGCTCAGCGGCCGAGTTGGTATTGCCGTCCGGCGCATTGACCACGATAATGCCATGTTCTGTAGCAGCTTCCAGATCGATATTGTCGACGCCGACACCTGCACGTCCGATAATTTTCAAGTTTGATGCTTTTTCAATCAATTCCCGTGTCACCTGGGTCTGGCTACGGACAAGCAGCGCATCAAACCCATCAATACGCTCTCCCAATTGTTCCGGAGTTAAGTTGGTTTCCATGACGATGTTTACGCCGTTCGCCTGGCGCAGGGGATAAATTCCCTCTTCGCTGAGTGGATCACTGATCAGTACGTGAAAAGTCATTTGGTTTTCTTCCCTTCTGTTAAAAAGACTTGCTGTGCAGCGGCAATTCCTTTACCGAGTTCGATTTCTTTTCCTACTTTGACCAATCCGATTTCCATTGCGGCAATTGCCTGCAGCATATCTGCCGGAGAACAATAGCCCATGTGGCCGATGCGGAAAATCTTTTTCGCTAGATGCTGTTGGCCACCAGCCACTTCCAATGCAAATTCCTTCTTCATCACTTTACGGAATTCTTCCGCATCAAAGTCATCCGGTTTCACGGCTGTAACTGTCGGTGATGCATCTTTGTCAGAAGTCAGTAGCGGAATGCCCAATGCTTTAAATGCGGCACGGGTCATATCCTTCATCAAGTGATGTCTTGCGTATACGGCTTCCAACCCTTCTTCCTCCAGCAACTGGAGTACTTGCTGCAATCCGAATAAAATCGACAGGGCCGGAGTAAACGGCGTTGTGTCTTTTAGAATATTGTCTCTGTGTTTTTTAAGGTCCAGGTAAAAACGTGGCTGGGGGTTCGCTTCGATCTTCTTCCATGCACGGTCACTTGCCGCTACGAATGATAGGCCTGCCGGAAGCATAAAGGCTTTTTGTGAACCGGTGACTACAACATCGATTCCCCATTTATCCATTTGGGTTTCCGTTCCCGCTACACAAGATACACCATCTACAATGACAAGCGCCTCGGATACTTCTTTGACAGCTGCTGCCAATTCCTTGATCGGGTTCAGTACGCCAGTGGAAGTTTCACAGAAGGTGGAGAAGACCACCTTGATTTCAGGATGTTCCACAAGGAAATTCTTTACCGCTTCCGGATCGACCGCAAGACCCCATTCCACTTCGAATACGTGGGTTTGAATACCATATGCTTTACAAATTTTCGCAAAACGATCACCGAATGCACCGGTTACGAGAACCAAAACTTCTTCGCCAGGAGCAACTGTATTAACCACTGCGGTTTCCAGCCCCGCAGTCCCACTCCCCGTCAAAATGACAACTTCCTGCTTGGTTCCAAAAACGCGTTTCAATCTTGGTCTGATGTCACTGATCATTTCGGATGTACTCTGTCCACGGTGGCCGATCATCGGTTGTGCCATTGCACGTTGGACACTCGGTGGAATTGGCGTTGGTCCTGGGATTCGTAAAATTTGTTGGTCAGTCAGCATAATGATTTCATTCCCCTCTCGATTTCCCCGCATTTGCGGGCAGTGATTGTGTAAAGACGACAAAAAAGACTCTCCGCCCTTACATAAAGATGCAAGGGGCGAAGAGTCTTCCATTTCGCGGTACCACCCTAATTCACCGTCAAAAAAACTGACAGTCTCATTGGTTCACATGCGTAACGGACATGAAGCGGATGGACCTACTGGGTTATTCAATCCATCTATTCAGAAGTGCTGCCAAATGCCGAAACCACTGATTTTCACCAACCATCAGCTCTCTTGAGATTTCCCTGCATAAAGCGTATCTCCATCAACATAGTTAATCTGTATATTTGAATTGACTCCATCATATACAGCCTAAAATGCGTTGTCAATATATAAAAAATATTTAGACTTCTTTGCAAACGTTTCCATCTTTCACAAACCCAGAAGCCCCGTGGCTCTAATAAAAACGAAAAAATATTTTCATAATTCGGTGAAGTAGACCAATTCAGGCTCATTTCCGGAAAAGAACATATTTTTGTTATAATGATTATGAATTTATTTCAAAGGAGGAATTGACATGGCAATTAACTCTTCTGTCACTAACTACTTATCAAGCAACAGAGACCACTTCGAATCAATCAGCCAATACGTTTGGGAACATCCTGAAACGCGCTACGAAGAATTTGAGTCCGCTGCTTTCTTAGCTGATGAACTGGAGAAAGAGGGATTTTCAGTCGAACGCGGAGTAGCCGGCATTGAAACCGCGTTTGTGGCAACTTATGGAGAAGGAAAGCCGGTAATCGGATTTCTAGGTGAATTCGACGCCCTCTCCGGCCTCAGCCAAAAAGCGAACTCTACACAGCAAGAGCCCTTGGTACCAGGTGGCATCGGCCACGGTTGCGGCCACAACCTGCTCGGCACCGGCTCACTTGCAGCGGCATATGCCGTTAAAGCTTATCTCACTGAAAATAAGATCAACGGAACCGTGAAATTTTACGGCTGTCCCGCTGAAGAAGGCGGCTCCGGCAAAACCTTCATGGTACGTGAAGGCGCCTTCAATGGCTTGGATGTCGCTTTGACCTGGCACCCTTCATATGCCAATTCCATCATGAGCTTATCGAGCCTCGCCAATTATCAAGTCTATTTCCGTTTCAAAGGAGTGGCTTCGCACGCAGCAAATTCGCCGCATTTAGGACGCAGTGCACTGGATGCGGTAGAGCTGATGAATGTCGGCGTCAATTACTTGCGCGAACATGTCGTCCAGGAAGCACGGATGCATTACGCCATCACCAACAGTGGCGGATTTTCACCAAATGTTGTCCAGTCGGAAGCGGAAGTTCTGTATTTGATCCGTGCGCCGAAAGTGGCACAAGTCGATGAAATCTACAAACGCGTCTGCAAAATCGCGGAAGGTGCTACATTGATGACAGAAACCGATATGACGATTGTCTTCGATAAAGCCTGCTCCAACTATGAACCGAACCGGACATTGGAGGCGATTCTAAATAAGAAATTGCAGGAAGCCGGAGCAGTCGAGCCAACGGCAGAAGAAAAGGAATTCGCTGCAGGAATCTGGCAGACTTTATCTGAAGGAGAAAAAAATAATTTTCTCGCCGGCATGAAAACTTTCGGCTACAGCGGAGACGGCAGCGAGTTCGAAGGCAAATATCTTGCAGACGTAATTTCCGAGTATGTTCCTTCGGATGAAGTGATGGCAGGGTCCACCGATGTTTCGGATGTCAGTTGGATTGTTCCCACTGCTCAAGTGACAACGGCCACATCAGCCATCGGTACGCCTCTTCACACATGGCAGATGGTGACGCAAGGCATCAGTTCATTTGCACACAGCGGCATGCTCTTGTCCTCTGAAGTCATGGCGAATACCGCCATCCATTTGTTCAATAATCCCAAAGACCTTCAGGCGATCAAAGCCGAACACGAAGCGAAGCGCGCGAAAGAGCCTTATACCTGTCCGATTCCGGAAGGGGTTCAGCCCTCTGCTTTGAAATAACGGAAGAAATAAACATTCTTAAGACGCAAAAAAGACGCCAGAAGATTTTCTGGCGTCTTTTTCTTCTGGCCATTAATAAGAGCGAGGCATCTTCAGCACATTCTGGCCGAGATAAGCCAAAATCATATTGTTGCTGACGGGTGCCACTTGGTACATCCGGGTCTCCCTGAATTTCCGCTCGACATCATACTCATCGACGAATCCATAGCCGCCGAATGTATCCAGGCAGACATTGGCCGCCAGCCAGCTTGCTTCACTCGATAGGAATTTCGCCAAGTTGGCCTGTTCTCCGAATTTCTCATTTTCGTCAAATCTTTTTGCCGCTTCGTAGCGCATCAAGTCCGCTGCTTTGATCGCTGCATAAGCCCGGGCTATCGGAAACTGGATGCCTTGATTTTCTCCGATCTTCCGGTTGAAGACTACCCGTTCATTGGCATAGCTGGTGGCTTTGTCGATGAAGAAATAACCGTCGCCAATGGCTTCCGCTGCCAATAAGGTCCGCTCTGCGTTCATGCCGTCCAATACATAACGGAACCCTTTGCCTTCTTCCCCGATCAGGCATTCGGCCGGAATCTCCATATCCTTGTACCAAACTTGATTGGTTGCGTAATTGAACATGGCCCGAACCGGTTCCACTACCAAGGATTCGGGCTGCTGTTCGCGGATGATCCGCAGATCGACGAGGAACAGGCTAAGTCCTTCAGCCCTCTTTTCCCCTACATCCGCAAGCGGCGTCGTGCGTGCCAGCACCATCAGCAAATCTGATTGCAGCAATCGGCTGGTCCAATTTTTATGGCCGTTGACCCGATAGCCAGCTGCTGTTTTTTCAGCGAAGGTTTCGATTGCGGTGGTATTGGAGCCGGCTTTCTCTTCTGTCACCGAGAACGCCTGGAAGCGGATCGAGCCATCTGCGATGCCGGGCAGATACTGTTGTTTCTGCTCTTCACTGCCATGCTTCAATAAGGCGCCCATCGTATACATCTGAGCGTGGCATCCGGCGGCGTGGCCCCCCGAGCGGTTAATCTCTTCCAGAATGATGGTCGCTTCTGTCATGCCGTATCCTTTGCCGCCATACTGTTCAGGAATCAATGCGGAAAGATAGCCGCTTTTCGTCAACGCATCCACAAATTTATAAGGGTATTCCCGCTCAAGATCCAGCTTTCTCCAATAGGAATTCGGGAATTCCGAACACAGTTTCCGCACTTCCTGCCGTAATTGTTCTCTTTCCTGCTGCGTTAATTTCGCCATTTCCATTTTCCCCTTTCGAATGCTGCCTTTTCATTGTGTGGTCAACTTTTTTATTTGCTGCTCAGAAAATCCAAACTCCGACAAAATGGAATGCGTATGTTCCCCGACTGCCGGAATCGGATTCATGACAGTATCGACTTCATCTGAAGTGACCGGCGGGATAAGCGCCTTCAATTTCCCCACTGGCGAATCCACTTCCCGCCAGCGGTCGCGTGCCGCTAATTGCGGGTGGTCGACCAGTTCGTTCATAGTATTGAGGCGTGCATTGGCGATCCGAGACTGTTCCAGCCGTTCGATGGCCTGGCCGGAATCCATTCCTTGAAATACGTCTTCAATGATAGTTTTCAGTGCTGTTTTATTGACCACCCGCTGGGAATTGCTGTTGAACAAAGGGTCAACCGCCAGCTCAGGGTTATCCAAAACAGTTTCACAGAATTCAACCCATTCCCGTTCATTTTGGATCCCCATAAAGACCATTTTGCCATCTCCGGCTTCAAACGGGCCATACGGATAAATCGTGGCATGGCTTGCCCCGGTTCGCTGTGGTTCGTTGTCCCCGTACGCGGAGTAGTAGAGCGGATAACCCATCCATTCCGCCAGCGCTTCCAGCATGGACACTTCAATAATCGCGCCTTTGCCTGTTTTATAGCGTGAAATGATGGCGGTCAACACCCCGGTATAGGCATACATTCCTGCCGCAATATCGGCAATGGAAATTCCGGCTTTGGACGGAGTATCTTCTGTCCCGGTTACAGAAACCAGCCCTGCTTCGCATTGGATCAGCAAGTCATACGCTTTTTTATTGGTATACGGGCCGAAGGTGCCATAACCCGAAATGGAGCAGATGATCAGCTTCGGATACTTTGCCTTCAATTCCTCGGCGCTGAATCCAAGGCGATCCACTGCTCCGGGTGCCAGATTATGAAGAAACACGTCGGCCTCTTCCAATAATTTATACAAAACCTCTTTGGCCTCTTCCTGCTTAAGATCCAGCGCCAACGACTCTTTGGAACGATTGATCCAAACAAAATGGCTGGCCATCCCTTTCACCGTCTTATCATAATTTCGGGCAAAATCGCCCACTCCCGGCCGTTCCACTTTAATGACCCGCGCACCCAAATCGGCCAATTGCCTGGTCGCAAAAGGCGCTGCAACAGCCTGCTCCAAAGAAACGACGGTTATGCCTTCCAATGGCAACATATGAATTCCTCCTTGTTGATTCGATTGATGAACAGAAAATCCATCTTTTCAAACTGGGCAACATTAAATCAACCCAATCCAATTCCACCAAGTTGCGGCGACCAGAACAGTTGCCGCCATTGAAATGACAGTAGCGTATAAACCAGGCTTCAAAAAATCTTTCTGTGAAATCATTCCGGTGCTGTGGGCAATCAGGTTCGGCATGGATTCAACAATCAGGACAAATCCGAAAAGACAGGTCAAGCCTGTTGTAAAAGCAATGGCCAGGGGATCGATTCCCGCATTTTGGGCTACACTGATGACAATCGGCACCAGGACAACAACGGCAGTGGCAACATTGGAAATCATTTTATGAAAAATTTGAGCCAAGACAATGACGATTACTACGGCAGAAAACGGATTTTGAATAAGCTGCATGAACCAACCGACACTCAAGTATTGGCTGATGGTGGTTGCGGCTCCTGAATCCACAAATGTATAGCCCATCGATAAGGTGACGCTGATCAACAAAACGGTATTGTAGTTGATGCGGACGACAGGCTCCCATGCAGCGACGCCGATAATGGGCAATGTCATCAACACCACACCGGCTAGAGCGGGAACGCTCGGATGCAGACCATGAAGAGGCTCAGTCAGCCAAAAAATCACAATCGTCAACAGAATAGCCAAACAACGGATTTCCCGCGCATTGACAGGTCCTAATTCTTTCAGCTTCCATGTCATTTCTTCTTTGATTGCCGGAAAATAGCTCTGCTCTTCCGGCAATGGAAAAACTTTCAACAGCATGAGCCATATTGCCGGAATCAATATCAGCCAGATCGGGAAAGTGTAATAGAACCACTCGAAATACGTGATATTGATTCCCGCAAAACGATTGAGCAATTCCACCGTCAAAATATTGCCGATTGCCGCAGTCATGACAGATGTTCCGCTGATGATGCCGCCGAAAGCGACACCGAGCATAATCATTTTCCGCAAATTCCCGCCTGGCTCGGCATGGGTCGTTTCAATGATCATGGTTGAAACCGGTAGAATCAGGGCAGACCGGACAGCAGTGGAAGGAATAAAAAATGCTTGAATCTGCTGGATGATGATGATGCTGCCGAGCAAGCCAGCTGAGCGGCCGCCCCACTTTTTCAGGATGGTGTAGCTCATCCGTTTGATCAAGGCCGTTTCATTGACCGCTGTGGCAAGCATCATGCCTCCGACGATCAAATAAGTTGCCGGTGACGCAAATCCGCTGAAGATAACCGACGAATCCGCAATACCGAATAGCAGCATCAACAATAGAATGATCAAGGCCGTCAACCCCATCGGGATCGGTTCCAATGACCATAGGATAATCCCGAGCGTAATGATGCTGGTCATCACTTTAGCGGCGTAGGAAAATTCATCTGGCAATAAAAAATAGACAGCAAGGAAACCCAAAACAGCTATGCCTATAAACAGGAGCGTCCTCCTGCTTTCCGCCGGATTGCTTTTCATGCTTCCTTACCTCCTTTTTCACAGCCGAGCAGGTTCCGTATTTTTTTAATCCGCGTAACAGATCCATCCGCCAAAATGGTTGGTCTTAAAGAAGTTGGCGACCCGGTGGAACCCTGAGTCCTTCAGCAATTGACGAATTTGAGCTTCAGAAATCGAGGATTCCGTTAAAGTTCCTTTCATCAATTCCTCCACTTTTTGCTCTGGCAGATTGGTCATGTCCAGCCAGTAGTTTTTCCATAAAGCGACCAGCTCTTTAAATTCGGGATCGTCTGGATCTCCGAATTTACTGACCAATACGAAAGGCGCGCCTGAATCCAAATGACTTCTTACTTTCATCAGCAGCGCCCTTTTCTCTTCTATCTCTGGAACAAAGTGGAGGACCAGGATGCAGGTCGCGCCATCAAAGCGCTTTTCTGTCGGTACATCCATTACGGTCCCGTTCACCCATTCGATGCGGTCTTCAATTCCGGCATGCGCCGCTTTGGCTTTCGCTGCTTCCAACATGGCTTTTGCCGGATCGACCGCCGTAAATCGCCAGCCTTGGTTCGGAACACCAAAAGTTTTCAATTCATTGCCACCGCCACAGCCGACCACCAATACTTCTGCCTGCTCGTTAAGTGCATTGCGAAGAAAGGTTTGTGACAAGCGCAGCATCGGATCGTAAGTCGGCAATGTCCGTCTCACCCCTTTGTCATATTCAGTCGCAATGTCCTGATTGAATTCCATTTTGCCTGCCACGTTTTTACCTCCCCCTTACTTTTTATCCTTACTTGCCGATTGTCAGCAACAATTCATACAAATTGGCCTTTTCTTCAAAGCCGATTCCCGGCACTTCCGGGAGCCGGACATAGCCGTCCTCCACTGCGTAGCGATCCGCAAATCCGCCGAAAGGTTCGAAGACGCCTGGATAAGATTCATTGCCGTGAAGCTCCAGACCTGCTGCAATATTGAGTGACAATTGGTGGCCGCCATGCGGGATGCAGCGGCGCGAAGACCAGCCATGGTCTTTCAGCATATCGAGGATCCGCAAATACTCCACCAACCCGTAGCTGAGGGCGCAGTCGAATTGCAGAAAATCTTTTTCCGGGTCCATCCCTCCGTACCGGATTAAATTGGTGGCATCCTGAAGTGAAAACAGGTTTTCGCCAGTTGCCAAGGCATGCGGATAACGCTTGGAAAGCTCTGCCTGTAAATGATAATCCAATGGGTCTCCTGCTTCTTCGTACCAAATCAGTTCATAGTCTTTTACTTTTTCACCAAACTCAATGGCATAGTCCAAATCGAAGCGGCCATTGGCATCAACCATCAAGCCGCTGCCTTTTGGCAAAATGTCCAGAACTGCCTCAATTCGCTGGAGGTCTTCATTCAATGACGCACCGCCAACTTTCATTTTCACGTCACGGTAGCCCAGATCCAAATAGCCTTTCATCTCGTCTTGAAGCTCAGTCAAGCCTTTATCAGGGAAATAATAGCCGCCCGCCGCATAAATATAGACCTTGTCATCCGTTTTCCCGGTTCCATAGCGGTCCGCCAACAGCTGGTACAAAGGCTTTTCCTCTATTTTTGCAACAGCATCCCAGACCGCCATGTCAATGACGCCCACCGCAACTGCGCGCTCACCATGACCGCCCGGCTTTTCATTGGACATGATGATTTTATGTATTTTGTGGGGGTCCAAGTTGCCTCCATCAGCTGTCACAATGTCTTTCGGGTCCGCTTCCAGAAGCCGTGGGATAAAACGTTCTTCCAGTAAACAAGTGGGTGCATACCTTCCATTCGAATTAAATCCGTAACCCACTACGGGTTTCCCGTTTCTGACAACATCAGTGGTAATCGCCAGAGCCGAAGTGGTCATTTTGCTGAAATCTATATAAGCGTTGCGGATAGGACTGCTGATCGGTACTGTCTTAACATCGATTTTCACTATTTTCACGTTGCTCACCTCATCATTTTTAATGGGAAGATTGTTTAATAGTCTCTATTCTGCAAGATTCGTTTAGCTTTTTTATAGACTGGATAATCGACAAACTGTCCTTTGACTTCAATCGAAGCCTTGCCTGTTTTTTCAGCTTGTTCAAATGCTACGACGATTTCTCTAGCCAAGGCAAGCTCTTCCTCTGAAGGCGAAAGCACTTGATGGACAACTCCCAATTGTTTCGGATGGATGACCAGTTTCGCCTTGAAACCCAACTGTTTGGCAAAAACCGTTTGCTTTTTCAGTCCATCTTCATCCGTTAAATCAGGATAGACCGCATCGATCGGCGAGCCGATTCCTGCTGCTTTTGAAGCGATCACCAATTGGGAACGGGCATATAATAATTCCAGCCCTTCAGGTGTAAGTTCACATTCGATATCCAAGGAAAAATCGATTGACCCGAAAGCCAGAGCCGAAACCAGTGAATCTGCGGATGCAATCGCATATGCGAACTGCACACCTTTAGCGCTTTCTATCAATGGAATCACCTCTACTGTTTTATCCCCGGCGATACTCCGTATTCTATGGCAGACCTTTTGTATGTCCTGCTCACTTTCCGCTTTTGGAACCATAATTCCACCAGCTCTACTGCGGATCGCCACTTCTAAATCGGCTTCCCATAAATCGGTGTCAAGACTGTTGATGCGGACAACACCCCTGTTTTCGTGTTGATGCGTCTCTAACGCTTCTTTCATTACTTGCCGCGCTGCTTGCTTTTCCGAGACAGCCACAGCATCCTCTAAATCCAAGATGACAACATCAGCAATAGATGAGAACGCTTTCTTTATAATGGAAAGATCTCTAGCTGGAACAAATAAATAGGAGCGTGGTGTATTCATTGCACTCTCTCCAATCATTGGATATTGGATACAATATTAATTTAATTCTCATCTTACTAAATGATTGGGCTATTGTAAAATACTTTTCAGAAAATTTAGTTCTTTTAAAAAGACAGCAGTTATCTTGTGCAGCACTCCGCGACAACTTACTGTTTTCTAAGATTAGCAATTATTTCATCGGTTACCTCGGAAGTGGAAGAGCTGCCGCCAATATCCGCCGTCTTGATGCCGGATTGCATAGAAGCTTCGATAGCCTCGAGCAACAATGTACCCATTTCCAGTTCTCCGAAATGGTCGAGCATCATTTTGGCTGTCCAGATCTGCCCGATGGGATTAGCGATCCCTCTGCCAAAAATATCCGGTGCTGAGCCATGAACCGGTTCGAACATGGATGGGTATTTGCCATTTAAATTGATATTTCCTGCCGGCGCTATTCCGATGCTGCCCATTATGGCAGCGCCTATATCGCTTAAAATATCACCGAACAAGTTGCTGGCTACTACTACATCCAGCGTCTGCGGCTTGGTGATGAAAAAAGCAGAGAGTGCATCAATGTGCTCGCTATTGGTTTGAATTTCTTCATAATTGGTTGCGACTTCTTTGAAGACTTCATCCCAAAACGGCATGGAGTGTACGATTCCATTGGATTTGGTGGCGCTCGTCACCCTTCCGTTCCGTTGTTTTGCCAATTCAAATGCATACTCGATGACACGGGAAACCCCTTTTTTGGTAAACACCGCATTTTGGATGACAATTTCATCTTCTCCGCTGTGGACTCTGCCGCCAATACTGCTGTATTCGCCTTCGCTGTTTTCACGGACAATCATGATGTCGAAGTCCCGCGGATTTGCTAAAGGCGAGACGATGCCTTTCAGCTGCTTGGCAGGCCGGATATTGATAACCTGCTCAAATTCCCGTCGGATTTTCAGCAGCAACCCTCCCAGTGAAATATGGTCAGCCACTAAGTCGGGGTCCCCGACAGCCCCCAGGAAAACCGCATCACTTTGTGCGATTTGGCTCAAGCCGTCCGCCGGCATCATTATTCCATGTTGGACATAATATTCCGAGCTCCATGGGTGGTGGATTGAGTTGAACTTTAATCCACCGTGGATTTCTGCTATCACATCCAGGACACGCAATGCCTCCGGAACCACCTCTTTTCCGATGCCATCTCCTGGAATAACCGCTAACTCGATTTGTTTCATACTGTCTGCCCCTCTCCCTTTATCAAACACTCAACAAATAAATCCCTTTATTCTTTCATCATTTCAATTAAGTTTTCTTTCGTTCTCAGAATATGCTTTTCGGTGATTCTCCTTAACTGGACTTCGTCTTTCTGTTTGACGTATTCCAGCATTAAGCGATGTTCTTCGTGCGAATCCGCCAGATGGTTCGACAGCAGGCTTGGTGTATAGGGAGGAATTCCTTTCCATAAAGTTTCAATAAACCCCTGGATCCTTCTCCAAGGGCAGCTCTCCCTTAAAATCCGGTGAAACTCAGCGTTCAATTTCATAAAGATTTCAACATCGTTTTCATCGGCTTTCAGTTTGATCATTTCATCGTATAGATTTTGGAGTTCCTCAATTTCTTCATCGCCTAAATAAGGGAGCGACTTTACGACTGCCTGTCCTTCCAAGAGAGCTCTCAATTGATAGATTTCTTCAATATCCTCTGTGGAAATTGGCGTGACCACCGCGCCTCTTCTTGGCTCGATTCTGACCAACCCTTCCACTTCCAGCTGACGCAATGCTTCTCTAAGAGGCATCCGGCTGACGCCCAACTTTTGTGCCCATTCCTCCTGCATCAAACGCTCGCCCATTTTGAATTCGCCTTTGAGTATCAATTCCCTCAGTTTATTTGTTACTTTATATTGCAAAGTGGCTCTATCCTGCTCTGTTAATTTAAATTTTTCCATATGGCACCCCTTAAACACGTTCCCCTTTAACTGCAGGAAAGAATAATTGCATTTTATCATTAAAAACCACCTTCGAGTATTGGGTTGATCAGGACCCTTTGATTTCCACAGCGAACATGTCTTCGATATATTTCACAATGGCGGTATGGTCCTGATCACCGCCGCCCTGGGACCAGGCATGCTTCCAAAGTTGGAACGATGCACTGGAAATGAACATCGGCACTTTTTCTTCCTCCGCCATCGCCATCGCAATCTTCAGATCTTTGACCATCAGATCCAACGTAAAGCCAACTTCGAATTTCCGCGTCAGCACTTGATTGGGAAATTTGAAGTCACTGGAAAAGCTTCTGCCGGTGCTGGCGTTGATAACGTTCAGCATCTTTTCAGGATCAAGACCTAATTTGACGCCAAGTGCCATCGCTTCTCCCGTAGCTGCTAATGTTGTTGCGGAAATCATATTGTTCAACGCTTTTATGGTATGGCCCGCCCCTGCTTCGCCGACGTGAAAAATATTGGCTCCCATGCATTCAAGCAGCGGTTTTGCTCTTTCGAAGTCTGCTTCCTCGCCTCCGACCATGATGGACAAAGTGCCTTCTTCCGCTTTTTTGACCCCACCGCTCACGGGGGCATCAATCATCTTCAGATCTTTTTCTTTCAGCAAGGCACTCAGTTCTTTTGTTACTGAAGGAATGGACGTCGTCATTTCAATCAGCAGGCTGTCTGAATTCATGCCTTCCATCAACCCTTCCGGACCAGTCAACGTTTCTTTAACAATGAATACATTCGGCAAGACTGTCAGGATGTATGAATATTTTTCTGCTAAATCTGCGGGGCTTTCAGCTTCTTTTGCACCAAGCTCCACGAATTTTTGGACGAACTCTTTATTGACGTCAAAAACACCCACTTCGACTCCTTGCTCCAGCAGCCTTTTCACCATACGGCCGCCCATATTGCCCAACCCGATAATTCCTGCTTTCATCCATGTTGCCCCCTTTTTGGGTATCTTGTCGACTATCCTCATTGTTTGTATTTCGCAACGCCATCCTTATAAATATCACCGCCATGGATATCATTGATGACAAATACCGGAAAATCTTCAATGGTCAGTTTCCGGATAGCTTCTGTACCCAGATCTTCATAGGCGACCACTTCCGCTTTTTTGATTGAGCGGGCAATCAGCGCTGCAGCACCACCGACAGCACCGAAATAAACCGCTTTGTGTTGGAGCATGGAAGTGATGACCTCTTCACTTCGATATCCCTTGCCGATCATTCCCTTCAATCCTTTTTCAAGAAGAGCCGGCGTATACAGATCCATTCTGCCGCTCGTCGTCGGTCCCGCCGAACCGATCACTTCTCCAGGTTTTGCAGGAGTCGGCCCCGTGTAATACAAAACCTGGCCATCCAGCTCCACCGGAAGCGGTGTTCCATCTTTTTCCTGTTCCACCATTCGCTTATGGGCTGCGTCCCTTGCTGTATAGACGATACCGGAAAGCAATACGCGGTCTCCTGCTTTCAGCGATTCGATGTCTTCGTCTCGTAAAGGCAGGTTGATTTTCTTCTGCATGCACTTTCACCTCACTTCAGTTTAATCGTTTGGTGGCGGCTCGCATGGCAGTTCAAATTGACAGCCACCGGCAAAGCCGCAATATGGCAGGACTCGAGTTCCACTTTTACATCCAGTGCGGTCGTGCTGCCGCCCATTCCTTGCGGGCCGATGCCGAGGCGGTTGATTTGTTCCATCAATTCCAGCTCAAGCTCTGCAACTGCCGGATCTTCATGGCGCACCCCTAAAGGGCGGAACAATGATTTTTTCGCCAAAAAAGCGCAGCGTTCAAAATTTCCGCCGATTCCAATGCCGACCACCAGCGGCGGACAGGCATTCGGCCCTGCTTCTTTAACGATGGATAAAATATAATCCTTAATCCCTTCCATTCCATCAGATGGCTTGAGCATCTTCAATGCACTCATGTTTTCGGCCCCGCCGCCTTTAGCTGTCATATGGAGAGTCAGCTCTTCCCCTTCAACCAAATCGATATGGACAATGGCTGGCGTATTGTTTCCAGTATTTTTTCGGTTCATCGGATTGTAGACCATGGAATTTCTTAAATAGCCTTCTCCATAACCTTTTTCCACCCCTTCATTGATGGCATCCACTAATCTTCCGCCAACAATATGGCAATCCTGGCCAACCTCGACCATAAACACTGCAGTCCCGGTATCCTGGCACATGGGCACCCTTTCGGCCTTGGCAATATCTGCGTTATCAATCAGCTGCGTCAACACTTCCTTGCCGGTTTCTGAACGTTCCGTCTGCAATGCCTGTTTAAATGCCGAGTAGACATCTTCTCCAAGATTGTAATTGGACTCCATGCACATGGCTTTTACTTCTTCCACAATAGTTTCGTAAGTAATCTCATTCACTTGTCTCCCTCCTTCCTTTTTGATGCACCACTGATATAAAAGGTACCCAGCGCTTTCGCGACTAATTTCCCCGAGACATCGTGAATCGAACATTCAGAAACGACCGTGCTTCTGCCTTGCCTTAAAATGAGGGGAGTCGCAATTAAACGGGAACCTTGCCCTTTTTCAATAAAATTCACTTTCAGCTCCAAAGTGAAGACTTTTTCACCTTCTGTTAAATTCTGCAGGATACTAAAACCGATGGCGACATCGGCCAGTGTATAAATGGAACCGCCCTGTGCCACACCATAAGTATTTTCGTTCTGAAACCCCAATGCCATCTCTGTCGTACCGTTCTGATTCTGCACCATCCCTAAAAAACGCCCAAAAAAATGCATGGGTACAGCATTTCCGGTTGAATCAGCCTGCGGCTCCTGCAAGAGCGACAATAAATAGGCAGCCTGCTCCAGTTCAATAGGATTGAAGGATTCCAATTGCTTTTGCAGTTTTGCGATTTCCAGTTTTTGCTCACTGTTTTGTTCCATAAAGACGCCCTCTTTGCATGAATTCTTTTTATCCTGCTTCCGGTTCAATCGCGGTAAAAACCGTTTTACAATGTATCCATCAGATCACCGACATTCTCTGCTGATTCTAAGTCCATCAAGCTCTCCGCTAATGCCTGCCGCTGTTCAGTAGGTAACTTCGTGGCCATTCCCATGAATTTTTCAAGCAGTTCTTCTGAAGTCACCGCATTTTCAGGGTCGCCTTTTGGAAAATCAGTTTGCTTGCTGATTTTCTCCCCATTCTTCAGCAGAACACTGACTGCAGCTCCCCACTGCTTCGGATAACCGTTATCAATTGCGGGATCCGTGTGGACATTGACTTTTTTCACCAGCGATCGAATATCTTCATCCCATAGCTTATCTCCATTGAAGTCATCCAGACTCGCACGGCCATTCAACAAGGCCAATGCCGAACAGAATTGGAGGCTGAATTTAGCAGCATATTCTGTCTGTGGATCAGGATCATCTGTAATCGTAAGCGCAACCTGATAGGAATCCACTTCCACCGATTCGATTTCGTCCAATGCGGGGTTCTGCTCCTTAAAGACATCGATCAGTAGATCGACAGCATGATGGGTATGGCGGCATGAAGCATGGATTTTAAAAGAATTCTCCAGAATCTTGAACTCCTGACCCAGGTTTTCGGTTATTCTTGAAGCATCATGTTCCTCACTCATCGCATTAAAAAAGCCCCGGTCGCCTTCAAGTATCTTTTTCGGTCCCGTAAATCCTTTTTTTGCCAATAAAGCGGCCATTGTTCCGTTCATTGCCGCTTTTCCAGTATGCAACTGCTTGGTCATCGCTCCATCGACGATGAATTCCCATAATCCCGCAGCCTGGGAACCTGCATTTCCTAAGGCGCTGACCATTTCATCTTCTGTTAAACCGAGCAGTTTTCCGGCCGCTGTTGCAGCACCAAAAGTGCCGCATGTAGCTGTATTGTGCCAGTAGTAATAATGAGAAGGCGATACCGCTTCCCCGATTCTAAAACAGACTTCATATCCCGCCACTACTGCCGTGATCAGTTCTTTTCCGCTAAGCTTCTTCCATTCCGCAACCGCAAGTGCCGCAGGAATAACGACCGTTGCCGCATGTACAATGGACCCTTTATGGATGTCATCAAGTTCCATTACATGACTTGCTGCTCCGTTCACTAAAGCCGCATGAACGGCACTGGATTTTCCTCCAGTGACCAGTTTCGCCTGTTCAAAGCCACCCATTTCATTGACTAAATCGCTGACCATTTGAACTGGGCTTTTATCCGACCCCGCAATCGCTGACCCAAAATAGTCAAGAATGCACAACTTCGTAAACTCTACGACTTCTTCCGGCAACTCATCGTATGAAAGTTCTAAGCTGTACCTCGCCAATTGTCTGCTTAACTCCATTTTAGGTTCTCCTTCCACTAATGCGCTACAGCATCAGCACTTTGTTATTTCCCTTGCCATTCCGGCTTCCGTTTTTCATTGAAGGCCAAAACACCCTCGAGGCGATCCGCTGAATTTGCACATTTATAATATTGATCAAGTTCAATCGACAGGGCCGTATTGATGTCCGTATGAAGGCCGGTAGAGATGGATTTTTTGATGGATTGCAGGGATAACGGCGCATTTCGCGCAATTTCCTTCGCCACTTCCAGCGTCTTCGGCATCAGCTCCTCTTTCGAAAAGACGCCATTTAGAATGCCGATATCCACTGCTTTAGCTGCATCCACCTGGTTTCCTCTAAACAACATCTCTTTTGCCAATCCGACTGGAATCGCACGCGGCAATAATTGCGTTCCGCCTACACCCGGGATGATGCCGAGTTTCACTTCAGGCAATCCCATCTTGGCGTGTTCCGCTGCATAGCGGAGGTCGCAGCTCAGCAGCATCTCCATGCCGCCGCCTAAAGCAAAGCCATTGACGGCTGCAATGACAGGAAACTTGAAGTTCCGCAGCAATTCATAAGCATCTTCAAAAATGTCATGCTGCTGTTTCCATTGTTCATTGGTCATCCCTTTCCGTTCCTTTAAATCCGCACCTGCACAAAAACTTTTTTCTCCTTTGGCAGTGAGCACCAGAACCCGCAATTCCTTTTCCTGCTCCAGTGATTTCAGGCAGTCAACCAGCTCGATGCCCATTTTCGTATTCAGCGAGTTCATCGCCTCCGGCCTATTCAATTCAATCACAAAGACGTTTTCATTACGGTGTTCGTCAATTAAGTTCAAGGTTTCCCAATTGGCCATGGTCGCATCCTCCAAATCATCTCTAAAAGTTCTATTTGTTTGCCGGAACTGGATATTTCCGGTCGTAGGGGCCTGCTTTCAGAACGTAGCTGGGTGTTTCGTGGCCAACATATTGTTGAAGCGTTCTTGAAGCTGCCATCAATTCTTCAAGTGACAGCCCGGTCTCGATTCCCATGCTGTGCAGCATGTGGACCACATCTTCTGTGCAGATATTCCCTGTCGCACCAGGGGCAAATGGGCAGCCGCCAAGACCGCCTAAAGAAGCATCAAAACTCGTGATGCCGGCCTGCATAGCCCCCAGCATATTGGCAAGCCCCATGCCTCTTGTATTATGGAAATGAAGATTGAACGATTGTTCCGGAAATTTGGTTGTCATCTCCGACACCAAATCGTAGACCTGCTGCGGATTCGCCATGCCGGTGGTATCTGCGAGCGTAATGGTCTCTACATTCAACGGCACCAATTGCTCGAGGATCCACTGGATTCTGTCCTTGCTCACTTCACCTTCAAACGGACAGCCGAAAGTCGTGGCAACCGATACATTCACTAACATTGCATGGTCTTCGCAATAAACAAGAATTTCTTTGAGATCGTGCAATGATTCTTCTGTACTTTTCTGCACATTTTGCTGGTTATGCGTATCGCTTGCCGAAAAGACGAAATTCAATCTTTCTACACCTTTTTCCTGTGCATTCTTTGCTCCCTTTAAATTCGGGATTAGGGCAATCAGTTCGAGTTGATTCGCTTCTTTTGAAATCAACTCAAATAGTTCCCCACTGTTTGCCATTTGCGGAACCAGCTTCGGATGGACGAAAGAACCGAATTCCACTGTTCGAAGATTGGCTTTCACCAATTGATCAAATAAGGCTTTTTTCTCGTCCACCGTCAGTACTTTGTCTTCCAACTGCAGTCCATCCCTTAATACCACTTCGTTTATCTTCACTTTTTTTGGCAGTTTCATTTTGATTCACCTCAGTCCCAAAATTGATTGGTATAATTTTCTTAATGGTGTATATTGTACAGAAACAAGAATCAGGCAGACTGCTTAATGAATGGAAGGAGAGAGTGTTATGGAGATTTTCAATATTTTCTTGAATATCATCGTCCCCATTCTCATTTTGATTGGACTTGGGGCATTTTTGCATTTGAAATTCCATTTTGATTTGAATACGCTGGCAAAAATCAATATTTATTATTTAGTGCCAGGATTAATTTTTATCCGTCTTTACGAAACTGATTTGGCTTTAGAAATGTTTTTTAAAGTATTGGTGTTTTTTATTTTTTTGTCTTTATTTTTGTATTTTGTATCCAAGTTAATCAGCAAGCTTCTCGGTTTCAGCAAAGGGCTCAGTATCGCCTTTTCACATAGTTCTTTGTTCTACAACTCAGGAAATTACGGCATTTCCGTTAATGACTTGGCATTTCGCCAGGATCCGATCGCTATGGCGGTCCAGGTATTGGTCCTTACTTTTCAAAACTTGCTGGTCTATTCCTACGGCATTATCAGCTTGCAGCGACTGGACAAGTCCAAGATTAAGGCTACCGTCCCTTATTTTAAAATGCCGGTGCTTTATGCGATGTTTTTCGGTCTCATACTGAATGCCTTTGACCTAACACTTCCGCAATTCTTGTACACACCAGGCTCTTATATTGCAGATGCCTTGATTGCATTGGCTCTTTTGACCCTTGGTGCGCAAGTCGTTCAACTGAATTTCACTAAGAATATGGTTACTGTTTACTTGAGCGTAGGTGTCAGGCTCATCATCAGTCCGCTTCTCGCCTTTATCATCATTCAATTTCTTAACGTCGACACCATCACAGCTCAAGCGATGTTCATCGCTTCCGCCGTTCCAAGTTCCGTAAATAGTGCCATCATTGCACAGGAATACGAAAATGAAACTGCATTTGCGGCTCAAGCTGTTCTTGCATCAACTATTTTCAGCGCTTTATCCGTAACTATCGTCATTTTCCTATCGCGGATCCTCTTTGTTTAAGAGGGAGTGAATTATTGCTCTTTATCCATTTCATCAAATACTTCTTTTGCTGTCCGGAAGCTATCAATCGCCGCTGGTACACCGCAATAGATGGCGGCCTGCAGGAAAACCTCCTGAATTTCGTCTTTTGTTAAGCCGTTATTGATAGCTCCTCTGACATGCAGCTTCAATTCATGAGGCCGATTCAATGCCGTAATCATAGCGAGATTCAGCATGCTCCGTGTCTTTTTCGGCAAGCCTGGCCGCGCCCAAATCTCTCCCCAGCAATACTCCGTCACCAATTCCTGCATCGGCATATTAAAATCCGTCGCATTCTGGATCGATTTGTCCACATATTCTGCGCCCAGTACACTTCTTCGTATTTCCAATCCCTGCTCAAACTTCTCTTTGTTCATATTCCATTCTCCTGTCTGTTAGTTATTTTTTCTTTTTCTGGATGCCAAGCGGTGAAAAATTCTGTATTCAATCAATGCTTATCTTTAGCCGGATATTAAACTGAAAAAAGCTGGCTATGGTGACAGCCAACTTTTTTCAGTTCTCTTCAAGTATTATTGGCCTGCTGCTTCACGCGCCGCTTCGTATACATCTGCGCCGATTTCATCTTCGAACTCATCGTAGATAGGCTCCAATGCTGTACGGAACTCTTCGATTTGTTCTGGTGTCAACTCGATGATTTCAACCAGCCCTCTTTCACGAATCAATTCGAGAGCTTCTTCGTTCAGACTTGTTGCTTCCTCACGTGCCACCGCTGTACCTTCATCCAAGCCAGCCTGCACTATCTCTTTTGTTTCATCATTCATGCTTTCCCAGAACTCTGTATTCGTGAAAACAGCATAATCTACACGCGTATGGTTCATGATTGTCATGTAATCTTGAACTTCATCAAATTTCTTGGATTCGATATTGCTGAATGTATTTTCCTGTCCCTCAACTACTCCTTGGTCCAACGCTGTGTAAAGTTCGCCGAACGGAATGGACTCAGAGCCCGCTCCCAAAGCAGAGTAGATAGCTTCCAATACTTGGCCGCCTTGTGTACGGAATTTCAGCCCCTGGAAATCATCCGGTGAATCGATTGGCCGTTCGTTGTTAGTGATATGCTTACCACCGTTCGGCCACATTGATAATCCAAGTACGCCATCGCTTTCCAGGCTCCCCAAAATCTCCTGGCCTTTTTCGCCATCCCAAAATGCAATCGCCTCTTCATCGTTATCAAACATAAAAGGAAGAGCCGGCACATTGAATTGCGGATTATTTCCGACAAACTTCGTCAAATCCGGTGCAATGAACTGAACATTATTCGAGGCCAGATTCTGGTATTCATCCTGATCTCCGAACAACGAACTATTTGGATAAATCTCTACTTCGATAGCGCCATCGGATTCTGTTTCAATATACTCTTTCATAGCTAAAGCACCTTGGTGTTTCGGTGTATTCTCAGCGACTACGTGAGAGAATTTGATCGTCATCTCCTGGACACCCTCTGCACCGCCTTCTCCACCGGTCGCTGCTTCATCACTGCCACATGCGGATAATACAAGTGCTGACATCAAAAGTGACGTGGATAGAATATACTTCTTCATCTAAAGAACCCCCCTATTGGTTTTTGGACCTGTGCCTACTTAAAACATTTTTGTAAGGGCTTTCATTTTGGAGCTGCACCTTCCTTTCTTTCAGCCCTGCTCTCCGTGTTATACAAAAAATTTTAAGCTGCTCTCCTTCAAATGAATTTTGGATACAACTCACAACAAAATTAGCATATAAAAAAATGATTGTAAAGATAAATTTGAATATTCAATTTTCATATACGCTAAAATTTTACTTCAATTAGTAAAAAATAACCTGTATTTATAAAGCAGAGAGGATTTTATTGACACTAATTACCCACTTAAACTTTTAGTCAATTCTAAATTTTCACTTGTTATTCGATAAAACTTGTATTATGATTTGACTAATTCTTTTCGTATCCAAAATACAAAATAGGTAAAGGAGGATTCAAATGAAATACTTGAATTATATTGAAAGCGCTTTCTCCATTGTCTTGTTCTTGTTTGGAATCGGCATCAGCCTCTACTCGGTCTTCATGCGCTATATTATGGGGAGCTCGCAAAGTTGGGCAACGGAAATCTATACCATGCTCTTAGTTTGGGCCATTTTCATCGGTTTCTCTTCCGCTTTAAAAGAAGATAAGCACATTGCGATCGATGTACTTTACGATCGATTCGGTCCTAAAATGCAGCATTTCTCCCAAGTGCTCACTTTGGTGGTCGGCGCAGCATTCAGTGTTTTCATTATTTGGACTGGAATGGACATGGTGACCACAGCTTACAGCCAAGATATCAAAACCATTGATGTCGGCTTCCCGATCTGGATCAATTACTTGATCATGCCAATTGCAGGAACCTTGCTGTTTATTCGTTTTTGTGAAAAAGCTTATCGATACTTTGTCAAGAAAGAAAATGTTACGGGCGGAGGAGATGCAGAATGGAAGCAGCAGTAATTGTAATCGTCTTACTTTTCGTATTTGCTTTCTTACGGGTGCCGATTGCCATCAGTTTGGCAGTATCGAGTATTGTCGGTCTCTACATGGTGGACTTTTCATTGAATACGGTGATTCAGAGAATGTTCACTGGAGTCAACAGCACCACTTTGATGGCGATTCCCGGATTTGTTTTCGCTGGATTGATCATGGCCAAAGGCGGAATATCCAAATACTTGATCGAATGCATCCGTTCCTGGGTGGGCCACACTAAAGGTGGCTTATCAGTGGTCACCATCATCACCTGCATGATTTTTGCTGCGATTTCAGGTTCAAGTCCAGCGACTGCTGCTGCGATCGGTGCCATTATGATTCCGATGATGGTCAAAGCAGGCTATGACAAAAGCTATTCAATGGGACTGGTCGCTGCCGCTGGTACATTGGGGATTCTGATTCCACCTTCAATCCCGTTAATTCTGTACGGTTCAGTTTCTGAACAATCCACAGGCAGATTATTTTCTGCCGGGATACTTCCTGGACTGTTACTTGGGCTAGCTTTAATCATTTATGCTGTTCTTGTAGCTTACCGGAAAAATTACGGTGGCTTGCCGAAGGTTCCTTTAAAAGACCGGTGGCGCCCTACACTGAAAGCTACTTGGGGTCTTATCATGCCGGTTCTTATCTTAGGCAGTATCTATACGGGGATTGTCACCCCGACAGAGGCCTCATTTGTAGCTGCATTATATGCCATTATCGTATCCATCGTTATCTATAGAGAAATGACCTGGTCTCAATTTATCGAAATTACCAAGGAGTCCATCAATACCACCTCGATGATTTTCCTGATTATTGCAGCTGCCCTGGTTTTCGGGATGTTCCTGACGACTGAACAGGTTCCACAAGATTTTGCCGCCTGGGTCAGTGACAGTGGCTTCAATAAATGGACATTCTTGCTGATCGTCAGTATCCTGTTCTTCGTTCTTGGAATGTTCCTGGAACCGACAGCCATCATTTTAATTACGCTGCCGATTTTGCTGCCGATCATTGGAGCATTGGAAATCGATGTCATCCACTTCGCCATCATCATGGTAGTCAATATGGAGTTGGGAATGATCACACCACCTGTTGGACTCAATCTCTTCGTTGTTAGCGGGATAACCGGTGAAAAGGTCGAACAGGTCATACGAGGTGTTGTCCCATTCTTTATGATCTTTATAATCGTTCTGATCCTGATTATCATCTTCCCTCAAATTTCCTTGTACCTAACCTGAATTTCATCAAGTATGGCTATCGAATAGGTATTGGCATAAAGAAAGACGGCAGGAAATACCTGCCGTCTCAGAGTATAGACAAAGCCTGACCAAAATGTATAGCAGTGCATAATCCCCAACCAGTCCGGCCACTTCGCTTTCCGTGGGCTCAGCTTCAGCCTCCTCGTCACTGGAAAACCCATGCTCCTGCATCGCTGCGCTAGCTTCGTCGCAAAGGCTTGGCCTCATAAGTTTCGGCCAATGCCTTTCCTGCGGGGTCTTCAGCTTTCATCGCTGCGCTGCTCCCACAGGAGTCTTCGTGGCCAGCCCGCTTGGAAGCGTATTGCTTCAATCAAAGAGAGAAGCTTGCTAGTCTGTTCTAGAAAAAATAGTCCCAACAAATCTAGAAAATCCTTCACTCAAGGATCCGGAGCGCCAGGCGGCGAGTTCGCGGAAAGCGTCCGCCTGAAGCGCAGGATCCGGTATAAACAGGATCAAATGTGTATTCATTCTTTAAATGACATCAATATTCTTTTGTCTACAAGCTCAGACGGCAGGAAATACCTGCCGTCTTTTTCATGCTTTGCTTAGTTTCAATGCGGAGCGGTACAGTAAGTCGACAGCTGCCAACATTGATGCTTCATCAAAATCGAACCTTTCGTTGTGGTGGCCGGCTGCTAAGTCACTGCCGACGATGCAATAGGTGGCCAATCCACCATGCGCTTTTACCTGTTCCATATAATAGGTCGCATCTTCGGACCCTGCCGAATCAGTGGACCAGTCAATGGTGTTGGTGAAGTAAGGTGAGCTTTGGGCAACTTCATGCAAGCTTTCAACCAGCTCTTTGCTCGGAATGCTGCTTTTGGCTTCGCCCACCACTTCTGTAGAGACTTCGACGCCATACATGGCTGCAGCTCCTTCAAGAACTGCAAAAGCCTGTGTCCGGATGTAATCATTGATTTCAGAAGTTTCTCCGCGGGTTTCAATTTTCATATGAGCAGCTGCCGGAATAATGTTGCGTCCAGAACCTGCGTTCAACACGCCGACATTGACACGCGAAGCTCCAGCCGAGTGGCGGGGAATCCCGTGCAGTCCAAGCACAGCAGAAGACGCGGCCATCAACGCATTGCGCCCTTCTTCCGGCTTGCCTCCCGCATGAGAAGCCACGCCTTTGAATACCACATCCATCTTGGTGGTTGCCAGGAAACCGGCATTGCCGGCTACAAATTCACCTGTTGGAACACCGGTTCCAAGGTGCATGGCGATGAAGACATCGACATCGTCAACAACGCCTGCCGCTACCATTGATTTCGCTCCACGCGTACCTTCTTCTGCCGGCTGAAAAATCAGCTTGATCGTTCCGGCCAGTTTATCTTTGTTGTCGATGAGTATTTTCGCAAATCCAAGCCCAATCGAAGTATGCCCATCATGCGCACAAGCGTGCATCTTATCTGCGTTGACCGACTGGAAGCCATGATCGAATGGAATATGCCCTTCCGCCAATTCCTCTTGGATATCAAGAGCATCCATATCAAAGCGGTAAGCCAGCACCGGACCCGGTCTTCCGGTTTCAAGCACAGCGACAATCCCCGTCATGCCATCCTTGAAGTTCGGCAGCCATTTTGGATCAGCGCCGTTCTCTTGTGCCCAGTTATAATGCGCCTCCAGAACTTCTTGGCTGGGAACACCCATCCGCTGATCGGCTTTCATCACTTCCCCAGCCATCTGCAGCGGGTAGCCAAGTTCAGCTAGGCGGCTGGCGACAAGTGAAGCGGTACGCATTTCCAAGAATCCGGATTCCGCATGCTTATGCAAATCCCGCCGCCAACTGACCATCTCCTCCTGCAGCAGTTCGTCGATTAATTTCTCTGTCACTTGTTGTCCTCCTCAATATGATGCTTCTTTTTATAGATAAGGGGTGATTCCCGGTCCATATTGCAATCCTGTAAAGAAGAAAATCAGGAACAGGATGATCCAGACCACCAGGAAGGATAACGTATATGGAATCATCAATGAAATCAAGGTACCCATACCAGCCTTTTTGTCATACTCTTTCAAGAAAGAAAGCACGACGATAAAATATGGATTCAGCGGTGTCACGATATTCGTTGAGGAATCCCCCAAACGATAAGCCATCTGAGTAAATGCCGGATGATAGCCCAATTGCATAAACAGCGGAATAAATACCGGTGCTTCCAATGCCCATTTCGCTGATCCTGAAGTGATCAGGAAGTTCAAGGAGGCTGTGAATAAGATATATCCGACAATCAGATAGATGCCGGTAAAGTTGATTTGCGTCAAAAATTCTGCCCCGTTGACGGCAATCCAAGTTCCGATATTGGTCCACGTAAAGTAGGCGATAAACTGTGATGCAGCGAAAATAAGCACAATGAATCCAGACATATCTTTAATGGATTCAGCCATAAAGCCTACAGCATCCCCTGAATCTTTGATGGCTCCGACTGTTTTTCCGTAGGCAATGCCGAGAACCAGGAAAAATCCAAGAATAATCGGGACAATTCCCGACAGGAATGGCGAAGGGATCATCCCGCCATCTTCATTGCGGAGAGAAGAACCCGGCCAAACAATTAGCACCACTATGACAGCAATATAGGCAAGAGCCGCTAGCCCCGCATTGCGCAAGCCTTTGTTGGCTTTCGGGTGTTCTTCAGCACTGACATCGATAACAGCTTTTCCTTCGTATTTTCCAAGTTTCGGTTCGATAATTTTTTCAGTCACTAATCCTGCTACAATGGTCATGACAAAAACCGAAACGATATTGAAGTACCAGTTATCCGCAGGAGTTACGATCAGCGTATCATCCAAAATGGCGGCCGCTTCCGTTGAAATCCCGGAAAGCAATGCGTCTGTTCCAACAATCAGCAGGTTTGCAGTAAATCCAGCACCGGCGCTGGCAAATCCTACTGCCAGTCCGGCAAGCGGATGGCGGCCCAGTTTGTAAAATACCATGGCTGCCAAAGGCGGGATGAGGATTTGAGCCGCATCGGAAGCGATGTTCCCCATGATCCCCACAAAAGCGATGGCATACGTTACGATTGAAGCTGGAGCTTTCATGATCGTCTTTCGAATGGCGATTTCCAGCAATCCCACTTTCTCGGCCAATCCAATTCCCAGCATAATGGCTAATACGGTCCCTAACGGAGCAAAGCCGGTAAAGTTGGTCAGCATTGAAGTGACGATATACTGCAGACCACCCCAGGATAACAGATTTTCAATCGCCAACGTCTCTCCTGTCCCGGGATGGACAACAGAAGCACCGAATAAGCTGAAAATGAATGATGCAATGATTACACCAATTGCTAAATACACAAAAATCATGAATGGATCGGGCAATTTATTTCCCAGCTTTTCAATGGTATTTAGAAAACGGATAAAGATTCCCTTTTTTTCCCCATTCTGTTCCGGTTTTTTCATAATACGCCTCCTCAAATTCCTGAAATCTTAACTTTTTTAATAGTATAGTCAAATAAACAGCGAATAATCAAGTGATTCCGACAATTAATGAATTTTTGTTTTATATTGTACGTGTTTTACAACATTATCCTTTTAGCTTATTCAGAGCATCCACTGTCACTTTAGTCATCGTTTCAATTCCAATTTCCAAAGCGTCTTCGTCAAAAAAGAACTCCGGATCGTGCAGGGGTTTGGGTGATTCTTCTCCTGCTTTCGAACATCCCAGCCAATAGAATGCGCCGGGAATTTTCTCCAGGAATCTGGAAAAATCCTCCCCCGCCATAGATGGGTCGACTTCCGGCAAAGCTTCTTCCCCCAGTAGACCGCTGGCACTTTCGCGCACTAACTCTGACCATTCTGGAGTGTTGATGGTGGCTCCATAACCTTCTGCATAGTCGAAATCAATTTTCACCTCATAAGCAATCTCAAAACCTTTCACTAAGTTTTCCAGACGCCGTTTCACAGTTGCTTTGGCTTTTTTGCTATAGGTGCGGACCGTTCCGTTCAACACGACCTGATCCGCTATGACATTGTAACGATAGCCGCCTTCGATCGTACCGATGGTTATCACGGCGGATTCCAAGGGATTTACGTTCCGGCTGACAATTGACTGCAGAGATGAGATGAATTCAGCCGTCACGACAATGGCGTCTTTTCCTTGGTGGGGCATACTGGCATGTCCGCCTGCTCCTTTGATTGTGAAAGACAGTTTATCTGATGCGCCCATCATTTCTTTGTCGCGTACACCAATCTGTCCGACTGGCAAATCGGGCCATACATGCTGTCCGAAAATGACATCCGGCTGGAATTCATCGAAGACGCCATCTTCCATCATCGGTCTCGCTCCACCGATGGGCGAAGCTTCTTCATTTGGCTGAAAAACGAGCAACACACGACCAGACAGCTGCTCTTTCATTTCCTGCAGTTTAAAGGCTGTTCCCAAGAGCATTGATGTATGTGCGTCATGGCCACAGGCATGCATCTTGCCGTCCACTTTGGATTTAAATTCGACAGCGGTCTTCTCCAGAATCGGAAGAGCATCAATATCAGCCCGGAGCGCTACCGTTCCGCCCTCTCCTTTGCCTTCGATAATGCCCAGTACACCCGTTTTCGCAAAACCTGTTTTAAAGGGGATGCCGGCCTTTTGCAGCTCTTCCTGAATCCGTTTAGAAGTTTCCCATTCTTCTCCGCCCAGTTCCGGATTTTGATGCAGAGCTCTTCTGATTTCCTTTACTTGGTCGATTACTGCCATCGCTTTTCATCCTCTCTGTTTTACTGACTCACTTCGAGAATAGCACAGTTGAAAAAAGCTGTGTACAAAATTCTGAATTCAGTAGTAATTATGCTACTATTGAAGGACAATTTCATGGGAAGGGATGAACATGGATGAAAATGAAAATTAATATAAACCGATTGATGTCGGCTATCGAGGCTTATGCTAAGTATGGACAAGTCGAAGGCGGCGGGGTAACTCGGCCCAGTTTTTCTACTGCCGATTACCAGGTACGGGAGCTTTTCAGTCAGGAGCTGGAGGCTCTCGGCATGACTGTATCCGTCGATGCCATCGCCAATATTTGGGGAACTTTACCGGGGTCTGACGAGATGAGTCCTCCACTGGTGATAGGGTCTCACCTTGACACCGTTCCAAATGGAGGCAAGTATGACGGTGCTTTAGGCGTTTTGGTTGCCAAGGAAATTGTAGAGACTTTAAAAGAACATCAAGTCACACTGGCCCATCCTCTGCAAATTGTCTCCTTCACTGCTGAAGAAGCCAATGAATTTAATTTTTCGACCATGGGTAGCCGGGCTTTGAGCGGAAAGCTCAGCTCAGAGGAATTGCTGGCGGCAGAAGACCGCTCTGGAAGAACCCTGGCTGCAGCAGTTGAAAAAGCCGGCGGCGACCTTTCAAAGGTCGGCACCGGCAACAAGAAAACAATGGCCGCCTATTTCGAATTGCACATCGAGCAAGGAAGCAAGCTGGAGAACGAAAACTTATCCGTCGGGATCGTCGACAGTATTGTCGGAATCTACCGGGATCTGATTACGATTGATGGCCAGCAAAACCATTCCGGTACCACCATCATGAAGAACCGGAAAGATGCACTCGTGGCTGCCGGTGAAATGGTGGCAGAAGTGCAGAAGTTGGCGATTGCCCTCGACAGCGATACCGTCGCCACTGTCGGCAAATTCGAAGTGTTTCCAAATGCCGCCAATATCATCCCGGGCCGTGTCGAGTTTACGCTTGAAGTACGTTCTGCTGACGGACAGGAACGCAGAAACCTGGTTCAGTGCATCCATAATTCGTTTCGTATGATTGAAGAAAGACATGGCGTTAAAATGGCGATTGCCAATAACTACAACACACAGGAATGCGATTTCAACAGGCAGCTAATCGGTTTCATGGAAGAGGCGGCTGCCGAATCCGGCATTCATTATATCGTTCTTCCAAGTATGGCCGGACACGATGCCATGAACTTGGCGGCAATGACCAAGTCCGTCATGGTCTTCGTCAAAAGCATCAACGGCATCAGCCATAGCCCGCAGGAATTGAGTCTTCCAGAAGACATCGAAAAGAGTGCCAATGTCCTGTTGAACGCTTTGCTGAAAGCGGATCAAGCTCTGTAAAAACTCTGCTTCCTGCATTTTCAGCAAAAAAATAAACCGCTTATCAGTTCAAAACTGATAAACGGTTTTTAGTTAATTAGCCTAAGCCATAATCATTCACTAATGCCGCAAGGCCGCCCTGATAGCCGCTGCCGATTGCGTTGAACTTCCATTCATTGCCATGGCGATACAATTCGCCGACCACTAGAGCCGTTTCAATTGAGAAATCTTCCCCAAGGTCGTAACGGATCAATTCTTCGTTTGAATTTTCGTTCACGATGCGGATAAAGGCATTCGACACCTGGCCGAAGTTTTGTCCGCGGCTGTCCGCTTCATGGATGGTTACAGTGAAACTGATTTTATGGACATCAGCAGGAACATTCGGCAAGTCGACAATCACTTGCTCATCATCGCCTTCTCCTTCTCCTGTTAAATTATCGCCTGTATGGGTAACGGCGCCACCCGCACCAACCAAGTTGTTATAGAAGATAAAATCTTCCGGCCCGCGTGATTTACCGTTTTCTCCCACAAGGAAGACTGAAGCATCCAAATCAAAATCTCCGCCACCGCTGTATTTATTGGTATCCCAGCCTAAACCGACGACTACTTTTGTTAGGCCCGGGTTTGTTTTCGTTAAGTCGATCTTCTGTCCTTTTGAAAGATTGATAGTTGACATATTGATTTCCTCCTCCGATTAATTAGCTTTGCGTTGCGTGTCTTCGTATTTCTTCTGCAATTCTTCGATGCGGAGACGACCTTCTTCACGCATTTTGCGATTTTCCTGCTCAATCTCGCGCGTATCATTCATCCCCTGCATAATAGTCTCCCATGTTTGTTCAATCGTTTCAATCTTGATGCTCGGTTGGCCCGACATTCTCGCGATATCAACACTTTGGCGTGAAATGTCATTGGCATTGTTCAACAACATCTCATTGGTGCGCCGGTCCAATTCACTCATGGATTCAGCTACCAGGTTCTGGCGTTTTGCCGCGATGGCATTGATCAAGCCCGTTTTGAAGATCGGGATGGTCGTAACGAAAGCTGAGTTGATTTTCCCGATCAATTTTGTGTTCCCGCGCTGGAGCATGCGGATTTGAGGTGCTGACTGATAAGATACCTGTTTAGCCATTTCAAGATCATAAACCCGCTGTTCCAGAAGCTCGATAGCATTCTGCAGGGAATTCAGTTCCATCAAGGCCATTTGGTCGCCGGACTCCGCTTTTGCACGGACAGCTGGTTCTTGGGCTTTCAGTTCTTCGACTTTGATATCGCCGGCCGCGATGTACTTCTCCAATTCCATGAAATAATTGAAATTTTGGTTATACAATTCTTCCAACGTAGTCGTCGATTTTTTCATTTCGCCTTCATACTTGGTGATTTCAACATATACTTTGTCGATTTCAGTACCCATGGTCTGATATTTGTTGAACAGCTGCTCAATCACTTTATTGCCTTTATTGAAGATTTTATTGAGGAAACCTTTCTTTTCAACAAAATCCTTCTTGTCGAATTTATCCATGATTTTGCCGAGTTGCTTCAGCAATTCACTGGATTCTTCCATGCTGTTTGCCTGGACGGAATTCAGGACCTTCCCTGTAAAAGCGGAAATCTCATTGGCTGGCTCGCGGCCGAATTCCAATAAAGCGATTTGGTTTTTCGGATCGATCTTTGAAGCCAATTGAAGGACTTCAGGGTCTTTCTTCAATTGAACTTTGAGTTGGGTTTCATCTTTCATCACCAATTCTTGCTGTTCGATTTGATCTGGCATATTCGTCATCCGATTTCACTCCTTTGTGGCTACAGCCATTTTCTGAATATCTTTTTCACTACGGAAGGCTCCCGGTACGGCTCGTTGAAGCTCCGCTCATCCAGCCAATGTGTATCGAACGATTCGGGATCCACCCAGCGTTCAATGTCTTGATGCCCTTGCGGATTGATGATGATGACATCGAGTCCGAAGACATGGATCAAGGCGATTGCGTTGGCATCCGCCCGGCTCAATTCGCCATCTTTTTCTTCGTTGTAAAACAACATCGTCGGTACGAATTGCGGATAATCGAACAATTGGATCAATTGAACCACCGAATCCGGCAGCGACATGGACTGGGAAAAAGCATAGAGCTGCAGGTCTTCAAACGATTCACCGCTTAGCGGCAGCAGGATCGGCTTTTCAACATGCCGCGCTATCGCTGCTGCAATGGCAGTCTGGACGCCGTCCGGCAACTTATTGTACTTCCACCAATGTGCGGCTTTCATTTTTTCCGGGTCGAGCTGTCCGTCTTTTCCAAGAGCGGCGCGGTAATGGAATTGTTGATTGCCTTTTCGTTCTTCCATAAAAGGAAAACTGCGTACCAATTTTGTATCTTCACGCTCCGTTAAGTTATGGACATTATCCCAAAAGCGTTTACGGTCTTTTTCGATGCCCATGAGCTTAGAGAAAACAACAGGAATGTTGACGCTTCCACTTGCTACTGAAAACGAGGGGCGGACCATCGCTCGTTCTTTGGCGAGCATGAAAGCTTCATCCATCGTCGTTTTCAATCGCACCGAATGTGTCCGGTAGGATTTGAATTGGAACGGCTTGTAAAGCCCGGAATCATCATGATGCAACAGCCGATCCACTTCCTGGGTTGCCCGGTAAGCGACCGTTCCGACACGTTTCGGCTTTTCTTCCGGAAAAGGCAGAAGCGACTCGGTGTTCACTTGGAAGCTGTGGCTGTGAAGGCCTTCTTTTCCAATTGCCTGTTCGAACCAGCCTTCGCCTTTCGGATCATAGACGATTACGTGGAAGCCGAAATCAGCTGCCAATTTCAAAAACCAGGTTTCACTTTCCGAAGCGCTGCCATACCACAAAAAGCCCGGCAGCCCTTTTTCAAGATCCAACTTTTCTATTTCAGGGTCGATATGGTTGAACATCCATTTGACTAGATCAGTCGTTACACGACGGAAAGAAGAATGGGTCGTGCTCCCGCCAGATTGCTCCTGAAATGCTTTCAGGATGTCGATTAGTACAACGCGGAGGCGTCTGTTCAGTCCGGGATCTTTTAATCTGGGAAGAAGGCCTTTACCGTCAAGGAACGCTACCATGCGATTCGGGGACAGGCCTTTTTCCTTTTTATTCATTTCAAACAGATCCTGCAATGTCCGGAGCCGATCCTGCTCAATATGCTTATTCATTTTATCCGATAGACGGATTAGCCGCCCTTCTGCTGCTTCGATGACGTCATAGATGGAGGCGAAATATTCGTCGGCATCAAGTGTCATGCCCATCACCTGTCCAAGCAGCTGCGGATACGTAATCTGATCTTCTTCAATTTTAGTTTCGCTGTGATCCACTATCGGTTTTTTCAGCCATTCCCCGATCTTTTCCAGATCCCAGGTTTTGGCGGGGATCGGATGCAATTGAACCATCGGAATCTCTCCTTGCTTTGTTGCTTACTTACGCTGCAATGAAACCTCGACGACACGGGCCAAGATCTCTTCTCCTACTTTAATGCCATGTCCAGCAGTCCTGTGAATGTGCCCAGATACCGGAACCGCACTTTTTACTGCTTCTCCATGGGAGGCCAGCATACTGTAATCAGCACTTTCCAATAGGTCCAGATCCAACAGCGAATCACCTGCTGCAACTACATAAGTTGCACCCAGACGTTCTTTGACATACTCCATGGCACCTGCTTTCGTGATGCTTTCCGGCATGAAATAAAGTTTTCTTCCTTGGAGCGACATTCCCCACCCGAGCTTCTTAAAAGATGTCGTATAAAAATCAAGCTTATCTTCAGGGAACCGCGCGCGGTCGACAATCAGATAGACGAACCACTCGTCCGCTTCCCGGACTTTCAGTACCCAGTCTTCCGAAAAATGGCGCTCAATTTCCGGCAGTAACTCCGTAATGATGGTTTTTCGGCTGACGCATTGCCGGCGAATTTCTTCTGACCACTCCTTGATCGGTTCACCATTCTCCAAAATGACGGCTCCATTGGAAATAACCGCAAAACGCGGTGCTTGCTGCCCTTTGAAAATGCCTGTCACCCGCTCATATTGAGCCTGTGTCCGCGTAGTCACCGGTAAAAAGAATGCCTTCTCGTTGATTGCCCACAACGCCGACTGGCTGCTTTGCGTCATGAAGGACAAAGGTTTGCCTTCGTATCGCTCCACTTCCACCAATTCGTCTTCTGCCACGTCCATTCCCATCGAATTACGCGAATAGATCAAGGTTTGATCCAAATCACTGGCGAATAATACTGTCATATTTCTTTACCTGACCGGATCAAGCCGATTGCACGATAGAACAAATTGGGAACGACTTCCACCGGCACCTCTTTTTCTTTTGCCAACATCAAAATATGATGGACATCCGGATTATCCAGGCTGTTGACCAGAACCTTCCACGGACTTCTGCGAAGCAGGACGCGCGTCGTTTCTCCAACACCTGGTTTAATCAGATGGTAATCGGTTTCACTGTACATCTGTTGGCCGATCGCCTCGACTTCCTTCATGCCCTGCCAGGTTCTTTCCGCCGTCACCGGCGTAGAGACGGCGTCCTTTTCGACTCTTTCACGCGTCACCGCAAAGCATTCCGTAATCTGGTCGACAAAATCATTGGATAAATCCTCTTTGAGCAGCTCTCCATAAAATTTCGCGCCGTGGAAATCATCCTCACCAATATACAATTTGTTGAGGATCGTTCGGCTCACCAAACCTGAAACAGTAGCATTCAAACATGCACTTGGAATAAGGAAGTCTTCACGCGTACCGAACAGTACCGCACAGGCTCCCGGATCGGCCAAGACGGCCATATCATCAAACAATTCCATTCCTTTTTCTGCATTGAGGCCCTTGACCGCTTTGGTCAACTCTTTTTGTATAGCCCCTTTTCCAGTCCAGCCATCCACAAATTGGATGCGGCTGGTCGGATGCGCAGTCCGGATTGAGTCGATCGCTTTTTCATCAATCCCTTTATCGCGCAAAATGGATACGCTGTAATGCGGCCAGTCCATATTCATCACTTGTTCGGCGTAGCGGCGGATCAAAACACCGATCGGGCTGCCTGCACGCGCCAACGACACAAGAACAATATCATCCGTTCCGGCATTCATGAAAATCCGGCGTGTCACCAAGCCTACAAGATAGCTTAATTGTTCTTTGGTTTTCAGCACTGTTTCATGATAAAGATTGGTGTATTCCTCAGAAGGCCGATATTCCATCGGCAGCCGTTCTGCATAATGAGCACCTGTCTGAACCGCCTTTTCTCGTTCCTCCAATGTACTTTCCACAAACTCTTCGCTTACATCCTTCAATAGGAAAGTGATGTCTTCTTTCGGATAACTCGTTTTCACTAGACCGGTTGCTATCATTCGATTTCTTCACTCCTTTTGGTGGTTGTCAGGGATATCCACTCCACTGGTGCCTTTTTCTCCAGGTATGCGATCAGTGGCTGCCATTCGGATTTGTCGATGACAGATTCAGCCAACAGGTAGATCCGGTCAATATCCAGTTCATTCAGATTATAGATGAATTGGCTGACTCCTTCTGCATCCGGCAACGCAAAACTGGCTTTTTCCTTAATCGGATAGCCGGTTGTCTGGGAGGCGAAGATCGGGCTGCGCGTCGTCGTCTGCACAAGGGGGTTGCCGCCCAATGCCAAAGCAAAACGCAAAGGCAGGTACATATTTTCCCCTACACCAATGACCAATGCCTTATCGCTTGTGCCTACGACCTGACGGGCTGCCGATTCTGCCCAGACCGCTATTTCATCCTGTTGCTTGCTGGTGATGCCGAAACGTCCAGTATAGGAGATATACTGTTGACCGGTTTTTGAGCCGACAGCTAATTTCCTGCCCGGCAATTCGACATCCGGAAGTTTGAAAACCGTTCCATCCAATGAAACCAATTCCGGCTCCTCAGGTGCTGAGCTGTGCAACAGGTCGAATTGGCCAGCCATTAAAGACAGCACTTTCAGACTGATATCCCGTCCATATGCCATTTCTTCCAACTTTTCTTTTTGGCTTTCATTTCGCCAATCCAGAATGGAAAGAGACGCATAATTTTTTCCAGGAAATTGATCATCCAATGCACAAACCAGATTCAACAACGTATTGCCTGTAGAAATTTCATCATCGATCAAAACGATGGTTTTCGCTTCTTCAAGCATACCCGAAGGCGCATATACTTTATGGGACGTTGCGTGGGAATGTTCTTCTTCAAAGACAAAAGATGGGGTAATGCCGATAATTTCTTCACGCGTTGTATGGATATAGGCAGCTTCTTCAAAATGCTGAAAAACCGAATGGCCAAGTCCGGTGGCTGTTTCCGCCATACCGATGAAAACCGTTTTTTCAGGCATCGCTTTTTTAAATTGAAGTGCCTGGAAACTTACATGACGATCCGCTGTTCCAGATTCGATCATTTTCACAAGAGAACGCGTATCTGGATATCCTTCAAGGCCCACTTCTTCCATCAGCAGGGAAGCAAGCAATGTTCCTGTACCGAGAGCCAAAGCAGGATGGACAGCCAAATGCTTGGCAATCAACTTGCTGACAAAGAGAAATTGGCGCTTTTTATTGACGCGCAGCGCGACAGAAAAAAGCGATTCCGGCGAGAGGCCAGGATAGGCTTCTGCGACAGAAATATTAATATCCAGATTGTCCCAGAGTTTAGTGTTGATTTGATAGTTGGTTTGCCCGGATATGGTTGAGGACGTCGATTGGTTGATAGTTTTCATTCAGCACCCCGTAGACTTCCGCTTGAGCGGCAATTTTCCTTGCCCAACTCAAATGCGGTTTTACTTCGTTCATTTTATTGCGTTTGGGACTTTGCAGAACCCCATTTCGCTTACTGCTTTCATTAAGAATCAGTCGAGCGTCTTCGTAGGCTTCAAGCGTGACGATATGGCCTGCATTGACGATGGAGATCTGTGATGGATGAATGCAGGTTTTTCCTTTGAAACCGTTCAGGACGTCCAGTTGGACTTCTTCCCACAATGTCTGTTCCGGTTTCGAGGAAAGCCATAAACGTTCTCCACTCGAAAAATGTTCATATACAGGTCCAGATACCGTAAAGCCATCTTCTGAACGGCCAAAGCGGTTTAGGATGGAAATCAGGCAATCCCGGATGATGTGGACATCGTAGATCGTCCGTTCTGCAGGTCGCCGCAAACCGTAAAGACTCGAAAAATCGGTTGCACCTACCCGGACGGTCAAAATCCGCTCAGCTTCAGCTTGCATAATACTGTGTAAATCAGCCAGCGTCTGTTCACGGGATTCACTGTACAGAACTTCCTTTGTTTCAAGAAGAGGCAATGCGTAGAGTCTTCTGCCTGCCGCTTCGCTCGCTCGATCCAACGCATCGAAAAATAACGGCAATGTAGCCGGCAAACATTTTGGAAAAACGACTCCGGTCAATACGCCTAATGCAGTTCCTGCCATTTTGATCAATTTATCCAATTGATTCGGCGTCCGAATCCGCAAAAACAAAGCCGGACCTGCTGCCAACTGATCCGCAGTCGCCTGTTCCAGTTTTTTCAACTCACCCACAACATTTTCTTCCGCCGACTTCAATTCTGTATCAGCTACTGCATCTTCCAAACAGACAATCAATGTCGTCAGGCCGGTAAATGGGCCGTTATTGTAATCCCCACTTAAAATCCTTTGAGCGAAATCCACTCTGGATCCCGGTGTATAAAGTGCTGCACCCAAGGCCAGGCTTAAAGTTTCCCGTTCCGTATCACGGTTGAATTCTGCCGGGGAATATTTAAAAAAAGTCTTTAAATCAGAATCGGTTAATCCGTTAAAATGTCTCATGCGTGATCCCTCCCGGCATGCTGCTAGCTACAGCCCGTTCAAATTATCATTTCAACTATGAATGGAGAAAAAGCAAGGAGAAAGTCTCCTTGCTTTTCCATCGTTTACTCAGCTGTTTAAGCCAAAGTCCTTAACAAGAGACTCTAAGCCGCCTTGATAACCGCTGCCAATGGCATTAAATTTCCATTCTCCTCCATGACGGTAAAGTTCACCGACAACAACTGCAGTTTCAATTGAAAAATCTTCACCCAGGTCGTAGCGGATCAATTCTTCATTTGTGTCCCCATTAACAATACGGACGTATGAATTACTTACTTGGCCGAAGTTTTGGCCGCGTGCTTCCGCATCATGGATGGTGATGGCAAAAGTCGCCTTCTCGATGGATGCTGGAATAGCAGACAGGTTGACATTCACCTGTTCGTCATCGCCTTCGCCTTCGCCTGTTTTGTTATCGCCTGTATGCTCTACTGCACCAGCAGCGCCTGTCGTATTGTTATAGAAGATGAAATCAGCTTCAGAAGCCGTTTTGCCTTCAGCATTCAGAAGGAAGACCGAAGAATCCAAGTCGAAATCCTGCCCGCCGTCATACTTATTGGTATCCCAGCCTAAACCTACGATTACTTTGGATAAGCCCGGATTGCTTTTCGTTAAATCCACTTTTTGGCCTTTTGATAAATTGATTGCCATTATTCCATCACTCCTTAAGAATATTTGTTAGCGATTGATCCAATATCAGGTTCTGATGCACCTTCGCCGATGGCAGAAAACTTCCACTCTGCACCTTGGCGGTAAAGTTCACCTGTAATCAACGACATTTGGCCCGCATAATTATCGGTTAGGTTATAATGAACCAATTCTTCTTTCGATTGATTATCGACTAAACGGATAAAGGCGTTTTCGATCATGCCGAAGTCTTGTTTCTTTTGTTTGGCATTATAGATGTTTACGACAAAGACCAAGCGATGAACGGAAGGTGAAATACGTTTCAAGTCGATATTGATCGTTTCATCATCGCCTTCGCCTTCGCCAGTCAGGTTATCACCCGAATGGACCACGCTGCCGTCTTTGCTTTTCTTATTGCCGAAATAGATCAGGTTTTCCTTAGCCGTCAGTTTGCCGTTTTCGTCCAGCAATAGGACAGAAGCGTCACAGTCAACCTCGGCTCCACCGCCGCCGCCCAATAGGCCACTCAGGAATCCTCCACTTTTCTTTTTAGCGACTGGGTCCCAGCCCAAGCCGACCATAATGCTTGAAAGAGATGAACGTCCTTTTGTTAAATCGATCTTCTGACCTTTTACAAGATTAATCGCCATTCGTAACACTCTCCATTCATCAGTATGTATTCTATTTTAATGGTATCGGTCCAACATGTAAAATTCAACGAATAAAGCCTGACAGCACTTTCAACCATTCAAGCCGCTTGAAGTCAGATCCTCCCGCCTTAAGTTTTAGAGACAGTAAACCTGCGCTGAATTTTCAGTCAAATGTTTTCTTGAAACACCTGACGTATACTAATACGTATCTAAGGCCAGGAAGTTTCATTTTCCTGTGGCATACTTCTTAATTGACGCGGGTAATGTAAGCTAAAGATGCATTTTCACGAACAGATCGAAAGGGGAAATAAACATGAAGCTTATCTCCATTGTAGTTCCAGCTTATAACGAGGAAGCCAATATCGCTTCGATGTATGCGAAATTGGCGCAGGAACTTGAGGCCCTTCCATATCGTTATGAAATCATGTTCATCAATGATGGCAGCAGTGATGGCACACTCCAGGAAATTTTAAAACTGGCAGAAGCACATGACACTGTAAAATATATTTCACTGACACGGAATTTTGGAAAAGAGTCGGCGATGCTCGCTGGCTTGAAACGCATCAAAGGAGACGCCGCCATCGTAATGGACAGCGACCTGCAGCATCCGCCCACCCTGATTGGAGAGATGGTCCAGGGTTATGAGGAAGGCTTTAACCAGGTCGTAGCCAAACGATCACGCACCGGAGACACCAAAGTCAGGTCCATGCTCTCTTCCCTTTACTATAAACTGATCAACTCCATCACCGATGTCGACTTGCAGGATGGTGAAGGCGACTTCCGGCTGTTGAGCCGTAAAGCCGTCAATGCGATTCTGGCATTGAGTGAAAGCAACCGTTTTTCCAAAGGGCTGTTCTCCTGGATCGGCCTCAGCAAAAAAACCATCAATTATGAAAATGTACTGCGGACTGATGGCGATTCAAAATGGTCGTTCAATAGCCTGGTCAATTACGGAATCGACGGAATCGTTTCATTCAATATGAAGCCTTTACGCATTTGCTTTTACACAGGCTTCCTGGTTCTGTTCCTTTCGATTATCTACATTTTCTTTACGCTGTACAATATTTTGCGCGAAGGCATCGGAGCTCCCGGCTACTTTACAACAATTACCGCGATTCTCTTACTGGGCGGCATTCAATTGATCAGCCTCGGGGTCATCGGCGAATACATCGGACGCATCTATAATGAAACCAAACAGCGCCCGCATTTTCTTGTGGATATCAGCAATGCGGATGAATATGATGAGATTTAACTCGGTGAATACTGAATTTACCCGCTTTCTCTTTGTCGGCGGCCTGAATACCTTGAGCTATTACACCATTTACCTTGTACTTCATAATGTTTTCTCACTGCCTTATCTGCTGGCGCATATTATCGGCTTTCTGATCAGCTTGAACATTTCCTTTTTTTTGAACTGCTATGTGACGTATCGCATTAAGCCAACCTTAAAAAAATACTTGTATTTCCCTTTAACACAGGTGGTCAATATGGCTGTTTCCACAGCGTTGATTTACATTTTCGTTGAGTTTCTTCACCTCAACAGCAATATCGCGCCTTTCGCGGCGGTATTATTCACAATTCCCATCACTTTTGCTGTATCCGGTAAAATCCTGAAAGATACGGCTCAGCCAAAATAAGCAAAAAGACGGTGACTCTATGCAAAAGCTACGCCCTGCTCTTCTTCTGTTATTCTTCAGTTTCCTGCTGTCGGCGATTGGCCACTTTGTTTTTCTTCATCAGTGGACACGCAGCCATTTCATGGTGGGAGTCAATGATGGGCTTTCACAAATGATGCCTTTCAAGCATCTGTTATACGAACAATATACCCGAGGAGAGTTTTTCTATTCATTTGATTTCGGCTTGGGGGCAGGCACGTTCAGTGAGCTGTCTTATTATTTCTCCACATCCATCGTTTTTCTGATTTCGGTGGTGATCGTTTTCCTATTCGAGATAAGCAACATCATCCAGACGACAGACGTACTGTTCTGGGCAAATGCTGCCGTCTTTATCAGTATCGTCCGTCTGGCAGCTGTATTGTTCATCACTACACGCCTGTTCATGTACATGAAGCTGTCAAAGCCGGCAGCTCTTTTGGGGGCTTCCCTCTATGGCATCTCGGGCATGTATTTCCGCCACGCCACCTACTGGGAGTTTTTCGCGGACGCTTTCCTATGGTTGCCGATCCTCCTGTTTGGTGTCGAAAAAATCTTCCGTGAACAAAAGCCCGGCTGGTTTTTGGCCGCGGTCGCAGTTTCAATGATCGACAATTTCTATTTTGCCTACATCAACCTTTTATTGACCGGCCTCTATATCCTTTTCCGCTTGTTCATCCCACTAAGTGAAGGTGGCGAGGACAAGAAAAAAGCAGTGATGCATTTTGCTGTTGCCGGCCTGGTGGGCGCTGGCATCAGTGCCGTTTCTTTCGTTCCCGCTGTCTATGCGTACCTAAACAACCATAGGCCGCCTTTTCAGCAAGAGATTCCATGGATCGATTTAACGGATAATATTCTTTTCAGCAGTCGTTTTATCGTCCTGCCGGCGTTTTTCATCCTGCTGTTGTTTTGCGGCTTTCTTTATCGCCATAAAACGTTTCGCTTGTTTGCGCTTCTTGGCATAGCAGGCATCCTTATGCACCACAGCCCATTAATCGGCAGCGCCTTCAACGGTTTCTCCGCCCCCCAATACCGTTGGGAATATTTTTTATCCCTGGTTGCAGGAGGTGCCGTTGCCGTTGCATTCGATCAATTGCATAAATTCACGCTGCAGCGTTTTGCCATTGCCGCTGTTTTTGCGATTTTCTGTTTTGCGCTTTACGCTTCAGCAGATGAATATTTTATCATCGATTCACCGACTTCCCTAGTAGCTTTTGGCAGCCTGCTGCTTACGCTGCTGCTGTTGTTTTTTTACATCCAATTCAAAAAGCCATTGTTTAAAATCCTGTTGATGACTTCGCTGTTTGCTTGGGTTTTGATCTTTTCCAACCTCTACCAGACAGAAAAGCTCCTGGAAGATGGTGATATTTCCCAGGTCAACGAAGAGCTGATGACTGGGGCTGACTATGATGATCCGGAAATAAATGAACTGCTGGATTACATCCATGCCAAAGAATCAGATGGGCCTTACCGTACTGAGTGGATGGAAGGCGTGCGCAACAATACGCCCATTGTTCAGGATTTCCAGGGATTGAGTGCGTATTCCAGCATTTTAAATAAAAACTTATTGTATTTTTACTTATACGATCTTGAAATTGATATGGGACGTGAAAGCGTCAGCCGCTATGCAACACTTGGCAATCGGGCGAATCTGTACAGTCTGCTGCAGGGTAAATACGTCATCCGTCCACACGGAGACGAAAACATTCCATACGGCTTCACTGAAATCCAATCCAGTGAAAATTTTGCTGTCTATGAAAACAGTTATGTACTGCCTTTTGCCCGATCCACTTCCAAAGTTTATCAGGAGCAGCAATTAGCCGGAATGTCTCCACTGATGCGTGAGCAGGCCATGCTGACAGGCATTGTGCTTGATCAGGATTCAGATGCTGAACGGCTGCCATCAGACGGCAATTCTGTCGGCTTTAGGACTACAGCAATCGGTGGAACTTACGATGATGGGCTATTAGAAGTAACTGAAGGCACCGGTGGTTTAAATTTACGTTTGGAGAACCCGCCGGAATCCGACGGTGATTTGTTTGTCTCCTTCCATTTGGAAAATACGGCAGCGGATCAAGGCTTTCCACTCCAGGTCAATGGCTATCGCACCACCAGAAAATCCAATCAGTCGGTCTACAAAACCTTTGTAGACGATCTCACAATCCGAATCCCGGCTGCTCAACAAGTTGAGCTCCGCCTTCCGGAAGGAACATATGAATTGACGGATATCCAATTGCATTCGGAGACTTATGAGATCTTGCGGGAGCAAGCCGATCAGCCTGACCTTTCCAGCAACTTAACAATCGAAGGCAGCCATGTCAGCCTTGATTATTCCAATGCAGAAAATGACGATTACTTAAAATTGTCCATTCCTTACGAACGCGGATGGCATGCATCCGTTAATGGAGAAGAAGTGAAAGTGCTGAAAGCAGATTATGCTTTTGTTGCAGTTCCCTTGGAAACAGGCGAAAACACCATCTCCTTCACTTATCGGCCACCATTCTTTAAGCCGGCCGCTGCAATAAGTGTCCTATCGACACTTATTGGGTTGTTAATTGTTTTCCGCAAAAGATTAAGATGAAACTTCTTTATCCTACAAAAGAATCCATTTCAGAAAATTGCGTTTATTTCCCCGTGAATATGTGTAAGGTAGAATAACATGATTACGAGGGAGGAGTTCAGATGAAGCGTTGGCTTATGCTTATTTTAGCACTGGCTTTTTTATTATTTTTGACAGCCTGTGGCAACGAAAGCGCAGAAGACCCACCAACAGAATCTGACGGCGCAACAGAACAGGAACCTGAAGACGATGGAGATGACTTGCCGCAGCTCGGAGACGAGACAGACGAGGAAAGCAGTGAAGAAATTCTAATGCTGACTGTTGAAATGATGGACAGTGATGGAAATGCAATTGGCACCGCAGAATTATCTGGAGAAGAGGCTGGTGTGATGGTAGCACTTGAAGTGGAAGGCTTGGAGGAAGGCATGCACGGCATTCATTTCCATGAAACCGGCATGTGTGAAGCTCCTGATTTCGAATCAGCTGGCGGCCATTTTAATCCGACCGACGCTATGCATGGCATAGATAATCCGGATGGACCGCATGCTGGAGATTTGCCGAATATTGAAGTAAGCGATGATGGCACGGCTTCGCAGGAGTTTACAGCTGAAAATGTGACACTCGCAATCGGCGAGGAAAACTCTCTGCTTAAAGAAGGCGGAACGGCGCTTGTCATCCATGCAGGAGAAGATGATCAAATGACGGACCCATCCGGTGACTCCGGCGATAGAATTGCCTGCGGAGTAGTTACTGGAGAGTCATGAAAATTTTACTGAACCAGCTTCAAGTCCGAACGGAAACACCTCTACAATTGGGTGTTTCCGTTTTTCTTTCCTTATGAACAGTAGTTTTCCAGATAATTGCTTTTGTGTTTAAGTGAAACAACAGCGGGAATAAGGAACATGACGCTAGTTAATTTTAAGGAGGATTCGTTATGGCTAAAGACAAATTCGAAGAAATTGATGAACAGGTGGATCCGCAGGAACAATCAAAGCAACCCGGTTTAGAAGAGCAAATGGATCCTGAACCGATTTACGATGACAAAGACTATAAAGGCTCCGGGAAACTGGAAGGCAAAGTCGCCCTCATTACAGGAGGAGATAGTGGAATTGGACGCGCTGTCGCTGTCGCATATGCAAAAGAAGGCGCCAGCGTTGCCATCGCCTATCTTAATGAGGATGAAGACGCTGATCAAACGATTAAAGCGATTGAAGCCTACGGGGCTAAAGGCGCTAAATTTGCGACAGATGTCAGTGATGTTGAAAATTGCAATCAGCTTATAGTGGACGTCATTTCTGAATTCGGCCAATTGAACATTTTGGTCAATAATGCCGGAAAACAGTTTCCACAGGATGATTTCCTTGCCATTAGTCCAGACCAGTTAATGGAGACTTTTTCAACCAATATTTTCAGTATGTTCTATTTGACGCAGGCTGCCTTGCCGCATCTTCAAAAAGGCGACAGCATCATCAATACATCATCCGTCACAGCTTATCGCGGCTCTCCAGAACTGATTGATTATTCATCAACCAAAGGAGCAATCACGAGCTTTACCCGCTCCTTGTCCGCCAATATCGCGGAGCAAGGCATCCGGGTGAATTCAGTCGCGCCGGGTCCGATTTGGACACCACTGATTCCAGCGACTTTCGGTGCAGAAAAAGTTGGAGAACATGGTGGAGACACACCGATGGAACGGCGTGGACAGCCGTCAGAACTGGCTCCTGCCTATGTCTATCTGGCTTCCAAGGACTCCACCTACGTGACTGGCCAGGCCATTCATGTAAATGGCGGAGATTATATCAGTTCCTGAATATCACTGACCTGGCATTTGCCGGGTCAGTTTTTAAATCCTTTTTTACTTGACGAAACGCGTCGGGGAAAAGAGGGAAACTTCTCACAAGCCCCTTGTATGACGCAGACCATCTGCTTTCACGCCTCCCTCACTGGCGTATAAAACCTTGTTTTTTGCCCTTTTGAATAATGGGCCATCGGAAGATGATGATGGAGCGAAACAGGAAGATACGAAGCCATTGTGTTTTGATGGATCTGGCCTTTTAAATAATGGAGCGTCCAGGGTGGATGTGTAATATCCACTCGATACAGCTGCTCTTTCGGTTTTGTCCACAAACAATAACGTTCCGTCAGCCACTGCTCGATGGAGCTTGGTGCAATGGGCTTTGCATCTTCTTTAAAGGTCATTCTAAAAGATTCCGGAAAGTGATCTTTTTCGATTCTTTTGCTGGTGAATGTCCGGTGTCCCGCTTTCTTTGACATGCTCATATCAGCATGCCGATATGGCAGAAAACCGCCGAGAGAAGCAGCTAGTACGGCAAGCCGGCTGTCCGCATCCAAGCTGAAGAAATACACGCCTTGCTTATTTTTGTATTTCACATACGTCCTGACGTTCAGCTCCAGATAGGAACGTGTACTTGGAACTGGCGGAATCAATCGAAGACGTGTAGCTTTTGCACGGAACAGCACGACACCAATCCAAGCTCGATTATCGTATAAATCGATTTCCAACTCTGCCGGCACAAAACGACTCAGCCAACTCACTTCGACCGGCCAGTGCAAAAAAACCACATCTTTCCACTTCTGCTTCATGATCCAGGCTCTTTTTGACACGATCCCTCCACCCTTTCTTTTGAAGAAATTGTACGGAAGAACAAAAGAGGCTGCCCCTAAGCCATTGCATATGACTTTAGGACAGCCTCAAAAGGGTTATTTCAGTTTATCTTCCGGCAATGAATTATGGGCTTCCGGTGGAGCTGGCTTCAGTTCAGGTTTAGTGCTGAAGGGCTCTGGTTTGCCGAATTTAAATTCGTGGCCATCCGGTGCAGGCTCATGCATCCACTTGAGCTCTTTGCTGCTTTCAGAGTTCGTGTAAAGAGTATGGGAGTATTCAGTTGCTTCCCATTCTGGCGGAAGTGTTCCAGGCACAATCGGACCTTCTTTCGCTTCCAATTCTTTTATAGCAGCAAGCCATTGGTTTTGGTGCATCGTATCACGTGCCAAGAGGAAAGAAAACAGGTCTTTCACACCTTTGTCGTCTGTCATGCTGTAGAGACGGGCTACCTGCAGGCGCCCCTGTGATTCTGCATTGACATTGGCACGGAAATCCGCCAATAAATTACCGCTCGCTACGATATATCCCGCGTTCCAAGGAACCCCATTGCTGTCTTTTGGGGAAGCACCTAATCCATGGACGATGGCATGCTGCGGATTCATGCCGCCCATGATTGCTCCGACAATCGGATCGCTGGCAGCTTTTTCCTGTTCGTAAACAGGTGCCCCTTCAAGGAGCCTTGCCACCATAGTTGCCAGCATTTCAATATGCCCCAACTCCTGCGTTCCTGTATCCATCAGCAAATCTCTGTACTTTTCGTTTCCTCTTGTGCTCCACCCTTGGAATAAGTATTGCATGGCAACTGACATTTCGCCGAATTGCCCGCCGATCAATTCCTGTACTTGTTTAGCGAACACCGGATCTGGAGCGTCCGGTTTAGCGTGGTATTGAAGTTCTCCTGTATGAAAAAACATAAATAAAACCTCCTGTTTGATTTTAGTTTTCGTCTTCGGAGCCTATGCGCCCTTTACTGTCAGGCTTAACATCTTCTGGATGTCCACCATCGTAATCAGAGTCATTTCCGCCTGCATTATAAGAATCGCCGGTTTGTTGTTTCTGCTGCTTTTCTTTTTGCTGTTTACTCAAAGCATCTTCCGGATGTCCGCCGTCATAATCAGAGTCATTTCCTCCAGCATTGAAATTTTTCTTTTCTTCAACTAAATTCTGACCTGTAGATTCTATACTTTTTGAAGTCCGTTGCTTCTTCTGCTCTTTGTCCATTCCCTCCATCCTCCTTTAATTTCAGTATGACTCTGCATTATATTTCTACCCTGCTCCGATTTTTTAAAACCATATTCTGTATTTTTTCAACGTCACTGTAAACTGCTGTTACCACTTATTAAAATAAAAAAAGCCGGAAAAGTGAGCTTTCCGGCTTTTTTGGAATTCTTATACTATTTTCAATTCTACGTCCACATTCCCTCTTGTTGCTTTGGAGTAAGGGCAGAACGCATGTGCTTTTTCTACAAGGTCTTTCGCTGTCGCTTCATCGACACCTTCCAAATGGGCATTCAGTGTGACACCGATTTTAAAACCATCGTTGCCTTCATCTTTTAGGAAATGCACATCGGCTTTGATGGAAGTGCTTGAAACATCCGCTTTTTCTCTTTTGATGATTAGGTTCAAGGCTCCGTCAAAACAAGCTGAATAGCCTGCTGCAAATAATTGTTCAGGATTCGTGCCTTCTCCTCCGGGACCGCCCAATTCTTTCGGCGAGACCAATTGAAGATCCAATACATTGTCTTCGGAAACGACTCTTCCTTCACGGCCACCAGTGGCTGTGACAGATGTTGTGAATAATGCTGACATTTTTCCAACCTCTTTCCTGATTAGTATTTGAGAACAGTTAAAACTTACCTCTAATTCCAATACAGAGTCAACTGATATGGTTTTCACTTGCGGTTTTTTGTGTAATGAAATTTAAGGCTCTCTCAATGGTAGAAAAAGTGATTAAGCGGCTGTCCCGATCCAAGTCGTTTGCAAATTGCTGGGCAGCTGCTGGGGAGATACCTGTTACATAAAGATTGCTTCCCATAATTCGCAACGCTTCGTAAATCTGTGTGAACCAATAAAGGGGCGATTTTTCATTCCATGACAAGCCGGTGATATCGATGATGGCATGTTCAATGCGATGCTCCTGCACATATTCACATATTTTCACTTTCAAGGTTTCAAAGCGTTGCAGATTCATCGTCCCTACAAGTGCGACGGTCGCCACATTTTCCTGTACGGATAAAATCGGCAGCATCAACTTTTCAATTTCGTCTTCGTTGGCCATGATTGCCTGTTGCTGAGAACGTTCAAGTGTAATGTCTGTTTGAGTACCGATGAAATACAGCTTGTCCTCTATACGGACAGGTTCGATGGCAAGGCGATTCCAAAATGGCGAACCGTCTTTGCGGTAATTCTGCAACGTCAAGATGACCTTTTTTTCGTCCGCAATGGCTTCTTTCATTTTTTGAATATCTTCTTTTGCGGTTCCCGGTCCCTGCAAGAATCGGCAATTGCGTCCAATCACTTCTTCTTGTGTATATCCTGTCATTTCGATAAAGGTTTTATTGGTATAAATAATCGGATTGTCGTGCTGAGACGGATCGGTCACAATAGTACCCACTTTACTGCCATCAAGCATGGCTTCAAGTAAGGTCACCTGGGTTTTCTGGGTTAACTCTTTCAAGCGGTCCACCTCATCTTTCGTATCATGGAATAATCGTAGCATATCTCTGCAACTGAATCCATGAACTCCCCCGTTGCCACGTTTCAGGATTTCCCTATAGGGTAAATGAAGAAACAAGGACTTTCTAAAAGTAGGAGGAAGATATGATGGCAAAAGTATTAGCGGTTTTATCCAATGGCTACACGGACGAAGAAAATAATTACGTGACCGGTTGGTGGGCGGAAGAATTGTTCGCACCTGCATTAGAGCTCGAAAAAGAAGGGCACATTGTGGGATTGGCTTCTATTGACGGGGGCAAGCCAGTGGTCGATCCACTGAGCCTCAGCAAAGACTATGACCCGGATGGAATTTATAAAAAACAATACGAATCGGGCATGGCGGATAAAACAACTCCGATCGTCGATGTTAAGGCCAGTGAATATGATGCCATCATGATTGTCGGCGGACACGGAGCCATGTTTGATTTGGCGAAAAACGAAGATTTGCATGCAGTGATCAACATTGTCTATGAACTGGGCGGTATCGTCTCAGCTGTCTGCCACGGACCGGCTCCGCTGATTTTCACAAAAACCAAAGAAGGCCGCGGAATCCTTGAAGGTCTGAAAGTTACCGGTTATCCGAACGATATGGAACCGGAAGAAGTGGTGGATCTGTTGCCGTTCAGCCTCGAAGATGAATTGAAAAAAATCGCGGATTACCATGAAGAGAAAGACCAGGATGCTTATGTTGTCTGGGGCAGCAAACAAATACTTACAGGCCGGGATCCGCAATCTTCAGAGCTTTTCGGCCGGGAGTTGGCTCAGAAGTTGACTCAGCGCGAATTGCAGGCGGAAGAAAAGTTCGTGGATTGAACCTTTGCTTTATCGGGTAAAGATGACTAACAGTAAGTTCAAGGAGGCATTCAAATGAGTAATAGCGATAAAGACGATTACATGAAAGAGACTGAAGAAGAGGCTAAACGCCGTCCACCTGAAGAGAAAGAAGGACTGCAAGAGCCAAGGACTACAGGCTACAAGCCTTTGCAGCTGGGCATCATCATCTTTGTCGTCCTGGTTCTCATCATTGTCGGCTTCGGAATCGGAACAGATTGGTTCGGCATTTTCGATTAACACTTCTGCACCTGTGTAACTTAAGAAGTTCCCCAAAAAAAGCCTCCCGTTTATCGGGAAGCTTTTTTCTTATGCGGTTCGATTGTGTTTCCACATCATCTGGCGGTATCGGATAAAGCAGCCGATGCAATCGCCCGTGAATGCCGCTCCTCATTCCGACAGCATTTTAGCTGGCGGACTGTATTGTGCCAGGTTTGGACTGTAAGCTCTATTAATGGAATAAAAGCATTCTTCTTTTCAAAAAAATCCAAAAGACTTGCCACAATCTCCTGAAAGTCGCTGTTGCCTAGGGAAAACCGCGTACAACGCAAAACTGCTGGAGAAAAATCATTGATTTTTCTCCAGCAGTTTTATTTTAGCGTCTTAAAAGAACACCATTACCGGTAAGGCTTCCAGCGCTTGTCAGGGCTAAGCGGCCGCTTCTGCTTTTCTCCATCAAATGCTCTCCGTCAGTTTCAACTCGAAGCTCTGGAGTTCTCCATTTCGGTAGGCTTTGACTTTCAGTGTATCGCCGACTTCGGTTTCGTTGTAGAGATATTGGCGAAGCTCCAATACGGAGTTCACTGGTTTTCCATCCATTTCAACGATCACGTCAAAGTCTTTCATTCCCGCAGCTGCCGCTCCTGAGCCTTCAACTACTGATTCGACGACGATGCCGCCTTCCACTTCTGCCGGCAAGTTCAATTGAGAACTGCGGTATTGGGCTGGCACTTCAGCCAGATCCAAAATCGCGACGCCCATTGACGGACGATCTACAGCTCCTTCTGTTTCCAGGTCAGAAATAATCGGTATGGCGGTGTTGACGGGTATCGCCAGTCCAATTCCTTCCACAGCATCCTGGGCAATTTTCATGGAATTGATGCCGATCAATTGTCCTTCAGCATTGATCAATGCACCCCCGCTATTCCCTGGGCTGATAGCAGCGTCGGTTTGAAGAACTTCTGACTGCCAGTCTTCGGTGCCATCCTGGTTTACGTCAATCGGTACCAAGCGCTCCGTACCTGAAATGACACCCGTGGTCACAGATCCCGAGAATTGAAGACCTAGAGGATTACCTATGGCAATAACCGGTTCGCCCGCTTGCAATACAGATGAATCTCCGAACTCAGCCACTGTTGAAATGCTGTCTCCTGGAACTTCCAACACGGCGAGGTCGGTCCAAATATCTGTACCGAGCACTTTAGCGTCGAGTTCCGTACCATCCGACAAGGTGACCATTACTTCTTCTGCACCTTCTACCACGTGGTTATTGGTGACAATGTAAGCCGTGTCCCCATCTTTTTTATAGATGACACCGGATCCTACACCCGCTTCTTGTGATTCCGCATCTTTGCTTGTCTGTGAAGCAAATGGATTTTGCTGCGCTGCCTGCAAATTCGATACCCCGACTACTGCATCGCTGGTTTCTTCAACGATTTCCGTCACATCTGAAGTGACAATCGTTGAGTTTGTCTGCAATCCGCTGACCGCTTCCGTTGTTGACGCCGATTCAGTGTTTCCGGGCTCTGTATCCGTTACTCCGGGCAGAATTACCCCCACCAATAATGCTCCTGCCATCAATCCTGTAAAGCTGGAAGCGAAATACCCTTTCTTATTTCTTTTCGGTTCAGATGAATTATAATAACCCATTTTTATTTCCTCCTCTATTCTGTCAGTTTATTGACGATATCGTATGACTCGGTTTTCTCAGCCAGCCATTCGGCATATTTTGTATTTAATGCTTCATCAAATAAGGTTTCCTTAATCTGTTGTTTGCTGTCTTCCAAGTTGGCTTCCACTGCATCGGTCTTTTTGGTTACCTGTATGATGTGGAATCCATAATCCGTTTGTACTGGATCACTGATTTCATCAACTTCCATACTGAATGCAGCTTCTTCAAATTCCGGTGCCATTTCACCTGCACCAAACGCCCCGAGAGCGCCGCCACTATCAGCATTGGCTGTATCTGTCGAATATGCTGCTGCCAGCTTGGCAAAGTCATCGCCGTTATCCAGCTTAGCTTTAACTTCATCTGCTTCTTCCTGCGTAGCTACTAAGATATGGCTCGCCTCTACCTGCGAAGGCTGCTCAAATGAATCTTTGTTTTCTTCGAAATAGGTGCTGATCTGCTCATCCGTTATCTCAATATCCGGTCCTACGATTTTTTCAACCTTCAAGTATATTTCCATTTCCTCTTTGAGATCATCTATCGACATTCCGCTTGATGCAAGAGCCTGTTCAAGCGCCTCCGCTCCGCCATAGCTTTCTTCATAGACGGCCATTTCCGCATCAAGTTCTTCCTGCGTCACCTTGACGTCAGCCTTATCCGCCTCCTGGTTGACCACTTCGTTGGAAATCATCGCATCAAGTGTGGCCGCTCCAGCGGAAGCCACCATTTTGTCATACAATGCTTCTTTGGTTATTTCTGTATCTCCTACTTCAGCAACAGTTTCATCTCCTGAAAATGCCACCATCATAAAAATAGCTGTGGCCGCCAGTACGCCGATTCCAATATATAAAAGTTTTTTCACGTATATTCCCTCTTTTCCTAAGTCGATATACAAAGCTTATCAAGCAGTTATGAATAAACTATGACCAGAGTTTTAACAAAAATAAAAAGTTCAGGAAATAAAAATAAGACCTGGAATTGGTTCTTCCAGGTCATTCTTTATGCGGCAGACGGATGATGAATCTCGTTCCCTGCCCTTTTTCACTTTCCACCTGAATTTCTCCATCATGCAGCGTCACCAATTGTTTGACGATCGATAAGCCCAGTCCGAATTGGCCGCTGCCCCGCGATAAATCCGCTTTATAGAACCGGCGCCAGATCATGTCGATTTCTTCGATATCAATGCCCGCTCCATCATCTTCCACTGTGATCACCATGTGATCGGCTTCCGCATAGCTGGTCAGCGAAATAACTCCATTCTCTGTAAACTGAATCGCGTTCTTGACAATATTCATCAGAATTTGAATCAGCCGGTCCATATCCCCGTAGATGACGTCGCCAGGATTGGTATTGATGACGATTGAATCGCCTTTTTCTTTCGCCTGCAGATAAAGCTGTTCCTGAATAATTTCCAAAAGCTCATCTGCTTCGATTTCCTCTTTCGTCAGTACCACTTGATTGGATCTTATTTTTTCATAATCCAGATTTTCATTGACCAGGCGCATCAGCCGTTTCGTCTCATCGCTTGCCAGGCGGATGCCTTTTTCCCGTTGGCCTTCTTCAATCATATTGTTCCGCAAACCTTCGATAATGCCAGCAATCGTCGTTAAAGGCGTCCGCATTTCATGCGAGACATCCGCCATGAATTGGCGACGGCGATTTTCAAGCCGGTCGATTTCCTCATTTGATTTTTGGAGTTTGGCGGCCATCTTGTTGAAGTCATGTGCCAGATCTCCAAACTCATCAAAATTCGACTCGGGCAGATTAACATCGTAATGGCCTTCGCTGATCATCGAGGTTGCTTTTCGCATCCGTTGAATCCGGCTGACATGCAATTTCGATAACCATAGGCTGAGCAGCAGGGCAATCGCTAAAGCCACCAGGACCGTCGTGATCAAGGTTTTATTCAACTCAGCGATCATTTCACTGACGCCGCTGACGGGCGAGGCGAGCAGGACTCCTCCTGCTAGCTGGTTATTTTCGAAATAAGGCATGGCCACAAATGTCACTGTAAAATCGAATCGGTCCACGTCACGATTGACGACAAGGGTATCTCCCTGTTCAATGACATTCCACTCTTCCTGCGTCAGTTCCACTGGAGGGAACGAACCGGACACCGGATACAAAATCCGGCTTTGCTGGTCAAAGACGATGAAGCTGATATTCTGTGCCTCAAGAATCGAGACATAGGCCTGCAGATTGGTGCCAGGACGCGTCCGTTCCAGCTCGGCAATAATCCGCTCCCCATAATTTTCAAGTTCTTCGGCTTTCTCACCATAGGCAAAATCATCCACATATCGCACGAATAAAATGCTTAAAATCAAAAAAGCAATCAGCAAAATGCTCATATGGCTGGCGATCAGCTGATAGAAATACTTAATTCGTGTGTTCTTCAAATTTATAGCCAACTCCCCATACCGTATGGAACAGCTTGTCCCCGCCGTTGATTTTTTTGCGCAGGCGTTTAATATGGACATCCACCGTCCGCTCATCGCCATAAAACTGATAGCCCCATACCTGTTCCAACAATTGTTCTCGGCTGAACACCTGTTTCGGATGCTGCAGGAAGAAAATCAGCAGGTCAAATTCTTTTGGAGTCAGACTGTCGACTTCCTGGCCGTCTTTCACAATATCCCGTGTTTCCTTATTGACGGTGAAATGGACGGTTTGGATCAGATCCGATACAGGTTCCGTTTTCTGGGTACGCCGCGTGACCGCTTTGATGCGCGCCATTAAGGTCAGCGGACTGAACGGTTTGGTCACGTAATCATCCGCCCCCATTTCAAAGCCGATGACCTGGTCGGATTCACTGTCTTTAGCTGTCAACATGATGATGGGAACGGCGTTTCCTTCTTCGCGGATTTTGCGGCATAGCGCTATGCCGTCCATTCCCGGGAGCATCCAGTCCAGGATCAGCAAATCATAGTTGCTGTCTTTGTACTTCCGGTAACCTTCCAGCCCATCAGCCGCAAAATCACCTTGGATGCCTTCTTTTGAGAAGAACAGCTCAAGCATGGAGCTGACGCTCGGATTATCTTCCACTACCAATATCTTCATCTTGCACCTCCGACTATCTTTCTCCTAAAGTTAAATGACAAATCCGAAAGACGCAAGCAACTTGAAAACCGCCCTTCAAGGTTCGAAGGGCGGTTCAGCAGTTCTTAAGCTTTTTTCTCGCGATTTTTCAGCTTTTCAAACAAATCGCCGATCATATCGTAATCAATGGCAATATTATTTTCATAGGCGTATTTCACACCGTAGCCGAGCGCCAATGTCATGGACGAAGCCACAGTCCCACCGATGATGGATCCTGCTCCGGGTATGAATTTCAGCGCCTGGCGATAAATGGTGTGCCCGATGGTCTGCGTAGCTGTGACGACAATCATGTCTTTTGCCGCTTTTTTAGTCAGCGGCTTATCGTATAGATTCGATAATTTGATGATCAACCCTGCCTGCAATGTGGTCAGCGGCAGCACATCAGAACCCGGAATCGGCGATGCACCGATGACCCCTGCCGAAACGCCGGCGCCGATGATCCAACGTGTAGCAGCAGAGGATTTTTCTTTCATGCTTTTGGCGAAGAGCAGGTCCTTACCCTTCTTTTCGAGCAAAAAAAGGATTTCCTTCTTTAAGGTTTCCAAATTTTCTTCTGTCTTCGAAGAAATCGGAATGACTTTATATTTATGGGCGGTATGCTCTTTGACAAACTGGACGATGGACGGAATATTTTCGGCCGCATCGATTTTATTTAAGACAATCAAAATATCTTTATTGTGTTTTTCGATTTCATGGAATTTCTCTTTTTCACTTTCAGAAAACACCGTGCCTGCTGCATTCAGGAAAAACAGCACAACATCGGATTTCTGGACAAACTCCAACGTTTTTTTAGGGTTTTCGTCATTTGGGTCATTCAATCCCGGTGTGTCCATGAATTTGATATTTTCCAATCCACGGATATTGTAAGGATCTACACTGACCGTTTCTCCTGGCATCGGATTGGTGCTGGCGATATCCTCTCCGATGATCTTATTGACAGTGGATGACTTACCGGCATTCACTTCACCGATCAACGAAATCAACAGCTCTTGTTCGAGTGCGTCATTGACTTTTTTCATTTCGTTTTCAAACATTTTGTCCATCGCCTGAATGACTTCTTTTTCAAACTCTTTTACCATATACCGGTTCCCCCTTATCTCTTACTTACATTCTATTATAACGGCTTACTCTCTACTGAGGAACTCATTCCTCGATATAGCCTTTCAATAAGGTATCAGCGTAATTCATCAGTGTTTCCGTATCCTCGATATGCTTTTTCGCTTCGCTGTTTTTTGCGCGTTCACTCATGGTTTTCAGGTCATACAAAACTTCCGGCAGTTTCGCCCCCGGCGCTTTATACAATTGTTCCGATTGGATGTAAGACCCTCCCGGCAAATAATAGCGCATGCCCAATAGATTCTTTTTATATTGGAACAGGTTATGCCCCATCATCGGCTCGTCATGTTCAACGCCGAGCAAGGCCAAAAGTGTCGGCATGATATCCACCTGGCCGCCGAGGCGGGTCATTTCAGTTTCTTCAAACAAGTTCCCGCCTGTAAAAATCAGTGGAATGGTGTATTGGTCTTTCAATGAATAATCATGTCCCAAAAAGCCACTTAACAAGCGTTGGTCTTCATCAGTAACCAGCGTACCATGCATACCCGAATGGTCTCCAAAAATAGCGATCAGGGACTCATCATAAATGCCCTGGTCTTTCAGTGTCTGAATAAATGCACCAATTTGTTCATCTGCGTAGCGGATCGATTGCAGGTAATTCCCAATGTACATTTCTTCATACTCAGCTGGCAAATTTAGATACTGCATATCATCCGGCATTTCGAATGGTGTATGGCTGGTGACGGTTACGATATTGGCATAGATGCGTTCATAAGCTTCAAGCTGCCGAGGCAGCTCATTCGCTGCAAAATCGAACAGCACTTCATCGGCTGGGCCGAAACCGACCTGTTTGATATCCGGAATATCTTCGATTGAAAAAATCTCCTCGTAGCCAAGAACCGGATAAAGGACGTCCCGGTTCCAAAACGACACATCGTCAGCATGATAAGTGGCAGAACCATAGCCTTTTTCCTTCAAGCTCCGCGCCAAGGACGGTACTTCTTTACCTGTCAGGCTATTGGCGGTGGGAATCATCCCCTCCGGATACAAACCTGTATTGACCATCCATTCGGCATCAGAGGTGGTACCGGCCCCCACCTGCTGGAAGACAGTTGAAAAATAAGCACTTTCACTCAATAGCTCATTGAGATGCGGTGTAATCTCTTGGCCATTCAAGCTACGGCCGATGACAAAATTCTGCAGGGATTCCACTTGAATGACGAAAAGATGGCGGCCTTCGGCAACTCCAAAGCTTTCCTGCTCACTGACCTTCACATAGTTATTGCCTTTAAGCTCTTCCAGCTCTTTTGTTGACAGTTTGGTTGAGGAAGCATGTGCAGTTTCATTGGAGCGGTTATACAACTGGGCTATCTGAGACTGCAGGAAACCGTTTTCTTTTGCAAAATAAGAAACGTCGATGATTGGCTGTTGAAGCGCATAAACGACGGTCACCGTACAAATCGCTGCCGTACTGATAGCCACATATTTCAATCCTGTAAACTTCACAGGATTTTTCCAACGCCGCGCTATGAATACGAATAGGACAGCGTCCAGGAAAAAGAGGAAGTCCCATGGAGACGACAGCATCGTAATGGTATTGCTGACAGAGCCGGTCTGCGTCAATTGCTGCAAATCATAGTAAGACGGAATGGTGGAATAATAGCGGATATAAAGTGTAACTGTAAAGAAGATGACGGAAACCAACAGGTTGAAAAGCCAGACCGTCCGCCACAACTGATTTTTAGCGAGTATCAAAATAACTGACAACAGTAAAGCCCACATCGGAAACTCGATCAGGAGGATCTGTAAAATCGATTTCGAGTCAAAAATAAGCACACGAAAAACACTCACTTTAATCAATAACAAAAGAAAAATGAGTCCATATGGCAACAACTCTGTTCTTTTCATTTGAACCACCTCTTTTCTACAGACAAATACTCGAATTGGATGTTGCATATATTACTTCCTAAAGGGAATAGGAGACTGTGTAAGTTGAACTGCCATTCCGCTGGCCAACAGCGGACTCGGTTGAATTTACAAAGACTGATCACCTAAAAGGAGCGATACCGTGCAGACATTAAAAGCGATTTTTCTTAATGCTTCGTTAAAAAGTTCAGAGGAGCCTTCCCATACCGAAGGATTCATCAATGATGTTCAATTCCATTATAATCGGTTGGGGGTAGAATCTGAAATTGTTCGTTTGGCTGATTATTCCATAGCTTATGGCGTCCAAGCAGATATGGGCGAGGGAGATGAATGGCCCCAGATTCTGGAAAAAGTTTTAGCTGCAGACATTGTCATTATCGGCACACCCATCTGGCTTGGAGAAAAAAGCTCACTGGCCACGCAAGCTATTGAGCGCCTATACGGCAGCAGCAGCGTCACCAATGACAAAGGACAAGCTATTTTCTATAACAAAGTCGGCGGTGCCATTGTAACTGGAAATGAAGATGGAGCCAAACACTCGTCTGCTTCCATCCTCTATGGACTTTCTCATATCGGCTTCGTTATTCCGCCGAATGTGGATGCCTACTGGGTGGGTGAAGCTGGTCCCGGAGACTCCTATATGGATGCTGGCCGAGACAACGAATTCACAAAATCCGCCATCCAGCGGCTTGCCTATAATACCTATCATTTAGCCGGCATGCTGAAAAACAATCCCATTCCAAATGAAGGAAACACGCTTGAATAATTGGCCTTTTTAATAATAGGGTAAAGCAAAAGCGAACGCGTTTCAGGCCGGCAGCAAGTTAAGCGCTGCCGGCTCTTTTGCCTTGCTTTAAAGACAGTCAAGCTCCCACTTTCAGATATGGAGGATGTGCATTCCACTTTATGGAATCAGCTCCAAATACGCTTCACAGAAGGCATCCCTTGTTTTATAGTCACTTCATAGACATCCGGATTGGTCAGTTTTTTCCACTCCGAAAACCCATAGCTTTTGTCGATTTGCTTCAGCAGCAATCCAAGTAAGTTTCCGTGGGTCACCGCTGCGGTTCTGTCTTTCATTTCACTCAAGACTTCCATTGCTCGGGCCGTTGCTTCTTTTCCCGATTCGCCTCCAGCCAATTTCAAATCTGCATCCCCAAAAGACGCCTCCAACTTTTCCATCCAGTCAGGCAAATCTTCAGTGCTTAGCACGCGTTCTGCCAAACGGTCATCGATTTCAATCGGCAAATCCAGCTGGTCTGCTGCCGGTTCGATGGATTGGATGGCACGTGTAAACGGACTGGAAATAAAATGGGCCACCTGCCGTTCCCGCAAGAACTCTGCCAAATCCTGCGCCTGTTTTCTTCCCGCTTCAGTCAATTCTGCATCCGGAGATTGTCCGGTCGCCTGGCAATGCCTGATCAAATAGATGATCTTGTCCATAACTCTCCCCCTAAATCAATTTTCCCCATTCAGATACACTTCAGAAGTATCCTTCAGTAATTTCACTATTTTCTCTGTAGTCAGCTTCATTGTGATTCATCAGTCCTATTGCTGTTATACTTTCCATTCCCCAAATTCGGCCTTTTAACCTCAAAAAAACTCCTGAGCAAAAGCTCAGGAGTGCTGTATTATAATTTTTTCATCAGATTTGCCATTTCTATGGCACCCGCTGCTGATTCCCAGCCTTTGTTGCCGGCTTTTGTGCCTGCACGCTCAATTGCCTGTTCAATGGAGTCCGTCGTCAAAACTCCAAAGATGACTGGAATATTGGCTTGGTCACTGGCTCTTGATACGCCCTTCGCGACTTCACTGCAGACGAAATCAAAATGAGGAGTTGCGCCTCTGATGACTGTCCCTAAAGTGATGACTGCATCATAGTTTCCACTCATCGCCATTTTTTTTGCTACAAGCGGAATTTCAAAAGCTCCTGGCACCCAGGCAATGGAGACATCATCTTCTCCAACACCATGGCGCTTCAAAGCATCTTCCGCGCCGCCCAGCAGTTTACTCGTGATAAATTCATTAAAACGTCCGACAACTATACCGATCCGCAGTCCTTCACCGTTTAAATATCCTTCAAAATGTACAGTCATTCAGTTCCATCTCCTCTGGTAGATTAGTAGGCTGTCGTGTTTTGATTTTTTTGCTGGTAGGATACCAGATCTTTAATCGTGAGAATACCAAGGCCGAGCCGTTCCGCCACTTTCAGCAAATCGTCCACACGCGCCATTGTGCCGTCCGGATTCATGATTTCGCATATGACGCCTGCAGGGGGTGATCCCGCAAGCTTCGCCAAATCGACAGCTGCTTCGGTATGTCCAGTGCGGTCAAGCACACCGCCATCTTTCGCAATCAATGGAAAAATATGCCCAGGACGTTTAAAGTCTGTTGCTTTCGCATCCGCTTTCACTAAACTGGTGATCGTGTGGGAGCGTTCAAAAGCACTAATCCCCGTCGTTGTATCTTTGTGATCGATACTAATGGTAAAAGCAGTACCGAATTCATCTGTGTTATGGTCGGTCATTAGGCCGATCTGCAAACTTTGAGCGATGGATTGGGCAATTGGCACACAAATCAGCCCTCTTCCTTCAGTCGCCATCAAGTTGACGATTTCCGGTGAAGCAAACTCTGCCAATGCGATGAAATCGCCTTCGTTTTCTCTATCTTCATCATCGATGACGATGATGGCTTTGCCATTTTTCAAATCTTCGACGGCTTCTTCTACGGTGTAGAACATCTCTTCAGCGCCTCCTTTTAAAATCCGTTTTCCGCCAGCCAGCCTCTGTTGATCTTTGGTTCTGCTGTCTGGATACGTTCGGTGTATTTCGCCAACAGATCACATTCGATGTTGACCTTGTCGCCGATGCCTTTTTCGCCTAACAGTGAATCTTCCTGTGTTGTGGGAATCAAAGAAATGGTCACCGTATTATGGCCAAGCGCAAAAATCGTCAATGAAGTTCCATCTACTGCAATAGAACCTTTCAGCATCATGTACTTCATCAACTGTGGATTGAGCTCAATTGTCTTCGTCACAGCATTCGCTTCTTTTTTCACTGAACGGATCGTACCGACGCCATCAATATGGCCACTGACAAAATGGCCGCCGAAACGCCCGTTAGCTGGCATAGCACGTTCTAAATTCACGCGTCCGCCTGCTTTCAATCCGATCATCGTCGAAGACTTGACCGTTTCCGGGATGACATCGACTGTGAATGTGCTGGAACTGAATGTAGAGACAGTTAAACAAACTCCATTAATGGAGATGCTGTCTCCGCGTTTAATGTCCTCTAAGATCAGCGCACAGGAAATCGTTAATTCCATAGCCTGGGGTTTAGTGCGGACTGAAGCGACATGGCCGACTTCTTCGACAATACCTGTAAACATTTAGGCACACTCCTCCGTTCTGTTTGCCAGACTGTATTCAATTGGGGCCGTACGAGTTTTTGGGTGCTTTCCACCATGGGGCTTATGGGTGGTGAGGAAAGGGTTGCTCAGAAGGTTTTGTATCCATAAATAGATGTACATGTGCCCTGCTTCTTTTTCAAGATTGCCGGTTTTCCGGCAGTTTTTCTTACCTTGAAGAAGCCCATTTTCCTTGAAGGAAAGGAGCGGGATTAAAAATGATCGCATCGTGATTTCAGGGACTGGTCCCTGAAAAGAGTTTTTGGTCATACAAATTCCTCCTTTCAATTTCAACTAATTGAAAAGAAGAGGCACATAACGAAGCCGATCTCTGAATTCTTCTCCCATCCAGACTGTAACTGTCGGTGCTGGAATTTCACCAGCTCCACCGCTTGAGCGCTCAAAACATAGTGGCCTATGTCCGCATTCGCTCAATCGGGTCACGGACTTGCAGTTTCCTGCTCACCGCCGGTAAGGAATTTCACCTTGCCCCGAAGAATTAGATTCGTAGTTTCGTCCCTTTCATAGTAGCATAGAAAGAAACTGAACCCTATAAATCAAAGTGATTATTTTCAATGAGCTTTGCAAACAAGTACTTGAAACAATCTGTGAAGATTTCCCGGATTCCACTCATACATCCTATCCCCTTTTCAGAAAGGAAGATTTGAAATGGCCCACCATCATAGAGTGAAAGGCATTCAAGTGGACGCCGAAACACGTTGCGCCCATTACCATTCCCCCATCGACCGCATCGCCATCAAGTTCTTTTGCTGCCAGGAATATTTCCCCTGCTTTGAATGCCATGCAGCTGCCGGCTGCGGAAAGCATCAGGTTTGGCCAAGGGATCGTTTCCATGAAAAGGCGGTTTTATGCGGAACCTGCGGATACGACCTGTCTGTTGATGAATATCTAGCCTGTGCATCTACTTGCCCAAGCTGTTCTTCACCGTTCAATCCAGGCTGCAGTCTGCATAAGCACCTTTATTTTGAATAAATGCAAAAAGCCAAGCGGCAGCATTTCTGCTGTCACTTGGCTTTTTTTGTATACAGGGACATAACATATTGTTCGCCTTTAGAGCGCATAATCCGTCTGCCTGTGTCTGTAAATCCTGCCTTTTGATACAGGCGCTGAGCTGGTATATTGCGGGCATTGACCCCCAGCACCACTTCATCAAAATCCGGGAATTCCGTTTCCATGAATTCAGGTAGTGCATAGATTGAACCGGTCGCGATGCCTCTGCCCTGAAATTTCGGATTCACAGAAAATCCCCTCAACAACAAAGCTTTCGGATTGTCTGAGTATTTCTTGCGGTCTTCCGATTCATCCAATTCAAAAAACCCGGCATCTTCTCCACGTGCTTTGATGATGATGAAATGCTTTAATGGATCTTTGGCATCTTTTTCCACAATTTCTTTCGGCAATCGTGTAAACTCCAGCTGATCTGATGGCAGATCATAGTCAATTGACACTTTTGAGGAATAACGGTGCAATGAAACTTCTTTTTTCTTGATCACACTTAGCAGCCTCCCTGTTTGCATTCACTAATCAGCGATCGGCTTGAAACCGGCAAGCCTGATCAGCTGCCGGTGGTTGGACAGACATCAGTCAGCCTATAATTCACGACCCATCATTCGCTTATCCTTTTTCCAGCGTTACAACAACAATTTCCGGCAAATTGAAAATACGGACAGGAAAAGTACTGTTGCCAAGCCCGCGGCTGACAACCATTTTCGATTGACCTTTTTCGAAGATTCCTTCCGTCACTTTAGGAAACCACCCTTGCCCCGGAGCAATCAACCCACCAATTCCAGGAATACGGATTTGTCCGCCATGAGCATGGCCAGAGAAGACGACATCTACGCCTCTTCCCGCATAAATAGAAAAATATTCCGGTCGATGTGCCAGCAACAATGTAAAATCGTCCGTCAACTGTGCCTGATCGAGGCTATGCTGAGTCACTTCTTCCTCATGGAAATCAGGTTCCATGAGCGGATCATCGATTCCTGCAATCTGGATTGTTTCCTCATCTTTTCTCCATTCGACAGAATCATCCGCCAGGACCGTGACACCTCGTTCCTGCAATGCTTCCATAATTTCGTCTACCTTATTGGAAGCCACTTCATGATTGCCAGTCACGTAATATACTTCACTCATTTCTACGAGGGCATCCACCAAAACCAAACTGGCATCCAGATCATAGCGGTTGCTGTCCACAAGATCTCCTGTCAAAAAAATGGCATCAGGTTCAGCCGCTTCCACCTTTTCAATCAGCGACGATTGATTTCTTCCAAAAGTCGCGTTATGTAAATCGGATACCTGAACAATTCTTGCTCCATCGAAAGCTTCCGGCATCTTATCCGATGCTATTGTATATTCAGTGGTTTGCACCCACTTATTGCTGCTCCAGATTCCACCCCATACCACTAGCGCGAGCAGTAAGAATACTGCCAGTTTCTTCATAAAAATTAACCTCTATTCGATTCTGATTCAGTCCACGGGGTTGTCATACCCCCTTCTTTTCTTTTGGCAACGCAGCCAAAAACGTTCCAAGCTTTCCTTATACATGGACGTTCCCTTCACCTGGTGCTGTGATTTCAATTTTCAAGCGATCAGGCCCCTCAAGGAAAACCGCATAATAATTTGGACCACCTGCATAAGGGTGAAGATCTTCATACAGGACTTGCGCTCCCCATTGTCTCATTTTTTGAGTCATCACGTCCACTTGCACGCGTGAAGCTGCCTGAAAGGCTAAATGGTTCAACCCCGTTTGTTTCCGGTGATATGGAATCTGGATGAATTGCTCCTCCGTTTGCACAAACACGATATATGTTGGACCTGACTTGTAGCTGAAGCCTTTTTCCCATTCCTGAAACAGGGCATACCCGAGCGGCGGCAACAGCTCACTGTAAAACGATTTGGCTTCCGGTAAATTTGAAACATTAAGTTCTACATGATGCAGCAATTGCTCCAGCTCCTTTTCGCCAAACTTCCGATTTTATCCCAAAAGTACATATCCCAGCAAAGCCCTTGCCGCTTTTTATCCGATTTATTTCCCTATTAGACTTTTGTTTTAGCTTTGTTTTTCCGAGATATCCAGCTTCCGAAACCGAATAAAACCAAAATGATAACAACAGTAATTCCGACGGCTCCCCAGAGGCTGGGAAGATCCGGGTTCCCTGTCAGCCAAGTTGCTGCATACTGAGGGATTTTGACTGGTGAGACAGACCAATTCGCCCCCAAAAGACCATCGGCTAATTGAAGAAGCACATATAAAGCAAATGCGGCAGCGGCGGCAAGTCCACCATTTGGCAAAGCGGCACTTGCAGCTAAAACAATGGTGAGGATGAGCAATACCCAGAAACTATAGAAGCCGATCATTTGAAGAAGCTTGATGATTTCTACCTCTCCGAAAAATAACCGTGTATAGTAATAGCCCGAAAAGAAACCGAGCCAAACGCTGGCCAAGGAAATGGCAGCCGCCACCACCCACTTACTTAAGAAATAAGCGGAAAAAGAGAGTGGGCGCACATACAATAAAGTCGCAGTTCCACTTTTCCGTTCCCCAGCTATGGTTGCCATATACGCGAGAATTAGCACAGCCATACCAATGGTTTGAAATTGTTGAAGGACCGCCATTAAAATTTGTTCCGGTGTCGGGGTCGGTATTTCAAAAACCGCACCTTCCGGCAAACCGTCGGATGCTTCCAGTATTTGCGGAAGAAAGTAATTCACTGCAGGTTCTGTAATTCCCAAAAGGATAAAAATAGCAGGTATCCAGTAAATTTTATAATTCCGTATATTTTCCCGCCACTCTTTTTGCATCAAAATGCCGAAATGCTTCATTTGCCAGCAACCACCTTTAAAAAGATTTCTTCCAATGAAGCTGTTTGAAACTCGACGCCTAGAACATCTTGTTTTTTAGAAGCCAAAACCTGAAGTACCTGCTGCATGGTTGGACCACTTTTCTGAACCGGAAGAAAGATGGAATTCTCTTTAACTTCAGAACCCCATGCCTGTCCTTCAGCAAACTCCACCGCTTGGGCATAGTTTTGAAACCGGATTCGGATACGGGGATTGGCATGCCGATCTCTGACTTCACTCAACGAGCCTTGCTCAATCAGCCGCCCGTCTTTCATAAACAGCAACTGGTCTGTCATTTCTTCCGCGTCGTTTAAAATGTGGGTCGAATACAGGATCGTCGTATCCTGTTGCAGAGATTTCAACAAATCCATGATTTCCCGACGTCCGGTAGGATCCAGAGCTGAAATCGGTTCGTCCAAAAGAAGCAGTTTTGGCTGATGGACAATGGCCTGCGCAAGACCCAGACGCTGTTTCATCCCTCCTGAAAAAGCTCCGGTTTTTTTAGTCAAGGCAGTTCCGAGTCCTACAAATTCCAATGTGCGCGTTGCCTGTAATCTCGCTTTCTTTGTTTCAACACCACTTAGTTTTGCAGCCATTTCTGTAAATTCAAGAGCTGTCAACCAAGGAAAAAATTGCGGATACTGGGGAAGAAAGCCGATTGTCAGCCCTTTGGCCATCGTGACTTTCCCACTGGTCGGAGACAGGAGATCAGCCAACATCGATAAAGTTGTCGTTTTCCCTGCTCCATTCGGACCAATCAAAGCCGTGGCCGTGCCTTCTTCCAATGCAAAAGAGAGTTCTTCAGCTGCATTTTCCTGTCCATAACGTTTTGTCAGTCTTTCTACTTCTACGATGTTCAATAATTTTTCCTCCCAATGACAAAGTATAGAATGGGTCCAATAATGTTAATGACAACAATAAAGATGCCCCACATCCATTTCGGACCGTTTGGATTTGGGTTTTTTATCAAGTCTACCAATGCAAAAATCATCAGAGCCAATTGGATGATGAGGATTGGCAACAATGCCAAAATCAAAGTTGTTTGATCCACTGGGTGTCACCTCTTCTTAATATTATTTTAAAAAACCGTACAGTTCTATGTTCTCTGCCTTCGCTGTCTTTCCCTTTTTTTAAAAAACGCAAAAAAAAAAAACCGAAAACTGCGTTCGTTCGGTTTTTTCTCCTTTTACTTGGTCTACCATTTCATCTTTGAAAAAAGATCAATCAAATAGGCCTTTTCTTGTTCGTCAATGTTCCACTGAGCCATTTCTTCCAGCATACCAGCTTTTGTACCGAAGCCTTTCACAAATCCGTTTAACCGGGCAGCGAAAGTTGAGTCCGTCAGCAATGCCGGGTTCGGGTAAAGTTCAGCGGTCTGTTCCAATGCTTTCGGATAACGCTTCAGGTAGTATTTTTGATGACGTTCCTCGGCCGGAGTGAATTGGCTGAAAGGTGAAATTTCCGTTTCAATCAGCTCCCCTAACTGCAGCTCCATTTCTTCTTTGATTACGTCAATCGTTCGCCGCTGTTGCTCTGTGTGGTAATGCAGTAAAGAGATATACTGTCTCCCTTTATAATTATCGCGATTCGGGTAATGATTCTGCCAAAATTCCCTAAGCACCTCTGCATAGCTGATCATCAATGGATCAAACTCAATTTGGACTGTTTCTGTATGATCGCCCATGCTGCGGTAAGTAGGAGACGGGAACGTTCCACCCGCAAAACCGACACGCGTTCGGACGACTCCAGGGATGCTCCCGAACCTCGCCTCCGGTCCCCAGAAACACCCCATCCCGAATGTAGCAAGTTCCAGTGGCCGACCGTTTTGATAGAGTCCTTCTTCAATTTTTTTAATGGTCTTTTGCTGAAATCCCATCATAAACACCCCTTCTTTGAAGACACCGATCTCCGTAGCAATTACTATACAGTTCGCAATGATTTCCTTAAAATTAACGTAACAAGACTGCTCAGAAAATGCATGGCTCAGCTACTCCGTTTGGTGCAGCTCCAATAAAAGAAAGCAGGTGGAAGTAATGAACAGTCAACGAAAAGAAATCATCTCCTATTTCAAACAGATGGACCGCAGCTTTTTTATGGACACCAACAAGGACCTGGCCTCTTTCGACCAAGCCCTGCCGATTGGATTTGAACAAACCATCTCTCAACCATCTTTGGTTCTCGAAATGACCTTAGCACTTGACCTTCAGCCAAAACAGAAAGTACTCGAACTCGGAACAGGGTCAGGTTTTCAAACCGCTTTGCTGGCCGCTTTTTCTGGAACCGTCTATACCATCGAGAGAATTGAAGAATTGCAGAAGCGCGCAAAAGAGCGGCTAGAGCAATTGGGTTTCCAAAACATTCATTATAAATTGGGTGATGGCAGTGAAGGATGGGAAGAACACGCACCCTTCGACCGGATCATGGTCACCGCTGCGGCTTCCGAAGTGCCGAGAGAACTGCTCGAACAATTAAATGGGGGTGGAAAAATGGTTATTCCGGTTGGAAACTCATTCAGCCAGGAACTCCGTTTGATTGAAAAGGATATAGACGGTAAAACCCATACCACAATTTTAAATGAAGTCCTATTCGTTCCATTAAAAGGAAAGTACGAAAAGTAAAGCCACTATTTTTCTTGTGATGATAATTGCAGGCACACACTTTGATAAAAGACTGGAGAATTCGAGGTTCACTACCGATTTCCATTGGACTTTATTGGCGTGTTCGGGGTTTGCCAAAGCAGAACTATTCCAGCTAAAAGCAAAATCACCGCTGTAATATTCCAAACCAGATCATACGGCAACAAATCCACGCCGTAGCGAATTTGGTGAAGCTCTAATAACTTATGTTGAATGATGCCATCGTAAAGTTGAAAGGCTCCGGCACCAACCAATATGCCACCTGTCCATCTCTTAGGCCACCAGGCTTTTCGCCGTTGGAGATCAGCCAAAAGAAACAGGGAAGCTACAGTCGCAAACCAGCTGAAAGCATGAAATAAGCCATCTGAAACTAGTCCTGCATCCGTTGTGGATCGATCATAGAAATGATGCCAGTGCAACAATTGATGAAATACAGTTTCGTCGATAAACGCCACTAAGCCGATACCAAATAAAAGTCCTGACCAGACGTTTCTTTTGGCATGGACTCTACGGTTTTTCTCTTTTGTGTAGTCAACGGTTTTGACTGTAGATGAAGGCATGGAATCCTCCTTTCTTGGTCAAGCGAGCAGAAAAATGCCCGGGCAGCTTTTTCCAAATAATACCCTTTTTTTACCGGTACCAAACAAATAAACAAATGAAAAACCTTATTCCTGATTCAAAAATCCTAAACTTTTTTACAAAATCGCTCCTTTCTTCCAAAATACAGAATTAAGAAGTCAAAATCCCAATATCTCATTTCGATTTCTTTAAATGCCCGTGCTAATCCCGTATAATGAAGCCAATTGAGCAATAACAAACAGCCGGAACTTTACAGCCACACAATAAAAGGAGAGCTAAACATGTCCAAAGAAAAAACAATGCACACTGAAGTCGGCAGCTATATTTCCACCTTATTGCGTGACCATTTTGGAAAAGGGCCTACCTCAGTATTCGTGACAGTCAAACCTCCTTTTATTTCTATACACCTTCGGGGATTTTTGGCTCCAACTGAAAGAATTTTGCTAAAACAGCAGGAGCATCGAAGGGTGTTGGAAACGCGGGACCTATTGATGAACCAGTTGGCAGCAGATATAAAATTGGATTTATGGAAGATTGGAAATCTGGAAGTTGAAGAGGTATATGCAGACTGGAATTTAGACGATCAAACCGGGATGATATTGGCGATCATGGCGGATAAGTCTGGAGCAAAAGAAATTGAATGGGATTCAGCTATTCAGATTGAAAGTGTCCGTGAAGAAGTGAATGAAGCCAGCCGAAAAGCACAAAAAACACCTGAATCGACAGAGCTGTACTGGTTAAACAACCGGACACTATTGATCGAGCGGTCCGGAATTTTTGTTGAAATCGAAAAAGAGTTGATCCGTGGTGGCTTTGTCGAGGAATTGAAATTAGTGAAGCGTCCTTTGGAGCGAAGATTATTATTGCAGACACGCATCGAAGCTATTCTCGAGCAATCTATTTTGGAAGTGTTCCTCGACTGGAACTTCATTTCGGATAAAGGGTATATTGTGTTGTTGCTGGAAAACGCCAAATAAGAAAAAGCCAGCTTTAGCTGACTTCTGAAACCATGGACAAACTACTCGTCCATGGTTTTTTTCAATTTGATAACTTCTTGGAGCCTTCCGCCTTCTATAAAATCTCTTTTAGCTGCTGATGGTCTGGGCTGTCTGGCAATGGGGACAGAACTCATACGAATCTTCTTCCTCCAGCTGCTCGATATAATCAGCACGATCTGTAAATTCCCTTTTTTCCACAGGCGTTTCTACAAACCCGCACCGGTCTCCCGCAAATTGGCGTTGATGGATTTTCTTTTTCTTGTGATCCACAAAGTAATGCATGAAATTCGCTTCCTTTCTTTTTCAGAAATAGAAAAAGCCGAAAAGAATCACCTCTGTTTCAAGGCAATCTTTTCGGCTTTTATATCAGCTCTATCGTCTGAAATATTTAACCAAGATATAAAATTAGATGTGAGATGGGCAGTAGCCACAATTACGAATGGAATTTTATACCAAGTCGGAAACGCTATCGTTTTCCAAGTCTTTTTATTATACTAAATTTCGCAGTAAAGGTAAAGTGACAGTAAATTCAATTGCCTGTAAAATCAGACAGTTTATTGTTCCTCTACTTTTCTCAAATCCTTTTTATGGGAAATGTCTTCGAATTCTTTGGCTATTCGTTCTAAAGCTTCTTTAATGAGCGGCCGTGGGGAAGGTGTACAGATTCTTTGATAGAATTCCCCTTCTTCACCGAACATGCTGCCGTCTTCCAGCAGGACATTGGCTTTATTATAGATACGGTCGTGGATATCTTTTGCTGAAATGCCGTAGCCGCTGAAATCCAGCCACATAATATATGTGCCTTCCGGAATGGCTACCTTCACTTCAGGCATTTTTTCAGCTAAGAATTCCTTTATATACACCATTGTGCCATCAACGTAATCCTTTAACTGCTCAAGCCAATCCTCACCTTCGTTATAAACGGCAATCAATGCAGCAATGGCAAATGGAGAGGCCAATTGCATACCCATTTCAGTGGCGAATTTAGTGCGCAGCTCTTCATCCGAAATGATGACATTGGTGCAATGCAATCCCGCAACATTAAAGGTTTTGTTGATGGCTGTACAGGTGATGATATGGTCGGTTTGGTCGGCTACTTTAGCCATCGGAATAAATTCCTTTCCACGGCGCAGCAAATCTCCATGGATTTCATCAGCCACGATTAAGACATTGTGTTCATGGCAGATGGCAGACATCTTTTTCAACTCTTCTTCATTGAAGAGTCTGCCTGTCGGGTTATGTGGATTACAAAGAATGAACATTGTCGTATGGTCATCCTTTGCCTTGGCTTCGAAATCCTCGAAATCGATGGAATAATAACCATCGGCCTCCTGTTTCAGCGCGTTGTTCACTACTTTTCTGCCGTTTCCTTCAATCACGGAAGTGAAAGGAGGATAAACTGGACGTTGGATGATGATGCCATCTTCCAAATTCGTAAATGCCTTAACCGCAATATTCAATGCATGAACCGTGCCTGGGCTATAGACAATCTGCTCTTTTTCGACTTTCCAGCCATGCCGCTTCTGCATCCAGGACTGGATGGCCTCAAAGTATTCATCCGGAAAAACGGAATAGCCGTAAATCCGGTGATCCACTGTTTTGTGCAAAGCTTCAACTAAAGGCTGAGGAACCGGCAAATCCATATCGGCGGTAAACAGCGGAATCGTGTCCTCATCGTATCGTTCAGTAAGACCGAATTGTTTGATCAGGTCCCCTCCATCCCATTTCATGGAGTAAGTGCCTCTTCTGTTGACGATTTCATCAAAATTATATTTCATGCGAAACTCCCTTTCCAGTGAATTGTTAGGTTATGTCTTCTTTATTCATTATCAAAGAAAGACTGGAGCCATTGCAACCAATCAAGCTTTTGAGTCTCAGCCCTACTTAAAACCTTTAAAACTCCATCTTCAATTTGCCCTCTTCCAACACCAGTTTGGCGTTGAACTTCTTGCCGTTTTTCGAAACAAAGCCTTTAATGACTGGCGTCTTCCCTTTTGTGCACAAGTATTCAATCTGCTTGGCCGTTAACCGCTTCTTCAGGAAGGTTGCCGGAAATGACTGCTTGCAGCCATTGGCGTGTTCGGTGCAATTGTAAGAGCCTCTCCTTGATACGATCATACCGGTCTTGCATCTCGGACAAGGAGCGATTTCATCTTTGGCGCTGGGCGTCGCCATCTGTGCCGGCAATCCGTTCTTCTGCATTTGCCCAGGTACTTCATCGAGCAGCTTTTGGATGAATTTGCCGATCGTCGCCAGAAACACCTCCGCCGAACCTTCGCCCTTCCCGATTTTCTTCAGATAGGTCTCCCATTTCGCGGTCATCGACGGGCTGGAAAGCAAGTTCCCTTCGATGGACTGGCACAGGATGCGTCCTTTATCAGTGATTGAAACGATGTTTTTAGTTACTGAAATGTATTGATGGCGTTTGATCGTCTCGATGATTCCGCTTCTTGTCGCTTCTGTTCCCAGTCCTTCGACTTCTTTTAGGATCTCGGTGTCTTCCACATCCTCGACAAACTTCCCGCAGGTCTTCATCATGGCGATCAACTGGCCTTCCGTATAGGGTTTTGGCGGTGTCGTCATACTTTCTTTTATGTCGACCTTGCTCTTCACCCGCTCCTGCTCCCGCAATTCCGGCAAAGAGGGTTCCTGCTTGGTTTCCTTTGCGGGTGGAAACAGCTCTCTCCAGCCTTTTTCAAGCTCGGTTTTTCCAGTTGTGAAAAATGCCAGTCCTTTGACGTCCGTAGTCACTTTGGTTTCGGCGTAGCGGTAATCTTTATGGAACATCGCTAGAGTTGTGCGCAAAACTTCTTCATAGAGATTTCGTTCGTCTCTTGCCAACCCTTCCAGTTTTCTTGCGGTCGGAATGGTTTTTGTTGGAATGATGGCATAATGCTCCTGGACTTTAGAGCTGTCCACAAACCTCTTTTTCGGTGATTTGGAAGCAATCGGGAATGGTACATCAATCAGCTGTTGGTATTTTTCGACCTGTCCTGCCAAATAGCTGAACTCACCCGGTGTAATATGCTGGGTATCCGTTCTTGGATAGCTGACAAGTTTCTTTTCATACAATCCCTGCATGACAGACAACACTTTAGCCGGACTGTATTTCCATTTCCGGTTCGCTGCAGCCTGCAAGGTCGATAACGAATGAAGCTGTGGCGGCGGTGTGCGTTTTTCGGTGGTCTTCATCTGAGTCACAATGCCTTCTTCCTTGGCAGTAATGGCATGTTTGGCCAAAAGCTCTTCCGCTTCTTTCCGCTCTTTTGCCCTCAGCTTTGCTTTGCCCTTGTAGCGCCCTTTTTCCGCGTCAAAAACACCTTCAATTTCATAAAAAGGCTCTGGTACGAACGCTTCAATTTCTTTTTCGCGCTGATAGATCAGGAACACGGTTGGTGTCTGCACACGTCCGATGGCAAAGACTTCGTGAATGCCTTTTTCCTGAAGCAAAAGGGAATATAGGCGGGATCCGTTCATCCCGACGAGCCAATCACTGATTTGACGCGCTTTGGCTTCCTGATACAATAATAGGTCCTGCCGATTGTCCCGCAGTTCCTGAAAGCCTTTCCTCACTTCATCCGCTTCCAGTGAATTGATCCATAACCGCTGAATCTTCTTGTTTTTGGCACCTGTCTGGTAATAGATGCTATAGAATATATTGGAGCCTTCCCGGTCAACGTCACAGGCGTTGATGACCGTATCGGTCTGGAAAATCAATTTTTTGATGATGCCAAATTGCTGTGCCTTGCCTCTTGCCACCTGAAACTGATAGGTATCCGGCAAAATCGGCAGCGCAGTCAGCGACCATTTTCCCCATTTCGGGTCATAGGCCTTCGGTTCTTTTAGTTCCACAAGATGTCCGATTCCCCATGTGATATAGGCACCCTCTGGAAAAATCGCATCGGGTGCAAGTTCAATATAGCCATCGCGTTTCACGGACTTGAATGCTTCCGCATAGGCTTTTGCCTGGCTTGGTTTTTCAGCGACTATCACTGGTTTCATGCGCTTCTTCCTTTCCTATCGATCTTTCTCTTATTGTACCCCTTCAGCCAAAGAATCAAAGCAAAAAAGACAATTCCCTGTATAGTGGGGTATAGTAAGTTCTAACAGATAGATGACACAGAAAAAGGAGTCGTTCAAAATGAACAACAAAACCGCTTTACTGGCAGGTGCCAGCGGACTGGTCGGCAACGAATTGCTCCATATCCTCCTAGAAAGCCCCCATTACAAAGGGGTGAAAATTTTGGTGCGCCGTCCACTCGACATGGCACATGAAAAACTGGAACAAGTAATCACGGATTTCGACAAACTGGACGATTATGCTAAGCACTTTGATGTAGATGATGTCTATTGCTGTCTCGGCACCACCATTAAAAAAGCCGGATCACAGGATGCATTCAAAAAAGTCGATTATGAATATCCCTTAAAGATGGCTGAATTGGCAAAGTCGCAGCAGGCAAAGAACTTTCTGATCATCACTGCCTTGGGTGCTGATGCTGAGTCAAAAGTCTTCTACAGCCGTACCAAAGGGCAGCTGCAAGTCCGCCTGAAGAAAATAGGCTTGACGGCACTTCATATTTTCCAGCCCTCTTTACTGCTTGGCAATCGTCAGGAATTTCGATTGGGTGAAAAAGCAGCCACCATCCTTAGCCCGGCCCTCAGCAAATTGCTGAAGGGAAAAATGAAAAAGTATAAGCCTGTCGAAGCAAGAGATGTCGCACTCGCCATGTATGAAGTAGCTCAAATCGAGCGCACTGGCAACTACACTTACCCACCAAACCGAATCGAAAAAATAAGCGCCCAAAGCGCTGACTGATAAAAAGAGAGGGCGCCTGTTACAAGGCGCCCTCTCTTTTTGCACTAAAGGATATCTGTCCAGATTTTAATCGCTGTAGCTAAAATCAGTAGAGCCAATATCCATTGCAGGTATTTGGTATTCATTTTTTGCCCCAGCTTCGCTCCAAGAGGCGCTGCTAGTATACTTGCGACAATCATAACAGCTGCCGGGCCATACAAAATCTGATCGGTAACGATTTTGCCGACTGTCGAACCGATGGAGGACAGAAAGGTAATCGCAAGCGAAGTCGCGATGGTCATCCGGGTCGGGATCTTCAATACGACCAACATGATCGGCACCAGGATAAAGGCACCGGCTGCCCCAACGATTCCGGCAGCGATCCCGACGATAAACGCCAATCCTGCTGCCAGCCATTTGTTGAAAGTAACCTGATCCAGCGGGATATCATCCACGCCTTTTTTCGGCATGAACATCATGACAACCGCGATGGTCGCCAGTACCGCGTAGACAATATTGATGGCCTGCTCAGACAGCAAAGTCGATCCGTAGCCGCCGATGAAGCTCCCCACTAAAATGGCGCCCCCCATATAAGCGATTAGGGTTTTATTCAAATAGCCGCTGCCACGGTATGCCCAAACACCGGCAATCGTCGCAAAAAAGACCTGGATGGCACTGATCCCCGAGACTTCATGGGCGCTGAATGCCGTGTACCCCAACATCACCGGTATGTAGAGCAGCATCGGATACTTGATAATCGAACCACCGATTCCCACCATTCCTGAAATGAAGGAACCTACAAAGCCGATCAGAAAAATGACAATGATAAAGTCCATACTCATTTCTTTTCACCTCTCTAAAAGGGAAAAGGGCATCATGGCGATGCCCTTTAATCCGGCTCTTAGCCTTTCTTGATCCAGAATGTAAAGACATCTCCATTTTCCTGCGAATCCAGCAACTCATGGCCGCCGGATTTTGCCCATGCAACTAAATCCGCTTTCGCACCCTTATCGGTTGCCAGAATTTCAAGAATCTGTCCACTTTCCATTTCTTTCATTTCTTTTCTTGTTTTTACGATCGGCATTGGGCATGCCAGCCCTTTTGCATCCAATACTTTATCTGCGTTCATCAAAATCTCTCCTTTTGGTTTTTATTTACTGTTAACTTTTTTCTCTAAATCGTTGCTTAGCGAACCGCACAACGGTTTGGTCCGATTTCCATTTCACGCTGAACTTCTTCATCAGGCGTAATCTTGCCCATATTCGTTTTGCGGATATCCTGATAAGCGTTCGGCTGCGGCGGCAGGTTTTTTGTGACCATATCACGGAACTCCTGCTCATCTGCAATATTCAGGCCATGGTTTTCCTTGAACAGATCACCTAATTTTTTAGCGACACTGCCATCTTCGTTCAACTCTTCCATGATCATGAAATGAGCCGGCAGAACCACAAGTTCATTGGCTAATTCCTTGTAACGTGTGTACAGGGATTCTCTTAAATCGCCAACCCAGTCATCAGCCAAGCCTGCAAGATCCGGCCGTCCGATAGAGTCGATGAATAGAATATCGCCTGTCATCAAGTATTTATGGTCTACGATGAATGAGGTAGAACCGATTGTGTGCCCCGGTGAATAAAGAGCTTCAATGTCGATTTTCGAGTTGCCGATCGCCACTTCCAAGCCGTTTTCCAAAGCCGTATAGCCAAATACCACTTCTTCCGCATCAGCCGGCGGCAAGTAATAAGTTGCGCCTGTTGCTTCTGCAATTGCACGGCCCCCGGAAATATGGTCAGCGTGCAAATGCGTATCGAATACATGCTTGATGGTTGCGCCTTTTTCCTGCGCGAAGTCCAAGAAGATATCTGTCATGCGTGTTGCATCAATAACAGCGGCTTCCCCTTCAGAGATGGCCATGTACGACAGGCATCCCTTGCCAAGACGAACAAATTGATACAATTCGCCGCCGCCTTGCAATTCACCGACTTTCACTGGTTCCAGGTGCTCACTCCAAGCTTTCATGCCGCCTTCAAGATAGACCACGTCAACACCTTCCTCTGACAGCATTTCTGCCACCATGACGGAAGAGCCTTCTTTTGCACAGACTACCAGGATGTCTCTATCTGTCGGCAATTCTGAAACCACTTCTTCGACGCCGTCCAATAAATCGAAATAAGGGGTATTTATATACTGGATATTCCCGCCTTCGATTTTCCAATCAGCAAAGGCATCTCCATTTCGTACATCCAGGATGAACAATGGCTGATTGTTCACTACTTTCTTTGCTACTTCACTTGCTTTCATCGCTTTTACCGTCATACTCAAATTACCTCCAGGGGTATATATTTTTCTAAATTTTTTTACTCTGTCTTCCCTGTCCAGTTGCTCATGCCAGGTACTACATTGTATAAAGTGCCAAAACCATTTTTGGCCATCATATCTCCTGCAATGCCGCTTCTTCTTCCCGAATGGCAAATGATATAAATTGCATTTTCTTTGGCTAATTCAGCCATTCGTGCTTCGACTTCGCCTAAAGGAATGTGGATTGCTCCCGGAATATGGGCTTCTTCAAACTCATCTTTTTCACGGACATCCAGAATCGTCATGTGCTCGTCAGCTTCCACCTTTTGAGTGAAATCAGCCAGTGAAATTTCTGGAATGGTGATGGTTTCTTCAGGAGCTCCAGCTCCATCTTTGCGAAGGAAATGATGTAAAACGTCCCCTTCAGTTTCAGTGCCGATATATTGATGGCCTGAACTCTTTGCCCATGCCTGCAGATCAGCTGTTGAACCTTTATCTGTTGCAAGGATTTCCAATACTTTTCCTGAATCCATCGTTTTCATCATCTTTTTTGTTTTCACGATTGGCATCGGGCATGCCAGCCCTTTTGCATCTAATGTTAAGTCAGTTTGTACCATTTATATTCCTCCTTGGAGATTTGCCTGTTCTTCAGCAGGCGTTTAGTTTGTTTCGCCATTCCAATCCAGCATTCCGCCATCCATATTGGTCACTTTATAACCATGGTTTTCAAGGAAATTGGTGGCTTGTCCGCTTCGTCCGCCTGAACGGCAAACCATGATATATTCTTTCGATTTATCGAGTTCATTCATCCGAAATTCCAGTAAGCCCAAAGGAATATTGGTGGCGCCGGGAATTTTCCCTGCCGCAACTTCATTGGTTTCCCGAACATCGATCAAATTGATTGCTTGTTTGCTTTCCACTAATTCCTGAACTTGCTGAGTTGTCATTGTTTTCATTATAATTTCTCCTTTATGCGCGGTAGCTGCTCATACCGCCTCTGATATTTGTGACGGTGGTGAATCCGTTCTTCTTCAATAATTGGCTGGCTTTGCTGCTGCGCACACCGCTTTGGCAAATGATCAGTACTTCTTTTTCTTTTGACAATTCATTCATACGCTTCGGCAACTCATTTAATGGGATGTTCTTAAAGCCCTTAATGTGGTTCCCTTTGAACTCTCCCGGCGTTCGAACATCGATATACTGCTTATCTTTCTTGCCGAGCTGCGTTTTCATTTCTTCTGTAGAAATCGATTCGATTCCTTTAGCCGGTGAAGTGAACCGGTAAGCTACCCAAAGAGCTGCCACTCCAATCAGAACCCATAGTATCCATTCCATGCTGCATCTTTCCCTTCTGCTGTAAATGCGATTAGATGAATAGGTTGACGTTGCCGTCTTCGGCATCTCCAAGATAGGCAGCGACTCCTGCATATTCGACTCCGTCCAACAGTTCTTCTTTCTGCAAACCAAGAAGGTCCATCGTCATCGTACAAGCGATCATTTTTACGTCCTGTTCTTCTGCCATTTCAATTAATTGGGGCAAGGTCAGTGCATTGTGCTTTTTCATGACTTGCTTGATCATTTTAGGTCCCATTCCGCCGAACTGCATATTCGATAAACCAAGTTTATCTGCACCTCTTGGCATCATTTTCGCAAACATCGTTTCTAAGCGTCCTTTTTTCAACGCTGGCGGATTTTCTTTCCGTAATGCATTCAATCCCCAAAATGTATGGAAGATTGTCACTTCATGATCGTATGCCGCAGCACCATTGGCAATAATGTAAGCTGCCATCGCCTTATCATAATCCCCGCTGAATAATACGATCGTCGTCTTCTTTTGCTCTTGTGCCATTTTAATGCCTCCATTTTTAATTACCCGTGGGGGTATATTTTATTTCGAAAAAAAATGACGTTTTATAGTGGCGCCGCACTTTTAAATACCCTACAGGGTATAATAAAGCATGTCTTTCTGAAAGTCAAACAAAAATTTTTTTATCTGCTTTTCACTAGCAATTCGACAGCTTCTTTTACCATGCCTTCAGTGCTTTCGCCTTTTTCGATGCTTTCGCGTACACATGTCTCCAGGTTATCGCTGACAATAACACCAATGGCGCGATCAACTGCGCTTCTTACCGCGGATAGCTGCATGACTACGTCTCTGCATTCTCCATCATTTTCAACCATTTTGATGACACCGCGAAGCTGGCCTTCTATTCTTTTCAATCGATTCTCAACAAGTTTGTCGTATTTCATCTTAACTATGCCTCCTATAAATAATATAAGGATGTTTAACTAACCCCCATAATATACCCCTAAGGGTATTAAGTCAAGCTATTGGCTCGCAATAAAATCGATCTAAGAAACATGGCAAAAGCAACTGTCCGCAGACCGTGCAGCAAGTTATGCAGATTGATCGATGCACTTGATCAATCGCTCTTCAATATCTTCAGCAATCGATTTGATATTCTCGTCTTCCACCATGCTGATTAAAGCGGTGGGCTTCGGCATGCCGATTTTCACGCTATCGCTTTCCTTATAGACAACGATTTTACATGGCAGGAAATAGCCGATCATCAAGTTTTCCGATAATACGCGGTTCGCTTCTTTCGGGTTGCAGACTTCCAAAATAGTGTAGGGGGTATCAAAGTCTTCTCCTTTTTCCTGCAGTTTTGCAGTTAAGTCGAAATTCCATAAGACACCGAATTTCTCTTCCTTTAAATTCTCTTCCAATGCTTGCACGGCTTCACTCACTGTTTTAGATGTATCTACTGTGTAATTAAACATATTCATATTCCTCCTCTTATTTTTGGTCTTATAAGTACCCTACCCGGTATATTTTAAGGTAAACATTCGAGAGGAAGGCGCCTTAACCAAAAAACCTTCATCCTCTAGTGATCGGATGAAGGTTTTTGAAGACATTCAGTTTTCCGTTTTGATATCTTCCTGCAGTTCGATTTCTGCGAATGGGTTCATTGCCAAAAGAATACTGCCCAAGTAATCGCTATGGCAGTAACCACAAAACTCGAATACCCCCCGATAATGAGTTGTTCCTTTAAGGAGAATGCATTTTTTTGAAAAGCAAGAAACGTCGTGGGTGAGTGAATTGGTAAAATGGTAACGCCACCGATCATCATAATTACTAAAAAAGCAGAAGACATGACAGACAAATCCAAAATACCTGCGTAGTTTATGATAATAGGAAAAATAATGATCATGGAAGTGGAAGGAACAACAAACAGGAAGCGCAGGATAAAGATAAAGCAGGCAATGTAGACAGTATTCCCGAAGTCACCCAGTCCATCCGGCAGCAGACCCATCAACTGCTCAGCCAGTACAAAGGCAGTCCCGCTCTCTTCAATTATGTAGCCTAAGGAAAATGATGAGCCCAGAAGCAAAAAAGTTTCCCAATCATAATCCCTTACTGTTTTATTCGTTATCAGCCCATTGACCGGCATCGCATAGTAGCCGACCAATAGCAACGGCGCCAAAACCAACGGCACCTGCTGATGGTCTAAAACAATCCAACTGACGATCATGATGACAAAAGGCAGCATAATCCACCAGAACCTCGGCGGAAGCGCCCCATCTTCCATTTCAGGAATTTTCGAATCAGCAGCAACTAGAAGAGCGCTATTCCGCTTAAAGTAAAACCAGACCCCGAAGCTTACAAGCAGCATGGCCAGCCATAAAGGAGGAGCGATGCGCAAAAACCAACCAAGCCACGAAATTTCGATGCCGCCAAAATCCTTCAACAATTGTGCTGCCAAAATCGGAAATCCGCCGCCCGTAAAGACAATCATCGTCGCATTCTGATTCAGCATACCGATTGCATACATGCAATATTTTCGGAACAAGCTTTCCTGGCCAAAACCAAACCGATCATTCACCTGTTCAATGATCGGTTCGAGTATACGAAACCGCGCGACCGCCGACGGCAGAAGGATAGGCATAAATACAATCAGCAGAGGCAGACCGAGTAAAATTGCCCGGATTCCGCCTCTGCTGAATTTTATGATGATATGGGCAAAAACACGGTCCACTCCCGCCCTCACTAAAGCGGCAGAAATGAGGGACAGCACTAAGATAAAGTAGAGAGCATTCGATAGAAATCCTCTGAAGGCTTCTTCCGGCTCATCTACAATACCGAACAGCAGCATCAATCCGATCAATACTAAACTTGATGCCGCAACAGGCAGTGGACTGAGTGTCCAGAAATAGATGGCAATCCCGAGCAGCAGGAGCGTTGATTGCTGTTGAAGTGAATAGGCGGAGCCTAGATCTGTATAAAAGAGGCCAAATGCAGCTAGAACCAACAGCAACAGGCTTAGCCATGGCCGAAGTCCAGAAAAACTCACCTGATTCCCTCCCTTACATTTTAGCCAGCTTGCGTCGGCTTCTCCACTTAAGAAGACCCGGTATGACAAGCGACAAGAAGGCGACGAGGATCAAAGACAAAGGCAGTGGACTGTTGACAAAAATCGCTAAACTGCCATTTGAAATCGTCATCGACTGTCTGAATGCCTGCTCCATCATGCCGCCCAGGATGAATGCCAGGATAAATGGCGGAGCCGGGAAAGAAAAGACCCGCATCGCAAATCCCAAGGCACCAAAAACAAGGAGCATATAAAGATCGAACACATTAAAGCTGATTGAGTAAACACCGATCAAACTGAACATGATGACCAGTGAAATCAATAGCGGCCTCGGAATGCTCAAAATTTTAGCCAGGTACGGAATAAGAGGCAAGTTCAAGACCAACAGAAAAATATTCCCTAAGTACATACTTGCAATAATTCCCCAGAAGATTTCAGGTCGATCCGTCATCAAAAGCGGACCCGGCTGAACGCCCAATACCAAAAATGCGCCCAACATAACTGCTGTCGTTCCTGAACCTGGAATACCAAGACTCAGCAACGGCACAAACGCGCCACTTGTTGCTGCATTATTGGAACTTTCCGGAGCAGCTAACCCTTTGATGGACCCTTTCCCGAATTCCTCCGGGTTTTTCGAAATGCGTTTTTCGAAAATATAACTGATGAATGAGGCGATTGTTGCGCCTGCCCCAGGCAGAACGCCCAGGATGAACCCAACAAATGATTGGCGCGTCATCGGACCGCTCATCTCTTTCAAGTCTGCACGGCTTACCTTCAGACTGCCAAGTTTCTGGTCATCGCTCAAACTGCGGTTTTTCCGGTTGAGGACCAGCATACAGACCTCTGCGATGGCAAACAGGCCAAGTGCAATAATCAAAAAGTCAAACCCATCAAACAAGTTTACATTTCCGAAAGTGAATCGCTGCGTACCGGTTTGCGGATCAATTCCTATCGTGACGACCATTACGCCCGCTACAGCAGAAATCATGGCTTTTATAGTAGAACCTTCAGATAAACTTGAGATAGCCGTCAGTCCCATCAGCATCAAAGCGAAATAGGCAGGCGGTCCAAAGGAAATGGCTACGCTTGACAGGGCAGGTGCCAATAACATCAGCATGATGACCGATACGGTTCCCCCAAAGAATGAAGCGATCGCTGCGATAGCCAGCGCTTTTCCGGCTTTGCCTTGCTGGGCCATTGGATAGCCGTCAAAAGCAGTCGCAACGGTCCCCGAGATTCCCGGAGCATTCAATAGGATCGAAGAAGTCGATCCACCGAATACCGCTCCATAATAGACACCAGCCATCATCACCAATGCCGGTGCCGGATCCATCCCATACGTGATGGGGATCATAATCGCGATGGCGCTGATCGGCCCCAACCCAGGCATCATTCCGATCAGTGTTCCTACAATGACACCGATTAAAACAAACAAGATGCCTTCCCAGCTTAAAGCGACCTGGAAACCTGTTATCATTCCATCAAAAGCATTCATAAAATCCACACCCCCTATATTGGTAAAATGCCTTTAGGCAGCGAGATTCCTAATGCAAAAACAAAAATCGCATACATGCCCAGAGGAAATAAAATTGAAACGATGATATTCGTTTTCCATTTGGTATATCCTAAAAACCAAGAGCTGAAAAAAATGAATACAGCCGTCATGATGATGAAGCCAAGCGCTTCGAATAATAAAATATAAAGAAAAATCATTGCGAAAACAGCCAACAACACCAATAACTCTTTTTTAGGGATATTGCGTTTCTCTTTTTCCGCTTCCGTTTCAATGGCTTTAGAAAAAAACAGCGCCGCAGACAGTATGAGCATCAACACGCCGAGGCCTTTGGGTATAACGTCTGCATCTACAGGAGCATACGGATAATTAGGCAATTGAAAACTTAAGAACAAGTAAACGGCCGCGATGATGAATAGTATAAGACCAATTCGTTGATTGATTGTCGACAGCATGTAGAACGCCTCCTTCAGACTGAAAAGAGAGAAACCGAATAATCGCTATCCGGTTTCTGCTTCTTTTAGTTTCCTAAACCAATTTCTTCTAGCAATGTTTCGATCTCTTGATATTCTGTATTCAGGAACTCTTCGTATTCTGCCGAATTCATGTACATCTCGTTCCACCCATACTTCTCACGTACTTCAGCAAACTCTTCAGATTCACTCAACTCCTGGAATTTCGCTTCATAGAATTCTACGGCCGCCGGATCCATGTTTGGCGGTCCAAAGAATCCGCGCCAGTTGATGAAGCTTTCATCGATTCCTTGTTCAATAGCTGTAGGGAAGTCAGAAAGAACTTCGCCTTCCATCCGCTCTTCAGCTGTTATGCCCAGAACTTTGATGTTTCCAGCACGTACTTGTTCAACCACTTCACCGACTCCTGTAGAAAACACATCCACTGAGCCGTTCAGTACTGAAGTCAATGCACCGCCATCCTGATCGGATACGTATTTGATTTGAGTCGGATCGACTCCAGCCGCTTTAGCGATGCGGACGAACTGCATATGGTCCATGCTTCCTGGTGCTGATGTCCCAACGACCGTCACACTTTCAGGATCTTCTTTCATCTGGTCGAACAAGGCATTCAGGTCATCCCATTCGCTGTCTGCACTTACTGCAAAGGCACCGTAATCCGCAATCATGTTTGCTAATGGCGTGAAATCTTCATGCCCAAACTCGGATTGTCCGTTTAGAGGAACGAACATCAATGGCGGTGATGCCACGAATAGATTATAAGGACTGTCATCTTGTCCATGAATGTAAGCCCAGGCAATCGCACCTCCGCCGCCTTCTTTATTCACTACCGTCATATTCTCTTCGATGATCCCTGTTTCCCCAAAGACCCGTGCCACTTCACGTGCTGTTGTATCCCAGCCGCCGCCAGCTCCAGCGGGTGCCACCATTTCGATATTTTGTGTGGGTTCGAATGCTCCACCCTCTCCAGTGTCCCCGTTAGTGGATTCTTCTGAGTTACACCCTGCAAATACCAAAGCACTGCCGGCTAAAATGGTTGTAAGTATCGTTTTTTTCATTTGACTTCCTCCTCTTGTTTTTCAATTAAACTGAGTATAACTGCGAATTTTCAGAATGTAACCGTTTGCAAAATAAGGTTTATAAAGAGTTTAGAATTTTTTATGTTCATAAAGTTCACAAAAAAAAGACTGATGAGTACTATCAGTCTTTTTTCGTATAATAATGCCGTTCGGGCCTTCCGACAATTCCATAGGCCAGTTCAGCAAAGCATTCATCAATGGCTACAAGATGTTCCAAATACCGGCGGGCCGTGGTTCGTGACGCACCCATCTGCTCCCCCATTTTTTCAGCAGTGATGCCGGAGGATTGCTCTGTCAACACGTCCCTTACCTTCTCTAAGGTCAAGGGATCGATTCCCTTGGCACCTATCGCCGGTTTCGGAGTAAGTTCGACACCAAAAAACTCATCCAGAAAACCCTGGTCGATATTGCTGGTGTTTTGGAGCGTCTTTTTGTTTTCCATGTATTTAATGATTGTGGAAACGAACCTTTCCAAGGTAGCTGGTTTGATGATGATGCCTTTTACACCTTTGCGGATAGCCGTTTCAACATACCCCTTATCATTTTCAGCGGACACCAGGATGATATCGGTTTGGGGGCTTACGGAGCGGATATCATCAATCAAATCGATGCCGAGGCCATCCGGCATATAATTGTCTAAAATGACCAAATCAATTGCATGTTCTTTTACAGCCTTTAAGGTTTCTTCGCAATTGCCTGCTTTCCCAAGTAGATTCACTTCGGGGATTTGCTTCAGAAATTGTTCATGGATATTTGCCACCCGAAAATCATCTTCGGCAATATAGACGTGTATCATTCATTTCTCCCACTTTCCTATTTTGGTAAAAAGACGGTGAAGACAGTGCCACGCGTTAACTCCGAATCTACTTCTATTGACCCTTTCAATTCCTCGACGGCCTGCTTAACGATGGCCAGCCCATAACCCCTGTCCTTTTTCCCAAGCTTTGTTGAAAAACCCAGTTTGAATAATTCTTCCATATGTTCAGTCTGTATACCGCGTCCTGTATCTTCCACTTCAATCACCAAATCATGGCCAAGGTCAGTGACGAAAAAAGACACCTCTCTGATAGCCTGCTGCGCAACTTCTTCAATTGCATTATCAATCAGATTCCCCAGAATATGAATAAGCTTGGCAATATCAAAATGTTCCGGGAGTGCCTCCAACGAACTGTTTTCATCAATGATCAGCTTGACTTTATTTTCAGATGCCTTTCCTATCTTGCCAAGCAGGATGGCCTGTACTTTTTTGTCTTGGATATGATCCAGCATATGCTTCGTTTGATTCTTGTGGATTTGTGTTTCCTGCTGAATCAAATTGATGGCTTCCTCTTTTTGTCCGAGCTGCAGCAATCCTGAGATGGCATACAGCTTATTGGAATATTCATGCGTCTGGGCACGCAGCCCTTCTGAATACTGCTGAATCTCCGACAAAGTCTCCAATACCTCCTGAATATCCGTTTTCTCCCGGAAAGTCGAGACCACACCAACGATTTTCCCTTCATGTGTTATTTGTGTCCGGTTGATGATAAGGAGCTTATCTCCAATCAGCATTTCCTCGTTGCGGATCGTCCTTCCGGATTGCAGAGCTTCCTTCATCTTTGACTGAGGGATAGCTTCGGCAATATCGGAATTGATCGAAGCTTGCGTAAGCCCGAGCATTCTTTCTGCAGATTGATTGATTTCTGTGATTTTCCCTTGATTATCAATGGCAATCACGCCTTCTACGATTGAAGAAAGCAAAGCTTCACGGTCCCGGTACATTGCCGCTATTTCACGCGGTTCAAGTCCCATCGTGTCTTTTCTGATGTTCTTTGCCAGCAGGATGCTGCCGATAATCCCGATTGCCAAAGCCAGCAATACAAACTGCAGCAGCTCCAGGGTTTTCCCAATAATAATCTGTTGGATATCTTCCATCAAATAGCCAACAGAAACCAATCCCACCACATTGCCGGTGCCATCGAAAATCGGGGCTTTCCCCCTTAAGCTTGGTCCCAGCGAGCCCTGGGCTTCAGACGTATAGAATTCGGCATTTACCAACGCCCGGTCATTGTCGCCGCCTACCATCAACTGACCGATTTGAGAAGGATTCGGGTGGGAATACCGAATTCCAGCACGATTGCCGACTACGATAAATTCTGCACCGACTTGCTTTCTCATGTACTCAGCTAAGGGCTGGATGGTTTCTTCAGGATTTTCATCCTCCATCGCTTCAACGACACTTGGCATGACGGAGATGCCGATGGCGGTTTCCAATGCGCGCGTCCCAACATTTTCTTTGGTATCACCAATTTCGTTATAGATAACAATTCCACCAAAAATAATGGTGACGAATAAAATCAATGACATACTCAATATAATAATTTTCGCTTGAAGCGATAAGTTCCGCATAGTCGATACTCCTAAAAATACTGAATTTTTAATATTTGTAGTCTATCACATTTCGCGCAAAGAAAAAGTCCGTTTTAGAAACAACTTAACCAAAAAACCTTCATCCTCTAGTGATTGGATGAAGGTTTTTAAAGAAATTCAGTTTTCCGTTCTGATATCCGCCTGCAATTCGATTTCTACATTGCCTTTGATGGCACGTGTAATCATGCAGGAGCTTTCGGCTTTTTCCGCCAGCTTCTGTGCCAATGCCAAATCTTTTTCGGAAGCATCAGCTTTCAGGACCACTTGTGGTTTATGGATGATGCGCTTATAAGTGATTACGCCTTTCTCCACTTCCACAATGCCTTCCGATTCCATGGTCAAGGATTGCTTTTCCAATTTGCTGCGCTCCATCATAGCAGCGAGCGTAATGATATAGCAGGTAGCTGCAGCACCCAGCAGCATTTCATCAGGATTCGTGCCGATTCCCGGCCCATCCATTTCCGGCGGGATCGAAATCCTGGTTTTCAGCCCGCCGACTTCAATGTCACCTACATCGTTGCGGAGGCCTGGCCAATCCGCTTTCAGATGAAAACTATGCAATGTCATAAGATCTCTCCTCCTGGATTACTGGTTGTCGCCATTACTGGTTGTCGCCATTTCCGCTAGATGCGGCATCGCGGTCAAAGCCCCTGCTTTTGTCGCACAAAGCGCTCCCAGCTTATTGCCGAAATCGGCACAGGCAACGACTTCCTGCTTTGTTTCAGGCAAGCCCCGCAGATGGACGTGGCGAATGACGCCAGCCATAAAGGCATCACCCGCGCCTGTCGTGTCCACTGGCTGCACGGGGAGAACCGGTATATGATGAATTTGATTTTGAAAAACCGCATGGGTCCCATTTTCACCATCCGTTACCAATACCAGTGGGATAGCAGTACGGGCCAATCGCAAAACTCCTTCTTCAAGCGATTCCGTTTCCATCAAAAAAGCAAGTTCGGCAGTTGTCAACTTGACGATGTTTGCCAATGGGAGAAAATCGAGTACGGTTTCCCGGCAATGCTCTTCGCTTTCCCAGCGCAACGGTCGAATATTGACATCGTATGAACACAGAACGTCATGCTCTTTTGACAGTTCAAGAGCTCTTCGGGTTGTGGATCTCGCTTCCGGATGGAAAAGGGTACCGGAGCAGAAATGAAAAATACTTGCCTTTTCAAAAGCTTCTTTCCGCAGTTCATGGCTCCTTACTTGCAGGTCTGGCGTTTCATTGACATAGTCCGCGAATACGCGATCGAATTCAGGAGTCAGATGAATATACACACCGCTTACCCGCTTTTCCGGCACCTGTATGGCGTGTGTCAAATCCACCCCTTCCTTCAACAACTCATTCCGCACAAAAGCCGAGGTATCGTCATCTCCTGTGATGGTGATGAATCCTGAGGGCAGACCCAATCGGCTGACGCCTGCAGCTACGTTCACTGTAGCGCCTCCGAGGTGGCGGTTGAATGAATCATTGCTGGTAGTTGCGGCTATATAATCCACAAATGCATCTCCGTATGTCAGGACATGCTTGGTATTCCCCATAGTATTGCCTCCTTCGTGTTAAAGGGCTCTTTCATTGATATACTATTATTTCAGTCAATGCAGACTTAATGCAAGCAAAAGGAGTAGATCACGATGAATATCAGCATTCGACAAGCGCAACCAGAAGATGCAGGGAAAATCGCCCCTCTCATTATCAATGCAATCGGCGAAATCGCTGACCATATGACAGCGCAGAAAGAGCCGCAAGCTGTACTGAAAAAAGTCGAAGACATGATTCGCGGTGAACATACTCGCCACAGTCACCGCTATACGTATACAGCTATTGTGAATGGAGCCATTGCGGGCGCGCTGGTGCTTTATCACGGCAAACAAGCTGAAGCCCTGGATCGTTATTTGATTGAACAGCTGAAAAGTGAAGGCCACGAGCGGACAATCGAACCCGAAGCCCACCTGGACGAATGGTATATCGATACCGTCTCAGTCGATCCCGCCTGCCAGGGACATGGCATCGGTTCCAAGCTATTCGAATTTGCAGAGGAACTGGTTCACTCTCAAGGAGGCGGCAAACTTTCTTTGAACGTCGACATCGGCAAAGAAGGCGCCATTCGTCTCTATAAACGTCTCGGCTATTCCATTTCCGAACCATGGACCATCATCGGCGAACCTTTCCACCACATGGTCAAGACAGTTTCCTGAAAGCACTATTTGATAGTGAAAACTTTTTTAAATATATAAGTGAAACTAAATAGACAAAAGCCGCTCCCGATTTTCTCGGGAGCGGCTTTCTGTCTAGGAAATATTATTCAGCCATCCATTCCGGCTTGCCGAAGCCTTCAAACTCTTCATCAATTACAGCTTCAAATTCATCAGATTCCACAATTTCCACTAAGTCAGCAGCCAATTCACTGTCTTCATTTTCAGCATTGACCGCTACTACATTGCGGTATTGGTCAGGCATGTTCTCAAGGGCCAACGCGTCAAGCAGATCCATCTCCGCAGCGATTGCAAAGTTTCCGGGTACAGCCGCTAAATCAGAGCCGTCCACTGCACGCGGCAACTGGCCCGCTTCAATTGGCTGGAATTCCAGATTTTTCGTATTCGTAACGACATCTCTTTCCGAAGCCTGCAAGACTTCCGCTTCTGGATCCAGTTCAACCAAGCCTTCATCCTGAAGCATCAAAAGAGCGCGTGCCCCGTTTACCGGATCATTCGGAATCGCGATGGTCGCTCCATCTTCAACAGCTTCCAAGGAATCGTATTGGTTTGAATAGATGCCCATAGGCGCAGTCGGCACCGTAATCAATGCAGACAGGTCCATGCCGTTCTCCTCTTCGAAGTTTTCCAGGTAAATCGTATGTTGAAACAGATTGGCATCGATATCTCCGCCATCAAGTGCCACGTTCGGCTGAATGTAATCGCTGAATTCGACCAGTTCCACTGTATAGCCTTTTTCCTCTAAACCAGGCACAATCGCCTTGCTCAGCATATCGCTGTATGGACCTGCAGTAGCTCCTAATTTAATGTCCTTTGAAGCTTCTTCTGTCGTTCCTGCAGAGTCGCTTTCTTCCCCGCCGCCGCATGCTGCCAGAGCCAGTGCACTCGCTGCTAAAATAAATCCTAATTTTTTCATGTCATTCTCCCCTTATCGTTTATCGATTGTTTTCGCTGTATAATCTCCTGCTTGCTGAATCAATTGGACCAGCACAATCAAAATGACGACTGTGACGATCATGATGGTGTTGTCGTACCGGTAATAGCCGAAGCGGATGGCCAAATCTCCGATGCCTCCGCCACCTACCACACCAGCCATCGCCGAGTAGGCGACCAAGCTGATGATGGTCAATGTCACACCTTGGATGATGCTCGCTTTCGCTTCAGGCAAAAGAACGTCTTTAATGATCATCCATGGGGTTGCACCCACTGCAATCGCTGCTTCGATGACGCCTTTATCAATTTCACGGAGTGAGTTTTCCACAATCCGTGCGAAAAAGGGAATGGCAGCAACCGATAAAGATACACTGGCCGCAATCGGGCCGATTGTTGTTCCTGTGATCAATTTCGTCAACGGGATGAGTGCCACCAATAGAATGATGAATGGAATGGAACGCACGATGTTAACAATAAAGCCGATCACCGCATTGACCGGCCGATTTTCAAGAAACAGGCCGCGGTCTGTAATGAATAATAAGATTCCAAGTGGCAGCCCAACAATCAGCGCGACAGCTAAAGAAATTCCGATCATCGTCAATGTCTGAAAGAAGGCCGTCTGTATTTCTGGCCACAATTCAATAATCCGTCCCCATTCAATGCCCATTCGGAATCACCTCCACAATTGCTGATCTGCTTTCCATATACTTCAATGCGTCCATGACGGCGGTAGAAGTACCTTTCAACTCCATGATGAAAATGCCGAGAGGCTGTTCCTGAATATACTCGATCGCTCCGTGCAAAAAGTTGCCTTTTACCGGGTAATTCTGCAGCATATCGGAAATCACGCCTTCTCCGGCCACGCCGCCTTTAAACAGCACTTTCACCAGTGTGCCTGTAAATTCGCTCAAAATATGCTCTGGTACATTGAACGATACGACACTGGATATGAATTCCTTGGTCAATTCCTTTTGTGGATCTGCAAAAATATCATATACCTGGCCTTCTTCGATGACGCGTCCCCCTTGCATGACGGCCATGCGGTCACAGATTTCCTTGACGACATTCATTTCATGCGTGATGAGGACAATCGTGATATCCAATTTACGGTTGATGTCTTTCAACAAACGCAAAATGGATAAAGTCGTATTCGGGTCAAGGGCGGAGGTAGCTTCATCGCACAGCAGAACGGCCGGATTGTTGGCAAGTGCCCGTGCGATGCCGACGCGTTGTTTTTGCCCGCCGCTCAATTGTGCCGGATAAACATCCCGCTTGTCGGATAAACCGACCATTTCGAGCAGCTCTTCCACCCGCGTTTTAATGTTTTTTGCAGGAGTTCCTGCTGCGCGAAGCGCAAAAGCGATATTGTCGTAAACCGTCTTTTGGCTGATCAGATAAAAATGCTGGAAAATCATGCCGATTTTCAACCGGGCTTTTCTCAGCTGATCTCCGTTCAGTTGGGTTAAATCGTTGCCATCTACCGTCACACTGCCAGAGGTCGGCCGTTCCAGCAGGTTGATGCATCGGATCAGCGAGCTTTTTCCGGCACCTGAATAGCCGACGATCCCGAAAATCTCGCCTTTTCCGATATCCAATGATACATTGTCCACTCCGGTGATTGTGCCATGCTTAGTTGTGTAGGTCTTCGTCAATTTCTCAATCTGTATCATAGCGTCCTCCCGGCAATAAAAAGATGCCTCTTTCATCAAGAAAGAGACATCGAAAATTTTAGTTTCTCGACTTATCTTCCAGAACATTTGCATGTTCCGTTGGATTTGGCACCTTCCCAATCGGGGGTTGCCGGACGTCATAGGGCCTATCCCTCAGTCTCTCTTGATAAGTTTACGTTATTTGATTAAATTTTATGTTACAGGCATTAATTACGAGTGTCAATCTACTTTTTGAATTTTTCGTACAATTTATCGCGGCGGTCTTCAAAAACCGGTATTCGCTTCCGGACTTCTTCCACTTCATCCAAATCGATATCGATATAAGCGACGCCTTCATCTTTTTTCATGTCGAGACGGACTTCTCCCCATGGAGCAATTGCCATCGTGCTTCCCCCAAACTCGTTGTTTGGATCGCTGCCGATGCGGTTTACTGCCACAATAAAGCATTGGTTCTCGATCGCTCGCGCCTGCAGCAGGATGCGCCAATGATCAATTCGTGCCTCCGGCCATTCAGCTGATACAAAAATTAGTTTTGCACCATTCAGTGCCTGCGCGCGAATCCATTCAGGGAAACGGATATCGTAGCAAATGACTCCGCCGTAAACGGTATTTTCCAACTCGAATGTACCCAGTGAATCTCCTTCTTCAAGATGGATATGCTCATCCATCAAGCAAAAGCGATGCGCTTTATCATATTCCGAAATAAGCTCTCCATTTTTGTCGACGACATACATCGTGTTATAGAAACCACCGTTCTTTTTCGTCGAAACAGATCCACCGACAATATTGACCTTGTGTTCTTTCGCAAAACTCTTCAGCAACTCCACGGTCCGGTTCGTGCTGTCTGCAAGTGTATCAAGCTCTGTCAATGCGTATCCCGTATTCCACATTTCGGGCAGGACAATCGTTTCCGCTCCACCTCCGGCCGCTTCCTTCAAATAGTCCATGACCCGCTGATAATTCAGTTCCGGTTCTCCAAAAGCGATATCCATCTGAACGCATGCAATTTTCATATGTTTCTCCTCCACTAGACAAGTTACCTACAACTCTATAAGATTTGGGGTAGATGTGCAATTATTTCGAAAACAAGGAGAATTATATGGAATTTTCAAATCGCCTGCAAAACCTGCCTACACAATTTTTTACTTCATTGGTTGCTAAAACGAGTAAAGCCATCGCCGAAGGACGCGACGTCATCAACCTTGGCCAGGGCAATCCTGACCAGCCGACGCCCGACCATATCATCAAGGCACTGCAAACCGCAGCGGCTGATCCAAAAACACATAAGTATTCCCCTTTTCGCGGCATTTCCGAGCTGCGCCAGGCTGCAGTGGATTTCTACAAACGCGAATACGGCGTGGACATCGACCCTGACCTTGAAGTAGCCATTCTGGCTGGAACAAAAGTCGGGCTTGTCGAATTGCCACTGGCCTTGTTGAATCCACAGGATCTCCTGCTGCTGCCGGACCCTGGCTATCCGGATTACCTGTCCGGGGCTCCACTCGCCGATATCGACTATAAACTGATGCGGCTCAATCCAGAAAATGGCTATTTACCGGATTACGGTGAAGTGCCTGAATCTGTTCGCTCGCAAGCTAAGCTGATGTATTTGAACTACCCGAACAATCCGACAGGCGCAGTGGCCAATAAAGACTTCTTTGATGAGACTGTCGCTTTTGCAAAAGACAACGGCATTGCCGTCGTCCATGATTTCGCTTATGGCGCAGTTGGTTTCGAAGGAAAGAAACCGGTGAGCTTCCTGCAATCCGAAGGGGCCAAAGAAGTCGGCATCGAGATGTATACTTTATCTAAAACGTACAATATGGCCGGCTGGCGCATTGGATTTGCTGTCGGACATTCGAAAATGATCGAAGCCCTGAACCTGATCCAGGACCATCTATTCGCCGGTCTGTTTCCCGCCGTCCAGTTGGCTGCCGCCAAAGCTTTAAGTGCTGATCAGCAATGTGTGGATGACTTAGTGGCTCTCTATGAAAAACGCCGCGATGTCCTGGTCAAGGAATGTTCGCGCATCGGCTGGGAAATCGAAGCGCCTCAAGGCTCTTTTTTCGCCTGGCTGCCGGTTCCAGAAGGCTTTACCAGTGTCGAGTTCGCTGATTTCCTACTTGAAAAAGCGGATATTTCAGTTGCTGCAGGTAGCGGGTTCGGTGCTGGCGGAGAAGGATTTGTCCGCGTTGGATTATTGGTTGATGAAACCCGTATCACCGAAGCGATAAACCGCATTGAAAAATTGAACCTATTTTAACTCAAAAAGACAGCTTCCCTTTTTTCGGGCAGCTGTCTTTTTTGATGCAAGTTGAACAAATAATTTATAACAGAAAAAAATCTACTATGGATATTCCACAAACCAGCTCCGCGTTCCTACGGGCTTGCGCCGAACTAACTCGGGCTAAACGCCCGAGTGGATTTCGGCACATCGCTATCCCGCGGGAGTCTCCGCTGGTTTGTTCCATATCCTGGTTAGTTGTTTAATGACGCTTAGAAGAATGAAAGTCGGTGAAGGGCAAAGATGTTCTCCTTTATCGCTTTGTTGCTTCGTTCGTGAAAAGTGTCCGTCTAAAATACAGGATCCGGTATGAATACGATGAAATGAGTATTCAATCTTGGAATGACATAAATATTCTTTTGTCTACACACTTAGACAGCTGTCTTTTTTCGATTTTGGAGCAATCGAGCATTCTCCATCATTCCACAATCCCGATATGATCGAGCGGAGATAATCGGATTTTCACTTCTCCAATGATGGAGTCTTTAGAAATAAATCCTAAAACCCTTGAATCCATGCTGTTTAAACGGTTATCTCCCAATACATAATAGGATTCGGCAGGCACAGTGAATTCCTGGAAATCCTCGGTTAACCGAGAGAAGCCCTGCTGTTCGGCCAATTTACGGTTCTTATCCAAATAAGGCTCAGCTACAGCCTGGCCGTTCACATATAATCGATCGTCTTTCATGGAAATGCGATCACCCGGAATACCGATTACACGCTTGATGAAATTCACTCCAGTAGGCGCAGTGAAAACGATCATATCAAAATTTTCTATGGTATAAACCTTAACCAGCATTACTTTGTCATCGTCTTCAAACGTAGGCATCATTGATTCACCATGAACGGCTACCGGCTCAAACAGGAAATGCCTCGACATGAGGACAATAAGCACTGCCAAAAAGATTACACGCATCCAGGAAACAGATTCTTTTACCGGATCTCCATACACATTGTCCCCTCCTGCCCATGCTTTTACTTTTTATTATAATACGCCTTCAGCTTTATGCATACTTTTGGTAATTGACATCCAACAGATGCTGCCAAAATCAGGAATGCCTCTTTAAAAACTAAAAGAAGCTTTAATCTTTTTTTCAAGCGCCATCATCAAGTTTGGCGCTTATTTCCTCGGTCTATCGGCGTCTGAATCGTCAGACTTTTGAGGGCGGCGCAATTTTATGTTACACTCAATAAAAAATGTAGGTGATTATGAATGGTAGGAAGAAATGATCCATGCCCATGCGGCAGCGGCAAAAAATACAAAAAATGTCACGGAAAACAGCAAACTGTCTCCATTAATGATTTGGTGAATGAGGAACTGTTCAAAGTACGCCAGCAGTTCTTCTCGGAAAATCCGAATCAGGAGCAACTTGCCGAATTCCGTGAACTTCAACAAGCATGGCAGCCACGTTTAATGCAATCAATGGCTGAAAACGATGCACAGGCATTTGTTATCGAGAATTTCCTGTTCATGAAAAAACCAGAGCTATGGGAAGAATTCTTGGCAAAACAAATTGACCTTTCCCAGCGCCCTTCAACTAAAGAAGTGCTGGAAAACTGGAACGACGTAAAAGTATTCCTTGGACAATATGTCAAAGGCGATACAGAAACGGCTCAGTTTACAGATATCTTTACAGGCGAGACGCTTGAAATGGCTGATCAACCGCCAACTGACATGGAAAACGGACAAGGCTTGCTTGCAATCCTTCTTCCGGACTCCCGCGTCGGCGATAATGGCGTATTGTTCCTAAACGGTTATTTGACCGTTGTCGGTGAGTTCAAGCCGTTCTTCGAGCAGTTGAAAGCACAAATCACGTCTGAAAATGCTTCACAGGATGAAAGCTACCTTCGCGACAATTACTTAGCGGTTGTTGAACAAATCGTTAAATATTCGACTGGCAGCGTAGAAGAAAGCATCCAGCTTTCTCCAGAACACGACTCTGTTATGGCTGAACTCGATAAGCATATCGAACAGGCTGATTTCGACGAAGAGACAGTCAGCAACATCACAAGCATCCTGAACAGCTATCTTGTCAGCCAGCAGCCAACCGTCCAAAAACCCGAAGCTCTTGTAGCCGGGTATTGGAGATTCCTGCAGGATCACGAGCTCGTTAAAGGCCCAATGCTTTCTGCAAAAGACCTAAGCGAAAAATTCGGCGTCTCTTCAAGTACAATTTTGAAGCGTTCAAAAGAATTCAGTGCTTATTTCGAAGAATTACTGGCAAAAAAATAGGATTCACTCAGCCTGTGAGTTTTTTATCCCCCAATAGCTGGTAAACCAACAAAAAGGAGTAGCCGCGGCTACTCCTTTTTTTCGTCGTCTTTTCTGCGGAAGGTGATGAGGATATACAACAGAATTCCTGAAACCACTAGAAACAAATACAGTCGGATAAAATAAAAGGGGAGCCATGAAACATCGGTCACCCCGAATAGCCAATTGGCCAATGTCAGCAAAGATAAAATGATGCCCACAGCAAAAACTACCAAACCCAAATAACGGAGCAAGTTCAAGAAAAGTTCCATTTTCATTCACCCCTCACCCATATCAGATTATCCCTCCTATTCCCTTTGCGAAAAAACAAATCCAACTCAAAGTTAATCTCCGTCTGATGCGTTTGTTGATAACTACAAAGGGAAACATGAATAGTAAAGGAGGACTTCCTGAAAAATTGGATTTACACTTAAAAATTTCCACATATTCATTCTTATACACATTTAATACGCCATTTGTGTGTGTTATGTGGATAAGATGTTTGAATTTTGTTGATATTCTTGCATAAATAAAACTTATCAACATGTGGATAATTTTATTATTTTTTGAACGAAAGGAGGAATAAGATGTTTGAAATTACTTTAGACAGCTTCATCCGGATTGTTACAGTCGGCTTTTTGGCCTATGTAGGATTAGTGATTTTTCTTCGGGTTTCAGGCAAACGCACACTCACTAAATTAAACGCGTTTGATTTGGTTGTAACTGTGGCTTTGGGTTCGACATTGGCCACAATTTTATTAAGCAAAGATGTCAGTCTTCTTGAAGGGCTGACTGCATTTACATTATTAATTTTTATGCAGTATTTGTTCACTCTTCTTGCTGTTCATTCCCAATGGTTCAATAACGTCATCAAGTCTGAACCCCGGCTGTTATTTTTAGACGGACAATTTTTGAGAAACGCTATGAAAAAGGAACGCATTAAAGAAATTGAAATCCTGCAGGCGATCCGCAACACTGGATTCGGCTCTACTGAGAAAGTGAAAGCGGTGGTCCTCGAAACGGACGGCAGCATGTCAGTCATCAGCAGTGAACCCGGCAATACGCTGACAAATGTTAAATCAGAACATGAATCGTTCAGTTAATAATTGCCGATACAAAAGGTGCCTGGATTCCTCCAGGCACCTTTTACTGTTATCTTGGTGTTTTCACACGCATTTTCCGATGTTCACGTCTGGCAGGTGCTGATTCGAAAAACAGTTTTTCGCCAGGTGATTCCGGCAGAACAGGCGGTACTGGGGTCGGCTTGCCGTCGTCTCCCATCGCCACCATCGTCAAAAACGATTCCGTCGTCAGCTTTTCTTCACCTGTTTGCAGGTTCTTGGATTTGACTCGAACATAGACTTCCATCGACGTCCGGCCAGTTGAAGTGACATTCGCTTCAAGTTCCAATACATCTCCGACCCTTGCTGAAGACAGGAAATCCACTGAATCGATTGATGCTGTCACCACTACTTGACGACGCGCATGCTTCATTGCTGTAATTCCTGCAATTTCATCGATATAGGCTAATACTTTTCCTCCAAAGATGGAATCCATATGATTGGTGTCCGGCGGGAGCACCAACTTTGTCTGGATTGTTCTGGATTCTTTCATCGGCTTTGCTTCCATTTTGATCATTCCTTCCTCTATTGCCTTGCTGACAATGGTTTCCCAAAATTGCAGGCTTTCCTTTATAATATAGTGAAATCGGAGGGATACTTTATGTCAGAGTTATTGAATATTTTAAACACGCCTCAATTCCAGTCGAAAGAAACCTTAAAGCCACAGCTACAACAGCTGGGCATCGAAGCTGGAGACGCAGTGATGGTCCACTCCTCGCTGAAGTCCATGGGGTGGATCGCTGGAGGCGCTCAAGCGGTCGTAGAAGCTTTAATGGAAACTATTACGGAAGCAGGCACCTTAATCATGCCCGCTCAGTCTGCGGACAACTCAGACCCCGTGTATTGGATGGAGCCACCGGTTCCGGAAAATTGGCATCAGCCAATCCGTGAACAGCTCCCTGCTTTCGATCCCCACTTAAGCGGGATGCGTGGCATGGGCAAAATTGCAGAATGCTTCCATCGCCATCCCGCGACCATTCGGAGTCCTCATCCCTCCCACTCCTTTATCGCCTGGGGGAGTCAGGCAGCCCATTGGATGAGTGAACAGCCGATTGACGATTCCTTCGGAAAACGATCGCCGCTCGCAAAAATGCTGCAGGTTAAAGTGAAGATCCTGCTGATCGGTGTCGGCTTTGATTCGTGTACGGCTCTTCACTATGCTGAATTTGTCCAGGAAAACCGTGCGACTTCCCCGCAGGGAGCTGCGATCTTAAAGGATGGAAAACGGATTTGGCAGACCTATGATTGTGTGGAAATGGATTCGGACTGTTTCCCCGAAATCGCCAAAGCTTTTCCTGGCAACATTTCTGAAGGTCTTTTAGGGCAAGCCCAGACCCGCCTTGTAGAAATGAAACCTCTTGTTGAATTCGGAATCGACTGGCTGCGCAAGCATCCCGCCTCATAAAGCACAGAAAATGCCAGCGCTCTCCGAGCAGCTGGCATTTTTCAGGGAGTGATTATTTCATCCAACAGCTTTTCCAGACGATTAGTGTCCTTATTGAACGAATCGACAAATGCATTGATAATCTCTGCAGGCTCCAGCACCTTTTCCCAATCCAGCCGGTAACCGGCATTCAGCAGCAACTGACGCGCAAATTCGCGGACACTGCGCCCATTGCCTTCCCGAAAAGGATGAAGGGCATTTAATTCAGACAGAAAATAAGCAAGCCGTGAAATCAACTGATCTCGCGGCAAATTCTTCAAGTAATTCTCTGCTTTCAATTCCTTGAAAATCTTCAGCAGCTGCTCCTCGATGTGTTTGGGATGGGCAAAAGCAGATGAACCTTTGGAAATCATCTCTTTCCGCAACTCCCCGGCAAACGGGTAGACATCCTGAAGCAGATATCGATGAATAGCTAAAAAAGCTTTAACGTCCAAAGGGTCTGTCGGTTCGTTTATTTGGAGTTCAGAAAGTCGGAGCAGAGAGTATACTTTCTCTAACTTCTTTAGTTTTTCTTCATCCTGTACATCAAACAAATTGATCAATACATCGGTTCCGGGGTAGCAATACATCGAGGCATGCTGGTACTTAGACATCGAACTTCTTTTTGATGGCCTGATGGAATTGGGCTTCCGTCCGTTCACCAGTCAATACCGACCGAACGAAGTTCTCATCCTCATTGGTTACATCGAATCCTTCTGTAATCAGAGAATGGGATGCGCAGGAAATCGCGTGATTGGCTTGTTCGTGGGAAACTCGGTTCACTAATTTCGTCAACTGGATGACCACCTTTCATGCTGAAATTATACCATTTTTACAGCATGAATTCTATCATCACCCCTTGTTTTATAAAGGTTTTCAGCATATTTACAGCATGAATGGACAATAAAAAAAACCAGATGCCTAGGCATCTGGTTCCGTTTAAATCTGCTCCTGCAATTCTTTCGTTTCTTCAGCGGTGAAGGCCCTCGATCTTGTCAAAAACCGCTTGCCTTCCACTCCTTCCAAAGAAAACATTCCGCCTCGCCCTGGCACGACATCAATAATCAACTGCGTGTGGCTCCAGTAATCGAATTGGTTTTTATGCATATAGAACTTACTGTCACCGATCACTCCCATCAGAATATCCTGATCCCCGATGAACAAGTCCCCTTCCGGATAACACATCGGTGAACTGCCATCACAGCATCCCCCTGATTGATGGAACATGACCGGCCCATGCTTTTCTTTCAGCAATTCGATCAATTCAATAGCAGCATCTGTCGCAATTACGCGTTCGACCATTGCTATCCCTACTTTCTGGTGGATCTTAAAATTCCAAGGGGCTATGCCCCAGGATCAAAAGAATCCTTGTTTGTCTTCGCTGTAGCTGACCAGCATGTTTTTCGTCTGCTGGTAATGGTTGAGCATCATCAAATGGTTTTCACGGCCAAAGCCGGACATTTTGTATCCGCCGAATGCAGCGTGAGCCGGGTACTGGTGGTAACAGTTCGTCCAAACACGCCCTGCCTGGATGCCACGTCCGAAGCGGTAAGCCGTGTTGGTGTCACGCGTCCAAATTCCTGCACCTAGTCCATAGAGGGTGTCATTCGCAATTTCGAGCGCTTCTTCTTTCGTTTTGAAAGTTGTCACCGATACAACAGGCCCAAAAATCTCTTCCTGGAAAATCCGCATCTTGTTGTGGCCTTCGAAGACTGTCGGTTGGATATAGAAGCCTTCAGACAGCTCACCGTCCAAATGATTGCGGTCGCCGCCAGCAAGAACTTTAGCGCCTTCCTGTTTGCCGATATCCAAATAGGATTGGATCTTTTCCATTTGTTCAGTGGAAGCCTGCGCTCCCATCATCGTCTCTGGGTCCAGCGGGTTGCCTGTCTTGATTGCTTCCACACGCTTTATTGCACGTTCCATGAACTCGTCGTAGATATCTTCATGAATCAACACACGCGATGGGCATGTGCAAACTTCCCCTTGGTTCAAGGCGAACATGACAAACCCTTCAACTGCTTTATCAAGGAACGCATCGTCTTGGTCCATAACATCTTTAAAGAAGATATTCGGTGATTTTCCGCCCAATTCCAGTGTTACGGGAATCAGGTTTTGTGAAGCGTATTGCATGATCATACGTCCTGTAGTCGTTTCGCCAGTAAACGCCACTTTGCTGATACGTGGGCTGGAAGCAAGCGGTTTGCCTGTTTCAAGACCGAATCCGTTGACGATGTTCAGTACACCAGGAGGCAGGATATCGCCGATCAGTTCAGCCAGCACCAGGATACTTGCAGGCGTCTGCTCAGCAGGCTTCAAGACGACACAGTTACCGGCAGCAAGAGCCGGAGCCAGTTTCCAGACAGCCATCAAAATCGGAAAATTCCAAGGAATGATCTGTCCGACCACTCCAAGTGGCTCGTGGAAATGGTAAGCTACTGTATCGTTATCGATTTGGCTCAGCGACCCTTCCTGCGCACGGATCGCTCCAGCGAAATAGCGGAAATGGTCAATCGCCAATGGCAGATCGGCATTCAATGTCTCCCGGACTGCCTTCCCGTTGTCCCACGTTTCAGCAACAGCCAGCATCTCCAGGTTCTGCTCCATACGATCTGCAATTTTCAACAGCGCATTGGCACGTTCAGTTACTGAAGTTTTTCCCCAAGCATCTTTTGCTGCATGTGCTGCATCAAGGGCCAGTTCAACATCTTCAGCCGTTGAGCGGGCGATTTCGGTAAACTTCTTGCCTGTTACCGGTGAAACATTCTCAAAGTATTGCCCTTTGACCGGTGCTTTCCACTCTCCGTTTATAAAGTTCTCATACTTATCTTTAAACGTAACTTTTGAACCTTCTGTGTTTGGCATTGCATAGACCATTCCCATTTCTCCCCTTTACTCGTTTTTCTGCTATGTACACGCTTACATTTGTCCAAATACCCCTCGGCGCATCAATAACAGCTTCCCTTCTATATTGTCAAACTAATCTAAAAATTGCAACTGTGAAACTCCGAATTTTTTTATTCGCCTCCAGAGTTCATGTATAATGAGAGCGAGACCAGGAAATACAGAACTGAAAGGAATTCATTATGCGAATCAATAAATTTTTAAGCGAAACAGGAATCACTTCACGGCGCGGAGCCGATAAGTTCATCGACGCAGGACGCGTCACCATCAATGGCACCCCGGCCGAACTCGGCAGTAAAGTCGAAGCGGGAGACGAAGTACGCGTCGATGGCAAGATCATCGAACAGCCGAAGCAACAATATGTCTACTTGGCATTGAACAAACCGGTCGGCATCACCAGCACGACCGAACGGCATATCGAAGGAAACATCGTCGATTTCGTCAACCATCCAGAACGCATCTTTCACGTAGGGCGCCTCGATAAAGATTCGGAAGGGCTCATCCTATTGACCAATGACGGGGATATCGTCAATGAAATTCTGCGCGCTGAAAATGAGCATGAGAAGGAATACATCGTCAAAGTTGATATGCCAATCACGGAATCCTTTATAGCGAAGATGGAGGAAGGCGTTGAAATACTCGATACGAAAACACTTCCCGCCAAAGCTGATAAATTGTCCACCTACACCTTCAAACTGACCATACGTCAGGGATTGAACCGCCAAATCCGACGAATGTGTACAGCGTTAGGCTATGAAGTCCGGGCTTTACAGAGGGTCCGGATTATGAACATCCTGCTTGGTGACTTAGCTGTAGGTGAATGGCGCGATTTGACGGAAGCCGAACGCAGTGAACTGTTCGCCAAACTCGATTACACACCAAAACGTTGAGGAGGATACAGATATGCTGACTATGAAAAGCACGCCGAACCATACAGGTGTTAAAATCAGCGGCGATTATTTCGACTTGGACGAACTGAACCAGGCGATATACAGAGTCATCGGACAGGAAGATCAGTATTATGGCTATGAAGGATCGCGGATGCGAATCCTGGGCCTTTCCTTTGAAATTCGCCATGCTGCCCAAGGAGATCGCAACGTGGATTTCGTATTCAATGGCCTGCACGAACATACGATGAAACAGCATGGATTTATCGCACCCGATAAGAATATCTACTTTTCTGTCGAAGTGCTGTGGCCGGAATTGATATACACTGCCATCGCCTTGAAGGATTTCATCAAATTTTATCAGGAAGACAAACAATTCCCTCTTTGGGATGTCCACTTGCCGGTCATTTCCCGTTTTCAGTCTTTAGTGCTCGACTGCCTGCAGGGACATGTCCCGCAAGAAGAATACGAACTGATCGTAAAAGCCTTCAATCAGCCGGTTACAGTGAATGATTACGCAATCCAGTATGTAGACTTTTTAAACTTGAAGTACATCGCCATGACCAAAGAGCAACGTGAGCAAAGCCTGTCGGCAATCGCCATGAAGATCGCGGTGCAGGACCAGGATTACGCAGCCTTCCGCAACCAGGTCCTTGCCGCCGCTACTCCCCATAAAAAACCGATTCACGAAATCAATATAAAAGCAGAATATCCAGAGGAATTTGAGTGGTGACTAGAAAAGCGGAAACGGCCGCTCAGCTCTGACAGGCATAAGACGATCTGGCGAAGTGGCATGTTTTCAGCCGCACAGCACAAAAAGTGAAAGTGCCTGTTCAGCTCTGACCGGCATAAGGCGGACCAGCAGGGTGGCGTTCTTTGCCGCACAGCTGGGTTGAGTTATGACCCGAAGAGCTAGGCACTTGCAACTGGAAGCCAGAGTGGCTTATGACCCGAGGAGCTGGCCGTTGGAGCTGGACAACTAGAAAAGCGGAAGCTGCCGTTTGGCCCCGAAAAGCGCTGGAAGCCTTGCCGGTAATGGCGTTCTTTGCCATAGCTGGAAAGGCTGAAGCGACTCGAGGGGCTGCAGCCGGACAACTAGAAAAGTATATGCTGCTCAACCCCATGAATAAAAGCTCACGCTTTCTCAGCGTGAGCTTTTATTATGGAGTAATTTGAAGAACCAATAGATCACTTGGCTCGATTGCGGTCAGGCTGTGTTTTTCTTTTGGATCCATATGCAAAATGTTTTCAGGTGATACTTCCACCGTTTGCCCTTGTACATCAAATGAAACTTTCCCGCTCCGTACGATAATGATGACATTTGCCGCCGAGTCGTGTTCTGCAATCTTTTCGCCTGCCTGCAATTGTATATTAACGACTTTAGTATTGCCGAAACTTAAAGCTTTTTGGACATGCTTGTTTTTTTCTCCCAATGCATTTGGCGTTTCAATCAATTCCATTAGATCACCTCATCCCTTTCCCAAACCATACACCCGGGGACTTCAAAAGAAAAGAAAAATAGGACTATCGCTGACTAATCCTCAAAAAACCGGCTTTAATCTCCAATTAAAACCAGTTCAATCCCCTGAAAACACCACCTACAAGGTTAGGAAGGGTTTTGTAAAGGGTATTATTCAACTAACAATGTTTAATTAATAGAGGAGCGTGATGTTATGTATAGATTCTTTATTCCATTGAGCTTGGTTTTACTGCTATCTGCCTGCGGGGAAACAGCGCCTGAGGTTACAGAAGAAAGCCAGACCGAAGTAACCGCTCCAGAAGGAGAACTGGATCCCACCGATCCTGAAGAAGCAGAAAATGCGGAATTTGTGAGCTTCGAAGAATTGGCTTCGGGAACTATTGAAGAAGGTACCGGAGTTTCTGTTCAAGGAACAGTGGAAGAATTGGCAGATGACATCGCCTTTCCTTCATTTATTATGGTGACCGAGGAAAATCGGATCTATATTCGAAATATGGCGGAAACACCCGTTGAAGTAGGCGATACCATTACAGCGGACGGGATTTATGAAGGCAATGCCGAAGAGAATATGCCGATGGTTTCTGCTTCCACTATTGAAAAAGCAGAATAGACGCATGAAAAGCCCCTTCTATAAAATGAACTGCACCTCCATTGGTAGATACCACTAACAATGGAGGTGCAGTTCAAAAAAAGAAAAGGACTTTTTTTCATTCTACTGCTAATCCAACTCAGAAATTTCAATTATGGTGGTTTCTGCATAATGATTCGATGAAACGTCTCTTATCGCTAAATCGCCTAAAGAAACAATGCCGACTACGCGATCATTTTCTACAATGGGCAGCCGACGGATTTTATGGGCAGCCATTAGTTCAGCCGCTTCTTCAATTGTTAAGTCTACCGTTCCGGTAATGACTTCAGCAGATAGAATTTCAGCTATGGCGGCATCGCTCGGAATTTGCTCAGCTATGGCACGGATGACAATATCCCTGTCTGTAACGATGCCGACCAAGCGATCTTCCTCACAAATCGGGATGGACCCTACATTTATTTCCCGCATTTTTGAGGCAACTTCTTGGAGCGTTGATTCAGGCATACACGTTTCGACATCAGTCGTCATGATCTCTTCGATTCTCATCCATTCAGCCTCCTCAAATACTCTCATATACTTTACCTTAACCGTTTTGTCGATCAGCAAACGTCAATCAACAAAAGAAAGAAGGAATCAGTTCATTCGAACCGACTCCTTCTTTTCTATCTGGTATTTTCAACCTATTGAGGGATCGTTTATTCAACCAGTTGAATAAACTGTTTTGTCCGTTCGTTTTGCGGATTTTCAAAGAAAGTCTTTGGATCTGCCGATTCGATGATCTTCCCTTCATCAATCATGATGATGCGGTCCGCTACTTCTTTGGCGAATTTCATTTCATGGGTAACCACGACCATGGTCATCCCTTCTTCAGCCAACTGCTTCATGACCTGCAGAACTTCTCCAACCAATTCCGGATCGAGCGCTGAAGTCGGCTCATCAAACAGCATGACTTTCGGCTGCATCGCAAGGGAGCGCGCAATGGCGACACGCTGCTTTTGTCCGCCGGAAAGCTTGCTTGGATAGACATCTGCTTTATCTTTCAAGCCTACTTTTTCCAGCAATTCCATCCCCAGTTTTTTTGCAGCTTCTTTTTTCATCTTTTTGACGGTGATCGGTGCTTCTATGACATTCTCTAATACCGTCTTATGAGGAAACAAGTTAAAATGCTGGAAGACCATGCCTACTTCAGCACGGATTTTCGTTAAATTATCCTTTTTCGGGTTGACTGTATGGCCATCAATCGTAATCTTTCCTTCATTAATCATTTCAAGGAAGTTGAAACATCTGAGGAGCGTGCTTTTCCCGGAGCCACTGACTCCAACAAGTACAACAACTTCCTGTGGTTTGACATGAAGATCTACGCCTTTCAGCACCTCGAGGTCACCAAAGGACTTATGAATGTTTTCTCCAATGATCATGTTAGTCCCTCCTTAGGCTCTGTCGACATCGAGTTTGTTTTCATACAAACGCAATAGGAATGTGAAGATCATCACCAGCACCAGGTAATAGAGCGCAACAACCAGGAACGATTCAAACGGCTGGTAGGACTGCGCAGCTTCCCTGTTTCCAAGTGAGAAGATTTCCGCCACCCCGATAATATAAACGAGTGACGAATCTTTCAATGTGATGATGAATTGATTGCCAAGCGGCGGAATCGAGCGGCGCAAAGCCTGCGGGAAAACGATTCGGCTCATTGTTTGGCGCCGATCCATCCCGAGTGACATACTGGCTTCACGTTGCCCTGGGTCAATGCCCTGTATTGAACCACGGAAAATTTCCGCGATATAAGCACCGTTATGGACACCGAGCGCAATTGCCCCTGCCCAGAAATTGGACATTGTATAAATTTCGACGATGCCGAAATATAGAAACATAATTTGCACAATCAACGGCGTACCGCGGATGATTGTGATATAGATATTAGCAATCGTCTGTAAAATTTTCGATCCTGAAATTTTCATCAGCGCAAAAATAAGTCCGATGACTGTCCCTAAAATGACACCGATTGCTGTCAATTGAAGTGTAACGACAGTGGCCTCTAAAAATCCAGGGTATGTTCGCATGAATACATCATAAACCGTTACAAATATCTCTGGCATAAACGCCACTCCTCCCCATCTCAGCTTGTTTAGTTGAGAATTTCAATTCCTTCAAGATCTACATCGAGGAGGTTACGCCCAAACCACTTCTGGGAAATTTCATCGTATGTTCCATTTTCAACAATAGTTGCCAATGCTTCATTGATCGCTTCAAGCAAGGCTTCATCTTCCGGACGCACTGCAACAGCAGCTTGTTCAATCCACAATGGATCACCGATCATTTCGATTTCCAAGCCTGCGTTCTGTGCTTCAAATCCTACTACATCGGCAGTGATAACAGCATCTAGACGCCCTTCAACTTCCAAGTCTTGCAATGCAACAACATCACTATTGTAGTATTGAATGTCATCTGTGTAGTTTTGTGCAGCTGTGTCATACGTACTTTGTCCGACAACGCCGATTGTTGCTCCTTCAAGATCGGCTTCTGAAGTAATTTCTGTATTTCCTTCACGGACGAAGATTACGCCACCAGAATAATAGTATGGATCCGAAAATGCCACTTGCTCAGCGCGTTCTTCAGTAATAGCCATCGATCCCAAAATTGCATCGTAACGGTTTGTCGTCAAGCCCTGAATGATTGTTTCGAATGGAGTAGTCACCGGATTCGGCTCCAAGCCCATCTCTTCAGCAAGCGCATTTCCGATTTCAATATCGAAACCTGTCAAATTGCCGCCTTCTTCATAGTTGAAAGGCTTATAAAGCCCACTTGAAGCAGTAGTGAACTTCCCTTCTTCCACTAAGTTCAAATCACTGTTCCCGCCTTCTGTACTTGCTCCTTCTTCCGGACTGGTTGTGTCGTCTCCTCCACAAGCTGCCAATAACATTCCTGCAGAAAATACTACACTTAAAAATGATAATTTCTTTTTCATTTTATTCTCCCCTTTTCGTTTATAATTGACCAAATCGCCAAGGCGCTTCGGAATTTCCCAGTAAAGAGTGTTCGCTAAATAAAAAGATTCCGCTCTTTGTAGACAACTTCTGCCTTTGCCCAATTGCCATTTACTTTCGTCTGTTCTTTAACATAAACAAAACGCATAATCGAAGTCAAAAGCGCATGGACAGAGGTGTAGGAATCAATGCTCAATGTTGAATTCACTGACACCGTAAGAGCATAATCTGCATAGGCAAGAGCTGGAGAATTTTCTGTATCAGTCAGAACGATGACATCTGCCCCATGTTCTTTGGCGTTTTTCAATGTATCGATGACTATTCTGGTATAGCGAGGGAAAACAAAAGCGATTACCAGATCCCCTTTTCCCATTTTGGAGAGTTGGGTATAGTATTCTCCAGTTGAGGGATGCATCATTTCTGTATGGTCAAGTGCAAGGTTCAACCAGTTGGCGAACCAGTGAGCTATGCCATAATCGAAAAAATCACCAGCAACATACACACGATTTGCTTGACTGATTTTGTCGACAACTTGAAGAAGTTCTTCCTCGTTGATCGATTTTTTCAGCTTCACAATACTTAAAACTTCTGCATCCAACAAGTTTTCCAAAAAAGTCTGAGTGGCAATAGGTTCTGGAACATTTTGTTCGGCTTTCTCCAGGCGCTCTTCAGCCAGCTTGCGCTGCACAACCTGTTGAAAATCCGCATATCCCCTATATCCAAGTTTTTGTGTCCACCGGATGACTGTCGATTCACTGACATTCACTCGCTTGCCAACTTCAAGAGCAGAAGAGAACGCTAAAAAAATGGGTTCTTTAAAAAACAAATCACCGACCTTTTTTTGGCCTGCACTAAATTCCGGATACGAATCAGATACACTTCGCAGTAAATCCTGCATTATTAACGCCTCCACTTGAAGAACACACTCGTTTACTCTTCTAAAGTATACTAGTGTGCAGGAAACCCTGCAAGAGTTTACAGAAAATTCAAGACTGACCGCATTCTCAGATAAATCAATTTTTGTCGTTGAATGCCTGTGCCTCAAGGCTTTAAAATAAATAAAAAAGATTAAGATTTTTAGTTAAATTTTCTTTTCCCTCAAAAAAATACGCTATTTTAACTGGATAAATGCTTTATTTCCTCAAAAAAATTGAATAATAGATAAATAGATACAGCAATTTATTCCCTATTTTTGAAACGATAAAACCTGATGTGTGTTTCGTCCCTTCAATCTTTGCTTGCTTTTGGCTATAGCTTTCCGCATGTTTTCATATTTCATCCAGACTCCTGTATAATATTTGTATAAGTCATTTTGTTGAGGAGCTGTTCACGGTGTGGGAAAATCGAATCTTTAAACTTTTTATCTTTTGGTATGTATGCGGCATTATTTTACTGGGTTTTGACCTTCTGCCTCCCTGGCTGGAGTGGGCAAATGCGTTCTTTCTGATGCTGGCCGGCACACTTGGCTTTTTGTATTTCACTAAGCGTTTTGGCGTTGCGGTCGGATCATCGCTCGGCATACTTATTTTCTTTTCAACATTTTTTGTGGAATGGGCCGGTGCAGACAGCGGATTCCTGTTCGGCTCTTACGATTATACAGACCGTTTTGCCCCTAATATCTTCGGTGTTCCAATCGCCATCGGTTTTGCTTGGTTGATGGTTATGGCAACTACACATGTTGTCGCGCGCTGGATCTTTCCTGCTGGGGGCTTACTATACGCCATAGTTGGGGGCTTTGGCGCAGTAGTCATCGATTTGATCATCGATCCAGTAGCTTATCAAGTAAAACAATATTGGATTTGGGAAGACACCGGCCTTTACTACGAAATTCCCTGGACCAACTTTTTCGGTTGGTTTGTTGTAGCATTTGTCCTTCATCTGGTGATCGACTTAAGCATGAAGAAGAAATCCATGGTCATGGCTTCGGATCTGCCTGAAAAACGGATGGTACTTTTATATGTATTGATGATCGCCATGTTCATCATGCTGGGAGCGATCGGCGGGTTGTGGCTAGCCGCGTCATTGACTGCCATATTAACTGCTTCGATCGTACTGTTGGCCTGGAAGAGGCGGCCTATATGATCGATGCAAAAAAATCAGCTTTGTTTGAAACAGGCTTTAATCTGTATTTGACACCACTCATCCGCTCATCTTTTTCCCGTTTACTCGGGCAAGGAGTGGAAAAAATTCCGGAAGAGCCTGTATTGTTTATTGCCAATCACAGTTCCTGGTGGGACGGCCTGGTGTTTTTCTATTTGAACCGCACAGTCTGGCGCCATGATATCCATATGATGATGCATGAAGACGGGCTTAAAAAACATTCTTATTTCCGTTATCTCGGCGCATTTTCCATCAATCGGCAGAAACCGAAAGAAATTCTCACTTCACTTCAATATGCTGAATCCTTGTTGAAGAAGGGTAAATCAGTGGTTCTTTTTCCGCAAGGAGATGAATTCCACCTTGAAACAAGGCCTCTCGCCTTTCAAACAGGAATCGCCTACTTGATGGAGCATTGCCCGGAAGTACCGGTTGTGCCCCTCAATTTTTATTATTCATTCGGCCACCAGCAAAAACCCGAACTTTGGATACGCCAACATCCGCCGGTATCGACCGATGAAATTGCGCATATGACCCGTAAAGAAAAAACGCTTTATCTTCAACAGCTCTGCACCGAACAACTCGATTCGCTAAAGAATACAGTCATCAGTGAAAACAGTGAAGCCTTTGAGTCACTTGGAAAAAGGAGAAAATGACGATGGCCATTTATATCGGAATGCATTTGTTTTTTCTGGCTTGGATCATCATCAACCGCATGTTTCTTCCTGCTTTGCCTAAACAACCCAGTCTTTTGGCTACCCCCCTCATGTCCGTTCTTGTTCCTATGCGAAATGAAGAACGTAATGTCGAAGTGCTGGTAAAATCATTAAAGAATTCTTCATATGGCCGCACGGAATTCATTATCTTAAATGATCAATCCACCGACGGCACACAGCAAGAGCTGGAACGGACGATTGATGGAGATACCCGTTTCACCATCCTGCAGGGCAAAGAATTGCCCGATGGCTGGGTTGGAAAAGTGCACGCCTGCCATCAGCTGCAGCAAGCCGCTTCTGGGGATGTTCTGCTGTTTGTCGATGCGGACGTCCGATTCAGGCCGAGAGCGATTGAACAGTCCTTGGCATTGATGCAGCAAAAGAAAGCTAACTTGCTGACCGGTTTTCCCGCTTTTGATGTATCGCCTTTTCTCAGCAAACTTCTCGTGCCGATGCTGCATTTCGTGATTTTATTTCATTTGCCGATTGCTTTGGCCAATTATACGAAATTCAAAGCGGCGACAGCAGCCAATGGCATGTGGATGATGTTTGAACGCACCAGCTACCAGGAAATTGGTGGACATGCAGCGGTCCATGATTCATTGGTCGAAGATGTCCATATTGCCCGGGAAATGAAATCGCAGGGCTTTAAAGTCATACTGGCGAATATCACCATGTCGGTAAAATGCCGGATGTATGACACCAACTCTGAAGTATGGGAAGGGTTCCTGAAAAACAGCTACACTGGAATCGGCCGTTCTCCTATACTTGCAGCGGGTCTCATCCTTTTCTATTCTGTCTTTTATGTGCTCCCGCCATTTATAGCCGTTTACGGCCTGTTCAGTGGGTTCTATTCATGGATCATCCCTTACGCACTGACAATGGTCCAGCGCTGGTATATCGATATGGTGACCAATCAACGCTGGTATCTTTCCTTTCTGATTCCTCTTCAGGCAGCAGCAATGCTTGCGGTATTGGTTCAATCCATGCGCAAATCCTTTAAAAAACAACCTTATTCATGGAAAGGAAGGCATTATTCATGAAAAAAATTGTCATAGTCGGCGGCGGATTAGGCGGACTGGCTTCCGCCGTAACGCTTGCCCATGCAGGATTTGAAGTGGAGCTCTTTGAGAAGAATGACCATCTTGGCGGCAAGCTGATGCCTGTGGAACTGGGAAGTTATCGCTTCGATTTCGGTCCAAATACCATTACGATGCCAGCTGTCTTCAATCGAGTGATTTCACAGACTGGCGAAGATCCACAGGAGTACCTGGATTTCATTCCTTTGAAAGTCCATACGCGCAATCATTTTCCGGACGGCCATGCTTTTGATTTTTCCAGCAATCAGGAAGAGATGGTCCATCAACTCCAAACGATCGACCCTGCAGCTGCGGGTAAATACCCAGCCTTCATAAAGGAAATCAGTCGTTTGTATAAATTGTCGGAACGCTTTTTTTTCCCGGTGACGTTCCAGTCCTGGCGCGATTACCTATCGCCGTCTCTCGGCTTCGCGCTTTTTCAGGTCCGTCCGGCTGAATCCATGCATCATTTTTTCCAGCGCTATTTTACAAATCCTTTTTTGGTGCAGGCATTCGATCGGTATGCCACATACATCGGCTCTTCTCCTTACCGGGCACCAGCTACTTTTTCCATGATCGCTTATTTGGAATTGGTTGAAGGCGTCTTTTATACAAAAGGCGGAAATACTGGAATTGCCCAAGCCTTTGCGGCTGTCGCAAGAAAATCCGGAGCGGCATTACATACCGGGACAGCTGTTACAAAAATCATCACAGATGGAGGACAGTCAAGCGGCGTGGAGCTTGAAGACGGAACACTGATTGCTGCTGACCTGGTCATTTTAAACGGTGACCTGCTATCAGCATTTCCGGCTTTGGTCAAAGAAGCGGAACGTCCATCTTTAAACGATGCTAAGATCGCTGCTTTTGAGCCCTCCATTTCGGCGTTTGTCATTACTGTCGGTTTAACCGAACGACTGGACCTTCTCAAGCACCACAACGTCTTTTTCTCGTCTGATTACCGTCAGGAGTTCAAGGATTTGTTTGACGCTTCCGTTTACAGTGATGAGCCGACAGTTTATATCAGCAATTCTTCCTATACGGATCCTTCGGTTTCACCGGACGGCGACAACCTGTTCATCCTGGTCAATGCACCTGCCTTAACCGTTGAGGGAACATTGCAAATTGAGCCAGAGGCTTATAAAGAGCGTATCTACGATTTCCTCTTTAGCTATGGAATTGATATCCGCAAGTACTTGGCCGAAGAAAAAATCTTCACGCCTGCTTTTATCCGTGAAAAGTTCGGTTCATTTCGCGGCTCCCTATACGGCCCTTCATCCAACCGGCCGAAAGACGCCTTTCTGCGCCCGGCCAATGCAAGCAAAGATATCCGCAATTTGTATTTCGTCGGCGGCAGCACCCATCCAGGCGGCGGGTCGCCGATGGTTGTATTGAGCGGCTTGAACGTAGCCAATAACATTATTGCGAAATCGAAAAAGACACCTTCATCATGATGATGAGGGTGTCTTTTTCGATTATAGTAGGAGGCGCGGCTAGACAGCTGCCTTCTCTTTTCTTATTGTCCAGACTCCAGCGCCCAGCTCTTTGGGTCATAAGCCAGATTAGCTATGCGGCAAAGAACGCCACTTCGCTAATCTGTCTTATGCCCGGCAGAGCTATACGGGCGCTTCCGCTTTTCGTACTACAAACAAGCCAAAATCGCTTGTTTTGATTCTTCTGGTACGTAATGCTTTTCGCGGAAGACGTTGTATTGCTTCGAGCGGATGGTTGTCAGGATTTCACGGTATACAAGTGCGGCTCCTTTGACCGGGACTCTTGAAGAAAGCGGATAGTCCTGTATGGTTTCAAATGCTTTCTTATAATGGAATTCGGCTTTTTCCGCCAGTTCTTCCCACACGGCAATAAATTGAGGGCTGACTATTCCAGAACGCAGCTCATCTTCACACAACTCATATTTCCCCATGATTTCTTCCGGCAAATAAATCCGGCCCATTTCCAGGTCTTCACCAATATCGCGAAGAATGTTGGTGATCTGCATTGCATAGCCGAGTGAAACGGCGCCTTCTTTCAGAACCCCTGTTTTTCCCGGTGCCAAAATCGGCAACAACATCAAGCCGACGGTGCTCGCTACATGGTAGCTGTAGTTCAACAGTTCTTCCATGGTCCGATAGCGGTTGATGGTCAGATCCATTTCCTGTCCCGTGATCAATCCCCAAAATGCCTCGACATCCATTTCATAGTTTTCAAATACATGTGCCAAGGCCACCCACATCGGATTTTCGAAATCGTAGTTTCCGTTCAAAAATTCGTTGAAGTCCACTTTAAACTGTGCAAGTTCTTCTTTGGAGTTGAGTCCTTCATCCACAATATCATCCACTGTCCGGCAAAATGTATAAACAGCCCAAACAGCTTTGCGTTTTTCCTTAGGCAATAAGGAAAATGCTTTGTAAAAGCTTTTCGAATGCGTAGCGATGACTTTTTCACAGGAGGTATAAGCATCTTTCAAATTCATCATGCACTGCCCCTTTCCTTTGCAAAATCGCCTTGGATTTGCTCTGCCAGCAGCTTTGCACCTTGCATGACAATTGGAATGCCTCCTCCAGGATGAACAGAAGCACCAACCGCATACAAGCGATCTGTTTTGTATGGTTTGACTTGGGGACGGAAAACACCTGACTGGAATAAGGTTGGACCGATTCCGAAACTGCCTCCTTTAAACAAGCCGAAAGCTTCTGCTTGTGCAGGCGTCCGGACTTCCATCCATTCGACCGCTTTCCGGAAATCCGGAAAAGCCAATTCTTCCATTCGATCAATGATTCTGTCGATCCATGCTGTATCGCTCGCCCAATCGATGTCTGTTCCTGAAGGCACGGGCACCAGTACATACATAACACCTTTGCCTTCAGGAGCCAGTGAATCATCTATCTTCGACGGATGAAAAGTGTAGATTGCCGGATTTTCAGTCTTCTTTTTCTTCCTAAATACATCATCCATATGGTCTTCATAGCTATCGCCAATGAAAAATTGATGGACATTTCCTTCTTCATATACCTTGTTTAACCCGAAATACAGTAGCACACACCCTGAAGAAGCTGTATAGCTCTTTTTCTTCTGTTCCGGCAATACTTTTTCAATGCCGGGGAAATCGCCATTGTAGACAATCGCCTCGAATGCTTCAAAGCCTTCTTTTGTTTCAATCCCTTTAGCTTTGCCGTTTTCTGTGACAATTCGCTGTACTGCAGTGTTTGTTTTGATGGTCAAGTTATCGCGTGACCGCAATGTTTTTTCCAAGGTTGGAATCAGACTGCCATAACCGCCTTTTAAATAATATACCCCATGTTCGTGTTCACTAAAAGGAACAAGCGAATACATCGCCGGGGCACGGAAAGGATCTCCACCGATATACAGGGACTGCAGAGAATAAGCTAATTGCAGCCGTTCATCCCGAAAATAATTCGATGTGAGTTTTTTAACAGATTGCTGGGGCTTCAGCTTAAGCAGTTTTTTTATATTTGCAGCTGTAAAAAAATCGGCTTTATTGACAAATGAATGCTCTAAGAATGAGGACTTGCCGATTTCAAAACGCTTGCGCCCTTCTGAAATATACCGTAGAAACCCTTCTTTTTCAGCTGGAAAGACGTTTTCAATCTCTTCCAGTTGACGATTGATATCGGGATATTTTGTGTAGACTGTCCCATCTGAAAAACGGATGGAATAAAGTGGATCGCATAATAATAATTCGATTTCTTCAGCCGGAATCCCTGCCTGCTGAAGCAAATCCTGAAACATTTCAGGCAATAGGACAATCGTAGGGCCCTGGTCCACTTTAAAGCCGTCTCGCTCCACGAACGTTAACCGGCCGCCAAGCTTTTCTTCTTTTTCAAAAATAGTGACGTCAAAGCCCATATTGTTTAAATACAAAGCACCCATCATACCGCCGACACCACCGCCGACCATTGCGATTTTCATACAAATCCCTCCAATGCCGGAAGAGGCAAGATCGGGATGCCTTTTTTGCCATGCTGCTCAAGGATGCCGTTCGCCGTAATGCGGGCAGATTCCAAAATAGTCGGCAATCCGCTTCCGGGATGTGTGCCTCCGCCGACCAACCAGCAATTCCCCAACTCTTCAAATTTATTGTGCGGACGGAATACCATCATCTGTGTTAATTGATGGCCAAGATTGAATGTCGCTCCCTGGTATACCGAATAATCTTCCTGCCAGCCCATCGGTGTCAGCATTTTCTCAACTTCGATATGATCACGCAGATTCTTGAATTGCGTCTTTTCTTCAATAATATCTAGCACCAATTCACGGAAAGCATCCTGCTCTTTTTCCCAGCCGATGTCACTGAAGTTATTGGGTACAGGGGCTAAAATATATAGCGCTGATTTCCCTTCAGGCGCTAATGTCGGATCGGTCACACTGGCATTCTGTACATAAATGGAAGGATCTGCAGAAAGGATGCGCGATTTTGTCATCTCTTCAACATTTTTCTTATAATCCTTCGCAAATACGATGGTGTGATGAGAAAGGTCGTACTTTTTATCAAGACCTAAGTACAGCATGAATGTGGAACAAGAATATTTTTTCTTCGCCAGTTTCTCCGGCGAGTATTTTTTCAGGATTCCCGGTTCGACCAGATTATTCATGGCATGTGCAAAATCACCGTTGATGATCACCTCGTCCGCTGCCTCACGTCGGCCATTTTCAAGGTCTACCCCTTTCACTTTGCGGTTTTCAATCCATAATTTTTTAACACCTGTACGGGTATGGATTTTGCTGCCCAGTTCTTCCACTACTTTTGCCATCGCTTGCGAAAGTTGGTTGACTCCGCCGATCGGGTGGTAGATGCCGTAAGCGTGTTCCATATAGGAAAGAATCGAAAAAGCACCGGGGCATTCCCATGGCGACATGCCCAAATATTTAGATTGGAAAGCAAAAGCCATTTTCAAGCGCTCATCCTTAAAATAGCGGGATAAAACATCATATAATGTTTTATTCACTTCGAGTTCCGGCAAAGCTTTCAAGACCTTTGGATGAACCATCCCAAAATAACTGTCCATTTTCGTTTGCAGAATCGGCGATAAAGCTTCCAGTTTCTTTCCGGTCTCTTTCATAAAGCGTTCGTATCCGTCGCCGTCGCCTTTGAAGTTTTCATTGATCTGCTTTTTCATTTCCTGGTTATTGCGCGTCATCACCAGGTTCTGATCTTCAAAAATCAATTCATACATAGGATCCAGTTCAACCGCATTCATATAATCTTTTAAATTGCGGCCGGTCGCTTCAAACAGTTCTTCCACTAAATGCAGCATGCTTAAAAAGGTTGGGCCTGTATCAAACGTGAAGTCCCCAAGACGCAACTCTGCGTTTCTTCCCCCTATCCATGCCTGCTTCTCATAGACATCCACCTGGTATCCTTTACTGGCCAATAACATAGCTGCAGCTAAACCACCAGGCCCGGCTCCGATCACAATCATTTTCTCCGACATAACAGATGCCTCCATTTCAAATTACCCTAAATAACTCTACATTTATTATACAAACATTATACCGCCTAGCTTTTAAAAAGACTATTTATTTGAATTTACCCTCTTTCCCTATTTTTACTTTATTCATCAAGCATTTATTTTGATCTGGAGGTAACCAGTGATATGCGTAAGAATAATCTACTGATTTTATAGCATTCCATAAAAAAATCCGGCTCATGTTTATGAGCCGGATTTTGCTTATTTCAATATTTTTATTTTTACGTTTTTGCGTCCCCACTTAAGTGCATTGCTTTGAGTGGGAATAAAGACATCAATTTTGTTGCCTTTAATGGCACCGCCTGTATCGCCTGCGACTGCATAGCCATAACCTTCAACATGGACTTTTGTCCCCAATGGAATTACTTTTGGATCTACCGCGATGACTTTAAGCCCCGGATTTTTCTTTAGGTTAAGCCCTGTTCTGGTAATGCCGGAACACCCTTTGCAATACGCCGTGTAGGCAGTTGCACTTACTGTAAATTCTTTAGCTACCGATCCGCTTGTTGAACGGGAAGGCGTCGTTTTTTTGGAAACTGGTTTTGCTGAAGATTTCTTCAATTGAAGTTTTTGTTTCGGATAAATGGTGTCGGATTTTAATCCGTTCCAAATTTTCAAATTGCTGACTGAAACTTTTTGCGTTTTTGAAATCTTATATAATGTGTCCCCGCTTTTTACTGTGTATGTATTTGATGCGGCTGAACTTTCAATCGAAGTGCCTAGGAATAAAATCAGTGCAAAACTTAAGACTGCCAATAGTTTTTTCAATCTGCTATCCCCTTTGCTTTTTGTAAGTACAACTAAAATAGCACGGGAATATTACAGACACGTAACAATAAAGGGCATGTTTCATTACAATACGGCTTCATTGTGTGACATAAGTATTGAACAGACTCTTATTTGAACCTAAATAATGGCACTTAAAAAGACTTTTATACTATTCCAAATGATACAGCCCTCTTTTATTTCTGGGAAATATAAAAGCACGAGCTCTATTCAGCTCGTGCTCCCTGTTTATTTATTGGCTTTATGCACTTTTAATGTTTTTCCTTTTATCGTCTTATCTTTCATGGCTTTCAGCACCATTGGTCCTTTGCCATTTAAAATATCGATATAAGTTACCGTATCCTGGATCTTGATGATCCCGATGTCTTCAGCAGTTACACCTGGAATACTTGTGAGTGTTCCGACGAAATCAAAGGCACGCAGCTTCTTTTTCTTGCCGCCATTAAAGTACAGTTTAAGGATATCTTTATTGACTTGCTCATTTTTATTTTTCTTCAGCTTCGGACGGCTTTCCAGTTTTTCTGTAAATGCCTGCATCGCTTCATCCACTTCACTAGGTGAAGGAGCTGTTCTGCGCGGAATCTCAAATCCGATATAATCTTCGATTTCAGCCAGGAATTTATCTTCGTTTGGTGTAACGAATGAAATCGCTCTTCCTGTTTTTCCAGCGCGGCCTGTACGGCCTGCACGATGGACATAGCTTTCTTTTTCCATTGGCAGGTCATAATTAATGACATGCGTAATACTGTCGATGTCAATTCCACGGGCAGCGACGTCGGTCGCCACCAAATAACGGAATTCACCGCGTTTAAAATCGTTCATGACTGCAGTACGGTCTTCCTGCAGCATGCCGCCATGCAATTTATCACAGGTGTAATAATGCTTTTCCAATTGCTCCATGACAAAATCGACATTGTCTTTGGTCCGACAAAAAATAATGCAGCTATCCGGATTTTCGACGATGGTTACGTCACGCAATAAGGAGAACTTTTTCTGTTCCGCTACAACAAACAGCGAATGATCAATGTTGGCTGTCAGGTTCTCCGCAGAAGCAATTTCTATATGCTGGGGATCGATCATGTATTTTTTCTGAAGCTTTTCTACGTTTTCAGTCAAAGTTGCTGAAAACAACATCGTAGTGCGCTGCTTCGGCAATTTGTTGATGATTGCTTCCACTTGCTCTACAAATCCCATATTCAACATTTCATCCGCTTCATCCAGAACCAGGTACTCGATCCGTTCCAAATTCAGTGTTCCGCGTTCGATATGATCAAGCACTCGGCCTGGCGTACCCACCACAACGTGGCATTTTTGCTTGAGTTCAGCCTGCTGGTAGGCAAATGGCTGTTTGCCATAAACTGCCGCTGCTTTAATGCGTTTGAAGCGCCCGATATTCGTCAAATCCTCTTTTACCTGGTCTGCTAATTCACGGGTCGGCGTCAAAATCAAAGCTTGGGGTTTATTTTCTTCCCAATCAACCAGTTCACAGATTGGAATACCGAATGCTGCAGTCTTCCCGCTGCCTGTTTGGGACTTTACTGTTATGTCAGTCTTTGAAAATGCGACAGGAAGAACTTTTCTCTGTACTTCTGTCGGCTCTGTATAGCCAAGCCCCTCAAGGGCCTTTACGATTGGTTCACTTATGCCGTATTCTTTAAATTGTTTAGTATTCATATTCGCTCTCCATCTCCGTTCAAAAATTTCAGGTTCTTCTATTATCGCACGGATTAGAAAATTCTGCCGTTAAACGATTATTAAGATTTATCCCCTTTCAACGGCTATTGCAGATTGAAGATGCCCTTTCGTAAGCCACACCTATTTTATTGATCCATCAAGCTCACCGAAACTTTAACATCCAATGACTGGCTGCCCCCACGGTAAACGCCCTGAACCGGGCTGACATCATTATAATCCCGTCCAACTCCGACACGGATATGGTTTTCCAATGCTTCTACGTTATTTGTCGGATCCAAGCCGACCCATCCAATGCCTGGCACCATCACTTCCACCCAAGCATGGCTTGCTGCGTCTCCGACCAGCGCAGAGTTTTCACCCACATACAGGTAGCCGCTGACGTAACGGGCAGGTATATGCTTGCTGCGCAGGATGCCAAGCATAACATGCGTAATATCCTGACAAACACCTTTTCTAAGCTCAAAGGATTCTTCCGCCTTCGTAGTGACAGTCGTCGATTCCCCATCATAGGTGAAATGCTGGTGAATGTATTCCATCACATCAATTGCGTATTGGACTGGATTCTTCATTATTCCCAGTTCCCGGTCAATTTGGCTCATTTGTTCAATCGTTAAATACGTATAAGCCGTATTACTTAAAAATGCCAGATAATGTTCACCGAATAATTGCGAATGAAAAATGGCGCTCATTTCTGGTGAATAATCAATCCGGTGAATAAATGGACTTTTTTGAATGCTGACAATTGAAGTCGTCTTCACTTCCAGATGCTGATGATGTTCTGCAATAAAAAAGGTTTCCACGTGGTTCCCCCAAATATCGATATGCTCTTTAGTTAAGGAAGCCGGTGTAATTTCTGCCCGATACGATAAGAGGCGCTGGCATTCATCGGTTCTCGGTTTTAAGCGAATCGAGTTCATGCTTTGATCCACAATGGTTTCGTACTCAAAAATGTTCGTATGTTCAACTTTATATTTCATAGATGTTATTCCTTTCGTGCCCATGCTCTGTGATTGGCTGGACTTCATCGGTTTTGTCTCGGAGTCGCTTAAATAATAGGTTTTCGAAAAAATCTGTCCGACTTCATTGCAGCCGTTCTGAAATTCATTCAGAAAATCCATAATTTCGTCTGAATCAAGCTCATCAATATTGATCTCTTCAAACTCTTCCTGCAGTTGGTCCAACTTTGCATAAAGCTCCCAGGAATAATGAGAAATTTTTCCGCCTTCCAGCTCATCGATAGCTCTGCGGACGTGAGTCAGGCAGTAGCGGATCGACCGCGGGAAATCCGTATTGGCAATCAGGAAAGTCAGGACTTTCTTTGGGTTCATCTGAGGAGGATTCATTTTCAAATAGGCATTATAGCCGTTGGTCATCCGTAAAGCAGCCAGCCAATAATAATAATCTTCGGATTGCGCTTCGAGCACCCGCTCTCTTGTCCGCTCACAAACCACGTTTAAAATACGCGCTGTTTTCTCCGCACGCTCCAACCATTTGGCGATTTTAATGATTTGATAAGCTACCCCCCGCGACATGGAAGATTCTACAATGCCCTGAGTGGTCAGAGAGGTCAGTTTGACCTGCTCAAGAAATTCACGCATTTCTTTGACTGTGCAGTGTTGCTGATCCATTTCCTTTAAAGCCAAGTAACAACCGTTCCAGGCTTCCCAGTAATCATCGGGAATATGGTCTCTGCTGATTCTCGCATTTTCGCGAACGACTTTTACACAGCTCGCAACGGAATTGAAATTGGTTTCTTCCATTGCCAGATAATGGACCAGCTGATCTTCCTGGTAACTGGGCATCGATTTGATCTGCTCCATTGTTTCCGTCGAAGCACAAATTTCATAAATCAGCTTCCAATCACTGTCCCGAATCAGCTCTTCATCAGCGGCTTCAATCATCTGCAATAATTGCACATCCAGTATACGGGCGTTATTCTCCGCCCTTTCAACATTTCTCGACATCCAATACAAAGAATTCGCTACACGGCTAAGCATCAGGCGTCCCCCTCTTCTTCTCTTTTCTTGAACACCCATGTATCCTTCCCTCCGCCACCCTGCGAAGAGTTTACAACGAGTGAGCCCTCTTTTAAGGCAACCCGCGAAAGTCCGCCTGGCATTACATGCGTATCAACTCCCCGGACCACAAAAACCCTTAAATCGACATGGCAGGGATAAAACTCTTCTCCCTGGTATGCAGGAGCCCTCGATAATTTGATGGTCGGCTGCGCAATGTACTGGTGAGGGGCTTCAATGATTTTTTCGCGGAATTTTTCAATGAGCTCTTCCGACGCATGTGGTCCAACCAGCATATCGTAACCACCCGAAGCACCGACATTTTTGACTACTAATTCATTCAAATGATCCAATACCCACTCCCGCTCTTCCGGCTTATCCAATAGATAAGTTTTGACATTATCGATTATGGGTTCTTCATCCAGGTAGTAGCGGATCATATCCGGGACATAGGCATAGATGGCTTTATCGTCTGCCACGCCATTACCGATGCCATTAAGAATAGCTACATTGCCTTTCCTATAGGCCAGCAACAATCCGGGAACACCCAATGCTGAGTCGGCCAGAAACGCTTCAGGATCCAAATAATCATCATCAATCCGACGGTAGATGATATCCACACGCTTCAAGCCTCTGATCGACTTCATATAGACGATATTCTTTTTGACGATCAGATCCCTGCCTTCCACCAAGTCAATCCCCATCTGCTGCGCTAAAAATACATGGTCGTAGTAGGCAGAGTTGTACATCCCCGGTGTCAATAAAACAGCAAAAGGCTTTTCTTTTCTCGATTCCGGTGCATGATCCAATATGGCTTGATGCAGATGGGAAAGCTGGTGCTCGAGGGTATGAACCGATTGACTGGCGAAAAACTCGGGGTAAACCTGGCGCATGACATATCGATTTTGATATACGTAGGACAAGCCGGATGGATTGCGCAAATTATCTTCCAGCACATGATATTTGCCATTCTCATCCCGGATCAGGTCAATTCCAGCTAAAAAGATGTGATTTTTCAGTGGGATATCAATCCCTTTCACCTGTTCTTCGTAATAGTATGGGTTCTCTTCGACTAACCGCCTTGGAACAATGCCATCCTGCAGAATACGTTTTTCATTGTATACATCTTCCAAAAATCGATTGAGCGCTTCCGCTCGCTGGATCATTCCTTTTTCAACAATTTCCCATTCTTCCGATGGAATGATGATTGGAACAAAATCAAAAGGCATCGTTCTTTCTGTGCCGACATTATTGTTATATACAGTGAACGTGATACCTTGCCTTAGAAAAGATAATTGAGCTGTCTCATGCTTTTCTCTCAGCTCTTCTTCCGAAAACCGCTGAAGTACATCGAAGAATTTTCGGTAATGTGATTTCGGTTTTCCTTGCGGTGTAAACATTTCGTCAAAAAATGCCCCTGTTGAATATGTTTTAAACAAACGAACAACCCCCTCAATGCATAGAATATTCAGACAAAAAAGAATTAAGAAAAAAGCTATGCCGTTTCTAGAAACGAACATAGCTTATCCTAGTTCTATTATACCAAACTTACTTTTTGAATGTTGAATCATTTGAGGATGAGCTATCTTTTTTTGAAGAGTCATCCGATAGATCCTTTTTCAGGGAATCTGTATATTCGGTACTTCCCCCGTATGGTTTGTTGGCTTCGGAAGAAGAACTTCCGTAAGTGTTTGTTTTACCATATGTTGAATCATCCTTTTTCGATGAATCGTCTGATACATCTTTTTTCAAGGACTCTGTATATTCGGTGCTTCCCCCATAAATTCCGCCCGTTGGCTTGTCAGTATTAGGAGAAACATTGCCTGTAGAACTTGTTTTGGACTTATCGGTTGAACTGCTGTCTTTATCTGCATTTCCGCCCACATCATCCTGAAGCGTCTTATTGGCTTTATCCAAAGCGTCTTTCTCTTTGTTCATCATATCCTGTTGCGCATCTATTGCTGTTTTTACTTTTTCAACCGCTTTGTTGACCGTTGGCTTCACTTTATCAACCATACCGCCGGATTGCTCATTCAAACGATCGAGCCCTTTTTTGATGTTATTCTTCATATCTGCTTTGCTGGTTTGAGAAGTTCCGCCTGTTTCAGTTTTCTGCTGCGTCATTGCTGCACCGATTAATGCACCAAGACCGATCAATACAAGTTTACCGAACATGCCACCTGATGAATTTCTGGCCATTTGAATCTCTCCTCTTCGTTTTTGTATAGTCACTGTGTATAAAGTATTGACTAAATTGCATGTTTTTAAACATTTTGAGCAAAATAAAAGACACCTCGAACTGTCTTGGGTGTCTGGGTTCAGCATCTATGAACTTAGTCTTCCTTCTTCTTTTAAAACCTGTTCGAAAGCCTTCACAACTTCCTCATCGTATTGAATTCCGATCAGACTGTTAATCTCAGCCATCGCATATTCCGCAGTAAAGGCTGACCGATAAGCTCTGTCTTCAGTCATCGCATCGAAAGTGTCACATACGCCGATAATTTTTGCTTCCACTAAAATCTGGTCACCTTTTAACCCGAACGGGTAACCTCTTCCGTTGACGCGCTCATGATGCTGCTCGACAATATCTGCAATATCTGCGTAAGGTGTATCACGGATCATGGCAGCCCCATCCCCAGGATGTTTTTTGACCATCTCAAATTCTTCATTTGTTAATTTACTTGGCTTTTTGAGAACTTCTTCCGGAATATTGATTTTGCCAATGTCGTGAAGGATTGACGCTAGCAACAAATTTTCCATTTGTTCTTTTCTCAAGTTCATTTTAGAAGCGGTCTTTACCGCATAATTGGATACACGTGCACTGTGGTTAAAGGTGTACCGATCTTTTTTTTCAACAGCTTCTCCAATACTTCTTAACTTACTTACTATATTACTTAAATAATGAAAAACAGGGACAGTGGAAATAGATAAAAAAGTCAGGTCAGCCAAAGTTTTAAATTGTACTGTACCTTCAAGGTTTTTGGCAGAAATAAAGTCATCTGGCCCAAGCTTTATTGTATCTCCATTTATATTAGCCTCAATTTCACCACTCAAAATATAAAAAAATTCTTGAGCATTTTTATCTTGACTAGGAAATAGCACAAATATACTGTCTTTCAATATCGTCTGTTTCATTAATTCAATACCGTTTCCGCGTCCCAAAAGACTCAGCGTCGTTGCACCATTATTCACTTTTTCAAGATAACCATCTGCTAATATGTCCAAGCCTTTCACAGATACACTTCCTCTATTGAAAATATGAGAGTATAGAAAACTCTCTATACTCTCATATTACTCTATTTATTATTTTTTTGACACCTTCATTACCAGCCAACCACTAGAATTGGATCAATTGCCTCGGTACGATCAGCAAACTTAACGTCTACAAAATACATTTCCACTACTAATCCAGCTTTTTCAGCCTTTTCAATTCCTTTGAGTGTCATTTTTTCAGTTTTCACTTTCAGCTGACTAATTAACTCATCGGACTTCTTTTCATAGTTCGCAGTTAATTTAGCTTGTTTTGCTGAATCTTGGTGCTTGATTAGCTCTTCGTTGTACTTGTCGTGCATCTTTTCATATTTCACAACTGCCTTTTCAATTTCATTGAAAATTTTCGCATTTGTTTCTTCTACCTCAATTAATGCCTTAGCAATTTCTGGTGTAACTTCTTCTGCATTATAGTATTTTATAGGTTGGAAATCTTCTGCTGCAAATGCACTTGTACCCAATACCATTGCCATGATCAACGAAAATAATACAGCAACTAAACTCTTTTTAAACATATTTATTCCTCCTATTTCATTTGTTATTAGCAGCGCATGAAATTCCAATCTTTTATGAGTGAACGTGAATAACATGTCACTATAAATTGACTTAAAATACCATCTCTCGCCTTCTATAGTATATACTTTATAGGCATTTCGCACAACCTGTTATTGCACTATTTAGATAAAAGACACAGTCTTTACATTGTCGAAATCTTTCGGAAGCGCTTTGTAAGCAAATAGACATTATTAAAGCTTCACTTGTCCATACTAATGTTTTCGAGAACTTCATATGCAATGATTTATAACTTCTCACTATAAAAAAGTAGCAGTTGAACTCACTGATGAGTTCAACTGCTACTTTCTTTCAAAATATTCATTTTGTGCACTTACTATGGCAATACAGTGGTTCCCATAAGGAACCGATCGCATTCACGCGCGGCTTCACGGCCTTCGTTAATGGCCCAAACGATCAGGCTTTGGCCACGGCGGACATCTCCTGCCGCAAACACGCCTTCTACATTGGTAGTGTATTTTCCGTATTCTGCTTTTACCGTTGAATTCGTTTCAGTCTCTACTTCCAGCTGCTGAATCAAGTCCTGTTCAGGTCCGCTGAAACCGATGGCAATCAAGACCAAATCCGCTTTCCATACTTTTTCTGTACCTGGAATTTCTTCGCGGATCCGATTGCCTTTTTCATCTATCTTCAACTTCACATTTACGGTATGAACTTCTTTGACTTGTCCCTCTTCGTTGCCGACGAATTTCTTTGTCATGACTGCATAAGCTCTTGGGTCTTCGCCAAAAGTTGCAGCCGCTTCTTTATGGCCATATTCAATACGGTGAACTTTCGGATACTGGGGCCATGGATTGCCCTTTTCATCGCGAATCGCACCTTTTTTATCATAGACATCAAACTGTACAAGACTTTCGCAATCATGGCGAACAGAAGTCGCTAAACAGTCTGTTCCCGTATCTCCGCCTCCAATGACGATGACGTTCTTGCCTTTAGCCGAAATGAAGTTGCCGTCTTCGAAGTTTGAATCCAACAGACTTTTCGTGCTGGCATGCAGAAAGTCCATCGCAAAATGAACACCTTCTAAATCACGGCCTTCTACATCAATATTGCGGTGAACGGTTGCACCTGTGCACATGACAACCGCATCGAAGTCTTCCTTTAATTTCGAAGAAGGATAATTTTTCCCTACTTCTACACTCGTAATGAAAGTGATGCCTTCTTGTTCAAGTAAATTTACGCGTCTCGTCACCATATCGTATGACAATTTCATCTCTGGAATCCCGTATGTCAGCAATCCACCTACGCGGTCGCTTTTTTCAAATACCGTCACCAGATGTCCTGCTTTATTTAATTGAGCCGCTGCAGCAAGTCCGGCCGGACCGGAACCAATTACCGCAACTTTTTTTCCGGTACGCGTTTTAGGTGGTTCGGGTACAACCCAACCCTCCGCAAACCCACGCTCAATAATGGAACGTTCCACTGTGCGGATGGCTACAGGCGGTTCATTGATGCCTAATACACATGCTCCTTCACAAGGTGCCGGACAAGCCGTCCCTGTAAATTCTGGAAAGTTATTCTTAAGGTGCTCGCGGTGCAACGCCTCTTTCCATTGTCCGCGATAAACAAGATCATTCCATTCTGGGATGAGATGGTTTACAGGGCAACCGGTCGTTACATTGTCCAGTTCCATTCCGGTATGGCAAGTCGGCACTCCACAATCCATACAGCGCGCGCCTTGTTTTGCCACTTCTTCATTCGACAAAGGGATTGTATAGTCATTCCAATCTTTTGTCCGTTCAGCCGGTTGGCGCTCTTTGACTGTTTGTCTGCCATATTCCATAAATCCTGTTGGTTTCCCCATTGTTTCCCTCCTACTCACGATTTCTCATGTTGAAATCTACAGGTTTCTCTATTTTCACGAGAACCTGGATTTTTTATTTGATTGTGATTTCAGTTCTGCTTTTGGGTGCTTCGCTTTTCTTTTGTCTAGACTCCAGCGCCTAGCTCTTCGGGATGTAAGCCGATCTGGCTGTGCGGCTGAAAACATGCCACTTCGCCAGCTCATCTTACACCTGTCAGAGCTGAACAGGCACTTTCGCTTTTCTTTTGTCTAGACTCCAGTGCCTAGCTCTTCGGGATGTAAGCCGATCTGGCTGTGCGGCTGAAAACATGCCACTTCGCCAGCTCATCTTACACCTGTCAGAGCTGAACAGGCACTTTCGCTTTTCCTATTTCGCGGCGTTAGCCATTTTGCTTTCTTCAAAAGCAGCCATTTCCGCTTCGGATTTCGCCATGCCGCTGCTTTGCAATTTGTTGATTCGTTCATTGATTTGCAGGTAGGCTTTTGGAATGACGCGTACAAACTTAGAAGTATAAATGTCCCAATGCGCCAGTAGACGGGTTCCTTTGGCGCTGCTTGTATAATGAACATGTTTTTGAATCATTTCACGCAGTTCTTCGATTTCTGCTGGATCGGCAAGCGGCTGCAGATGAACCATTTCTGCATTGCAGCGTTCACTGAACGTACCTTCTTCATCAAGTACGTACGCTACTCCACCAGACATACCGGCCGCAAAGTTTTTGCCGGTTTGTCCCAGAATCGCTACCCGTCCACCTGTCATATACTCACAGCCATGATCACCAACGCCTTCAACGACAATTTTTGCTCCGCTGTTTCTGACTGCAAAACGTTCCCCAGCGACGCCATAGATATAAGCTTCACCGGCAGATGCACCGTAGAACGAGACATTCCCAATGATGATGTTGTTTTCCGGAAGGAAAGTTGAATCCAATGCTGGATAAACCGTAATTTTACCGCCTGACAAACCTTTTCCGACGAAATCGTTGGCATCACCGATCAGGTTCATCGACATTCCTTTTGGAATGAATGCCCCAAAACTTTGTCCGGCAGACCCTTGGAAGTTCAAGTTGACCGTATCTTCAGGCAAGCCTTCTGCGCCATAGCGTTTCGAAATGGCACTGCCGACAATTGTTCCTGCCGCTCTATGGATATTGCGGATCGCTGTCGCCACTTCTACGCGCTCGCCAGTTTCAATGGCTTTTCGGCAACGCGGCAATAGCTCCTGATAATCCAGCGTTTTTTCCAACTCATGATTTTGTTTGATGGTTGCATAGCGTCCTACTTTTTCAGGAAGATCCGGCTGATACAACAAGGCACTCAAATCGATGCCGCCAGCTTTCCAGTGATCCACTGCCTGATTGGCTTCGATAACATCAGTACGGCCGATCATTTCATCAATTGTACGGAAGCCAAGTTCCGCCATCAGCTCACGTGTTTCACGTGCGATAAAGCGCATGAAATTCGCTACGTGTTCCGGGTCTCCGCCGTATTTCTCACGAAGCTCCGGATTTTGCGTCGCAATGCCGACAGGACAAGTGTCCAAATGGCAGACGCGCATCATCACACAGCCAAGTACGACGAGAGGGGCGGTTGAAAAACCGAATTCTTCTGCGCCTAAGAGAGCCGCTGTCACTACATCGCGGCCAGTCATCATCTTGCCGTCTGTTTCCACAACGATCCGGTCGCGCAGACCATTCAATAGAAGAGTCTGGTGCGTTTCAGCCAAACCGATTTCCCATGGCAGGCCTGTATGTTTCAAACTTGTTTTCGGCGCCGCTCCTGTTCCGCCATCGTAGCCGCTGATCAATACGACATCTGCACGGCCTTTCGCTACACCGGCTGCTATCGTTCCAACACCTACTGCCGATACCAATTTTACGCTTATGCGTGCATCTGGATTTGCGTTTTTCAAGTTGAATATCAATTCAGCTAAATCTTCTATCGAATAGATATCGTGATGCGGAGGCGGTGAAATCAATTCAACACCTGGAGTAGAACCGCGTACTTCTGCAATCCACGGATACACTTTCTTGCCTGGCAAGTGTCCGCCTTCTCCCGGCTTCGCTCCCTGGGCAACTTTGATTTGAATTTCGTCGGCGTTTACAAGGTAATGGCTGGTTACGCCAAAGCGTCCGGATGCCACCTGTTTGATGGCGCTGCGGCGATTGTCGCCATTTTTATCAGGGATAAAACGGGAAACTTCTTCTCCGCCTTCTCCTGAATTGCTTCTGCCGCCGATACGGTTCATTGCGACAGCGAGTGCTTCGTGTGCTTCTTTACTGATGGAACCATAAGACATGGCGCCTGTTTTAAAGCGCGCACAAATCTCCTCGATGGTTTCCACTTCTTCAATCGGCACCGGCGTTTGTTTCTTAAAGGACATCAAGCCGCGCAATGATTGAAGGTTGGCTTTCTCATCAGTCAAAAGATTCGTATATTTCTTGAAGACATCGTAATTATTGGTCCGGCACGCATGTTGCAGCGTATGGATCGTTTTCGGATTGTATTGGTGATTTTCTCCATTTTCACGGTATTGGAATTCGTCGCCCGACTCCAATGCCTGATCGTCTCCTTGAGCAACCGGATAAGCTGCTGCATGTCTTAGGAGAACTTCTTTGGCAATGATATCGAGGCCGATTCCGCCAAGGCGTGAAGAAGTACGCGTAAAGTATTTGTCGATGACATCCATATGGATACCGACAGCTTCAAATATTTGTGCTCCACGGTAGCTCTGTATGGTAGAGATACCCATTTTGGACAGAACTTTGATGATGCCGTCTGTAACGGCTTGTACGTATGTCTGTTCTGCTTCTTCGAAAGTCATATTCGGAATATCTTCTATTTCTATTAGGTTCTCAATCGTATCAAAAGCCAAGTAAGGGTTGATGCCCTCTGCTCCATAGCCGAGAAGTGCCGCAAAATGATGGACTTCACGTGGTTCTGCAGATTCCAGCAAAATACTCATTTGTGTACGGGTTCCTTTACGGATCAGGTGATGATGCAAACCTGAAACAGCCAGAAGCGCAGGAATTGCTGCAAATTCTTCGTTTACGCCGCGGTCAGACAAAATAAGCAATGTGGCGCCTTCTCGAAGCGCTTGATCCGCTTCTTCAAAGATCGTGTCCAATCTTTGCTCCATGGCTTTCGCTCCAGCATTCTTGTCGAACAGAATCGAAATCGTGGCAGATTTGAAATCAGGGATATCCTGCTGACGCAATTTCTCAAGTTCCGCATCCGTTAAAACTGGTGTTTCCAATCGAATGTGGCGGGCACTTTCAGGAGTCGGCTGAACCAGATTCCCTTCCGCACCGATCGTAGTGCGTGCTGCAGTAATAATGTGTTCACGAATCGCATCAATTGGCGGATTAGTGACTTGGGCGAACAATTGCTTAAAGTAATTATAAAGAAGCTGTGGTTTTTTCGATAAAACAGCTAATGGGGAATCATAACCCATTGAACCGACAGGATCTTTACCGTCGGTTGCCAACGGCTTGATGATTTTTTGGACTTCTTCCATTGTATAACCGAAAGCCAGCTGACGTTTGATCAAAGGTTGCGCATTGTCAGAGTTCGAAGGCTTCACTGGTTCTGGCAGATCATCCAAATCGAACATATTTTTTTCAATGAAATCTTTATAAGGCAATTCTCCTGCAATTTGAAGTTTGATTTCTTCATCAGGAATAATTTTGCCTTCCTCTAAATCGACCAACAGCATTTTACCTGGGCGCAGACGATCTTTATAGATGATGTCATCCGCAAAAATATCCAATGCGCCGACTTCTGAACCCATGACGATCATGCCGCTCTTTGTCACATAATACCGTGCCGGGCGAAGGCCGTTGCGGTCAAGACAAGCCGCAATCTGTTTACCGTCAGTGAAGACGAGTGCAGCCGGCCCATCCCAAGGTTCCATTAATGTGCTGTGATACTCGTAGAAATCACGTTTTTCCTGTTTGATGGTTGGATCATTGACCCAAGGTTCCGGCACCATCATCATCGCTGTATGCGCCAGAGACCTTCCAGACAAATGCAAAAATTCAAAGCAGTTGTCGAACATGGACGAATCACTGCCGGTTTCATCGATGACAGGCAAAACTTTATGAAGCTCCTGTTCAGTGAATGCAGGAGATGCACAAAGCATCTGACGGGCACGCATCCAATTGACATTTCCTCTTAAGGTATTAAATTCACCATTGTGGATTGAATAACGGTTAGGGTGTGAACGCTGCCAGCTTGGGAAGGTATTCGTACTAAAACGAGAGTGGACGAGAGCCAAGGCCGATTTAAATTCGGGATGGTTGAGGTCAATATAAAACGAGTCCAGCTGTTCCGGGATCAGCATGCCTTTATAGACGATGGTCCCTGCTGAAAGACTGCTGAAGTATACATCTTTAAACTCTTCTTTTCCGACCATGGCTTGTTCGATCCGCTTGCGGATAATATATAACCGGCGTTCAAGATCAATCCGGTTTTCCAATCCGTGCGCAGCACCGATAAATACTTGTCGGATAACAGGCTTAGTTTTTGAAGCGACTTTACCAACGAATGAATCGTTCACTGGAACTGGACGCCATCCAAGACAAATTTGTCCTTCTTCCTGAACGATCTGATGGATCATTTCTTTTGTCTTCATTCGCAGGTCATAATCCTGTGGCATGAAGAGCATACCGATTCCATACTTTCCTTCTTCAGGCAATGTAATGCCTTCTTTCTCACATTGCTTCAAGAAGAAACGATGGGGAATCTGAGTTAAAATTCCAGCGCCGTCGCCTGTGCTTGTATCGGATGATTGACCGCCGCGATGTTCCAGGTTACACAATATATTTATGGCATTTTGAACGATTGCATGTGACTTTTCCCCATTAATATTGGCGATCATCCCTATCCCGCACGCTTCGTGCTCTTGATCTGGATGATACAGCCCTTGTGGGATTGGATACTCTTTCTTGCTCATCAAACCGCCTCCTTCATTACACTCATGTGTCATAATGTTTTGATAGTATATCATAAGTCTGAATATATATACAATTCCCCCAAGTAAAAAAATAGAATTTCTGCGACTAAAACCCCATGATTCCGTTGAAAACGCTTCCATTTTATCCGATTGAAATTATCTGAAGTCATTATATTTAAGTGCATAATTATACAAGTCTGATAATTTATAAATAAAAAAACCCCGTTTTATACGGAGTTTTTGCACTTATATTTATTCAGTTATTTATCGCATCAAAAGAATGGATCGCCTGTAAAAATGCTTCACCATATTTTTCAAGCTTATTGGCGCCCACTCCGTTGACTTCTAAAAATTCGGCATCATTTTTCGGTCTTCTCGCCACCATATCCTGCAATGCCTTGTCGGAAAAAATAACAAAAGGTGGAACTCCCGCTTCATCAGCCAAACTTTTCCGAACCACGCGCAATTCTTCAAATAAAGGATCATTTGAAGCAATGCGCTTCGTCACAACTGCTCCTTTTCGCAGAACCTGTCGCTTACCCAGCAATACATCCCGCCCTCCATCCGGTACATAGATGGTCGGGAATGAGCCTTGCTCGACCGCCAAAAGTTCCTGGGATATCATGAATTCGATTAAATTCGACACTTCTTTGGCATTTTGGTGCTTTAAAATTCCGTATGTCGACAGTTTATCGAATCCGAAATCCAAGACCTTTTTATTGCGCGACCCTGTCAGCACTTGTGCTGTCATCGCCTTACCGAATTTCTGCCCCATGCGGATGACGCAAGACAGAACCATTTGGACGTCTTTTGTGACATCCAGACTTTCCCGGTCATCCAAACAATTCCCACAATGGCCGCATGGTTCTGCTGCCGTATCACCGAAATAATGGATGATAAACTGCTGCAGGCAATTTTCGGTGTGGCAATAATCGACCATCCCCTGCAATTTCACCAGTTCTCCTGGAATGCGGCTCGGATCTTGGGCCTGGTCGATCAGGAAACGCTGAGTTTGAACATCCTGCGATGCATAGAGAACGATACACTCACTCGGCAACCCGTCCCGTCCTGCACGCCCCGCTTCCTGGTAATAACTTTCCATATTCTTCGGCAGCTGATAATGGATGACAAATCGGATATTGGATTTATCGATTCCCATACCGAATGCATTGGTCGCAACCATGACGGTCACTTCATCATTCAGGAATCGCTCCTGGCCAAGCTTTCTTTCATGATCCGGCATGCCTGCATGGTATTTTGCCGCCTTAATGCCTTTTTTCAATAACATTTCATAAACCGAATCCACTGTTTTTCGAGTAGCTGCATAGATAATGCCTGCTTCTTTATCATTTTTCTCTACATACTCTTTCACAAACCGCTCCCGGTCCTGGCCGCGTATGACGGAAAACGTCAAATTAGCCCGTTCAAATCCGGTCATGATGGTATGCTGTTCTTCGATGTTCAAAATCCGGCAAATATCTTCGCGCACCTGAGGTGTAGCTGTTGCCGTCAAGGCCAAGACTGTCGGATTGTTCGGAAACAATTCCGTCATACGGCTGATCAGACGGTAGCTTGGGCGGAAGTCATGACCCCATTGCGAGATACAGTGAGCTTCATCGACCGCAATCAGCGGCACATGGACTCCTTGCAACTCATTGAGGAACATTTCCGAATCCAATCGCTCCGGCGCAATGTACAGCAGTTTGATGGCACCGCGCTGCACATCCATCAGCGTTTCCCTCACCTCATCAAAATCGAGGGAACTGTTTATAAAAGCAGCGGGAATCCCAGCTGCCAAAAGTGCATCCACTTGGTCTTTCATCAATGAAATCAAAGGCGACACGACAATTGTGGTCCCTTCCATGACAAGCGCCGGAATTTGATAGCACATGGACTTGCCTCCGCCTGTCGGCATGACACAAATCGAATTATGGCCTTCAAATACCTGCGTAATGGCTTGCTCCTGGCCGATCCGGAAAGACTCATAACCAAAATGGGACTGCAGTAATTTCTTTGCGCTTTCCAACAAAATTGAACACTCCTAATACTCGTATCGTATGAGTTAGCTTACCACATTTTAGCACCTTTTTCTTCGGTTAAATCTTGGAAAGTATTGCTTCACAGAGACAAAAAATCGCCCCTAAGCCTAAGCTCTCAGGACGATTCTTTATTTTTCCAATTTCTCAAGCAAAAAGAAAAAAGGCTGCTTATCTCCTTTAAGATCCATCATGCCGAGCAACTTTCCATCAGCGATTTTCCGCAAATGATCATGGATTGGCAAATGGTCATAAATGATGGTTGCACTTACCTTGCCGCGGAACTCAACCATCCGCATGCGGGCTTCACCGCCTGCCGCTTCCGATAGCTTCTGCTTTGTCAGGAACGGCACAGGATCAACCGCTACCACTTTTCCTTTTTTGATTTCAAAAAGCAGGGGATCCACATTGTCCGCGTCGTGGAATTCCTTGCCGTACCATCTTAATTTCGTCAATACCCATCCAGTGGATGGCCCGTATGAAATTCTTTTCCTTTCCAGGTTCCGAGAAGGGATTCCAAATCTACGGTCTCCAGTGAATCGAATAATTTGCAGGCAGTATGAAGATCTGCTGTTCCTTCTTCCAGCATAGCGACAATCTCGGCTTGAGACTCCATGCTCATCTCCCCTTCAAATTTCCATTTCCCAGCGTTTCGCTTCTTCTTCCTTCATCTGCTTTTCTGTTTCTTCTGGGAAGGCAGTGCGGAATTTATGTGTATCCAGAGGGATGACTTCCACCATCTTCGCAATCATTTCTTCGGGATCATACTGATTTTCCAGTGCTTTATCCGCCTCTTCCATGTCCTCTTTCCGCGTGAAATGTATGGCTTCGTTGTACCATTTCCATTTCGCTTCCGCACTGCGGTCATTGAAACCTGTCGCAAACGCACCTGGATTGATGGTCGCCACTTGTACTCCGTGACCTTCCAATTCCTTCTGCATCGTCGTCGCTATCGCTTCGATTGCATGCTTGGTTGCCGTATATGGCCCGACATAAGGCGTCGCCATTATTCCTGCCATTGAAGACATAAAAATGATTTTTCCTTTTCCTTTATCCACGAACTTACGTGCAGCAACCTGCGCCGTTTCCAACGTGCTGAAGACATTCACCTCGAATAATTCCCGGAAATTCGACATCGGCACCTCCGAAAGCGGCCCACCTTCATTTACGGCTGCATTAGCGACGAAGATATCAAAATCGTATTCGAGCATCTGTGCCAGATCCTGTGGATTTTTGATGTCCATTTTGAAAACATCCAATTCCAGACCTTTTGCAGCAGCTTCCTCACGTAATGCTGTCACCTGCGGAGCGGTTTCCACTGGCGCTATAACCTTATGCCCCTTTTCTGCAAGTCCGAATGCTGTTCCTTTTGCCAAACCGCTACCGGCTCCTGTGATAAAAATTGTTTTACTCAATTAATCCAGCCTCCTGTATTCCTATTTTATACTTTATGTCTTCCCCGAGAAGCATAAAATAAACAGGACTTAGCAGAGCATTGGATTCTTAACTGAGCTTCTATGGACTTCATGAAACAAAAAAATGCCCACTCCCTCGAAAAGGAATGAGCATTTTAAGCGGGCTTATGGAAAGTCAGTTCGATGCGACACCGTAACTACCCATACGGCGTTTAACTTGAATGAAAGATGCAGCTTCAGCAAGTTCGTTCTGATTCAACGGCTGGTCATCCAACATGAGATTGTAATCATTTAAAAAACTGGTATTTTGAAGATCCACATTGATTGTCCGTTCGTTGCGATCCAACAAACTGTCGACAGATATCTCAAAATAATCGGCAAGCCTCTCGAGATGCACTACAGACACTTGTTTCTTTCCACTTTCATAAGCCCAAACCGTACTTTTCGCAAAGCCGATTGCTTCTGCCAACTCTTCAGTAGATAGTCCTTTTGCTTCCCTTAAGTCCTTGATGCGTTTACTCAACTGTTTCATTTATACTCCTGCTCCCTAAATAATTTTCTAACTATTTTAAATATACTGCACCTTGCGCTTTTTCACAATCTTTTTTGGATAATTCTTTAAAAAAGTGTGAATAATTAGTGAACACTAACTAGAGATTACTAAATATGGTAATTAAATAGGTTTTTATAGTTACTTAATTTACCAATTTCAAAGTTGTTTAAATTGACAGGTAAATAGACACTTCATCGTTTAATTACCTTTAAATGCCATACCACCTATAAAAGTCAGGTGAATCCTCCACTGGGTCTTCGACAACCCGCCAGTAAAATTTGTTCTAAATCTTCCAAATGCCGTGCCTTCTTCAATCATTCTCTTGCCGATCAAACTATGCCTCGTAAAGTTCGGATAAAATTAATAAATAGCACTAATTTGAATTTAATAACTATTCTAATAAAGTATATTCATTTTGAACTAGATTAAAATCCTTTAATAAATCCAAAATAACACCTATATACCTACTCATGAAATTTATTTTGATTTTTTTAACTAAAAAAAGTATTATGTTAGAATAAACAAATGGAGGTTAGTGTAATGTCTGAAAAGTATTCTCGGCAAGAGATTGTTAAAAGTGTTCCTCAAAAAGGCTTTTTTGGCCATCCAAAAGGGCTTTTCACGTTATTCTTTACAGAATTCTGGGAACGGTTCTCCTATTATGGAATGAGAGCCATCCTGGTTTTTTATATGTATTACGAAATTTCCGATGGCGGTCTGGGACTTGATCAAACGACTGCTTTATCCATCATGTCCATTTATGGATCACTCGTTTATATGTCCGGAATCATCGGCGGTTGGCTGGCTGACCGGATATTCGGCACTTCAAAAGCTGTCTTTTATGGTGGGATTCTCATCATGCTTGGACATATCGCATTAGCGATTCCAGGTAACCTCGCTTTATTTTTCGTATCCATGGTCTTGATCGTTCTCGGTACCGGTTTATTGAAACCGAACGTATCCAGTGTTGTAGGCGAAATTTACGCGGATAATGACGATCGCCGCGATGCCGGATTCAGTATCTTCTATATGGGTATTAATATGGGGGGCTTCCTGGCGCCGTTAATTGTCGGTACTGTCGGAATGAACATCAGCTTCCATTTAGGGTTCAGTATTGCCGCTGCCGGCATGTTCTTGGGCTTAGTGATTTTTGTCGCTACCAAGAAGAAAAACCTTGGTCTGGCAGGAACGGTTGTGCCAAATCCATTATTGCCTTCAGAACGTAAAACAACGATTAAAATCTTTACAATCGGCGCATTGGTCATTGCAGCAGCAGTTGCAATCGGTATTCCAACTGGATTATTGACTTTTGACAGCTTTGTAGCGATTGTCGGTATTTTTGGCATTTTGATTCCCGTCGCTTATTTCACAGTTATGTACCGCAGCAAAAAAACAACAGAAGTGGAACGTTCACATCTGCTGGCATACATTCCATTGTTTATCGCATCCGTCATGTTCTGGGCAATCCAGGAACAGGGATCAACCATCCTTGCGGCATACGCGGATACACGCACGGATCTTGAATTTGCAGGGATTTCGATTTCCCCTGCCTGGTTCCAATCTTTGAACCCGTTGTTCATCATCATGTTGGCTCCAGTCTTTGCTTGGCTATGGGTTAAACTTGGAAGCAGACAACCGTCGATTCCACAAAAATTCTCACTTGGCCTGTTGTTTGCCGGATTGTCCTTCCTGGTCATCCTATTGCCTGCTTACTTCGGAGGACCAGCAGCATTAGTCAATCCACTTTGGCTTGTCCTTAGTTATTTCATCGTTGTACTCGGCGAACTCTGCCTGTCTCCGGTGGGACTATCAGCAACAACCAAATTGGCACCTGCTGCTTTTTCTGCTCAAACGATGAGCCTGTGGTTCCTATCCAACGCAGCAGCTCAGGCAATCAACGCACAATTGGTCAAATTCTATACAGTGGAAAACGAAATGATGTACTTCGGAATCATCGGGGGCGCTTCGATCGTCCTCAGCATCCTGTTGTTCATCTTCGCACCACGCATCCAAGGCTTCATGAAAGGTGTCCGGTAACAAGAAAAGCGCAAGCAGCCGTTTAGCCCCGACAAGCACTGAAGCAAATAAAGAAAACAAAAGAGACAATACCAGCAAAAAAATGCCCGACAGCTCAAAACTGTCGGGCATTTTTTTCGTGTTCCTTCTATAATATTAGTTATTTTCTACAATCATTCCCATCTGCCGGGCAAAAGCTATGGCCTGCTCCGGAGACACCTTGCATCCCTGCAGTTTCTCAATCGACACTTGGATGCTGTCGAAGGTATTCGTACTTAAATCGATGCCTTTTAAGCTGGTTTCAGTGAAATTGATCTCATTCATATCGCACAGGCGAAATTCACTGGTCTTCAGCTCCATTTGGTAAAAGTCTGCAAAGCGCATGGAAGAAGAGACGAAACTTACCGTATTGCATAAAGAAAAACCAAATGTGGCGTAATTCAAGAGACACTCTTCAAAAAGTGTATGGCGAATTCCTGCTTCAGCAAAATTGGTTCCCACTAGTTTCGAGTTTCGGAATTCTGTTCGGTGAAAGACGGCGCGGCTCAAATCCGCATTCGATAAATCACAATTCAAAAAAACGACATCAACAAATTCAGAGCGTGGCCAACTGGTTTCCAGGAAGTTAACGTTTTCAAAGACCACATTGTCGATATGAAGTGCTTCTTCAGAACTGAAATCTATGGTTTCCTGCGATATTCTGCAATTGCTTATGTAATACTCATCTATGGCTGCTGTAAACGAGCGGGTTTCCAGTTCCGATGGGATAAGCGGTACCAATCTTTTGGTTTTCTTCATGACTCTTTATCTCTCCTCTTGGGTAAATAAAAGACCACTTCGATAGCGAAGCGGTCTTTTATGTTGTTATTTATTTTTTCACTAATTCTTTTTCCAGGCACTTGTCGATGATTTCCGGCAAATCAATGCGGTCTTCCGTCACTTCCGCTTGATACAACTTATTGTCATGCATGAACTTAAAGATACCATTATCGAAATCGGTACCGATTTCCTTAAAGAAAATCCCTTCAAGCTGACAGTTTTTCGATTGGGTGAAATTGATTTTGTAGCTGTCTCCATCTTTTACCAAGTAACAGCGTACACCTTTTTCAAATTCGTCCCCTTCAACGCCCTTCACTGTACGAGCCAATGAGACGACATGAAGATCAACAAACGGAATTTCACGAAGCAGCATGTTCAGGAATGAACCTTTCGTAATTTCTTCCCATCTGCTTCTCGCGGTCTGTCCTATGACAATTTGCGTAATATTAAATTCGTGCGCCACTTCTGCAATCACTTTTGCAGAGGGGCGCTTTTCTTTATCACGAACAATAAACTCTTCAGCTTCGTATTCTTCAGCCAATTCTCTCCATCGCTCAATATAAGATGCTTTTTCAGCGTCAAATTCGTCAACGGATGTCGAATCCACCGTTAAAATGTACAATGGGCAATCCAGCATGGTGGCAAGTCTATTACCCCGGTTGATCAAACGTTCACCATTCGGTCCGTAAAAAACACATACCAGGATGCTTTCATCCATTCGTCCTCTGATTTTTTTCATTTATGTTCACCCCCCTGGGAATATTATTTATATACTGACATTCAAAACCATGAAATTATACTTCTTCTATTTTAAAAAATCAAGGGCATTTGTTTAACTTTAGATTTTCGATTCACAAAGAAACACCCACTTTTCATTTTGTGGGTTAGCTGAGAAATGAAAAAGCCTTGATTTTACTGTATAATTTATGTTGACTGCTTTGAGAGCCCTTATCATATCATATTGCAGGAAAAGCGAAACCTATTACCCTTATTATATACCCGCTCTTTGATTTTTCCATTCACATTTGATTGTTTTTCCCATTACAGGAGGTTCTGCCGTGTCTTTATTGATCATAGCCATCTTAATTCCTTTTATCGCTACCGCTCTGATTCCACTCATACATAACCGCATAGGAGCCTTGCACATCGGCTGGCTCGTGCTGCTGATTCCTACCGCGCTTTTCGTCATATTCGCTTTACAGATCCCCGTCATCTCCACTGGCGACACGTTAACCCAGACAATCAATTGGATCCCTTCAGTAGGCATTAACTTTGTTGCTTACCTTGATGGCCTCAGTTTGATCATGGCTTTGCTGATCACGGGCATGGGGAGCCTCGTGGTTCTCTACTCCATCTACTATTTATCAGCATCCGACTCTTTCCCACATTTCTATGCTTATCTGCTGCTGTTCATGGGGGCTATGCTCGGCATCGTCCTATCTGACAATCTTCTAGTGTTGTATATCTTCTGGGAATTGACCAGTATTTCTTCCTTCCTACTGATTGCGTTCTGGTATCACCGGAAAAATTCCCGTTATGGTGCACAAAAATCCTTATTGATCACCTTTTTCGGCGGATTGGGCATGCTTGCCGGATTCTTGATGCTGCATTCCATGACAGGAACTTTCAGCATCCGGGAAACTGTATCTGCAATCAGCCAATATACCGACCACACATTGTTCTACCCGGCAATGTTCCTGGTGCTGCTCGGCGCATTCACCAAATCGGCCCAGTTCCCTTTCCATATCTGGCTGCCGGATGCCATGGAAGCCCCGACTCCTGTCAGTGCCTATCTCCATTCGGCCACAATGGTTAAAGCTGGCCTTTACCTGGTCGCCCGCTTCACGCCGATTTTCGGCGGGACTGCCGAATGGTTCTGGACAGTGACGATTGTCGGACTCGTCACCTTATTCTGGGGAGCATTCTGCGCAGTCCGCCAGACCGACTTGAAGGCTTTGCTGGCGTATTCGACAATCAGCCAGCTTGGCTTGATTATGACCCTTCTCGGTTTGGGTTCGGCGGCTATGTATTTTGGCGATGGCGAACAAGGGACACTTTATGGTTTAGCCATTTTCGCAGCCTTATTCCACATGGTCAATCACTCGACATTCAAAGGGGCACTCTTTATGGTGGTCGGCATCGTCGATCACCAGGTAGGGACACGTGATATCCGCCGTCTTGGCGGACTAATGGCGTTCCTGCCCCTCACGTTTACATTTGCTGTCATCGGCAGCTTTTCAATGGCCGGATTGCCCTTCTTCAACGGATTCCTGAGCAAGGAGATGTTTTTTACAGCCACGGTCAATGCGGTGGGCCTCCCTGTTTTCGGCGTTTCAACTTGGGGCTTGCTGATTCCAGTCATCGCTTGGATCGCTTCCGTCTTCACTTTCGTCTACTGTATGATTTTCGTATTCCGCACTTTTTTTGGAAGACCGCAACTGAAGAAGCTGGACAGGAAACCCGTAGAGCCTTCTCCTGGTATGCTCATTTCACCAGCTATTCTGTGTGTACTGATTGTCGGTTTGTTCTTCGTCCCTAATTTGTTAGGTGATCATCTACTTAGACCAGCTTCAAATGGCATTATCCCTGGTATTTCAGGAGCAGCTCCGCATATTTCCGCATGGCATGGTTTTAACACTGAATTATTCATGACTTTTGGAATCATAGTAGGAGGAACACTTCTTTTCCTCACTTTCCGCAGCTGGTACAAAATCTACCTCCTGCAACCCGCAGGATGGACTTTCACTGCACTGTATAATTCTTTCCTGAAGAACTTGAAACGAGTATCCAATTGGATCACCACACATTATATGACAGGCCACCTGCCAGCTTACTTTGCTTATATCTTTATTTTCTTCATTGCCACAGCTGGGGGTGCGCTTCTTCTCACTGGCGCGCTATCGATTGATCTGACGGCAGATTCACCTATCAGCTTCTATGAAGGCATGCTGGTTACTGCCATGGCGATAGCGGCTGTCAGTGTTCTGTTTGCGAAATCCCGCCTGACAGCAATTTTGCTGAATGGTGTATTGGGCTTCTCCATCGCCATTTTCTTTGTTCTGTTCCGTGCACCGGATTTGGCATTGACGCAATTGGTCATCGAAACGGTGACCACCGCTCTATTCCTGCTGTGCTTTAACTTTTTGCCGGAATGGACAAAAGAAGATTCTTCAAAACGGATAAAAATCCGGAATGCGGTTATTGCAATCAGCGCCGGAATTACGGTGACGTTAATTGGACTGACGGTCAACAGCGGACAATCATTTGACAGCATTTCCGGTTATTTCGAAAACTCCTATGAACTTGCAGGAGGGGACAATATCGTCAATGCGATCTTGGGCGATTTCCGTGCTTTTGATACCATGCTGGAATCACTCGTCTTGTTCATTGCCGGACTTGGCGTCTATACCTTGATCCGCTTAAAGCTTGGAAAGGGGCCGGAAAAAGATGAACATAAATGACGTAATTTTAAAAACTGTCTCAAAAGCCGTTGTTTTGATTATTTTAACTTTCGGCATATACCTATTCCTTTCCGGTCATAATCAGCCAGGGGGCGGTTTCATCGGCGGATTGGTTATTGCTTCTGCTTTCGTGCTGATGTTCTTATCTTACGACTCAGAAACCGTCAGTGAAGCATTGCCGATCGATTTCAAGAAATTATCCGCACTCGGTGTATTGCTGGCGATGCTGAGTGGCGTAGCTCCGATGTTTTTTGGCGGGGCATTTCTAAGCCAGAGTTTCGGCTACTTCGATTTGCCGATTTTCGGCAAAACCGAACTTGCCACTGTTACCATATTCGAAGCCGGCATCGCGTTGACCGTCATCGGCGTTGTCGTGAATATAATTCTTAGTATAAGTGAGGATGAGTAGCCTGTGGAATCATTGATCATCATTTTGGTCGGCGTCCTTACCACGGTCGCCATCTATCTCGTTTTATCCAAAAATGTCGTTCGCGTCATTTTGGGAACAGCCATTCTTTCCCATGCAGTCCATCTGCTCATCCTTTCGATGGGCGGCTTGAAATTGGGGACTGTCCCCTTGCTCGGCGAAGAAGCTGGATCTTATGTTGACGCTTTGCCGCAAGCATTAATTTTAACGGCTATTGTCATCAGTTTCGCTGTTACAGCCTTCATCCTGGTGCTCGCGTATCGCGCCTATCAGGAGTTGGGAACCGATAATCTGGGAGCTATGAGAGGTTCTGATGATGAATAATATCTTAGTCATCCCCATGCTGCTTCCGATTGTTGTAGGTGTATTGTTGATTTTCCTCCGGACTTACGGCCGCCTCCAGGCCTGGGTCAGCATTGCCTCTATGGCGGTGACTGCAGGAATATCGTTTTATCTGTTGTATACGGTTCAAACCGACGGAATCCTCCGTTTGGATTTCGGAGGCTGGGAACCGCCTTTCGGCATTTTGTTTGTTGCCGATTCCTTTGCCGTCCTTCTCGTCCTGACGTCCAGTATCGTAACCGCCATTTGTCTGAGCTATGCGTTGATCTCCACCAGCAAAGAGCTGCAGACCATGTATTTTTATCCCACAGTGCTGTTCCTTGCAGCAGGCGTCAACGGATCATTTTTGACAGGTGATTTATTCAACTTGTTTGTATGTTTCGAAGTGATGCTGTTGTCGTCCTATGTCTTGCTGACTTTGGGGAATTCCAAACGCCAGCTGCGTGAAGCCATTAAGTATGTATCCATCAATATCGTTTCTTCCTGGTTCTTCCTGGTGGCTTTAGCTTACTTATATGGATCTGTCGGCACCTTGAATATGGCGCATGTAGCTGAACGGGTAGCAGAATCGGGTCAATCCCCTCTCCTGACAACCATCAGCATCGTCTTTTTAATTGTTTTCAGCTTGAAGGCCGGATTGCTCCTTTACTTCTGGCTACCGGGGTCCTATAGTTCGCCGCCTGTTGTCACGTCCGCCCTTTTCGGCGCATTATTGACCAAGGTCGGCATCTACGCCCTTTTCCGGGTCTTCTCCCTGATTTTCCACCATCAGCCGGAAATTACACATACCATCATCGGCATCATGGCTGCTCTCACCTTGGTCGGAGGAAGTCTCGGTGCCATCGCTTTTAACGATATCCGTACAATTGCAGCTTATAACGTTGTCATTGCCGTCGGTTTCATACTCGTTGGACTGGCCATCGCCACTCCAGCAGCTGTGGAAGGGGCCATTTACTATTTGATCCACGACATGGTCGCCAAAGCGTTGCTGTTCCTACTGGTCGGCACAATGATCACACTCAGCGGCACATCGAAAATGGCCGGGATGAGTGGACTGATGAAGAACTATCCATTGCTCGGCTGGTCTTTCTTCATCACTATGCTGTCGCTTTCTGGTATTCCGCCGCTCAGCGGTTTTATCGGAAAAGTCCTGATATCTGCTGCAGCTATCGACAGCGGTTCATATGGTTTGCTGGCATTGGCACTCCTTTCAAGCATTTTTGTCCTTTACTCGCTGCTCCGCGTCTTCAAGAACTGTTTCTGGGGTGAAACCATTGTCAGTAAAGAAGAGCAGCCCCCATTGCGCAAAGGCGTATTATGGCCTTGTTTAGCGCTTGTACTTCTGACGATCGGCATTGGTCTGGGCACTGAGGCAATGGCGCCATATGTCACTGATGCCGCTGAAACTTTATTGAATCCGGATATTTACATTGATGCTGTATTAGGTAAAATCCAATAAAACCACTTATTATTGAAGGGAGTGAATTAAAGTGCCGGCGCAGTTCCTGTTGAATATCACCATTGCTTTGCTATGGACCTTATTGATGGATGAAGACGCTTTTTATCTCACGACTTTTCTGTCCGGTTATTTAATTGGGATCGGAATCCTTTTCCTCATGCACCGTTTTTTCGGAACCAAGTTCTACTTATTGCGTGTTTACTCTACTGTTAAACTGCTGCTGATTTTCGTCTCTGAACTTTTTCAATCCAGCCTGTTGATCATGAAACAGATCTTAAGCCCGAAACTCAATATAAAACCCGGCATCTTCACCTATGAACATAGTATGGAAGGTGATTATGAATTGACTACACTTGCCCTTCTGCTGACCCTGACACCTGGCTCTGTCGTAATGGAAGTGTCGTCGGACGGAAAAATCTTCTATATCCACGCCATGGATGTGGAAAGCTCACGTGATTCCGTACTGAAATCCATCAAGGTGTTTGAAAAAGCAATCATGGAGGTGACGAGAAATTGATAAATACGATCCTGACTGTCGCCCTTTCCCTATTCATCCTGGCAATCATCCTGGCTCTTTACCGGATTATCCGTGGCCCTTCCATGCCGGACCGCGTGGTGGCGCTGGATATGATCGGCGTCAATCTGATTTCAGGAGTGGCTGTATTTTCAGTCGTCCTCAATACGCATGCTTTTCTCGAAGTCATCCTCATTGTCGGTATTCTGGCATTTATCAGCACCCTTGCTTTAGCACGCTTTGTTGAAAGGGGCGATATTGTTGAACATAAGCATGATCGTTGAATATTTTGGTGTTTTCCTGATATTGATCGGAAGCATTATGGCAGTCATCAGTGCAATCGGGATTCTCCGCCTTCCCGATGTCTATACTCGTTCTCATGCAGCTACCAAAAGCTCTACGTTAGCCGTTTTGCTGTCGTTGTCAGGAACCTTCCTTTACTTTTGGGCAACCGAAAACTTTATCAGTGTCAGGCTTATATTGGGCATAATATTCGTCTTTTTAACAGCACCTGTGTCAGGCCATCTCATTACACGTGCAGCTTACCGTTCCAACGTTAAGTTGGCGGACTCTTCTACAGAAGATGCATTAGAGGAATTGTTTAAGAAGTAAAGAGAAGCCTCAATATAGACATGAAAAGGCATTGCCGCTCCAACGAGTGCAGCAATGCTTTTTTTTTACGAATAAAATCAAAAGTTTACGAAAGGGTTCTCAGGGAATAGGAGTAAAAAACAGAAATGAGGACGGACTCTCGATGGAAAATGTAAGAGACACTTTTAAAGAAGTTGCCGCTGCCATCCTTCCAGTCACTCTAGTCGTCATTATTCTGCAAATTGTTTTTATCAGGATGCCTTTTGAAGCGGTAATCCAGTTTCTCATCGGTGTTCTTTTTGTCAGTACCGGTTTTTTCCTTTTTCTTATCGGCGTCAATGCAGGGCTTTTGCCTATCGGCGAAATGATCGGCAGGAGGTTGCCGAGCACAAAAAAAGCCGGTTTGATTATTGCTACCGGATTTTTGCTGGGCATCGCTGTTACCGTAGCTGAACCCGATGTCCGGGTCTTAGCCAAACAAATTGAAGAGGTATCTGAAGGCGCCATCAGTGCAACAATTCTTATCCTGTCTGTCTCACTTGGTTTAGCCATCTTTGTAGCTTTGGCAATGATTCGCACCATCTTCAGCATCCCCCTGCAATATTTACTCATCGGCGGTTACGCTTTAGTTTTTCTGCTCTCTTTCTTTGTCCCCGAAGCTTTTATATCCATCTCCTTTGATTCCGGAGGCGTCACCACCGGCCCAATGGCAGTTCCATTCATCTTAGCACTAGGCATCGGCGTAGCCTCTGTCCTGCGGTCAGAGGATGACAGTTCCGGTGAAAAGTTCGGCTTAATCGGATTGGCGTCCATTGGCCCCATCCTGGCAGTTATGCTACTGGGGGTGTTATTCAGGTGAATATCCACGTTTTCGAAGGATTTCAAACAGTGATGCTGGAAGTCAGCTTGGCACTGCTTCCTCTTCTGGCTTTCTTCGCCGCATTTCAGATTTTCATGCTTAAACTGCCCATGCAGCGTGTCATGCAAGTAGGCATCGGTTTTATTTTAGCTTTTCTTGGCCTTTCCTTTTTCCTTCAAGGTGTTCATATAGGCTTTATGCCTGTAGGGACCATGATGGGAGAAACGCTTGGAAGCTGGGAAAACAAATGGTTGTTGATCCCGATTGGTTTTATCCTTGGGTTCGCCGCTACTTTCGCTGAACCAGCTGTCAGCATCATGACAGATGAAGTCGACCAGGAAACCGGCGGATACATTTCCCGCAAAATGATGCTTTACACATTGTCCGTTGGGGTTGGCGTTTCCATCGCTTTATCCATGCTGCGCATCTTAACCGGCTGGTCGTTATGGTATTTCATCATTCCAGGTTACCTGCTGGCATTTATTCTTCTGCTCTTTTCAACCCAGACCTTCATCGGCATTGCTTTTGATTCCGGAGGAGTCGCGACAGGCCCCATGACGGTCACCTTTGTCGTTGCCGTTGCAGTCGGGATTTCAAGCGCAATAGAAGGCAGCGATCCATTGACCGATGGATTCGGAATGATTGCACTTGTGGCCTTGACGCCAATCATCGCCGTACTCATACTGGGTCTAATCTTCACTAAAAAAGGTGGGACATAAACCTATGACTCTCAATCACAGACTAATGATCGCCATCGTCAAAAGAGGCCATTCACGCGAAGTGATCGCCGCCGCCAAAAAAGCAGGGGTTGATGGCGCAACTATCATCTATGGCGAAGGCATCGGCAGAAATGAAAAACCTACATTTTTAGGCCTTCCGGCTACCCATGAAAAAGATGTGATTTTTTTCGCATTGGATGGGGACAATGAAAAAGCAGTCGCAGAGGCCGTCTCGGAAGCCGGAAAATTAGGAAAGCCTGGTTATGGCCTGGGCTTCACTGTGCACCTCAGCAAATTGCTTGGTGTGCCTCATTTATCCGAACGCATGGATGACCGAAAAAGAAAGAGAGGTGCTACGGAATTGGAATCTGAATTAAAGGATTTTCAATTGATTGTAACGATTGTAAACTCAGGAGACTCAGCAGCAGTGGTTAAAGCTGCAGCCAAAGCCGGTGCCGAAGGCGGAACAATCCTGAATGGGCGCGGGACAGGAGTCAACGAGCAGCAGAAGTTCATGAATTTTACAATCGATCCGGAAAAAGATGTCGTATTGACACTGGTTCCAAGCAGCTATGCAGAAGAAGTGGTCAAGTATATCGAGCAGGCTGTCGATTTGAATGCCCCCGGCAAAGGCATCGCCTTTCTCTTGGATGTCGAAAAAGTTTTTGGAGTCAATCATTCTTCACTTGGCAACCTGGAACAATGACAAGAAAGCCTGATAAAACCATTACACTTAAATACCGAAAAAGCACCGGCAAGCCATGGAGGCTTGCCGGTGCTTTAAAATTGTTAATATGGTTTAGCTTCATGTCCTTTTGCAGCCGCCCCTTGCGCTACTTTATTGGCAGCGGGTTGACCGTATACTTTTGGTCCTGCCTTTTTCATTTCTTCGTTTTCTTTAATCTTTTGCTCCATGTTCTCACGGACGCGGCGGCCATACTCTTCATCCGCCTGAGTGAAGTGATAGATCATTTCTTCCTGGATCCGAGGATCGCATACCGATAATGCATCTCCCAGATTATTGATCAGCTCTTCGCGTTCCCAATCTTCAAAGCTGCGGTAAGTCTCACCCGCTTGCCCATAGTTATTGGTGCGATCAATCGGTGCTGATACGACTTTTGCGTTATATGCCGGTTCGTGAGCCGGCGTCTTGCTTGAATCCGCTTCTGTAAAGCCGCCAAGAACAGAGGGTTCATAGTTGATGGACGGATTTGAAGGGTTTTCGTCAGGATTCTTCACATCCATTGCTCCACGCTGCTGATTGGTTGCCACACGTTTCTTCGGTGCATTGACCGGCAACTTCAAGTAATTGGCTCCAACACGGTAACGCTGCGTATCAGAATAAGAGAATGTGCGTCCCTGCAGCATCTTGTCGTCCGAGAAATCCAGACCATCCACAAGAACACCTGTACCGAATGCCGCTTGTTCAATTTCAGCGTGATAATCGACCGGATTTCGGTCTAATACCATTTTTCCTACTGGAAGGAACGGAAATTTATCCTGAGGCCATAATTTTGTATCATCCAGCGGATCGAAATCCAATTCCGGATGTTCATCATCACTCATGATTTGGACAAATAATTCCCATTCCGGATAATCCCCGCTTTCAATCGCTTCATAAAGATCCTGTGTTGCATGTCCGACGTTTTCCGCCTGGATTTCAGAAGCTTCTTTCTGTGTGAGGTTGCGGATGCCTTGCTTCGGCTCCCAGTGATACTTAACCAAGACAGCTTCTCCCTTATCATTGACCCACTTGTAAGTGTTGACTCCAGATCCCTGCATATGGCGATAAGTTGCCGGAATGCCCCATGGTGAAAACAGGAATGTAATCATGTGGGTCGCTTCTGGTGAACGGGCAACAAAGTCGAACATGCGCTGTGGATCTGCGACATTTGACGCTGGATCTGTTTTAAAGGCATGAATCATATCCGGGAATTTCATCGCATCACGGATAAAGAATATTTTAAGGTTGTTGCCGACCAAGTCCCAGTTGCCGTCCTCTGTATACATTTTAACTGCAAATCCGCGAGGGTCGCGATCGGTTTCCGGTGAATGCCTGGATCCTGCCACAGTCGAAAAGCGCACCATCAACGGTGTCTGTTTCCCTGCACCTGAAAATACTTTTGCGCGGGTATATTTTTCTACCGGCTCATCGCCGACTTTTCCATAAGTTTCAAAATAACCAAATGCACCTGCGCCACGCGCGTGGACAATTCGCTCGGGAATCTCTTCACGGTCGAAATGTGAGATTTTTTCAATGAAATGATAATTTTCAAGTGTAGCAGGGCCCCGGTTGCCGACAGTTCGCATATTCTGATTGTCTCTGATCGGATGGCCTTGGCGGTTCGTCAATGTTTCTTCACTTTCGCCTGTGCCCATTTTCTTCTTTTTCTCTTCATTACTCTCTTTCATCAATATCCTCCTCTGCAATGTGCTATCACCTAATATTCTTCCCACTTTTCAAGAAAATAAACGCCTATCCAGAAAGTAATTGAAAAATTAGTTTCTTAGTGAAGATAGACAAAGGCAGCGTTATATGAAAAACTAAAGTAATGACAACCAGTAGAAAGCAGGGCTTATAGATGAGTGTAGAATTAAAAGAAAAAGGAAGATGGGATCCCTTGATGGTATTTGCCAAAGTTTCAGCCGCATACCTCCTCTCCTTCTTCATGAAGAAAAAAAATGGAAAGAAAATCGCTTTAGTGGGAGGGAATCTTGGTGAAAAATATGAAGACAATGCTGCTGTGTACCATAAGTACTTGTTGAATAACCATAAAGACCAGGTGACGGCCTATTGGATGTACGATCCAAAGACTTCCTATGCTCAAAAGCAAAAAATCGAAAATGCAGTTCCACTTGGAAGCTTTAAAAATTATCTGCTTTTTTTCCGGGCAGATTACACATTTCATGGACATTCTCTTCTTTACGACATCGTTCCAGCCGCCGATAAATTTCTATTCCTTAACCGGAAAACCATCATTACCCATGTCAGCCACGGCATTGAGGGATTCAAGAAAATCCTGATCCAAAAAGAAGATGTTCCATTGTTGAAGCGTACTGATTACTTTAATTGTGCCTCTCAATACGAGTATGAACTAAAGCTCAATAAGTGGAAAATCCCCGAGCAGAAGTTGATTATAACCGGATTTCCACGCTTCGATCGTTATCCGCCGAATCAGCCTTCCACGGAAGTCAAAAATATTTTGATGATGATGACCTGGCGCGAATGGCTTTTTGACTTGACGAAAGAAGAATTTATCGACAGTGTTTACTTTAAGAGCACCGTAGGTTTATTGAAGCATGAAGGCATTCAAAAACTGCTTTCTGATCACGATCTCAAACTGAATATCGCCTTGCATCCTTTCATGAAAAAGTTTGAAAAGTATTTTACCGGACTGACAGACAACGAACATGGCATCAGATTCCTGGACTTCAATCAAGAAACCATTGAATATTCAATCGACCACAACGATATGCTGTTGACGGACATCACGAGTGTATCCTGGGATTTCCTTTACCTGAATAAACCCATTATTTTCTATATGTTCGACCAGCAGGAGTATTTGGAAAAAAGAGGGACTTACCTAAATATGGATACGGATTTATACGGTTATAAAGCAAATTCAATCGACCATGTATATGAGTATCTCAAAAAAATCATCGAGGAAAAAATAACTTATAATGCTTGGTATCCGAAGGCAACTGACTATATCGACTACTTCGATCAGGACAACTGTAAACGCCTTACGAAGCGGGTCATGAACCTATCATAGTCTTACGTGATAGTTTCACGTAATAGTTTCGCGTAATAGTTTCACGTGAAACTATTCAGGAAATTTATAAAGTTAAAAACACACTCAAATTGAGTGTGTTTTTTATAATTCTATCTGCAGTTCGACTGGGCAGTGATCTGATCCCCATACATCCGCATGGATTTTTGCGTTGCTCAAATGCGGCAGCAACTTTTGGGAAGCGAGGAAATAATCGATTCTCCACCCAACATTCTTTTCACGGCAATTGGAACGGTACGACCACCAGGAATAGAAGCCAGTTTTTTCCGGGTGAAAATAACGGAAGGTATCCACAAATCCGCTTGCCAAAAATTGCGTCATTTTTCCGTGCTCCTCAGGAGTAAACCCTGAATTTTTCTTATTGGCTTTTGGGTTCTTCAAGTCGATTTCTTCATGGGCGACATTCAAATCACCACATAAAATAACGGGTTTGTGGGCTTCCAGCTTTTTCACAAATGATAAGATGGCATCTTCCCAAAGTAGACGATAGTCCAAACGAAGCAAGCCGTGCTGGGAATTCGGGGTATAGACCGTTACCACATAATGGCCTTCGAACTCCAATGCAATCAGCCGTCCCTCGGTATCATGTTCTTCCAATCCCAGGCCGTATTGAATCGATAAAGGTTGTTGTTTTGTAAAGATTGCTGTACCTGAATAACCCTTTTTATGGGCATAATTCCAATATGTATAGTAGCCGGGTAAATCCATTTCTATTTGGCCTTCCTGTAATTTAATTTCCTGCAGGCAAAACACATCGGCATCTGTTGCTGTAAAGAAATCCATGAAGCCTTTTTTCATCACAGCTCGAAGTCCGTTGACATTCCATGAAATTAGTTTCAAAAATAACCCTTCTTTCTTTTCATACACTAGTTTAAACACTCTCCCACCAGAACACAACAAATGAGCTACGCCCTGCTCCATTCAAGAAATCTTTATTCAGCAAGCCTTATTTGTTTCAGCTTAGAAAATTGTATATGTTTAAAAATGTAAAATTTCTGTATTTTTTTAAACATTCTGCATCATTTTCAAACACCTTCTTGTACAATGAAGTTATCTGACAAAGAGAAGCGAACCCTGGATAAAAGCATGTCCATGGTTCGCTAAAGCAGGGCAAAGGGGATAGAACGATGAAAAAGTTTTCGAAAGAAGAAAAAAGCTGGGCTTTATACGATTGGGGGAGTTCCGCCTACTCCATCATCATCACGACAGCAGTTTTCCCCATTTATTATAAAGCATCTGCTACTGAAGCCGGTGTCAGTTTATCCGATTCGACGGCTTACTTGGGCTACACGATTGCGATTTTCACATTTATTTTGGCGATGATCGGCCCTATACTGGGAACCATTGCTGATTACCAGGGCATGAAGAAAAAGTTTTTTACCGCCTTTTTCCTGTTGGGCACCATCTCTACCGCCCTACTGGCATTTGTCCCAAGTGAAAACTGGTTATTGATGCTGATCTGTTATGTCTTCGCGGCTCTCGGAGCGACCGGTGCCAACTTGTTCTATGACGCATTTATTGTCGATGTCACTACAGAAAAACGGATGAACAGCGTTTCTGCCTTTGGCTACGGACTTGGCTATATTGGCTCAACCATCCCATTTATCCTATCGATTGCCATCATCCTGCTGGCTCAAAATGGCGTATTGCCCATTTCTGCCACCGTTGCCAGCCGCATTGCTTTTTTGATTACCGCCGTTTGGTGGGCTTGCTTCTCACTTCCAATGTTCCGCCATGTTAAGCAAATCCATTATATCGAGCGAGAACCTAATCCTGTCCATCAAAGTTTTAAGCGGCTCGGAAAAACCATCAAAGAAATACGCCAGTACCGTGCGTTATTCCTGTTCCTGATTGCTTACTTCTTTTATATCGACGGAGTCGGCACAATCATTTCCCTCTCCACAGCGTATGGGACTGATTTGGGGCTTAGCGCCACCAACCTCCTCATTGTCCTGTTTGTCACCCAGGTTGTAGCTGCTCCATTTGCCATCCTTTACGGGCGGTTGGCAAATCGGTTCACCGGCAAGAAAATGCTGTACGTAGGAATCTGCGTGTATATTGTGGTCTGTATTTATGCCTTTTTCTTAGAAACCATTACGGATTTCTGGATCTTGGCTATGCTCGTCGCTACCAGCCAGGGTGGCATTCAGGCACTCAGCCGTTCTTATTTCGGCAAGTTGGTGCCGAAAGAAAATTCAAACGAATTTTTCGGCTTCTATAATGTTTTCGGTAAATTCGCCGCAATCACAGGTCCCCTGCTTGTAGCAGTCACCTCACAAGTGACCGGCAATTCAAGCATGGGTGTATTCAGCCTGGTGATCCTATTCGTTATCGGTCTCATCGTCCTGTCCCGCGTACCCGAACCAAAACCGCACGAGCCAGTAGATAAGGTGGCAGCTGAGTAGGAAAAGCGGAAGCAGCTGTTTAGCCCCGACAAGCACCACAATCAACCCCAAATAAAAAGGTGTCCGCCAATCCATCTGGCGGACACCTTTTTCGGTATTAATTTTTATTTTTATCTTCAGCCTTTACAGTTACGCTGCCGGTGCTGTCTTTTTGCACAGATGCATCGCCAAGTTCAACAACTTCGATGCCGCTTTTTTCTTTATCGGCTTCCTTGTCGGCTTTTTTGATTTCTTTTTCTACCGCTTTTTCGGCTTTTTCATGTTCTTTTTCAGCCTTTTCTTGCTCTTTTGCTTCTTTTTGGACGACTTTTTCTTGTTTCTTCAACTCTTTTTCTTCCTGTTTTTCAACACGTTTTGCTTTAAGCTCATCAGCTTTGCCTTTAGCTTTTTCAGTAATGCCGCTAGTCTTATCTTTGAGTTGATTGGCTTTTTCTTTCACTTGATCCATTGCGCCGCCTGAACTTTCATCGTTCCCGTCCTTAGAGCTGGACGCCTTTTCTTTAACGATTTCCTGAAGTTCCTTACCGCTCTTTGGAGCGAACAATAGACCTGCTGCTGCACCGATAACTGCACCGGTTGCTGCACCAGCTAAGAAACCGCCGCCTCCGCCGCTTTCTTTACGTTCAGCTTCTGTTGGCTGCGGCGCTTGGATCTTACCGCCGCGCACAAGACGCTCTTCCACTTCTTCTACGATTTCGTACAGCGTACGTCCTTTAGCTTCAACGAGTGACACGCTCATGTGATAGTCAGCTAAATCTTCCTGATCTCTCACAACGATGACGTCATAATCGGTTGAATCCGATTTATCTTCCAGCATCTCTGCTTGGTACCCTTTTTTCTCTAATGCTTCACGTACTGACGTAAATGGATGTTCGACTGCAATTTTCACCATGTTCTGTCCACTCCCTTTTCAAAAGTCTATATTTCACTGTTTCCCCTCAATTGCGAAATTATAAACTTCTTTCTAAAAATTCGGTAATTTACTGCCAGATTTTTATTCTGTCCGTATTCATCAAGCGAGCCGCCAGAACAATGCCCAATACAGCACCGCTCAAGCTGGAAATGAAAAATGGAGGAATAAAAAATAATGCCCCAAACTCTGTACCCAGCAAAAGCTTGGCATAAGGTACGGCAACCAAGGAAGCGATTATTCCCGTACCCACTACTTCCCCTAAAGCAGCAATCCAGATTTTTCCGAACCTCGCATACATGAGTCCAGCCAGCAAAGCCCCGATCATTCCTCCAGGAAAAGCCAATAGAGATCCGGTCCCTGTCAAAATTCTGACGACACCCGTCAAAAAAGCGATCACTACCGCCGGACCGGGTCCAAAAAGAACCGCGGCGATAACATTGATGGCATGCTGGATTGGATATGCACGAGCAATTCCAGCCGGAAAATAAACAAAAGCAGATCCAGCCACTCCGATAGCGACGAACATCGCCATCAAGATGAGTTTTCTTGTCTTCATTTCCCTGCACCTTCTTTACAGGAAGACTGGAAGGCAGCAATTTGCGCTGCAATATCTTCTGCTTCCGCTATAGCGGATATCACGGCAATCCCTGAAACACCGGATTGCCATACGTGATTGGCATTATCGGGTGTGATCCCGCCGATTCCCACAATCGGCAAGTCAGGAAACTCATTTTTGACGAGTAGAATTTCTTTGACGCCGGCAGGCTTTTTCGCATCCGCCTTGGAGGTCGTCCCGAAGACCGGGCCCATTCCGATATAATCCGCTCCGTCCTTCACAGCCGTTTGCGCTTCTTCCAGGGAGTGGACGGAAACGCCCAGAAGTTTTTCCTTGCCGATCATTTTACGGGTCTGTCCAGCAGCCAGATCGTCCTGCCCGATGTGCACCCCATCCGCTCCAACTTGGCATGCCAGGTCGACCAGGTCGTTGATGATGAACGGAACACCATATTCACTGCATAGTTGTTGGCATTGTTCAGCGAATTCAACCAATGTTGCACCCGTCAAAGCTCCCACCCCTTTTTCTCTCAACTGAAAATGGGTGATGCCGCCTTTCAAAGCCGCCTCCAATACTTCCACCGGATTTCTTTTTCCCGAATTTCGGGAGCCCATTATAAAATAGATGGCCGGTTTATCGGAAAACTTCAATGTTCGCCACCTCCCTGTTTTTTTCAAGTCTTGCTTTATACGCGGCATGATTGGTTGGTCCATGCCCCGAACCGATATTCAACGGTTCACTGAGCGCAGCCTGGATGAATTGCTTTGCCGTATGGACAGCATCCTGCAGTTCCTGTCCTTTGGCCAACTGTGCGGTCACGGCCGCTGCAAAGGTGCAGCCTGTCCCATGTGTCTGATCCGTTGCAACCCGGGTTGAGCGGTACAACAGCGATTCTCCGTTATCCTGCAATAAGTAATCCTCTGCATATTCAGGGTCGCTCCCATGTCCGCCTTTGATGACGACAGCCTCTGCTCCCAGCGATAAAATCTTTTCAGCAGCCCGCCGGCGGCTGAAGGAATCTGTGATTGCGATGCCTGTCAGCGCTTCTGCCTCCGGGATGTTCGGCGTTACCAGCAAAGCCAGCGGCAGCAAGTGGACTTTAAGCGCTTCCACTGCCTCCTGCTGCAACAAATTGGCACCGCCCTTCGCAATCATCACCGGGTCTACTATCAGATTTCCCCACCCATACTCTCGAACGGCCGCAGCAGTTTCCTTAATGATTTCCGGATTGAACAGCATGCCCGTTTTCACAGCCGCAATCTCGAAATCACTTCCCACTGCCTTCAATTGCGTCTTTACAGCCTGAGACGACATTGGGTAGATGTCTGTGACTCCCGTCGTATTCTGAGCCGTCACGGCCGTGATTACAGATGTGCCATAGACACCGAGCTCCTGAAATGTTTTCAGGTCCGCCTGGATCCCGGCGCCTCCTCCAGAATCCGATCCGGCTATCGTCAACGTTTGTGGAATTTTACTCATAGTATTTCCTCCTATAAATAGACATGTTCTTTCACTTCACTGTCCGTCAGCCTGGCAAGTTGATTGAGGAAAGCGACTTGAAAATCCCCTGGAAGAACTGCAGACTTCGCGGCCTTCTGTCCAGCAATCGCATAAAAGTGCAGCGCATTGCCGACAGTCTTTAAAGGATCCTCTGGTTGGACTGCCAAGGCTGCAGCCACAATACTGCTGAGCAAACAGCCCGTTCCCGTAATCGAAGCCATGATCGGATCACCAAAAGAAATTTCCGTTACACTTTTTCCGTCTGTGACAATATCCGTTTTTCCAGTGACTGCGACTACCAACCCTAATTTCTGAGCAGTGGAGACGGCAAGTTCTCTGACGTCCAGGAGCCCTTCTCCGGCATCAACACCTTTTGACTGCCACTGTTTCCCGGCTATAGCTGCAAGCTCTCCTGCGTTGCACCGAAGGACGCTGACGTCAACTGTGTCCAGAATTTCGCGGACCGCCTGCTTTCGAAAGTTACTGGCTCCTACGCCGACAGGATCCAGGACCACAGGTATTCCCAGCCGATTGGCCGATACTCCGGCAATCAGCATACTTTTCAAAGATTGTGCATGTAAAGTTCCGATATTCAACGACAACGCCTTCGACATTGCAGCAAGTTCTGCCGCTTCTTCAGGTGCTTCTCCCATGATCGGGGATGCACCGATCGCCAGCAGCCCATTGGCTTGAAAATTGGAAACAACATGATTGGTGATGCAATGGACAAGCGGATTTTCACTTCTTATCTGCTGGAGCATATTAGACACCTACTTTGTCGATGGAATCTACGGACCAGGATTCTTTTTTCCAAGCCTGATCCCAGAAATTCCATTCATAATAGCTGCTCTTCCGGAAACGGTTTTTCAACTCCTGCCGGCGCGTTTCCGGCAGCCCTTCTGCCAGCCTGTCCATACGGGCAATCTGTTCGTTGACTAATGCCCCAAACTCCTCGGAACCATAAGTTGCGATCCACCGGTTGTAGATCGGATGATCGGGTTCCGCATTTTTCAACCGCTCTCCAATTTCGTAATAAAGCCAGTAGCAAGGTAAAATGGACGCCAGCACATCCGCTAAATCGCCTTCGGATGAGCGGTACATATGCGATACATAGGCGTAAGCGGTCGGAGAAGGTTCAAAAACAGTCCACTCTTCTTCAGTGACTTCGAGAATTTCCATGAACGATTCATGAAGCGCCAGCTCAGCACTGCAGGTATGTGCAGAATGGATGGCAAAACGCTGAGTGGTTTCCAGATCTGCAGCTTTGGATGCGCCAATAGCCTGCACTTTCGCAAAATGCGTCAAATAATAGGCATCCTGCATTACATAAAAGCGAAATCTATCAATCGGCAACGTCCCGTCTTCGATTCCTTTCACAAATGGGTGATCAAAACTAGCTTGCCACAGGGTGTCGCATTCTTTTCTTACTTCTTTGCAAAATGCCATTTCTCCATCTCCTTTTCTTCCACAAAACAAAAAACACCGCTTCCCAGTAAAGGGAAGCGGCGTATGCAGTCGATAATGGAAATAGCAGACGGCCGCCACTTCCCTCCGCTGGTATGATCCAGATCAGGTTCAAAGGGTCCAGGCTTATGCCCGTCTCAGCCGATATCCGGCTCCCCTAGTGGTGTTTTTTAGTTGTGTTTTCGAAATCACTATATCATAGTTTCAGAAAATTCTACAGCTTTTATGCGATTTCCCGTTTCCTCATCAAAAAAGTGTACGTGGCTCATATCAAAAGCAAGCGTTGCCGTATCACCCGCTTCAATTGTGGTAGAAGCATCAATGCGTGCGATGAATTCCTGATCCGCATATACGGCATAGAGGATGGTTTCAGCCCCTGTCAATTCAGAAACTGTAATGGTCGCTTCGAATTCACTTGCTGGGAAACCCGACAAATCTTCGTTATTGACATGAATATGTTCCGGCCGGATGCCTAAAGTCACCGCCTTGCCATCATACCCTTCATTTCTCAGCATCGTCATTACAGATGAGGGAATATCAATCACTTTATCCCCCATCAAATAGGTACCTTTATCAATTCTTCCTTCAAAAAAGTTCATCGCCTTTCTGGGGTTCGGAACTCAGACGCCCCATCATTGACAAAATCGTCGCTGACTTCAATGAATCCCAGGATGAAATCGAAGTCAGACATACGTACAGCCCTTGGGGAGACATCTGGACCAAAGAGCTGGCTGCCATTGCAGCGGGCAATCCTCCTGATGTCGTAATCAATGACATCAACGCTACTGCAATCCGCGGCAAGGAAAATCAGGCCATGAACCTTTCAGAATTCATCGATGAAGATTTCTCAGAAAAATTCTATCCTGAACTTTGGGAGGCTACGCTCTATGAAGGCGATTCTTACGGCATCCCTTTCAATACTGATACGCGCGTCCTCTTCTATAACAAAGACGCCTTTGAAGAAGTCGGTCTGGATCCGGAAGATCCACCGGAAACATGGGCAGAACTGGAAGAATACGCAACTAAGCTGGATGTAAAGGAGAATGGGGAGTATGACCGCCTCGGCTTCTATCCTCTTTGGGGAGTCGGTTACGATGTCTGGCTGCTGAATGCCAACGGCCAAAACTATTTCGGTGAAGACAATAATACAGATACAGTCAACATCAATACAGAAAGAAATGTTGAAGTTTTGAACTGGCTGAAATCTTGGAGAGAAAGAATCGGGGAAGATGTCGTCAATTCATACCAGGCTCAAATCGACAGTCAGCAGGGAAATCCTTTCTTCAGCGGTGATTTGGCTATGATCGTGCAACAGCCGACTTTCTACCAGCAAATCAGCGAATATGCGGAAGACCTGAATTTCGGTGTAGTGCAGCTTCCTGAATACGAACCGGGCAGCGGCCACACGAGTTGGGGCGGCGGTTTCGTAGCTGAAATTCCTGAAGGATCAAGCGATCCGGAAGCCGCATGGGAGTTTATCGAATATCTGACAGGTAAAGAAGCACAGACATACTGGGCAGTGGAAAACTTTGATAATATTGCTAATATCGAAGCGGCAGAAGCAGCTTCAGAATCCGATGAGTTAACGGAAGAAGGCCAGATGGTCTATCAGATTGCAGTTGAAAGCATGGAAGATACTTTGCTCACACCAGCTCCTGTGGAAGCACCAGGGTTCTACAATTACATCAATCCGCAAGTCGATGAATTCTTCTTGGGCCAAAAGACAGCCGAAGAAGCACTTGCACAAGCGGAAGAGGATGTGAAAAATTTAATCGAGGAAAACCAGTGAGCTAGGAGGAAATCCCATGGGAAAAAGAAAATTGACCATGAGGCGTAAGGAAAGCATATACGGCTATATTTTCATTTTGCCGTTTATTGTCGGATTCTTCGCTTTCACTGCCGGGCCTTTATTGTTTTCTTTAGCAGGAAGCTTCACAGACTATAATATTACATCACAGATGAATTTCACCGGAGTGGAAAACTACCAATCGCTCATCACGGAAGATGGTCTTTTTCGGACTTCCCTTTGGAATACAATTTATTACGTTGCGTTTTCCGTCCCTTTGACAACAATAGGCGCTATTTTCATTTCTTCGCTGTTGAATCAGCAGGTCCCAGGCATCCGTTATTTCCGGACCTTGTATTATTTGCCCGCTGTACTGTCAGGTGTCGGCGTTTACCTGCTTTGGATGCAATTGCTTGAACCTGGAACCGGGATGGTCAATCTCGTTCTTGGCTGGGTCGGCATCGACGGTCCGAACTGGCTGTATGATCCGGATTGGACCAAGCCATCCTTAATTTTGATGAAACTTTGGAGTGTCGGCGGATCAATGCTCCTCTATCTTGCCAGTATGCAGGGGGTTTCAAAAAATCTCTATGAAGCAGCTGAAATTGATGGAGCGAGCAGATTGCGCCAATTTTTCCATATTACAATTCCCATGATTACTCCAGTCATATTTTTCGATGTAGTCACCAGCACGATTGGAGGCTTCCAGATTTTCCAGGAAGCCTACATCATGTCAGGGAACGGTGAAGGCGGACCTGCAAATTCCCTGCTGTTCTACAACCTTTATATGTGGAATCAAGCCTTCGAGAATTTCAACATGGGCTATGCCATGGCAATGTCCTGGATTTTATTTGTTATCGTCTTTGTTTTGACAATCATCAACCTGAAGCTGGCTCCTCGCTGGGTACATTACGAAGGAGAGGAGAAATAAATGGCTAAAACCAACGAAGAAACCAAGTTTCTTGATGAAGAAGATAAAATCGAAAACCGATCTGTCCCCAACACAAAATTGCGCTATTTGGAACACCGTGGAAACCGGAATAATATGTGGCGGATATTCAATTTCGTCTTGCTGGCTGCAGGAAGCCTACTGATCCTGTCGCCACTTTGGTGGATGTTCGCCACGTCACTAAAGACCATGGCAGAAGTCATGTCCTATCCGCCGTCCTTCTTCCCGGAATCCTGGGAATGGACCAATTATATACGCGCCTGGAACGCCGCACCTTTTACCACCTATACCATTAACACAATCACGATTACGACCTTTGTGGTGATCGGCAGTGTCATGGCGAATTCGTTCATTGCTTACGGCTTTGCCAAGATACCTTTTCGGGGGAAGAGTATTTGGTTCGCCATTGTGCTATCGACCATGATGATTCCCGGATTTGTAACGCTCATTCCGCAATACATCCTATTTTCCAATTTGGGCTGGGTCAACACGTATTACCCGTTGATTGTCCCGCATTTCTTTGGAAGCGCATTTTACATTTTCCTGCTCCGGCAATTCTACATGACCATTCCAACTGAATTGATCGAAGCCGCTAAAATGGAAGGGGCAAGCCATTTCTATATCTGGTGGAAAATCAGCCTTCCTTTAACAAAGCCGGCACTTGCAACTGTTGCAATTTTCTCGTTCAACGGCGCTTGGAATGATTTCCTCGGACCGTTGCTTTACTTAAATGATGAAAATCTCTATACCCTGCAGCTTGGGCTAGCGGTATTCAAAGGACAGCTCAGTACACAATGGAATTACCTGATGGCCGGATCGCTTCTCGTGCTCCTTCCCGTCATTCTGCTGTTCTTCTTTTTTCAGAAGTACTTTATCCAAGGAATCAACCTGTCGTCTGGCGGGAAATAGGAAAAGCGGAAGCAGCCGTTCAGCTCCGAAAGGCATAAGACAGGCTGGTGAAGCGGCATGTTTTCAGCCGCATAGCACGAAAAGTGAAAGTGCCTGCTCAGCTCTGACCGGCATAAGGCGGACCAGCAGTGCGGCGTTCTTTGCCGCGCAGCTGGTCCGCCTTATGACCCGAAGAGCTAGGTACTTGAAACTGGACACCAGATTGGCTTATGATCCGAGGAGTTGGCTGCTGGAGTCTGGACAATAAGAAAAAGCGTTCCTAAAATTTCAGGAACGCTTTTTTTATATTATTAGACGGTTGCTACTTTTTTCTCTTTTTTGATTTGCTTGCTTCGTAATTGTCCACAAGCTGCATCGATGTCGGCGCCTTGCTCGTGGCGGACACCGCAGTTGATGCCTTTCTTTTTCAGAGCATCATAGAAAGCAGTGATCGCTTCCGGCGTGCTTTGCTGATACTGATCGTGCTCATCAACTGAATTGTAGGGAATCAGGTTGACGTATGACAGATGACGTTTGTCTTCCAGCAATTTCGCCAATTGATTCGCTTCTTCAACATGGTCATTAACGTCGCGCAATAAAATATACTCAAACGTGATGCGGCGGTTGGATTTCTCCAGGTAATAATCGATGGATGCCATCAATTTTTCAATCGGATAAGCTTTATTGATTTTCATGATGCGCGTACGCAATTCATTGGTCGGCGCATGGATTGAAATGGCCAAGTTCACTTGCAGGCCTTCGTCTGCATAGTCGTAGATTTTCGGTACGATACCGCTTGTCGATACCGTAATGTGGCGAGCTCCGATAGCCAAACCTTTTTGTGAGTTGACGATGTTCAGGAAGCCCATCAAGTTCGTGTAGTTATCGAACGGTTCGCCGATACCCATTACGACAATATGGCTGACACGCTCGTCTTTTTGCTGGGAGTCGAAATGCGCTTGTACCTGCATGATCTGTTCAACGATTTCGCCCGCATTTAAATCGCGGCTCTTTTTCAAAAGTCCGCTGGCGCAGAAACTGCAGCCGATGTTGCAGCCAACCTGTGTCGTTACACAGACCGAATTTCCGTATTTGAAGCGCATCAATACAGTTTCAATCAAGTTGCCGTCCTGCATTTGGAACAGGAATTTAATCGTGCCGTCTGCCGATTCCTGCTTAACGGTTTCTTTCAAAGTGCGGATCGCAAAGTTATCTTCAAGCAATTGAATGCAATCCTTCGAAAGATTGTTCATCTCTGAAAATTCGGTGACGCGTTTAATATACAGCCAATCCCATACCTGTTCCGCACGGTATTTTTTCTGGCCGTTTTCTAAAAACCATTCTTTTAACTGATCTATCGTTAATCCATAGATGGAATTTTTCATTTTAGTACCCTCATTTCAAATTTCACAATTGCTTATTATAATACTAAAAATAACGCTTGACAACAACTATTTTTGTTTAGACAGAAAACTCTGATTTAAATAGTGCTTATTCTGCTTCTTGTATGGGTAGAGAATGATAGGAAGGAGTGGATTTTATGAGCACCATTACACATGTGGGACTTGCCGTTCCCGACTTGAATCGAGCCATCGATTGGTACAAAAAAGTGTTTGATTTCTATATATTGGCTGGTCCGTTCGACTTTAATGCTGAGGAAGAAGCGAGTGCCATGACATTGGATTTGCAAGGAAGCGAGCTGAAGAAGATGCGCAACGTCCACCTGATGTCTTCAGGCGGCGTCGGCATCGAGCTTTTTGAATTCCAGGATCCTACATATTACAGCGATCATTACTCACCACATGCCGGTTTTATCCACATATGTCTGGTTGTCGATGATCTTGTCGGAACCATCGAAAAAGCCGTGCAGCATGGTGGTAAACAACGCAGTAAAATCTGGAATATCAATAAAGGCAAACCTCATTATTTGGTTTATACTGAAGACCCTTTCGGCCATGTGGTTGAACTGTACACTCGCAGCACTTCTGAAATCTATGGAAACAAGTAATTGAAAAAACCAGACAGCTTATTTAGGCTGTCTGGTTTTTCTAAGTTATCGGGTGTTTTCGCTTTTCTTTATTGTCCAGACTCCGGCAGCCAGCCCCTCGAGTCGCTTCAGCCCTACCTGCAATGGCAAAGAACGCCATTACCGGTAAGGCTTCCAGCGCTTGTCGGGGCTAGACGGCTGCCTTCGCTTTTCTTTTGTCCAACTCCAGCGCCCAGCTCTTTGGGTCATAAGCCACTCTGGCTATGCGGCAAAGTACGCCGCTTCGCCAGATCGTCTTATGCCCGGCAGAGCTACACGGGCGCTTCCGCTTTTCTTATACCAATTGCTCTTTCTTCTGTAGCATTGTGCCGTTTTTCGCTAAATCGGCGTGCCATGAGAATGCTTTTTCCAACACATGCGGTGTTTGTCCGCCGCGTGTCAAAGCTTCGTCGTAATACTCGCGAAGTTGAGTGCGGTACGACGGGTGTACGCAGTTTGCAAGGATGACTTCTACACGTTCACGTGGAGCCAGTCCGCGAAGATCTGCATATCCTTGCTCTGTTACTACCACATCCACATCGTGTTCTGTATGATCCACATGGGATACAAACGGTACTACGCTTGAAATGTTTCCGTTTTTGGCAATTGATTTTGTGACAAAAATCGCCAAACGGGCATTTCGTGCGAAATCACCTGAACCCCCGATGCCGTTCATCATTTTCGTACCAGATACATGCGTGGAGTTGACGTTTCCATACATATCGAATTCCAAAGCAGTATTGATTGAAATCAATCCGAGTCGACGGATAATCTCAGGATGGTTTGAGATTTCTTGAGGACGCATCACGATTTTCTCACGATAGTTTTCAAATTCAGCAAAAACCTGCTTCATTTTCGGTTCAGATAATGTAATTGAACAGCAAGATGCGAAACTTACTTTTCCGGCATCCATCAAATCAAAGACAGCGTCTTGAAGAACTTCCGAGTATACTTCCAAATCTTTGAATTCAGAGTCGATCATGCCATGCAAAACAGCATTCGCTACAGATCCAATTCCTGACTGCAAAGGAGCTAATTTTTCTGTCAAACGGCCTGCACGAATTTCAGAACGCAGGAACTCAAGCAAATGGTCAGCCATAATTTTTGTTTCTTCATCCGGCGGTACAATGTTTGAAGGAGAATCCAATTGCTCAGTGAACACAATGCCTCTGACTTTTTCCATATCGATCGGAATTCCGATGGTACCGATACGCTGATCTGCATCAGTTAATGGAATCGGCGAACGCTCGCCTTGCTTGCCGGTATCATAGATGTCATGAACCCCTTCAAACCATTCAGGCTGTGCCATGTTGATTTCTAGAATGATGTTCTTAGCATGTTTTGCAAAAATAGCATTATTTCCGACAGAAGTTGTCGGAATGATCATGCCATCTTCCGTAATGGACAGAGCTTCTAAAATTGCAAAATCAATCGATTCTGTCACTCCAGAGCGAATCCATTCTGAAGTATGCGATAAGTGATGGTCCACAAACAGCATTTCACCGTCGTTGATTTTCTTGCGCATTGCCGGTTCTGCCTGGAATGGCAAACGTTTGTTGACAATTCCCGCTTCCGCGAACAATCGATCGATGTCTGAACCTAAAGAAGCGCCTGTGAAAACATTAACTTTAAAGCTTTCATCTTCCGCACGTTTAACTAATGCCAAAGGAACCGCTTTCACGTCTCCAGCGCGTGTAAACCCACTAAGACCCAATGTCATTCCATCCTGTATCCATGAAGCTGCCTCTTCTGGTGTAACCACCCGGTCCTGTAATTGTTTCGCTTTGATGCGCTCAAGTTTCTTTTCCATTGTAATCACTCTCTTTCAAATTTTAGTTTTAAATAATGCTCGCTTGATAAAGCGTTTTCATGAGCGGCCGCTCAGTTGAAAATCGCAATCCGTACAAAAATGGGTATAGTTTTTCATTATCTATCAACAACTTAATTATTAGATAATTTTAACTTGTTTTGATATGTTATTGAGCTTTGCAGATTGGAAAAGAGTTTATTTCTGCCAAGCAGTTAAAAAGACGATTGAAGCAGCATATTTTTAATAACGCAAAAAAGCATCGAGACAATCCTTGAAAGGATTGTACCGATGCTTAGCATTTTTCAGTTCCAGCAGGAGCGGGCGCTTTTCTTGTCCAGCTCCAGCACCCAGAACCTCGGGGTCTTAAGTCAATTTGCCTGTGCGGCACAAAACGCCGCTTCGGCAAACCGCCTTAAGCCTGTCGGTTCTACATGGGCGCTTCCGCTTTTCTATGTTGTCCAGACTCCAGCGCCCAGCTCTTTGGGTCATAAGCCAACCCAGCTGCGTGGCAAAGAACGCCACACTGCTGGTCTGTCTTATGCCCGTCGAATCTAGATGGGCGCTTCCGCTTTTCTATGCTGTCCAGTTGCAAGTGCCTAGCTCTTCGGGATGTAAGCCACTCTGGCTGTGCGGCTGAAAACATGCCGCTTCGTCAAAAAACTTACTGCTCCTGCAGCACTTCATGCTTCGTCGCAAAGAGATGGCTCAAACTACCTTTGAACCATCTCTTTCCTGTCAGAGCTGAACAGGCACTTTCACTTTTCTATTGTCCAGCTCCAGCGCCCAGATTCTAGGGTCATAAGCCAACCCAGCTGCGTGGCAAAGAACGCCACACTGCTGGTCTGTCTTATGCCCGTCGAATCTAGATGGGCGCTTCCGCTTTTCTTTAGAACCCCAATAGTTTTCTGAAGTAGCTGGAATAGGACTGACTGACGGGGATTCGCTCCCCGTTATTCATTGCCAGGACGAATGTGGAATGGGTATCCGGATAAATTTCTTCTATATGATGTACGTTGACGATAAACGAACGATGGCACCGGATGAACGATTCACGCGGCAACAGGAATTCAAATTCCTGAAGGGAGTTTTTATTGGTTCCGGAATAACCCTCAGCATGGACATGGGTTTTGCGGTCCTTCACTTCCAGATACTTAACTTCGGTAAAAGGAATCGGTTTCCAGCCATCGGGGCTTTTCACCGTCACAACGGACTTTCCTTCCGTAAATGCTGGATAGATGGCCATGACACAGCCCTGCAGTTCCCCTTCGTGTTCAAACGGTACAGCCATTCCGTGGTAAGGGACGCCGAAAATTTCCCGATTGATGAATTCGGAAGTTTTCTGATTCGACAGCAGCGCTTTATGTGCGATGGTCCCCGGCTTCACCTGGTCTCCTGATTTTATTTTCAGATCTACACGCTTGCTCGGCCTGTAATAGATATATTCTTTTGTGTTGGTCACAGCTATTGAAATTTCGTCAGAGAATAATTCCCCCATGACATCCAATAGTGAACCTAGTGTAAAGCTCTCCATTATAACCCTCCTGTTTCAACTCAATGCTTTGATTATACACGAAAAGCCCTTCTTCTATTAGAAAAACCAGCCCTTCGCAAGGACTGGTTTTGTACGATTATTCAGAAATGAGCATTGTTCCATTTTCCATTAAATTAGTGTGCCAGGAAAAGGCTTTTTCCAGCACATGAGGCGTCTGCCCTCCACGCAGCAGTGCTTCCTCATAATAAGCCTGCATTTGGTCCCGGTACATCGGGTGGACACAGTTCTCGATGATCAGAGGCACCCGCTCACGCGGAGCGAGTCCGCGCAAGTCCGCGTAGCCCTGCTCGGTCACGACAACATCGACATCGTGCTCGGTATGGTCTACATGCGTGGCGAATGGGACTACGCTTGAGATGATGCCGCCTTTGGCAATTGATTTTGTAACAAAGATGGACAAACGGGCATTGCGGGCAAAATCACCGGACCCACCGATGCCGTTCATCATTTTAATGCCGGACACATGGGTCGAGTTTACATTGCCGTAAATATCGAATTCCAGTGCTGTATTAATGGAAATCAAACCGAGACGGCGAATCAATCCTGGATGATTCGTAATTTCCTGCGGGCGCAAGATGATTTTATCCCGGTACTCGCCAAAGTTTCCGAATACCTGCTTCATCTTCTCCTGAGACAGCGTAATCGAGGAAGCGGAAGCGAACTTCACCTTTCCTGCATCCATCAAATCGAAAACCGCATCCTGGAGAACTTCTGAGTATACGTCCAACTCATTGAATTCAGACTCGATCAAGCCGTGAAGAACGGCATTCGCAACCGAACCGATTCCCGACTGCAGAGGAGCGAGTCGATTGGTCAACCTCCCCGACTTCACTTCCGCTCGCAGGAAATCCAATAGATGGCCAGCCATCACTTCCGATTCGGCATCGGGCTGAAGAATAGTGGAAGGGGAATCCTGCTGTGCAGTAAAGACAATGCCCCGGACCTTTTCTGGATCTACTGGTATCCCGATTGTTCCGATGCGGTCATCGACACGAGTCAATGGAATGGGCGAACGCTGCCCCTGCATTCCCGGTTCGTAAATATCATGGATTCCTTTAAACAATTCAGGCTGTGACAGGTTGATTTCCACTATGACATTTTTGGCATGTTTTACGAAAACCGATGAATTCCCGACCGATGTCGTTGGAATGATCATGCCATCTTCTGTGATTTCCAAAGCTTCGATTATCGCAAAGTCGATCGGTTCAATGACACCTGCCCGAATCCATTCAGCGGTCTGGGACAGATGGTGGTCGACAAACAGCAGATCGCCGTTGTTTATCTTTCTGCGCATCGCCGGATCTGCCTGGAAAGGCAAACGCTTATGGATGATCCCCGCTTCTGCCATGAGTTTGTCGACGTCCGAACCCAACGAAGCGCCGGTAAAGACATTCACTTTAAACTTCTCTGTTTCTGCACGGCGAATCAATGCATACGGTACGGCTTTGGCATCGCCAGCGCGCGTGAATCCACTTAGCCCTAACGTCATTCCATCTTCGATCCAAGAAGCTGCCTCTTCGGGAGAGACAACCCGATTCTGTAATTCGATAGCCTTGATACGACGAAGTTTTTTGTCCACCTTTATCACCCTTCAAAAACTTTAGTTTTAAAGCTTTTCCATTTATTACGTCTTATTCCCTGATCTCTAAAAATCAACCAAACTTTTTCCTAACTGCGTTTGCCCTCTCCTCTTACTAAAATATAATAAAGTATTTTATCTTTGCGTAAGATAATTGTGCTTATGAGCCTCGTCAATGTGCTGGTCCTTTATCGGCCGGACTGCTGACCATCACCTTATTGATCGCCGTGGCTTGGCGCAGTTCATGCGCAGCCAAAACGCTTGCTTTGACTCAAAGCGAATGAAACAGCTGAAGCGGAATCTCTGGTCTAGAGATTCCTTTTTTTATGGGTTTAAAAGTCAATAATCCGTTCAAGTCTGTTCTATTGACAAGAAGTGGAAGCTCAAATAATATGGAAAAGCTGAAGAAAAAAACTTCGTATAAACACATAGAAGAAAAGAGGAAATCTGTCATGTCTGCAGACCAAAAAAAGAAAATTTTTATCCTGATGATCAATATGTTCATCGCCATCGCAAGCTTCGGAATCGTCATCCCGATCCTGCCTTCCTATCTGGAATCCATCAACCAAGGCGGTATGGCGGCAGGTTTGATGATTGCTATTTTCGCCGCTGCCCAATTCGTCTTTTCTCCGATTGCTGGAAAATGGGCCGACCAATATGGACGCCGGAAAATGATTATTTACGGCTTACTCGGTTTAACGATTTCCATGTTCGTCTTCTACGCTTCTGACTCTATTTGGGTATTGTACTTATCCCGTGTCATCGGTGGCGTGGGAGCAGCGATGCTGATCCCCGCTATTTTCGCTTATATTGCAGATATCACGACCTTTGACCAGCGAGCTAAAGGAACCAGCCTGGTGTCTGCCGCCATGTCGCTGGGGATTGTCGTAGGGCCTGGCATCGGCGGATTTTTAGCTGATTATGGCTTGAAGCTGCCATTCCTTGTTTCTGCATTGGTATCCCTGGGCGCAGTGCTCTTTTCCGTCATCTGGCTGAAGGAACATGATGCAACAGATGCCAATCCTGTATTGGCTGCTACATTGACTGATGAGGAATCCATGTTCACTAAAATCGGCCGCTCCACCAAGATGCCGTATTTCATTCCATTGGTCATTACACTCGTCATGAGCTTCGGCTTATTGGCATATGAATCCGTAGTTGGCCTGTATCTGGACAATCAATTCAACTCGACCGCAAAAGACATCGCCTTCATGATTACCGCAACAGGTGTCGTCAGCGTTATTGTGCAATTGTTTATTGTTGACCGGATTGTTCGCCGTTACGGAGAAGTTGCCATCCTGGTTGCGTTTCTGGGTGTTGCGGCATTCGGTTTCCTGATGTCCCTGTTCGCGGGAAGCTACATCATGTTCTTCGTTGTTTCATTGGTGATCTTCATGGCTACGTCCATTTTGCGTCCAGTCTTGAATACCTTGATTTCGAAAATGGCTGACGGTGAAGTCGGCTTCGCCATGGGCATGAACAACGCCTATATGAGCATCGGGAATGTGATTGGGCCATTGCTTGCAGGTGTCCTTTACGATATCAATATCATTTATCCATTTATTTTGGGTCTGATCATGTTGATGATCACCATGTTCATCACGGTCTCTTGGCAGCGTTCGCGCGCCGCCAAAGCTTCTGCAACTGTATAAAGATCCATTAATGATGGGCTCTCTCCGGAGAGTCTATTTTTTTTCATCCTTTTTGTCGAGTTATGTCTCCAGCTTTACGGGTCTGTCTATACGTTGTATAATATTTGTACAACACCTAACCATAAATCTATAGAATGAAGGTAATGCTATGTATAATATTAAAGCAGCTGCCAAAATCTTAGATATGCCGAAAGTGACAATCCGCTCGTGGGAGACGCGTTACAGTGCGATTACGCCTGCCCGTACGGAATCTGGACACCGCTTGTATTCGGATCAAAATCTGGAAGATTTGAAATGGCTAAAAATACAAGTCCAGGACAACGGCATGAAAATCAGTGAAGCTGTAAAAAAGCTTCATGCTTCACGCAAGCAGTTCATCGTACCGAATACTGAACTCCCTCAAAAAGAAGCAATGGAATACGAAGAACAAATAAATCAACTTTTTCAGGCTGCTGCCGAGATGGATACGGAACGTTTCAATTATTTGCTGGATCTTCATTTTTCTTTATTCCATCACCAAACAGTCTTTTTTTATATCATCGCGCCGTTGATGGTGCGTATTGGAGAGGCTTGGGAAAATGGCGTCATCAGTGTGGCTCATGAGCATATGATCACCCACATCGTCCAACAACGCTTCAATCAATTTTTCCGTGTTTTCCCGGTTTCCCCTAATCTGCCGAAAGTCATGGCGCTCAGCCCAAGCGGTGAACAACATCAATTAGGCTTGCTGCTATTCACTTTATTCCTGCGGGAGAACGGGTTTTCGGTCGTTTACATTGGACCGGATACACCTCTCGAAGGCTTAGAGGAAATGGTCACCAAACAGAATTTCAAATTGATGTGCATGTCCATCGCCTCCCCCAAACTCCTGCCGGTAGCTAATAAGTACATTGACGCCTTAGCTAAAGCCAACCCTGAAATGCATTTTATCCTCGGGGGACAAGGCGTCGATTGTGAGCAGACTGAAGGCAACCGCTGGTACTTGGGCAGCGATGTCAAAGTTTGGCAGCAATGGCTGGATCAACAAAAATTTTAGCAACATACAAAACGCCCTCAAATCGATGATTGAGGGCGTTTTTGTATAGATTTTTTATAAGTTTATTCCCAGTCGAGGTCTTGATAGTCTTTCTGGTAAGTTCCGTTGTCCGTTACTTCTGAATGGTAGAGCGCTTTTAAGGCAAAGCCTTTTTCAAGCTCCATTTCCTTCATCAATATTTTCAACCGCTTCTTCAATTCCGGATGATCGCTGACCAACTGCTCCATTTTGGATTTGGTGTATTTCATCTTTATCCGCTCCTTTTGGATCTTCTTCTTTCATTGTACACTGCTATAGAAAAAAACGCACTTGCTTCAGCAAGTGCGCTACTGTTGACGGGTCTCAACCCAAAAAATGAAACACGAAATTTGCGAGGAACAAGCCAGCAATCACAAACAGGGTCAGCGAAACTTCACGCCCTCTGCCAGTTGCGATTTTCAAAATCGGATACAGGATGAATCCGAAAGCGATGCCGTCCGCAATGCTGTACGTAAACGGGATCAATGCCACAATCAACAGAGCCGGAAAGCTTTCGGTCATGTCCTTCATATCGAGATTCTTGATGTTCTGCAGCATCAACCCGCCGATGATGATCAGAATCGGCGCAATTGCGCTATCCGGAATCAGTTTGATGACGGGAATGAAGAACGAAGCGACCAGAAACAATAAGCCGGCCGTAATCGTCGTCAATCCGGTCCGGCCGCCTGCAGTCATACCTGCAGCACTTTCGACCGTCGCCACTGTTGGGCTCGTACCGAAAATACCGGATGTCATCGCTGACACGGAAGTCGCCTGGAACGCGCGGCCGAATTTCTCCGGGCGCTCGATGAATGCCACTTGTCCGTGGACAAGGCCGATGTTTTCAAACACCAGCACCATCGTCAGCGAAAATACCGCGACCCAAAACGTCATGGACAGGATGTTGCCGAACGACAATGCGCCAAATACCGCAAATGCTTCCGTCGCGTTGATCGATGATTCGTTCATACTGCCGAAGTCGATTAGGCCAAAAAACGAAGCGATGACCGTTCCCACCACAATCGTGATCAGGAAATTCCCCGGCACGTTACGGATGAACAACACGATCGCGATAAGGAACGTCAGCACTGTCGCCAGCACCTGCGCTTCCGCAAGTGAACCGAGCGCCAGAATCGAACTCGTCCCCCGCTCCACGATACCGCCTTTCTCAAGGCCGATCAGCATCAGGAATAAACCCAGTCCAACCGTAATCGCTTCTTTCAGCGAATGAGGCACTGCCGCGCTCAGCATTTTCGCGAAACGCGTGAATGCCACCGCCACAAAGATCACGCCTGAAACAAACACGACCGCCAGTGCTTCCTGCCACGACAAGCCCATCGACTGGACCATGGTGTATGAGAATAACGCATTGATTCCCATACCGGGCACCAATAAAATCGGCGCATTGCCCCAAAATCCCATGATCAGACAGCCAAAGACCGACGCCGCAATCGTTGCGACAATTGCCGCTTCAAGCGGCATTCCCGCTTCCGATAAGATCAGCGAATTGACCGCGATGATATAGACGACCGTAAAAAAGCCGACCAATCCCGCTGTCATTTCGCGTTTGACCGTTGTATCGTTTTCCTGAAGACCAAAATATCGGTCCATCCAATTAAACATAGCCAAAACCTTCTATTAAATTAGCCCTCTCCCTACCCGCTCTGCCTATCGAAATAGGTAAGCCAAGATAGGAGTGTAATCTAAAAAGATTAGGGTGTCAAGAGGATATGCTTGATGGCGTAAATGGTTGGAATTTTTGAACGGTGGGAAATCTCTTCGAGCGAGTGTAAATCCTTCTAAACGACTGCAAATCTCTGCGAACGGCTGCAAATCGGAATGAGCGACTGCAAATCCTTTTGAACGATTGCAAATCTCCAAGAATGGTTGCATTTGGCTGAACAGCTTTGGTGTTGGTCGCTTTTCGCCTGCGAAAAGCCGGTATTCAGGTTTTTCATCGGCTCTTAAAATAAGATAGCCGCAAGGAAAGGAGCAATGCTATAATTCTATTAATTTTAAAAGGAGGGATTCATATAGTAGATTTATTACCGCGTGCGAAAGCATTGGAACTATTGCTAATACGGCTCGGCGAACATCATCCTCAACGGCCATTTATTGAGCGGGAACTCCACTGGGCCGCTGCTGGAACAAGAGGCGAAGATCGCCTGCAGAAAAAGTTCCACGAGTTCTATTCGGAGGAAGAATTCCAGATCCTTTGGGACGTCAGCTTGAAAATCGGCAGTTGGTCCGTTCAGATGGATGGCCTGCTGCTCACTGAGCGCTGCGCGGTCATCATCGAGTCCAAAAACATCAACGGCCAGCTCTATTTTGATGAAAAGACGGGCGAATTTTTCCGAATTAATACTGCTGGAGAAAAAACCGTCATGGAAGACCCTCGCGTACAGCTGAATAAGCATATCCGTTTTCTGAAGCAGTTCTTCCAAATGAAAAAAATAAATCTGCCGGTATCCGGCCTGATCGTTTTTACTGCCAAAGATTGCGAATTCGCGTCGAAACCGCATCGCGCCTCTATCTGCAAAACCTATCAAATGGTCGAATATCTCCTGAAGATCCTGCAGGCTTTCCCCCATGAAGCCGACAATAAGAAACTGGCGAAGATCAAAAAAACGATTTTGACCAATCAAACCCCTTATAAACAAGCCCCTTTATGCACCTACTATTTCATCGACCCAAAAGATTTGCGGCCCGGCGTTTATTGCCGACATTGCAAGTCCCTGTCGATGCAGCGGGACCAACGCAGCTGGATCTGCAGCAGGTGCCGCGCGCGCGACCCTTCCGCTCATCTTTTGGCGATCCAGGAATACTTTACTTTTGTGGAGCTGGAGATCACCAATCGAAAGCTTCGGGAGTTTTGTGGGTTGGCGTCTCGAACTGTGGCTAAACGCTTACTGACACGGCTGGATTTAGATAGCACCGGCGCCCTCAAAAATCGCGTCTATCATTTTAGAGAATAGTGAGAATGGAGCCCCGCAAATTGCAGGGCTTTTTGCATGATATTTTATGCAAAAATAGCTGAACGCCCATAAATCCGGCTGCACGACCATAAATTTTTTTGAGCGTCCACAAATCTCTTCCAACCGCCCACAAATCCATTTGACCGCCCATAAATTTTTCTGAACGCCCATAAAATCATTTTCGCGCTCAACAGGCAATTTAAACCCGAAAACCAACCACCCAAAACCCCCAGAATACCCGCTTTCCGCAAGCGAAAAGCACTAAAACCTAAAAAAAGGACCTGCAGCAGCTGCAGGTCCCTCACATTATCAAGTTTAGACGAACATTCCGGCGATAGCTGCGCTCAATAACGAAGCGAGCATACCAGCCGCAACGGCGCGAATGCCGAGGCGGGCGATGTCCGGGCGGCGGCTTGGCGCCATTGCACCAAGTCCACCAAGCAAAATTGCGAGTGAGCTCAAGTTAGCGAATCCACAAAGGGCAAAGCTGACAACGATGACGGTTTTAGGTGACAGGTCAGCAATTTCCGGAGCAAAGGCTGTGTACGCAACAAACTCGTTAAGCACCAATTTTTGTCCGATGAAACTACCCGCTTGGACAGCTTCTGCCCAAGGCACACCGATCGCCCAGGCAAGCGGTGCGAAAATGACACCCAGAATAGCTTGGATAGTCAGGCCTTCAAAGCCGAACCAGCCGCTGATACCGCCAAGCACCCCGTTCAATAATGCGATCAACGCGATGAATGCAAGAAGCATCGCACCGACGTTTAACGCCAGTTGAAGACCGTCAGACGCACCGCGTGCCGCTGCATCCACGACGTTGACCGACGTTTGGTCTTTTTCCATAACGAAGTCTTTTTCTTCGACTTCCTCTGTTTCCGGCATCATCATTTTAGCCATGATCAAACCGGCTGGTGCAGCCATGAAGCTTGCAGCAAGCAAGTATTCAAGCGGTACGCCAAGAAGCGCATATCCCGCCAAGGTCGAACCGGCAACAGATGCCAGTCCACCCGTCATGACAGCGAACAACTCAGATTTGGTCATCCCCGCGATGAATGGTCGTACCACAAGCGGCGCTTCCGTCTGGCCGACGAAAATATTCGCTGCAGCTGAAATCGATTCCGCTTTACTGGTTCCAAGAAGCTTCGATAACGCGCCTCCCAGAAGTTTGATGATAATCTGCATGACACCAAGATAATAAAGTACTGAAATTAAAGAAGAAAAGAAAATGATGATCGTCAATACTTGAAAAGCAAAAACGAAACCGAATCCTTGTGTATCCGCCGCTGGGCCGAATACAAAAGCGATTCCTTCACCTGCATAATTGATGACGTTCTGAACCAGATTCGAAAGACCCAAAAGGAGGCTTCTGCCGAAGTCCCATTCCAACACCATAAATGCAAACGTGATTTGGATGGCTAATCCGCCGAGAATTGTCCGTGGCTTAATAGACTTCTTGCCGCTTGATAATAGGAAGGCGATTCCGAGAACAACGAATACGCCAAAGATGCCCCACAATAAATTCACAACTTCACCTCATCGGTATATTTTTTATCAGAAAATTAAGCAAATAATATGTTTAACTCCACTGTCGTCAGACATCTTACCAAATTTAAAGAAAGAAGTAAATGACTATCGTGTGACAAAATGATAACGCATTCATAAGTTTTTCTTTTATAGAAAAGTCTTTTTATTCGCCTTTATCTGCCGCTTCCATCCCTGGACCGGTTTTTCTGAGGAAAAACGCCAATCCAACACCGATGATGCTCAAAATACCGACGACGATAAACGAAATATTGACCCCTCGTATCAGGCCTTGCACGCCGTATTGATCAGGATCCAGCGCAGTGCTTGTCATGACGGTCACCAGAAGTGCCGTCCCGATTGAGCCCGATACCTGCCGCATGGTATTGCTCATTGCCGTGCCATGTGGAATCAGCCGTTCAGGCAGCTGATTGAGGCCGGCCGTCGTCACCGGCATCATGACCATCGCTACACCGAACATGCGGATGGCATGCATGACGGTTAAATAGAGGAAAGAAGTGGTCGCGGTCAGCACCGTAAATTGGAAAGTCGACACCGTCACGATCGATAAGCCCACGACCGCCAGCCATTTGCCGCCAACTTTATCAAAGACCCGGCCCGTGATGGGGTTCATCAAGCCCATGATGATCGCTCCCGGCAACAGCATCAGCCCCGATTCAAGCGCGGTAAAACCGTGCATGTTCTGCATATAGATCGGCAGGATGGTGGCGCTGCCGATCATGGAAATGAAAACGATGACACTTAGGATAGTGGATAAAGTGAAAATGCCGTAGGAAAATACACGAAACTCCAAAATCGGCTCATCCAACCGGAATTGCCGGCGGATAAAGAACACTAGTGAAATGATGCCGACGATAATGGAAACAGACACCGCTGGACTGTCCCAACCGAGCGAGCCGGCACTCGAAAAGCCATAAAGAATTCCGCCAAACCCCAGCGTCGACAGGACAATCGATAAATAGTCCAAAGTCGGAAAGGTTTGCTTGGTGACGTTTTTCAGGAAGAAGTACGCCAAGATCAAATCCAGCAAGGCAATCGGGATGACGATATAAAACAGGGCGCGCCATGGGTATTGGCCGACGATCCAGCCTGACAACGTAGGGCCAATCGCCGGAGCAAAGGAAATGACCAAACCGAACAAGCCCATCGCCTGCCCGCGTTTTTCCACCGGGAAAATGATGAACAACACTGTCTGGGTCAACGGCATCATGATCCCTGCTCCAGCCGCCTGGACAATCCGGCCGACCATGAGGATCGAGAAGCCCGGAGCAAAAGCACAAATGATCGTGCCGGCCGCAAATAAACCCATCGCCACAAAAAACAGGTTGCGCGTCGAAAATTTTCCGATCAAAAAAGCGGTGATCGGAATCATGACGCCGTTGACCAGCATAAAGACGGTCGTTAGCCACTGTGCCGTATTTGCAGAAATACTTAAATCATCCATGATATGCGGCAAAGCTGTCGCGAGTAGGGTTTGATTTAAAATAGCCACAAAAACCCCAGCCATCAGCACCGCCAGGAAGGGCCCTTTCGCAATATCGTTTTCTGTTTCCTTCTGCCGGATTTCCATCATCGCCTCTTCCCCCTACGATCATCTTTACTTTATTGCTTACCCCTTCGCTTTCCAAATATTCACCGATATAAATAAAACTGCGCAGCCCAAGGGCAGCGCAGTCGCTAGTTATTCTGTAACTTGATTTCTGCGGCGGTTCACACGATAGAACACCAAGTACAATGATGGAATCATCACCAAGGTGAACAAGCTTGAGAACGCCAATCCGGCAATGATGGTCACTGCCAGTGGTTCAAATAACGGATCGCCCGACAAAGCGACCGGCACGAGTGCAATGATCGACGTAATCGAGGTCAATAGAATCGGTTTGATGCGGGCATAGCCTGATTCGATGATGGCTTCTTTGATATCGAAGTCACCCGACAAACGGCGCGCTTCCACAAAGTCGATAAGAACGACCGCGTTGCGCACAACAATCCCCGTCAGGGAAACAATTCCCATAACACCCAGGAAGCTGAGCGGTGTCTGTGTCAGGAACAAGCCAAGAATCGCACCGGAAATACCCAAATACACGGCAATCAACACAAGGAATGGCAAGCTGAATGATTTAAACTGGAAAGCGATGACCAGGTAAACCAACAGGAGCACGACCAGGAACAGCACGCCGATTTCCGCAAAGAACGCTTCCTGATCCGAGTTCTCGCCGCCAGTCGACAATTCATAGCCTTCCGGCAGTGATTCACGTTCAGCATCCACTACATCCAGCATTTTGTTTTCAAAGTCATCCACTTCACCGAATGCGCGAAGCGTGATGGAACGATCGGCCTGCTTATGTGGAATCTGAGCCAAGCGATCTGTTTCTTCAGCTGTCAGCAACTCATCCATCGGCACCAATTGCGGCGGCCCTTGTTCAGCGAGTGAAGGAACACCGAACTGAGACAGGTCAATCGGTTCCCCGTCTTCAATGCCTGATTGTTTCAGGTACACTTCGTATGGCATCTGCCCTTCGTAAATGGTGTACAACGGCACACCCTGCGTCAGAAGCTGCAGCTGGTTGGTCACCGAACTGAGCGCTATATTATTTGTCTGCAGCGCATCCTGGTTCGGTACGTATTCGATCGCCGGCACCGGATCTCCCAGATTGTCCGTGACGATGGTTGCGCCGTTTTCAAGCATCTGCTCTTTCAGTACATCACGAAGCGACTCTAATTCCTCGATGTCCTCACCTTTAATGTCGACGGTGACTGGAGCACCAACAGGCGGCCCTTGGACAATCGTATCCAGGAAGATTTCAGCCTCCGGGAAACGGTCGCGCAGCTCCGACTGCCATTTGCTGATGAAATCTGCAGCCGTCGTGCTTTCACGATCGATCCGGAACGCTACCTGGCCAGTATTGCCGCCAGTATTGTCCATCGATGCGGAGAACAGGTTCGGCAAACCTTCACCGGCGAAAATGGCTGTTTCCGCCACATTGCCATCTTCTGAAGCGACCTGCTCAGTCAAGTCTGTCAGGAATACATTCGTTTCTTCAATAGTGGTACCTTCCGCAAGGCGGACATCCATCGTCACCTCTTCGCGGTCAGCTGCCGGGAAAAATTCAAATGGCGTAAAGAGTGCAAGGGACAATAAGCCCGTCGCTACCAATAACCCGCCAACGCCTACCAAAATCGGGCGTTTCAAGACGCCGCGCAGCACTTTATTGGAATAGAACAAGGCAATTTTCTCGAGTGGTTTCCCTAAAAATCCGGGAGTGTCTGAAATTTTCTTCGCTCTTCTTTTCGTTTTTAAGTATTGCATCATTGGCACCAGCGTAATCGACAGCACGGTCGAAGCCAAAATGGTGGTGATCAGAATGCTTGGCAGAGCTTTGATGAATGCCCCGTTGCCGCCCGACAACAGCAGCAATGGCGAAAACGTCACGACTATCGCCAAACTGGAGGAAATAATCGACGGGTACACTTCACGGACGCCGGTGATGGCTCCATTGAGCGGCGAATCCCCTAATTTATAGCGCCGCTGGATATTGTCGTTGACCACGATGCTGTCATCAACCAGAATCCCGATGGCAATGATGAGGCCGATGACCGAAATCTGGTTTAAGTCGACACCCATGAACGGAATCGGAATCATACCGATCAATACGGAAGCCAGCACGGTCAAAGCAACTGCAAAAGCTCCGTACAAAGTCAGGCCGGCTGTGGTGACGATCAAAACTGCCAGCACCGCGATGGCCAATGAAACATACAAGCTATCAAAAATCGTGTTGACATTATCCGCTTGGGATTCGTATTTTTCTGCCTGCACACCTGCCGGCAGCGTTTCGGTGAATTCTTCAATTACTTCTGAAACATTTTCGTCAACAGAAGGAACATCCTGCTCTGTCTGCAAAAAGACTGTATAGGAAATCGCAGGTTCTCCTTCAAAAGTGACGATATCCGCAGTTTCCTGGTCCACCGTTTCAATGGTCGCCACGTCAGCAAGCGGAACCGCTGCTCCACCCACCTGAAGCTGTTCCAACTTTTCGATGCCTTCACTTTGCTGAATGGTCAAGGTCACCTGTTCATTGCCATTGTCATGGGTTCCGAGCGATAAGGGCTGGTTGGCCTGCTGAAGCGATTCAAGCACTTCGAACGGCTGCAGGTTATTGGCTGCCAGTTCTTCACTGTCCAGTTCGATGAGTACTTGTTGCGTGTTCAGCCCTTTTACCGTCGTTCCCGCAACACCCGAAACGGCTTCCACTTGATCTGACAAATCGGATAACGCATTAGCCATAGTGACCAGCTCTTCTTCATCTCCATAGAACATGTAGGAGACCAATGGGAAAGTCAGATCCAGCTTTTCAACTGTGGGTTCCTGCGCTGTATCGGGAAATCCCGAAGCCGCACTTCCCGTCTGCTGCTGGATGCTGTTGATCAGTTCATCCGGATTTTCACCGTCCTCAAGTTCCAGGGTGATGATGGATGCCGAATTGGATGATATGGACTGCATGGATGAAATGCCATCCACTTTCTGGATTTCACGCTCCAACGGGTTGGTGATGGATGTCTCCACTTCTTCCGGCCCCGCTCCCGGCAAAATCGTCGAAACCAGTACCAGGCTCGACGGTGTTTCCGGAATTTCACGTTGAGGCAAGGTCAGGAACGTGTAAGCTCCTATTATTGAAAGGATTAGAATCAGGAAAATAAATAATTTGCTGCGCTCTAATATGTAATTCATCAGCTTTGCCCCTCTACTTTTTGTATAACAATTGTATAACTGTGATTTTGAAAATGCTAGTATAATGCACAGAAAAACCGGATGAAATTTCCATCCGGTTCTACAAGCTCTGCATTTTTTGCTGTTTCATTAGAAAAGCGGCAATAAACAACACCAACGGCAACAGAATACACAGTCGGAACCAAATTCCTTCTCCACCCATAAAAATGAGCAGCATCGGTGGCAGCAAAGCGATTCCGCTCCAGGCAAGTGCTTGCCATGACTTCCTCCAAAGACCGACAATTGCCAAGACAATTCCACCAATGACAAGCGACCATAAGACAATCCCAACTAAAAAGAAGCCCACCTTTTCGCGCCTCCCCATTCGTCAATCTTCTATTTAATCTATACCCCTTTTTGAAAAATAAACATCATCCAGTAAAAAAAAACCGGACAGCAAATTCAGCTGTCCGGTTGAAAAATCGATTATAGATTCTGGAAAAACAAGCGGATGACATCTATACCGCCGATGACATTACCGGCCGCAGTACCAATATTGGTCAACACGACGACCAGCAGGACACGCGTTACTTTATTGTCCCAAAATCCTTTGAGCGTAAAAACGTCTTTCGACAATGTCTGGAAATCTCCGACATTCGGCCGACGGATATAGGCTTGCGCAAGTCCGGAAAACCAGCCTGCGGCCAAAAGCGGATGCAAGGCGCCGATCGGTCCGCCTACAAAAGCGGTCAGTATGGCCAACGGATGGCCGAATGCTGCAGCGGCTCCAATAGCTCCGAGACAAGCTGTCCATAAAATCCAGCTGACGGTCTGATCAATCCCAGCTGCGGGATTGTTCATGAATGTAATGGCGATCATGGCGACAAGAGCCAATGGAATGGCCCAGCCGATGATTTTCGGCCACTTCGATTTCGGTGGAACTTTTGATAATTCCGCCAAATCATGTTCGTTGTGGACTTCCTTGATAATCCCCGGAATATGGGCAGCACCGAGGACTGCGACAACTTTTTTGCCCGGTGCTTCTTTGATTTTCTGTGCCAAGTACTGATCCCGTTCATCGATCAGCGGTTCTTTCAATTTAGGGAAGGACTGGGTGAAATCATCCATGACAGCATTCAACGTATCCTGGGACTTCATCTTTTCCAGATCCTCTTCCGAAATCGTCTCTTTGCTGAAAATGCTGAAGAAGACCGAAGTCAAGAGCTGTGCTTTCCCCATAAAGCCGATATTTCCCCAGATGCGTGAAAACGTGACCTGAATATTGCGGTCAGCCAGCACCAATTCCGCGCCTGTTTCTTTGGCTGACGCAATTCCTTGGATCATTTCCTGGCCAGGCTTGATGCCGAACTGATCTGCCAGCCGATTCTGAAACGAGGAAATCGCCAGGTTCATCAGCAAAAGACTGGCTTTCTTGTCTTTGATGACTTTAAAAATGTCCGTTTCTTTCCACTTACTGCCTTGTGTGACCGATTCATAGCGCTGTGCATCCAATTCGATGCACACTGAATCGGGCTGCTCAGCTTCAATGACCTCTTTCACCTGTTCCGCACTGAGCTTGGAAACGTGTGCCGTACCGATCAAGATCAATTCTTTATCGCCGTATTCTATGCGTGTAATATTATCTTGCGTCATGTTGTACTTCCTTTATAGAACTGAATTTCTTTTCAATTATAGATGAAAAGACTGTCTATTCTTTATAATGAATCACTACAGCGAAAATATCAATGCCGCACCCTTGGATTTCTGCCAAAAAGCGCTTCGGAATCACAAGTCAGTTGCATTGAAGGTATCGCCTTCTTTGAGATTTCCCGCCTGAAAGCCTTTATAGAACCAGCGCTGACGTTGCTCGGAACTGCCATGGGTAAAACTTTCCGGGACTACGTAGCCACGGGAGCGCTGTTGGATTGTGTCATCCCCTACCGCGCTTGCCGCTGTCAACGCTTCCTCCAGATCGCCTTCCTCTAAATAACCCATTCCCTGGGCGTGATGTGCCCAGACACCGGATAGATAATCCGCCTGCAGCTCCAGGCGAACCTGTATTTTATTGTATTCTTCTTCACTTAACTGGTTGCGGAGAGGCTGCACTTCTTCCATGACGCCAAGCAGATTTTGGACATGGTGCCCTACTTCATGCGCCACTACATAAGCCATGGCAAAATCACCGGGGGCCTGAAACTGATTCTGCAATTCATTGTAGAAGCTCAAATCGATGTATAGCTTGTAGTCGCCGGGACAATAGAACGGACCGACGGCGGCACCTGCCGTTCCGCAGGCTGACTCGACGCTTCCGGTATACAGAACAAGGGTCGGTTCAACGTACTCCATGCCTTCTTCTGCAAATACTTCTGTCCAAACCTCTTCGGTATCGGCCAAAACGACCGATACGAATTCAACCAACTCCTCTTCTTCCTGCGTCGCTACATACGGCTCGTTTGAAGTTGTTCCGGCCGATCCGCCTAATTGATCCAGGATAACGCCCGGGTCGCCGCCCAAAAACGCCACCAGCAGGACAATCAAGATGCCGCCGATGCCTCCTCCTGCAACCATGGCGCCGCCTTTCCCTCTTCGGTCTTCAACATTTCTGCTGGCTTTTCTGCCTTTCCATTCCATATAGGGTCCCCCGCTTCAAATTTGTTTTTAGTTAAAGCATACCCATTATCGCTTGTCTTCTAATCCATATGTGGCAGCCGGTATATTAAAAAACGTTCGCGTGGCTCTTTATGGAAACCGAGCAGCTGAATTTCCGCCACTAACTCAAAGGCCGTACTGTTTTCCAGGAAATCACTGTATTCCTGTGGAGGAAAAAACAAAAACAGTTCCACCATCCGCGGATTTGTTTCGACAGAGCGCAAAACCTTATTAATAAAACTGATGAATACCTGCACTGAGAATGGATTGAAGAAATAAAATTTATTGTCCCGCGCATCGATTGGATAATCCTGTGCCAGGCAATTATAGAAGGCAATGCTCTGCTCAGCGCTTTTATGTTTTTTTGCATAGTTCTTTTTGTTTTCCAAAGCTTCGGCGTAGAATTCCGGATTCATCTCAATGCCCGCACTTTCCACACCAAATAGATGATGGGCATAAAAATTCAGCCGCCCTTTTCCAGACCCAACATCCACCAGCCGGTCTCCAGAAGACAAGCTGTACTTATCGAACAGCCTGTCCAGAAGCTCATAAGGAGTTGGTTCATATCGGTTATGGTGCAGGGAATCCGTGAAACCCTGCTGATTTCCTGCAGTGGCAATATTCAGCCGGCGGTCATGTAGCTGTTCGTTCATCCGAACCCCTCCTTTTTCATAAGATTTTACGTTTTTCGTCTTGCAATTGACAAGAAAATTTGTTATAGTACAGCTAATTAAATATTTCTTGCTCCAGCTTTTATGGAGTAGGATAGAGGCGCAAAAACCATCAGTACGCAAAACGAGGATGATGAGATCCATTGACGTTTGCCGAAAGGGGGATTTGCCGAAGTGGCGGAAATCTCATTTTTCCGTGCGCTGGGTCTGCATTCAATAAATGCAGGACTGTCATATAGGAAACTATATGGAGGGCTATCTGATGCACAGGAACGAATGTTAAACATTGTTTCTACTGCAGCAACGGGACCCCCTCGTTGCTGCTTTTTTTGTTTATTCCTGACTGGCCCCTCACCTCTAAGTTTCGACAAAAATTAGAAAAGGGTGTGTTCATTATGAATTTCGGCCAAGTAATTACAGCAATGGTGACGCCGTTCGACCAACATGGAGAAATCGATTTTCCGGCAACACAAAAACTGATAGAGCATTTGATCGCAAACGGTTCAGACGGCCTTGTCGTCGCAGGAACAACAGGGGAATCCCCAACTTTATCGACAGAGGAAAAAGTGGAGTTATTTGAGTTTACCGTCAACACAGTCGCCGGACGGATTCCGGTAATTGCAGGAACCGGTTCCAACAATACACGAGCTTCCATCTCCTTGACGAAACAGGCTGAAGAAACAGGCGTTGATGGGATCATGCTGGTCACGCCTTATTATAACAAGCCTTCACAGGAAGGCATGTTCCAGCATTTCCAAGCGATCGCCCAGTCTACAAGCCTGCCGGTCATGCTGTACAACATCCCAGGGCGCAGTGTGGTCAATATGTCTCCAGAAACGATCATTCGCCTGTCCAAGATCGACAATATCGTTTCTGTCAAAGAAGCGAGTGGAGACTTGGACGCTGCTGCAGAGATCATCGAAAAAACACCGGCTACATTTTCTGTATACAGCGGCGACGACAGCCTGACCTTGCCGCTGCTGTCAATTGGCGGTACTGGCATCGTCTCAGTTTCCGCGCATATCATCGGCAACGATATGCAGGACATGATCACCAGCTTCAAAACAGGCGATGTGAGCACTGCTGCTGCTATCCACCGCAGACTGGTGCCGACGATGAAAGCATTGTTCGCTGCACCTAATCCATCTCCGGTCAAAGCGGCACTTAACATGAAGGGGGTGGATGTTGGCGGTGTACGCTTGCCGATGATTCCATTGACCGAAGAAGAAACTGTCACTTTACGCAAGTCATTGCCTGACCTGCATTCTGAAGCTGTAACTAACTGACTACTAAAAAAACGCTGGAGCCTAAAGGCTTCAGCGTTTTTTTAGGGTCAATTAATTTTCATCTGATGAAGCACGCGCTTCAAACTGCCGCCGATCTCCAAGTCCTTCAAATCGACTCCGATTTCCGTGAGTGTCCGGGCAATTTCCGGACGGATGCCGGTCAGAACCGAGCGTACCCCGACAAGCTTCAGCGATCGGATGATTTTGATGATCTGCTCGGCTACCATCGAATCCACTCTCACCACTCCCGAGAGGTCCACAATCAGCACTTTGATTTTCAGTTCATTTGCGGCAAGCAAAGTCTGTTCCAGTATATAGCGCGCCCGGTCAATTTCAATGCTTCCCACTAACGGTAAAATCGCGATCTGGTCACTGACAGGGACGACCGGTGCGGAAAGTTCGAGAAATTCTTTTCTTGCCAATTTCAATTTCCGCTGATAAGAGGCCGTGTAGGCTTGGGTATACGAATAAGCTGCATGATCCAGTAGAGAATGGAAAAATTCCATGACATTAAAAAGAAGCTGAAGTTCCATGTCTTTTCGAACCGCTTCCGTTTTAATGATTGTTCCGATATGTTTGCGGTAAAGTGATGTTTCTGCGAGCGCTTCTTCAAGCGACCTTCCCGTTTCAAGAAAAAAGTTCCCTGTCTTTTCTCCCCATTCTTGAATATCCGCGTAGACTTTTTGTACATCACAACTATTGCTGATCGACTTTCCGATAAGTTCCACAAAATCGATTCGAGTCTTATTGACAATGTCGATAAAAGCTTTGTTCATTTCAAGCTGCTCCATGGGAACATCCCGGACCGCTTCTTCATGAATCAACTGAGCGATCAATTCTTTATCCGCTGACACCCGTTCACCAAGCAATCGATTCTTATTTTCCATCATTACCCCCAAAGGTGAAGATATTTTCATATGCCATTATTATAGCTCTTGAGCCGGTGATTGTAAGGAGTTTTCCGCATAAAAAACCACCCGTTTTAAAAACGGATGATTAGCTCAGCTTTTATTCGATTCCAAACACACAGTTTCTCCCATTGGCCTTGGCTTTATAGAGAAATCCATCAGCCCGCGCCAACAGGCTATCCACTCCATCTCCAGCTGCATAAGCTGCGGCACCGATGCTGACCGTGACCGGCACGTGCTGCCAATCAGCTGTTTCCATAAGATTGCATAAAGTATTGCCGAGTTTAAGGCTTTCCTCTATTCCGGCATCCGGCATGACCACCACGAACTCTTCACCACCGAGACGCGTTACAATCCCTTCAGGTCCTACTTCCGTTTCCAAGCGCCAGGCTAATTCCTGCAGCACGGCATCCCCCATCGGGTGTCCATATGTATCGTTGACTTGCTTAAAATGATCGATGTCCAAAATCAGGACAGCCACTTTTCTGCCATTTTCCGCCTGCGCTAAAAACTCAGCGAGCCTTTCTTCCAAGTAGCGGCGGTTTTTCAAGCCTGTCAGCTGATCTGTCGTAGCCAACTGCTGCAGTTTCCGGTTAAGATCCATCAGCTCCTGCTGTTTGCATTCCACTTCAGCCAGTAAGGCCTGCAGTTTTTCATAAGCTTCTGCTGTTTCCCGGTTGATTTGTTCTGCATTGCGTTTGGCCAGCAGCAACTCTTTTTCATATTCTCCTCGGACGCTCATCTGAATCAAAGCACATTCATAAAATCCGTCTCGTTCTGCCGTATTCATCAGCACAGGCATTGGACCCTCGTCACTTTTCAAGGTCAAAAACATTTCATTTACCGTCCCGTGCATTTTAATGGAGGGAGTAAAATAGGTCTGGAAATAAACCCGCGAAGCGATTGTCAATAAATCATGCATATGCTGTGGATTCTTTACCCCGGTCATCTTCTGCAGCGTTTTGTTCATTTCGACGATACGCAAGTCCTGGTCCAGAACTAAATAACCGCAAGGCGCCCTATCGAGTTGCTGTTCCACTGTATCCACTCCTCTATTGTTCCAGGTATGCCTTGATGTATTTGACCGTTTCTCCTGAATCACTCAGGTGTGGATTATGGCCCACAGCCTCCATAGTGATCATTTGGCTGCCCTTCATGTGATCGTGGACATATTGCCCAACTTCAAGCGGCGCAATCGCATCGAACTTCGGCTGGAGAATCAACGTAGGAACTGTTACTTGATCCAATTTGTCTCGGAGATCCGAAGTAAATGTCACTTCCGCGAATTGCCGGGCAATCAGTGGGTCATTCGAACACAACAGTTGCTCAAAATCCTCCGCCAGCTGAGGGCGCTCTTCATTCTGCATAACCACAGGCGCCAAATATTTGGCCCATTCCTTGTAATTGGTTTCCATCATATCCAGCAGTTCATCAATATCACTGCGTTCAAATCCGCCATTATAGCCCGGTTCATTCATATAATAAGGAGATGGTCCGATCATAATCATTTTCTCCATCAATTCCGGACGCTCAATTGAAGCCAGCATGCCGATCATGGCACTGACAGAATGCCCCACAAAGATTATTTCCTTAATCTCCAGCCCGTCACAGACATCCAACAGATCCTGTTTATAGCCGTTCAATGTGCTGTAGCGTTCTTTTGAATAAGCAGCCTTATCACTATTTCCCGAACCGATATAATCGAATGTGACGACACGGTAGTCCCCCTCAAAATCCTTAATCGTATTGTTCCAAACCTGCTGATCACAGCCAAAGCCGTGTCCAAACATTATTGTCTTTTCCCCTTGGCCCGTGACCCGAACATTATTACGCTTTAAAACATCCATTCCCATTACGTTTCTTGCCCCCTACGAAGATACCTATTGAAAGGATTAATATATTATTTAAAAGTAAAATATAACCTTATGATAGCATCAATAGACTCCTTTAACCGGGTATTACCTAAAAATATTCACCCTACTTCGAAAAATCCATTCCTTTGAATCAGCTTCTTATACAACTAATAAAAGCAGCAGACTGGCGTCTGCTGCTTCCGAGGATATGGAACTTTCTTGAGCTGATCCAACGGCTCTTCTTTTAATGCCTTTAGAAGGATAATCTTAAAAAAATCGCCTCACCAGCTGGCCTTCTTCACACCTGGAATCCGGCCATTATGTGCCAACTCCCTAAACACGATGCGCGACATCCCGAATTTACGCATAAAGCCACGCGGTCTTCCTGTCACTTCGCATCGATTGTTCAGACGAACCGGAGACGAATCTTTCGGCAAATCAGCTAAGGCCTGAACATCGCCTTTTTCCTTCAATTCTTGCCGCAGCTCTGCAAATTGTGCAACCATGGCCTGTTGCTTATGATGACGTGCAATTTTCGATTTCTTTGCCATTCTTTTTCCTCCTAAAAGTAATGATGATCATTTGGATTTTATAAAAAATTATTTTGTCTCTCTGTGAATCGTGACCTTTTTTAGACGCGGACTGTACTTTTTCAATTCAATACGTTCCGGATTGGTCCGCTTGTTTTTTGTTGTGCTGTAATTCCGGTCCCCGGTTTCTGTACATGCTAATGTAATATTGACTCTCATCTTTTTTCCTCCTCAAGTAGTTGAAATGCTGGAAGTGGGTCATAGAATGTTTTCCAATCCTGTGCAGTTTCTTCATCCGTCAGCAAACACAGATTCAGCCTGCTGACGATGTCCGCCTGGTCCATATCAATACCAATGAATACCAGCTCGGTCATTTTCACTCCTTTTTCCAGTTCCCATCGGCCCGCATGCTCAATGCCGAGTGATGGTCCAGCCTGGGACAGCAAAACAGCCGACTCGGTTCTTGTCGCCAACCACAAAAATCCTTTGGCGCGGACAATTTCCACCGGCCATTCCTTGACCCAATCCATCAGCCGTTCCGGATGAAACGGTTGCTGGCTCCGGTAAACAAATGAAGCTATGCCGTATTCCTCGGATTCTGGAATATGCTCTTCATTCAGTTCTTTGATCCACCCCGCACTCTGACTCGATTTAACAAAGTCGAATAAACCGGTGTTCACTACATTTTTCAAAGCCACTTTCGAATGCTCGGTTTCAATTATCTGCGCATCCGGATTTAAAGTTGCAAGCAGCTCTTTCAATCGCCCCCGCTCCTCTGGGGCCACCAAATCTACTTTGTTCAATAAAATGACATTAGCAAACTCTATCTGGTCAATCAGCAAGTCTGAAATTTCACGGACGTCTCCTGCCGCTGCTTCCTGCTTTCTTTCGAGCAGTGATTCCCCCGATGCAAAATCCTGCCAAAAAGCATAGCCGTCCACTACGGTGACTAAAGTATCCAACCGACAGCTTTTCGTTAAATCAATTCCCATTCCATCATCCATATATGAAAAGGTCTGAGCTACTGGAAGTGGCTCGCTGATTCCCGAAGATTCGATTACGATGCAGTCGATGTCTCCACGAATAACCAACTTCTCGACTTCCTGCATAAGATCTTCTCTCAACGTACAGCAGATGCACCCATTCTGCAGCCGAACCAGTTTTTCCTCTGTCTGTGAAAAACTCCCCCGCTCTATTAAATCTGCGTCTATGTTCACCTCACTCATATCATTGACAATCACCGCCATTTTCAACTCTTCTCGATTATTCAACAGATGATTCAATAAGGTCGTTTTGCCGGCTCCCAAATAACCACTCAAAACTGTAACTGGAACAATTTCCCCCACCATGCCACACCCTTTCTTTAAAGCCCTTAAATAGTAATGATTACGTTTTATATTGTATTAAAGAACGAGTGGTAAAGCAAGCCTTTATTTTTTAGTCTTTCAACCAGCTCCGTCACGGCAGGAATAATATTCTCCGTACATTTATTTTCGACCTTGTTTCACACGTTATCGCTTGTTCCACCAGTCTTTCTGTTCTACTTCACCAAACGAACATTGTTAGGAAAGAGAGTCCTTTCTACCTTTACTGGAACTTGCGGTGTTTATTCCGAAAAGCAACGGGGTAGATTATGATTACCTTACTTTACAGGTGATTTATCACTATTAGGAGGAATTGACCATGACAAACAAAGGAACAACATTCATTCAAGCATATGACGTACAAGCAGAGGTTCTGCATAAAATCGGTGAATTGAAAGCACAAGGGTACAACGAAGAGGATATGTATGTAATTGCGAAGCATGACGATCAATTATCCATGGTTCAAGGCCAGACGGATGTCCATTTGAATACGCAGCAAGACGATAACATGATGGGCAAATTCAAATCCTTCATTTCCGGAGAAGATTCCACTCGGGACGCCTTCACGCAAATGGGATTAGGAACCGGCGAAGCGGACGAATATTACCGCCAAGTGGAAAATGGCAAGCTCGTGCTTTATGTCAATAGCGATTATGGTACATCCTACAAACCATACAACGGCACTCAAACCGGTGCCGAAACAGCCAGTACGACTTCTGCCGGAAGCCCTGACGAAGAAGAACATCTGCGTCTTCACGAAGAGCGCTTGAGCGTCGACAAGGAACGCGTGCAGACAGGCGAAGTGAATGTCGGCAAGCATGTTGTGGAAGAGCAACAGACCATCGAGGTTCCTGTGGAACGTGAAGAAGTTTATGTAGAACGCCGCCCGGTAAACGAGGACGTAAGTTCCACAGGCGGCGGATTGACCGATAAGGGTGCTTATGAAGACGGCGAAACCATCCATATCCCACTTTCCGAAGAACGTCTGGAAGTCACCAAAAAAGATGTCGTCAGCGAAGAAATTGTCGTCGGCAAACGTAAAGTACAAGATACGGAAGTTGTAAATGAAACCGTGCGCCGCGAAGAAGCGGATATTGATGAAAACGTAAAGTCCAAAAAAGATGATCGCAATTCATTTTAACGAGCAGTAAAAGGCGCCTCCGGATAAAACTTCCGGAGGCGCCTTTTTGTAGTTTCCAACGTTCAAGGTTTATAGGGTGCACAGCCTCGGGTAAATAGACCTTAATGAAGTTATATTGGTGCCACTGACATGGGAGGATTGAGCATGGAGAAAAAAGGAAACAAACTGGTCGGCCTTTTTGATGCGCAAGCAAAAGTATTGATCAAAGTCGGCGAATTAAAAGCAGCAGGATACGAAGAAGAGGAACTGTATTTGGTAGCGAAGCATGACAAACAGATCGACTTGCTGATCGATTACACGTCTGTCCATGTCGACACACAGGATCGGGATAATTTCAAAGGCAAAGTCATCGCCTTCTTAGCCGGGGAAGACATTACAAAAGACGCCTTTAACCGTATGGGACTGGACGAAAAAGAAACGGATTATTATTTCCAGCAGGTCGAAAGCGGCAGGCTTCTTCTGTACACCCACAATATGCCTGCAGTTGCTCCTCAACCGGAGACAACCACTTCACCCGAAGCCAAAAATGATGCTGCACTCTCCACCGATGAGGAAGAAGACAAAGAAATCCGCGTGCCAGTGGAACACGAAGAAATTGATATCGACAGGCGTCCCCTCCCTGCGGAAACAGCTACCGGAAATGAGGAGCAGGTGCTGACACCGAAACAAGCCTACGAAAAAGGCGATGCCATCTACATTCCGCTTTCCGAAGAGCGCCTGGATATCGGCAAAAAGAACGTGGTTCGTGAAGAGATCGTCATCGGCAAACGAAAAGTCAAGGACGTTAAGGTCATCAACGAAACCGTCCGACGGGAAGTGGCCGATGTGGAAGAGAATGGGACTGTCCGTAAAGTGGACCAATCATAATAAAACAAGGCAGCCTTTTCGTAATGGATTCCATTGGGGGTACAACCCCCATCTTCACCCATACAATCGCACTATATTTCGCACATCCATCAGAGTTTAAAATGGACCTCAACTAACGAGAAACTCTGAAATTCAGATGATCCTCGGTGGAGGTTCTTTTATTTTTCGTACATGTTTCATTTTCCAAAAGGCGCTTTGAAATTTATGGTAAAGTGTAAAAAAGGGGGATGTGCAATGGGATGGATGCTTATTATTGTGATAGCTTATTTACCGATTTTTTATAGAATTCATAAACGGATTGAACACCTGGAAAGTGAAGTAGAGAGATTATCTAAAAAACGGCCAAATTTATAAACGCCTAGCCGAAGATCGGTTAAGCGTTTTTTATGATTGCAAAGAGCTCCACCTGTGAACCAGGAAGGCTTTATTGAATTGGTGGTTCTAAAGACAAAAAAGAGACTAATTCATAGACGAATTAGATCTCTATTTATAATGCCATTTGTGTTTTGTACGTTAAAACAGAATCCCTTAACCTTTCCAGTTGCCTTGTTTTATTTAAATTCTATAGAACGACCATTGCAATCACCGCGATAATAGCTGAGATCGCAATAATGACCAGCACAATTGGAATAAGGATGATGAAGAACCCTTTCCAGGCAGAAAGTCTGTGCGCTTCCCCCACTGCTTTGCACTGGATAACGAAAGTCCAGATGGAGACAGCACCTAAAATAATGAAGAAAATTACAGACAGCAGATCTGCCTCTGCAAACGGAAGTTCACCCGGCTGCAGGAAATAGGTTTCGGGCAGCAACAGCATCCACAAAAGGATGACCGGGATCAACCAGATTTGCGGAATCTGCCCCGTCAATATTGCACGGAACATTTCTGAGTAACTGGCTTCGCCTTTAAATAATTTGCCGACCACCAGATAGATGCCTGCTCCAATCGCCGTGCTCACCATAACACCGATCGGCCCAAAGAAGAGCGACAGGAGTATAAGTCCCGGCACCGGAAACAGCTGTTCCGAATCCAGGCTGCTGAGAAGTCCGCCTGCGAAGCCTGCCAGCACGATTAGCAGAAAGATGAAGCCCGATGTTTTTTCCTCAATAACGCGCCGGACGACTGCGCGAGGCCGCGTCCAAATTGCCGTAAATGGATTGATGCTTTCATAACTTTCTGTCTTGTTCAATCTAATTCCACCTTTTTTATACTGCTTCTATTCAACCATATTGGAATAATAATGTAAATGATAGAAAATATACCCACTAAACCATTCCTAATACAGCTTTCTATAAAACGATAAAAAGGCCGCCTCAGGAGGAGACTGCCTTTTTCCATTTAAGCATTCTTTTCAGATCACATAATTTAGTCTCACTGATCGTGCTTACTCTCTCTTCATCCGCTCCCGGATTCCGCCTTCGACTTCTATTCCTTTTTCCATCGGAATGTAGAGGCTGCCATTTGTCGGCCCCGCTGGCGGAGCATCTTCAATGACCTTCTGGACAAATTTGGCATTCATTTTTTCTGTAGCTCCGGGAAGAATATGGCTGGAGAGAACCGAGGCTTTCGATTTTGCGCCGACCGCGACAGTTTCCTGCGGCTTGTCGATCAATCCGATGATGGCTTCGACGACAATTTCCGGATCATCCATCGGTTTCATTTCCGCGGCATGTCCCGTGTAATTTCCTGTGTGTTCAAACCACGGCGTGTCCGTCGCCCATGGCAGCACTGTGCAGACATGGATATCCTTAAAGCCTTCGAGCTTCACTTCCTCGTTCAATGCGGAGCTGAGCCCTAATACTGCGTGTTTGCTGGCGCTGTATCCGGTGTAATACGGAAAAGCGATTTCGCTTGTAATAGAGCCGATATTGATAAGAATGCCGCGTTTCAGTTCCTTAAAATGGCGCAATGCAAAATGACTGCCGTTGATCGTCCCTTTGACATTGACATCGACCACCCGCGCCAAATCCTTGACTGGGATGTCGGTAAATGGACCAATGGCGCCAACACCGGCATTGTTGATCCAGACATCTATTTTGCCGAACCGGCCCAGCGCCGCTTCAAAGAGACGTGCCACCTGCTCTTCCTGGCTGACATCCGTCGTCACCGCTAGTACATTCGGACCCAATTCCTCTGCCAACTTTTCGAGCAGTCCAGTCCGGCGCGCTGCCAATACCACGTTAGCTCCTTGCGCTGCCAGCTCTCTCGCGACCCCTTTTCCGAATCCGCTGGAAGCACCGGTGATCACAACGGTCATTCCTTCGTGGGATTTCTTTTTTGCCATCTCCCATTCCTCCTCGCTTCTGCATTCGGTCATCCTTTGGCTTTCAGCCGCTCCCGTAGATTTCCTGATACTTCTGTCCCTTCCGGCCCCGATTCATAAAGACTGCCCGATGTCGGCGGAGCAGGAGGCGCCTCCTGGATCATTTTCAGCAGCGAACGCCCCGTCAGCGCTTTTGTCGTCTTTGGAATCAACGTACCCGTAGCCGCGATGCCTTTGGACTTGGCACCGATTTCCACCACTTTTTTTGGATTATCAATCAACCCGATAATCTGGTCCACCACTTTCTGCGGGTCATCCGCCGGTCCCACGATGATTTCATGGCCACTGTAATTGCCGGCATGCTGTGTCCAAGGCGTATCCGTCACCCACGGATCCACCGAGCAGACATGAATGTCATCAAAACCGTCCATTCTCATTTCCTGATGCAAGCCATTGCTCAAACCAGAAATTCCGTATTTACTGCCTGTATACGCCGCCCCGAAAGGCATCGGCGTTTTACTGGCGAACGAAGAAACATTGATCAACGTTCCGTACCGCTGTTTCTTGAATTGATTCAACGCATAATGGCTGCCGTAGATGGTGCCCAGAAAATTGATTTCCACCGTCCGGTTCAAATCCCTCAACGGCGTATCCGTGAAGGAGCCGTATGTTCCGATGCCGGCGTTATTGATCCAGACATCGATGCTGCTGAATACGCCCATTGCCGTTTCAAATAGGTTCTCCACGTCTTCTTCCCGGCTGACGTCAGTCGTCACTGCAATTGCATTGGGCCCGCATGCTTCTGCCAATGCTTCAATCTCCTTGGTGCGGCGCGCTGCCAGGACAACATTGGCGCCTTCTGCCGCCAGCTGCTGAGCCACCCCTTTGCCGATTCCGCTCGAGGTTCCGGTGATGACGATCGTCAGTCCTGCATATTTCTTTTCATTTGTCATGGTTATTCCTCCCATCCGTAAAACGGTCCTTACTGCTGTTTGCCTTTTCGGATTTGTTGCTTCAGCCTGTTCCGCATATTTCCTGACACTTCGGTCCCTTCTGAGCGCGGTGAATGGATACTGCCGGAAGTCTTTTCAGCGGCTGGAGCGGACTGGAGCATCTTCTGCAGCAAAATGCCGTTCAGTTTCTCGGTTCCAATCGGCATCAAATGCTGGGAGAGAATGGCGGCTTTTGACTTGCTGCCGATCTCCACACTTTCCTGCGGTTGGTCAATCAGCCCGATTACAGCGTCAATGACCGTTTCGGGATCATCGGCTGGTCCCAATGTGATTTCATGGCCGCTGTAGTTTCCCGAATGCTCCGGCCATGGTGTATCCGTCACCCACGGATGCACCATACAGACATGGATGTCCTTCCGCCCTTCCAGCTCCATTTCCAGATGCAGTCCTGCCGTCAGCCCTGCAATGCCATACTTCGTGGCACAGTAGACAGCACCGAACGGCAGCGGCACACTGCTGATGAAGGAAGACATATTGATCAGGGTTCCCGAGCCGTTCTTTTTGAAATGGCGAAGAGCATGATGGCTGCCATAGATCATTCCCTTCAGGTTGATGTCCACCAGCCGCAGCATGTCATTCAGCGGAATATCCGTGAACGACCCCATGATGCCAAGACCTGCATTATTGATCCAGACATCCACTTTGCCGAAACGGGATTCCGCCGCAGCCATCAGCCTGGCTATATCTTCTTCCTTGCTGACATCCGTAGTGACAGCGAGGGTCCGGACACCCAACTCTACAGCGAGTTCATCGATCAACTTGGTCCGCCTGGCAGCCAGCACGACATTCGCTCCATCTGCTGCCAGCTTTTGGGCAATACCTCTGCCAAACCCGCTTGATGCTCCAGTGACAACTACAGTCAATCCTTGCCGGTCCTTTGTCAGGGCCACACTGTCTCCTCCTGTCTGGAAATGAAATTGCCTTGTTTGCTTACTAACTACCCCTTTCTCCTCAACAAAAACGCTTTTCTAAAGAGGTTCAGAAAGTCTTTTTCAGGGAATCAGGGAGATAAAAAGAAAGGAGAGAGGATATGCTGCTTAAAGATTTTCAGTCCACTGTCGTCAATACAGGAGAAGCGGAGATTTATTTGCGCTACGGAGGGCAGGGCCCTCCGCTCCTTCTGCTGCATGGCCATCCCCAAACCCATATGATGTGGCACGAGCTGGCTCCAAAATTGGCAGAAGAGTATACCGTCGTGATGCCCGACTTGAGAGGGTATGGAGACAGCTCCAAACCTGAATCTGCCGATGACCACTCAACATATTCCAAACGCGCGATGGCCAAAGACCAAATAGCCGTCATGAAAGAGCTCGGGTTTTCCCGCTTCACAGTCATCGGCCATGATCGGGGAGCCCGGTGCGCTTATCGCCTGGCCCTCGACTTTCCGGAAGCGGTGGAAAAGCTCACTGTCATGGATATCATCCCCACCGGCGAAACTTTTAGAAGAGCCGACAAGGATTTCGCCATGGGGTATTGGCATTGGTTTTTTCTCGCGCAGCCTTTCGACTTTCCGGAACGAGTCATCGGAGAGAACCCCGACAATTTCTACTTCCAAGGCACGCGCCACCTGTTCCACCCCGAAGCACTCGCGGAATATTGGCGGGGCATCCACAATCCTGGAACAATCCATGCCATGTGCGAAGATTACCGGGCCGCAGCGACCATCGATTCCGAACTGGACGAAGCAGAACGGGGAAGCAAAAAAATCGCATGCCCCGTACTTGTCCTATGGGGTGAAAAAGGAGCGCTCCCGAATTGGTATGATGTGCTCGATGTATGGCAAGGCTGGGCGGACGACGTGACAGGACGCGGCATCGATTGCGGCCACTATCTTGCAGAAGAAGCGCCTGAGGAAACCTATGAGGAGATTCGAAAATTCTTGAAGACGTAAAAAAGGACAATCCAAGTTGGATTGTCCAGATTTCCTCTGAAACTCCGCCTCGCGTCCATGCGCATGGTAGTTGGAGCGAAGCGAATTCTGGCTGAACGGTTGCAAATCGAAATGAACGACTGCAAATCCATTTGAACGACCATAAATCCGTTTGAACGCCCATAAATCCGTTTGAACGCCCATAAACCCAAACTGCCTAGATATAAAGACAGCCAAAAGCCCTGTGCCGACTCTCGGCACAGGGCTTTTTCGTGAAATTTGATTCAAATCACTCTGTAACTCTGCAACTTCATACTTTAAACCTGTTCCACCACGTTGTGGCTGGCAAATTTGCCTGCTTGTTCCCCGGCAATTTTCCCGAATACAGCACCCGCCATCAAGCCAGCGCCTCCAGGATAGTTTTCGTAGAACAGCCCGCCCGCGGCTTCACCCGCTGCGTACAAGCCATTTATTTTTTCGTACATGGTGTTTTGCACTTCAGCTTGTTCATTGATTTTCAAGCCGCCGAATGTGAATGTGATGCCACAAGTGACGGCATAGGCTTCGAACGGAGCCGTATCAAGCGTATTTGCCCAATTGCTTTTATCAACAGGCAAACCAGCTGTGCCGCGTCCATCTTTTTCATTCGGATTGAACGGCACCGCATCGTTGATCGCTCCATTGTATTCGTTGATTTCCTGAAGGAATTTCGCTTTGTCGATGCCTTCCATTTTCTCTGCAAGTTCTTCGAGTGTATTGGCTTTGACTTTGGTCACCTGCCTGCCTTTATACTCTTCGCGCAGCAGATGTGCCACCTTGCCGTCAAAAACCTGCCATGCACACCCCTCTTTTTGTTCAAGGATGCGCCGTCCATATTTGGCATAGGTGTAATTCCGGAAATCCGCGCCTTCGTTTAGAAAACGCTGGCCATCGGTATTGACAATGACGCCGAATGGATAACTCAGCCGCTGGAACCCTTCCTGGAAATCAGGCAAGTAGCGGTCGCCCGTCACGGCATGTGCCATCGACCAGTTGCCGGCAGACAGGGCCCCGATATCCAAGGCCATCTGAATCCCTTCACCGGTATTGTAGCGGCTGCCTCTCGTATGTACCGTATCCCATTTCGGCCCGAGGTATTTGGTGCGCATTTCGATATTGGCATGGAACCCCCCCGAAGCGATAACCACCGACTTCGCCCGGATGACTTTCGTCTTGCCTTGTTCTTTAACGATGACTCCCTGCACGCCGTCGTCATCCTGCAGAAGGCTGACCGCCATCGTTCGGTAGAGGATCTGTATACCCAAATCAATTGCCCGCTTATGCAAGGCTTCCACCAGGCCAGGTCCGCCGCCGACCGATTCTAGAATCATGCCGCCCCAGAACTTGAAGATGCCGTCGACCTTGAACGCCTGCCGCCCATAAATAGGGATGAATTTGATGTCATGGCTGGTCAGCCATTTCATGGTTTCGAAGCTTTCGCCAGTCAGCAGAGAAGCCAGCTCCGGATCCGTTTTGTAATTGGTCATCCGGCACATATCCTCGTAGTACTGCTCTTCACTGTAGCTGCCGAAATCAACCGTCTTCAATTCCTCTTCGTCCAGTTCCGGGATGATCGCCTGGATATCCTCCACGCCTTTATAGGCAAAGCGGATGGAACCATGCGTATAGGTGGTATTGCCGCCTTTTTGCTGTTCCGGTGATTTTTCCAGCACAATGACGCGTGCCCCCTGTTCCTGAGCGGAAAGCGCCGCGCACATCGCTGCGTTCCCGGCACCGATGATCACCACGTCGGTTTCATAATCGATCGATTGTTGAGTCTTCACGGTAACACTCCTCAGCTGTTAAATTTTCTTGCTAAAGAATGACTGGATCAGCTCGTGGAAACTGTCCTTCATTTCAAGCTGCGCCCAATGTCCGCATTGCCCGAAGACATGGAGCTGGGCATTGTGCAGATGCTCCGCCAGATAATAGCTGGATTCCACCGAACAGACCTTGTCATTCAAGCCATGCACCAAGAGCACCCGGTTCTTGATCCGGTTGAGCGCCACGGTCGGAATCGGAACGGCCGCTGTAGCGAAAATTGAATCATTTGAACGGTGCACTTCCGGACGCATCGCCGTTTCAAAGCGCTCCTCCAGAAGGCCTTCGATGACCGGACTCATTTTATCCGCATCATAAACGAACCAGCTCATGATCTGCTTCAACTTCTTTTTCGAAGGATTGTCGTAAAAGCTTTTCGCACGCGCCAATTCAAAGCTCAATTTGGTGTTCGGCGTCCCGCCAGGACCCATCAGCACCACTTCATCAAAACGCTCTGGATACTCGATCAATAATTCCAATGCGATCGAACAGCCCAGTGAATTGCCGACCAAGTGCACTTTCTCCAGTTTCAGGTGGTCCATCAATTCCAGAACTTGCTTGACCCATTGGTCCATCCATTGCTGGCGGTTTTTCAACGGCTGTTCCGGATGGCTGCTTTTGCCGAATCCGTATAAATCAGGTGCCAGGCAGCGGTAGTTTTCACTGACGCCTTCGAGCGCTTTATGCCAGTTGACGACGGCAGTCACTCCAGGACCAGATCCGTGAAGAAATAGGATGGTCTCGGTATTCTGTTCGCCAGACTGGTTCAAGAAAGTTGCAAAATTCTCTGTTTGGATAATTTCCTGCGTAGTTTCATTCGTAACAATCGCCATAGCCATTCCCCTCCAATTCATAAGGCTTCTATCGTTTCTTTGACTAACTGCTTCTTGTTTATACTGTCGCCCCAATAGGTATTGCCGAAAGCACGTTCACTTTCAGTCCACTCGACCGGCTGCCAATCCGGTTCGAATATCAAGTAGCTGCCCGTGAATAATTCCACCCGGCAGCCGCTCCCCGGATCTGTCACGTATAGATACAAAGCCTGGGAGATGGAATGTTTCCCCGGACCGACAAAGTCGAAATGATGCTCTCTCAAAATATCCGCTGCCCGCAGAATGTCCTGCGAATCATCCAGCCAATAGGAGATATGATGCAATCTGGCTTTTGTCGGTGTTTCCGGACGGGACACCAACGCTACGTCATGAACCAATTGCGTGACACTCATCCAGCCTGCGAGTATATTTCCTTCATCACTGATCAAATACTCACGCATCTTGAATCCGAGCACTTCTTCCATAAAGGAATAAGTGGCACTTGATTCGGCTGACGTGTGAAGATTGACATGATCCAGACGGCGGGGAGATATTCCCTTTGCCCACGATTTATACGTCTGATTCTTCAGGACCGACCGGCGGTGTTCATCCACGGGTGGCCGCTCTACATCGAAGTACAGATTGAATGTATGGCCGCTTGGGACTTGAAAGCTGATGGATTCGCCGATGCCAGGTGTTTTCCAGGCATCCACCTGATCGACTTTAATCCCCTGCTCTTCAAGTAAGGCCTGAAAAGCAGCAACATCTTCTTTGGTTTTCGTCCGCCAGCCGATATGTTTCACATGGCCGCGGTCTCCCTGCTGGATCGACAAGGTGTGGTGCTGGAAGTCACCCCAAGCGCGCAAATAATGCACACCGTCTTTTGCTTCTGTTTCTTCCAAGCCGATGATGTCTTTGAAAAACACCAGCGACTTTTCCAAATCCGCCGATACCAGCGAAATATATCCCAACTTCGCAATTTCCGGTTTCACGATAAACCCTCCCCTAACTGATAAGCTAATTTTCTGTAAGCGCGTACATTTAATAGCGGATGGCGTTTGATTCGAGTCCGGCCAATACACGCCCGAAGTTTTCTTTGGTGATGGTCGGCGACAAGGAGCGATGCGTATGCAAAGTCAAGAAATCGAGCAGGATCCGCTGCATCGGATGGCCGTTGTAGACAAATCCAGAACCGCTTGCCGACAATAGGATATCCATCGCTTCTTTCAGCAGTTGGTTGGCATAGCCGATATCCGCCAGGGTTTTCACGCGTTCGTGACGCGGCATATATTCTTTTGCTGCTGCACTGGCATCCAAAGCATCCGCCACTTTGTAGAAGAACATTTCAGCGGTTTCGATTTTCAATGCCACATCTGCCATGGCAGTATGTGTACTGGCTGCATCTTTGATAAATTCTACGCCCATATGTGCTGCACGGCGGTTCGGTAAAGTTTGTTCATAGAATTCATATGCCGCTTTCAGCAAGCCCAAGCCCGGCAAGCCCAATGACAAGATTAAAGCTGGGAATAACGCTGTATTGTAAAGCGGGATATCACGCAGATGCGCAGATTCGAAATCGCCATCAAGAGCTTTAACGAACGATGTACAGCGGCGTTCAGGAATAAAGACATTGTTCATCTTGACACTGTTGCTGCCTGTTCCTTTCAAGCCCATCACATGCCAGTCATCCATGATTTCCATTTCAGAAAATGGCAAAGTCATCAATACCTGGTCGATCATCTTCCCTTCATCATCGACAATCGGCATTCCAAAATAGCCCCATGTCGCGTGCAGAGATCCCGAACAGAACATCCAAAATCCTTCTTCGATCATATAGCCGCCTTCTACTTTTTTGGCGATGCATTTGCGCGGCTCGTAAACTCCTGCGAACAGGACATCATCTTCGTTCTTGCCAAAAATTTCTTCGTGGGTTTCTTCACCGAAAGACTCAGCAACCATCAATTCGCGGATGGCGCATAATGCGACGATCCACCCTGTCGAACCGCAGCCTTTGGAGATTTCAACAACCGCTTCACTATAGTCGCGCATAGACGTTTCAAGCCCGCCATAACGCTTCGGGCGCAACATCTTGAATATGCTCAATTCCTTTAATTCATTCATAGTAACTTCTGGGATACGGCGGATTTCTTCAGTTTCTTTAGCGCGCTCCCGTAATGCAGGAATCAGCGATTTCGCCGCTGCCACTACATCGGTTTCACTTTGTTGTTGGATAACTGGATTCATTTTTCCCACTCCTCTTCAGCTTTTTCTTTCTGTCTCTAATTTAAAGAAATTTCTGAATAAATTAAAGATGAAAAAGCATTCGATTTCCGGTCATTTTCCAATAGAATTTATTAGTTTTCCGGAAATGGAAGCGCATTAATCGAGTTTTTCCAATGATTATTTTTTAGATACGAATTAAAAACACAAAAAAGCATTGCCAGAAGCCGCGTCTTTCAGCTTCAGGCAATGCTCTATGTTTCTTCTTGATAAAAATTATACCTCGATGTCGCCAAGTATTATCAATGCATCCAGCATCAATAACAATTCATAGGCTACTGTCGGATTGCGCAGTTCCTTGCCGAGCAGTTTTTCAATCCGGGTGATGCGGTACATCAGCCCGCTCATGGAAAGCGACAAGTCACTGATGGACTGCTGCAGGTTTCCGCCATTCATCAGGAAGACATACAGCGTTTTCAGCAGTTCGTCGCGCTTATGGTCTTTCAGCTCAAAAATCGGTTCCAGCTCTTTTCGGGCAATACGGCGGATGGACAGCATATTTTTTGAATTGATCAAAGAGCCGATGATGCTGACATCTTCAAAAGAAGCAATCTGGTCTTCCGAGTTGAGTCTTAAAGCCACCCGCGACTCTTCCAGGCTTTCTTCGATTGTTTCAATCGAATCGCTTTCGCTGCTCAAGGCAACTTGGAACTCTGCATAGCGGTGCTCTTGACGCAGATGCTTCAGGATATTTTCAATCATGTAGCGCAATCGATCGACTTTAGGCAGCAGCATGAGAATATGGCCTTCGTATTCCGTAATCAGGATTTTATAGCTTTGCATCTCCAAATAGCGGCTAATCGATTGGATCGCCTGCTCCAAAAATTCCACTTTGGAAACATCAAGATGTTCTGAAGAGCATTTTAACGTTGCAATGTAAAAAGGCTCCTTCAAGTCTACCCCCATGTAATACCCACGGTAAACCATGCTTGGCACAGACGTGTATTGCTTCAGCAGCAGCTGTTCGAAAAAATAGGACTTGATGTTTTCCACAGCTTCCAGACTGGTTTTTTCATTCAGGAACAAAAGCGCTGCAGAAACGGCGGCCCGGCGAATAAACATCGTTTCGTTTTCCAATTCCATTTCTTTGTCCAAGTAGAAAAATGTGATATAGCCAATGGCTTTCTTCTGGACGATAATTGGTGAGACAAGGCGGTTATGTGTCTTGCCGCGAATGATGAAGGTACCCGTGTAAGTCGCTGGCAGGATTTTGCCACTCTTGGTTTTATTGATGGCTGTCCGGAAATCATCGCTCAAATTCTGGTATTCAATTTCATCCAACCCTCTATAGACACGGGGTTCAAAATTCAGATCTTCAATCGAAACCGGTATGTTCAGCGTATCGTAGATCGTGCCGATGATGTCTTCGATTGAATCACCATCCGACAGCTTCGAAGTCAGCGTATCGTGAAAGGCTGCCGCTTTTTCGATATAGTTTTTATGCTCGACTACTTGTTCATAAGTGCCATTCAATTCGTCGATGAACCGGCTTTTTTCATAGAGCCCTATTTCTTCCAGCATCCCCGGCTCATCCCAGTCTTCTTCTAAACGCATTTCAAATGTACAGGTCGCATCCCCTTTGCCCCGGCATTCCACTTCTTTGATGAAGACACGGCGTTTGATGATGGTCGAAGTGAAACCGCTTCCAAATCCTGTTAACGTATGGCATACCGGACAAGCCGACAGCCCATGGTTCTTAACATGCTCTTCTACCTCAAAAGAATCCACCCATTCTCCTTTTGCCGAAATCGACAGCAGGTTGCCATGATCATCCATCTCAACTGAACGATTGGAAATCAAATTTGAAATTTGACCGGTTTGAAAATGCAGTTCTCCTGCCTTTTCAAGCATTTCTTTTATCGTTCCACCAGCTTTTAAGACATCTTTGGCGTGAGCCTCCCCTAAATTCCACCCATAACGCAGTAAAAACGACTTAGCCCGCTTCATCCCCAGATTTTCGATCAATTCCTTGCGCAATAAACCGAATGTGGCAGAAGTGGTCGATATCTTTTTATCTTCCAAATGTTCGAATTCCTCCAACTGTCTCATCAAAATCCCCCTTTGATCACAGTTCTATTTCACTACAGCATATTTACTAAAGTAAATGGATAAACTTATGAAATATTTATAAGCCAGCTCCATTATACAAAATTTTAAATTAAACTGATAATTTATTGTGATATAACGAGATGCCCAAAAACCTCCGCTAGTAACGGAGGCTTTAAAACTAAATTCGAATTCCAGCTTTGACCGATAATCCATAATCAAGGCCGGCATGGATATCGCTTTCTTTATTGTAGAAACCGCGCAATTTTTTCACCGCTTCTTCCGGCGGCTTGGCATTGAAATAGCCTTTGCGCGTCATGGTGACTCCCGAATTCACTTTGAGGTCCGTCATGGTTTCGCACATTTTGATGCCGGCCGCAAAAGAGTCGACGATCGGTACGTCTCCAATCCGCGAGATGCCTTGAGTCGCGAGGAAGACATTCATCGGTCCTTCTCCAGGAACAATCACATCTGCACCCAGTGCAATGGCTTTTTCCGCGCTTTCGATAAAACTGTCGATGACCGGCTGCGGATTCTCAAATCCGGCCAGCACTTCGTAAAATCCGACAGAAGTCTGGACGATCGGTCCAAGCTTGCCTCCTAAGCCATAGCGATCGGCGTTCTGGCGCAATTGATCGGCCAATGGTTCCAGGAAATTGACGATGCCGATGTTGTCTCCAAGCATGGAAGCGATATGGAAAGACGCCTGGCCATAGCCGATCACCGGGATGTCCACCAGCGTCCGGGCTTCCATCAACCCGACATCCGGAATAGTGCCGATGAACATGCAATCATAGCCCGCACTTTCAGCAATCAATGCATTTTTGACAAATTGCTCACGGTGGAGATTCTGCAGATAGGCATAGGTGATGAAATGGCCGGGGTATTCGGATGGATAGGTTTCGTTCGACATGCCATGCAGTACAACCTCTACATCCGGCCTCGCCACTTTCTGGATCTGTGCAATCACGGCGTCGCGATAAGCCGGAACATGTTCAATTGAAGTCAGGCTTTGGTGCCAAATTTTCAATGGTCTCACCTCTCCTTTTATCCCGCTTTAACGGTAAGTCGGGGATGAAGAACCCCCCACTGATTGAAGCTTTTCTTTATAGAACCGCTTGCTTCTTTAATGCGCTTTGGACGGCGACACGGCCGAAGATTGCGGCTTTCCCTAATGAGCTGCCAGTCATATAACCGGCTCCATGGAAGCCTCCGGCAATTTCACCGGCTGCGTACAAGCCTTCGATCGGTTCGTTATAGGGATTCAAAACATGCGTATAGCGGTCGACACTGACACCCGCATACGTGGCAAGCATCGCCACTGTTGTATGCATCGCATAAAACGGTGCCTGGTCGATCGGCTGCGGCTTGCCGAAATGATGGGTCAGGCTGTCGCGCCCAAATCCACGGTCAACGCCATTTCTGACGTCTTCATTATAAACAGCTACTGTTTCTTTCAGATCTTCCATCGGCAAACCGATTTTTTGAGCAAGCTCCTCAAGCGTTTCTGCCTGTTCAATCAAATCAAGCGATTGCAGCTTGACGAAATCATAGAGGGCATCGCCTGCGACACCTTGCTCCATAATCGCCTGATCCCAAATTTGGTAAGTGAGTTTGTCCGGCTGTCTCAACGCTTCGGTTCCAATCAATTTATAGGAGATCGACTCATTGACAAAGCGTTTAGCTGATTTATTGACGATGATGGCGCCTTTGTAGAATGCCAGTGCCTGAGATTTCCGTGGACCGTCTGCTGTCGGATGAAAACCGAAAGTGCCTTTCAGGTAAGGGAAATCGCGGAGCCAGGCACCTTGTTCACTGGCAAGCCGGATGCCGTCACCGACATTGCCGGCGCCGCCGATCCTTAAAGCCCCATCCAACTGCGGAGCAAATGCTGACAGCAGTTCTTCGCTTTTGGAAAATCCGCCTGAAGTCAACAGCACTCCATTTTCCGCTGTTGCAGTGAAGGTTTGCCCTTCGTGCTCATAGACCACTTCCGCAACGCGGCCCTCTGCGTTTTTTCGAAGCCGCTGAACCTTGGACTGCGTTTTGAAAACGACATTCCCCGATTTTTCCGCTTTTTCGTATAAGGCGGTAATCGCTTGAAGCGGCGTGATCGTATGGCCCCGCGGCACACTATGCCCGCTGACCGCCTGTACTTTATGGAACTCGACACCTTGGGCAACCAGCCATTGATAGGTTTCAAACTGGTGCTCCCCGTAGGCCTCGACCAAATCAACTTCATTTTTTCCTTCACCGACCGCCAGCATATCAGCGACCAGAAATTCCGTTTGATCGGTGATTCCTTCACGCTGCTGAATATCGGTTCCGGCAAAAGCCATGTAGCGTCCGCTCAGCAGGGAGCTGCCCCCGAACTTCTCTTCCTTCTCAAGCACCAGGACACTTGCTCCTTGCTCCGATGCTTCAGCCGCTGCACATAAGCCGGCCATCCCCGCTCCGACAATGATGAGATGATAGGAATTGTCCATACGCTTTACACTGCCTTTGTGCTAAGCTGCTCCACAACTTCCAGGGCGGCTTCACAAACCTGCATGTCATGCGTGTAATGGCCGCCGCTGACACCGATTCCGCCAATCAATTCCCCGTCGATCTTAATCGGATAACCGCCGCCGAAAATAACCAGGCGCTCTGTATGTACCAGGCCATGCAATAACGGTGGATCATCCTTCAAACGGTCATACCATTCATGTGTTGCACGGTTATAAGTTGCTGCTGAAAAGGCTTTGTTCTGTGCGATATCCAAGCTCAATACCGGCGCATTGTCCATAGCTGAGAAAGCTTTAAGGTTTCCGACTCTGTCGACAATCGAGATGCTGAAAGGCATGCCCAATTCTTTTCCTTTTTCTACTGCAGCCTCCAATAGTTTAGTGGATAATTCAAGGCTGATATTTTTTGATGAGATTGCTGATACGAATTCAGTCATTTTTATCGTTCCCTTCGCGTTTTATTTTTGTAAGCTGGCGATCGGCTGTCCTGCACCGAACGCTTCAATCGATGCTGCTGTAACTGCGACCATTTTCGGCAGACATAAGTCAACCACTACATGGGCGATGTCGATCGGCTTGAGCCAGCCGCTTTTATCGACATCCATGCCCAAGTCATCAATCATCCGGGTGTCGACAGGACCAGGATTCACTACATTTACGCGGACGCCATGCGGCTTCAACTCTTCTCCCAAAGCTTTTGAAAATCCGATGATGGCATGCTTGGATGAGATATAGGCACTTCTGTTCGGTCCGCCTTTTGTCCCCCAGATCGAGCCGATATTGATGATGACGCCGTCCCTCTGTTCAATCATTCCCGGTACGACTGCTTTGCTCAAGTTGAAAGGGGCATGCACATTGATATCGTGCACCCATTTCCATTCTTCCAGCGTCGTTTCTGTAAATGGTTTGAGGCTCATGACACCGGCATTATTGATCAGGATCGTCACTTTACCAAGTTCATTTTCCACCGTTTCAACTGCTTGTTTCACTGCCTCTTCGTCGCCCACATCGCAAATTACCGCAATGGCCCGGACGCCGTATTGTTCAGTGATCAGATCTACCACTTCTTGGCATTCATCCGCACTTCTTGCACAAACCGCTACATCCGCTCCATATGAAGCAAGGAGAATGCAGGTTTCACGGCCGATTCCACGGCCGCCGCCTGTGACCAACGCCACTTTCCCTGTTAACAAAAGCTCCACCCCTTTTCATTAAGAATAAGATTTCACGTTTGATGAGATGTACTCCACTGCATGCTCCCCTGAACGTTTGCCGAATACAAGGCCACGCAACACTGACGTACCGCCAGGGTATTTTCCGTAATAAAGGCCGGTCATCTCTCCTGCAGCGTACAGGCCTGGTATCGCTTCGTTGTCATTGGATAAGACACGGCCATGGACATCGGTCGCCAGCCCACCGTTGGTAAAGACGTTGCAGCAAATAATCGGATAAGCGATATACGGCCCTTGATCGATCGGTACAGCCCAATTGGATTTGGGCGGTTCGATGCCGACAGCTTTTTTGCCATCCTTCTTGTTCCATAAAAATTCGCCAGGCTGTACGGCCTTATTGAAATCTTCGACCGTCTTCGCCAGGACCTCTGCAGGAATGTCCAGTTTCTCCGCCAGCTCTTCAATGGTTTCTCCGGTTACGGGCGGCTGTTCGGTTTGCAAGGCTTCCTCGTAATTCGGAATATCGTATAACTTCTGATCGGTGATCATATAAGCGACGTGGTTCGGCAACTCATAGAAAATTTTACGCGCCACGGCTTCATATTGTTCATCGATCGTCGATGCACCTTCGTCGACGAACCGGTTGCCGTTCTGGTCGACAAGGATGGCGTACGGGTATGTCATGACGCCCGCTTCTTCCCGCTTGCTGCGCGGATCGACCGGTTCGGCATGAAAAGCGTCCCATTGCCCTGACCCTTTAGCGCCGAGCTGCATAGCCATGCGGATGCCTTCACCTTTATTGAAGAGACCGCCTTCGGCAACCGGCGGAATCTTATGGGCATCCCGTCCGATGTATTGCGCCATCATTTCCTGGCTTCCCTGGAAACCACCAGATGCCAAAATGACCGTACTGACACTCAAATCAATCGAGTTGCCGCCTTTGATGCGGATTTTCAGCCCTTCGACTGCGCCTTCTTCATCCAGGCTCAAATTCCAGGCCGTCGCTTCATAGATGATTTCCACACCGAGTGCCCGTGCACGCAGCGACAATGTATCGATCAAGGCGCGTCCGCCGCCGACAGGCAACAAGCGCGGTTTGGCTGATGTCAAAAACATCGTCGGCAAATAGTCGAACCCGACCCCTTTCGATTCGACCCACCGCAAAGTCGGTCCGGCATGGTCGTAAAGTGTTTCAATATATTGACGGTCTGAGAAATTATCCGAGAACGCCATCATGTCTTCCTTAAAGTTCGGTGCCGGCTGATCGATGGTCTCCATGCGCATATACGCCGCTGTCCAACGCGAGTTGCCGCCCCGGTTATCAAAGTCTGCCCGCTCGATGATGGCGATCTTCAATTGCTGATCCTGTTCCTTCGCTTTTTCTGCAGCTGCCAGCGCCGCCGCTGTTCCTGCTGCACCACAGCCGATAATGGCAATGTCATAATCGATTTCTCTCGTCATCGTTTGCGCGCCTCCTCTAGTACATCAAATTCAAGGTATTGCTTTTCCCATTGCTTGATCTGCTTGAGCTTGAACAGCTCCTGCCGTTCTTCCCACGTACAGATGAACTCATGGATGTTCTCCTGTGACTTGTCCTGCTGCAGGATCCCCAAGCTTTGTTGAATGCCTTTGATAGCTGAACGCAATACGGTATTGGCACAAAGCATGATCTGGAAGCCCATCTTTTCCGCTTCTTCCAGCGAAACAAGCGGCGTGCTGCCGCCTTCAACCATATTGATGATATGGGGGATATCCGGAACCTGCGCCGTAATCTGTGTCAGCTGTTCAACGGTGGTCGGGGCTTCAACAAAAATGACATCTGCTCCCGCTTCCTTATAGGCATTGGCCCGGTCAATCGCCTCTTCCATGCCATAGATGGCCAGGGCATCGGTTCTTGCGATGATCGACAAGTCTTCAGCTTGCCGTGTATCGACGGCCGCCTTGATTTTATTGACCATCTCTTGTTTTGAAATCACTTGCTTGCCGCCGAAATGCCCGCATTTCTTGGGAGCTACCTGATCTTCAAACTGGATAGCCGAAGCACCTGCCCGCTCCAATTGTTTAACGGTGCGCATCAAATTCAATGCATTGCCGAATCCGGTATCTCCGTCTACGACGATCGGCACATTGGTGACATCCGACATGCGCGCTACCACATCCGCTATTTCAGTAACCGCCGTGAGTCCGACATCCGCCCATCCGAGCTGGGCGTTGGAAATTCCGGCGCCGGTTGCATAGATAGCGGGAAATCCGAATTCCTCGATCATCCGTGCTGTCATTCCGTCATAAGCACCCGGCAGTAAAAATGCATTCGGCTGCTCAAGTAATTGTTTAAACTGATTATTTTTCGTCATCCAATCATCCTCTGCCATTGATTTATCAAGCGAAGCTGAAGACATTTTCTTCAACTTCCTTATGCCATTTGATGGTCATGCGCCTGTCTGAAATAAAGCCGATTCGGTTGAAATTAATCTGCCGGTCGGCCGTCACCTGCAGAATGCCGGTCATTTCGCGGTCATGGCATTTCAGCGTGACGACGTATTCACCGGCTGCCGGCAAGGTATAATGCGGCAGCAATCCATTTTCGGGGCACCATTCGATGGTATAGGCTTCACCCATCATGTTCTGCAGGAACTCGATGTCGCCAGTCGCCAACTTTTCGCGGATCCGCGTTGAACTGATCTTATCTCCGCAGACTTCCACTTTCGCCACTTCCGTTACACCGAACTGGCCGCCGCCATGATCGGCAAGCGTCGTGACATTTCCCGCTCCTTTAGAGCCATACGTGTAATCAAATCCGCAGACAACATGCTGTGCGCTTAACCCCACCAGATAATCCTGCACAAACTGTTCGGGAGATAAGGCGGCGAAATCCAAATTGAATTCAACAATCAAGAACAGATCCACACCAAGCTCTGCCAGCCGCTGCTGTTTTTTCTCCAATGGCATCAAGTAATCGACTTGCACTTTGCCTTTCGACAAAACACTTTTCGGATGCGGGAAAAAGCTCATGACCGACAACGGCAATCCCAGCAAATCCGCTTTCTTCTTCGCTTCTTCGATAACTGTCCGGTGGCCTTTATGCAATCCGTCAAAAAATCCAAGGGCGATGACATGCGGTGAAAGTTCAAGCTGGTGCTGCTGCAAGTTCGTGTAATCGATTTCGATTGTTTTCATGAGAGTTCGCCTCTTTTCTCCTTATTTCGCTTCGATGGTGATGTTGTTCAATTCTTTGTCCTGCACTGAATCTCCCCAATACGTATTGCCGACTGCCCGTTCTTTCATCGTCCATTCGACCGGTTCCCAGTCGGGTTCAAAGATCAAATAGCCGCCAGTGAAGAGTTCTACGCGGAAACCGCTGCCGGGATCCATGACGTACAAGTAAAGAGCCTGTGAAATGCCGTGTTTTCCTGGACCGATGAATTCGATATTGTTTTCGCTGAGGATATCCGCCGCCCGCAGGATATCCTGTGAATCGTCTGACCAATAGGAGATGTGGTGGATGCGTGCCGGTGATGGCAATGATGGCTTCTGCGCCAACGCCACATCGTGCACCAATTGCGTTACGCTCATCCAGCCTGCAATGATATCGCCATTGTCATCCCGCAAATACTCACGCATATTGAATCCCAGCTCCTTCAGGAATTCGTAGGTGATGCCGGCATCCGTCGAGGTGTGAATATTGACGTGGTCCAAGCGTCTCGGTGAAATCCCTTTTGCCCAGGCTTTATAGGTCTGGTTCTTCAATACCGATTTCCGGTGTTCCTCGGGCGCTGGGCGTTCGATATCATAATACAATTCAAACGTATGTCCGCTTGGCAGCTGGAACCGGATCGCTTCGCCGATGCCCGGCGTTTCACCAGCCGCGTAATAATCCACTTTTACGCCGTCATTTTCCAGAAGTTCCCGGAACTCTCCGACATCCTTGCGGTTTTTCGTTCGCCAGCCGATGTATTTCACATGGCCGCTGTCCCCTTTTTCAATGGATAAGGTATGATGCTGAAAATCTCCCCATGCCCGTAAATAATGTACGCCATCAATTTCCGTCGTTTCCTCAAGCCCAATCACTTCTTTGAAGAAATGCAGGGATGCCTCTAAATCTGGTGTCACCAACGACACATAACCCAACTTCGCAATTTCCGGATTCGCCATTTTCTTTTCGCCCCTTTGTATGCGTTTACAATTATTTCTTTCTGTATAAATTGAACTAAAGATTTACTTTAGCCGATACTCCGCAAAACAACTTCGCTTTCGGGCCCGCAGGATGCGGGTCATGCAGGTGGCGCGACAGGACGTCGCGGTGCCAACTGCCAAGGGCTCCCGCCGAATTGGCCTATAATGTTCCTTCTTTAGTTCAACTTATATAGCTAATAAAATTTGTAGAATATACTGAAATATTACACAAATCATTTCTAGCATACTAGAGTAGAAATTATCCGTATTGAAGGTGGTTTTCCGGTAGTTTTTATTAGTTTTCATCTTTAGTAACGCTTCTATCGAATCAAAAACTGTAGATTCGACATATAGCCATTAAAAAGTGAACATTAAAAGGGAACTGTGAAATTCTTTCTTCTCACAGTTCCCTTATGCATTATCAAAATTTATTTAGATAGATTTGCAATTCCAACGCTTATTTGTGGAATCAGTACAATCAATATGACGTCTAAAATTAAAATCAAGATAAATGGAATGATTGGTTTTACTATAGACTCGTATCGAATATCGCCAACTTTTGCTGCAATGAATAAATTTAAGCCAACCGGCGGTGTTATCAACCCTATAGACAAAGTAACAATCATAATGATTCCGAAGTGAACTGGATCATAGCCAAGCAATATGACAATTGGCAATAAGATTGGCGTGAGAATGATGATTGCCGACATAGGTTCCATGAAAGTACCAACTATGAGCAACAAAACAATAATCAGCATCATGACCAGGAATGGCGCTAAACTTGTGCCTCCCACTAATGTTCCGAGAGTATGAGGAATCCTTTCCAAAGTAAGCCATAATCCGAAGAATGAAGCTGAAGCAATTATTAACGAAACAGAAGAAACTATTACTACTGTACTTAATAAGATTTCTTTCATCACTGCATAATCAATCTTTTTATAAACAAATTTACCAATTAGGAATCCATATACAACAGCCACTACAGAGGCTTCAGTCGGTGTAAAAATTCCACCGTAAATACCGCCAAGGATAATAACCGGCATAAACAAAGCCAGCAGAGAATCAATAAAACTTCTTCCTATCCCCGAGACGTTTACTCTAGCCGTAGTTTTGTAGCCTTTCATTGAAGAGTAGACATATGCTACAACCATAAGGGAAAGGCCGACTAGAACACCTGGAACTATCCCCGCTAAGAATAAATCTCCTACAGAAACTCCTCCAGTAACAGCAAACAATACCATAGGAACGCTTGGCGGAATGATGATTCCCGTAGTTCCCCCAGCTGCTTGGACAGCCGCAGAAAAATTCCGATCGTAGCCAGCTTTGACCATGGCCGGTATCAGGATTGCTCCAACAGCCGCAGTTGTGGCTACCGCCGAACCGGACAATGCTGCAAAGAACATGCAAGCTATAATCGATACGTGCGCGAGCCCGCCCTTCAGATGGCCGACCAAGCTGCTTGCGAATGTCACCAACTTTTCGGATATCCCGCCATGTTCCATAATTTTCCCCGCTAAAATAAAAAATGGCGCAGCCAGTAATGGAAATGAATCCAATGAATTGAACATTCTATTCGGCAAAGTTGTGACTTCAAAACTGCCCGACATGAATACGACGATAAAAGTACCGAGACCAAACGCGACGGCTATTGGCACATTAATCAATAGAAGTACAGTTAATATGACTATAAGCGTGATTATCAAAAGATCACCTCTCCGCCTTCGTTTCTTTGGATTTGAAATAGTTGAGGTTTACATCAACTACATTAAGTATTTGAAGAATACCGCTTATAGGTAGAGCCAAGTAAACCAACCCCATGGGAATATTCAATGCCGGTGAAGATTGAGTCATTGATGAAGTTGTAAACTCTAAACCTGTAACAATCAAAATAACAAAAAACGCTATGCAAATAAGCATGACCGCCAGTTGAATGAATTTCTGCCATCGGGCTGAAAACCTTTCTACTATGGCTTCAATACCAATATGCGCCCGATGTTGAAAAGCAATGCCGCCACCTAAAAAAGCAAGCCAAACCATCATGTAGCGGGCCAGCTCATTGGTCCATGAAAAAGAAGTGCTGAACATAGCACGCGAAACGATTTGAAAAAATACGAGCAGTACCATAATTACCAGTAAAGTCATCGTAAAACTCTCTGTACCTTTATTTAATGCGCGAATACTTTTGCTCCACATAAGCTATCCCCCCATATCGGCAAAAGAAAGCATTGTCAGAAATGCTTTCTTTTGCTCAAATATGTTTCTACTTAAAAATTATTTTTCATTTTGAATACGTTCAACTAAATCGCCGAACCGCGCTTCATGCTGTTCATATACCGGTTGAACCGCTTCTACAAATGCTTCACGATCAACGTCTTCGATAGGGACTATCTTGACATCATTATCTGTAAGCGTTTCTTTCACGCTTTCTTCATACTCTGGGTATACAACCGAGTGATAATGGTCAATGCTGTCCTGCACCACAGTCTCCAACTCTGTTTTGGTCTCTTCTTCTAAGCCATCGAATTTATCTTTGTTCATCAATAAAATACCTGAACGGTAATTCAAAGAAATCTCAGTATAGTAATCTGTCACTTCGAAAAGTTTGCCGCCGATCATGGCAACATTAACCGGATCTGTTCCATCAACTACACCTTGTTGAATAGCCGAGTAGACTTCTGGGAACGGCATCGGTACCGGGTCTGCCCCCAATGCTTTGAACGTATCCATAAAAATGTCATTTTCTAAGGTGCGCATCTGAAGACCCTTTAAATCAACAGGTTCTTTAATTTCTTGCTTCGTATTAGCTAGATGTCCTTCTCCATAATCATAGAACCCCAAAATCTGAAAGCCCTCTTCTGCCGCTTTTTCTTTAATTTGGTTTCCGACTTCGCCATTCAAAACTTTTTTTGCATGGTCCAAGTCATCGAAAAGGAATGGCATATCCAATACAGCGATATCAGGAACAAAGTTCGATAAAGCTCCTCCAGTGACAAATGCCATATCAACAGAACCTGATCTTAATTGTTCTACAATCTCTACTTCTCCACCCAGCTGTCCTGATGGGAACACTTCAATAGCCACTTCTCCCCCAGTAGCTTCAGCAGTATCAGCTGCAATTTTATCCGCAATAACACCGCCCGGATCTGTCGGTGGAGCAGAATGGCCATACCGGAGTGTTGATTTCTCCGCTCCCGAAGCATTTCCGTCTTCTGAATTTCCACACGCTGCCATCAAGCAAGCCATTAAAATAAATACACCGAGAATCATTAGTTTTTTCATATGTCCACACCTCTCCTTTTTTAGTTTTAAAAACCGGCTTTAATGTAACCCCTTACATTTCGAACCTACCAGCCTCCTTTAATCAGATAAAATCTTTCCATCAAATATAGAATATTCAATCAAATAGAACTAGGTAAAAAATCATTGGAATTACTTAGAATTCCAGCTAGTATTTACTAGTTTATTTCGAAATATCGGCATGGTTTTTAAGGGATACCAATAAAATTGCTTTATTTCAACGGCACCGGATTTGCTTTACACCTTTAAAAACTGTTCTAAAAAAAGCTGATTAATTCATAATTAATCAGCTTTTCAAGAGATTATAAAATTGGTTTTTTATTGAGAGAAATTTTTCATTGCGTTTTCTTCGCCGCAAAACTCTGGGCAACATCATAAATCAAATCTTCCTGTCCACCCACTGCCTTCATGCGGCCGAGTTCCACGAGGATGTCGCGTTCATCGACACCGAACTTTTCTGCGGCTGTCTGTGTATGGAGCAAGAAGCTTGAGTAGACGCCCGAGTAGCCCATGATCAGGCTGGAGCCGGTAATTTCCTGTGGCCGCTGCATGAATGGGGCCACGACTTTATTCGCCACATCCATGATTTTGTACAAATCGATTCCGGTGTTATAGCCAAGGCGTTCCAGAACCGCCACCATTACTTCTGTCTGTGTATTGCCGCTGCCGGCGCCAAGCGCGCGCAGGCTGCCGTCGATATAGGTGGCGCCTGCTTCAACCGCCGCTATCGTATTTGCCATCGCCATCGACAGGTTGTTATGGCCGTGGAAGCCGATTTCACAGCCCACCGATTGCTTCAGTGCCGTGATGCGTTCCGTCACTTCATGCGGCAGCATATATCCCGCCGAATCGGTCACATAAATCACTTCAGCACCATAGCTTTCAAAAAGCTTGGCCTGCTCGACGATTTTCTCAACACTCGCCATATGGGCCATCATGAGAAATCCAACCGTCTTCAACCCCAGTTCCCTGCCGAGTGCGATATGCTGGGCCGCAACGTCCGCTTCCGTGACATGCGTCGCCACACGGACCATTTTCGCCCCGGCTTTCACTGCTTCCTGCAGGTCTTCTTTAATGCCGATTCCAGGAATCAGCAGAACCGAAACTTTTGACGTTTTGCAGACATCCGCTGCCGCCTCGATCAGCTTCAGCTCGTCCACTTTCGACAAACCATATTGCAGGGACGAGCCACCCAGGCCATCGCCATGGGATACTTCAAAATAATTGACGCCTGCCAAATCCAGCCCTTTGGCCGTATCGCGGACATGCTGTTCCGTAAATGCGTGCTTCATAGCGTGACTGCCATCCCGAAGTGTCACGTCCAGTATTTCAAATGACCGTTGCGTCATTGGATTCTCCTCCTAAACCTCCGCAGCCATCAGCTGCTTCGCCATTTCGTTTGCTACTTTCGCCGCTGCTGCGGTCATGATATCCAGGTTGCCTGAATAAGGCGGGAAAAAGTCGCCCGCCCCTTCCACTTCCAAAAAGACCGAAACTTTACGGCCGTCGAACTGGGGTGCTCCGCGCAGACGATAGCCAGGAACGTAGCTTTGCACTTCTTTTACCATGTCATTGATCGACTTGATGACGGCTTGTTCCTGCCCTTCAGCAGCCATTAACGCGTGAACGGTATCCCGCATCAGAATCGGTGGTTCTGCCGGATTCAGAATGATGATTGCTTTTCCTTTTTTCGCTCCGCCCACCTGCTCGATCGCTTTAGAAGTTGTGTGGGTGAATTCATCGATATTGGCGCGTGTTCCCGGACCCGCACTTTTGCTGGCGACGGTTGCGACAATTTCTGCATATTCGACTTCCACTACACGGCTGATTGCATTGACGATTGGAATCGTTGCCTGTCCACCGCAAGTCACCATATTCAAGTTCGGTTTTTCAAAATGCTCATCCAAATTGACAGTCGGCACAGTGAACGGGCCGATTGCTGCCGGTGTCAGGTCGATGACTTTTTTACCGGCCGCCACCAACAGTTCGCTGTGATGCTTGTGCGCCTTCGCAGACGTCGCGTCAAAAACGATGTCAACGAGCTCCAGTTTTTCCATCAAGCCATCGATGCCATTCGCCACCACTTCATAACCACGGTCAGCTGCACGCTTCAACCCTTCCGATTCAGGATCGATGCCCACCATGACACTCATCTGCAACGCATCGTTGCGTTCGATCTTATACATCAGGTCGGTGCCGATATTGCCGGATCCAATAATGCCCACTTTCAGCTTTTTCACACCCGCTCACCTTCCCTTACAAACGATACCGACACATCGCCAAGTTCTCCGAAGTCAGCTGTAAAATTTTCATCCGCTTCAAATGGAACCGCTTTTGACAACGCGCCTGCCAAAATGAAATAGCCTGCACGCAATGTGATGCCGTATTCCGCTACCGCATTGGCGAGCCAGGCCACCGCTTTTGCAGGATGTCCCATCACCGCTTCGCCCGTCGCCGTATCAAACCATTCGCCGTTTCTGTAAGCATTCATTTCAACAGCTGCCAGATCCACATCTTTCGCATAGGAGCGTTTGCTGCCGAATACCGCGCCTGCTGAAGAACCATTGTCCGCTACTGTATCTTCAAATTTGAATTTCCAGTCTTCGATGCGGCTGTCGATAATTTCGATGGCCGGCACAACGTAGTCAGTAGCGGCCAGGACGTCTTCAACTGTGACATTCGGTCCCTTCAATTCATTCTTCAGCACAAAGGCAATTTCAAACTCGACTTTCGGCTGGATAAACTGCTCCACATTGACTGAGCTGCCCTGCCCGAAAATCATCGAATCCAGGATATGGCCGTAATCCGGCGTATCCACATTGAACATATCCTGCATGACTTTACTGGTCAGTCCGACTTTCAAGCCTTTGATTTCCGCGCCTTGCTCCACTTTTTCCTGAATTTGAAGCAATTGGATCTGGTAGGCATCTTCAACAGAAATCGCTTCTGACGAGGATGTGAATGGAGCAATCGGTGCTTTGTTTTTTTCAGCTTGCTTCAGCTTTTCTGCCGCTGCTTGAATATCCATCGAATTCTCCTCTCCCTTATACGACTGGCGCTTTTTCGGCTAACGCATGGTATTGGCCGCTGAAGAAAATCAACGGGTTGCCTTCTTCCAGTTTGATATCCAGCACTTCACCGATCAATAAGGTATGGTCCCCTTCGACATGTTCCGCTACCAGCTTGCAGCTGACTTGCGCCAATGCGTTCGGAATGACCGGATTGCCCGCCAATTCACCGAATGCGACTTTGCTGTCATCTTTCGCCTGTCCGGCAAACATGCGGGAATAATTCTCCTGATCCGCTGCCAGAATATTTACTGCGAACTTCTGGGAATCCTGCACCTTCGCCAGGAAGCGTGCTTTATGGCCAATCGATACGACCACCAGCTTCGGCGTCAATGAAACCGACATAAATGCATTTGCTGTCATGCCTGCAGGCTCATTTTCAAACTCTGTCGTCAATACGGTGACCCCTGTTGTAAATTTGCCCATTGCATCTCGGAATAAACGATCATCCATGATGATTCCTCCTCTATTTTGGTTTTAGTTTTATGCCTTAATGGTCGGATTGTTTTCTGTCTTGGTATCTGTCTGGTCGCCCCAGTAGGTGAAACCAACGTCCATTTCGTCAAGGGTCCAAACAATCGGCTCCCAGTCCGGTTCAAAGATCAGGTAGCCGTTGGTGAAGATTTCAACACGCACTCCACTCCCTGGATCGATGGCGTAAATATACATAGCCTGTGAAATGCCGTGCTTTCCTGGCCCCACAAAATGAATGCCGTGTTCTGTCAGGATATCCGCTGCCCGCAGCAGGTCCTGTGCATTATCCAGCCAATAGGAAATGTGGTGGACTTCATTGGTGGAAGCGGCATTCGGGTCATGGCTGATGGCGATATCATGCACTAATGCAGTGACACTCAACCAGGCGCCAACCAAACTGCCATCCGGTGCCTGTACGCATTCACGCATCTGGAAGCCCAGTTTGTCCATCAGGAAATCCGCCAGTTCATTGGCTGGTAAAGAAGACAGCAAATTGACATGATCGATTCGTCTCGGTGATACACCGCGCGCCCATGATTTATGGGACTGGTTTTTCAGTACAGAACGGCTTTTCGGATCTGCCAATGTTTTTTCCATTTCGTAATAGATCTCCAATGTATGGCCGCTCGGCATCTTGAAACGGAACGCTTTGCCTTGACCGGCTTCGATGCCTTCTTCGTTCCATGTGATAGGAGTTCCTGACTCTTCCAGGATTTTTGCAAAACCTTCTACATCCTCCGGTTTTTTCGTACGCCAGGCAATATGATCCAGCTTCGCTTCGTCACCCTGACAAATAGTCAGTGTATGATGCTCGAAATCTCCCCATGCCCGCAGGTAATGGACGCCATCCCGCTCTTCCGTTTCTTCTAATCCCAATATTTCTTTAAAGAACCATAATGATTTCTCCAAATCCGTTGATACCAATCCAAAATGCCCCAATTTTGCGATTTCCGGTTTGCTCATCCCAAATTCCTCCTCTTGAGTATCTTTGTATACTGAAATTTCAATCTCCTTAGTTTAGACGAAGTACGTATTCGGTTCCTGGCCGCATATGACTCTGCCATATGTCTCGATCAGGCTTGATGGTGTGATGAAGCCGTGCAGGTGCATCGACAGGAAATCACGGTAGACCAATTGGAACAGGTTGTTGTTATAAGAGAACACCGAACCGGCACCTTCTGTCAGCAAGTCGATCGCTTCTTTGCAGAGCTGATTGACGTAACCGAAATCCGCTTTCATGCGAATGCCTTCCTCCATCGTCAATTGCAGTCCTCGAACGGAATAATCATCCAGTATATCAACTGCCCGGTACAGATGAAGCTCGGCAGAATCGATTTTCAGCTGCGCTTGCGCCACTTGCATGTGGGTGATCGGTGCTTCGCTCATTTTTGCGTAGAAAGTATTGCCGATGCCCGCTTTTTCGACGCGCTCCATATGAAGATCCATCGCTGCCTGCGCCAATCCAAGTGCCGGAGCCACGATCGACAGAGTCAATGAAGGTACAAAAGGCGTCTGATATAAAGGAATGTCGCGCAGCGGCTCGATCATGTACTCACCTTGTCTCGCCAGGCGATCGAGCGATACCCGATGCTCCGGAAGAAAGACGTTTTCGACTTTCACACTGTTGCTTCCCGATCCTCTTAAACCCATTACATTCCAGTCATTTAAAACAGTCACTTCATGTCTCGGCAGCACCATGATGGCCATTTCCATGCCGCCTTTGCCGTCATCCACCGGAAATCCGAAGTAGAACCAATCGGCATGAGGGCTGCCGGAAACGAATGGCCATTGGGCTTCTTTGATCATGTAGCCGCCTTCCGTTTTCTCGATTTCACATTTGATCGGTTTAAAGTTCCCCGCCAGAATGACGTCCTGTCCTTCACCGAAAATTTCATCCAATGCCTGTTGGCCGAATGCGTAGGAAATCATGTAATCCCGGATGTTGCTCAGTGATACGAACCAGCCCGCCGATCCGTTGCCGCGGGAAATTTCCGTCACCACTTCTGTATAGGTGCGCATATTCGTTTGATAGCCTCCGAAGATTTCCGGGCGCAGGACCTTCAACAGCCCATTGCTGCGCAGTTCTTCAATCACTTCATCGGATAATTCGCTATTGCGGTCAATTTCCAAACTCAGGTCTCTTAACTTCGGTATCAACGCGGTTCCGCTTTCCACCAGCATCTTTTTCGTATCTGTCGCCATTTGAGTCAATATAAACACCCCTTATCTAATTTTTAAGCGCGGTTCAATACTTTATTGCGGTTGAAGAAATCCTGAGTCAGTTTGATGAAATTCTCTCTCTGTTCAATCTGTGCCCAGTGCCCGCATTGCTTGAAGACATGCAGTTCAGCATTTTCCAGGTATTCCATTACGTACAGGCTGCTTGCCAATGGAACAAAACGATCCTGGTGTCCATGAATCAGGAAGAATTCGTGCTTCATGCGCTTAAGCGCAGAAGGCGGAACCAGCATATCGGACAATTGTGTCTTACTGAAGTTCTCTTCGTAGGATTTGCGCACTTCCGGACGATTGAACAGTTCCATGCGTTCTTCAACGATGCTATCCAGCTTGTCTTCCATCCCCGTTGTGTCGTATAAGAACCAGCTCAGTAAATTGCGCAGCGCTTTCGCCGTTGGATCTTTATGGAAGTTTGCCAATTTGCTGAGTTCCGGTGTCGGCTCAGTTAACCCGCCGCCAGCACCCATCAAGACAATGCGGTCGAAACGGTCCGGTGTATCCATCGCCAGGAACAGGGAAATGACACCTCCCAGTGAATTGCCGACGAGATGAACCTTCTCCAGGTCCAGTGCGTCCATCAAATTCAACACCTGCTCGATCCGCCAGTTCATCCACTGCGCTCCATTGGCCGGATACTCTGTCGGATGATCCGTCTCGCCAAATCCGAGGAGGTCAGGAGCTACAACGTGATAATTCTCAGCGTATTCCGCCAGAACCCCTTGCCAGTTCGAACTTGCACTCGCTCCGGGGCCGCTGCCATGAAGGAAAAAGATCGTCTCGCTGTTGCCGGCTCCTCCCTCGTGTATAAATGTCTCATATGCGCCTGTTTGGACTTTCCGTTTCGTGATTGTCATTCTGTCCACTCCCTAAGTAAAATTTTAGATAATTGTTTTTAACCTTCTTTTCAACAGAATCAATTCATTTCCGCTTATTTTATGAACAACTAATATTTCAGTATGTCTATACGTAATCCTTTTTCCCTAAAATCCAAAGCATCTGTTTTCCGCTTACACCCTCCCTTTCATCTTCCGCTCCATCCCGTATCCGCTTCAGTAAAACGCTTACATTGTTCTTGTAACTGATTCTATGCGGAATAAACTAAACTTTCAATGATATTTGAAAACTCAATAAATAGTTATCTAATTCCATTCTGTTTTCTGTATATAACCTACTAAAAACAGTCTTGATATCTGCCAGATTCAATCCATATGTCCGTATTTACCAATAATAAATTGCGCAACCCGCATCAAATGCTTTTTCATCAGCAGCTCTGTCAGTTTTGAATCCCCATCACGCAGCGCATAATAAATCATGCGGTGTTCAGCTTGCGACTGTTCACGGTTAGCTCCGCGGAACAAGGTTTCGGAAGCATTCAGGTAGTTCAGGTAATCCCAATTGATTTTATTTGTCTGGAACGCATAGCTATTATTGGCTGCACGGCAAATCATCGTATGGAAATCCCGGTTCAAGATCTCGTAATCACTCGGCTCAATGGCAGGTTGTTCCATCGCCTCCAGCAGTTTTTTCAATTCCTCGAGTTGAAGTTCATTGATTGATTTGGCCGCCTGCTCTGCCAGGAAAACATCGATGTTAACGCAAAGCAGCAGCCTTTCCTGCACTTCCCTCGCATCTGGCCGCCGCACAAAAACGCCGACCTGGGGTGTAATGGTAATATACCCTTCCCGTTCTAAACGCGACAATGCCCGGTGAATCGGTGTTCGGCTCATCACCAGCTGCTCCGCCAGACGATTGATGCTGATCGCTTCTTTCACTGAGAATTTCCCCTCAATGATCATTTTCTTAATTTGTTTGTATGCCTGTTCTTCTTTCATTTTTATTGCCCCTCGCTTTATTTATGTAATGTTCCGACTTTAAATTGAACTATAGTCGGCAGTTCTTCTACTTGTCAATAAAGCTTTGTATGGAGTACAGCCAAAAATGGTTAATTGTTCAAAAGGAAGAGACCTCCCAGCCATGCTATACTGAAATCACTTACTAGTGAAAGGATGATTTCTTTGTCTGAACTGACTCATTTCAATGCCCAGGGACGCGCCAAGATGGTCGACGTCTCCGATAAGAAAGACAGCGTCCGCACTGCCCGTGCCACAACTTCGGTTTTGCTGAACAAAGCGATATACCAGCAGATTAAAGAAGGCACCAATAAAAAAGGCGATGTTTTCGCCGTTGCCCAGGTCGCCGGCATCATGGCCGCCAAAAATACCGCCCAAATCATCCCGATGTGCCATCCTTTGGCTCTCAGCGGAGTCGATATTGAATTCCAATGGAATGTCGATGAAGACGCCAATCATTTTGAAGTCCTGTTGACAGCCGAAGTCAAAACGAAGGGGCCGACCGGTGTCGAGATGGAAGCACTCACTGCGGCTTCAGCTGCTGCTTTGACCATCTACGACATGTGCAAAGCAGCCGGCAAGGAAATGGTCATCGGACCGACCATGCTGCTCCAGAAAACCGGTGGGAAATCAGGCGATTACGCACGCGACTGAACGACAGTGGCAACTTCACCGTTTGATCAAATCCATAAAAAAGCCTCAAAAGCCGTCATTTCGATGACGGCTTTTGAGGCTTTTGGTATTAAATTATGAATGGCTCTGTTTTGTCAGCCGGTTATTCACCAGTCTGACGATGCTTAGTCAGCTCCGAATGGATATGCTGGATTTCCGGCAAAATCAGGCGTTCCATCGCCAGTTTTACAGCTCCACGGGATCCAGGCAGGACAAAGATGGCTTTATCATTGGCTACACCTGCCGCCGCCCGGCTTAAAAGGGCTTTTGTGCCGATGTCTTCAGTAAAGCTGACGTAACGGAAGAGCTCGCCAAAACCGTCAATTTCCTTTTCAAACAACGGCTCGACCGCCTCTAACGTAACATCGCGTTTGGCGATTCCTGTTCCGCCGGTTGTGATGATTACATCAATTTCATCCTGTTCCAGCCAGTCGGAAATAGCGACACGAATAGCCGCTATATCATCTGCCACTATGTCGTAAGCGACAAGTTCCAGCCCTTCATTCCCAGCCAGTTGCTGAACGAGCTGTCCCCCGGTGTCCGTCTCTTTTGTCCGCGTATCGCTGATCGTCAACACTGCCACACGGACATGTTGAACCCCTTCGAATGATTCCGACATACAAACTCCCCTTCCTGATCAACCGAATACTTGATGGTATAATTTCCGGCCTTCTGTCACATTGTGGACGCCGTGAATCAGTAAACGTCCGTTTCCGAATAGTATCATGCGGTGGTTAAAGACCTTCAATTCGACAAAATAAGGTGTTCTCCTTACTCCCGCTTCCAGCCGGTTGCCCACTTTTTCAGCGTCGTCCAAAGTGATCGGACGATTCGGATCAGGCAGAATCTGCACGGCATCACGACCGCATAAAACGGCATAGGCGTTCACTCCTGCTTCGTTTAGCGACGGGAATACTGCATCTGGCCCGCATGTTTTGCAGGCAGGGTCCTTGATGCGCGACACTCCGATATCCAATTGGCTATTGTCCCACATATTGAAGTGATGGATCTTTTTGCGCATCGCTTCACGGTTGCCGCTCAACCATTTCAGCGCTTCTGTACATTGAAGTGCAGCCGTCACCTGAACCGCCGGCGAGATGATACCGACCGTATCACAGGTTTCATTGATGGCTGGCAACACAGGCAATAGGCAACGGAAGCAGGAACTTTCTCCAGGTATGAACGGGAAAACCACTCCCGAACTGCCTACACAGGCGCCGTAGATCCAAGGTACGCCGTATTTTACAGAAGCATCATTAATCAGTAGGCGAGTTTCAAAATTATCGGTGGCATCCAGGATCAGATCGCTGACAGCAGCCAATTTCTCCATTCCTGCCGCATCCAAGTGCTCCAGATAAGTGATTAGATGGAGATCACTGCGAATCGCTTTTAACCGCTGCTCCGCAGCCGCCACTTTCGGCAGCATCTGCTGGGCATCCGTTTCCGTGAAAAGCTGTTGACGCTGAAGATTTGACACCTCCACATAATCACGGTCGACTAAATGGATGGTTCCGACGCCTGCACGCGTCAGCGTTTCTGCAATCGCCGAGCCCAAAGCTCCGCAGCCGACGATGGTGACAGACGATAATCCGAGCTTTTCCTGGCCGGTCTGGCCAAGCGGTTTGAATAACACTTGCCTTGAATAGCGTTCATCCACATTGTTTCCCACTTTCCTGCCGCTTGATCGTCCAAACGGTTTCTTCGTTAGTATCACTTTATCATGGCCAATCTATAACTGCAGTCCCTATCAAAATACTGTTTGCTCCGTCATCTGTCCTTTTTCAATCCGGATGATCCGGTCTGCCAATTTCTCAGCATCGGCAATCCGATGCGTCACAAAGATGATCGGTATTTGCCATTGCCGGTGAATCCGCAGCAGTTCGTCCTGGCAGCGGTCACGGTTGGCGTCGTCCAAAGCTGAAAATGGTTCATCGAGCAGCAGGATATCGGGCTGAATGGCCATTGCACGCGTCAACGCCACACGCTGCTTTTCGCCTCCTGAAATCTGGTGCGGGTATTTGGCCAGCAGCCCGGTGATTCCAAGGATTTTTGTAAGTTCGGTAATAGGTGATGTATCCGCGACTCGCGACAGCGCATACAGAATATTCTGTTCCGCAGTCAGATGCGGGAACAGCGCGTAATCCTGAAACAAATAGCCCACTTTCCTTTTTTGGATTTTAAGCGGCTTCTGCCCTTCCCTGTAAAAATTCCGGCCGTTCAATGAAATTTCCCCTGCATCCGGATGGACAATTCCCGCCAAGCAGTTCAGCAACGTGGTTTTGCCCGAACCGGAAGACCCCACAAGTGCCAGAATTTCCTGCCCCAGTTCAAACTCCATATCCAAGTTAAAATGATCCAATTGCTTTTGAACATCCACTTTAAGCATCTGCTCACTCCCTGCCGATTCGTATTGCGTTTTTTTTGCGCCAGTAGTTGACCCAGGCGATGGCGGCGACTCCAAGCGAGGAAATGATCAGCACCCAAAACAGGGCTTTTTCCATATCGCCTGCTTCATAGGCGAAGTAAATCGCGAGCGGCACCGTTTCCGTAACGCCCGGGATGTAGCCGGCAATCATCAAAGTGGCCCCGAATTCACCGATACCCCGTGCAAACGCCAGGATTAATCCCGCCAGAATACCCGACCAGGCAAGTGGAAATGTGATGGTCCGGAAAATCCGCCATTCGGACACGCCCATCGTCCGCGCCACGTTTTCCCAACGCGGATCCACTTTTTCAAAAGCGGCCAGAACGCTTTGATACATCAGCGGCAAAGACACCACAAAAGACGCAATGGCTGCGCCGATCCAAGTAAAGACGACACGAAATCCAAACCACTGCTCCAAGAGGATGCCGAGTGGACCATTGACGCCGAATAAAACGATCAAGCCGAAGCCGATAACCGTCGGCGGCAAAACCAAAGGCAGCAGAATCAGGGCTTCCACGAAGCTTTTCCCAAAAAAATCACGCCTGTTCATCAAGCGGGCAAGCGCCAGGCTGGCCAGAAATACAAATAATGTGGAAATGACCGCGACTCTCAGCGATAACCAAAGTGGAGACAAATCATATGGCGTCATGGCGCTTTTCCATCTCCCGGCAAAAAGCCGTAGTCCTTAAAAATGGCCTGGCCTGTTGGACCCGTGACAAAATCCAGAAAAGCTGCAGCAGCCTGCTGATTCTCTGACGCGGTTACAACGGCTCCAGGGTAGACGACAGGATCTATCTGTCCGGGCAGCTCGAGCGTCGCTGTTATTTCCCGGGAAATAACGGCATCGGAAGAATAGATGATGCCAAGACCTGCATTCCCGCTTTCTACGTAAGTCACCACTTGCCTTGCGTCTTTGGAATAGATTAGACGCCCTTCAAGCGGCTGCCATAACCCTTGGCTTTCCAATGCCTGCCTTGTATACGCTCCAACCGGCACGCTGTCAGGCTCTCCAACGGCAATGGTTTCTTCTGCATCCATCACTACTTCCTCAAAATCCACCGATTCCGGGAACTCTTCCAAAGAAGCCAGAACCAGCCGATTTTCAGCAAATGGACTGATGCTTGCAGCGTCTATGAGCTGCTGCGATTCGAGCAGGTCCATATCCTTCATGCTGGCCGATAAAAACAAATCTGCAGGTGCCCCTTGCTCGATTTGGCTTCTCAGCTTGCTGGATGATCCGTAATTGAAGGATAAGTCAATATCCGGTTCCACCTGTTGAAATTCCTCTTCCATCTTTTTCATCACTTCCGTCAGGCTTGAGGCTGCCGAAACCAACAGCTCACTGTCGTTGCCAGCCGATGTATTGCTGCAGGCGCTCAGCAGGATGGCTATGCTTATAATAGTTATCATTTTTTTCATTAATAAAGACCCCTTATTCGTTTGAAATGCAGCTCACCGGTTCCGGTAAATTCTCCACGTACCTTCAGTATAACGCCAGCTGAAGAGAAGCTAAATAATTTTGCGAATAATCTTGTAAGAAACAGAGCATTTGAGTAAAATAAAGAGAAACTTCAATCAGTAAAGACTTTTTCACTCTTCACTGATGAAAGCTGAACAAATTCAACAAAAAATTAAATATGCTACATCCTTATCAAGAGAGGCAGAGGGAATGGCCCTACGACGCCCGGCAACCGCCAGTTAACGTAACTGGAATGGTGCCAAATCCAGCAGAAGCACGATGTTCTGAAAGATGAGGAAGAGAATTTCACGAGCAGATAACCACTCTTCCCTTTTTCAGCGGAAGATTTTTTTTATTTTAAGGAGTGATATCTATGAAGTTGAGCAAAGCCGAACGAATCAAAAAAACACGGGTACCCGTAGTGGATCCCGCACTGGCTGAACGCCTGCCACCTGGCCAAGTGCTGACCGAGCGCTTTCCGGTCCTGCACGAAGGCGAAGTGCCGGTCTATGATATGGCCACCTGGACCTTGAAGATCTTTGGCCAGGTCGACAAGGAAGTTACACTGCATTACGACGACTTATTGAAGTTGCCACAAACAACGATTACCCGCGACATCCACTGTGTCACACGCTGGTCCCGCTTCGATAATACATTTACAGGTGTCCGCTTTATCGATCTGATGAAAGAATTGGGCGTAACACCGAAAAGCGGTTATGTGATGCTTCATGGTGACAATGATTACACCACCAATCTTGCCCTGTCCGACCTCGACCGGGAAGATGTGCTGCTTGCCCATTCACTTGACGGCGAACCACTGACAGCCAAACACGGTTATCCGCTGCGCTTCGTGGTGCCTCATCTGTATTTCTGGAAAAGTGTCAAATGGGTCCGCGGCATCGAATTCATCGATGAAAACCAACCTGGCTTCTGGGAGCAGAACGGCTTCCACATGAACGGCGATCCGTTTCAGGAAGAGCGTTTTTCAGGTGAAGATCTGGAGATTCCAGAGGATGAATGGGAGAAAAAGGATTTTGACTGAGTCCAGTTATAGTCTTATGATTCCAGGACAACTGAACTGTCACTTTAAGAGATAATTTGCATCAACTTAAACTTTATTTTGCGTATTATTTTAAAGAACCCAGCAACCTTTTATGCGAAGGTTGTTGGGTTCTTTGAATTATATGTAGAATCTATTGCTGCTTCCGATAATCCCTCAGATGTAAACTCGTTATCTGTAAAATTCATAGCTTATTTCAAAAAATACAATAAGATGGACCCGAGAAAATTAGGCAAAGCTATCAGTAAGACAGTATTTGATAAGTTGAGTGTTTCATCTAATTTTATAATGGCCAAATTCCCGATAACAGGTGCATTAGAGCTAATGAAACCTGTTTTCAAAAAGCCCCCGATTAAGATGCCTACGAGCCCTAGTATTCCAGTCACATTCATAGCAAGTTCGATGTTATTTTGCACAACAAAGAAACTTACTATAAAAATAAAAATTAATAATCCTAAAGATAACCTTTTCATAATATTCTCCTCTTCATATAATTTGCCTGAAAAAATATACCGACCAACAGTTCTGATTTAGGATCTAGCTTATGAAATTTTCTAAAAGCAGAAATTTTTTTCAGAAGTCTCATTCCTAATGTACTAAATAAATACATTTAGTTCATCTTATTTTTTAAGTATTCCGATATCTATTAAAAACCATTATTTTTATTGAATTAATCTTTCTCAAGTATTCGCAAACGATAAATCTGAATATAACTTAATTCATATTAAGTTATATTCAGATCTAGTAATTTTATTAGACTCCCACAGAAGCTATAATGGCGATACTCCATGTAATGAACACAAATGATGTTGTGAGCCAAATTGTATTAACTATTGTTTTCTCATCCCTTTTTACCTTTTTGATTATGGCCACAAGGTTAAGGCAAAAAATAATACTCAAAACTGGGATGAGGTATATACCGATGAATAGAAAAGCACTTTCCATATAATTCACCCCTCAATTTTTTCACTTACTGCACTTTTGTTACATTCAAATACTTAATATTCTTGATACATTACACTCTTCAAATGCTTTGAATTTTAAGTTGTGTAAAGGTAGTTTTTGATTTGTTTCATCTGAGTTTTTAAGGCTCACTTATTCCCATTGCAAATAAAAGTAGAAAGGCGAATATCAATGCAATAAAATTCACTCCACTACCTAAAACCATCCATAACAATTGTTTAGATAATGCTGCAAATAACAGACCAATAACCGAAAGAGTACTTAATACTATTATAGTTAAATAAATATCTCCATCTGGTCCTCTCATTGTAAAGAATGCAACGAGACTAACAACAAACATCAGTAGAGATAACAAACCAAATTTGTTCATTTTATTCCCCCTCCAATTTATTTTTATAAGTCTACTCTACATAAATCATTAATCCAGTTTCTAATATATCACACCAAAATACCCCAATATATTCTGCTTTTTTTATTCTGTATTAAAACCAAAACCGCTTGTAAACCTATCAAGTCATTTTACAAATGTTCGCGAATTTACATACATATTTACGAACAGCTTTCAGGTAAGTGAAGGAAAAAATAAAAAACTTTAGATCCCTCTTCCCGCCTGCTGTCTCAGAAAAACAACCTCATTCAAAAAAACGAACGGAGAAAAGGAATTCTTTTTCTCCGTTCGTTTATATGCAGAACTTGTTGGAGCACCTATTTTTTAAAAATATGTCACTCAGCCAATCCCTCTTTATGCATGATTTTCTCAATTTCTTTGATGGCGTCTTCTTCATCGGATCCTTCAATGTTCACTTTAAACTCGGTGCCATAAGCAATGCCCAATGACATCACGCCTAAAATGGACTTTAGATTCACTTTTTTCTCCTGATGGACAATGTTCACTTCTGACTCGAATTTGTTTGCCAAGTTCACCAAAATCGCTGCCGGACGTGCATGAATCCCCGCTTCGTCTGTGATTGTAAATTGCTTTTCAACCATTATGATCCAACTCCTCTATCCCTTAGTTTATCTTTAACTGAATATGCCTTAAAAATAATTGTTCTATTTTGGGGACACATGCCTGCGCAGCTTCGTCATTCGTGAGTGACCAAAAGCTCCAGTTTTCCTGAGATTCCATATGTTTCAACCGTAGATGGCAAAATAAAATGACTGCCTTTTTCCACCGGAAAAGACTGTCCGTTAACAGAGATTTCTCCCGCGCCGGCAATGACGCTGATCAACAGATAATTCCTTTTCAAAGGGGTTTTCACTTCCCCGTTAATTTGCCAATGGTAAACCGTAAAATAGGATTCTTTTATTAATTGCATACTCGCGAGATCGCCATCATTTACTGCAGTCTTAGGGGGCTGGACTGGGTGATGAGGAAAGTTGATGACGTCGATCGCTGATTGGATTTGAAGTTCGCGTGTCTTTCCTTCGTCTGTAATCCGGTTATAATCGTATACGCGATAGGTGATGTCCGAGCTCTGCTGGATCTCCACTATCATGATTCCTTTTCCGATGGCATGAACCGTTCCGCTCGGAATATAGAAGAAATCACCTTTTTTGACGGGCAGCGGAAGCAGCAGCTCGTCCCATTGTTCTGCGTCCACCCGTCTCTTGAAGTCTTCCTGGCTCTCTGCCCGGTGCCCCAGAATAATTTGGCTGTCCGGTTCGCAATCCAACACATACCAGCATTCCGCTTTTCCAAAAGGCATATTTTCCATTTTCCGCGCGTAAGCGGCATCCGGATGGACCTGAACAGACAGGCTTTCATTGGCATCCAGGATTTTCACCAGCAGCGGGAACTCCCCGCTGCCTTGTTCTTTTCCGAATAATAAAGGATTGTCATTCCAGGCTTCCAGCAGATTCTTTCCCTTCAACAGCCCATTCGCAATTGTAGATGGTCCATTTTTATGAGCTGATATCACCCATGCTTCCCCTGTTTTATCTGATGGAATATCATAGCCGAAGAAAGTGTGAAGCTTCTGGCCGCCCCAAATTCGATCCTGAAAGAATGGTTCCAAAAAAATAGGTTCTTCGTACATAGTGAAGTTCCTCCGATTCCTGGTTACTTAAAGCAAAGAGCTGCTGCACCAATGACTCCGGCTTGTTGGCCAAGCTTTGCCGCCACAACTTCCGTTTTTCTGCCTGTCGGATTCAAGGCATAGCGCTGGACATACTGTCGGATCGAATCGAACATCGGCTCTCCGAATTCAGAAACTCCGCCACCAATAACGAGCTTTTCAGGGTCGAAGGTATTGATCATATTGACAGCAGTCACACCAAGCACCTTAAAGACTTCTTGCATGTATTCGATTATCTGGGAATTCCCTTCCTGATAAAGGTGAAAAACCTCTTTTGCCGTTACCTTTTCACCGAGGATTTCTGAAGCTCTTTTCGCAATGGCGGTTCCTGACGCAATGGATTCAAGACAGCCCGACTGTCCGCAGGCACATTTTCCGTAAGAAGGATCGATGACGGTATGTCCGATATCTCCCGCATTTCCCTTCAAACCTTTAAGCAGCTGTCCTTCAGCAATGATGCCAGCCCCTATCCCGGTACTGACTGTGATGTAGATGAAGTTTTCATTTTCTGTCGCGGCTCCGATCCATTTTTCGGCAAGCGCCGCTGCATTTGCATCATTTTCCAGAAGAATCGGGACAGGAAAGGACCGCCCGATCAATTCCCGGATTGGGATATCCACCCATGTCTGCAAATTTGGCGGGCAGGAGATGAGCCCGTTCCTGCTGTCTAACGGACCCGGTGCCCCTATGCCGATTCCCATCAGCTGAGCCATCAAGACACCTGACTTTTCGATTATCCGCCTGATTTCCTGTTGAATTTCAACAATCATGGCTTCAGGCGGAATTTGGAGGTTTGTCGGAATGACCGATTGGCAGATGATCGTTCCCTGCTCATCCACTGCCGCAACAGCTACTTTTGTTCCGCCGATATCCACACCAATGGCATAGTTCATCTTTTCACTCCTTTACCTGAAAGATCAGCAACTTGAACAGATAATAGTTAGAAATGTTGGTCAAGCTCCCCTACAATGCAATCACTTTCATAAAATCCTCGTAGGTTTTGGCTTTAATCAACCGTTCAACAATTGCGCTGTCATGAATGATTCTGCCGAGCAGGTCATACATGACCTGCAGATCTTCCTGGCTGTCTTTCATGACATTCAGCAGACAAACAAACTGGACCGGCTTATCTTTCCAAATGATCGGTTTCTTCAGCGTGCATACTGTTAAAAAAGTCGTTTCGGAATGCGGTGTGATGGGATGAGGAATAGCAACAAAGTTCCCGAAGGAGGTCGGCGCCACTTTTTCCCTTTCGAATACCGCCTGAAGACAGCCTTCATCCACCAGCCCTTGTTCCATCAATTTTTCATGCAGAAATTCCAAAGTTTGTTCTTTCGTACCCAGCTCTTGCCCCAAGAACACCCGGTCTTTTTTAAAATAAAAAGAGATGTCTTGTTGTTCCTTAAGGATATACTTTTCGATTTTCCGTATATCCGACTCGCCCAAAATTGCATTGACCACAATGACCGGAACAGCCAACTCTTCCTGGATTGGAATGGAACTGATAATGAAATCGATCCCCTCCAATCCACATTGCCCCAGCTTGTAGTATTCGGTTGTGCCGACCACTTCCAGGCTTTCGCCGAATTGGGATTTTAATTTGTAATAGATCAATTGAGCGGTCCCCAATCCCGATGCACAGACGATCAGGCATTTTTTCGGGACCACTTCGGATTTTCTCCGCTCAATCGCAGCGGCTAAATGAAGCGCCAGGTAACCGATTTCGTTTTCATCAATGACGGCTCCAATCGCTTCATTGATGGTTATTCCAGCTATGATTCCGGCTTCAAACGCAACGGGATAGTTTGCTTTGATATCCTGAAGCATCGGATTCCGGATGTTCATGCCGTATCGATAACGATTTACGGCCGGCTTTAAATGCAGGCTCAAAGCGATGATCAATTCCTGATCTTCCTGTATGCCTAAATTCAGTTTTGACTCGATTCTGCCCAATGCTTTCATGACCAAGTCAGTGATCTCTTTCTGGATCACCTGTTGGACCGCCTTTTCCCCAGCAGCTGGGTGAGCGGCAATTTTGGTGCCCAACAAATGCATAGCAATGTAAGCCACCTCTTCCAAAGGAAAATGCACAGCAAACTTCTCTTGCACTTTCTTGACGATTTTCTGGGCTACTTTGTATTCCTTTTGCTCCAGTATTTCATCAATATCCGCAGAGTGTAACGTAACGTTATAGCCTTCTTTTATTCTTTTATAGGCGATAGCCAGATGGATCACGAGGTTATTGATGGCAATGTCCGATACAAGCACTCCATTCTCTTCAATCTGCTCCATGACAATCGCCAGAATGGAATCCAATTCCTCCTGTGACAAGGAAGAGAAATGAGGCTTGAACAATTCGTTTACCAGCTCTTCCCGGATGAATATATATTCCGCCATACAAAAACGGCGCTTCAATTCATCGGCATTGACAGACAATCCATAATTTGGACGCGATTCCAGACGGATATCATAGACTGCCAGCATTTTTTTCACATGGCCTAAATCGTTCTGAAGGGTCGACTTGCTTATATACAGTTCATCAGCCAGCTCCTCAAGCTTGATATACCCATCGCTTAGTAGAAAACGTTTGATCAAATAAGCGATCCGCTCTTCGGGCATTTTTGGAATAATGGTTTCGAGTTCCGTATCTTCCATCGCCAGCATTTTTAAATAGTCCCGGAAAAGCTGCTCTTCCATAATTCCCAATTTATAGCCCTGCCCCATAATCGAATCGATATAGGCGCCATGTTCAATCAGCAGCGAATCCAGTACTTTGACGTCTTCACGGATTGTCCGCGAAGAAACCTGATTGAGCATCGCCAGGTATTTACCAGTAATCGGCGTTTCCGCCGCCATCAATTCACGAAAAATAGTTTTCATTCTTGAGGTCAACATATCGCCACTTCTCCTTACGCTGCTTTGTAGAGCATTATGACCTAGTTCTTTAAGTCTATTATAATTGAATTCGGAATATTTAATCTGTTTAAATTCAAATTTGAGCTATAGACCGCTTAAATACAGAATCCGCTTGAAATAGAGAAGCCCTTTAGATCAGCTGATATAGGATTTTTCGAATTGCGGCAGGTGTTCTTTATGGGCTTCCAGCATTTCGTCCAGAATTTTCTTCGCTAAGCTGTCGGATGGCACGAGAGGATTGATCGTCATCGCCAGCAACGCGGTAGGATAATCTCCGGTCACCGCCGCTTCTGCAGCCAGGCGCTCAAATGATTTGATTTGCTGGACCAGGCCGCTGACTGCAACCGGCATGTCGCCCATAGCGATCGGCTTCGGTCCCTCATTCGTGATGATGCAGCTGACTTCAACTGCCGAATCCGCCGGAAGGCTGGAAATCGCTCCATTATTCCGGACATTGACCACTTGGATATCCTGTTTGTTGTTATAGATGGAGTTGATGAGGTTGCAGGCCGCATCGCTGTAAAATGCACCGCCCCGTTCTTCCAATTGTTTCGGTTTGACCGCCAGATTTTCATCGCTGTATAAAGTGAATAATTCTTTTTCCAGTTTCTGCACCACTTCAGCACGCGTCCCTTTTTCCTGCAGGTCCCGTTGTTCCTGGGCAAGCATTTTCTCCGTCTGGTAGTAATAACGGTGGTACGGACACGGCAGCAGGTTCAAAGCTTTGATGAAATCCTTTTCCCAACCAACATCGACAATATTTTTCATGGTCATCGACGGCCCGCTTGCCAGTTTATCCAGCACCTCGCCCATGACCGCTTTGCCGTCCAAATAGACTTCCAAGCCATACACCATGTGGTTCAAGCCAGCAAAGTCGATGTGGATACGGTTCTTTTCGACTCCGAGCATCTCTGCCACCGCCATATGCATCCCGATCGGCACATTGCACAGGCCGATGGTTTTCGTAATGCCGCTGTAGCGAAGGATGGCTTCTGTGACCATTCCGGCTGGATTCGAAAAATTGATGAACCAGGCGTCCGGACACAGTTCTTCGATATCCCGGCAAATCTCCAAAATGACCGGAATCGTACGCAGCCCCTTCAACAGGCCGCCCGGACCATTAGTTTCCTGTCCGATTACACCGTATTTCAATGGAATCCGCTCGTCTTTGGCACGCGCTTCCAAGTGGCCGACACGGATTTGCGTCGTGACGAAATCCGCTCCCGGCAGAGCCTCCCGGCGATCCAGCGTAGTGCGGATCTCAATCGGAACCCCTGCCTTCTCCACCATACGCCTGGCAAGAGCCGACACGATTTCGAGCTTCTCCCGTCCTTCCGGAATATCGACAAGCCACAGTTCCCGGACCGGCAATTCGGGGTAGCGGTTAATAAACCCTTCAACCAATTCAGGCGTATAGCTCGAGCCACCGCCAATCGTCACTATTTTGATGCCCTCCATGTATTCACTCCTCCCAAACTAGTTAAAGCCGTTCTGTTCAGAAACCTTTTTGATCCAATGGGCGCTTTTTTTCGGTGTCCTTTTCTTTGTTTCGGTATCGACGGAAAAGAAGCCGTAGCGATTTTTATAGGCGTTCATCCACGACCAATTGTCCATGAACGACCATAAATGATAGCCTTTGACATTGCAGCCTTCTTCAATGGCTTTATGCAGCCACTTTAAGTGTCCGCTGATAAATTCAATCCGGTAATCGTCCTGTATCTCCCCGTGTTCCATGAACCGGGATTCGTCCTGGACACCCATGCCATTTTCAGCGATATACGATTGGATGTTGCCGTAGTTGTCCCGTAGATTGACCATAATGTCATAGATCCCTTTTTCATAGATTTCCCAGCCGCGATAAGGATTCATCTTTCTGCCCGGCAGTTCATAGTTATCAAAATACCAGTCCGGCATGAACGGCCCATGTGGATTCGGCAGATGCTCTTTCGCCTTCACCCGCCTCGGCTGATAGTAATTGACGCCCAGAATATCGACGATTCCCGCTTCCAATAAAGCCTGATCGCCTTTTTCGGTATGCGGCAGCTGCCCATGCCCACTCAGCAGTTCCACCAATTCCTCTGGATACTTTCCTAACACCGCCGGATCCAGGAAGCTGCGGTTAAAAAACAGATCAGCGGCATTGGAAGCTTTCAAGTCGGCTGGATGCTGGCTTCTCGGATAGGAAGGTGTCAGGTTCAAAATAATGCCGATCTGCCCCTCTGTAATTCCAGTTGTCCGAAATGTCCTGACCGCTTTTGCATGGGCTATCATCGTATGATAAGCCACTTGCACAGCACGTCTCGCATCCACTACGTTCGGATAGTGGAAATCGTAAAGGTACCCACCTTCGACCGGCACAATCGGCTCATTGAACGTAAACCATTTTTTCACCCGGCCACCGAATAACCGGAAGCATTGTTCAGCAAACGCTGCATACGCCTCCACGACCGACCGGTTCTCCCAGCCGCCTTCCTGCTGCAGTTCAAGTGGCATGTCAAAATGGTAAAGCGTGATGAAAGGTTCGATGTCCTGCGCCCTCAATTCATCGATGACATTGTTGTAGAAAGTCACCGCTTCCGGATTGACTTGCCCGCGTCCTCCCGGAATCAGCCGGGACCAGGAAATGGACAGCCGGAACGTATTATGGCCAATCTCTTTCATCAACCCGATGTCTTCTTTATATAGATGATAAAAATCAGAGGTGGATTCGGGACCCACTTCTTCAAAAAAACGATTGGGCTCGTTTCGATGCCAGTGGTCCCAGATATTCGGGCCTTTTCCGCCTTCTTCTGATGCGCCTTCTATCTGCGTCGCAGATGTCGCGCTTCCCCACCAAAATCCTTCTGGAAACTTATACTGTACAGCCATTCAACAACCTCCATTTGGTTCTATTTATTGCGATAGATCTCAACGATTTCGACAGCCAAGTCTCTGACTGTCATTGAAGTCATCAAATGATCTTGTGAATGGATCAGCATTACCGTAATGGTATTTTCTTCTCCGCTGGCTTCTTTCTGCAATAATTGCGTCTGGTAAGCATGGGCTTTCCCCATTTCCTCCCCCGCCACGGTCAAAAGCCTATCCGCTTCCTCGAAATCATTGGCTTTTGCAGCTTGTATCGCTTCCATGGCACTGGATTTTCCATTGCCAGCATTCAGGATTATTTGAAAAGCAATTTCTGTGATTGTGTCCATCTGCATTTGCGGTCACCTCTACTAGTAGTTTTCAGGAAAATGATCAAGCTTCTTCCCGTTCAGTATCATAATAATTTTTGTCCAGAATCCGCAGGAACGGCCACCAGATCACCATGACGACCAGCATGTTAACTGCCTGAAGCACACCGCCCTGCCACGCATTTCCTGTTGCCAGGAAGCCATTGAGGATAGGAGGTGTCGTCCATGGCACGATAATTCCTGCCGGTCTTGGCACCAACCCTGCGGCCATCGAGTAATACGTGATGACTGTTACTGCAACCGGTGCCAGCATCCACGGGATGATGATCAACGGATTCATGATGATCGGCAAACCGAAGATGATCGGTTCGTTGACATTGAAAACGCCAGCCGGAGCCCCCAGCTTTCCTAATTCCTTGAGCTGTCTGCTTTTACCGATGGCAAAAATCAACACAATGACCGCAAGCGTCATTCCCGTCCCCCCCATTCCAACAAGGAATGAATCGATGAATTGCTTGGTCACAATGTTCGGAAGGGCTTCTCCAGCTTGGAAAGCCACCAGGTTCTGGTCATTAAGAGTAAACCAGATCGGATCGAATACTGAGTTGATGATGATTTGCCCATGCAAGCCGAAGAACCAGAAGACCTGCGTCAGCAGGACGATGATGATTGTTGCCGGCAAACCGCTACCGAGAATCGTCAACGGCTGTTGGATAATCGTGAAGATGAAGTTTTGCATGGTTTCAAATGTTGTAAAGCTGAACAACACGCGGATGAGCAAAAAGACGGACAGTGTTAAGGTGATCGGGATCAACGCACTGAACGATTTCGATACGGCTGCCGGCACACCCGCCGGCATCTTGATGGTCCAGCCACGCTCGATGAAAAAGCGATTAAGTTCCGCAGAAAGAAATGCAGTGAAAATTCCAAGGAACATCCCTTGTGCCCCAAGAGCTGAAGTTGGAATTACGCCTGGTACATCTTCCAAAACCTGCGGCGTCAAAATCAAGAAAGCCGCCAAAGCGACAACTCCGCCATAAATGGCGTCCTGTCCATAATGGGCGGTCAGTTTATAGCCGATGCCGATGATGACAAACAGCCCCATGATGCTGAGCGTCGCAGCGGACGCAGGCCCTAGGGCACTTTGATAGGCCGCAAAAGCTTCCGGGCTGATGACACGATCAAGGAACGGGAAATTGGCGATGACTACAAAGATGGAACCGAAAATAATCAAAGGCAAGGCGACCATGAATCCGTCCCGCAAGGCAGTCAAGTACCGATTGTTGTTCAGTGCATCCGCAAGTGGCAGTAAAAAACTTTCCAAAAACGACATAAACTTATTGTTCTCCATTTTCTTTCCTCCACTCCGTTAATGGGTTTCGATCAATTCCATCGCTCTGTTCAATACTGCTTCGCCGTCCAGTCTGCCATAGGCCATCGAATCGATGACCTCCAGCGGGATACCGACTTCTTCCGCCACTTTCGCGAATTTCTTCTTCATAAACCTCATTTGTGGACCGATCAACAGGACATCCGCCTTTTCCATATCCTTGGGTGCTTTGTCCTGTGAGACTGCCCAGATGGTTACATCAATCCCTCTGCTCTTCGCCGCTTCTTCCATTTTGGTGACCAATAGGCTGGTGGACATCCCCGCTGAACAAGCCAATAATATGTTCTTCATCTTTTTACCCCTCCCGAACTAATTTTCTGAAATATTCGACTACACCTTCAGTCTAATTTGAAACCGCTTACAACTCTACCCATTAATTTTCCGCTTCATAGAGGAAAAGAGTAACCCCTCCTTTTTTGGGAATCTGCGTTAGAATAGAAGATAAGCACATCAGTTACACTAGGAGGAATCGCAATGAGATTTGGCATCATCGGAACAAATTGGATCACTGACCGGTTTATTAAAGCGGCAAAGCAACATCCTGAATTCATCATCGGGGCCATCTATTCCCGTAAGACGGAAACCGGCCGCGCATTTGCAGAAAAGCATGAAGCCGAAAATGTCTATACGGATATGAAAGCCATGTTCAGCAGCGGGGAAATCGATGCGGTGTATATCGCATCCCCCAATGCCTTTCATGCAGAGCAAAGCATCCTGGCTATAGAGCATGGCATCCATGTCCTGTGTGAAAAGCCTGCAGTGACATCAGTCGAGGAAATGGACCGCGTCATTGCAGCTTCGCATACGCACGGGACCACTTTTATGGAAGCTATGAAATCCACGGTGACCCCCTCTTTCCTGAATTTGAAGGGGAATTTGGACAAGATCGGACCGATCCGCCGTTTCGTCTTCCATTACAACCAATATTCTTCACGCTACGACAATTACAAAAATGGCGTCATTGAAAATGCCTTCAAGCCGGAACTCGGCAACGGCGCTAAAATGGACCTGGGCGTCTACGGCATCGCACCCGTCATCCATTTGGCAGGTGCACCAAAGTCGGCCCTGAGGAACGATTATCTACTATCGACAGGCGCAGATGGACAAGGCAGCATGATCCTGATTTACGAAGGCATGGAAGCGGTCATCATGTATTCGAAGATTTCGGATTCCTTTATGCCGAGTGAAATCCAGGGTGAGAATGGCCTGATCGAGATCGACCGGATCAGCGACCCGAAACGCATCACCGTTAAATACAGAGATGGCGAAACTGAAGATTTATCGATAGCGCATGAATTCGATACCATGTATTATGAGTTGGCGGAGTTCATCGAATGCGTGAAAAATGGACAGCTGGAATCAGCCGTCAATACACACGCCATTTCACGCGAAGTGACGAAACTGCTGGTGTGAAGCGATTGACTTAAGAAAACTTGTCCAAAATGGCTTGAAAGATTAAACTCCATAGTTCATCTGATCCAATTCATCAGCAAAGGAAGTGCCTTATGATCAAAGGAATTATATTCGATTTTGACGGTTTGATTTTTGATACGGAAACGCATCAGTATCGCATTCTTCAAGAAATGTTCAGCGAATACGGAAGTGAACTTCCGCTTGCGCTGTGGCAAAATGAAGTCGGCACAGACAGCGGCTTCTCGCCGTTCCATTACATGGAGCAGCAGATCGGCAAACAAGTGGAACATGCGCTCCTTGAGCGACAGTATGAAGAGAAGTTCCTCTCAACTCTGGCCCAGGAGAAAGCCCGGGACGGAGTAGAGGATTACCTCAAGATGGCGCAGGAGTTGGACCTGAAAATCGGTTTGGCATCCAGCTCCAGCTACCGCTGGGTTTCGGGCCACCTGAAAAACCTCGAGCTGTTCGATTATTTTCAGTGCATCCGCACTTCGGACCATGTGGAAAAAGTGAAACCCGATCCTGCTTTGTATATCCAGGCGGCCCAGTGCCTTGATCTCCATCCAGAAAACTGCCTGGTATTTGAGGATTCCGCACATGGTGCAACCGCAGCGAAAAGCGCTGGCATGGGTTGTGTCATCGTACCGAACACAATCACCAGTACGATGGATTTCTGCCAAGTCGAGCACCGGCTGGATTCGATGGCGGATATGCCTTTGACGGAGCTTCTTGACTATGTAACTGCATTAAAAGTAGAGCGTTAAAACAAAAAAGATGGCTCTGGTTGAATACCAGAAGCCATCTTTTTGCTTATGATTATTTACTACGGACACTTTCTAAGTGTCCGTAGTATTTTTGTGCCGATCAAATTGATGTTATTGTTCAGCTCGGAAACCAACCAATTGGCTCCACATTTAATCTGGTGTTGATTTGTTTAGTCTCTTGGAAATCTTCCATTCCGTATTTCCCTAAACTTCTTCCGATACCACTTTGTTTATATCCACCCCAAGGAGCTTCTACATAAGTCGGATGGTAATCGTTGATCCAAGTGATGCCCGCTCGGATTTTCTTAATAACCCGTAAAGCTTTTGCTCCGTCATTGGAGAATACACCACCCGCAAGACCATAATCCGTATCATTGGCCAATTGAATCGCTTCTTCTTCTGTCCGGAATTTCTGGATTGTGACCACAGGCCCAAAGATTTCTTCACGAACTATGCGCATGTCATTTGTAACGTCTGTAAATACCGTCGGCTTGATGAAAAATCCTTTATCCAAACCATTTTCGGTTAAACGATAACCGCCAGCCGCCAATGTCGCGCCTTCCGCTTTCCCTATTTCGATGTAGTTTAAAATGCTGTTCATTTGCGCTTCACTTACAATTGCGCCTACGTCAATGCCCTCTTCCAATCCAGGACCGACTTTGATTTTATTGGCCCGTTCTACATAGCGTTTAACGTACTCATCGTAAATGCTTTCTTCCACTAAAATCCGGCTGCCGGATGAACATACTTGTCCTGCCCCGAAGAAGATTCCAAAAAGCCCGTAATCCACAGCTGTTTCAAAGTCAGCATCTGCAAAGACGATGTTCGGAGATTTACCGCCCAATTCGAGCGAAATCTTCTTGAGGTTCCCTGCAGACGCACGCATAATTTCACGGCCAACTTCTGTACTTCCAGTGAATGAAACCACATCCACATCCATACTTTCTGCAATTGTCTGACCGATGATGGAACCGCGGCCCAAGACCATATTGGCAACCCCTTTAGGAACTCCGACTTCTTCCATAATTTCAAACAGCTTCATTGCTGTGACAGGCGTCACTTCTGCCGGTTTATAAACAATGGAGTTGCCGGCTGCCAGTGCAGGTGCAATTTTCCAAACACTCATTAAAAGAGGGAAGTTCCACGGAACGATCAAGCCTGCCACCCCTACTGGCTCTTTAACCACCATTGCCTGCACATTATCAGGCACTTGATAAGTTTCCCCTTCAGGATGCATAATCATACCCGCGTAATAACGGAAGCATGTCGCGGCATCAGCGATGTCAAACCCGGCTTCTTCTTTGCGTTTGCCGTTATCCATTGTTTCCAACACCGTTAACTCTTCTGCACGCTCATCGATCTTGTCAGCAATCGCGTTCAATATAGCCGCTCGCTCATGGGTTGTTTTGCCTGCCCAAATTCCACTTTCAAATGAGTCACGCGCAGCCTGAATCGCCTCTTCTGTTTCTTCCTTACTCGAGCGCGGCGCATGTGCAATCACTTCCTGATTTGCAGGATTGATAATCGCACAAGTTTCTCCAGATCCCGCTAATCGCCATTCACCATTAATATAGTTTTTCAGTTCCAATACGCTTGTCAATACTGTCATTTTGTTTTCCCCCTTATTTTCTTTACGATTAAATTTTGATAGCAATTCGTTCATTTTTGGCGCGTGAACAGCAGGCCAAAATAGAATTTCGGCTTTGGCGGTCGTCTTCCGTCAAAAAGATATCGCGGTGAAGAACTTCGCCTTCTGAGACTTCCAATTCACAGCTGCCGCAGCCACCTATCTTGCATGCATACGGCGCTTCAATTCCTGCCTTTAACAACGCATCCAATAATGTTTCATTCTCACCTACATGCAGCGTTATCTCACTATCGATCAGATCAACAATGAATGGATTTTGGGGTCCATTATCTCGGCCGCTTGAGAATAGCTCAAAATGAATGGCTTTTGCCGGATATCCGTAAGACGCAGCTGCATCCCGGTACTCTTTTACCATGCTTACCGGTCCGCAGAAATAGACATGGGTGCCGATGCGGTGATCCAGCATGGAAGCCGGTGACATCTTTTGCGGTTTATCGCTTCGGGAAAAGTGGAAATGGCAACGGTCCCCATATTCTTCTTTTAGTTGTTCATAGAATGCACATTGCTCCGCTGTACGGGCAGTATAATGAAGTTCGAAAGTCTGCCACTCCTCCAAGTCTTGCGCCATTGTCAAAAATGGGGTGATCCCTATGCCTGCCGCATAAAAAACGTGGTGCTTCGCTTGATAACTTAAAGCAAAATGATTTCTTGGAAAGCTGATTTCGAGCGCCGTACCGACTTCAACTTCTTCATGCCAAAAAAGAGAGCCACCGGTGGAATAATCATCTTTCCTGATTGCTATTTCATAAAAGTTCCGCTCCTGCGGTGGACTCACAAGAGAATAGGCCCGCTCTAAAACTCCTTCTTCTTTTTGTAAAAATGTTTTTATATGAGCTCCTCCCGCAAATGCCGGCAATAATAAATTATCAGTAGGAGCGAACCGGAATCGTTTCACGAACTCTGTTTCTTGTATGATTTGAACAACTTCCACTTGAATATTTCCTGCGACTCTCATCTTTCTCAACTCCCCACTGTTTGTCGTTGTTCGACAGGTATAAATGGATAGCCAATGTAGCCTTTTCTTACTTTCGAAAAGAATGGCCCTACTTCCAAGTGAGCACTGCACTGGCATTGCACCGCTGATGCATCGCCTGCAATTTCAGAAGTACTGAAGCATTTCATGCAATAAACAAACCGCTTTTTTGGGCCTATTATAAATGTTTGAATTTCCTCTTCTGATGCACCTTCTTCAACAGTAAGCGAAAATAGACGGTAAGCCGTATCCCATTGAGCGACGATACATAATTGAGTACCCATTTTTTGAGAAGCTATAAATTCACTGACCTTCTGATCGGGAGTGTCCTCTGAAACCAGCAGCGACTCTGCCGGAATGGTATTCGCTGTCTCTAATATGCCTTCCGCCTGCTCTCTGCCAGTTTCGTCGAACAATACAGCAATCTTTGTTCGCCCTTGCAGAAGGGAAAAATTATCGGCTAATGTAGGGGATTGATCGAATAATACCGGACGGCTGTACATAGAATCCTCTCCTTTACGCTTCGCTTTCTTTACTTGCTTTTATTTTTTCATCTTCTCTTCGCAAATATTCAACTGTTTGCGGCAAATAAGGCGCAATCCCTTTGTACTCTGCCATCGGTTCCGGAATATCCTGCAAAACGCTGTATGTTAAATCAAACCATTCCTGGCGTAATTTCAAATCCTCCATCGGAAGGAATTGTGTATTCAAAACAAATAAAATGGCATTGCTTCTTGGCATACGGTAAAACTTCTGCTCTTCTACACGAAGGCGGACAAGTTCACCGGCATTTTCAGCGGTGATCAAACTTCTCTCCGGTTCCCAAACATCCATCGTTTCGTAGTTGACGTCCCAACGGTTCGCCATCAAATTCCAATTGATGCGTGTCCAAGGTTCTCCAGCTTCAATCGAGTGCAAGAATTGCCGAACCCGATCGGCCAACTGGTCTCCTTTTCGTGATACGAAAGGAACAGGACCATGAATTTCATTGAAAGACATGCCCTTGTTCCAATGGGCTGAAAACAAGGCTGCATAGGAAACCTGTCCAACTTCCAAATAATAATTGTCGTCACGCTGTACCATCATGACAAAATCATTATGGAAATGGCGTCCGATATAATCCAGGGGTTCAAGTTCCAATGTGCTGGAGTCACCAAATACAAATGACTCTTCTTCTGCTAATATATTGTTTTTAAACGTCCAATTTCGACCGTCTTTCTTAACTTCAAAATGCTCTGGATAACGGCTGACTGCCATATCTACCAACATTTCAAGCACTTCCCACTGCATTTCATGCGTGTGTGGGAATGATTGGAAACGGACATCGTGCTGTTCATCCAACAAACGTCTTTTAGCTCGAATCATTAACTCATACTCCGGCGTTATCTCCACGCAGTTTATATTTTGCAATTTTTTCAAGTCATTGGAATAGCGGTAATTCCCTGAAGTAAAAGGAAACGGAAATGTCGTTAAATCGGTCGTTTTGAAATCCATGCTTTGTGTGAACATATTAAATTTCCCCTTTCGAAATTAAGGTGGTTGCCGGTTCTTTGTGCTCTTGAACAATACGGCTGCCGGCCTGATCGACTTCATATTTAAAAATATATTTAGCTGATACATAATAAGATATCAATGCTGCAAAGTAGGTCGGGATGCCTGCCGACATGTATAGAAACAGATTGCTCGAGTTGAACGTCAGCGGATTATACAATCCCCAGTAAACCAAGATACTGACTCCTATTGCGACAAGGGCAGATGGGTTTACTCCCTTCCAATACGTATATGCGCCCTGTGTATCGTAGAGATGTCTCAGAGAGATCTTTTGTTTTTTAACAAAAAAGTAATCTGCGATAATAATTCCGCCAAGGCTTGCCATAATAAACGAAACAACAGCAATGAAAGACCCAAAAGCGTTGTAGAATGTAGCACTTAACAACAGCAAAACCGCGGGAATCGTCGTCCCCATTGAAAATAACCAGGTTCTTTTCGGGAATAAGGTTTTAAAGCTGACTGCTTGTGAATACATAAGGAAAATCGCTGCCCCTAAGTTGGCCACTGTAAGCAACAGCAAGCCAATAAGTCCGCCGTATGTCCCTGCAATAGCCATCATCCAACTTGCAGGAGCCAATGAACCAGCAATTAATGTCGCAAGCGCTCCAACGATCGCCGCTAAAGCAACGATAACGCCGTAACTGTAGAATCCGGCTTTGAATGCGCTGCTTTCTTTTTTAGCAAGCCTGCTGTACTGCCCCAGATAAGGCAGCCATGAAAATCCTAATCCGATGTTAATCTCAAGAGCGATTGCCAGTGAGCGAGAGTTTGTTTCAAACGGTTCTGCCGGAAGCAAAGAAGATAATGCCGGAATATGTTGCCCAAACACAATAATTCCTAAAAGCCCCACTAAAAAAATAATGAAAGCCGGAACCGCAAAAAGATTAAATTTACGGATGGCTGCAGGCCCGCGCACTGTCACGAGAAAAGCAAGCGCGAACAAGAATATTGCAAAAAACGGTGTTCCTGTTCCCGAGCTAGTAAAAAGAGCAGGCAAGCCAAGCCATACAGCTACTTCTACTAAAGCTTCCCCAGCCATGAACAAAGCAATTGCTATGTAGCCAAGTGTTAAAGCCAAAAAGACGAAGAAAAAAGCTTGAGCTCCTTTATATCCTAGAGAACTGCGAAAGCCGATGAATGTATCAATGCCATACCTGGCAAAGAATAAGATGATCGGAGCGATTAAAAACATGGGAAACGCATTTCCGAAGAGTACGGCTGCCAAGGATTCTGATGAACCAAGCATGCTCCCTGTATAAGCGCCAGTCAGAAGTCCAAAAGCTGATAACCCGATAACTACTTGCACGAGTATTAAATCCCAGAAATTGAAGATCCGCCCTTTTTTGTCGGTGGGCAAAAATCCGAAAGCAACGTCATTAGTTACAGCCGATGTTTGTTTTGGCATTGAATTCACTCCTTTATCAGTTGTCATTTTCTAGTATTGGTAAAATACTTTTTGCGTGGTATTCTAAGCTTTATATGACTGTAGCGACAAAAAAGATGACGATCAGGCTCATTACCGTCAATACACCAATGGTATCTTTCCAATGGATCTGTTCAGTTCTGTCATTTTCGCTATGTTCATAATCTTGGATTCTTTTTTCTAAGTCTTCATACATGCCTCGGATAAATGGGTCGTCAGATTGAAGATTTTGCTCGTATTTACTCAGTTCGTTCATTGGTACCCCTCCATTTTTCGAAATTTTCAAACGTATTATAGATTATATAGCAAGAAGCGTGCCAACTATGAAAGCGCTTTAAATAACTGTTTTCATACTGGGTTCTATGTGATGGAATTCAAAAATGAAATTATTATTCAATTCTGAAATATAGAATGGGAGCAATGCATATGGAATGGAAATCTATTTTACTTCGCCTTTATGATTACTTGATTGTGACCACTGATGAGGGTATCGTCTGTTCCACGGATGGAAATGATGACCCTTTGTTCGCGAATATATCCAGATATAAGAATATAGAAGAGCTGGAAACCAAATTATTTACCGAAGGAATCTACTCTCAATTAAATAAAGATTTTAAAAAACAAGTTTATCGGCAGACCACCTGGATGGGGATTGATGTTCTGACAACTGTTTTTAAAGAAAAAAAACATTTTTACTTTGCCTACACCCACCTCATTCCCCCTTATATAGAAGCAGAAAATCATGAGCGCACTGATTTTGAATCCTCCTCCTTTATCGTCAACAGCCAACCCATGGAAGAAGTTGCTTCTAAATTAAAAAAAGTAGCAGCAGTTGGAGTGACCGTTCTGCTGCTCGGGGAATCAGGAGTCGGCAAAGAAATGGCGGCGAAAACAATTCATCAAATAGGCAGCCGCTCTGACAAACCATTCGTTTCCATTAACTGCGGAGCTATCCCTGAGAACTTGTTGGAAAGTGAATTATTCGGATTTGTCGACGGAGCCTTTACGGGAGCCAAAAAAGGCGGAGTCGAAGGGAAATTTCGCCAAGCCCATACAGGAATCTTATTCCTGGATGAAGTTGCTGAACTGCCTCTGGCGCTCCAGGTCAAGATTTTGAGGGCGCTCGAAGAACGAGTAATTACGCCTATCGGCAGCAGCAAGTCCTATCCAGTGGATATACAAGTCGTTGCAGCTACCAATAAACCCCTTGAAGAAGCTGTAGCAAAAGGGGAATTTCGGGCAGATCTGTATTACCGATTAAATGTAGTGCCGATAATGATTCCGCCTTTACGTGACCGGGTCGAAGAAATTCCTTCTCTTGTCCAGCACTTCATCCAAAAATTTAACGTCCGTTATCATAAACAAATCAGTTTTTCTCCAGATGCATTGGATTATCTATGCTTGCAGCCGTGGCACGGGAATATTCGAGAATTGGAAAATACAGTGGACCGTCTGATGGTTCTTTCCAATACATCCATTATTAGCAGTTCATTGATAGAACAGATCATCCCTCCAAAAATTCCATCCCGGGTATCCAGTCCCATGATCAACCAATTGATGCCGTTGCAAGAAGCCGTAGAAATGGTGGAAGAGGAATTAATCACAATGGCAATGGAACAATATAAATCCGTAAAATTGGCTTCAAATATCCTTGGAATCAGTCAACCAACGATGAGCAGAAAATATAAGAAAATTAGGGATATGCAAAAGAACGGAAACAGCCAGCTCAGTAAGCGCCGGATTTTAGAAGAACAGTTAAACAAACATTTACGATCCATCACCATCGTCACAGCAGTGGCCATTTCTCCTGAAGAAGTGAGAAACGCCGTAAAAGACACAAGCAATGCTGCGTTGCGAGCTCCTCTTTCCCAAAAGTTCACTGCTATCCACCAGCAAGAAGGCGGAATCAAATGGGTATTTGTTTTTCAGATGCAAGCCGATGGAAAAGTTATGCACGTTGCCGCTTCGGATGATTTCGTTATTAACCCTGGCGAAGAATATATCGGACCGCCTGAAGTGATGAAAGTTATCTACGAAGCCTTCAAAGGAAAGAGTGGCGTTACGCCTTTATACGAAGATGAATACGGGATTTGGAAGAGCAGCATCGCCCCCCTTTATGATGAAAATGGCCATATAATAGCCATCATCGGTTTTGATTATAGTGAAGAATATGTCAACAGTGAATTGCAGCGGCTCAGTAAGCAATTGAATATCACCCTTTGAACCCTCAGCTAAAACAAAAGCATTCTAAAAAAGAAGGTAAAAGACTGATGGATTCCCACCCATCAATCTTTCGCCTTCTTTTGGTTTGGATCTATCCAAACCATCAGATTCAACTGTAACGGACTCTTTTCGCTGAGTTGCTGATCAATAATTCTTCCCTGTATTTCGCTACGGTTCTTCTGGATATTTGAATGTTCTCTTTTTGCAGCAGAGCTACAAGATTTTGGTCAGAATAGGGCTTTTTGCGATCTTCTGACTGAATGATTTCTTTTATCTTTGTTTTAATCTGAGCTGTGGATTCCATTTCGCCTTCCTTATTCACTAAACCTTTGGCGAAAAGTGTTTGGATGCTAAAAATTCCACATGGCGTTTGAATATATTTGTTTTTGACCGCTCTGCTGATAGTGGATTCATGTACTTCAAGCAGCTCTGCTGCATCTTTTAACCGCATCGGTTTAAGACCCGCTTTTCCTTTTTCGAAAAAGCTAGATTGCACTTCTACGAGCAATTTTGCTAGTCGATATAAGGTTTTATCCCTTTGTTCCAAGCCTTGAATTAGTATACTGGCATCTTTTAAATTTGCTTTTAAGTACTCCTTTGTTTGAATATCACACTCTTTTATCATTTGCGAGTAATGGTCACTGATGGACACAGACGGAATATGACGTCTGTTGATGCTGACAATCCATTCCCCCTCAACTTCATTGACGATGATATCCGGAATGATGTATTCAACTGCCTCATGGACCAGCTCCTGCAACGGTTTCGGTTTAAGGGATCTGATGTAATCTACAGCATTCTGGATTTCCGTTTTAGATTCTCCGCAAGCGCCCGCTATTTTTTTCAAAGCACCTTCTGCCAATTCATTTAAATATTGGTCAACGATTCGATAAGGCAAACTGGTTGCTGAATGGGTCTGTACAATCTGAATCAACAAGCATTCCTTCAGGTTTCTGGCGCCAATCCCGGCTGGCTCGAAGGTTTGTAGCAACTGCAGCACATTTTCTGCCGACTCCATCTCGACTCCGAAAATTTCCGCTGCATCTTCTATAAAAATATCCAAGTAGCCGGATTCATTTAAATTATTGATGTAATAGAGCAGCACCTTTTTTTCGGTACAGCTCAAATAAGTATTGAAAGGGATTTGTTCAATCAAATATGTTTCGATATCATTAATCTCAGGATTCAATGGTCTCTTTGCATCTAAATAATCTTCGGTTTTTCCTTTAGTTGAATTGCTTGAAGCCGGCTGATTCTTTAGTAAAACCATCTTTTCAATCTTTTTGAAGTCGACTTGGTAATCTTGATACTCAATATTCAATAAAGGATTTTCTGACACTTTTTCAGCTAAACAGGCTTGTAATTCCACTGCTGACATCTGTAAAACTTGCAGCGATTGCTGCATTTCCTGTGTCATTTTTAAGGCTAGGTTTTGTTTGAGATTCACTTCTAGTTGCAATGTCATCAACTCCTTATAAAATATTGTTAATTTTATAATAATATACATCAGCAACTTTTACTTAAATTTATTAAATATATGTTTTAAAATCATCTTATAATATTTCAAACAAGGAGAAAAAGCATAGGCTATTATTTTTTCATCGTCCATCTAATGAAAAATATCTGTTTTTTTTTTGCATTTTCAATGCCAAAACAGACAATCCAAAAGGAATTGTCTGTTTTCTATTTATTCGGATTAACTTATAACTCCAACCCAGCCAATAAAAACGGATTTACAGAATCAAACCCATATTAAACTGCTGCTACAGTCTCATTCAGATTTCTCTCCACTTCAGTGTACGGATAATTATGTGCTTCAGCTACCGCCTTATAAGTGACTTTGCCATCAACCACATTGACTCCTTTTGCAATTGCCTTATTATCCAATGCCGCTTGTCTATAGCCTTTATTGGCTATCTGCACTCCGTACGGAATTGTTGCATTCGTCAAAGCTAAGGTGGAGGTACGAGCTACCGCCCCTGGCATATTAGCTACAGAATAATGTACTACATCGTGTTTAACGTATGTTGGATTGCTGTGCGTCGTTATATGATCAACCGTCTCAATAGAACCGCCCTGATCGATTGCAACATCCACAATAACAGCTCCTGGTTGCATAGTTTTGACCATTTCCTCGGTAACGAGCATTGGCGCACGAGCACCCGGAATTAGAACTGCTCCCACCAATAAATCGGCTTCTTGCACAGCGGTGGCAATATTTAAGCTGTTTGAAGCCAAGGTTTTCAATCTCCCATCAAATTGGTCATCGAGTTGGCGAAGGCGATCCATGTTGACATCAAGAATCGTCACATTAGCCCCTAGTCCAATAGCCATTTTCGCAGCATTAGTTCCAACGATGCCACCACCGATGATGACCACCTTACCAGGAGCCACACCCGGAACTCCGCCTAAAAGAACGCCTCTTCCTCCTTTTGGATTTTCAAGGAACTGGGCACCGATTTGAATGGACATCCGCCCGGCAACTTCGCTCATCGGCGTTAGAAGTGGAAGTGTTCCATTATCAAGTTGAATCGTTTCATATGCGATGGCCGTTACTTTTTTATCAACAAGAGCTTTTGTCAATTCCGGTTCCGGGGCTAAGTGCAAATACGTATAGAGAATCTGCCCTTCACGGAAATTCTGGTATTCCTCTGCCAATGGCTCTTTTACTTTGATCACCATTCCTGCTGACCATGCTTCTTTTGCTGTGCTGACAATTTCAGCACCGGCGTTTTGATATTCTTCATCTGTAAAGCCACTGCCCGCTCCTGCATTGGTTTGAATCCAGACCTCGTGACCATTATTTTTAAATGCTGTTACTCCTGCAGGTGTTATCCCTACACGATTTTCATTGTTTTTAATTTCTTTCGGCACACCAATAATCATCCTTTTCACCCCATCTTAATAATTTTGGTTAAAGACAACCAACTTAAGTTCTGTCATTTCCTCAATTGCATATTTAACGCCTTCACGTCCAACTCCGCTTTCTTTCACGCCGCCATATGGCATATGATCGACCCGGAAGGTAGGAATGTCATTTACCATAACGCCCCCAACATGCAGCTTTTTCGTCGCCATCAATGCTGTATGGATGTTTTCAGTGTAAATTCCCGCCTGCAAGCCGTAACGCGAATCATTTACTTGGCTGATGGCCTCTTCTACTGATTTCACTTTATTGATGACAATGATTGGTGCGAATACTTCCTGGCAGGAAACTTTCAACGCTGCGTCCACTCCAGTCAGTATAGTCGGATACAGAATATTCCCCTCTGCTTTTCCTCCCGCTGCAACCGTTGCGCCGCCTTGTTTCGCTTCTTCTATCCAGGCAAGCGCACGTTCAACATCTTTCGAGCTGATCAATGCAGAGACATCTGTTGATGGATCTTGTGGATCGCCGAGCTTTAGGCGGTTGGTAGCTTCGACCATTTTCTCCACGAACTCTTCATACAAGTCTTCGTGAACATAGGCACGCTGCAGTGAAATACAAACTTGACCTTGAAATGCAAAGGCTCCAGACACACAGCGGGCGATAATTTTGTCGAGATCGATTCCACTGTCGATGATGACAGCTGCATTTGAACCCAGTTCCAACGTCACCCGTTTTAAACCGGCTTTGTTGCGAATGCCTATCCCGACAGCCGGGCTTCCGGTAAACGAAATTTTCTTCACTCGGTCATCCTTGACCAAGGCTTCGCCGATCACGGCACCGCTCCCAGTTACTACATTTAATGCACCTGCCGGCAAACCGGCTTCTTTGAACACCTCTGCCAGGAATAGAGAAGACAAGGGTGTTTGTCCTGCTGGCTTTAATACGACTGTGTTTCCAGAAGCAATCGCTGGACCCACTTTATGGGCAACTAAGTTCATTGGAAAATTGAACGGCGTAATCGCACCAATAACACCCAAAGGCTCACGTACCGTATAAGCAATCCGGTTCTCCCCACCCGGAGCAGCATCCATCGGAATCGTCTCTCCATGCATGCGCTTTGCTTCTTCGGCCGCAAATTTGTATGTAGCAATTGTTCGGTCGACTTCTGCACGAGCTGTTTTTATCGGCTTGGCTGCTTCATTTGCAATAATGCCCGCTGCTTCATCCGCCCGTTTTTCGAGAATCTTTGCTACATTTTCTAAAATTCCAGCACGCTCATGGGCAGGCAGCTCCGCCATCGTCTCTGCCGCCTTATATGCCGCATCCACCGCCCGGTCCACGTCTTCTGCAGTTGCAGAAGCGACTTGGGCAATCTCTTCATTACTGTAAGGGGAATAAAGAGGCGTATATTTGTTTGCCTCAACCCATTCCCCATTTATAAATAATTGTTTCTTGACTGTGGTTGCTTCGACCTGTGACATGCAACTTACCCCCTTATATTTTTACAAGATTATTTTCAACAGCAGTAAAAGTTTCGTGGATAATATCAGTCATCGCGACCACTTCTTCTTGAGTAATGGTCAACGGTGGCGCAAATACCAGTGTATCCTGGCCATCAAATACGACCGAACGGAAAATCAGGCCTCTCTTGGCTGCTTCGGCTACTAGTTGGGGAACGATTGGCGATTCGAATCTCTCGTTTGTCTTTTTATCTTTAACCACTTCAATTGCCCCGATCAGACCGAGCGTCCGTACTTCTCCGATAATGTCATGCTGCTGTTGAAGCTTGACGAATTCTTCGAGCATCACTTTGCCCATTTCCTTGGAATTAGCGACTAAATTTTCACGTTCAATAATTTCAATGTTCTTCAACGCAACTGCACAAGCCATTGCATGGCCGCTGTATGTGTAGCCGTGTAACAGCGTGCCTGTTGACAGTTCAGTAAATTCTTTATGGAGAGGCTCGGAAATCATGACGCCCCCTAATTGCGCGTAACCGCTTGTAACTCCTTTGGCAAAGCACATCATATCCGGAACGACATCATAATGTTCAATACCGAAGTAGGTTCCCGTACGTCCGAATCCGGTAATCACCTCATCGGTGATGAACAAAATTCCATGCTCGTCACAGATGCTGCGTACCTCTTTAAAATATCCTTCAGGAGCGATGTGGACACCGCCAGCCCCTTGGACAGGTTCTGCCACAAAAGCTGCGACCGTATCCGCACCTTCACGTTCAATCACTGCCCGCAAAGACTCCGTTGAAAAGTTTTCTGCGTAATGGAAGTCAGGTGCGATGGACGTTGTAAAATCCCGAAACGGTTTTAACCCGGTTGCACTCGTGGCTCCCATCGATACACCATGATAAGACTTGGTCCGTGAAATGATCTTTTGGCGATTCGGCTGGCCTTTCAAAACCCAGTAATGGCGTGCGAGCTTATAAGCCGTATCGTTCGCTTCAGAACCGCCTGAAGTGAAAAAGGTCGACGACAAGTTTCCTGGAGCAATTTCTGCAAGTTTTGCAGCTAAACGGATTGCCGGTTCATTGCTGAAAGTCGCAAAGCAAGAACTGAAAGCCAGTTTCTTCATTTGGGCAGCAGCTACTTCCCCGATTTCCTCGCGGCCATGTCCGATATTGACATTCCAAAGTGAGGACATGCCATCAATTAGCGTCCTGCCACTCATATCCGTTAAATAGATACCTTTTCCTTCAGTAAAAATAAACGAAGCCCCTTTTTCCTGTTGTTGGCCAATTGGCGAAGTGGGATGTAAAAAGTGTTTTTTATCTAATTCCATCAATTCTTGAATTTCTTTTTCTCTATTCATCAATAACAGCTCCCTTTGATATAAATAATTTTCGATTCATAACTTATATAGCAAGTTCCATGCCAACCTTTTTCTGAAGAATTAAAAGAAAACTCCCTGCTTTTTGATTCATATTCGAATTAAAATGATATATTTGATTCGGATACGAATCATTCAGGAGATTTGATTTATTTTTGAATCATTCTTAGAGGTTCAAATTAAGGAGGGATTGCATGGAGAACGAATTCTTGCAAATTGAGCTAAATAAAATTATCGAAACATCGAATAATAATATTACTGTGACGGACCAAGATGGCATCATTTTGCGTTCAAACCCCAACCACTGGTCCATCTACGGAATTGAACCCGACCAGTATATCGGAAAATCAGTTTATCAGCTCCAAAAAGAAGGAGTTCTATCGCCTTCAATCCATGCCATGGTTCTCGAAGACAAAAAACCAGTCCAAATCCTGCAGAAGACCAAAACAGGGCGGACTGTCATGGCGACTGGATTTCCAGTATTCGACCATAATGGTGAGATTATGAGGGCCATCAGCTATAGCCAAGATCAAACGGAAATCTTCAATCTCCAGGAACAATACAAAGGCCTGGAAAAGAAATTGGTCAGTTATCAAACCGAAGTAGAGGAATTGCGGGGAAAGGAAGCAGATTATCATGGCATCCTGTATCGAAGTTCTTCCATCGAGCAGATTGTAAAAACTATTTACAGCGTTTCTAAAACAGATGCCTCCGTCCTTTTGCTTGGACCTTCAGGTGTAGGGAAAAGCACGTTCGCCCGTATGCTCCATGCCCAAAGCAACCGAAAAAACGAACCGTTTATAGAAGTGAATTGCAGTACCATTCCAGAAGCTTTATTCGAATCAGAAATGTTCGGTTATGAGTCCGGTTCATTTACCGGCGCAAGTAAACATGGTAAACAAGGGTTAATTGAAAGTGCGGAACAAGGAACTCTCTTCTTAGATGAAATTGGGGAATTGCCTTTAGCCGTCCAATCAAAACTTTTGCGGGTACTTCAAGAGAAGAAAGTAATGCGGATAGGCGGTAAGAAGGAAAGACAAGTGAATTTCCGGCTCATTACAGCGACTAATAAAAATATCGAAGAGATGGTTGAAAAAGGTGAATTCCGTTTGGATTTGTTTTATCGCATCAATATCATCCCACTTCAAATTCCACCTTTAAAAGATAGAAAAGAAGATCTACCTATTTTAATCAACCATTATGTTCAAAACATCAATGAAAAATACCAGTTGGCTAAAAAATTTCATACAAGTACCTATGATGTGCTCACCCAATATAATTGGCCTGGAAATGTGAGGGAATTGGAAAATATTTTAGAACGGGTTATATTAACCGTTGATGAAGAAACCATTCTTCCTGAACACCTTCCAGCCAATTTCAGAAGCTCTATTCCTCATATAGAAGACAGGGCTGCGTCAGAAATTAATCATGTTGAGACTGAGGAACATGATTGGAAGACCTCTATTGAGAAGATTGAAACCCAGTTGCTGAAAAAAGCTTCAAAACACTGTAAAACAACTTATGAAATGGCCGACTATCTTGGAATCAGCCAACCATCTGTTGTGCGTAAACTGAAACAATATGCTATAAGCAGAAAGTTATAAGTCAAAATCCCACGATAAAGAGCCGATTAAAGAGCATATCTTTAATCGGCTTTTGCTATCTCCATATGAAACACGATCATTCTTTCTTTGCCTACTGGAGCTGTTCGATGGTCTGTTTTGGACTAAATATCCACGCCACCGGTTACCATCGGCAATAAAACTGGAACCGATTTTCTCCTATTCAACTTACCTGCGTCGCGGCAATGCCGAAAAAGGATCCCGGATCGTCTGAAAACACCACCCGTTCGAAATGCGCCTGGAATCCCGCTTCCGCAAGCAGCTCTTCCCATTCGGGCATGGAAAACAAGCCGCCTTTCATGCTGTCGTGTTCATGGGTGACTTGCCCATCCCTGTCCCGCATAACATAGGCATACTCCGTTTCCAGCATCTGATCATCCGAGTCGCTGTCATAAGTCCACTCCAAATACCGCATGCCCCGCCCGTCCTTATCAATCCCGCCATGGTTCGTCCGCGGCTCGAATGTTTCCGAGTATTCATCCGGCATGATGAACAGCAGGCCGTCCGGTTTCAGATGCTTCTTGGCATTTTTCATGATCGCCAGCAAATCGGCTTTGTCTGTAAAGTAGGTAATCGCATCGTGGATGAAAACCAAATCAAACTGGCGGTCCACTGTCATCGTCCGCATATCTCCCTGCATATGCGGACAATCCGGATTCAGCTTGCGGCTGACTTCCAGCATGTCCGCTGACAGGTCCGTCAAGGTCATTGAAAAATGCTTTTTCAGGTAAAAAGCGTTGCTGCCTCCTCCCGAACCGAATTCCAGCGCCTCTTTGACTTGCGGATGATACTGTTGGATGATCTTCAGGAAAAGATGGGCTTCTTCCTCGTATTCCGTATGCGGGGACAATAACGGCCACCATTCCGCCAGTTCCTTGTACAGCTTCATGCGACTCACCCTTCCGATTTTTCTTTTATTATATAGCGGGTAAGCGGAAACTGCAGAAAAAAGCGATTCCAGAACTAAAATCTGGAATCGCTTTTCGTTAAACTTCTTTAACCACTGTATAAGAGTACAGATCGTGCGGGAATTTCTCGCCTTCGTAGGCGTCGTAATGGGCGCGGTCCTTCAAATAGACGAAAGGACCGACTGTGTCGCGATGCACGATGCGCTCAAGGATCTGTTCAGGCGTTGGTTCGCCGCCTGCTTCGTTTTGGACCTCGATGCCCATCATCTTATGGCCGACCGTCTGGCCTTTCAAACGCATCTGCGCGTATTCCAGTCCCCAGAAAATCACGGTCGGTGACACTACTGTGTAGATAAAGCTGTTCTTCGTTTTTCTTTTCAATAAAGGCTCAATCGCGAACGATACCGCAGTGGAAATCGCTGTATCGATCAATCCGGCTTTCAAGCGCTTTTTCGTTAGTTCATTCATTTAATTCATCCCTCCATCGCAAGTAGTAAAGTAAAGGCTAAGAAAATCGTTAATGACGCTGACCATTCATACCAATAACGTTCTTCTTCGCGGTACGAATGCCATTCTCCGATTCCCCGAAACAAAGTCTGCAAGAAAAACAGCGCCGCAAAAGGACTGAGACGGGCAATCAACGAAATTCCGGCACCGTCATCTTTCATGTTGATAGCAATCAAGGCAAACACAAAGCCAGCAAAAAGCGCCAACTCAAGTGCGATTCCCAAAAGGTTTCTGTCCTTCAGGAAAACGCTTCCTCCCAAGCCTTTGATGCCGCGATATTTTCTGAGGTAGATTCTGATAAAAAGGAAATAAGCCACAAAAGTTGCGATGAGTCCGATGATCGTGACTGAATGCATAGAACAACCTCCAGAATAGTTTACCTCTCCATTTTGGACTTATTCCCCTTCTTTAGTCAACATTGGGAATTAAGCAGAATCACATTGCCTTATTATGTTAAAATTGCGACAGTCATTTAGGAGGAGACGCTTTTGAATATCGATACCGATTCATTTGTATTATTTTTAATCACCTGGGGAATTCCTGCTTTTTGATGCGGCGGGCCTATTTGAAAATGGACGTCACTGACCAGAAGTCCGCAATGGACGATTTTAAATCAGTACGCTTCATTTTCTTTCACCCTTGGTTTTGTTGGACTCGGATTTTTCCTGCTTCATCTGGAAAGTACCCTTACTTTCATCCTACTGAAAATCACGGGACTTTGTCTCTTGATTACAGGTGGGATTTTTTCAACGGTCTCTATATGGAAGACCAGTAAAATCAAAAGCTTGATTACGTTCGCGTTAGTAAGTTTTATGGTTTTTCAAGCAGTCAGCTAACAGTTTGCCGGTGGATCCTTCAGGGAACCTATGAGGTAATGGAATAAGTTGAAAGAGGGGGAATGACTGTGATCTTTTTTATCGTTTGGCTGATGCTGGTCGGCTATGCTGTTTTTCTTGCACCCGGCGGCGAGACCGATCCCGTTCTGTCGAATATCTTCAGCGGTCAGCTGGGGGAAATCGACCCGCTGGTACTGGCCGTCTTCAACTCGCTCGGGTTGTTTCCGATGGTTTTTTTGACCTTGCTGCTGCTGAATGACCGGCAAAAATGGCCGGCCTGGCCGTTCGCGCTTTTGTCTTTCGGCGTCGGCGCATTTTCACTCCTATTGTATTTCGCTTTCGGCGATCGGCAAGCTGAAAGAGGGTTGCGTACACCGAAATGGCTCGTTCGCTTTCTCGGTTCCCGCTTCTGGCTCATTCTCCTGATGCTGTCCTGGGCCGTCAACGGACTGACGCTGCTGCAGGGTTTTTCACTGGCCGCCTACCGCGAAGCCTTTTTCGCTTCGGGTCTGGTATCTGTCATGACCGTTGATTGGTTTGTGCTGTGGGGCTTATCCGTCTACACCGTCTACCGCTTCTATCCCGAGGCGAAACGCAAAGCGCTCGCCTGGATCCCGATCATCGGCCCCGTGCTTGTATTGTTCCTCAATAAAAAACACCAGAAACTTTAAAAATACGGCCATTACGCTGAAATCCGCGTAATGGCCGTATTTATTTCTGCTTATTGAGCTGTCATGCCGCCGTCCACCACAAACTCCGAACCTGTGGAATAGCTTGCTTCATCCGAAGCAAGGAACATCACCATATTGGATACTTCCTCTGATTGTGCGACGCGCTTCAACGGGATATGCTTTGAAAATTCCTCGACTGCCGCTTTGGTGTCTTCCTGAACAACCATCGGGGTCGCAATAACGCCGGGGTGCACGGAATTCACACGGATGCCGTAGTTGGCGCATTCCATCGCTGCCGCTTTGGTCATACCCCGAACTGCGAATTTCGTATCGGTATAGCCGATGGCACCAGCCACCAAACCATTCATGGATGAAATGTTGACGATCGACCCGCCGCCGGCTTTTTGCATGGACGGGATGACGGTTTTCATACCAAGGAACACAGATACCTGGTTAATGTCCACAATGCGGCGGTATTCTTCTTCTGTCGTCTGAAGAATCGATTTCGCCATCGTGATGCCGGCATTATTGACCAGCACGTTCACCGGACCGAATGCTTTTTCGGCTTGTGCCACAACTGCTTCCCAATCTTCCGCGCTCGTCACGTTCTGCTTAACGAACAATGCACCTTCTCCAAGTTCAGCTGCCAAAGCCTGGCCTTTTTCTTCGTTCAAATCCGTCAGCACGACCTTCGCGCCCTCTTCGATGAATTTTTTCGCATGTGATGCACCCATACCTTGGGCCGCACCTGTAATAATCGCTACTTTACCTTCTAAACGTGCCATTTTCTGTTCCTCCTAAAATTCTGTTGAAATTCATTTTCAAAATAAACTACATATGTAAGTTAACAGACAATCATTGAGTTTGTCCATTATTCAAGATTCATGTCATACTTAATTTACAAACCTGTCCATTTTTCGGACACAACAGGAGGAGCTCAAGATGAAGGGCACAGAAGACCGCCGTATTTTGCGGACCAAAAAAAAGCTGAAAACAGCGCTGCTTCAGCTGATGGAAGAAAAAGAGCTCCAGCAGCTCACCATCACCGAAGTCACAAAGCAAGCTGACTGCAACCGTGTCACCTTCTATTCCCATTACACGGATCTGAACGAGCTGCTAGCGGCCGTCGTCGAAGACCATCTGGACGGCCTCGTCGGCTATTTCCGGAAAAGTTTCCAGGAGTTGGAACGCTTTTCCTCGACAGATGTGCAGCGTCATCTGCCAATTTTCGAATACATGTATGAACATCAGTTTATCTTTCGGCTGATCATCCAAGGAGAAGTACTCCCCGGCTCGCAGAACCAGTTTTGTGAAAGCCTGGTCCAAGTGGCTGCCACCGAGCTGCGCCTGGAGGAAGAAAGTGAGCTCGATATAGCTGCGCTCAATTACTTTGTCACCTACGGCAGCCTGGGATTCTTTCTGTATTGGATTAAACAGGATTTTAACGATTCTCCTGAAATCATGGCCGGAAAGCTGGCTGATCTCCACGGCAAAATGTATAAAGGCGCGGTGGTAGTGGAAGATGAAAGACGATGAAAAAGGCATTCCTTTGGCGGAATGCCTTTTTCATCGTGGTCTATAGCGCCAGTTGACCTGACACAGAGCGACGAGCAGGTAAAGCTTATTCTTTTCTTCTATAAATCCACAGCTGTCCATTCCGCTAAGCCCATCAGACCCAGTATGGACAGGATGAACACAATCGTCAGCAGTAAGCTGACAAGAGAGCGTCGTGAATTCCCGACGTATTTCCATTCGATCAAAGTTTGAAGTACAGCTAATCCTCCAAAGCACAACAGGACAATCATGTAGTTGATCGCTACCCCAGCTGTCGCCAGGCCAATAAGTCCGATTAAACTGATCCCGCTGATCCAACCTGCCGAGCGTTCGATTTTCTTCAATGGCTCTCCAGCTTCTGCCCGGTCTACCCCATACTTTTTTTCCAGCTTTTTCAGCATCAGGACGACTAGTGCCATGCTGATGAAGAACCCGATCAAAATCAACGCATCCACTTCACTCACTCCCCAATCATTACTTCGCATCTATCGAACTGAACTTTTGATGCTACCCTATTTGCCATCCGACATAGCTGATGAACAACACGACAGCCAGCACTGTAATCGCAAAATAGATAAGCGATACTTGATATTTTCGGGATTCTTGCAAGTATTTCCATTCCAGAAAAACTTGTACCCCGTTTACGATGAGGAAAACGATCATCAGCCAAGAGAAAAACACTTCCAGCGAATCCGGAAGAAGCATAAACAACACAATAATCGCTCCCAGCATCACCCAGCCGTTCCAGCGTTCGAACCGCCTTACCTGGATACCCGCCCGCTCTTCCTCATCAATGCCGAACCGATTTCTCAAAAATATCCTTAAAAATCCGAAGCCGAAAATAATGGCCAGCCAAATAAGTAAAACTTCCATATGCCGCACCTCCTGAGCTCTTGTCTATTCTACGGGTCAATTGGATGGAAGTTCCGAAAGATTTCCCGGGAAATGAAAATCTACTCAATCGCTTCGATGGATTCAACAGGTTATCCCCAATCCTCAAGAAAAAAACGGCAATAAATGAAAAACCCGTCGAGTTATCCGACGGAATCTTGGATATGTGGATGATTTCAGCTTGAAACGGGGATAACTTTGCCGTTTCGTCATTCTTTACCGCTTATCCACATGTGGATAAACTATTACGGAAAGTTGTCGTTCGCTATCCACAGAGAAGTTGAAGAAATCGTATCGGTGATGACAAAATAAAAATTCGAATCGGTGTGAAAATGCGCGATACGGGTATTTTAAACATATAAAAGGATATCGGTTCCACGCAGCTGAAACAGGTTTATTCGGGAAAGAGGTGCACGTGATGGAGCAGGACAAAAACAAAAACGCGCTAAGCCATGCAGCTTCCTGGTTTGCGAAATGGGTGCTGAACAACAAAGCGGTATCCGTACTGATCATTGTCCTATTGATTCTGCTGAATTTACTGCTGCTGCCGAAAGTCAGCTTTATCTTCCAGCCGCTTGTCGCTTTTTTTGATGTCATGGGGCTGCCGCTGATTATGGCTGGTGTCTTGTACTACCTGCTGAATCCATTCATCGATTGGATGGAAACGAAAAACATCCCGCGCGCTGGCGGCATCACCATCGTCTTTGTCGTGATCGCCGCATTGTTGGCGTGGGGCATCGCGACTTTGATCCCGATTATCCGGGAACAGACGCTCAGCCTTTTGGACAACTGGCAAGAGTATTTAACCAGCTTCATCTCACAGATCGACGCCTTTTTCCAAAGCGATTTGCTGTCACAGCTCCAGATGCAGCTGACAGGTGAAGATGACAGCCTGTCCACTTCCATTACGGACCAGGCGGACGATGTTGTCGATACGACGGTCACCGGCATCGGCAGTATCTTCGGCATCCTGTCGACCACCGTGCTGGCCATCATCACAACGCCCTTCATCCTTTTCTACCTCTTGAAGGATGGCCATCACCTGCCTTACCACATCATGAAGCTGGTCCCTTCGAGAATGCGCGAGCATACTTACCTGCTGCTGCGCGAAACGAACCTGCAGATCAGCCAGTATATCCGGGGCCAGCTGCTCGTGGCTTTTTTCGTCGGCCTGATTTTTTGGATCGGCTTCAGCATCATCGGCCTCGAATATGCATTGATACTGGCTATTACAGCCGGCGCTTTAAACCTGATTCCTTTTCTGGGCACCTTTATCGCTTTCTTCCCGATTGTCATCATCGCCATCGTGCTGCATCCGCCCATCATGCTTGCCAAAGTGCTGATTGTCTTCTTCATCGAACAGACATTGGAAGGGCGCGTCATCCAGCCGCTCATTCTCGGCAGCAACCTGAATATCCATCCCGTCACCATCATCGCTGTCTTGTTGACGGCGGGAAATCTCTTCGGCATTCCCGGCGTCATTCTCGGAATCCCGGCCTACGCCGTCACCAAAGTGTTTCTCGTCCACCTATTCACCTGGTACCAGCGCTATACCGGACTGTATGACGATGAGTACAATCCGGCGCCGAAGCCGCTGGTCTCAGAAAAGAAAAAGAAGAAACAGCTGAACCTGAAAAAGAAACTGAGACGAACCCACTAGAACTGCTGAAACTTTTGTGATTCAAGCCATATGCATATATGAGCTTACGGATGTTAAAAGACAAAAAAGCCTAATCCAGCCGTTTCTTGAACGGGGAATTAGGCTTTCTGTTTTTCATTCAACTAATCGCAGTCATGCTTAGGGATTTTTAAGTAAAATTGATGCTCCCGCTTAAACTGCCAAATCAACTGATAAGAAGTCAGGCAGCGACTGTTCACGCTTGTCGAGCATGATCTGTTCGGTCTTGACGCCCTGCTCACGCAACAATTTAATGTTTTCCATAAGGAAGTCGTCGCTTCCGACAACATAGAAAAGGCCATCCCTGTCTGCAGCAAGATTCTTCACCTCTTCGTAATAGTCGCGGCGGTTATCGACGAATTGTGAGGTGAACTTCTTGTCAGGTGCGGATTCAAAGACATCCGTGAACAGGAAATCTTTAGATGAGTCGATGTTCAACGAATGGATTTGATTGACCTGGTCGGCACACTCGAAATAATCCAGCACAAGCGGTCTGAACGTTGCCAGGCCGACACCCGATGACAACAGGTAGACATTTTTGTCTTCTCTTTTGAGCGGGACATTCGAGTGCGTTTTAAAGATCGCCACTTCATCGCCGACTCCGAGGTTTCTTAGAGCCGCTTTAAATTCAGAACACTGCTCTCTGATGCGTGTCGTGATGCCGATCGAATTTTCATGCGGCAATGTAGAGATGGACATATGGCGGATCAATCCGCGGTTTGGTTTCTCTCCAGCGTTAAAGCCTTCCAAAGCGAAATGGGTATGGGAACCTTCCTGCCAGGTGAATTCTTCCGGGCGATCCAGAAGGTAGGTTCTGACCTCTGGTGTTTCTTCAATGATCTTGTTTATTTTCGTCCAGTAAATTTGCATAATCTATTTTCCCCCTGAATTATCTTTCTCTGTTACATCTACTATACAACAAGTGATAATTGTTCTCAATTAAACGTTCTGGATGAAGCGGAGGAAATCTGACAATCCAGCTTTATTTATACTTATTCATCAATTCTTCTGGAATATGACAGTAATCAGTTGGGCATCTGGCTAACCGGTCCTGATGTTCTTCTGCACTTCTCACATAGTTTGTAAGCGGCAAAACTTCGACCACGATAAGATCCGAATCATTTCTTTCCCCAATGAATGCCTTCGCCTCTGTTAGATGGGCAGGATTTTCGCTGTAAATGCCCGTTCTGTATTTCTCGCCAACATCTTCGCCTTGTTTGTTCAAACTGGTTGGATCGATGATTTCAAATAAATACTCCATCAATCCCGGGATTGATACGACGGCCGGGTCAAAAGTGGTTTTGACACATTCGGCATAGCCATCGTAATCACTCTCGAGCAGAGAACTTGTTCCATTGGCCCTTCCTGCTTCCGTGGACTCGACCCCGGGCAAAGTTTTGATGAAAGCCTGCACTCCCCATAAACATCCGCCTGCCAAATAGACTGTTTCCATAGTGGTCCTCCTCTTTATGTAAAATCAATTAAAATAAATATACCATTTTCCTGTGAGAAGCTTGTTTTTTAATGCGGAATTCCAGAAAGTACAGAGCCATTCCGGCCTCTCCAGATTGACGGTATCCGCTTTAGAATGGTAGATTTTGTATTCAAGCAGTTTTGCTGCAAAACTAAGGTACTGGAAGGGGAAATTAATGTGAACTCATTCAAAGCCATCAGAGTTAAGGAACAGGAAGACCAGATCGTCTATGGGTTGGAAGAAGTAACTGCAGATCAACTTTCCGAAGGGGATGTCCTGATCAAAGTCGCTTATTCGTCGATCAATTACAAAGATATGCTGGCTGTCCAGAAAAATTCAGGGGTCATCCGAAATTACCCGATGATTCCGGGAATCGATTTGAGCGGCACCATCGTGGAATCGAAAGACTCGCGCTTTACAGAAGGCCAGGAAGTGATCGTGACCGGATTTACGATGGGCATGAGCCATACAGGCGGCTTTTCAGAATACGCACGCGTCCCTGCGGAGTGGATTGTGCCATTGCCAGATACTATGAGCTTGAAGGATGCCATGGTATTCGGCACGGCCGGATTCACTGCAGCACTTTCCATTCTTGCACTCGAGAAGAACGGGATGAACGTTGCAGACAATCCGGAAATACTGGTGACGGGCTCAACCGGCGGAGTCGGCAGCATCGCCTTACAGATCCTCTCTAAAATCGGCTATAAAAACGTCTCCGCTTTGGTGCGGAAAGAGCATCAGGAAGAAGTCGCCAAATCACTGGGCGCAGCCAATGTTGTTTTTGCAGACCAGCTCGGAGACGCCAAGAAGCCACTCGCCAAGACCCGTTTCGACTATGTGCTGGATACGGTCGGCGGAGATGTGGCCTCTGCATTGATTCCGCAGATTTCCTACGGCGGCAGCATGAGCATGTGCGGCAACGCGGGCGGCCTTCCAGTGAACACCACTGTCCTGCCGTTCATCCTGAGAGCCGTCAACCTGCTCGGCATCGACTCTGTCAATGTGCCGATCGAGAAGCGCGGAAGCATTTGGGAGAAGATGGCCAGCGAATGGAACATCGCCGACACGACACTGGTGAACGAAATTTCACTGGAAGAATTGACCGAGGCGATCGACGCCATCAAGAATGGCCAGCATTTGGGGCGGACCATCGTTAAATTGTAAGTTCAGGCTAAAAATACAAAAAGCGGAAGGGCTAAAATCAGCCCTTCCGCTTTTTCACGTTTCTTTCCAATCATGCGATCCTCGTACCCAGCCGCCGATCACTGCGCCCATCGCCATCATCGGCGAATCAAACTCGGTGTCTTCCATCAACAGGAGTTGATGCTCGAACGGCACAAGCAACTTATCCAGCACTAAGTTCTCGCGCAGCTTGATGTATTTTTGAGGGCATTTCGGCGAAGTTGACGCCGCAAACTTGGATCCCCGCTGCACGACAAATTTCGCGTCCCGGTAAAATCCGGTCGCATCCGCCCCGCGTTTGGAGGTGATGGAAAAGATTTCAGGTGCTGGCTCCTTCTCCGCATAGAGCTGCAGCATCCCCGTTTCAAACGGATTGATGGCCTGTTCCTCGCCTGTCTGGGCATCTAGTTCCAGAAATTGATAGAGCTCGCCTTCTTGCGGGTGCTGGATTTTCTTAACGTAGTACTCCTTCATTTTTCGTCCTCCTCTAAAGTAAGTTCCGACTTTCGCTGGATAGCGGGTGTCTGGTTACTTTAGAGATAGGAGAAGTTAGAGTAAAAGGAGACAGGACTATCAACTTTCCTCGCTTGCAATGTAGCGATACAACTTCCCTTCCACCGTGTTTTCCAAAGCTAAATGCATATGAACCACGGGGATATCCTTTAAGTTTTTATCTTTCATGAACGCTTGCTCAACGCTTATCTTGTCCGGAAGAACTTGCCCTAGGTAATAGAAATCGCCGCCTTCGTCATCATCTTTTTTGATGAATAAATGAAGGTCAATATGATTTTCAGCAGCGTCTATGATGGTTTTTACTTCCGCAGACGCCAGCGTTCGATTACTACGCGTCGACCATTTGAAGATATCCGGGCTTACAAATCCTTCTGTATAGGCAACACTCGACTCTACTTCATCATTTTTATGATAGGTAACAAAAATTGGACAGGTACCATGCTTCGTTTTATACCCATAAATCGTTGAGCTCTCATCGCTTGTCCAGTTCAATAAGCGACATGCATCTTTGCGGGTATATTTTTTGTAGAGTGTCAAAGATTGATCGCATCTATAGCTTTTGCTTAACTCTTTCGCACTGATGACGATATCTATCAGCATTGCTTTAAAGCTTGGATTCTGCTTCAGGCTGGCTTGAATTTCCCTATTAAGTTGAATACCATTTTCCTCAAAGACCACAAGTGGTTTATTGCCATATTTTTTTCGAGGGCCTTGATTGTAGAAACTCAAGTCCAACACACGCTGCACCGAAGCTAAGGTTTCTGGGCCTACAGAGCAATTATGAGATCTTATCGATTGTTCAAATGCCTGCATCGTGACTTGGTCTTTTTCCAGCAATAATTCGAGCAGCAGAATTTCGTGCAGTCGCTTGCCATTCAAAATTTCCAATGACAACATCGTCAAGACCTGCTCTTCATAGACCGTTATTAACGGATCAATCTCTTTAAGTTTCAGTAAAAATTGATAATAATTTGTGTATTTTTGAACAATCACCAAAGGGTCGATTGAGTTGTGTTGGATAAAATCCTGAAGCTGCGGAATATGTCCAATTCTGTTTTTTAGCTCAATATAAGCTTCGCGAAGAATCTTCATATCGTTTAAATTACTCTTCTTAATCGCTGAGAACACACGATTTTTCGCAATCTCTTCAAAATTCACAGTGGAAATCCCCTTGATATAGCTGGTGTCTTTCATTCGACGACGGATATTGTCTTTGTTTTGCGAACGTTCACCGGACAAAGCCACGGGAATCAGGTAATTGTTTTTGTAGTTTCCGATAAAGTCGATGATCGTCACAAATTCCTTTGATCCATGCTTACGAAGTCCGCGACCAAGCTGCTGGATAAAGATAATGCTCGACTGTGTTTGTCTCAGCATGACTACTTGGTTGACACTTGGAATGTCTATCCCCTCATTGAAAATATCCACAGTCAAAATATAGTTAATGACACCATTTTCTAGCCGTTCAACTTGCAGAATGCGCTCTTCCTGAGAATTTTGCCCAGTCAAGGCGACCGTTTTTAATCCGCGACGATTCAGCTCTTCTGAAAGCTTCACCGCTTCTTCTTTTCGGCTGCAGAACATGAGACCTCTTACTTTTTCGCCTGAATGACCGTAATAATCGACCTTTTGCAAAATATGATCGACACGTTCTCCCGTTACTAGTTTTGAAAAAACCGTCGCTTCATCAATCACACCTTCTTCATATTCGACGTCAGTCACTCCAAAGTAATGGAACGGACAAAGCATGTCTTCTTCCAGTGCTTCCTGTAAGCGAATTTCGTAGGCTACATTATAATCGAATAGCTCGTAGATATTGAAATCATCAGTACGTTCAGGCGTCGCAGTCATTCCCATCAGGAACTTCGGCTGGAAATGCTCAATGACTTTCTGATACGATTTCGCACCGGCTTTATGCACTTCATCAATTAAAATATAATCGAAAGCTTGTGGATCTAGTTGCTTGAGCGTCGCTTCTTTTGAAATCGTTTGGATGGTCGCAAATAAATAACGCGCGTTTGTCTCTCTTAAATTCCCCGATAGAATCCCAAAATCTTGTTCTATCCCACCTAGTATCCGGATGAAATCTGACTTGGCTTTCTGGAGAATTTGTTCTCGGTGAACGATAAACAACATTCGTTTTGGGGCAAAGTTACGCACGTCAAAAGCCGATAAATAAGTTTTCCCAGTGCCCGTCGCTGAAATAACCAATCCTTTGTCATTCCCAGCTTCCCGTACCGCTTGTATTTCCTGAAGAGCCGCAGTTTGCATCTTATTTGGTTTAATAGTAACCGCTTCTTCTAACGGGTTTTCTGTATACACCTCTGGAAACTCAGCAATATTCTTTAGCTCTTTACGGTATTCAATCGGCACATAGGATTGTTCATATCGCGTAATCCACTGTTCGGATAAGGGTTGGGCGTTCTCCCAGACCTCTTCGAATTGCTGATAGAAATGGGAAACCAATTCCCCATTTTCATGAGAACTCAATTTGATATTCCACTCGTAATTTACCTTTAGAGCTTGCGCAGTTAAATTGGAACTTCCGACGATTAAGGTTTGGTGCGTTTCATGAGAAAAAATATAGCCCTTAGAATGAAAGCCTTTCATACTCGACAATCGGACTTCCACATTGTTAATTTTCAAGAGTTCCTTGAATACTTTCGGTTGATTGAAATTCAGAAAAGTTGAGGTTAATATTCTTCCTTTAATGCCTTGGCGGTCAAGATCTGATAAATGGGTTTTTAAAGTCGCCAAGCCACTTTCAGTCACAAAAGCTACAGAAAAGAGAAAGGATTGACAGCTATCCAGCTCTTCAGTGATGGAATTCAATACGGTCTCATTTGTCTTTGTATTATTGATCAGCAAAGTCGGTTTAAAGCGTTCTCCGCTAGGTTTTGTTTGATCGATGAAACCTTTGTAGATAGAGTCTTCTAAATTCTGAAGAAAGTTCATTTCCGTCCCCCGCTTTTCTCTCAACTGTCTCTCTTATTTTTGGGCTTGGTACGTCCGCTTTAATTTTCGGATGGCCGGTATATCTGCCGGAGCCCATTCGAGCTGCTCTAGCTCATATGCTTCTAACCACTGAATCGCAATATGCTCCGTTAACACCGGAGTTCCTTCAACTAGTTGGCAATAAAACGTGGTCAAATGAACAACTCCGAAATCGTATTCGTGCACCGTATGTTCTACTTGCTCACCAATCGCTACCTGGCAACGCATTTCTTCTTGAATTTCTCTTTGTAACGCTGCTTGAGGCGTTTCAGGTTCTTCAATCTTTCCACCTGGAAATTCCCATAAGCCAGGCAAACTTTTTTCCATACCGCGCTGCGCACATAATATTTTATTGCCGTTTGTAATTACTGCTCCCACTACATGTATATTTTTCTTCATATTTTTTCACCTGCTTCTCGAAATTTAAAGTTGCTTATGATTTGAAAACGTTCAATTCCCTTTATTCTAACATTTTCTTTTCAAGAAAAATTCTTCTTCATTGTTTAAATTGAAATGAGACAATAATACTTCACGCAACAAAACCTCTTACCTGTAATATCCAATACTTTTTGTTACACTTGGAAAAAGGCAGACTAGTATGCCATCACCGAAAGGATTTTTAGTTTGAAGACATACTGGCTGATTATTGCCATCTTATTGGTTAATCTATGTACACTCCTGGTCAATGATTATTTCCCGGGAACGCTGGATGCGCTTGGCATTCCGCCGTGGATCCTGTTCGCGGTTATTGCGCTTATGGTTGTCCTTAGTGCACTGACGCTTAAACAGCAGCGGGAAAAGAAACGTTATATGATTATTTTTCCGCTGCTGATGATTGTGGTGCCACTGATCGTACTAGCCGTATTGACGGTGCTTGGCGGAGAACCCCGCAACAGCATTTCCCTCACGAGTTCCTCCCTGTGGATCGGCGTTGCTGTGACCCTCTGGATTTTCTGGCTCGAATATTTACGCGCTTCCAAAAAAGAAGCAAAGGAAGCATAAGGTTTCCCTAATACATATGAAAAGGCCAAAGAAGCTCAGATCAGTTCTTTGGCCTTTTTGTATGGAGTTTTTTATCCGTCAGATTTGCGGAAGTATCGCTATGTTTAATTCTCCAGCAGTTCCTGCAATTCTTTGACTACGTTCTGGGGGACCTTGCCTGTCACACCCTCTACCAGGTTTTCTGCCGCTTTCATGAGCATCGCTGCGCGCGTTTGTTCGGTGGCCGAGCCGATATGCGGGAGGGCGACGACCTGATCCATCCTGAGCAGCGGGTTATCGGGGCTCACAGGTTCCTCTTCAAAGACATCCAGTCCCGCTCCGCGAATCTCCCCTTTCTCCAGAGCGTCGATCAAAGCTTTCTCATCCACCACGGCCCCTCTGGCACAATTGATCAAAATCGCGCTGTTCTTCATCTTTTCAAATTGCTGCTGCCCCATCAGGTGATGGGTCTCCGGCGTCAAAGGCACGATCAGGACGACGAAATCGGATTTCTCCAGTAAGGCGTTCAGTTCGCTGTAGACGATGCCGTATTTTTCTTCGAGAGCGGGTTTCGGCGTCCTGCTATTGTAGAGGACTTCCATTTCAAAACCGAATCTCGCTCTTCTGACAATCTTCTCGCCGATGCGGCCCATGCCGATGATGCCCATCGTCGCGTGGTGCACATCGATGCCGAACAGGTGCCGAGAATCCGTTTGTTTATCCCATTTCCCCTGTTTAACGAAGTTGTTCAGCTCGGGCACTCGCCTCGCTGTCGCAAGCATCAAGCTGAAGGCCAAATCCGCCACCGTTTCATCCAGCACAAAAGGTGTATGCGTGCCGAGCACCTTATGCTGTTTCATGGCTTCCAGGTCGAAGGAGTCATAGCCTACCGCCGAATTGCTGATGATTTTCAGATTGGGTGCCTGCTCCAGCAATTCATGTGTGATGGGCGCATGCTGCACCAGCACCCCGTCGACATCCTTTATTTCTTCTATTAAGACATCCAGCGGGATGGCCCCTTCTCCCTGCCACTTTCTGTAATCGCAATGCTTTCCGATATATTCTTCCACTTCTTTTGAGATCTTTCGTGCAATATAAACTTTTGGTTTCATGTAATGCCTCCTTTATTGATTAAAAACTGCATTTTTTATTCAGTTATAAGAATATTATAACAACGTTAGAATTGAATAAGATATGAAAGGAAGAGATAGATGAAAAAAACCAACAAATTCAAGCTGGAGGAAGTGTCCCGCGGTGGAAGCTGCATCGCAGGATCACTAGGAGAATAGATCGTAGAGCCCATCTATGGAGAAAAAAGGATCCTCTATGCCGAAACTCGACATCGACAAAATCGCCGAGAATCAGTTCGACTTTGACGCATCCGGGCATTATTCGCGCACGGATGTTTTTCAGTTGAGTGGGAATGAGAAGGAACAGAAGCATCTAGTTTGGGAAAAGTAAGCCAGGATTCTCTCTCGAATTCCAGATTTAGTAGATAAACGCAAAGCGACCCGCCCCATATCTCTTAGGGCGGTTCGTCTTATGAAATCTATTCTCTACTCTTTTCTCAGATAGCTACCGTATCTGTAGATAGGCCTGCTTTCATGACCTGCCCCGGCAGTTGATACCCTAAAATCCGTTCCAGCTGTTTGGAAGTTCCTATCAACTTGTCGATATTAGCACCTGCCGAGATTCCCATGAACTTGAGCATATGCACCGTATCCTCCAGACAGATATTGCCGCTCGCCCCCGGGGCAAAGGGACAGCCGCCAATGCCCCCGAGAGCAGCATCGAAGTGACGGATGCCAGACTGATAGCCTGCATATAAATTGGCAAGCCCCATGCCTCGTGTATTATGTAGATGGAGTGCAAAATGGCTATCAGTATGGTCCTTTTTGAGGCCTTCGACAAACTTGCTGATTTGAGCCGGACTTGCCATTCCGGTCGTATCCGCGAGCGTAAAGCGGTTCAGCCCACCCCGCTTCAGGCGTTCAATAACAGCTGCCACTTTTCCAACATCATATAAGCCTTCAAACGGACAGCCGAATGTAGTTGCCAGACTGATGATGATTTTGTCGGTAGGCATCAGCCGGCTGATTTCCAAAATGCCCTCTATTGATTCGTCCACGGATTTATTGACGTTCTTGTTGTTATGCGATTCACTGATGGACATGACCACATTGATTTCATCTACTCCTGCCTCCAACGCGCGTTCAGCGCCTTTGGTGTTTGGCACAAGAGCGATAATGTCGACCGCTCCCCGGTTAAGCCTGCTGATGACTTCCTTTGCATCTTTCATCTGCGGAATAGCTTTTGGCGACACAAAGGAAGTCGCTTCAATGCGTGTGATTCCTGCACCAATGATGCCATTAATGATTTTTACCTTGTCTTCGGTTTCAATCCACTGCTTTTCCATTTGAAAGCCATCACGTCCGGTAACATCCGTCAAAACCACTTTTTCCATGCTTCGGCACCTCCTGTCAGTTTTCCCGCGGCAATGTAAAAAGCTCCTGTACTTCACTGTAGCGGTTGGCCAAACGCCCAAGCGGCTTCAGCTTTTCCAGATCAACTTTATAGTTGCCGAGGTAATAATCATCTTTGATATGGTAATGCACGATTTTCCCAAGAATCAAATGGTCGCTTCCGAGCTCGATGATGCGGTCGAGTTCAAGCTCGAATGAAATAGGCGCTTCCCTCACCCGCGGCGGAGCGACCGATACACTGTCAGCCGCCGTTACTCCTGCGGCTTTGAACTCATCCACGTCGCTCGGAAAATTTTTAGCGCTTTCATGCATTTCGTTGCCCAATTCCGTATTGACGATATTGATGATATATTGCTTTTGCGTCCGGATATTTTCCAGCGTATCTTTGATGGTACCTTCACGTTCCCCAACACCTGGCCCGATTGAAATGCACAGCATCGGCGGATTTCTGGAGGCGACAGTGAAAAAGCTGAAAGGCGCGAGATTCCGCTGCCCTTCTGCATCGATGCTCGATACCCAGGCAATCGCTCGCGGGACAACCGAGCCAGACATCAATTTATAGGCTTGTTGTGTTTCAATCTCTCTTAGATCTATATCCACCCAAATTCCTCCTGTCGAATTTCTTCTGCTCTCATTTTTCAATTTCGCTGCTCTGATTTTCTTTTTTCACGATGACCATCGCCAAAAGCAACAGAGCGATGACTGCCGCAAGCATGAGTGCAAGGAACAGCCAGCCAAACGTGAATGCACCGGTGACATCGACGATATACCCGAACAGCGGCGGTCCGATGATGACCCCCCATGAACCAAGGGTCAAACTGAAGCCGCTGGCGATTCCTGCCTGTTCAATCGGCACCAGCTCTGTCGCAGCGTTCATCCAAATGCCGTTGAAGCCGGAAATACAGAAGCCGAACAGCACAGTGATCGGCACCATGAGCCAGAACGGGGTTCCTGCAGGAAGCTGGCTGATGACCAGGGATGTCAGGATCGACAGGGAAGCGATGATGACCAGGACAATGATTCTTTTGCCGCCAAACAAGTTATCGCTGATGACTCCCCATGCGACACGGCCGAACGAACCGCTGACTTCGGAAATGACCAGCAGCATGCCTGCCAGAACAAGACTGATGCCAAGATGCTCGTAGGCGAACAGGACGATATAAGTATTTAAAATAAGCTGGCTCCCGCTAAGGCCCATCGCTGCAAGACTAACCAGAACTAGGGGCTTTTCGTTGAACATCTGAAGAATTGAGGCAAACAATCGGGTAGGTTTTTCTGCGCCTTTCGCTTCTGCTGCCGGCGGGTCATGGTAGAACCTGTAGGCGAGCATTCCCGTGATGATCAACAGTGCACAAGCACCGAACAAGACTGGTCGCCATCCCCATGCAACAGCAGCGGGAAGCAGCAGAAGTGCCGCCAGTGCGGAACCTAAAGTTACGCCCATCTGCTTTATTCCCATGGCTGTTCCGCGCTTTTCGGAAAACCAGTAGATAATGCCTTTATTGGACGTCGGATGCATCGTTCCATACCCGATTCCTCCCAGCACCACCATGAACAGCACTACCGCATAAATCGAAGTGACTGTCATGAGAATAAAAGACAGACCCAGACAGAGGGACAAAAGAAAGAGCAGTTTTTTCGATCCGATTCTATCAACCACAAAACCGGCTGGAATCGAGACCAAAGACTGCCCTAAAAATAGTGCCGCCGGGAGCATGCCGATCTGTGCTTTGGTCAGCGACAGGTCTTCTCCTATCAGCACCCCGAGCGGCGCAAGGCTTCTGCCGACGAATGCCACCATAATCTGGGCAATCAGGAGCCACGTGAGCATACGCCAAGGATTGATATTAGCGACTGCATCCTTGTGAAGAATGGTTTTATTCATACGGGGTCATCTCTTTTACAGGCTTAAGACAGAAAGCATTCTCCGTTAAGCCAAGTCGATTTTTTTCAGGTCTTCCTTCTCTTCTTCTGTTGCAGTTACTGTCACGAGGTAAGAGCCGACAACCGCAATCAGGAAGTTGGCAGCTAAACCAATAACTCCACCATGAACGCCAAATACGGTTTTATGTCCGGTCCACGTAAGGACTCCTGCAATAATGGCTCCTGTTAACATCCCCCAAAATACAGGCTGTGCAGCCATTCGCTTCCAGTACAAACCGAGAACAAAGGCAGGGAATACTTGAACCAGCAATTCGAACTTTAAGACAAAAATTTCATATAAAGTCGCTGGAGGATACCAAGCGATCCATAACAGGATAGCAACAGCAAAGATACCCGTCACTTTTCCGACTAGCACTTTTTTACGCTCCGGTGCATTCGGATTGATGAATCGGCTGTAGATATCGTTTGACACAATAGACGAGAAACTCAACAGCACAGAATCCGCTGTGGATACAATCGCGGCAACAATCGCTCCGAAGAAGATGATCATCACCCAGTAAAAGAATCCGTTGATGCCTGCTATTTCATTGGCCATCAAACCAACCAGCTGTTCTGATCCCGCTACATCCAGATTAGGAATAAGTGCAATCCCTAAAATTCCGATGATGAATACAAGTCCAGTAGTAATCGGTGGCATCCAGGCCATCCGGGAGAATGAACGCTTTAGCGTACGCTCACTTTCAGCTGCAAAAATTCGTTGGACTGCATGTGGGTAAATTGCAGCTCCAAAGCCGACTAGCAAGATCATACTCAGCCAGTTGACCGAAGTCATCATCTCTGGGACCCCAAGTTTGGCAGGTTCTGTTTCAGCAATAAATTGGGTTGCGCCTGCAAAATTGCCTCCGACCAGGTACACAGCTCCAACAAGGAAGATTACGATTCCCACCATCAATACAAGCCCCTGCATGACATCAGTGAAAGCAACCGCTTTCATCCCACCCAGCCATTCGTAAATCAGCATGACCAAAACAAAGGCGATAACGGCGACTTGATATGGAATGGTCCCGCCCGTCAGGCTTGATGCTGCCTGTCCGATAGCCACTAGCTGCTCCAAAAGATAATTTCCCAGTCCCCAAAGCATTAGCAATACAGCCAAAATGGTAACAGCCTTGGATTTAAAGCGATAATTGATCCAGTCTGCCGGCGTAATGAAGTTCAGCTTTTTGGACACTACATACAACCTTGGTGCAAATAACAAATAGACACCAATGATAATCGTCATGAACGTGATGGACTGCAACCAGGCAAAACCAGTCCGGTAAGCAGTCGGTGCATATCCGATAATCGTATTTCCACTGTATTGTGTCGCATACAGCGTGAAGAACAAAGCGATGAAGCCAAGATTTTTCCCTGCTAAGTAATAATTGCTCATGCTATCATGAAGCGTTTTGTCGCCGCGCCCTGAGAAATAACCAATCAGCAGCATGACAACAGCATAGGCAGATAAGATTAAGACACCATCCATACCTGAAAAGGTTAAATCATTCATTCAATTTCCCCCTCTTCTCTTCTTCTTCAACATCTTCTACGATATTCCAGTGCTTTAAAGTTGCCCAGCTCAAGTAAGCGCAAAGCAAGAGAGAAAAACCTACAATAATCCATGCCCAGTAAGGGATGCCTAAAATCAGCGGTTCATACGAGCCTGCCGGCATATACCATGGAACATTCCCAAGAACGATCAGTACGAGAACGATCCATATCCATTTCTTGCGGATTGGTTCTTTGATTGACTTATTGTCCATAAATAAGCTCCTTTTTTACGTACCGTAATCTTAACCATCTTAAAAATTCATTTCTTGGCCACTTCATTTTAATGAGTAATAAACATTATGACGACGTTCAAAATCAGTTATTTCCGTTTCATATTGAATCGTTGCGGAAATTTCATCGAGTCCTTTCAGGAGCATGTCGCGGCGGTATTCATCCACTTCAAAACTCTTTTCATAGCCCTGTCCATCTGTAATTACATTTTTTTCCAAATTGACCGTCAGCTGATAGCCAGGAATGGCGGCAGATTTCTCAAACAGCTGCTGCACGTCTTTCGCTGACAGCTGAATAGGCAGAATGCCGTTTTTAAAACAGTTATTATAGAAGATATCCGCAAATGACGGCGCGATGACCACACGGAAACCGAAATCTTCGATTGCCCACGGAGCGTGCTCGCGCGATGAGCCGCAGCCGAAATTTTCCCGTGTCAGTAGAACTGTCGCGTTGCGATAGGGTTCCCGATTCAACAGGAAATCGGGATTTTCCTGGTCTTCTTCATAGTAGCGCCAGTCATAAAACAAGAACTGGCCATATCCACTTTTTTCAATGCGTTTCAGAAATTGTTTCGGGATGATTGCGTCCGTGTCGATATTCGCCCGGTCTAGAGGCGCCACAATTCCGCTATGAGTTTTGAATGCTTCCATGATTACACCTCTTCTCCGATTTTGACCGGCCAATCGCGGACATCCACAAAATGTCCTTCGACCGCCGCTGCCGCTGCCATGGACGGGCTGACTAGATGGGATCTTGAATCCCTCCCCTGCCTGCCCTCGAAGTTGCGGTTCGAAGTCGAGGCGATTCGGTCTCCCGGCTTGGCGATATCCGGATTCATTCCCAAACACATGCTGCATCCGGCTTCACGCCACTCAAATCCGGCATCTGTAAAGATTTTCGCCAAGCCTTCATCTTCCGCCTGCTGCTTGACCGACTGTGAACCCGGCACCACTAAGGCGCGAACTCCTGATGCTACCTTGTAGCCATTGACCACTTTGGCAGCTTCCCGCAAATCCTGAATGCGTCCGTTTGTACAGGATCCGATAAAGACTGTATTGACGGGAATATCCGTTATCGCCGTTCCAGGCTTTAAATCCATGTAGGCCAGCGCGCTTTTAACCATTTGCTGCTTTTCTTCTGCAACATCCGACGGTCCAGGCACAGTTCCGTTTATGCTGGCAACAAGACCCGGATTTGTTCCCCATGTCACCTGTGGTTCGATTTCTGAACAATCAAAGTCAACTATACGATCAAAGTCCGCTTCCTCATCGCTGTGAAGCTGCCGCCAATCTTCCAGCGCCGTCTCCCATTCTTCTCCTTCGGGCACGTATTCCTTCCCTTTCAAATAGTCGAAAGTTGTTTCGTCCGGCGCGATAAGGCCGGCGCGTGCACCGATTTCAATGGACATATTGCATACTGTCATCCGTTCTTCCATCGTCAGATTGCTGATGGCTTCGCCGCGGTACTCAAGTACGTAGCCGGTACCGAAATCATGTCCGAATTTTCCGATCAGTGCGAGAATCAAATCTTTCGCCGTTACTCCGATAGGCAGCTGGCCGTTGAAATTGATGGCCATTGTTTTCGATTTATACTGCTTAAGGGTCTGAGTCGCCAGTACATGCTCCACTTCGCTTGTGCCGATGCCAAAAGCAAGTGTCCCGAAGGCCCCATGTGTAGCGGTATGGCTATCGCCGCAGACAATCGTCTGTCCCGGCTGCGTCAAACCGAGCTCCGGCGCGATGATATGGACGATTCCCTGTCTGCGGCTGAACAGATCAAACAGTTTAATGCCGAATTCCTTGCAGTTTTGCCGCAAAGCCTCCACTTGCTTCTCAGCTATTTTGTCTTCGAACGGAAGGTGGCGGTCTGTTGTCGGAATCGAATGATCCATCGTTGCCAATGTCCGATCCGGCCTGTGGACTTTACGGTTTGCCAACCTAAGCCCGTCAAAGGCCTGAGGTGACGTCACTTCGTGAATCAAGTGAAGATCGATATAAATAATATCCGGCTGTGCTTCCTGTTCCACCACAACATGACGGTCCCAAATTTTTTCATAAAGTGTTTTGCCCATAACGGCTCCCTTCTTTCAGTCAGATGATTTGATTGCTCTTCAATTCCTTCAACTTTTCTTCATCGTAATTCAATAAGTTACCGTAGACTGCTGCATTATCTTTGCCGATGGATTCGGCTCCGACGTGCTTCACTTTTCCAGGCGTCCGGCTAAGTTTCGGAACCACTCCTGGCATTGGAAATTCACCGAGAACTGGATGTTCCGTCTTAATGATCATGTCTCTTGCAGCATAATGCGGATCTTCCACAATATCTTTCGCCGAATAAATCCGACCCGAGGGAACCCCTTTTTCTGCCAGTATTTCAAGCACCTCTACCGTATCTTTGGATTTTGTCCATTCTTCGATTAATTGGTCCAGCTCTGTCATATGCTCACTTCTGGCATGATGAGTATGGTATTTCGGATTATCGAACAGTCCCGGCTGGCCCATCGCTTCGCAAAGTCGTTTGAAAACACCGTCAGCGTTTCCACCGATGACAACATAGGTACCTTCTTTTGTCAGATAAATATTAGAAGGTGCCACCCCCGGCAAAATGTTGCCCATCCGCTCACGTACATAACCGGCCAGCAGATAATCGGGCACTGTACTTTCCATCACGGAAAATACCGATTCATAGATTGCCGTATCAACCATTTGGCCTTTTCCTGAGAAATGGCGCTCATTCAAAGCCGTCAAAGTACCGATTGTCGCAAATAATGCCGCCAGCGTATCGCCCAGTGATACACCAATCCTGGAAGGTGCTCTGTCAGGGAATCCTGTAACATGGCGAATGCCCCCCATCGCCTCGCCGACGCTGCCGAATCCCGCACGTTTATGGTAAGGGCCGGTTTGGCCATAACCTGATGTGCGCGTCATGATGATCCGCGGATTGATTTCGGACAATTCTTCGTAAGATAAATTCCATTTTTCCATAGTACCTGGCCGGAAATTCTCGATTATAATATCCACTTCTTTGACTAGATCCTTAAAAATCTCCTGTCCTTCCTGCGTTCTTAGATTCAAGGTCACAGACTTCTTGTTTCGCGACTGTATGGGCCACCAAAGTCCTTCCCCATCTTTTTGCTGTCCCCATTGCCTCATCGGGTCCGCTTTGTCTGGTGCTTCGATTTTGATGATTTCTGCCCCGAAGTCACCCAGCATCCGTCCAGTAAATGGTCCCGCAAGCAATGTCCCCAGTTCTAGCACCCGGATTCCTTCGAGTGGTGTTCTTTCTTGTTCTTCTGTCATCGTCGCCGATTCAGGAGTCTTTCCGTCTGCTTCCATTGTGTGATTATTTGCTGTCATCTATTGCACCTCCGAGGTATAGTTCTTTATCCTTGAAATAGGCGCCTCATTGAGAACGCTTTCTTTTCCCAGCATAGCTACTGTCCATTTCTAATTGGCTGCTAACCTTTTTTGAAAGATTTTTATCCAATAAACAAAATCTTCTAACAATTAGCAATTGATTAAAAATTATCATATTGTATACAGTACGTCAACCGATTTTTTAGTTTTTCTTTTCAGTTGGGTAAATTCAGCATTAAAACAGCTAAATAAGAAGTTTTTTTAATTATAGATTGCTGTCCCTTACTTTACTGTATACAATAATTAAAAGAGAGGGGATTATATGAATCCATATAACGCGATTAAAGATGCTATAATTATCGGAGAATACGAACCAGGCAAGCGTTTAACAGAAGAAGCTCTTGCAGAAGCGCTGCAAGTTAGCCGTACTCCAATTCGGGATGCCATTAAACAACTGGAGTCGGACGGGCTGATCATTCCATATAAACGCAGAGGCTATATCGTCAAGGAGTTTTCCATTGAAGACATCCGCCAAATCTATAATTTGCGCGCATTGCTTGAAAGCCACGGTGCTAGTGAAGCCGCTCTAAACCGTACCAATGAAGAACTGCAATTCATGCACGAAAAAAATACAGCTTATGAGCAAGCCATCACCAAACTAAAACGATCCGATATCTCCACGATAAAAAATATTCAGCAAGCCAATCAGGATTTCCATGAAGAAATTTTTAAAGCGACTAAAAATGAACATCTCAGGTCCCACATTTCCAAGCTCGTTGTCGTCCCTTTGATTTTCCGTTCATTTTATTGGTATAACGAACGCCAGCTTCTTCGTTCTCTGGAAGTGCATAAAACCATTTTAAAGGCGATTGAGAATCGAGAACCGGAACGTGCCAAAATCGCCATGCAGGAACACATCTATCAAGGTCGGGACGATGTACTGATTCAGATGAACAATCCCAAAATCGATTTATGGAAAGGAGAAGCTCAATGATCGAAATTTGCGAAGTGGGTCCTCGTGACGGACTGCAGAATGAAAAGAAACTGATAACCACTGACCAAAAAGTCGAATTGATTACCAAACTGATCGATGCCGGCATCAAAAAAATTGAAGCAGTATCATTTGTAAATCCCAAAGTAGTTCCACAGATGGTGGATGCTGAAGAAGTGATGAAGCAAGTCCCCAAGGTTGATGATGTTTCTTACGCCGGGCTTGTGCTGAGCTATTCCGGCTTGAAAAGAGCGTTGGAAACCACTGTCGATACTTATCATGTTGTAACAGCAACAAGTGATGCGTTCAATTTAAAGAATGCTAGAAAAACAGTTGATCAGAATGTAACGGAGTTAGTGGAGGTCATAAAAGAAGCGGCTGATGCGAAGAAAAAAGTAGCAGGTGTTCTGGGCACAGCTTTCGGTTGTCCATTTTCTGGAGATGTGCCCGCTAACCGGGTCCTTGAAATAGCCGAAGCTTTCATCAAAGCAGGAGCGACCGAGATTACTTTGGCCGATACGACTGGGCTTGCCAATCCCCTTCAAGTCAGTCAATTGGTTCAAGAATTCCAAAAGCAGTACGGCAATGAGATTAAATTCGGCCTTCACTTCCACAATACAAGAGGTTTAGGATTGGCCAATGTATTAGCAGGCTATCAAGCCGGGATCCGCCGATTTGATTCCTCAATCGGCGGTCTCGGCGGCTGCCCATTTGCGCCCAAAGCCGTCGGCAATGTCTGTACCGAAGACATGGTCAATATGTTTGCCGGAATGGACATTGAAACTGGAGTGAGTCTTCAGAAACTAGTGGATACCGCTTTATGGATGGAATTGCAGATGGAGCGGCCATTGGACGGGATGTTAATGAAGCTGTAACATCCGGGTGGCCTGTTTTATTTTTTGAGATTGCCCATACTTATACCCCGACACTATCATTTGCCCGAAAACTGCATGTTGCCGTATCGCGGATTCGAAAATGGCACAAGATAAGTAAGCAAGAAAGCACAGCCGAAACGGGTTTCCCCCCTTCTCGGCTGTGCTTTTCAAATCCAATTAGATGCTATAAATTCATTCCAATTTCTGCATTTGTTCTTTATTGAGCCACACGAGCGGTTCCTGACCATTTTTAACCCGAACAATCTCTTTTGCGCAATCCAGGGACATGGTGTTCATCGCCTCTTGTGTCAAAGCGGCAAGATGAGGTGTGGCAACCAGATTATCCAGCCTTAGTAACGGATGATTAGCAGAAACAGGTTCCTGTTCAAAGACATCCAGTCCCGCTCCAGGAGTCTCCCCTTTGTCCAAAGCTCTGATCAAAGCCCTTTCATCCACCACGGCCCCTCTGGCACAATTGATCAAAATCGCGCTGTTCTTCATCTTTTCAAATTGCTGCTGCCCCATCAGGTGATGGGCCTCCGGCGTCAAAGGCACAATCAGGACGACGAAATCGGATTTCTCCAGTAAGGCGTCCAGTTTGCTGTAAACGATGCCGTATTTTCTTCGAGTGCGGGTTTCGGCGTCCTGCTGTTGTAGAGGACTTCCATTTCAAAACCGAATCTCGCTCTTCTGACAATCTTCTCGCCGATGCGGCCCATGCCGATGATGCTCATTGTGGCATGATGCACGTCGACGCCGAATAAATCCCGGCTGTCCGTTTCCTCATCCCATTTCTCTTGTTTGACGAAATCGTTCAATTCCGGCACCCGTCTCGCAGTGGCCAGCACCAGGCTGAATGCCAGGTCCGCAACCGTTTCATCTAACACAAAAGGCGTGTGCGTGCCAAGAACTCCATGCTGTTTCATGGCTTCCAGGTCAAAGGAATCGTAGCCGACGCCGAATTGCTGATGACTTTTAGATTGGGTGCCTGCACCAGCACCCTATCTACATCCTTTATTTCTTCCATTTCAAGAATATTATAACAATGATAAACTTGAATTTGACACGAAAGGATGAGATCGATGAAAAAATACACTAAATTTAAAGTAGCCGTCGTCCAAGCCGGCTCAGAAATTATGGACAAGGAAAAAGGCGTGTTGAAAACAGTTCGACTGATTGAAGAAGCAGGAGCTCAAGGGGCGAAGATCATCGTCTTCCCCGAAGCGTTCATCCCTGCCTATCCGCGCGGCATGTCGTTTGGTGCAGTCGTGGGCAGCCGCTCTCCGGAAGGCCGGAAAGATTTCAGGAAGTATTGGGATAATTCCATCACAGCGCCAGGCCCTGAAACGGAAGCAATCGGCAAGGCCGCGAAGCAAGCGGGTGCTTACATCGTCATCGGCGTCATCGAAAAGGACAGTTCCGGCAGCCAAGGCACGTTGTATTGCACAGCCTTGTTTTTCGGTCCGAACGGCGAACTGCTCGGCAAACACCGTAAGCTGAAACCGACCGGCTCTGAACGGCTGATCTGGGGACAGGGAGACGGCAGCACCCTGCCGGTATTCGATACGCCTTATGGTCGCCTCGGGACACTGATCTGCTGGGAGAATTATATGCCATTGGCGCGTGCAGCGATGTACGAAAAAGGCATCCAGATCTACGTCATGCCAACTGCTGACGCGCGTGATACGTGGACAGCGACCGTTCGCCACGTCGCTGCGGAAGGCCGCTGTTTCGTCCTGTCCTGCAACCAGTATTCAACAAAATCCATGTATCCCGAAGAAATCTCATCGCGGGATGAATTCAAGCAGTTGCCGGAGGAGATGTCGCGCGGCGGCAGCTGTATCGCCGGACCATTGGGAGAATTGATCGTAGAGCCGTTCTACGGCGAGGAATCGATCCTCTATGCAGAACTCGACCTGGATCAGATCGCTGAAAGCCAGTTCGACTTTGAAGTAGCCGGCCATTACTCGCGCCCGGATGTTTTTCAGCTGAGTGTTAATGAGAAGGCGCAGAAGACGGTGGTTTGGGAATAAGTAAAGAAATTCATAAAAGCACAGCAGGAACGGGTCTTTCTCCGCTCCTGCTGTGCTTTTTCGATTTCAATTTCCAGATCCATCAGACGGTTTCATTCAATAATTGCTCAATAACTTTTTCCATCGCCTTCGGCTTCACAGTCGGCGCAAAACGATGGACGACATTTCCTTTGCGGTCGATCAGGAACTTCGTGAAGTTCCATTTGATGTCGGAGCTTTCCAGCATATCGCGATCTTCTTTCTGCAACTTGCCTGCCTCGTCAAACTCCTCGTCCGCCGGAGCCTGTCCGCGTAAATACCGATAAAGCGGATGGGCAGCTTCGCCATTCACTTCAGTTTTTTGAGCAAGCGGAAAACTGACCCCATAATTGACCGAACAGAATTCCGATATTTCCTCATCTGTTCCCGGTTCCTGTCCGCCGAACTGGTCACACGGAAAGCCGATGATCTCAAATCCTTTTTCTTTATGGGTTTTATACAGCTCTTCCAATTCTTCGTATTGAGGGGTCAATCCGCATTTACTGGCTGTATTCACAATCAGCAGCACCTCGCCCTGATACTTCTCGAACTGCATTTCTTCACCAGTTGATAATTTTGTTTGAAACGAATAAATCGACATGGATATCCTCCTCTTTCATGGGTGCTGGATATCTCAGCTTCTGTTCCCGGCTTAGCCAGCTCCAGAAGTTGCGGCTCCCCATCTTCCGTAAAATTTCTTCCGGTAGTCTTAGTATCCTGCTTTTCGGCGGCAGATACAAACTTGATGGTTTTTCCCAAGAAGAATGAAGAAGAATGATATTTTTTTAATACACCTCAGAAGACTGCTTTTTATCTCTTAATCCATTAACATGCCGCCATTTACTTCAATAATTTCTCCTGTAACATAACTTGCTAATTCTGAAGCTAAATATAATGCCGCTCCTGCAATTTCCTCCGCTGTTCCCGCACGGCCAAGTGGTGCGGAGGCTACCATTTTTTCAACAAGTTCAGGGGTCGAGTATCGTTCATGGAACGGCGTTTCAATAACTCCTGGAGCTATCCCGTTGACACGAATTCCATTTTCCGCCAACTCTTTTGCCAATCCTCTGGTTAAAGTACTGACTGCGCCTTTGGCAGCGGCATATGTAACTGCGCCTCCACCTCCTCCATTTCTAGCTGCAATTGAAGTCATATTAATAATGGCACCAGTTTTCTGCTGTTTCATAAGGGGGAGAACAGATTGAGTTACTTGAACTACAGAAGTGAAATTAATTGCTATAATTTTTTCTAGTGTTTCCAACTCAATATCTTCTACTTTTGCACGCTTCACCATTGTTCCTGCATTATTAATCAAAATATCGATTCGCCCAAATTTTTTATCTATTTCTTCCGTCATCCGATCGACTTGGCTTCTGTCGGTTACATCGCCCAGAACAAGAAGGCTCTTGCCTCCCATGCTTTGAACTTCTTCCCATGTTTTTTTCGCTGCAGCTTTATTGCCATTTCCATGGACAACGACTGATGCGCCATTCTCTGCGAACTTAACAGCGATCGCTCTACCAATTCCGGTACTGCTTCCTGTCACCCAAACTACTTTTCCATTTAAGTTAAACATTTTTACGCCTCCTGAATAGCGTTATTTTAGGCTGTGCCTATTGCTCATTCCACTTTTTTTTACTTAATCGAGAGATTATTGAGGTGCATCAACAAGAACTTCTATTTATGAAAATTGGTTCCATACGATATATTTCGGTTTTTTCGGTTTTTCTTTCGTCACTGATTTTTTCTAATAACAATTCGGCTGCCTTGTTGGCCATATCGACCTTAGGCTGTTCTACGACCGTTATCGGCGGCATATAAAAGCCGGCAAATGACACATCGTCAATACCAATGACAGCTACATCTTCGGGAATTGACAGCTGATGCTCTTTTACATATTTTAAGAGTTCAATCAACACAATATCGTTTCCTGCCAAAATGGCTTCGGGTGGAGAATCGAGCAGAAATAATTCAGCCAAAACATTTTGAAGATTTTCAGTGTCAGCCGTTTTTATGTAGTCAAGCTGAATTGGCAGAAGATGCTTTTTAAGCGCTTTTTTGAATCCTTCAATCCGCTCTACGCGTGGACTTATGTTCCTTATAACGGATGTAGTGACAATGGAAATCCTTGAATGATTGCATTCAACAAACCGATCAACAGCCAATTCCGCTGCTCGATAATTATCGAGCATAACAGTATCAATATTAAAGCCATCAATTTTTCTGTCCACGAAAACAATTGGAAATCCGTTTTTTTCCATCTGTTCATATAAGTCGAGATTGCCACCTGTAGGAAATATGACAAGGCCATCGACTTGTTTCGCCAACAGCATTTCAATATAATTCCTTTCTTTCTCCGGTTCGTCATCAGCATTGCAAATGATAGTATGGAAGCCATGCTCAATAAATTTAGTTTCCAATGTCCGTATGACATGGGTTGAAAAAGAATGGAGAATATTGGCGACAACTACCCCTACTGTATAAGTCGTCTTTTGTTTAAGACTCCTGGCTACACTATTGGGATGGTAATTCAATTCTTTAATTGCCGCTTCAATTCTTTTTTTCGTACTTTCACTCATGTATTCATAGCGTTTATTCAAATACTGCGAAACAGTGCTTTTAGAAGTATTTGTATACTCAGCCACTTCGGCCATCGTCACATTTTTTTTCATCCTTGATCAAACTCCTGAATAAGCCATAAAGCCTCCATCAACTGCGAGCGTCGTACCAGTGACAAATGAAGAATAGGATTCATCTGCCAGGAATAGGAGCGCCCCCAAAAGATTTTCGGGTTGACCAAATTTTTTCATTGGCGTTGCCGTTAATATTTTATTGCTCCGCGCTGTCGGATTGCCATCTTGATCGAGCAATAAATTCCGATTTTGTGTCGTCAAGAAAAAGCCTGGTGCGATGGCATTGACGCGCATGCCCGTTTCTGCGAAATGGACAGCCATCCATTGCGTAAAATTATTGATGGAAGCCTTGGCTGCGCTATAGGCAACCACTTTTGTCAGTGGTGCATAAGAACTCATTGAAGATAAGTTTACGATGGCTGGTGCATCACTTTTTAATAGCTCTTTGCCGAATACTTGGCAGGCTAAGAAAGTGCCCGTGAAATTAACGGAAAATACTGATGAAAAACCACTTTCATCCAAATCAAAAAAAGATGGTCCTGCTGCGCCGTCTTCATGGAGTTCGGGACCCGTGATGGCATCCGGATGGTTACCTCCAGCCCCATTTACCAATAAATCGATTCGGCCAAAATTTTCAAGTACTTGTGCTTTTACTTTTTCGAGTGATTCACGATTTAAAACGTCAGCAGCTAGCGCTATTGCCTGCCCACCTAGATCTGCAATCTCTTGTGCTACGCTTTCACCCTTTTCAGCTGTTCGATTCAAAATCACTACTTTCATGCCTTGACGCGCTAATTCCCGCGCCATTTCCGAACATAAAACACCGCTGCCTCCTGTGATTACTGCAACACGCCCATTTAAGTTTTCATGAATTGGTATCATTTCACATCCTCCGTTCTTCTAATTTCGTAGGCATCCCATAATCCAAGCAAATACATAATTCCAAGTGCACGATCATACAAGCCGTATCCAGGGCGGCAAACTTCTCCCCAAATATGGCGGCCATGGTCTGGACGGACATAGCCGCTAAAATTCTGGCCATGCAATTCTTTAACAACACCTTTAACATTAATAGAGCCGTCCTGTGTATAATGAGAGGTTTCTGTAAAATCGCCATTATCGTAAATTCTTACATTACGGATATGTGCGAACGGCGAACGGCTAGCATACTTTTTCGCTATTGCGGCCATATCATTTGATTTGCTTGCACCCATAGAGCCTGTGCAAAGTGTAAAAGCATTTGAAGGAGAATCGGAAATTTCAATCAATTTTTCATAGCTTTTTTCACTTGTGATGATACGGGGCAATCCAAAAATCGAAAAAGGCGGATCATCAGGGTGGATAGCCATTTTAATTCCCGCCTGCTCTGCTACAGGTAAGATTTCCTTCAAGAAAGCCGCTAAGTTTTCCCACAATTTCGCTTCATCGAGTTCTTTATAAGCATCGAATAATTCTGTAATACGGTCCAACTTCTCGGGCTCCCAACCCGGCAAGGTTAAATCCGATGCTTCGCTGACTGTACGGATCAACTCTCTTGGGTCAGTGTTCTCCACTTTTGCATTTTCAAAGAATAAAGCTGTTGAACCGTCTTCCAACGGATGGAACATTTCGGTCCGTGTCCAGTCAAAAATCGGCATGAAATTATAGCAAATCACTTTGACACCAGCTTCACCTAAATTGCGGATAGATTCTTTATAGTTTTCAATATAGCGGGCACTGTCATCATTACCGAGTTTGATAGACTCGTGAACATTAACACTTTCCACCACATCAGCATGGAAACCATGAGATTCGATGTAATCGATTTCCGCTCCAATTTCTTCCTTTGTCCAAACTTCCCCAGCTGGTTTGGCGTGAAGTGCCCAGACAATTCCTTGGACTCCAGGAATTTGTTTAATATGCTTGAGTGTAACCGTATCGTTTCCTTGGCCATACCAGCGAAATGTCATATTCATAAAAAGGACTCCTTTACTGTATGCTTTTCTGCATGTATTTTTGCGTTAGTTCTACTGCCGCATTAAAGCCTCCAGCTGCGTATGCTTTGTTCAAATCACTGCCGATTCCGGCTGCTACCGCTCCAGCTTTCAGCCACTCTTGGATATTATCGAGATTGATGCCGCCTGTCGGCATAATACGCACATGTGGAAGTGGACCATTAACCGACTTGATGAATGCTGGCGAAAAGTTATTCGCAGGGAACAATTTGACAATATCGCATCCCGCTTCTAATGCTTTGACCATTTCACGAATCGTCATACAGCCCGGCAGATAAGGGAGTCCGTAACGATTGCAAACCGATGAAACCTCTTCATTGAAATGGGGGCTGACAATAAACTTTGCACCTGCCAAAATGGCATGACGTGCTGTTTCTGTGTCCAGTACTGAACCGGCTCCCAGCAGGATGTCCTGTCCGTATAAAGCTTCGAATACCCTCTGTACTTGCGGAGTTGTATAAGTCAGTTCAATAGCACGTATACCGCCTTCAATTGCAGCTTTTGATAATTCGATCGCTTCATCCGCACTATTGCCCCTAATAACCGCCACCACTTTAGTCTCCGTTATGCTTGATAATATTTCATGTTTCAGCATTCTGCCTTCTCTCCTCCTTCATCGTTCAATAAGCTTTTCTTTACGGATTAACGAGAAAACTTCTTGAAGATAAGGAAGTCCTTCATTATCTCCAGAGACGGTGGTCACAAGTGCTCCTACTCCATTTGCAAATTCCAGAGCATCTTCTGGGCTATAACCATGAAGAGTTGAATAAATATAACCAGCATCAAAACCATCTCCAGCCCCTACAGTATCAACAACTTTCACTTGGAAAGCAGTTTTCGAATACCAGTGGCCCTCTTGGTAAAGCCTGGAACCATTGCCCCCATCTTTTATAACAAGCTGCTCAATCCCAAAGCGTTCAGCAAATTCTTCTAGAGCTTGATCCGAAGCACCTTCATTAATCAATTCGATTTCATCCAAGCCCGTCAATAAGATATTAATAGACGGTAAGATCTCAATGTAGGCTGCTTTCGCTTGCTCTAATGTCCATAACTTCAATCGGATATTCGGATCAAACGAGACTTGAATTTCTTTTTTGCCAGCAATCTTCAGCACTTTCTTGGCGATCGCTAAATTTTTCGAATCGATGGCCAGAAAAACCCCAGTCAAGTGGATCAAATCTATTCCTTCGAACATCTCCTCTGTAATGTCTTCAGGTTCCATTGTTAATATGGGCGACTGATAGCGATAGTAAAATGTTTTGCCTGTTCCATCTTCGCGGATTTCTTTAAAATTCAGCGAAGTCGGATAGTTTTCTACTAAGTTTACATCCGACATATCAATTCCTTCACCTCGTGCAAAATTATAAATGACACGTCCAAATTCATCTCCGCCCAACCGGCTTGCCCACTTTGTATCCATTCCCAAACGCGCACAGCCAATAGCAAAGTTCAGTTCCGCTCCACCGACTTTCCGTGTAAATGCTGGAACATATCGAAGTGGTCCCGTTTCTGAAGGATTAAATGTAATTAAAGCATCACCCAATGTAAAAACTTTAAAGTTTCCTGCCATAATCGTTTACCTCTCTTATCTCATTATCATAATTTAATAGATTACTTCATAAAAGTATGGTAGCGAAGGTTCTCAACCCACTGCAATATAGTTAGAAACTGTGCTGGTGAATTAAGAATCAGGAAAGCTTAACGGCCTTTCCTGTCTCAGCAGATTCATAAATAGCTAATATTAACTCAAGTGCTTTAACTGCTTCTTTTCCATTAACCAGCGGCTCAGTTCCATTCAGAAATGCTTGAACAATGTCCTCATATTGACGAATGAAAGAAGGGCTATGATCAGCGGTCTGCGTATTTTTTCCTGTACTGGCATTTTGAGATTCTCGAATATGTTGATCGAGTACTTCGTTTTTGATATGCCACTCTACAACTTGATCCGAATCGATGCGTACACTCCCTGAATCGCCAAAAACGTCCAAGCTTGTATTGAAGCCTGGATATGCTGCTGTATTTCCTTCAATGATGCCGAGTGCTCCTGAAACAAATTTCACATTCGCCACTGCAACATCCTCTACATTAATTCGTTCATGCGCGCGAGTAGCACAATAACCGTGAACTTCTTCTACCGGTCCCATAATGTATAACAGTAGATCTATATAATGAATGGATTGATTCATTAATGCACCTCCGCCATCAAGCTGCATTGTCCCACGCCATTTGCCGCTGTCATAGTACTCTTGCGGCCGATACCATGTAGTGCGGGAAGAACCGAAATTTAATTTCCCCAATCTATCATTATTGATAGCTTCTTTAAGTTTGATGATTCCTGTATCAAACCGATGCTGAAAAATACAGCTTAGCTTAACATTCGCCTTTTCACATGCTTGTACTAACTTTTCAGCTTTTTCTAAAGTAACATCAATCGGTTTTTCGACAATAACATGCTTGCCTGCCCCAGCTGCCTTTATTCCAAATTCCGCATGAGTTCCACTTGGCGTTAAAATGACCACTGCATCAATTCCATCACTTTTCAGTAATGATTCGTAATCGCTGAAAGCCTGCACACCGTACTCCTGTCCCCATTCACTTGCTTTATCCGCATTTCTGGAATAGAGAGCAGTCAATTGAGCATTTGGGAGTTTATGTATAGCTTGAATATGCTGTTTGGCTATAGTTCCACAACCCACAATTGCAAAATTCACCTGCTGATTCAATAGCATCCACTCCTCACTGTGCTTAATCTTGTGATAGGTGTACAAAAGCTTGATCAATATTGAAGTGTTTTTACTAAAATGCCCCCTCTTAATAGCAGTGGGGGCATTTTAGCAATTTATATTATTCGAAATCAAAGTATTCTTTTGCATTATGATAGGAGATTCCGTTAACAATACTGCCTAGGAATTCAATATCGTCAGGAACTTCACCCGCTTCTACCCAACTCCCGATAAAATTACAAACTATTCTTCTGAAATATTCATGTCTGGTATAGGAGAGAAAGCTTCTGGAATCTGTAAGCATACCGATAAAGCGGCTAAAGACCCCCATGTCGGCCAATGTTTGCATCTGGCTCAGCATGCCGGATTTCGTATCGTTATACCACCATGCAGTACCCAACTGCATTTTTCCCGGCACTCCTCCGCCTTGAAAATTACCAATCATTGTAGCCAGTGTGGGGTTGTCATTAGGATTTAATGAATATAAGATCGTTTTCGGAAGTGCATTTTCTTTTTCTAGTGAATTCAACAACCTTGCCAATGGTTTGGCAATTTTTTCATCGTTCATGGAATCATAGCCTGTATCAGGGCCCAACTCTTTTAACATTCTGGAGTTATTGTTCCGCAGCGCATTAATATGGAACTGCATCACCCATCCATGCTCAGCATAAAGTTTTCCAAGGAAGACCAGAGTATGGGACTTGAAGATTTTTTCACCATCAACAGAAACTTTTTCTCCTTTTAATGCACGCTCAAAGTGTACTTTAGCTTCTTCTACAGTTGCATCAGTATACATCACTGCATCAAGTGCGTGATCAGAAACACGGCCACCAATCGAATGGAAAAAATCAACTCTTGACTTTAAAGCTTCAAGAAACGACTCATAGGAATTGATTTCAAGATTCGAGGCTTTTTGCAATTTCCCTACCCAGTCTGCAAAGCCATCTTTGTTAATTTCGAGAGCTTTGTCAGGACGGAAGCTCGGAAATACTTTCGTGTCAAAATCATTTTCATCTCTAAGTTTCAAATGATATTCCAAGCTGTCTGCCGGGTCGTCAGTTGTACAAATCACTTTCACTTGGGATTTTTGGATAAAATCACGTGCGCGGTAGCTATCACTGTCCAGTAATGCATTTACCCTTTCCCAAATCTCCGGTGCAGATTTTTCATTGAGAATGTCATCAATACCGAAGAAACGCTGCAATTCCAAATGAGTCCAATTATAAAGCGGATTGCCGATCAACAACGGGACTGTTTTAGCCCATGCCATGAATTTATCGTAATCACTGGCATCGCCGGTAATGTATTCTTCATCTACTCCATTGGCTCGCATCACGCGCCATTTGTAATGGTCCCCATACAGCCAGATATCCGTAATATTCTTGAACTTTTTGTTTTCATATATTTCTTTCGGGCTCAAATGGCAATGGTAATCAATAATCGGTAAATCTTTTGCATAGTCATGGTACAACTTGATTGCTGTTTCATTTTCCAGTAAGAAGTTTTCACCCATAAATGTTTGCAAATTCAACATCCTTTCTTCAATTATAAATTCAGTAAATCAACGTGTTTTCCGATATGGCTGATAAGTGCTTCACGGTATGCTTGTTCATTTTCGTTCAGTGAATTGTAAAACTCATCTTTGAATAAAAAGTTTCCTTTATCATCTTTGGCCGTAAGCAAAATACCGTATGTGACATGAAGCACTTGACGGGCTGCATCGTTGTTCATGTAATCTGCCAGTTGCTCATCGTTCACACTGTCCAGTGGAACGATGCTTTCCATATTTGGTGTTATATGATAATACTTCAATGCTTCATCAAGGTGCTCTAAAGCATAAGCGTGCATACGACGATAAAGATTTGGTTTAATTGTTGCAATGGCTCTTACAGCTTCTAGCCAATTGGTTCCTGCTGTCTTAACATGTAAAATTCCTTTTGTATACTTAGAAATAATCGGGAAAACTGAAAATTTATCACTTCCAGAATGAATACTTAATTTATATCCAAAATATTCAGCAATGGCTGCATGTTCACTCAGTTCAACTTCAAATTGTTCTACATCGCCAATATAGTCGATTCCTTTTTGGAATTCTCCACAAAATCTTGGGGCAAGACTAGTAACCAGTACATCTTTTGATTTCAGTTCATTAGCTACAAAGAAATGGGAGCCTGGTGATGTTACAGTTTCTGTTTCATCGATGGATAATTCAAAATCGATATCGCGGTCGGCTTTTGTTATATATTCCTCATAAACATGCTGGGTATAATCCAGCGCCTCCCCATAAATCAATACATTCTTCATCAACGTCAGTTCATTAAATTCAATCTTTAATCCGTTGACTTCAAATGCTTGATTTAGATAGCGCTCAGTGAAATAGTTTCTTTTTTCTTCAGGAAGCTTCTCATATGCAGATCTAATTTCTTCATCTGTGGCTGTTTCAATATTCTTTTTGATTTGATCAGAGCAATCCAGCGTCAACATTGACACTCCAACCGAAAGGGCGTATTCAATATCTTTTTCTTCTTTAATGTGATCCCCGTCCGCTCCATAACCATCTTTGTATCCTTCTTGGAAAACAGCAAAAGATGCCGCATCAAGCATGTCGTTCATTGATCTATTGGTTAATGTCAGCTCACGTATGCTTTGCTGAGCCAATACCGGTTTTACTTTTCTATTTCTTAAAGTTTCAATATGCCCAGGTGAAGCAATCCCTAAGCGATCTCCAAGTCCCATCGTAGCTTGCTTTGTACCAAAAGCCCGGGGAACTGTATAGTCAAAATAACGATTCAGCACTAAGCGGTTTTCATGGGAAAGTGGGCAAATTTTTCCTTTTCCATCGATAATTGTTCCTTCCAATTCCATAAACAAAGAACCTTCTCCCGATGCCAATAGCCACTTGCCATCTTTATCCTTCACCATCACTAAGTTTGTTTGACCTGATTGTGCATATGATTCCTCATAAATTGTAACTTCAGAAATAATAGATTTTTCTAACTGGTCCTCTGTAAGTAAATCTAAAATCGGGTTGAAATGCTCCATTAAATTTGACACTCCTTCATTTTTAGTATTAAATATCAGCATACTGATAACGTTTTCATAATCTCTAGAATTTTTTCTGAAAACTTTTAATAACAACGTTGTAAAGTTAACTTAAAGATAAATCTCCTTCTAAGCACTGTTATGAATAGTTTTTAGTGATATGAAATCACTTAACAATTGAAAGCTTATTTTAAAATACCGATGGAAAAGGTATTTTCTATGTTACATTTTAAAAAATACGAATTATAAGGTGATTAAATGACTGTAACTATAAAAGATATCGCAAAAGTAGCGGGCGTTAGTTATTCAACCGTTTCTAAAGCTTTGAACGACAGCCCGTTAGTTAAAAACAATACTAAAAAAAAGATAGTGGCTATTGCAGATGAGATGGGTTATGCACCAAATTTTGCCGCACAGCATCTGGTATCAAAAAAATCAAGAATTATCGGACTCATATGGCCGACTATAGAACGAGTCGTTCTCGCTACATTAGTAACAAAGATAAGTAATGAAATAAATAAAACACCTTATTCCATGATCCTATCAGTCGATCCTATTGAAAAATCATTAGAAACATTCAAAAAGTATAAAGTAGATGGTGCCATTTTATTCGAGGAAGATGTTCGGGTACAAATCACCAACTTCCCATCTCCTATATTAGGATATGGAGTTGCTGGAACTACCTCATCAGACTATCCCGTTATCGATCCCGATCACCAACAAGCTATTTTAAAAGCAGTCACATACTTATATGAGTTGGGGCATCGCAAAATTGCATATGTCGGTTTCATCTCCCAGAACGACCCGCGTCAAATCGGAAAGTATTTAGGGTTTAAGAAAGCACTGAAGAAGTTCGATATTGAAGAACTCAATAAACAGCACGTATTCAATACCGAAGGCCTAGATTGGTATGATGGGTACTCAGCTATCAATAAACTGCTGGAACTTCAAAATCCGGTTACAGCCATAGTGGGAGGAAGCTATGATATAAGCGGTGGAATTATACGTGGTCTAAAAGACAAACATATAGATATTCCCCAGGATATATCAGTGATCAGTTATGACAACATTCCACAAATGGAAAACATGGAAATCCCATTAACAAGCGTAGGCGTTCCCATAGAAGAACTGGCAAAGGAAATTGTAGATACGATTATAAAAATGGTGGAAAGCGACCAGCCTCTTCCTCGAGTGACTATGCTAACTCCTTCACTTGCTGAAAGAAAGTCATGTGCACCTGTCAAACGTAAACAGTAATTCCTCAACGGGTATTTTAAACCACTGTAATTACTGACCAGATTTTATTTTATAAATTTTTTACTATAATGTGACCCTCCTTGTAGGTTTGCCAAACAGAGGGTCATTTTTTCAATTATAAACTTTTCTTACTCAAACAAACTTGGCAGCCATAAAGTAAGATTCGGGACATAAGCGACTAATAACAATACGGCCAACATTGCTCCATAAAAAGGCAGCATGGCTCTTGAAGCTTTTTCTATGGATATCCGTCCAATGGCAGACCCTACAAATAACACTGCACCTACTGGAGGTGTTACCAATCCTATACCTAAGCTCAAAATCAGCATTACACCAAAGTGAACCGGATCTATCCCTGCCGTTATAGCAACTGGCAGCAAGATTGGTGTCGCAATTAAAATAAGCGGTGCCATATCCATTATCATGCCTAACAGTAGAAGGATAATTAAAATTAATAAGATTGTTATAAAATTGTTGGGAGAAATACTGATTAATGCATCAGCTACCATTTGCGGAACACGCAGCATGGCCAATAGCCAACCAAAAGCAGAAGATGCTCCGATCAAGAACAGCACCATCGACAAAGTTTTAAAGGTATTATGCAGAATGACACCCATTCTTGTTATTGATACTTCACGATATACGAAGAAAGCAATAATGAAGGCATATAGCGCTCCGATTGCAGCAGATTCAGTAGCCGTAAAAATACCGCTGAGTATTCCGCCCATAATGATTACAATGGTGAATAGTCCTAATAAACCTTCTCTAATGATTTTCGGAATTTCTTCCCTAGCCACAGGCTCACCTTTTGGATATTTTCTTTTGACAGCGATTAGGTAAGTCAAAGTCATTATAGCCAAACCGAGTAATAAACCAGGCAAGAGACCACCCATGAAAAGAGCACCGACTGAAACTCCACCAGCAGCAGTAGAAAAAATAATCATATTATGGCTTGGTGGAATCAGAACACCTTGTGTAGCACTGGAAATGGTTACCGAAACAGAGTAGTCTGCATCATACTTCTGTTTTTTCATCATTGGAATTAATACAGATCCCAGAGATGAGGTATCCGCTAGAGCCGACCCTGAAATACCGCCAAAGAATGTACTGGCCAAGACGTTAACCATAGCTAGTCCGCCGCGAATCCTCCCAATGATCACATTTGCAAAATCAATTAATCGGCGGGAGATTCCTCCTTCATTCATAATTTCACCAGCCAGTATGAAAAATGGGATAGCCAACAAAGAAAATGAATTCAAGCCGCCGACCATTCGTTGAACAATTGCCGCAGAGTCGATGCCCATATAAATCCCTGTAACCAGTGAGGATATAATTAGTGTAAGTGCTATTGGAACCCTAAATATCAGTAATAAAATAAAGCTCCCTAATAAAACGAAAACATCCATATGCTCAACCCTCACTTATATCATTTAAGTCTTGATGCAGTCCCTTTTTGAACAACAGGTCAATCCCATAGAATGTTACGAAAAACCCCGATACCGGTATTGCTGAGTATAATACACTCGACGGCCATCCCGTTCCAGGCATTGAAGAGTTCCCCATTAAGACGGTAAACTGCCAGCCATAATAAATCATGATTACACCAAAACCAATAATTAATACTTTCGATAAGTAATCAAATGCATGCTGTACAGTTTCTGGAAGCTGATTGACGACAATTCCCAAAGCAATATGAAGTTTTTCCTTAAATCCATAAGCTATACCCAGAAAACTGACCCAAACGAAAAGAAGTTTGGAGACTTCTTCTGACCAGGAAGGCGTATAATTCAGTACTTGACGCGAAAAGACTTGAACAATAATAATCACTACCATCGCCAACAACATGGTTAAAGCAGACCCTAATAAAAGTCGATCCAAAAAAGTTTTAACCATTTTCAAAATCTTCATATGGATATTCCTCCTAAAACAGAGAAGTGAGGAATAATTCCTCACCCCAATGGACTCTCTTATTAGTTTGAAAGCTTATCAATCCACTCGCCGTACTGTTCTTCATATTGATCATAAACTGGCTGTACAGCCTCTCTCCAAGGAGTGATATCGTCAATTTCGACTAACTCACTGCCGGCCTCCACAACCGCTTCTCTTGATTCTTCTGTCAACTCAGCCCAAGCTTCGCGCTGAACTTCTACTGACTCCATTGCAGCCTCTCTGAACAATTCTTTATCTTCATCACTTAATGTATCCCAAACCTTTTGAGATGCAATAACAACTTCCGGAGTACCAGTGTATCCGTTCACTGTATAGTAGGGTGCAACTTCAAAGTGGTTAGAAGTATAATAACTTGGAAAGTTGTTTTCCGCCCCATCAATAACTCCAGTCTGTAAGCTGGAATAGACTTCTCCGTATTCCATAGGTGTAGCAGAAGCTCCCAAAGCTTCAACTACAGCAATAGACAATTCGGAATTTTGCACACGAATTTTTAACCCCGCCATGTCTTCCGGTGTTTCAATTGGGCGTTCTGTGTTATAAAAGCTTCTTTCACCAGAATCATAAAATGCTAACCCAACCATGTTCGTGCCATCCAAAGTATCCAACAACTCACGGCCTAAGTCCCCATTCAATTTTCCCCATTTTTCTTCTTCATTTTCGAATAAAAATGGCATTGATGTAACGCCTATCTCTTCTGCGAATTGTGAGAGAGGAGATGCATTTACACGAGCTAAGTCAATCGATCCGAGCTGAACTTGTTCAATAGAGTTGGTTTCCTCACCCAACTGCCCGCCTGAATAGACATCTATTTTGTAGCGGCCATCTGTTTTTTCTTCAACCAAGCGAGCAAATTCTTTATCTCCAATAGTTGTAGGGTAATCATCCGGCTGGTTTTCAGCTAACTTTAGTGTAATTGTTTCACCAGCACCTTCTGCAGATCCACCCGAGCTTGAGCCTTCATCCCCACATGCAGCTAGCGTAAGTGCTGCCATACTAGTTACAAAAAAGATTGACAACGTTTTCATTTTCATTGTTAATTCCCCCTTAGGTTTTTTATCTATACTATATTCAAAAAAATATTTATAAAAGCAAATTTCCAACGTTGTTATTTTAGATCAAAAAAAATATTTATACTTAATTAAGCGCCTGACTTTCAAGTAATACTCATCTCAGAATCCCATAAAACGAAAATTTTTTTGTATTTAATAGCTTAATATTAAGCAACTACGTAATCGGTGGTTCACCACTTCCTCTCTATTATCAAGCAGATACTGCCTTTGTTGCTCCTAGATTTTTTTGTTTCGAATATTGGAAAGCAAAATTGTTAGTTCTGCTGTAGAACATAGCCTCTTTTCCAAAAGACTTATAATTCTTAATCGTATTATAATTGTAAGCGTTTTATAAATCAAGCGTTTTAAGAAAATTCTTACAACTTACAACAAATCTTCTCTCACCTTTTATAGAAATAGCAAACTCGATTTCCATAATTCCACTAAAAAATTGATTACAATAGTAAAAACGCTATTATAGTACCGATTCCACCGAAAAGAAGAGCGAATGGAAGATTTTGCAAAGTGATTTTGTATGGACTTTGTCTCATATTAACTGAGGTAAGTGTTACAACTAGACCGTAAGTTCCAACTGTTAATGTTGAAACAGCGCTTGTAACTAAAACAATCGCCAAACTAATTGGGTTCATGAAATTTATCAAAGTTGATATGACACCGCCTAAAATACCGATTGTCGCTACTGGATGAACACCAAACATGCTAAGGAAAATGAATAGCAATTGAATGGTAATCATTATTAAAAGCGGTTTATTAGACATCGATGCAATCGGAGCCTGAATCACTTCTAAAAAGGAAGTGAGACTAATACTATTTGCAAAAAAAGACAATGAGATAAATAAAACGATGAAGTTTTGCATAGTATTTGTTTTAGCCTTCCAAGTATTCCAGCCAATTATCCAAAAACTTCGCACTCTTTTCATTAACACGGACCATAATAAAGAAAACGGCAAAATTAATATCGTGACGGTGAAAATAAATTCTAAATCGAATCGATTACCTAAATAAATTACGAGCGATAAAAAAATAGCAAGCGCACTAATTAAATGAACTAATTTTTTTATTAGCATTTTCGGGTCAATTGTCCGTTCAACTGAAGCTATATGGTTATACTCATACTTTTGGTAGCGCAACCTGCCCCATAACGCATCTAGCAGAAAAGTTACCCCAGAAATCAGCAGCAACCATGGAAGTAAAGATATATAGTTTACTCCCGTCACAAAAATCGAAGCCGCCAGCAGAATCTCTAAAGGACTCCATATTAAAGCCAACGAGTAGCCCCTCAATGTTGCAGTATTGATAAACGAGTTCCTTACTTTTTCATCAAATGTCTTCAAATTACTTTTTAAAACATCTTGCGCAATAGTTGTTGAGGATAAATTTAGAAAAGCAGCCATTACCAATGTGATAATTGAACTTCGTGGATATAGTTTGCCAAGATCATTTACGTTTACTTCCATCACTTGTTTTAAATTTTTATCGAATCTCCCGCTTTTGACTACACTATTCATCCATGGCAGCATAGCCAACAAAGTCAGTAAAGGCAGATTTGATACAAGCATAGGAGGAACTTCCTGCAGTGGATTTCCAGTAGTAGTATATAAAAAGACACCCACTATAATAAAAGCTCCACCAAGAATTTTAAAAAGACGGGACGCTTTTCCATAAGAAACAATCAACATAACAATCGCTAGTATGCCTAATAGATAATTTAGTTCTTCGCTCTTCAGAAATACATTAATGATATGGATTAAAAAAACCAATGAATAAAAAAGATATATGTTTTTAGAATAAACAGAGCTTATCATTAAACCTCCTAGACAACGTTGTTATTTTAATAAAAACACTTTTAAGATATCGTTTTGAAATCCGGATAAACTCTTTAATTCATTGAACTTATAAAGGACTTTTAATTGAGTAGAGAGACTGAAAAAATTCTTAATAATTAACTCTCTCCTTCTTTTTATGACTTAATCATAACTAGAAACTAACATGCCGTCGGTGTAAATGGATTAAGCAAACTTGCATAACTATGTTGACTCTTCTCAACAAGTGGAAATATTATGATAGCAAAATTTATTAGTCGGTTTAATAGTCTCCTTCCTAATTCAGTATATTCAACCTCGAACAAGCTAAGATTACTTTTAAAGAAACGAGTTGTCAAATTATTCTATCTATATAAATCAGACTAAAGAGTCATACTTTCCATGTACCACTTCTACCCCGCGGGCTAAAACAAAGACAATTTCTCCTGCGCCAGCTCGTCGTAAAATAGACTTGTTTGCTTATTTTACTTAGCTCTTTGCTATATCTTTTCTAAATGATTTAGCCCTTTGTAGAGAGCCTATTGCTTCATAAAATATGGAGCAATAATCCTTAGACTATAAGACAGCAAGGTCAAAAGTGCTCGAGCTAGGCCTTATTCCATAGGCTGATATTGTCGTCATCCTTTTGATTTAAAGCTTACTAGCCTATCCATATTGGCAATCATTTAGTTAATTGCGATTACTTTCTCTGTCGTATAGTCATTGTTTTTGGTAACCCGATTGAACTTTTTGCGAACTTCCAAGAATATATCTGCGTTAAAGTCCCATCATTAAGGAAAGAGCTTTCGGTACACCCCTCTTTACTAATAGAACGGACGTATGGATTTATTACCTAACAGGAACTTCAAATATTATCAATGTTCTGATTCTCGTATACCCACACTAATAATCACTCTATCTGAGCTTTGTGTTTACCAATTTTTTTCTGATTCCCTTGAGCAATTCTCTGATGTTTGTGAATAACCACCACTATATAATCTTCGTTAACCAGTAGGATATTGACCGTCCAATCCTTACCGTGTGCTGGACTGAATCCTCATCAAAGAGTCTGTCTTATTTGTTCTTATGGGCTTAATTACTTGCTTACCCTGTTTTAGCAATCATTTTCCCATGGAAACCCAATAACTCTGGCCTCTTCTTTCCCAATTGCTGGATATCTCAGCTACCTTCTCCGGATTTGACCAGTTCTAACTAACAGATGCTCTCATCTATCGTTCAATTACTTCATACAGTCCAAGTATTCTGCTTTTCGATAACAGATACAAACTTGATGTTTCCCCTGGGAAACATCACCACGAAAATACAACTGAAACGGTAAACATCTCCTTTTCAGCTGCACTTTTTATATTCAATAGATTATTTACCCGTTTCACCCACTTTCTCCATTTGCTTCTCATTAAGCCATACAAGCGGATCCATCTGGTTTTTAACCCGAACAATCTCTTTTGCGCAATCCAGGGACATGGTGTTCATCGCCTCTTGTGTCAAAGCGGCAAGATGAGGTGTGGCAATCAGGTTATCCAGCTTCAGCAGCGGATGATCGGCAGAAACGGGCTCCTGTTCAAAGACATCCAATGCAGCACCGGCAATCAAGTTATCACTGAGCACTTCAGCTAATGCGGCTTCATCCACTAACCCGCCTCTGGCCGCATTGATTAGGAATGCCGAGGGTTTCATCAAACCTAACTTCTCCTGATCGATGAAATGATGAAGCGCTTTGTTATATGGGAGATGCAAAGAAATGAAATCTGACTTCCTCATCAGTTCGTCTATGTCTTCTACTTTGCTTATGTATGTTTCTTCAGGCGGTTTGGCGTAAGGGTCATAGGCAATCACTCTCATTTCGAGGCCGAATGCACATTTTTTGGCGACCAGCTTCCCAATATTGCCAAGTCCAATAATGCCCAGCACTTTTCCTTTCAGTTCAGTTCCGTAAGAGGTGTCCCGCACCTCAAAATTTCCTCGTCTCACAGCCTTATCGACTTTAATAGTTTGCCTGGAAATGGCTAATATCAATCCTGTCACATGTTCGGCCACGGAATTGATGTTGGCGGCGGGTGTGTAGGACACATAAATCCCCTTGGCTGAAGCAGCTTCAATATCGATATTATCGAACCCGACGCCGTGCCGTGCAATGATTTTCAGCCGATCAGCCTGAAGAATCATTTTTTCGTCCAGCATATCTGTTCTCAGCAAAACCGCATCGCAATCTTTAATCGCTGCCTCTAGTTCTCCTGCGCTCATTTCTTTACGCGCATCCACTTCACAGCCATTCGCCTTTAAATAGTCAATTCCTTCAGATGCCACAGTTCTTGGTACCAGGACCTTAAAAGCCATTTCCCTTCCCCCTTTTCACTCATCTCTATTCAACACTGAATGCCTTATTTTGAAGAATGAAGATCTCACGACCTGTTGAGAGTTACTGATAAATAAGCTTCAGTGCATAGATGAAGACACAGCCGATCAAAAACATCGTTAGCACATACAGTCCATTCCATCGGAAGCCCACTGTGAAAAACTTCTTGCTGACTGCGTTCGATATGAGAATCGTAACTGCATTTATCGGACTGATGATAGCAGACATGAACCAAGCCAGTATGAAGACAAAAGCAATCACTACAGGGTCCACACCGATTGCTGCAGGATCGACTTGCATGACCAGCAATGGAACCGTAATAATTTGATGGAAACCGATTAAGGCAAAGAACATGATGGTAAAAACGATAAACACAACAAAGAAGAAAAAAGAACCTTCAGAAATGATCAATAGAAAATCTTTTATCCAGCCCGATATGGAAGAATTCGAAATTGCACTGCCAAATACACCGGCACTTAGAAAAAGAACCATTTCGCTGCCTGTTCCGCCTGTTACCTGATTTTTATAGAGGATGACTTGATCGATGAAACTCTTCCACTTGCCAGCCAAAGCCATCCAGATTGCCGGTATGATGATTGCCAGCATGCTCACCAAGACGAGCATCGATAACTTCGTCAGCTGCTCCAGAAGAATCAAAGCTGAAATCAAGATCCCTAATGAGAAGACAAATTTCAGAACCAGGGGCAGTATATGTATCTCCTTTTCATCCCCTTTGTTTTTCTCTGTTGATAAAGGCTTTTCGACTCCATTCTTCATGGCGAAAAGCAGATTCCCTGTCAGAAGTTGCGCGGCGGCAAACAACAGTCCGATGACAAAGTACTCGCTATAAGGGATGTCCAGGTAATACAGCACCAGTGCGACAGAGCCAAAATAAGGCGACCAAACCATCGCTGTAGAAAAACCGGTGAAATAAGAACGGCCCAACAGCTCACCCGACAAATTGCGGTCTTTCATCAAATCAGCTAAAATCCTCACCGATCCTACATTTAAGACAGGAGCCAGCAGGGTCAGAAAGCTTGAGATTCCCAGAAATAGTTGCCTCGGTTTGTTCTTTACCTGTTCTATGTATGCCATCGGATCGTCCAGCAACGTTCCGCTCCTTAAAGGAATGGACAATAATGGAGCCAGCAGTATCAGGATAAGAAGCGGCAAATTCAGCTGGACGCCTTGAACACTTTCGATCAAGCTGGCGCCATTCATAAAGAAGCTGATGCCCATTCCGATAACCAGAAGACTGATGCCCATCACCTTTGTCATGGCTTTTGAAGAAGGGATGGCAACAATCAATAATAAAAAAGCCAAAATCGACAGTAATATATGACCGCGTTCACTGCCTATAAAAACATTGAAAAAGTAGAGCAGAAGAACAAGGATTATTAAACTGCTTTTTATCCTATTCAAATCCTCCACCTGCTTTCATTGACGCTTTTCCTAGTTTTCCAAAAAATAGCAGACTATAAACAATTCGCGTTTACAGTCTGCTCCTTTTCAATCACTTTTTTCCGGTAAATTGTCTAGAATTTTTTTCCGGACAAAACTTAAATGCCGGTACATTTGCGTAAACGCTTCATGAGGGTCTCTTTTTTTCAAAGCCTCATAGATTGCCATGTGGTGCTCCACTGTAATATCGGGATCCCGATGCTGAATTAAGCTGTCTGTTTTATGATGCGTAATAAGCAAAGAGGTGATCATCCCTTCCACCACCGGATTGTTTGCGCTCAACGCAATGATTCGGTGAAACTCCTTGTCCAGTGCACCGTAGTTGGTATGCGCATTTTCCTTTATGCTTTCAATCGTTTCCAACAGCTGGTCCAATTGTTCATCCGAAATCTTTTCAGCTGCAATAGTCACCAAACCGAGCTCCAACGCCATCCTCGCTTCAATTACAGCAGGAAGGTTGTTTATCGATAGGGCGAGCATCGCTGTAAAAGGATCGCTTCCGACTTTATCATTTACAATTGTCCCACCACGGGGCTTTCTCGTGATGATCTCCAAGGTCTCAAGAGAACTCAAAGCTTCTCGCAAAACGGGTCTGCTTACTCCCAATTGCTCCATCAGCTTCATCTCCGGAGGTAATTTGTCTCCAGGCTTCAGTTGGCCATCAACCAATAAAAATACAATTTTCTCCAAAACCTGCTGCGAGAGTGTACTTCTTCGGACTGTGTCCACTATATATCCATCCATCATATAACCTGTCACCGCCTTTTTATGCAAGAACACCGTATAATTCTTTCGCTCCTGCGCTACTTCTTTCTATTTTACATTAATTTTACACTTACTTCCTATATTAATCCCTTACTAGGCAAGGCTTCTTATTATCGAATTTCCAATTTGGAATTAAATATTGCATACCTTGAGAATCATCGCGTGCGCCAAGGCCGTGTTCGTTGTATAGCTGATGCGCTTTCTCGATTTTTTCCAGATCGATTTCGATGCCCAAACCAGGTGATTGAGGCACTTCAATTTTACCGTCCACAATTTGGAAAGGGTTTTTAGTTAAGTACTGTCCATCCTGCCAAATCCAATGGGTATCGATTGCTGTAATTTTTCCTGGAGCTGCTGCCGCGACCTGGGTAAACATCGCAAGCGAGATATCAAAATGGTTATTCGAGTGTGATCCCCATGTTAGTCCCCATTCATTGCACATCTGTGCTACTCTTACCGACCCCTGCATGGTCCAGAAATGAGGATCAGCCAATGGAATATCGACAGAGTTCAATTGGATGGCGTGGCCCATTTCGCGCCAGTCTGTAGCGATCATGTTCGTGGCGGTCGGAAGTCCTGTCGCTTTTCTGAATTCGGCCATCACTTCACGCGAAGAATAGCCGTTTTCCGCTCCGCATGGATCTTCCGCATAGGCAAGAACATCTCCCTTGCCTTTACAAAGGCGAATCGCTTCTTCCAATGACCAGGCACCGTTTGGATCCAGCGTGATCCGGGCTTCCGGGAAGCGTTCAGCCAAAGCCGTTACAGCCTTCATTTCTTCTTCGCCTTTCAGTACGCCGCCTTTGAGTTTGAAGTCCTGGAAACCATAACGCTTGTGGGCAGCTTCAGCCAGCGCGACAACCGATTCAGGAGTCAGTGCTTCTTCATGCCTCAATCTTAACCAGTCGTCAGTTGCATCCGGTTCGCTCAAATAAGGCAGATCTGTTTTGTTGCGATCTCCAATATAAAATAAGTAGCCAAGCATCTCTACATGCGTTCGCTGTTGACCTTCACCCAATAGCTCCGCAACAGGAACATTCAGGAATTTCCCCAAAAGATCAAGCAACGCCGCTTCGAGCGCTGTTACTGCGTGAATCGTTGTTCTCAGATCGAAGGTTTGGCTGCCTCTGCCGCCCGCGTCTTTAAATGCGAACTCTTTACGGACTTTGTTTAAAATCCGGTTGTAGGCACCAATCGGCTGATCCAGTACATATTCTTTTGCTTCTTCCAGGGTTTGGCGGATGGCTTCTCCTCCCGGAACTTCCCCCGCTCCAATATTTCCGTGATTGTCTTCCAATATCACAATATTACGCGTAAAAAATGGACTATGCGCTCCACTCAGGTTCAATAGCATACTGTCATGCCCCGCAACCGGGACAACTCTCATTTCCACTATATGCGGTGCTGCTGTTTTTTGCTGATTCTCATCTTTCGTTAGCATATTCCCACTCCTCCATACTTATTGGTTGAAACAATCCCGTAAACGGGTTATGTATAGAAATTCTTTATTTAAAAGTCCAAAAAATTTTAAAAAAGAGGAGTTACGCATCTAGCGCATAACTCCCTCTGCTTTTATTTTTTTACAAATACCGTTTTAATAGCTGTGAAGAACTCGATAGCCGCTTTCCCTTGTTCACGGGAATGTGAGCTCGACTGTTTCATACCGCCAAATGGCGCCTGCAATTCAACGCCTGCGCTTTCCGCATTGATGCGCACAAGCCCGGCTTCCATATCATTGATGAATTCCAGCATATTGCCGATGTTTGTGGTGAAAATCGATGCGCTCAAGCCGTACTCCGAGTCATTAGCCATTGCCAGCCCTTCTTCTATCGTATCCACTTTCAGCAATGCCAGTACAGGACCGAAGATTTCTTCTCTTGCGATGGCCATATCAGATGTCACGTCGTCGAACACTGTTGGTTCTACGAAGTAGCCGTTGGCAGTTTCCGTTCCTGTAAGACGATTTCCGCCATAGATCAGTTTGGCTCCTTCTTGCTTGCCTTTTTCAATATAAGACAACACCGTATTCAACTGGTTTTCACTTGCGACTGGTCCCATCCAACTGCCGGAGTCCATGCCATTTCCGACTGTAATTTCAGCGACTTTTTCCAGCAATTTTTTGCGGAACTCATCGTATACACCTTTTTGGACGATGACCCGGCTGGTAGCTGTACATTTCTGTCCTGAAGATTTTAATCCTCCAGCAATTGTCGCACTGACAGCCAGATCGAGATCTGCATCATTGGCTACGATAACCGGATTCTTGCCGCCCATTTCAAGCTGATATTTGATGCCGCGATCAAATGCTGCACGGCCGATTTGTTTTCCGACTGCGTTCGATCCGGTAAATGTGACGGCATCCACATTCGGATGCTCCGCCAGACCTTGTCCGATGACTGAACCGGAACCGGTCACCATGTTGATGACACCTTCCGGAAGACCCGCTTCATGGAAGCATTCAATCACCCGGGCTGCCGTAACTGCCGTATCGCTGGCCGGTTTTAAGACGACTGAGTTTCCGTAGATCAATGCTGGTGCCATTTTCCAGATCGGAATGGCAACCGGGAAATTCCAGGGGGTGATGACGCCCACTACTCCTAACGGTACTCTCGTTGTAAACATCAGCGCTTCGCTGTCTGACGATGGAATGACATCTCCAATCGCCCGCATGCCTTCGCCTGCATAATAACGCAGAATAGCTACACCACGGAGGGTTTCACCTTTTGCTTCCGCAAAAGTTTTGCCCATTTCCTTGGTCATTGCTTCAGCCACATATTCCACTTTCTCTTCAAGTACATTTGCCACTTTGAACAAGTAATTTCCTCTGTCACTGCCGGCAAGCTTTCTCCAAACTTTCTGGCCTGCTTTTGCTGCAGAGACCGCTTTATCCAAGTCATTTGCAGAAGACAACTGGAAAGAACCCAGCACTTCATCTTTATTGGAAGGATTGAAGCTTTCGCTTGTTTTCCCGGTATCCGATGTAACCCATTCGCCGTTGATGTAGTTCAAGTATGTTTTAACTTCTATATTAGTAGTCATAAAATCCTCCTAGTTTTTAGTCGTTATTTTTGCCGGATATTTCTTCAGCGCTTCTTCGATGATTACTTTCAACTGTGCATAATGCGCTTCTTCGACCGGCGCGATTGGAGCTCTGACATTTGTTGTGACCGGAAGTCCGACGATCTTCATGCCTGCTTTGATCAGTGAAACAGCATAGCCTTTTTTCTGTTTTCTGATACGGTGAATCGGTAGGATAACTTCTCCGTATATCTCTTTCTCGACTTTTTTATCGCCATTTTTCAATGCTTCGAAATACTGTTTTGAAATATGCGGGATGTAGTTTGAAATGGCCGATGAATACGTATTGAAGCCGAGATTCAAGTAGGCTCCCATCGTCACTTCAGCCAACGGCATCCCGTTGATCCATTCCAGCCGATCCCCGAACAAATGCGTGAATTCAGCTACCGTTTCCATATTGCCGACGCCATCTTTGAAGCCGACCAGTTGAGGCAACTCACAAAGCTTGCCTAATGTATCTGCAGTCATAATACAGTTGTCCCGGTTATAGACGATGGCATTTAAATCGGTGCTGCTGATGATTTCGCTCAAATAATTGTAAAGGCCTTCTTGAGAAGGATCGATCAAGTATGGCGGTAAGATCAAGTAGCCGTCTGCGCCAAGCTCTTCGGATATTTTTGCCTGTTCCAAAGCAGCAGTGATATTGCCGCCGACTCCGGTATAGAGCGGCACTTTTCCTTTTGTCTTTTTGACAGCCAATTCCACCATGGCGTGGTATTCCGCGGTGTTGATCGCGTGAAGCTCACCAGCTCCACATGCTACAAAAATCGAAGTCAGGCCCTGATCCAATAAAAAATCGATATTTGCTTCCAGTCCATTTAAATCCAATATGCCTTTATCCGTTAATGGCGCTACCGGAAAGCCTAAAATCCCTGTGGGTGATTGCCTTTTGTTTTTCATATCCATTACCACCTTCAATTATTTTTTGTTTAATAGTAATATTGTAAGACAATTAAATTGTTCTGTCAATTCAATTAATTTATTCAAGTAACGGGAGAAGGGTTGAATAGGGCAAGATCGTTATGGATTCCCCATTGATCAGCCCAGGTTTGCTTGGATCCGCTGCTCACTTCCAGAATGTCGTTAAAAATTTCATACCCCACTTCTTCAATAGAAGCTTCTCCGGTAGCAATCTTTCCAGCATTTATATCGATCAGATCATGCCATTGCTCCTGCAGTGTGTTTCTTGTCGACACTTTTAGGACTGGTGCCATACTCAAGTTATAGGGTGTTCCTCTGCCGGTTGTGAATACTTGCAAGTGTATTCCGGAAGCCAATTGAAGCGTTCCACAAACAAAATCACTTGCTGGCGTAGCTGCGAAAACCAACCCTTTCTTTCTCACCTTTTCCCCTGGACTCAATACATCGACAATCGGTAAAGTTCCAGATTTCACAATGGATCCCAGCGACTTTTCAACAACATTCGATAATCCTCCCCGTTTATTGCCCGGGGATGGATTTGCGCTGCGATCCACTTGGCCTCTATTCAAATACTCGTCGTACCATTTCATTTCTCTTATTAAAGATTTTCCCACTTCTTCGTTTACTGCGCGGGGAGTTAATAGATGGATGGCATCCCGAACTTCCGTGACCTCGGAGAAAAGCACCGTCGCACCGGCTCTTACTAAAAGATCTGTGGCATAGCCCAATGCTGGATTAGCCGTAACTCCTGAAAAAGCATCGCTTCCTCCACACTGAACACCGACCACCAAGTCAGAAACAGGACAGACTTCTCTTTGACGTTCGTTTAATCGGTTCAAGCGCTGTTCCGCCATTTTAACGATGGAAGCGATCATTTGGACAAAGCCATCTTCATCCTGAAGGGACAGGATATTATCGTCGTCATTTCCATCGTTTAAACGCGTAGGCACCAATTTTTCGCAACCCAGACCGATGATCATCACTTCCCCACCAAAATTTGGATGTTTCGCTAGATTTTCAATGGTTCGGATCGGTATTTCCGCATCTGGTGCATTGATTGCCACTCCGCAGCCATAATTATGGTTCAAAGCGATAACATCATCTACATTGGGAAACTGCGGCAATAATTCCTGCCTGATTTTTTTGACTGCATATTCCAGAACCCCTGCAACGCATTGCACGCTTGTCGTAATGCCAAGCAGGTTTTTCGTTCCGACCGTACCATCTGAATTTCGGTAACCGAGGAACGTATAGGTTTCTTCTAATGGCTTCACTTCTTTTAGATTCGTTGAAAATGGAAGAGAATCCAGTTCCGGAGGCGTCGGCAAATTCACCAATGCCTCTTTCACCCAACTACCTTTTTGGATCAACTTTTCAGCATAGCCAATTACTTCACCGTAGCGAATGATTTCTTCACCTGGTTGAATATCGGACAAAGCAACTTTATGTCCCTGTGGAATTCGCTGTATAAGAGTCAGACCACATGAAAACTGAACTCCTTGTTTTAATCCACCCGTATTGACGATGATCGCCGTATTATCCTGCGCGTTCATCTTCAAGAACAAGGGAATATCTGCATTCGATTCATGTTCCATGTCTTCACTCCTCTAATTTATGTAAAGTTATATTTCTTTTAGCCTTCAAACTCTGTCATGGCCGCAAACAAAGCTTTGATATAGCCGACAGAATATGCAAACCCAAGACTGGATTTCTTCCAACCAATATTTGAATATTGCCAGCGTGTGTCCAGATCCGGCTGATCTCCTGCCATTGTCGGGACATGGTCAGGATTGATGCAGCCGTCATAGCCCACTTTCTTCAATTCCAGCAATAGTTTGAACATGTTCATATCACCGTCATCCAACAAGGCTTCTTCAAAGGCCCCAGCAGTCGGCAAACTGCCTCTGACATTCCGGAAGTGGACCAGGAAAATTCTGCCCTTGCGGCCGAAATGATTGATTTCATCCAGCACCAATGAAGAACCACCTGCTTCCGCGCGTGTCCCGATACAATAAACCAATCCGACGTTCTTATTTGGAAAATCGTCGATTAGACGATGCAGGCCGATACCGCCGAATGGTGAATCAGGATGCGGGGTATCTGACGGGTGCATGGCTATTTTCACACCATTTTCCTGTGCAGTCGGCACTAATTCCTTATAAGCTGTCTGAACGTTGCCCCACCAGGATTCCAATTCTTCCAAAGTAGGAGTCGACTGCTTTTCTTTCTGCAACCCAAGGCTCTCGCCACGTGAAATCGCCCCGCCACGCTGCACTGCTTTATAATTCCTTGAAAGCCCGTAGAAAACGTCACCTTCAAATCGCTGCCTCACAATATCTATACCGGCCTGTCCAAACACTTTTACTGCATTAACGGAGTTTTCGAGCTGGCGCTCACTTCCTGGACGGTTCAGCATAAAGTCATCGGTCATATTCGGCAACGTCACTCTGTTGATGTCCATTCCATATGATCGGATTCGTCTTTGCAGTTTCAATAATTCATCCAGATCCGGAAATCCTTGTTCACTGACACCGGCAAAAGAGCCGCCAGCTCCAAAATCAACACAATCCACCCCAAGTTGGGACATTTGCTGCAAATCCATATCACTTAAATCTGTAGTATTTACTGTTACAGAAACTTTCATCATTTATAAAATCACCTCTTCAGCATTTTTTTAACTATTGTTAGGACAATAATTTATGGCAGCAACTCTTGGAAGCATCCAGTTCTGCACGAATAGTTCTCAAAGTTGCTGCCACCAATTGTTAATATCCAAACTTATGAATGTTCCATTATTGAATTATTTATTGTTCCGAGTTGTCATAAGCCTCTTGATAGCTGGCATTGATTTCTTCTAATTTTGCATTTGTTGCTTCTTGGTCCAAGAAAGTAGGCGACAACCAAGAATCTTCGATTTCCTGTTGATACTCTTCATTCGCCACGACATTTTCCATAGCATTAGAGAATTTCTCTACATATGCATCCGGAGTTTCCGGATCGAAGCCCCAATAGAAGATCTTGTCGATGACGATATCAACGCCTTCCTCTTTGAACGTTGGAACATCAGGAGCTCCTTCTAGGCGTTCTTCTGCCATAACTCCCAGTGGAACCATATCCCCGGATTCGATATATCCGCTTACTAAACCAAGTGAAGTTGGCACAATGTCCACACGCCCTCCAAGAAGAGCTGCAATTTTATCGGCTGCTCCACCGATGTCTACGATATTAAATTCAACACCAGTCTGTTCCTGGAATTGAAGTGTCTGAATATAAGTCATGGAACCGATCTCAGTCGCCATCGTCACTTCTCCAGGATTAGCCTTTGCATATTCAATCAAAGAAGGAATGTCTTGGAATTCAGAATCTGGAGACGTAAGAAACGTGTTGGATTGGTCCAATACCCCCACACCCGCCATTTTAAATTCATCATATGTGTAATCGGTCAATCCAAAAACATTATTCAATAGCATAGAGTTATGGAACGCAAGAACCGTTTGTCCGTCAGGCTTCGCATCCAAAACGGTTTGTGTTCCTGTTGCTCCACCTGAACCGGTGACATTCGATACTACGATATTTGTATCAAGTTCTTTTTCCAAATATTTCGCCATGATCCGTGTATTTAAATCCGTATCGCCGCCTGCTCCAGCCGGTACAACAACTGTAATCGGCCCTGATGGATAATCAGCAGCAGGATCATTGCCTGCATTCGCGTCTTCGCTTGCCTCATTCCCACCACAAGCCCCCAGGAATAAAATTGATGTTGCCAGAACCGAACCGAACAAAGTCTTTCTTAATACATTCTTCATTTAATTTCCCCCTTGTTTTTTTATTTCAACGGGCTTAACCCCATTAAAAACGAAATCAATTGTCGAGCAGTTTAAACATTTAAAACACTGGTGCCTTTCTTCTTCTTGTGATTACTGTAAATTGCGAAGACTACTGAAGCTGCTGCAACCAACAGAAATGCTGCTGCAATGGGTGAAGTCAAGAATGGCATGAAATCACCTTGTGAAAGCATTAATCCTCTGCGTAAATTCGTCTCCAGCAATGGCCCTAAGATAAAGCCAAGAACAAGCGGCGTCAGTGGGAAACCGAACTTGATCATCAAATAACCCAAAACCCCGAAGAACAACAAAGCACCGACATCAAACAATCTATTGTTGACACCGAAAGCTCCTACTACACAAAGCGCGAGAATGATCGGGTATAGGATATGCTGTGGAATACTCAACAAACGGATGAAGCCTTTCATCCCCATAAATAGGAAAAGAATCATGAAGACGTTCGCAATTAGAAGTGCTGCAAAAATTCCGTACACCACATCACCGCTGTTTTGCATCAGCAATGGCCCCGGTTGCAAGCCGTGTAGTACCAGTCCACCCAAGAGCATGGCTGTTACTGTATCGCCGGGAATTCCTAGAGAGATAAGCGGAACAAGCGCTCCACCTACTGCAGCATTGTTGGAAGCCTCAGACGCCACAACACCGGCTGGATTTCCTTTCCCAAACTCTTCAGGCTTCTTCGAAGAACTTTTCGCCGCGACATAGGAAATGATGTTTGAAGTACCTCCACCAATGCCCGGCAAAATCCCGATCCCCAGTCCAATGAGACTTGACCTCAAAAAGTTCCACCCTTGAGCCACGTATTCTTTTATGCTCACTTTGTAATTCACTTTAGAAAGTTTTGCATTCAAGCCTTTTTTCACTTTCTTTTCAGCCGATATAAAAATTTCCGATAAGGCGAACAATCCGATTAAAACAGGAAGCAAGTTAAATCCAGCGTTCATATCGGTGAAGCCGTATGTAAAACGCGGAAATGCATCGATGGGAGCCGCGCCCACCATGGCAAAAGAAATTCCAAGCAATCCGGCCATAATTCCTTTCGGCAGAGAATCTCCAGAAAGACTGGCAATCAAGGTCAAGGAAAAAATAACAATGGCGAAAAATTCAAACGGTCCAAATTGTAGAGCTACTCTTCCTAATGGAGGCGCAATCATAATCAGGACGATAATACTGAGAAGTCCACCTAAGAAAGAAGAAACGATGGCATAATTGAACGCCTTTCCTGCTTCGCCATTTTGTGCCATTGGATATCCGTCAAAGGTTGTGGCGATTGAAGAGGGAGTGCCTGGCAGCTTCAATAGAATAGCCGGGATTAGCCCACCTGAAACGCCACCGATGTATAAGCCCATTAAGAGAGACATTCCTGCGATTGGATCCATACCGTATGTAATGGGCAGGCAGATGGCGACGGCCATAGTGGCAGTCAGGCCGGGTATGGACCCGAACACAAGTCCCAAAGCCACACCAGCTGCAATCAGCATGATAATTTGCAATGTCATAACGGACCCGAAGCCCGCAAATAGCATATCGAACATAGTTTATCCTCCTTAGCCAATGATTCCAGTTGGAAGCATGACGTAAAATACATTGCGGAAAAGGTAATAGATTGTTGCGGATGTAACAATGGAGATTAGAAGGAAGAGCCAAATCTTCCGATGAGTGATATGGCTTAAGATCAGCATCTGCAAGAAAATGTAGATGACTGTCATGATCAAGAAACCGATATAAGGCAACAGTATTACGTAGCCGATCATCAATCCTAAACTTATCAGCACAGGTTTGTAGCTTCTTTTTTCAGTTACAATCAATTCTTCTTTATGTTGCTCTGGCGAGTTTTTCTCTTCAGGAATGATTTTACTTTTTCTGAACCCACCCACAGCGATGACGACGCTGAAAATGGCCATTACTATCGCAATGATTTGAGGCATAAAGGCCGGCCCGACAAGACTCGTAGTTAAAGCTTCAAAGCTGTAAGCTGTAAAAAACATGATAACGCTTACAATCAAAAGAAAAATACCGGAAAAGACATCTTCGTACTTTGCCACCATACTGTTCCCCCTCAACATACTGTAGATTTAAAATATTCTGATTGTTAATATGTTTTATTGTAAGACAATATAGATTGACTGTCAACAAAGTATTTAAATTTTCTTACTTTACTAATTAAACTTCAAGTTGCGGTGAAAGCTGTGGGTCTTTGAAAATACTTCTTCTATAGAAGAGATGCGCTTCATAAACCAACGAGCAAGAAGTAAAACTTTAGAAAAGATCGAGAGGATTATCCAGCTATGACTGTTGGCTATCTCAAGAAATCCGGCTGACCGGAGATCAAAACTGAGATTGAAATTTTGAGGGCACCGGTATAAAGTATCGACTTTTTTACACTAAGGGAAAAGCAGCAATAGTTGCTTATCTATCTTCTATATACCTTAATCCGCCATGGCCAACTGACTGATAGCGATAAAACTGATGATGTCAGCTCCACCTGCTCCATCTGGAACACTACTTTAAACTAAATAAACCATGACGTTAAAGAACTGAAACCTTATTTAGGAGTCAGTTCTTTCTTTTTCCTTACTCTAACTAATTTAAAAAGCGAAACCCTCATAGGCTATTCGACTATTTATTTTTAAAATATTGGTTATTAATTTCCACTAAATTGTTATTATCTGTAATATCCCTATTTCTTTTCTTCCCCAACTTCTTTATAATAAAATAAATAACAACAAATTCTTTAAATTCAGAATTTTTTATGTAAATATTTTCTATTTTAAACGAGGTGGAATCCATCACTCTTTCGAATATAAAAAAATTGTTTGCTGTTTATATCTTCTTCCATATCTCCATCTACTATGCCTGGACTTTGTTCAATGAGAGCAATGATTATATTCATCTGCTGGGGATCATCCTTATTTCCTGGCTGGCTCCTCTCGTTGCCGGAATCGCTCTGTTCATTGTGTATTTAAAAATCCATAACCCCGACCGTTATTTCTGGCTGCTCTGTTCGCTGGGGTGTTTCAGCTATGTAATCGCTCAGGGAATCTGGTTCTACAGCCACAGTATTGCCCGTGCAGATGCGCCCTATATGGGATGGACAGACCTGTTTTACTTACTTCAAATCCTTTTCTATCTAATTGCCTTCGTTTATCAGCTCTGGCAGAAAAAAGAAAATGCCCATCAAATCAAGTTTCTGTTTGATATGGGCATTATCGTTGCTGTATTTACGGCCCTTAGCTGGCATTATCTGATCCAGCCCCTGTTCTCGTCAGGTTCTGCATCTCCCCTGCTGCTTGCGGCCTCAGTTGGGTATCCGATTGGAGATTTACTCTTGCTGTTTGCTGCTGTCAGCTTCTATATCGGCTCCACCTACTTTTTTCAGAGCCGCGTACTGGCACTGATCATTGCAGGTTTGATTGTCCAGGTTTTTGCGGATACCGCTTATCTTCTTGCGATGATTGCGGGCAGCTATAATGCAGGCACGCTCTATGATCCCTTATGGTCCCTCGGACTGCTGATCACGGCGCTTGCCGGCCTGTATGCCCTGGAACCCAAAAATGAAGCTATTCCAACCACAGCTTCCGCCCCTACCGATGGCCGGATTTCCCTGCGCATGCTGCTTCCTTATTTCAGCATGGTGCTGCTGTTCATCGTCATGATTTTCGAGCAAAAGAATGATATGAACGGCTTGATTGCCGGAGCTGGCGTGTCGGTCATTTTGATCATCACCAGACAGGTCTTCACGCTGCAGGACAACCGGAAGTTATTGGCTCGCTACCATGAACTGACTTCTGTACTTGAGGAGAAAATCGAACAACGAACGGTCGAGGTCACTTCCAAGAACGAACAATTGAAAAAAGCCGTACGGCAGATGAAGCACATGGCCTATCACGATGTGCTGAGCGGATTGCCGAACAGAAGGTTGTTTCTGGAAAAACTTGAAGCCGCGATATCGGCGGCCAGACTGAATTCACGGAAAGTTGCTGTCGTCTTCATCGATTTGGATCGCTTCAAAAACATCAACGATACATTCGGCCATGAGTTCGGGGATTTATTGCTGCAGGGATTTTCCCAAAAAATCAGAGGCAACCTACGCTCAAACGATATCGTTTCACGGCAGGGCGGGGATGAGTTCACTTTGATTTTGAACAATATCCAAGCTGAAACGGACATTGCGCCGATGATCCACAGGCTGCAGTCCGCCCTGGCATCACCCCTGACCATCAATGGCCAGGAACTGCATATTTCGATGAGCATCGGCATCGCAATCTACCCGAAAGATGGAGAGACGACAGGGGAACTGCTGAAGCATGCCGACAGTGCCATGTACAGCGCAAAAGAAAAAGGGAAAAACAATTACCAGTTCTTTTCGGACGACATGGCCGTCAGCGCCTCCCGAAAAATCGCGCTTGAAAACGATCTGCGCCGCGCCCTTGCCAATGAAGAATTCATCCTGCATTACCAGCCGCAGATCCAGGCCGCAACCGGTGAAATCGTTGGGATGGAAGCCTTGGTCCGCTGGCAGAATGCAGACGGAAAAATCATTTCTCCCGGAGAGTTCATTCCGCTGGCGGAAGAAACCCGGTTGATCCTTCCCATCGGCGAGTGGGTTCTTTATACGGCCTGCAGGCAGGCGAAGAAATGGCATGATACGGGGTATTCCCAGTTGAAGCTTGCTGTGAATTTGTCTCCTCTCCAATTTCTGCATGACGATTTGATGGACACGGTGCGGCTGGCTCTTGAAAAGACCGGCTTTCCAGCTGCTTCTTTGGAGCTGGAAATTACGGAAGGCGTCGCTGTTGATGATGCCGAAAAGGCGATTTCCCGGATGCTGGCCTTGAGGAAGTTGGGCGTACGGATTGCTATTGATGATTTCGGCACCGGCTATTCGTCGCTGAACTACCTGAAACGGTTCCCGCTCAACAACCTGAAAATCGCCCAGCCGTTCGTTCAGGACATGGCCACCAACCCTCACGACAAAGCACTTGTCGAAGCTATGATTTTCATCGCCCACCGCCTCGACATGTCGGTCATCGCAGAAGGCGTAGAAACCGGTGAACAATTGGCATTGCTGAAAGAGATGAACTGCGATGAAATCCAAGGCTACTTCTTCAGCAGACCGCTCACTGCCGAAAAATTTTCAGCTCTTCTTGCGAATAGGCTGCCTTCTATAAAATTGGTTTAGACAGCATAAGTGACCTCTCTTACTTTTTCTTTACCGCAAACAGGCATAACGACTCTCAGTAACAACAAAAATTCCACCTTCGTTTCTTGAAGGTGGAATTTTTAGGATGGCTGAAATGTTTTCAGCTGATTTCGCGGTTCCAATGGCGATGTGCAGTAACGGCTTCAATGAAGCGTTCCGTAAAGTTGGCTTCCTCTCCAGTGACAACTCCAGGCTGACCCAGCATTTCTGCAGCAGCCAGCCATTTTTGGCCTTCCTGTACAGCACCGATTGCTTTGTAATGATCAAAGGCTTCCCCAAGGAATTTAGCGGCGTTTTTCGCAAAAGTTTTGGATACATCTGGACCGCCGACGGCCAATAAGGCGTCATACAACACGGCATCGGTCGTTGTGAATGTATGGGCAGCTTTCAGCTCCTTGCCATCCGCGCCGGTCACTGTCCCTTGTTTCTCGCTGATGATCTCGTATTTCATTTTGTTGGATTCCAGCTCATCCAGCACTTTGGCGACTTCGCTTCCTTTGAACCCTTCCGCAAGTAGCACACCCACTTTTCGGGTATCGGGCAGCTTCACTGTATTCTCCTGGCTGAGTGCCGGGGAGGATTTTGTAACATCCGAACCGCCGCTCTCCGGCGGGGTGACTCCAATATTCCTCGCAACTTGCTGCGCCAGGTCCAAATCGACATTCTTCAGTACGTCGATATTCATTTGCCGGATCGGCATCTCACATTTTCCAAGCTCGAAACTATAAGCTTCCACGATATGTTTTTTCTCTGGTCCACTCATCGAATTCCAGAAAAGCTTGGTTTGTGAAAAATGATCGTTGAAGCTTTCACTCCGGGCGCGCACTTTTCGTCCTTCCACTTTTTCCTGATAATGTTCGAACCCGCCTTCCGCCGCACTCACAGGAGCTGGCGTGTTATTGGCAAGCGCATTTTGGTGATAGCTGACTTTGCCTTTATTGATGGTTTGGCGGCTGTAGCCATCCCGCTGGTTATTGTGGAATGGGCAAACAGGTCTGTTAATCGGAATCTCGTGGAAATTAGGACCTCCCAGGCGAATCAGCTGCGTGTCTGTATAGGAAAACAATCGTCCCTGCAGCAACGGGTCGTTCGTGAAATCGATTCCCGGTACGACATGTCCCGGATGAAACGCCACTTGTTCTGTCTCCGCAAACACATTGTCCACATTGCGGTTCAAGGTCATTTTGCCGATCATCGTCACTGGGACATCTTCCTCCGGCCAGATTTTCGTCGGATCCAGCACATCAAAATCGAATTTGAATTCGTCTTCCTCCGGCAAGAGCTGTACACCGAATTCATATTCCGGAAAATCGCCTGCCTCAATCGACTCCCATAAATCCCGGCGATTGAAGTCCGGATCTTTCCCGGCAATTTTCTGTGCTTCATCCCATACCAAGGAGTGGACCCCTAATTTCGGCTTCCAATGGAATTTCACGAAATGGGATTTCCCTTCATCGTTGATAAAGCGGAAAGTGTGCACACCGAAACCTTCCATCATACGGAAGCTTCGAGGGATCGCCCGGTCTGCCATGTTCCAGATGACATGATGGGATGATTCGGTATTATTTGCGACAAAATCCCAAAATGTGTCATGAGCTGCTGCTGCCTGAGGCATTTCATTGTGAGGCTCCGGTTTAATGGCATGGACAAGGTCGGGGAATTTAATGGCGTCCTGGATGAAAAAAACCGGCATATTATTAGCGACCAGATCGTAATTTCCTTCTTCCGTATAAAACTTGGTGGCGAATCCACGGGTGTCGCGCACTGTCTCCGCCGACCCTCTAAAACCAACTACGGTCGAAAAGCGGACAAATACCGGTGTTTTCTTTCCTTTCTTTAAAAATCCCGCTTTCGTATAAGGCTCTGCTGTTCCATATGCCTCAAACTCACCGTGTGCTGCAAACCCACGTGCATGAACCACCCGTTCCGGAATTCGCTCATGATCAAAATGGGTCATTTTCTCCCGAAAATGGAAATCCTCCATTATGGTAGGACCCCGCTCACCCGCTTTCAACGACAATTCATCTTCGGAAACCTTCAGCCCTTGGTTGGTCGTCAACGCCTTGTCCTGATCATCTGTGCGAAACTGTTCCAACTGCTGGTCTTTACTGTTTTCGTTTCTCTTGTCGTTTGCCATCGATGCCTCTTCTCCTTTTTTATTTTATTTATTACCTTCCTTTTTCCCGTATTAAGTTTTTAAAAACATTGCTATTTTTTTGACGTCCCTCTCTTAAAACACCTGAGTTTCTCTGTAGAATAAAAAAAGAAAAAAGCTCTGCTTGAGCCTTCTTCTCACTTGAATCTTTCAAATTCGATTTTTATAGCAAAATAATAAAAAGGATGGATCTTCACAGTGAACCGGTTATTTCGGCCGTTCCATTGAAAAGATCTCCCCGATGGCAGCATAGTTTGTCCCTGCGAGCCGACTGACTGCGTCCAGCCCTCTTGGGTCGATGCGGCCGTTTTCAAAAATAGCTTCCTCTATATGGAACCGGACAATCTTGCCGATGAACAAATCGCTGCCGGGGCCGTCGCCGCCCAGTGGAACAGACTCCACCAACTGGCATTCCATGCGGATCTTCGATTCTTTGACACCTGGAACCGAAACTACCTCACTCGGCACCTGTGTCAACCCGGCCATGTCCACTTCACTTTCAGACGGCGGCAAGGAAGCCGCGGTCTCATTGATTTTTGCTACATTGTCACGGTCCACGATATGCACCACAAATTCACCGTTGCCGTAAATGTTGCGCGCCGTATCCTTCCGCTCCCCCGTCGGCCGCTGAATCGATAAAGAGACCATCGGCGGGTTGGAAGAGACGATATTGAAATAGCTGAACGGCGCTCCGTTCAGGACTCCCGACTCCGACTGTGTCGTGACGAACGCGATGGGACGCGGGATGACCGAGCCGATCAGCAGCTTATAGTTGTCCCGTTCCTTGTTTTGTTCCGGATCAATTGAAATCATTTATACCTGCCCCTTTACTGATGGAATGTGTTGAATCACTGTTTTTCGTTTGTCGATATTCCGCAAATCAGCTCCGCTTTCCTACGGGCTTGCGCCGAACTAACTCGGGCTAAACGCCCGAGTGGATTTCGGCACGGCGCTATCCCGCGGGAGTCTCCGCTGATTTGCTACATATCTTTATATTCTTACCAAACAGAGAAAAAATAACTCCTCGCTTAGTACTGAGAAAATTGTTTAGCGCCGCGCTTCCACGACCTAATCGAAGCAAGAAGACTGGTACTCTTTGCTGCGTGAGCAAATGAGCAATCGTCTTTGCTCTATTCGAAGCAGTCAAAACATTGTATAAAAGTCAATTTTCCAGTTCCATATATACCTTATCCATTCCCTCTACTTCTCCATTCTAGCCAAAAAAATAACAGAATGTGCGGATGTTCCTGCACATTCTGTTATTGGGGTTGAAATTTGGATTAGCGGATTGTTTTCAATGCTGTTGACCACGGGATGACCTGGTCCAGCATTTGGTTGACGGAATCTGCTTGGACTGGCGCTGCTTTCAGTTCCGCACCGTTTTCGAAGTCTGTGAACAGGGAGAGTGCCGGGTGGACACGTACGTCCGCTACAGATAATTCGCCCAGGATGCCGCGCAAATGTTCTGCCGCGCGCGCTCCGCCGACTGAACCGTAGGATACGATGCCTGCCGCTTTGTTGTTCCATTCCACACGCAGGTAATCGAGTGCGTTTTTCAATGAGCCGGTGATCGAGTGGTTGTATTCCTGTGCGATGAAGACAAATCCGTCTTGAGCTGCGACTGCTTCTGACCAAGCGCCTGCACCTGATGCATCTCCGCCATTTTCGCCTAATAACGGCAATTTATAATCTGCGATGTCGATGATCGTATAGTTCGCGTCTCCGCGTTTGTCTGCCAATTCTTTTACCCAGTTTCCTACCTGCGGGCTTAAGCGTCCTTCACGTGTTGATCCTAAGATGATGCCGATGTTCAATTTTGTCATTGTTGTTTCCTCCTCCGGTTGGTTTTCTTGCGATGTTCCAAATAATCTACTGAAAATACTCATCTAATTTCCCCCTATTTACAGATATTCTTTTTCGATGGTGCGCGTGCTGCGTACGGTGTCGATCGGGCGTACCAGCTTCTCGATCTGGTCGCGTTTCGGCTCGAGGAATGGCGGCAAGGATAAGTTCTCTCCTAAAGTTTCGTAAGGCTCATCGCCCATGAAGCCCGGTCCGTCTGTTGCCCATTCGAACAGGATGCCTTGTGCTACTCGCACATACAGCGACTCGAAGAAGAAACGGTCGACATAGCCGGATGTATTGAAGCCAAGATTTTGCATGCGGTCGATCCATTCCTGCAATACGCTGGTATCCGCTACACGGAAGGCTGCATGGTGAACCGTTCCGAAGCCTTGGCGTCCCTCTGGCAGCAATTTATTGTGCTCGACGATCACCTGCGCGCCGTTGCCGCCTTCGCCTACTTCGAATAAATAGAATGAACCTTCTTTTGCGACTTGGCGCATCAGCATGGCTTTTTCCAATACTTCCTTAAAATAATCGAATTCCGCGATACGGATATGGATCGGACCAAGCCCGGTAATGGCGAACTCCAATGGAACCGGTCCGTTCTGCCATGGCGTACCCGATGCTACGCCTTCGTTGTTTTCGTCCGATACCAGCATGTACTGCTGGTCATCGAAATCGACGAACGAGAGGGTTTTCTTGCCGAACACATCCTGAATGCCTTTATGCTTCACGTCGTATTTATCGAAACGCTTGACCCAGTAAGCAAGTGCATCGTCTGTCGGTACACGGAACGCCGTTTTGTAGATTTCGTTGGTTCCGTGGGTGCCTTTCGGGATGTTCGGGAAATCGAAGAAGGTCATATCGGTTCCGGCCGAACCTTTGTCATCGGCGAAGAATAGGTGATAGGTCTGGATGTCGTCCTGGTTCACGGTTTTCTTGACCAAGCGCATGCCCAGTACATAAGTGAAAAATTCATAGTTTTTTTCAGCGCTGCTGGTAATGGCTGTTACGTGGTGCATTCCTCTTAATTCATTCATCAGTATCTCTCCTCAACTAGTAGTGTATAATTATTATCTCGATTCCGAGATATAGGATTAAAAAAAGTTAAATGTCTTGTGATTGATAGCCGATTTTCTTGACGGTTCTGATCATTTCTTCCATTTCCGACTGTTCCATTCCCTGAAACGCCTGATTGATCACTTGTTCATGCTTCGGAAAAATCTCATCCATCAATTGCTGTCCGCTATCGGTCAGTTCTGCGAAGGTTACACGCCGATCTTCCGGACATGCCTTGCGGATGACGTAGTTTTTCGTTTCCAACTTATCAACGACGTAAGTGATGCTGCTGCTGGCAATCAAGACTTTTTTGCCGATCAGCTGAATCGGCTGTTGTCCCCGATGGTACAGCAATTCCAATACCGAAAACTCGGTCGGATTCAATCCGTACTGCGCAACATCCGTTTTAATCAATTCATGGAGAGCGTCAGTTGCTCGAACCAATACAGTCAATGCTTTCAAGTTGAGATTTGGCATAGCCATTCGATTCACCTCATTTATCTTGAATTAATTTATCTTTAATTCGAGATAATCATAACATGGGTATTTCCGAGAGTCAACTGTTTGAGTTGGATTAACTTTTAAGCAAGTAAAAAGCAGCCCGAAAATCCGGACCGCTCTTCGTTACCTATGATACAGGTTATTTTCTTATTTATTCCGAAGCGGCTCGAATGCATTGGTCCAGGCATTGACCTGATCGAGCAATGTTGTGACCGATCCTTCATGGACATCCGCCGGCTTGAACTCATTCATATTTTCAAAATCTGTAAACAAGGACATGGCGGGGTGAGCTCTAACAGTGGCCACCTGCAGTTCGGCCATAATGATGCGCAGAGCTTCTGCCGCGCGCACGCCGCCGGAAGAACCATAGCTGACAATGCCTGCCGCTTTATTGTTCCATTCCACGTACAGATAATCGATGGCATTCTTCAGCGCCGACGTCACCCCGCGATTGTACTCCGGACAAATGAAGACATAGCCGTCGAGCTCCGCTACTTTCTGAGCCCACGGAATCGCTTCCGGGGTTTGGTAATCCTGGCTATAAGCTGCCGAAACCGGCTCCGCGTACATCGGCAAATTATAATCCTTCAGATCCACAATTTCATATTCCGCATCTCCGCGCTTGTCCGCTACGGCTTTGACCCATTCCGCAACCTGTATGCTATTGCGTCCGGGACGGGTGCTTCCTGTGATAATTCCAATCTTTGTCATGAATAACTGCCTCCTCAATTTGTGATCAATTCTTAGCTCTATGAACTTTCACTCCTTGATGCCCTTTCATCATAAGGGAAAATTCCCTCAGTTTCAAACGAAATGTCCGAATACTCTTTTAAATGATTCCAACTTGTAATTCTCCTTGCCTTTGGTCTATTTCAATGGCGACAGTATACTTTTTGTCAGTATGTGCGATTAAAGTGCGTACTTCACACGATTGACGGCAGGGCTTACACTGAGCCTGACCCAAAAATAAGAATCCGAGGAGAATACCCATAGATGAAATTTCAATTGGCTTTAGATTTAGTAGACATTCCACAAGCAATCGAACTGGTTAAAGAAGTAGAGGCATTTATCGATATCGTTGAAATCGGCACTCCAGTCATCAACAAAGAAGGCTTGAAAGCCGTTTCAGAAATGAAAGCAGCATTCCCGAACCTGGAAGTGCTGGCAGACGTAAAAATCATGGACGCTGCTGCTTATGAAGTATCCAATGCAGTTGCTGCAGGGGCTGACATCGTCACGATCCTGGCACAGGCAGAAGATTCATCAATCAAAGGCGCAGTTGAAGAAGCCAAAAAACAAGGCAAAAAAATCCTGGTTGATATGATTGCAGTCAAAGACATCAAAACACGTGCGGCAGAACTCGACCTTCTTGGAGCTGATTACATCTGTGTCCACACCGGCTACGATCTGCAGGCAGAAGGCAAAGATTCGTTCGAAGACTTGCGCACCATCAAAAGCGTCGTAAAAAATGCGCGCACAGCTATTGCAGGCGGCATCAAATTGGAGACATTGCCCGAAGTGATCAAAGCACAACCCGACTTGATCATCGTCGGCGGCGGCATCACGAGCAAAGAAGACAAAGGCGCGGAAGCTGCGAAGATCCGAGAGCTGATCAAAGAAAGCGTGACAGCGTAACATGAACACCACAGGCTTTACCAATGAAATACTGGCCGAACTGAAACAGACCCTCGCAGGCATTGATGAGGAACAAGCCGAAAAACTGGTAACCGGCATCCTGCAGGCCAAAAAAGTTTTTGTTGCAGGCGGCGGCCGCTCCGGCTTTATGGCGAAAGCGTTCGTTATGCGCATGATGCATGTGGGATTGAATGCATATGTTGTAGGAGAAACGGTGACCCCGAATTTGGAAACGGATGATCTCTTCATTGTCGGCTCCGGTTCCGGCGAAACCCAAAGCCTGGCAGCGATGAGCCAAAAAGCGAAAGCCATCGGTGCGACGGTCGTGGCCATCACGACAAATCCAGATTCTACGATCGGCAGCCTCGCAGACATCACAATTGAGATTCCTGCCCAAGCGAAAGCAGACAGCTCGAGCGGCAAGTCCATTCAACCGATGGGCTCCCTGTTCGAGCAATCGCTTCTGCTTTTCTACGATGCCGTGATCTTGAGATTCATGGATAAAAAAGGGCTGAACTCCGACACGATGTACGGCAGACACGCCAATCTAGAGTGAAACCCAATAAGCCTGAGCCTGAAGTGACCAGGTTCAGGCTTATTTTAATCGTTCATCCCGAATGAAGAACTTGCGCTGCTATGGATAGCCCTTGTATTCAAGCGTTTTCACTGGACAGCCGGATAAATAACATGCCAAGCTGGACATACAACAAACTCCGCAGCAACGGAAGGGTTGATGAGATGAAAATGTATGACGTAACAGGGGCAATTTTTGAAGGCATGGCTGTCTATAAGGACAAACCGGAAAAACAGCCGAAAATGAATCCGAAGACAAGCGGCGAAGTCACTGAAACGCAATTGGAGATGAACGTCCATACCGGGACCCATATCGACGCTCCCCGCCATATGCTCATGGATGGAGAAACATTCGAGTCGATCTCTTTGGACAAGCTCGTGGGTACATGCCAAGTATTGGATTTGACGGGTGTGGAAAACGGAATTTCAAAAGCGGATCTGAAACGATTCCACATTCAAAAAGACGACTTTATTTTATTGAAGACAAAAAACTCATTTGACGAAGAGTTCAATTTCGATTTTGTTTACCTTACGGAAGACGGCGCAAACTATCTGGCAGAGCTGGGGATTCGAGGAGTGGGGACAGACGCACTTGGAATCGAAAGAAGCCAGGAAAACCACCCGACTCATAAGGCCTTGTTTGCCAGTGATATCATCATCGTAGAAGGGTTGCGTCTGAAAGAAGTTCAGCAAGGCGATTATTTCATGGTGGCAGCGCCATTAAAATTGATAGGAACAGACGCCGCCCCTGCAAGAGTTCTGCTGTTCGACGAACTGAATTTTTAAACGCTTCAAAAAGAGGGACAACTAGAAACTTCAAGGAGAGAGCCTATGTATAAAATGATTGCGATCGATCTTGACGGCACACTGCTCACTGATGAGCTGACCATTTCAGCCGATACTGCGACAGCCATCCAAAAAGCGATCCGAATGGGAACCGTGGTAACGATTGCGACGGGAAGGATGTTTTCATCCGCAAAACTGATTGCTGAGCAGTTGGGGATCCATGCACCGCTGATTACCTATCAGGGCGCCATGATCAGAGTCGCAGGCGAAGCGGAGGCACTGTATGAACGCCCGGTCTCTCCTGACATTGCAGAAAAACTGATTATGATCGCCCGTGAAAAAAACATCCACCTGCAAGTCTACCAGGACGACATTCTATACGGTGATGCGGAAACGGATAAGCTGATTGCCTATGCTGAAGCTGTTCAAGTTCCGTATACTGTAGAACCGGACCTGATCGGACTGGCTAAAAAAGGATTTACGAAATTGCTCTTTATCGACGAGCCGGACGTTTTGGCTCCCCTGCAACAGGAATTGCAGGTATTATTCGGAGAGTCCGCCTATATCGCCAAATCAAAAAGAACTTACCTGGAAGTGACCCATCCCGAAGCCAATAAAGGAAGCGCCCTTTTGTTTCTGGCCAACGAGCTTGGGATCGATCGGTCAGAAATCATCGGCATCGGCGATAACCACAACGATTCCGAACTTTTGAAGGCCGCCGGTTTCGGCATCGCCATGGGAAATGCAGTACAGGAAGTGAAGGAACTGGCTGATTACACCTCTCTCACAAACAACGACGAAGGGGTGCTTCATGCCATCGATAAGTTTATTTTAGACCCGGCAAATGTCGCTGCAACTCAGGAAGGAAGAGAAGAACATGCCCAACTTGGGAGAAAAAAGCTTTAATTGTGAAAAGGAACTGACCCTTTCGATCATCGGCGGAAAGTGGAAGATGCTGATCCTGTGGCATTTAGGCAAAGAAGGAACAAAACGGTTCGGCGAACTGAAGAACCTGATGCCGGGCATCACCCAGCGCATGCTTGTCACTCAATTGCGCGAGCTCGAAGAACATTTGATTGTGCACCGGGAGATCTATCCGGTCGTTCCCCCGAAAGTAGAATATTCCCTAACCGACCAGGGACGAACCCTAATTCCGATTCTTGACTCGATGTACGAATGGGGCAAGGATTATATGGAGCATAATTTGGATACGAAAGTCGAAAGCAGCTAATACTTATGAATAGAGCAAAGCGGATTGCATTAATATGCAATCCGCCCAGACTGTAGACAAAGTTTGACCAAAATGTATAGCGGTGCATAATCCCCAAGCGGTCCGGCCACTCCGCTTTCCGTGGGCTCAGCTTCAGCCTCCTCGTTACTGGAAAACCCATGCTTCTGCGGGGTCTTCAGCTTTCATCGCTGCGCTGCTCCCACAGGAGTCTTCTTGGCCAGCCCGCTTGGTGGGTGTTGCTTTAATCAAAGAAAGAAGCTCCTAGTCAGTTTCAGAAAAAATAATCTCACAAAACCTAGTAAATTCTTCACTCAAGGATCCGGAGCGCAAGGCGGCGACTCCTGCGGGAACAGTGAAGTGCCGAAATCCACTCGGGCGCCAGTCCGAGTTAGTTCGGCGCGAGCCCGCGGAAAGCGTCCGCCTGAAGCGCAGGATCCATTATAAACATGATGAAATGTGTATTCATGCTTTAAATAACATCAATATTCTTTCGTCTACAAGCTCAGCGGATTGCATTAACATGCAATCCGCCTTGTTTATTTGAGTTTCAGTAGGAACAATACCGAAAGAGTTAGTGGAGTTCCCTTGACCTGAGAACGTTATCATACTTTATGCTGAAAGTGTAAAGCAGCTTTTGATGACTTTCGGCAGTTTCAAGAAGCCTTTTGTGAGTGTAACCCGTTTCGGGGCATGATCACATGGTCCTTCTTGTGTAAGCTGTCGATCGGTCAGGCTGCTTTTTTCCGATTTCATCACCGGGTGACTTTAAACAGTCATTCTTTCGATCAAGTGAACGGAAACTTCTTTATGTGACACCGTATCCGCCAAGGTCTGTCCGAAAAGAAGCTGCCCGATGGAATTCAACGGAATCCCGATGGTGGTAATATTCATGGCTTTGGCGATCGGGTGGTTATCAAATCCGATAATCGCCAAATCATCCGGAATGGCGATGCCGTACTTGGAACTGGCGATCAGGATGCCAGCCGCCACTTGATCGCTCGTCGCAAGCAGAGCCGTCGGGCGCCGCTGCAGACGCGAAAACCGGTCTAATATGCGGTCCCCATCTTCCAGGTAAAGGCAATCCTTAACCATGTACTCTTCATGATAAGGCAGCCCTTTCAACTCCAGAAAATCCCGGTAAGCCTGTTCCCTTTGTCTGCTGTTTGTTCCATCGGATCGATTGATGGAGAATCCGATCTCCCGGTGCCCCTTCTCATACAAATAAGTTAACGCATCCATAAAACATGCGTAATGATCGACATAGGTGTAACTCAACGGTGTATTCCCGCCGTTTTCGAATAATACGATCATTCCGTATTGGCGATAGTGCTCTATCGTATCCAGTGAAACTTTTCTCGAACAAATGATCAGGCTGTCGATTTGCTTGAGCTTCAACATCTCCAATGCTTCCATTTCCTGTCCTTCATGATAACCGGTCTGATAAAGGACCAGTTTATAGTGATGACTTGCAGCCGCCAGTGAGATGCCTTGGATCAATTGCGAAAAATACGGATGATCCACTATCGGCAAAACGATGCCCACCAGGTTGGTTTTGCCTTTTTTCAAATTGATGGCATTGATATTTTGGATATATCCAGTTTCTTCGATGGCTCTTTTGACAGCCTCCACTTTTTCCTTCTTCACATATGGATGGTTATTCAACACACGTGAAACAGTGGCGACAGATACGCCCGCTATTCTGGCAACGTCTCGGATACTTGCCACTCCATCGCCTCCTTATTTCCGGTTCCCTTATTTATTAAAATGAATGCCATGCTCGATATAAGGGACAGCTGCTTTAATGTATTCCTCCGGAGAGACTTGGCTATTTCTAGTCCATTCCACTGACGCTCCGTAGATTCCCCAGCTCAGCATAACGGCCACTGTTTTAAGGGCTCTCTCTTCCTTATCCTCATTTTTTCGCATCAGCATTTTATAGAACAGGACTTCAAGCTGTTCCCGTATGATCCGCGCGATGGTATCTTCGTATCCTCTGTGGCACCGGTTGGACAGGGACTTCTGGAAATTGGTGACCGCTTCGAAGATTTTGGCGAATGTTTTTTCCGTGAATTCGTCATTCCGGTAATTTTCCACATCCAAATTAATCAATAAAACTTCCGATAAGGCCTTCTCCAACAGATCGTAGATATCTTCGAAATGGTAGTAAAACGTCGCCCGATTAATCATGGCTTCAGCCGTTATGTCTTTTACCGTAATGTCCTTGAATTCTTTTCCTTCCGAAAGTGCGATGAAGGAATCCATGATCAATTTGCGGGTCCGGATTACACGGGGATCCGTCTTTGTTTCTGCCATTTCGCCATCACTCCTTTTCCGACAATTTCCTGGATGTGTTGCATAAGCGACACATCCCCCGAACTATTGGTGTTGCTTGTTTTCATTATGGCTTAAGATCGAATTGTAAAGCAAATAAGCTACCCAAAACGCTCAGTTAGAGCCAGTTTAAAAAGAGGAGGAACTAGAATGAAAAACAATAGGATGTGTGATATCGAAACAGGCATATGCGGAGTTGCGGAAGAAGAGGAAACAGGGCTGATCGATTTCAATAAACCCAAGAAATCGGTTACGCTTTACTATGTAACAGACCCAATCTGTTCCCATTGCTGGGCTATTGAACCGGTGCTTCGCCGTTTCACAGAGCAATATGGTGAGCATTTCAACTTCCAGACCGTAATGGGCGGATTGCTGGAAAAATGGCATGACGGCCCCATCGATCCGGCAAACGGCATCTACAAGCCAGCCGATGTCGCAGGCCATTGGAGAGAAGTCGGTGATCATTCAAGGATGCCGATCGACGGCACATTAATGATCGACAATCCCGTACAGTCGTCTTATCCCCCTTCACGAGTCTTTAAAGTGATTCAGGAAAACCACAACGACGCCAGAGCCAATGAATACCTGCGCCGTGCAAGAGAAGCGCTCTTCGCATTCAACCAAAACATTTCAGAACCGTCTGTTATAATCGAGATCGTCAACAACATGGGACTCGATGGTGAAGCCATCGTCAAACAAGCCGAACTGCCAGCCGGACAACAAGCGTTGAACGAGGACTTCGCTCTCGCCAGAAGTCTGGGTGCCAGAGGCTTTCCATCCATCATTATGGTCAATGAAGAAAACAAAGGCGTAAAACTTGTCGGCGGCCGCCCATTCGAATCCTATGTGGATGGCTTGAAGCAAGTGCTGAATCAGGACGAACTGCAAGCAAAGCCGCAACCCGCGCTTTCGCAGTTGTTGGAAAGAGAACAATTGCTCTTTTCCAAGGAAATCGAAGTCATGTACGATGTGGAGTCGACAGAGGTAAACTCGTTTATTGAAAAAGAACTTTCGCCAGGGTATTATCAAACAAATGAAATTTTAGGCGAAGCCTATTTCTCACTGATTAAAAATTGAGGAGGAAACAAGATGGCATATATCCTGCAAGTGGATTTCGAGATGAATGGCCCTTTCGGAGACGAGATGGCTGAGGCATTCTCAGAACTGGCAACAAGCATCAACAATGAAGAGGGCTTTATCTGGAAAATCTGGACCGAAAGCCCGGAAACCAAAGAAGCCGGCGGAATTTACCTTTTCGAGACAAAAGACGCGGCGGAAAAATACGTGGAAATGCACACTGACCGATTGGCTGGCTTTGGCATAACACCGGTACACGCCAAGATTTTCGAGGTCAATTCTGCATTGACGGAAATTAATAAAGGCCCGGTTAAGCAGTAAAAGAATCACATCAAATTAAACAGGGCAGGAGACGCTGATTGATCCAATCACGCCTCTTGTCCTTTTCATTTAGAATCCTAATTTCCCATTCCATTTATCTTCAAAAACCTGGTTTTCCAACGAACGCCTTTTTTCCCATCCCGCTGTTTCCAGAATCGGCTTGTCGGGATAATCTTCGGTGTAGCCAAGCGAAAGTAAAGCGATCGGGTCGATATGCGGCGGGATGTCCAAAATGTCCCGGACATCGTTTTTCTTGTAAAAACTTACCCATCCCATCGCCAATCCTTCTGCACAGGCGGCCAACCACATGTTTTGAATGGCGCAGGCAGTTGATAAGGCATCGGTTTCGGGAATGGAATTGCGCCCCAGGACATGTGAGCCGCCGCGTGTAGGATCACAGGTCACACAAATCGTCACTGGCGCTTGTTTCAACCCTTCCACTTTCAAGCCAAGGAATTTGTTTTCTTTTTCCCCTTCATAATGGATGGCCAGTGCCCGCCGCTCCTTGTCTGCGGCCCAAGCCAGTTTTTCTTTTGTTTCAGGTGAAGACACTAAAATGAAGTTCCACGGCTGCATAAACCCTACGGACGGCGCATGATGAGCCGCATCCAGAATATTGGTGACCAGCTCCTCCGGAATCGCTGTCGGCAAAAAGCTTCGAATATCTCTTCTATTATAAATTGCTTTATATACGCCTTCTTTTTCTTCTCTCGTAAACATCTTTTCATCCTTTCAGCATCTCGTCTTCACTTGTTGTCACTGGAATGAATATCCTATGGTTCCGTTACCTCAAATTTCAAGGCCCACTTCAGAAAAGGTGGCCATCTCTCTCATCATGTTACACGCCGCTTCCACAAGCGGGAACGCTAAAGCGACGCCCGATCCTTCACCCAAACACATATCCATATGCAGCAGCGGTCTGATGCCCAGCAGTTCACTGGCTCTTTTGCCGCCCGGTTCCGCACTTGCATGTGAAGGGATCAAGTAAGCTTTCACTTTCGGTTCAATCGCAACAGCGAGCAGCGCCGCAACTGTAGAAATATAGCCGTCCAACACAACCGGCACACGGTTGGCTGCCGCTCCGATCATGATACCCGCCATGCCGCCGATTTCCAGGCCGCCCACTTTGGCAAGGACATCGATCGCATCCCGCTTATCTGGATTGTTGACCTCAATCGCCGTCTTGATGACCTTCACTTTATGTGAGATTCCGCCATTGCCGACCCCTGCTCCGTTGCCGGTAATCTCCTCAGGTGGAATGTCCCCCAGAACAGACAGAATCGCCGTGCTCGGCGTCGTATTGCCGATGCCCATTTCGCCGGTTCCCAGGATGCGGGCGCCGTTTCTGATTTCGGCTTCCGCAATTTCTATTCCCACTTCGAGCGACTGGATAGCTTCTTCTGTGGTCATCGCAGGTCCTGTCGCGATATTGCCTGCTCCTTGCTTAATCTTCCGGTCGATCACTCCGGCATCACTTGGAAAGTCCCCTTTTACCCCGATATCCACGGTGACGATTTTCGCACCGGTCGGCTTCGCTAATACACCGACTCCGGTTATGCCTTTTGCGATGAACATCGTCTGTGCAAACGTCACCTCTTGTGGGTTGGAAGAAACCCCTTCCTCGTACACGCCATGATCGGCAGCCATCACCACAATCGCCTTTTGATCCACCACAGGATACAGTTCTCCATATATTCCCGCCAGTTGTACAGCCAGGTCTTCCAGCCTACCCAGACTATGCGGCGGCTTGATGAGACTGTCCACCCGCCCCCGTGCCATATCCATCACTTCCAGATCCAAGCCCTCAAACCGTCCAATCGTTTGCTGCAATAAATCCATCTTTTTCTTCCCCCTTCTATGTTAAAAAGAAAAAGCCTTCAGTTTATTTGCGCGAACAAATAAACGAAAGACTTTTCCATGATCTATAAGCAGAAAGTAAGCAGGCAGGTCTCCTGGCTCTGGATCATCATTTCACAGGCCTTCCCAGACAAAAGTCCAGTGGCTATTTCCATAAAACTCCCCGTTACAGTGGCGGGACCGCTGAAGATTTTCACTTCATTCCCTATTCTCCCCGAAGGGCACCTCTTACTGATATTCTATTTATGTTTCATCAAGCTTACACTGGATAATCTTGGCCAGTCAAGCTCCAAAAAGGAATCTCAGCAGCGACTCCGCGGGCAAGCGAAGTAGTGAAATCCAACCAACCAAAAACCCCAAATGGGGACATCGTTTAAAATGTCTGCCATTCAGGGTTCAGTTCCTTCTATATAAAAGAATTATTTATTCAGCAGGTGTTAAATCTTCGATTGAATCGATGTCCATATAAGCGGGAACGACAAATCCGATTTTAGCGCCTTCGAGGTTAACTCCAAGATCGACTACACTGTCGCCATAAGTTTCAAGCTGAGTGGCGTGGGTTCCCGGCAACCATGCCGCTACCATTCCGTCTGCTTGTCCTTCAGAAACAGCCTGCCACATCACTGCATTGTCAAGCGGCGTCAATGTTACTTCAAAGCCTTGGTCTTCCAAGACTTTTCCGACAACATTCGTTGAAACGACTTCCGTATCCCATTCCACGTAAGCCAACTCAATTTCTGTGCCGTCTACTGCTTCTGTACCGGCTGTCCATTCAGCAACTTTATCACTGTTTTCTTCTACCCATTCAGTTGTAACTTCTTTAACATCTGCGCCATTTGAAACTTCCAGCATGATGCTTTCGATATCAGCAGACTCCCATTGGAATTGATCAAGAATTGTGTAGGCTTCAGGTTTCTCTTCTTCTAAACCTTCACGTACCATTGTGTTGATCGTTTCAGCATCGCCGAATAAGCCATTAGGATCTTCAAGGTATTTCAAATCATACTTCTGGAACTTCCAGTGCGGGCTCCAGCCAGTGACGATGATCGGTTCTTCGTTATCGATCGCTTCGCCTAAAGCTGCAGCCATCGCGCCGCTTGAAGAAGTGACCACTTCCCAGCCTTCAAGACTTTCGTACTCTTCTGTTGCTGCTTCAGATGCAGCAACTACGCCTGCGCCTGCTTCAATGCCTGTAATTTTGTAACCTAACTCTTCACCGTAGTTCACGTCTTCAGAACCGGAACCTTCAGCAGTTCCTGTGTCTGAAGCCTCTTCGTCATTTCCGCACGCTGCTACAACCAGTGTCAGCATAAGTACGAACATAAGCCCTAAATGTTTCCATTGTAATTTGAACATAAAATAATCAATCTCCTTTTTCTTTAATATTATATAAATTGAACTAGTGATCTTCACCTGCTGATATTCCGCAAATCAGTTCCTGAAAACCCAGTGCTCCTGCATCGCTTCGCTAGCTTCGTCGCAAAGATACGGACCGAACTCCCTTCGGCCGTATCTTTCCTACGGGCTTGCGCCGAACTAACTCGGGCTAAACGCCCGAGTGGATTTCTTGTATGTCGTTGCACTGCTCCCGCGGGAGTCTCCACTGATTTGCTCCATATCTCTTATATATAAGGGAAAATACAGAGTCGCTTCGAATTCTAACCTCTTAGCGCCGGCGCGTTCAGGGGCTAGGCGAAGCAAGAAGACAGGCGCCCTTTGCCTGGCTTCTTGCGGGAGACATGCCCAAAGCGACCGAAGCGTTGTGTAAAAGCTAGTTTCTTTAGTTCAACTTACATACTTGGTACTTTTCTTTTTATAACTTTACCAAAATTAGCTTTTCACTCTTTTTTGTCCAGTGAAACTTTGCGTAAACCGATCGATGATGATTGCCAGGATGACAATCCCCAAGCCTGCGACAAATCCGGTTCCTACATCAGCCCGCTGCAAGGAAGAAAGAACTTCCCTGCCGAGACCCGGTGCGCCGATCATCGATGCGATAACGACCATCGACAACGACAACATAACCGTTTGGTTGATGCCGGCCATGATTGTCGCTTTGGCCATCGGCAATTCCACTTTAAAGAGCTTTTGTGAACCCGTGCTGCCGAAAGCTTCGGAAGCTTCGACCAATTCTTTTGATACTTGACGGATTCCGAGGTTCGTAAACCGAACAGTCGGTGGAGTGGCGAAAATCAATGATGCGAAAATGCCGGGAACCATTCCGATGCTGAAAAATGCCACAGCCGGAATCAAGTAAACAAAAGCTGGCATGGTCTGCATAAAGTCAAGAACAGGCGTAATGATGCTTTCCGCGGTTTTGCTTTTCGACATCAGGATGCCGATCGGAACCCCTAGGAGGATCGACAAGAGACTTGCGACAAGAACCAATGTAAACGACAGCATCAATTCTTCCCACAGCCCTTGGTTCCAGACCAGCAATAGGCCAATAAGAGAAAATGCAGCCAAGCCAAATCGTTTTCCACTGATGAAGAATGCCAGTATCGCGACGATCAGAATCACAATCGGCGGCGGGACTGCTGCAAGAACGTCTGCAAATTCTTCCAGGCCGTCCGCAAATTCATTTTTAAGAGGATCGAATAGGAAAGCGAATGTATCTGATATCCAATCCGTGAAATCCGAAACTAATGAAGACAACGGAATTTCCGGGATGTTGTCCATAAAATTAAGCATGGTTGCGATTCACCTCGCTTTGTCCTGCAAGCGCGGAAATGACGGCGCCGCGTACGATGATGCCGAGCAGTTTTCCGTCTTCCACAACCGGGATCGGAACAGGAGAATTATGGCTGATTTCAAAAATCGCATTCATCAAGGTGTCTTTAGTGACAGTCGGTGCATCCGTCTTCAGGATATCCAGAAGGCTTTTCACTTCAGCTTTAAAGGCAACGGAAGCGTCATCGGCTGTTACATAGCCTTTCAGGTTCCGCTTGCTATCTGTTACATAAATGCTCGAGATGCCTTCTTCTTTCATTCTTTCCAAAGCGACACGCGGACCGTGCTTATCGATGTTGATCGTTTCAGGGCGTTTCATGATATTGAACGCGGTCAATACTTTCGAGCGGTCGACATCTTGAACGAATTTTTTAACGTAATCATTGGCCGGATTCACCAAGATTTCTTCCGGTGTACCGACCTGTACGATGGAGCCGTCTTTCATCAACGCGATTTTATCGCCGATGCGCAGAGCTTCGTCCAAATCATGTGTGATGAAAATGATGGTCTTCCGCATGGTTTCCTGCAGATCCAATAATTCATCTTGCATTTCTTTTCGGATCAATGGATCCAGTGCGGAGAAGGCTTCGTCCATCAGCATGACTTCCGGATCGTTCGCCAGCGCTCTGGCTAATCCGACACGCTGCTGCATACCCCCTGAAAGCTGGGATGGCACTTGTTCTATGTACCCGCCCAAGCCGACCATTTCCAACGATTCTTTTGCTTTTTTATGTCTTTCCGCTTTGTCGACCCCTTGGATTTCCAAGCCGTATGCGGCATTGTCCAAAACGGTCAGATACGGGAAGAGGGCAAAGTTTTGGAACACCATACTCATTTTTGTGCGGCGCACTCTGCGCAGGTCTTTTTTATCCATCGCTGCCAGATTTTCACCATCTATAAATACTTTTCCTTCTGTTGGATCGATCAACCGGTTCAACAAACGAACCAAGGTCGATTTCCCGCTTCCGGAAAGCCCCATGATGACAAAAATCTCACCGGCTTCCACTGAAAATGAAGCGCGATTGACGCCTACTGTACTGCCCGTCAATTTTAGGATTTCTTCTTTCGATTTTCCTTCACTGAGCAATTTCAATGCTTGCTTAGTATTTTTACCGAATACTTTCGATAATCCTTCTACTTCAATAATTGACATCTCTTGCTCACCTCTCTGCTATTCAATTTATTGCCTGGATAGAAGAGCAGTTCATCGCGTCTATTCATCTATCTTCCATAACAACTTTATCCATTCATTTATTAGACTCTTTGGAAATCTCGCCCTAATAAAAATGAATATTTACCTATTATTTTCACCGGTTCAAATATCACTTGTCTCACTATACGCACAATTTCCTATCATTACAAATGTTGCAAGCGGGATTTTTTAGTTAAAAAGAAAATTTAAACACTTTTAAACTTCCTTAGAAAAATCTGCGATTTATTTCATTCATTTGTTTATTTTCTACAAAAATGTGTTCATGACAGTATTTCAAGGGATCAGAAAATGACGTTTTTTTGATATCTCTATTCCTGGAATCAAGAAGGAGATAGATCCTGAAAAGTTTTAAAAAAATATTTTGAAACCTGATTCCTCTTGCATAATTACAAGTATTTCTTTCCGATTTCAGCCTGAAAACTACTAAATTATCAATAAGTCGCGAAACAGAAATCCGATTTTATATTCGATAGTCACGACCTGCTTGTGGATAAAACATCTTGCGTCTCTCTTACGGGCTTATTTTTAACGTTCACGAAGTACTCGAGGTTTTTCAAACGCTTTTATACAGAACTAAAAAGAAATAATGCTTTGCTTAAGCATCTCTTCACCTTCTGTATGGTCCTAGTCGTATATCTGAATTTCCATTTCGTTTTCTGTTTTCCCTCCAAGAACGTAAAGTTTAAATTGGATAAACTTACGCTAAAGGAACTCACTAAGAAAAAGTGTTAACCATCCATAACTTTATTAAGTTATATTTACCTATTATTAATTCTGTATTTCAAGGATATAATACCTTCTTAATGGAAATTAATTGATGTAACTATGTTTTTCAAGAATAGTAATTTAGTAACTGCATTCAATTCCAGGATAATTTTCATATTACTATTTGTTTTTCAACATTAAATTATTTTCATCTGATGCTGACAAGGAAAGCGGTCACAGTAAATTCTCAGTTTTCACTGGTCAAGTTTGCTGAAAAAAAGGTAAACAGCTTAATCAACTCTCTACTATATTTCGAAAAACATTATTTCACTATTAATACCGATTCTGTCGAAGAAAAATGATAGTAAAATCAAAGCCATATCCCATCCTTAAAATTTCCTTTTTTACGGCATATAGGAATTGATTCGAACATTTGAAGTCGTAGTCCACTCTTCGGACAACTATTCTTGTATACAGCAATACCACCATCCAAAAATAGAGACTGAGAAACTAAAATAGTAGATAAAGGGTGAGATGTATTGAAAAAGGACACTGGTTTACTTAAAGAATGGATGAATACGAATGACGAATTTTTGATTGCCATTGATGGAGATGGCCTGATTCTTCAAGTTAATCAGGCGTGGATAGATTTTTGCACCTTCCATGAAGTAACAGAGGCCTTATGGAAAATAGGAGCTAATTACCTTGAACAACTGGAGATAAACGGCAACGAGAAAAAACTGCACTCATTTAAAAGCTTGTTGGCAAAAGAGATCAGCGAATATAAAAAAATATTCCCGTTTCCCCTTGGGAATGGAGATATTCAGTGGTTTCAAGTCAATATCCGAGGAACTAAAGATCCATCAGGACATTCACACGGTGCCATCGTAAAGCATAAGCCGATTACTCTTCATGCAACTCAGCCGATTACGGCGGAGACGATCCTTGAAAGCATGACAGATGGCTTTTATCTATTGGACGATCATTTGCATGTGATTTACATAAACGAAATTGCGGAAAAATTGCTGAAGACCGAACGGGGAAGTGTTGTGGGCCGAGGCTTGTACGAACGGTTTTCTGAAGCCATCGGCACTGCATTCGATTATCAATACAAGCATGCATTGAAAGAAAAGGTGATTATAGAATTTGTCGAGTATTACAAACCGCTGGATATGTGGTTTCAAGTCAAAGTATATCCACTCGAAGAAGGCAGTCTGGCCGTGTATTTTCAAGATGTCAGTGACCGTAAAAAGATAGAAACGCAATTGGCCGAATCGGCTTACTTTGATTATTTGACAGGACTGCCCAACCGCAGATCACTTAACCATACGACTCGCCTGCTGCGAGCCCAAGGTAAACAGTTTTCGATCTTCCACCTTAACCTTGATAATTTAAACTCTATCAACGCAGTGCATGATTATAATGCCGGCGATGATGTCATAAAAAAAGTTGCCAGCGAGCTACAAGGGTTAATCTGTGAGAAATGCCAAATTGCCCGTATGGATGGCAATGAATTTATTATCCAAAAAGAAGACAGTCCAAGAGATGACCAGGAAGAACTTGCAGAAAAAATCGCAAAAGTTTTTTCTAAACCCATTACCTTGGACAGCAACCAAGAAATTCATGTCATTATCAGCATTGGGATTGCTTGCTACCCTCTCGATTCCTCAGCAATGAATGAAGTGTATTCATATGCTGAAATGGCCATGCGCGAAGCAAAAATAACCCGCGGCTCTTCCTATGCTTTTTTCCAGCCCATGATGCGTACTTTATACAACCGCAACTCGACCATTGAAGAAGGATTGACCGGCGACTTGAAGAAAAATGGCTTTTACTATACCATGCAGCCTCAGATTGATGGGCATTCAGGTGATATTATCGGCATCGAAATCCTTTCGCGTTGGGCTCACCCGAAGCTTGGAGAAATTTCACCTCTGGAATTCATTCAAGTAGCTGAGGAAACCGGTGACATTATTCCATTGACTTCCCATTTGCTCAAAGAAGTCTTTACTCAATTGAAAGATTGGGAAAACAGGTATGGTTGGAGTCTCCGCACTGCCTTTAATATGACGCCTTCCCTCCTCAACAACTCGAATTTCTTTGATAGCTTCTTTGAGTTAATCGATCAGTATAAAGTCGATCCCACTTTAATAGAAATTGAAATTACCGAGCAGGCGGAACTGACCTATTCATCGAAAACGCTGGAAAACCTGATTCTCTGCAAGTCCAAGGGAATCTCCATAGCCATTGATGATTTCGGAACCGGGTTTTCGATGATTTCGTACTTAACCAGTTTTCCCATCGATAAAATCAAAATCGACAAGTCCTTCATCGAAAAAATTGGACAGGATCGAAAATCGGAAGCTGTATTGAAGTCGCTCATCCATTTGGCTAAAAGCATTGAGTGTGAACTGGTGGCCGAAGGCGTTGAACGAATTGAAGAAGCCAATTTTCTACTGGCTAATGACTGCAACGTTTTCCAAGGATATCTATACGATAAACCATTGAACATCAGAGAATTCGAAAAGAAATACTTACAGGCTGACCATAAATCCCCTGCTGCGAATGATCGGTTATGACTTATTTCAAAATGGATGGGAATAGAAAAAGCAGCCTTTTGAGAAAGGACATGAACACGTGAATCTATCCAGTATACTGCCCTTTGACCAGACGCTGATCGAAGCAATTAAAGACATGGTGTTTATTGTCAGTGTTGAGGAAAATTCTATTTTCAAATATGAGTTCTTTAACCAAGCTGTTGTGGAAAGAACTCATTTGACTCAAAACGAACTTACGAAAACATTTCACGAAGCACATTCCCAAGCAACCGCTGACTTATTAAAACTGCAATACACCCAAGCTCTTGCCACTCGAAAAAAAGTAAGCTATGAAGATTCCTATGTGTCTCCTGCCGGGGACCACTACTACTCTGAAACCGTATTGACACCGTTGTTCGATGCATCAGGACAATGCACCTATATTATAGGCGTTGTCAAAGACGTAACGAATGAGCGGCTGGCCAAACTGGAAAGTGCAGTCGCGTGGGAGCGGCTGAAAGAAAGCCGTTCCCGCTACCGTTCCTTATACGAGAACAGTGCAGATGCGATTTTTTCTCTTGACTTGAATGGCCGAATTTTGGATGGCAATGGATCCGTCGAACACGTAACGGCTTATCCACTGGTTGAGTTGATTGACTCAACGTTTGTCGAGCATCTTAGCCAAAAAGATTTCGAATTGATAAGTGTTTATTTTCATATGGCTCTGGATGGAATATCAAACGATTTCCAAACAAAGTTTTTGGGAAGGTCCGGCCAGTTGATTGGTGTGTTGATCAACTTTGCCCCAGTCAAAGTAAAGAAAGAAATTGTTGGGATCTATGCGGTGATGAAAGACATGAGGGAAATGGATCAACTGATCAGCCAGTATGTCGAAAGCGAGAACCGATTCCGCATCATTGCCGAAAACTCACAGGATGTTATTGTCTTAATGGATTCTAAAGGAGAAACGCTTTATGTCTCTCCTTCAAGTAAGCGGGTATATGGATTTGATCCTGCAGAATATATCGGAAAGCTGCCTTACCATAATGTTCATCCTGCTGACATCCCACTGCTAAGAAAAACCTTCTCACTGGCGATTCAGGAAAATGAGTCCTACCTGTTGGAGGTTCGGATAAAGCATAAAGAAGTTGGCTGGGTTTGGACAGAAGTGAAAGGCACACCCATCTTCGATGATCAGCATCAATTTGTTCACATGCTCATGATTACGCGTGACATCACGTTACAAAAAGAACAGGAAACTCAATTGTATCATTATGCATATCACGACTCGCTGACCGGTCTGCCGAATCGGAGATTTTTAAAAGACCATCTTTTGACTAAGATTAAACAATGCCAGAAAAAAGATGAGGTTTTGGCCGTAGTGCTCCTCGACATCGATCATTTTAAAGACATCAATGACCGATTGGGCCACGAAGTAGGCGATGCCGTAATTGAGGAATTCGGCAAGCGTTTAAGCCAAAAGATCAGCGAACAGGACATTGCAGCGCGTCTTGGCGGAGATGAATTTGTGCTTCTCTTGCCTGGTATAAAAACACAGGAGCAGGCGAAAAACATGGCCACAGAGATTCAGCTGGCGATGAAGGACGTATGGCTGATCGAAAATGGACCTGCTGAGGTCACGGCCAGCATAGGCATCGCCCTAACACCTTTGTTCGGATCCACTGTTTCAGCCATATTGAAAAATGCCGACCTGGCGATGTATGAATCGAAAGAAGCCGGCCGCAGCACTTTTCGCATCCATATGCACGAATAAGCTTGAAATTCATTGAAATGAAGAATAGCGCTTTTTCCCCACTCATTAAACAGAGAGGAAAAAAGCGTTATTTTTATTGCGATTTATCAGTAGAATGCATGATTCAACATAAAAGTTACAGAAAAAAGAAACGCTCCGCTTCAGCGTATCTTCACTTAAAGCAGCTGCCACTTCTTTTTGGATATCAATAGCTTATTGCATATACAAATCAGGTTCCGACGTTAGCCTTTGAATCAACAGGAAAAAAAGATAAAATAAATATACACTGAGCTTTTCAAGGAGGTAGGTCACAATACTATGATGAATGACATTATCACACCGGATTATTTGATGTTTGTACTGGCATTGTTTTTTATCATCGGTGTCTTTACGACGAAATTCTCTTCACGTTTTGGCGTTCCCGCCCTTATTCTCTTCATCGCCATCGGCATGCTTGCCGGCAGTGACGGATTTGGACTCCTCTATTTCGATAACCCCTCTTATGCTCAATTCATCGGCATTTTCGCTTTAGTGGTCATTCTTTTTGAAGGTGGACTTTCAACGAAATGGACGACCATTAAACCTGTAGTGTTTCCGTCACTGGTTCTGGCGACTGTCGGCGTTTTGATCACCACGTTCATAGTGGCAATTGCCGCAACCTTTATTTTGGACGTGACATGGCTGGAAGGGCTTCTTTTCGGCGCCATCGTCGGTTCCACAGATGCAGCCGCCGTTTTCGCTGCCCTAAAAGGCCAAAATATCAAAAATCGGCTGGCGGCGACGTTGGAAGCGGAATCCGGCACGAATGACCCGATGGCCATGTTCCTGACTTTAGCGCTTATCCAATTAATCGTGTCGGACGAGCAGGGCATCTTGAGTATCATCGGCGTATTTTTCCTGCAGATGGGTCTTGGCCTCTTGTTCGGGCTTCTACTGGGCCGCTTCGCTTCTTGGGCCATCAACAAGATCAACCTGGATTCAGGCGGACTTTATCCCATCCTTGCCATGGGGTTCGCCATCTTGACCTACAGCGTGGCCGCCAACTTGAACGGCAGCGGACTACTCGCGGTATATGTAGCTGCCCTGGTCATCGGCAACAGCGATCTGACTTTCCGTCATACCATCTTTCACTTCAATGAAGGATTCGCCTGGATGATGCAGTTGCTGATGTTCGTGATTCTTGGCTTACTGGTCTTTCCGAGTCAGCTCTTCACGTTTGAAATCATCATAAATGGCTTCCTGTTGTCATTCATCCTGATCCTGGTGGCACGCCCTCTTGCCGTGTTTGTTTCCACACTTGGATTTGATTATTCCTGGCAGGAAAAAACGCTCATTTCCTGGGCCGGACTTAGAGGGGCTGTCCCAATCGTGCTGGCAACATTCCCCATGATTGCGGGATTGGAAAATGCCCAGCTATTCTTTAATGTTGTCTTTTTCGTCGTCCTCACTTCAGCCCTTATCCAAGGCGCCACTATTTCTCCTTTTGCCGAGAAGCTGGGGCTCACAGGTCCGAAGAAAGTGGCGCCGATCCACACACTCGAGCTTGTATCCATCGGCAAAGCGAATGCCGAAATCGTGGAATATACCGTCAGCGAGGAAACGCCGATTTTAGGAAAAAGTCTGGCGGAGATTGATTTTCCTCCGGAGGTTCTGATCAACGCCATCATCCGTGATGAAGAACTGGTCACTCCTTATGGTGAAACGACCATCCAAACAAACGATGTCCTGTATATCCTGGTGTCTAAAAACAGGAAAAAAGAGCTCAAAAAGACATTAGGGGAAAATGGAATTTCCGATAACAACTAATGGCCATCAGGAAAGGGATGGCAGGGATTATGTTTTCAATCCCATAAATCTTTTGACGCAAAAACCTCCCAACCTTCATCGGATTGGGAGGTTTTTGCTGTTTTGTCGAAAGGCTTCTCGTCCCTGCGAATCTCTCATGCGTAGGAGTGCAGACCCGCAATGACCAAATTGACGAAAATTTGATTGAAAATAATCGTACCGAAGCCGATAATTGCCAGCCAGGCAGTTTTCTCTCCAGTCCACTCACGACCAATCCGCAGATGGAGGAAGGCTGCATAAAAAAGAAACGTAATTAAAGCCCATACTTCTTTCGGATCCCAGCCCCAGAAACGGCTCCAGGCAATCTGCGTCCAAATCATGGCAAAGAACAAGCCGCCAAGCGCAAATAATGGGAAACCGATGACCACTGAACGGTAAGAGATTTCATCCATCAGCGTCAAATTGACTTTGTTGGTGAACGGCTGCAGCAGCTGCGCGATTTTCTTCCGCGTGATCAGACGAATCAGTCCATACAAGACAGAACCGATCAGGAAAGACCAGAGAACCGAGTTGAGTTTTGCCGCTTCGATGCTGTTCGGAATTTCCAGCAGGCCGCCATAATGATTTGCCGGTTCGTAGCTTCCAGCCTTTCCAGTGACGGGCTTTGCATCAATTGGCACGACCATGGCCGGCATAGCGTAGTCATAAATCTGGATTTCACTTTGCTGATTTTCGAATTGGTAGCTTGCGCTGTAATCGGTAATCCGGAAAGCGGATGTTACAAGGATAAAACCGACAACGACCACCAGGAAATACAGGACCAGCTCCAAAAAGAACGAACTTTTTCCTTTTCGAGTGGTATCCACGTGCTTCAGTAAATAAATCAGCCCTGTGACAAACGATACCGACAATACTGCACTGGCAGTGGCGACTGTCATAACGTGGATTGTAAGCCAATGGCTTTGAAGCGCCGGAATCAGCGGCGACACTTCATTGGCGAACATGCTGGCATAGGCGATGATCAGAATGGCAATCGGAAGCAAAAACAAGCCGACGACTGGCTGGCGGTAAAGGTAGTAAAACACCAGAAAGCTGCCGATCAGCATGATGCCGAAGAACGTCAGAAATTCATTGAGATTGCTGACGGGTGCATGGCCGGAAGCTGTCCAGCGAAGGATGAAATAGCTCAGCTGCGCCAAAAAACCGATAACGGTCATGATCAAAGCAATTTTCGCCGCAACTTGCTTACGGGATTTTACTGCAACTCCGAATGGAATAATGGCAATCAATAAAATGATGAAAGAAAAAAATAATGCCGAACTGCTTAACGAAATTAGGGATTCTACAGACATAGGTATACTCCTTTTAAAAGAATAATGGTATTATTGAAACTATTATTCCAATAATACCATTATTTACTAAGTAGAATCCTAGTCCATTTTGTGTCATCTTGCTTCTGCGGATTGCATAAGCAGAAGGACGAAAATATTCATTCCATTAAAATTATGGAGGCATAAGCTATGATAAGTTTTATGAAGGATTTGATCGGCGCTATTACAGATATTTTGAGATGGGTCTGTTACTTCCTGGCTGGAGCAGTGGTAGTGACTGTTTTTATGTACATCCTCAAGTGGAGCATTGAATGGATACTTGTCCCTCTTTTAACTTAAGGAAAAGTATAAAAGAAAACCCGTAGATTTGAACCGAGTCCCATTTCAAAATAGATTAATTTAACAATAATATAAGCCCAACAACTAATACCTACTTAAACACCTGGTCTATCTCATCTCTGTCGTAATCCAATATCCAGGCATTGTGCGTTTTGTACATATGGCGTATGTCTTCCGGAGAAGCCGCCACCAGATCACAGCCTCTGTCATCATACACATGGAAAATGGTTTTCTGTTTAAGGCTGATGAAGAAAACATCATGATAGATAGCCGGCTCGTATCCCATGTCATTATTACAGATGGCTTTCAGTAAAGGCATATATCTGAGATCCGATACTTTGCACTTCAGGACAAACCTATGGGTCTTGTAATTCCCATCTTCATCGTCCTCCGGGATGATATAAGGAAGCGTCATATGTTCTAATTTGTTCAAAACAGATTGATGTCTTATATACCTGGAGAAGATATTCAATTTGCGTCTCAAGCTTCTGTTATCCCCAAAATCATTTACGTTTACTACCACAAAAATTTCGTCCTCTGGAAGATGCAAGGAATCGAACAGCGTAATGGCCCTTCGGTAAACGCCTTTAAGATAAGGACTGTTCTGAGAACAATCATCCCGCCTATAATCCACTCCTAACTCGAAGCGAATACCGATGTTCCAGTTATAAAATAAAGGAGGATTGAGTTCTAAATCCGGAAAGTTCTTTTTCATAAAGTCGATAAATTCCACTTGTCCACCTCATTCTTTTCATTAAACAACCGAAGCTGCCCTCTTCTGCTTGTGGCATCTTTCGCATGTGTACACATACATGGCGGGCACTTCGTTGTCCCGGTTACCTCGTTTGTATTTATGCAGACCGACCCGGCATAAAAAGCTGCTTTCCTTATTACTTCCAATCAATGAAAAAATCAGACCGATCATCCCACCGGCAATCAATAGATAAGGCGCATTGTAAAGATTAAATGTCTCATCCACTTCCGCGAGCAGGACAACCACCCCGATCAAAATAGCAAACGAAGAAATGACCTTCAGTTTCCCCCACATACTATTCCTCCCTTTGTCTTTGGGTTAGTTAAGCCCAATCCCAACAAACTTATCGAATTTCAGCTTCTCTATTCCACATACCCTAACCCTTCTCCTTATATGAATGGTTCTTCTATAGAGATTTGATCCCTAAAAACAAAAGAGAATTACCTCCAAAATTTGGAAAACTTTCGCGAAATCACACGTATAACAAGTCAACATGATTTCGGAAAGAGTAGAGGATGGGAGGGGTTCACCATGAGGAAGTTGTTTTTACTAGCTTTAGCGGCATTATTATTGGCCGGCTGTTCATTTGAAGTGCGGGATGCAGATCCGGATCAAGAAGACGGATTCACAATCGACCTCAAAGACAACAAGGATGGCAAAGAAGAAGACGAAGAATAGGAAGCAGAGAGGGACATTTCCCTCTCTGCTTTTTCATGACGCATGACACTTTACTCGCCAAGAATCTTAAGACTTATCTTTTTCGAAACAGTCTTCACAGATAAACTGTCCTTCGTTCTTCAAATAAGCTTTCACTTCAGTAAAGCCTTTTCGTTTCGGGTAGCGCATCTTGATGAATACGACTTCGTTTCCTTCGATTTCCTTGTTGCATATGGAACATTTCGGCTCTTCATTGAACATTGTCATCGCCTCCTGTGTCTGTTCTGGAAAATCACTTCATTTATTTCAAGTGGATTTTGCTATCGTTTTTTCTTAACCGATTGAACGCGATGCTTGAAACAAGTGTAGTTATAATCAGCACAAAAGGTATCTGTGTTAAAAACTGGCCGTTTGCAGCTAATGGATTCTTATACATATAAATACTGATTCCGATGCACACAAGAGCCGAAGAAATCCCCAAAATCAGCAATAAGGATTTTAAAATCTTCTTATCCAAGCTCCATCACCTCGACATTTTCTTTTTCACTAATGAAAAAATGAAAACTACCGCTATAAAAAACAGTAAAGTATAAATTATGTCTCCTATATTAAGCAAATTGCATCCTCCTTCCATCCGCTCCTATTCCAGCTTCTCCAGATGGTTCTATGTAGTCTTCTAAAAAACGTAATGATATAAAACGAAAGCTACCGTTCCGACTAAAATCGGAAGCCACAGCCACTCAAACAGTTTATTTTCAAGTTCTTTTTCTTTTCCAGCCTTCTCGAAAAAATAGTTGCTCCAAACTAATAGAAGAGAAATGATCAGCAATGTGAAAATAGTGAGTGAGCCGGTTAAATGCAATAAGAAAATAATAAAAGACCAAAGTACATATCGTGTCGTCGTATGAGCAAAAAGCGTCAAGATAAAACCCCCTCCTCTTTCCTACGGATTAGTTGGGGTGAAGTTGCACATATGCTTTAATTTTTCTGATTTCGATATAGAAAAGACGCCTTCCAAGTAATATTATGCAGTTTTTTTCTGCGGTTGCCGACAGTGATAGTATTGAAATCATCATACATCTTGCTCGAACCGGAGGTGAAACAGCGATGAACCTAGTTGAAAAGCTCTATACAGTCATAATTTTATCTGCTGCGGTGATCGGCACGGGTCTAGGGCGAATCGAAGAGATCCAGGCAAACACCGAGCATTTCATCGTACCTTTACTGATGCTCATGCTTTATCTCACCTTCTTGCAGATCCCGCTCCAACAAGCGAAGCAGGCTTTCGGCAACACCCGGTTCGCTTCTGCTTGCTCTCCGAAAACCCAGTGTTCCGTAAACCCGGAAAACGAAAAAGTACACATTTTTTACTTCACATTTATTTTTCTGCTTCTATTTTGCTTCAGAGCCAAATAAACTATTGAATTTTAATGATTTTTGGTAGCACGTTTTGAAATCGGGTTTTAGTCCTTGCCGCAGTAAGCGTTTCTTACAAATGGCAAATCGCTCTTGACCCATACACACCGAATAGAAGCGTTTTCATTTTTAATGGCATGTTCCAATCGTTTAAAACCTTCCATTTGCAGGCGATTTTTGGAAGAAAATGTGTCTGAATTTCCATAATCATTCCAGATATCCACTGAATAGTATTGAGTTCTTAGAGGAGTTTTTGTATAGTTGCAAAGTGACTCAACCGCTTTGGTAGAAAGTCGGCAAGTCAAAATTACATATAGATAGAAGGAAATCGATTTATGAAATCTCATGTACAAGTAAAAAAACCGAAAACGATGGCAGCTATTTTGATGCTCGGCTCGTTTATCGGGTTATTTGGGGAAACGGCATTGAATATGGCGTTGACCAATATTATGGAAGACTTCGCCATCAGCGCCGGCAAAGCGCAATGGCTGACGACCGGCTATTTACTGGTCTTAGCTATTTTGGTTCCCTTATCTGCCTATCTGGTCCGCTGGTTTTCAACCCGGCAATTGGTGGTTGCGGCATTGCTCATTTCTTCCCTGGGTGCCATGCTTGCAGCACTTTCGCCAAGTTTCTCCGTACTTCTGATCGGCCGCTTAGTCCAAGCTGTCGGTACAGGCATTTTCCTGCCGCTCATGTTCAGTGTGGTCCTGCTGATTTTCCCGATCCAAAAACGCGGATCGGTGATGGGGATTGTCGGCCTGGTCATCACAGCGGGTCCGGCGTTAGGTCCAACATTCAGCGGATTGATCATCAGTGCCAGCAGCTGGCATTATATTTTCTGGGTCATGGTCGTCTTGAATCTCGTGCTGATGATCGGCGCCTTAAGCATGGAAAACGTCTCGGATATTTCCAAGCCCAAAATTGATATCGGCTCGTTGCTGCTTTCCACCATCGCTTTCGGGGGCATCATCTATTCCTTATCGACATTGGCCGAAACACCGTTCACAGAGCCGAATGTATGGGCTCCGCTCGTGATTGGTGCAGCCGCTTTGGGACTGTTCATCATCCGTCAGCTGAAGATGTCGCAGCCGATGGTCGACCTGCGCGTTTTCAAGTACCCGATGTTCGCACTCGGCACCTTGCTGATGTTCCTTACCCTTTTCGTCATTCTTTCCGTAGCTATCCTGATTCCCATCTATTTGAAGAGTGTCCTGGCTTATACATCGATTGCCGCCGGCTTATTGATGTTCCCAGCCAATTTATTGAATATCATCATGGCGCCGATTGTCGGCTCCAATTTTGACCGGGTGGGCGCCCGCATCTTTACACGTCTCGGGTTTTCTTTCATCACAGTGGGGGCTATCGTCTTCCTTGTGATCCTTTCGTCCACGACACCGGTTTGGCAAGTCATCGCCGCTCTTTGTGTACTGTTCTTAGGGATTTCGATGACCATCATGCCTGCACAGACCCATGCGATGAATCAGCTGCCGCCGAAGCTGTACGCAGACGGTTCGGCCGCTATGAACACCCTGACACAGGTTGCAGGGGCTGCCGGTACGGCAATCGCCATCACCTTGTTCACCGCCGGGCAAAACAGCTATATTGCTGAATTCGGCGCCGCCACTCCGGCAGAGTTTTTGGCATCCGGCACCCATACCGCGTTTTATGCGGTATTAGCGGCTGCGGCGGTTGGGTTGATCGGGTCCTTGTTTATCAGAAATAATCGTGAAGTAGTTAATTAAGATAAAAACACACCAGTCCGATACCAGGGCTGGTGTGTTTTTTGGATTTTATGTATTCGCATCGACGTCTTCCGCTGCGGAAGTATTTTTTAATAGCCCAAGTTCAGCAAATCATACTGAATCGCCATAGCCAGTGCTGTTGCAAACACCACCATCTCCCCGATCGTCAAGATCGCCTGCTTTGGGTGATCCGAGTATTTCCACTCAAAGAATGCTCTGACCGCATAGTCTATTACCAGGAGCAGCACGACTGGAATGAGGTAAAAGATGACGGAATACTCTTTGAAGATGACCAGGTACAAAACGATAATCAGCACCATCGACGACAGAACTCTCACAACCCAATCGATTTTTTTATGGGTTTTGTTGACATGGTTATAAGAAAACCACTCTGTTTTTTCTTTTTCAATCTTGAAGAGCTTTCTCAAAGCAGATTTCACTACTGCCATTAAGATGAATAAAATCACTAGAGACAAGCCGATTTTCAACCACACCATCTCATTTCCTCCTTGAATGTTCTCTTATCAACTGAAGAAGAATTGATAAAGGACATAGCCTAAAAACAAGATAAGAATTAACAAGAGCATGCCTTTCCAGCCCATGTCACCTGCAATGTCCGGTACATTGCCGTTGCCGGCGCCGCGATCGAAGCCATCACGCAAGGAACCTCCCGGATTACGCTTGTGTTCCTTTTGCCTTAAGCGCTCTCTGCTTTCTTTTGCTGTCTTCCTCGATTCCATCTGGCTTCCCTCCCTGGTTTACTAATAATTCAATTAATGGTTTATTCTATTATGACATAAATTAGAGATTCCACTCCGTATTATTCAACAAAGTAATGCAAGTCGAAGCAACACGGAAGCTATGCCAGGAGAGATATCTTAAATGTAAATTTACTAAGGAACAAGGTCTATCAGGGAAATAGAAAAAGCACCGCAAAAAGCTTTCTGCGGTGCTTTTATATGTGTCGGTTTACATCCTTATCACTGGTTGCAAATAGAAGTTAAATAAGATGACTTCAACCGAGTCATCTCATCATCCTGTAGACTATGCGTTTTTTTAAAACATTACCTATATAATGAAGTTCAGTTTAAAGCACTCGGTTATTCTGTATAATCCGCTTCTATATAGAATTTTACCCGTTCACCGACCATGTAGTACTTAGAGTAATGGACAGGTGTCCCATCCGGACCGTAAATGAGTTTCTTCACGAGGATAACGGAAGAGGTTTTATTGATGCCCAGATATTTGCAAAGTTCTGTCGGCGGATGGACATATTCAATCTCTTTTTTTACTTTTGTGAAAGGGACTTTATAGGTTTCCCGAATTAAAGCGAAAGTGGAGACACTATCATCTAGCAGGTCCTGAATGCCAGGATAGATGTTCAGCGGCAGATAAGCGTAATCCACGCTGAACGGTCCTTCTGCATCTTTTACGAGACGCACAAGCTCCACAAATTCGTTTTGTTCATGTAAAAAGGCTTTTGCAATTTCTCCATCATCGGTGATGATCCGTTTGTGCAGAATCTCTTTTTCAATATTGTTCTCCTCGGTCGACAAACCTTCGGTAAAGCCTTTCAGGTTCAATAGATGCAAGTCTTTTTTGGATGCCCGAACGAATGTACCTTTGCCGCGAATCACTTCAATGACCCCTTCTTCGCTCAGTTCTTTGATCGCCCTGCGTATCGTAATGCGGCTTACATCAAAGATTCCGCACAGCTCAGACTCGTTCGGAATCTTATCTCCCGGCTTTAAATTATTAGTTTTGATCAATTCCTTGATGCCTGCTTTTATCTGCTCATATAATAAGATGGGACTATCCAAATCGACGCTGTTTTGGTTCATATCCAGACTCCCCCTATACTCAAAATTAAAATCTTCCTGTCATTTAACTGTACATGAGGAGCAGTTCGAAAACAATTTTTTAGAATTCCTTCGGGTATCCAAAACCACCGTAAAACCCGCATGTAACTTCTGCAGACTTTGTTGCCTTTTCGATAGCCTCTTCCATCGCTACTCCGTTTATATAATTCACCAAAAATCCGCCGATCAAACTATCACCTGCTCCCATTGTGTCAACAACAGAAATTTCCCGCAGCTTCTGTTCAAATACGGTATTTTTGCTGATAAACAAAGCAGGCTCGCTGCCTCTTGTCAGGGCAGCTGCTTCAAAATCAAAGCCTTTCAGCCTCTGGATAAACCAGTTCAGCTCTTCTTCCGACAAATCCGCTGCTGAGAAAAAAGCGTATTTGATAAAGGGCGCGACCTTTTCAATATAGTCCAGTTCCAGGTGATTGGAGAAGTCATAGGAAATGTCGATCACTTTTGCCAGCTTTTCCAATTCACTTTCCATGGAAGAATAACAACTGACGTGGCAAACATCAAATTCAGTGATGAAATCCAAATCTTCTTCGATCAGCTGTATTTTCAACATGCGTTGTACTGTGTTTTTCGCCCCGCTTACAAATACTCTGTCGCCATCTTCAGTTAATGCTACACGCGGCTGGCCGCTGATGCCTTCCGCTGTACGCGACAATCCGAAGTCGATTTCTTCCTCCTGCAAAGCGTATTTAATATGCTGCGCTTTGTCATCGGTTGCGAAGATGCCGATATAAGCGGCTTTTTCTGCGCCATTTTTCCGAGCATTGACAGCGACATTGACACAGTTTCCTCCCGGGTAATATTTATCTTGATCCAAATAGCAATCCACCACATTATCTCCAACCGCAATCAACTTCATTCCAAATTCCTCCTCTTATCCTTTAACAGATCCTTCCGACAGCCCTCTGACCAAATACCGCTGCAGGAATATCAGCAGGATGACCATCGGGATCGCCGCAATCACCATCCCTGCAAGCAATACGCCCCAATCAGTTCTGAGTGCGTCCCTAAAATTCATCAAACCTGAAGGGATTGTTTTCAATACGTCCGAATCAATAAACACGGTCGCAAACATAAATTCATTCCAGGCAAAGTATGCCGTCAGTACAATTGTCGTCACGATGATTGGAATCGAAAGCGGCAGGTAGATTCGTGCATAAATGCCGAATTCACTGCAGCCATCGATGATCGCCGACTCTTCCAGTTCTCTTGGAATGCTCAGGAAGAATGCGCGTATCAGGATGATCGTCAACGGCAGCCGGTAAGCTACATACGTTAAGATCAATGCCCAATGCGTATTGATCAAATTCATCCAAGTCAGCATTTCAAACAATGGAATGAGCGCTACCTGTGGATTCATCATGATGCCGCCGATGGTGAAGATCAACGCCACATCAATCCATCTCGATTTGTAGCGGGACAGTGTAAACGCTGCCATCGAACCGATCAGGACGACGAGGACAATCGTAACCAAGGTAACGAATAGGCTGTTGAAGAAATAGCCCGAGATTCCCATCGACCAGGCTGTCGCGTAATTTTCAAAATGCCAAACGGACGGCAACCCCCATACATTGTTATAGATTTCATCATAACTTTTCATCGAAGAAACTACCATCCAAAAAAGTGGATAGAGGATGACAAAAGCAAACAAAAGCAGGCCGAGAAGAATTATGTTTTTCGAAATTTTGCCCTGCAGATTTGTTCTTCTGGTCGTTTTGTCCATTTTAGCTAAACGGGCTTTTTTGATTTGCGTATCGGAAGTGAACAGATCGGCTTTAATATTTTCATTTGTTTTTGTCATCCTACTCATCCTTTCCGGTTCCCGAGACCTTGATTTGGATAAGGGCGAATATCGCAGTCACGACGAAGATCAATGTGGCGACAGCTGATGCATAACCCATATTGTCTTTGAAAAATCCTTGCTGGTACATGTACACCGACAATGTCATCGAACTCGTACCCGGACCGCCATTAGTGAGTATGTACGGTTCGTTGAAAACGAGCATGGCTCCTGTGATAGTAATCAGCATGTTGACGAACAGGGCTTCTTTCACTTGGGGGACGGTAATATTGAAAAACTGCCGTATCTTACCGGCACCGTCTATATTGGCCGCCTCATAAAGCTCTTTAGGAATTTTCTGGATCGCTACGATGAACAGCATGGTAATGAATCCGATGCTTTGCCATTGCGACATCGCTATAACTGCATAAATCGAAGTCGTCGCATTTCCCAACCAAGGCAAGGCCAGACTTTCCAAACCGACCAGCTCCAAAAAGCTATTTAAAAGACCCATTTGAGGATTGTAAATAAAATTGAACAACAAGGCGATAACCGAAATCGAAATCATGACTGGGATAAAGTAAATGATCCGCAACATCGGTGCAATCCGCCGGAACAACTTATCTTCAAGTATCGTAGCAAGGACCAGCGCGAATGCCACCTGAAAAATCACCGAGATGATTGCGTATTTGATATTGTTGATGAAAGCTGTCATGACGACTTTATCAGCAAACAGCTGTTCAAAAGCCGAGAACCCAACATATTCTTTCGTCGGGGAAAACACGCTAAAGTCAAAAAAGCTGTTATAGAAGTTTTGGACCAGTGGAATGTAGATGAAGATTCCCAAGAACAAGAGACTGGGCAATATGAATAAGGCTGGGATCATGCGGTTTCTTCTTGCTATCATACGTGCACCTTCTTTCATTTTAATAAGTCCTAATATTCAACTGAACATTAGGACTTATCCAGTTCTGCACTGCTGCTATTTCTGGTTTGCTGCTTCCTGTTGCGCTTCTTTTAAAATATCCTCAGGCGTTGCCTGCCCTGTAGCCAAGCTTTGCCCTCCACGCATGAAGACGTCTGCTACATTGATGTTAACTGCATTGTCAAACCATGGCGCTGTCGAAGAAGCATTGGTGATCAGTTCATACGCCTCAAGACTTGTCGGATTGACGTTCTCTTCGGTCACTGCGCCTTCAATAGCGTTCAGTTGGCCATCTGTTTTCGTGAATTCAGCAGCCGTTTCTTCTGAAGTCAGGAATTTCAGGAAATCGATGGTTTCTTCTGGTGCGTTCTTGCTGACCATCCATCCTTCCGGTGCCCCTGTAAGTGCTGTCGGATCGCCTGCTGCACCTTCAACTTCCGGAAAGTCAAAGAATCCAAACTCCACATCTCCCGCTTCCTCGACCATTTTGATTTCCGCGAACTGCATGTATAAGACAGGTACTTCACCGGCAGCAAACATATTGCGTGCCGCTTCGTGATCGATTGCAGTGGAAACGTCTCCCATATAGCCTGTCAATTCTTCAAACATTTCAAGGCCTTGAATGTATCCTTGATCCGTAAATTCTGCTGTTTCTTCGTTATAGTCTTTTTCCAATACCGCCGGATCCACAACTCGTTCAAAGATTGTGCCGAGGTAATGCGAAATCGCCCATGTGTTGGTCAACCCTTCCACCAACGGCTGTTCATAGCCCGCACTTTGAAGCTTGTCGAGCGCTGCAATCAACTCGTCATAGGTTTTTGGAATTTCGATATTATTTTCTTCAAAGGCCGCTTTATTATAGAAGAATGCTTTGCCGTCTACAGTAAAGGGAACGCCATACGTCGTGTCGTCAAAAGTGAATCCGCCGAACTGGGAATCGATGATTTTCGATGACCATTCCTCGTCTTCTTGAATGACTTCATTCAGCGGCATGATGCGCTCAGAAGAAACCAGGTTTTCTGCGAATGAATCTGACCAGGCAGTAAAGATATCCGGCAGCTCATCACTCGATACTAAAACACGGACCTTTTCTTTGTAAGCGTCATTCAGGACATAATCCACATTGATGTGAACATCCGGGTTCTGCTCCATGTACTCTTTGACTTTTTCGTCGTAGAAGGATTTTCTAGGTTCGTTCGGCCATCTGTGGAAAAAGTCGATTTCAACTTTTCCATCCGCATTGGCACTTTGTTCTTCACCTGAATTACATGCAGCTAATAACGTCGAAAGCAGAAGCAACAAAATCGAAAAGCACAATGTTTTCTTCATTTCGTATCCCCTTTCTGATGAACCCCGTTTATTTTTAGTAATCCATTTTCCACATATATCTTCTGACCGACAATGGATGGCCAGTGTGTTCGGCTAGCGCATCCGCATAGAGGCGAAGAACCGATCCGGTGAGTGCCGGTCCGAAGTATTCTTTCAAGTCTTCGTCTACGCCGTCGTAGTTTAAAGTTTCGATATCGACCACTTCCACTTTGTCGCTGAATTTCTGTACGAAGTCCAGTGCACGCTCGTCCAGCGGGCGGCTTGCTCCATCGCCTTTCACAACCAGGAATGGCACATCGTAATCGGTGATTTCAAACGGTCCGTGGAAGAATTCTCCGGAATGGATTGCGTTTGAATGGATCCACAGCATTTCCATCAACAGGCAGCTTGTGAATGAGTAAGCATGGTGGATGTACGCACCGCTTGCCATTGTGTAGATGATTTTTTCGCGTTTGTTCTTTTTGCCGAATTTGTTTGCGGCATCCGCAAATTGTTCGATATTTTTCTGAATCAATTCGCCGACATTCGGCAATTGGCTGACAACACGCTTGTATTTTTCATTCGGAGCCAATGCGTTCAGTAATTCGAAGATTAATGTATAGAAAATACCGACTTCACCGTCGATAGCGTCCGAACCATCTTTGTAATTGTAATGAACGATGTGTTCAGCTGCCTGGCATAATGGTGAATCTGCTTCCATTGAGATGGACACAGTCAATGCGCCTTTTTCACGGGCAAAGCTTGCTGCTTCAACCGTTTCAGGAGTTGTACCTGAATGTGAACGTAAAATTACCAGTGTATTTTCACCGACACTTTTCGGATTGCGGTGAATAAACTCGTTCGCTGTATAAACGAAGCTTGGGACTTCTGTTTCCTTGCTGATGAAATATTCACCGAATGACAGCGAAGCCATCGAACCTCCGCACGCTACAAAATAGACATTCTTAATGTCGCGGGCTTTTACCGCTTCCAACACGTTGGCGATCTGAGTAGCATGTTCCGGTTTCATGGCTGTTCCTTGCACTTCATTGATAATTCCACCTGCTACTTCTTCAATAATTGTACCTTGCTCCTGTTTCATTTCAACACCTCCAAGATTTATAACGTCATATGACGTTATATTAATTAGTATTATATGCCGAAGTATTTTAAATAGTCAATATAATTTGATAATTTAATTTTTTTATTTTTTTAAGCTGTTTTAAAAAAACCAGGCAATAGCATTTCATCTAGTTTTTTTATAATCATCTTTGAATTTCTTTCCTTTCTTCCGATAATCGAAGTTAATACTTCAAAGACGAAATACAAGCCAACAAAAAAAGCGCCGCATATAGCGGCGCCTTAAAGTTTACGTAATTCAATTTTGCTGGATCACAAAGTAAAAGATAGCAATTTCTACTACCGGTCACACCTTTATTCGAATAAAGGCGTGACCGGTTTTTCGTTATGGACGTGCTCGATCGCTTCAGCCAATAAAGGCGCGACTGAAAGAATCGTGATTTTCGGCGTACGTTTCTCTTCAGGCACGCGGATTGTATTGGTGACAACCAGTTCCGTAACGGCCGACTCTTCGATTCGTTGTACCGCTTCACCAGATAGGACTGCGTGCGTACAGCAGGCATAAACAGCTTTCGCACCGTTTTCAACCAGGACATTCGCTGCTAACGAAATTGTGGTTGCGGTATCGATGATATCCACAATGATGATGACGTTCTTGCCTTCAATGTCTCCGACGATATTGACCATTTCCGGTTCGCCCGGCTGCATGCGGCGTTTATCGATAAAGCCGATCGGAACGTCCAAATGGCTGGCCAGTTTGCGGGCTCTTCCCAAACCGCCATTGTCCGGAGCTACCACGATGGCATCTTCCAATCCCTTTTCCAGGAAATGCTTCGATAGGATCTTCTCACCGAGCAGCTGATCTACCGGCATATTGAAGAACCCTTGGATTTGAGGCGCATGCAAATCCATGGTGATGATGTGGGTAGCCCCTGCTTTTTCCAGCATATTGGCCACCAGTTTTGCAGTGATCGGTTCACGCGAACTCGCTTTCCGGTCCTGCCGCGCATAGCCGTAGTAAGGCATGACGACGTTGATCGTCTCCGCAGATGCCCGCTTCAGCGCATCGATCATAATCAGAAGTTCCATGACATGCTCACTTCCCGGCTGGGAAGTCGACTGGATCAAGTACACTTCTTTACCACGGACACTTTCTTCAATATTGATTTGGATTTCCCCATCGCTAAAGTGTTTGATGAAGCTTTTCCCGAGCGGACAACCAAGTTCAGTCGCAATTTCCTGGGCTAGTTCCGGATTTGAACTCAATGTAAAAAGCTTAAAGTTCTTCCCTAATTGATATGGCAATTTGTAGTCCCCTCCGCAACGATTATTTTGTAAAACCTGATAGCCGATCAGCTATCGTGAAGGTCCATCAACTGACATTTGAACTTCAGTAGTTGCTTTTATAATACCTTTTTCACGAGGTAATAGCCACTGGTTAAAGAGAGTTTTCCATGTTTGCTCAATTGAAAAAAGTTCTTTTTCCTAGCTCAGCAGCTTTTTTATAGGGAAGCTCCGCGCCTTACGACTGTCAACTTACGTAATAGTTGAGTTAACTGTCAAAGACACTGATTTCCTTTCAAAATAAGCATTCAGCCGATATTCCGCTATTTCCTGAGTCCAGTTATATAAAGACTCATTTTCGTTCCCTAAAGCTAGAACATCGAATTTAAAAATACCATCTTCAAAAGAAACCATTCCTTCTTTCGCACTTCCGCTCCACTTCGCCATCGGCATCTGTGCAATCAAGTCCGCTATTTGCTTTTGTTCAAAGTTACGCAGCCGCTTCCCTTGCGCGTCACTGAAGTCGATATTCATGCGGTAGTCTTTTTCGGTTAAATAATTATGGAAGAAAGGTGCTGCTTCATCCGGTGTTATCGGTTCAAGCCATCTTTCCAGACCTTTTGACAGCATATAACTCAAGACGACCATCTTATAGCTTTTGGTCATCCCTGTTTTTTCGACTTCCAAAAACCAGCCTTTAAATTTCAGCCAGACATCTTGTTCTGTTTCCGTCAGTTCATCCGCATAAGCGAGCATCCCTATGTAACTGCCAAACTCCTGTTTTACTGTTTTGGAATCGACGTTGGCGTGAAGGTGGAATTCCAAGTACTTCGGACGCCTGCCAACTTCCTTTTTCAAATCATGATAGGCCAGTACAAGCGCTTCTTTGCGTGGGGCTCTTTTTCTGCGCATTTCCTCCAGCAAATCAATCACTTGAAGATCTAAGTTAAATTCACAGTGGAGGGGCAAAAGTGGTTGAGTGGCTTTATTTCCCGCCGGCTTGCCTTCCTTATCAAAAACCGCCAGTTTCAGATCTGCATTTCGGTAATTGCCGATGAAATCGATGATGACGCAATGCGACTTCTCCTCCGCAATCCGCAGTCCGCGGCCAATTTGCTGCGTATAAACGGACAGTGATTCTGTCGGTCGGATGAACAGGAGTGTATCCACTTTTGGAATATCAACGCCTTCATTGAATAGATCGACCGTGAATATAAGTTCAAGCTCACCAGAATCCAGTTTGAAACGGGCAGCTTTGCGCTCTTGCGGATGAGATCCACCATGGAGGGCAATCGACCGGACGCCTTTGCGCTGAAAGAAATTATTCATGTAAACAGCCTGCTTTACCGAAGAACAGAACACGATTGTTCTTGTCTGCTTGTAACGGTTCCATTCTTCAAAAATCTTTTGCGCAAACTCTTCACGCAGCTGAACCTGCAGTAATTCCTGTTCATCGTACCGGGTTCCCCTCCACGGGATAGCAGAGTAATCGGTATCATCATACACACCGTAATAATTGAACGGCGCGAGCCAATTGCGCTCGATGGCATCCAGGAAATGAATCGAGATCGCCACATTCCCATCGCATAACGCATACACGTCTTTATTGTCCATACGGTCAGGCGTGGCCGTAATCCCCAACAAGAACGTTGGTTCAAAGTGATTAAGCAGGCGCTCATAAGTCGGTGCCGCTGCATGGTGAAATTCATCGACCACAATCAAATCAAAGGCATCCTTTTCAAATTTGTCTAAATGATATTGGCTGCCTAATGTATAGATCGAAGCAAAAATAAAATCAGCATCGGTTCTCTTTTCCGAAGCGTTATAAAAAGCACTCGACCTGTCCGGATGAACATGCTGAAATGACTGCTTCGCTTGGGTAAGAATTTCTTCCCGGTGTGCAACAAACAACACCCGTTTGAATTTCTCCGCAAAAAAAGCGGCTAAATAAGTTTTGCCTAAGCCTGTCGCCAGCACTACCATCGCGCGGCTGTATTCTTCAGCCAGCACAGTGTCTAGTGCATCCAGTGCTTCACGCTGCGCAGGCCTCGGTGAAATCGAAGCGCTGTACGAAACTTGAGTCTCAGCCACTTCCGGCTGTTGCGGAAAAGCTGGACCTACCGTCAGTTCGACTTCTTCCGCTTCAGACCAGACGGGACTGATGGGCCGTTTGAGATTTGCTGCTTTATGTAATGACCGATATTCCGCAAGTGTCTCCGCATTCAAAGAGACCGTCTGCTCGGCATAAAAATTTTTCAGAAATTGAGTAACCGCTTCCTCAAAAACTTCTGCATCCACAGAAGTCGGCGCTATTAAGTTCCACTCGACTCCTGTTGTTAATGCAGATGATGATAAATTAGAAGATCCCACAATCAAATGTGAAGCGTCTGTCCCTCGGAACAAATAAGACTTCGGATGGAAGGAAGTACTGCCGCTCCTCCAGATCCGAATTTCCGCAGAAGGCAGTTCTTCCAAGAGCATCTGCAAGGCATCCGGCTGCGTGACAAACAGGTAATCGCCTACCAGTAGTTTAATCGGCACGCCTCTTTCTGCCGCTTTCTTTAGGAAAGGTATGATCTTTTTCACACCTGACTTCATCGCAAACGCCGTAATCCACTGAATCTCAACTGCTTCTTTTGATAACCTCTCCAAATGCGAGACAAGCTGAGAAGTGACCAGCTCCAGCTTAGTCATCTTCAACCTCGATTAGAAAGATGCGTTTGTCAAAACCGCCACGTTTCTCAACTTTAGCCTGCCGGACTTTTTCCAGCTCTTCAATAGAAGAACCGTGAATTTTCACAGCCGCGTGAAGAAGCTCAAGGATATCGGCTAATTCCTCAACTGCTTCTTCATCGGTAGCTGCTTCTTTATACTCTTCAAGTTCTTCGCCCAATTTCTTTTTGACTTCAGCTTTATACTCTTCTTCATCCAAAATACGGATTGAAGATTCTTTGCCGGTCTTTTTGATTACTTCCGGTATGGCATCGCGAACTAATTTATTGTAGATAGGCATGGGTCGGCTCCTTTAGAGAAATATTTATTTAGGTTATTTTAACATATAGAAAAAGCAGTTAGCTTACTCAATCATTAAAGCAAAAATATAATCAGCGATCCCCTGTTCCCAATACGCCATTAAATCCTAACGAGTCCTATTCGCCTCCCAAAAACCAATTTCTTGCATTCACACCACTCAGAGCTTATCATTTGAAACATTGTGCTTAATACTATTATTGGGCGACCACTATGTTTTTTGGAGACGAATTAACGAAAGAACGGAGATGTACGCGTGAAGAGTTTTTATAGCCTGCTGGCCATTTTTGCAGGATCCTTGCTGCTTGCTACAGCGTTTAATTTGTTTCTACTGCCTCATGAGATTTTATCCGGAGGCGTCACGGGCGTAGCAATGATTTTGGGGTTACTGACCCCGATTAACGCAGGAATTTGGCTGGTTGTCCTGAACGTACCGATTTTCATGCTGGCATGGATGAAGCTTGGCAAAGTGTTTGTCCTCAACAGTATTTTTTCCGTGGCTGTGACATCGATTGCGATGCTTTACATTCCCATCATGCAAGTCACTGAAGATGCCCTGTTGTCTTCCGTGTTCGGCGGAGTCATCGTAGGTGCCGGCGCTGGTGTGATCATCCGGTTTTATGGTTCGGGCGGCGGGTTCGATATCGTCGGGCTGCTGTTGACGCTGAAGCGCGACATCCCGCTCGGTTTTTTGGTATTTTGTCTAAACAGCGTTGTGGTTTTCATCTCCGGGTTCATCTTTTCCTGGGAACTGGCGATGTACACGATGGCTTCCATCTACATCACCGGGATTGTCGTGGATCGCATACACACGCGCCATATCAAGCTGAGCCTCATGGTGGTGACTAGCCAAGGCGACGCGGTCAAAAAAGAATTGCTCGAAAGCTTGTACCGCGGCATTACGGTGACCGACGGCGAAGGCGCCTACTCAGGCACCAAAGTCAAAGTGCTCCATAGCGTCATCACGCGTTATGAACTTGCCTATGTCCGGCCGCTCATCAAGTCGATCGACCCGAACGCGTTCGTCAGCATCACGGAGACAATGGAAGTCATGGGGAATTTCCGACGGGGCGGTACGCTCAAGAAACCGGGTGAACCGAAACGTTCCGTGGCCGCTGCTGTGCCGAGCTCTTCTAAATAAAATCGTAGAAATCAAAAACGCACCGATCCTGAGCCAGTTAGAGCTCAGGGTCGGTGCGTTTTTTTAATCATTTAGTTCTCTATTCCCACCGGCTTCTTATCTCTTCCAACCTAATTGAACAACCGCTTCTTTCCCGCTTTCCAATACGAGCGTTTCGCCGTTATGGATGATGTTCAAAGGCTCTCCCTGCAGAACTGTGTAACTTGCCGTTTCCCTTTCTTTGCGGATTTTCAGCAGCCGTCCTTGGTATTGCAGGCGGAACTCGAAGGAATTCCATTCGGTCGGAAGAGAAGGTGCAAAGGAGAGGCCGCTTTCTTTCAGCCGCAACCCGGCGAATCCATAGACGATGGCGAGCCAAGTGCCGCCCATATTCGCCATATGCAGGCCGTCTTTGGTATTCTTGTGCGTATTTTCCAAGTCCAGCCGGGCTGTTTCAATAAAATATTCGTAGGCCTTTTCGTAATAGCCCAGTTTCGAGGCCATGATGCTATGGACGCAAGAAGACAACGAAGAATCGTGGGTGGTGATCTGTTCGTAATAATCGTAGGAGTTCTTCATCGTTTCCAACTCCTGTTCATCTTCCAGCAGGAAATGCGCAAGCACCGTGTCCGCCTGCTTCAGCACCTGGTACCGGTACAAAGTCAGCGGATGGTAGTTCAACAAGAGCGGAAATTTTTCGGCTGGTGTGTTTTTCAGATCCCAGCGGTCCTTTTTCAGGAAGCTGTCGTCCTGCGCATTGATTTTATACGTTTCGTCATAAGGCAGGTACATATTGTCGCCAGCGGTCTTCCAGCCGGCCACTTCTGCTTCTGTCAGCTCCAACTGGTCCGTCAGCTGCTGCAAGCGCTCGCCGTCTGTTTTCTTCAAACCTTCGAACACTTTGGCTGCCCACAGCAGATTGTGTTTTGCCATCACGTTGGTGTAATAATTATTGTTGACGATGCAGGTGTATTCATCGGGCCCCGTGACGCTGTCGATCCGGAACTTGCCGTTTTGCATATGCCCTGTTTCTGCCCAGAGCCTGGCGGTTTCAAACAGCACCTCCGCCATATATTCTTTCAGGAAAGCTTCATCTTTTGTGGCCAAGTAGAATTGAATATAGCTGTAGGCGATATCCGCGCTGATATGGTACTGTGCCGTACCGGCAGGGAAAAAAGCCGAGCTTTCCGGGCCGGTGATGGTGCGCCACGGAAACAAAGCGCCTTTTTCATGCCCCATTTCCTTTGCCCGTTCCCTGGCACTGTCGAGGATGGAGTAACGGTGCAGCAGCAGGTTTTTTGCGATGGCCGGATTGGTCATTAAAAACACCGGAAAAATGTAGATTTCCGTATCCCAGAAATAATGTCCTTCATAGCCTTCACCCGACAAGCCTTTTGCTGCGATATTGCTGGCCGGATCTTTGCCCACCGATTGCAGGAGCTGGTACAGATTAAAGCGGATGCCTTCCTGGACCTGCTCATCGCCGTCTATCGCAATATCCGAGACTGCCCAGTAATCGTCCAAATATGCTTTTTGCGCTATGAGCAACTCTATAAAGGTTCTTTGCTTCATTTGTTTCAGAAGCTTCACCGCTTCCTCATCGACATGTTCCCCATGGCGCAGCGTATCTGTATAGACTACGTACTTGGTGAAATGGACCGGTTGTGTGCCTGTACAGGTGTAGGTTTCTTCCACGCTCGCGCCTTTCAGCTCGCTGCTGTATCCATGGCTTTCTGCCTGTACGCTAGTTGTCGCTGCGCATGCCACTTCCAATTTGGTGCTGTATGTCGTGTTTTTTACAATGCTGATCTGCTCTTCCTGGCGTACATCCGTCACATGAAGACGTTTTGTATGGCCGGAAGCAAGACGCGGATCTTCTTTGTCGACATAGTTGGAGACGTCTCCGTTGAGCGTTGACACGATCTTCACTTGTCCGATCGGCGTAACCGGTTCAATGCTGATCTCAAGCGCGAACAATTCTTTTGCCACGAATGAAACCAGCCGTCTGAAATGGATCTTCACTTCTTTTCCCTTGGGAGAAATCCAGTGGACGATCCGTTCAGCGAAGCCTGCATCCATATGCAGATTGCGTTCACAAACCAACACTTCTCCTTCAAACAATGAAAATCGTTCATCATCCAAGTGGATTTCGACCGTTTGCGCATCGATGACATTCAAGACCTTTTGCTGCTTGGTTGGAAATCCATATAGCTTCTCACCGTAGCTGATTTCCGTTTCGTCATGAAATGCATTGATATAGGCGCCGCGAATCGATTTAAAGCCCTCTTTGTATCCTTCTTCGAAATTTCCTCTGACGCCTAAATAGCCATTCCCTAATGAGAGGAGGCTTTCGTCCACCAGCAGATTCGGATTGTCCAGTTCAACTTTCGTCAATTTCCAAGTCATGCTTCCACTCCTTTAAAAGCCGGCGTTTTTTTTGCCGAACTGCCGGACCACTCTATCAAAATCCAATTCAGAGGTTTCCGCCACCAAATAATCAGCATGTGACAGGTAAGCTCTATCCCCGACACCCACAGAGAACATTCCGGCTCGATTGATCGCTTCCACCCCGGCCGCTGCATCTTCGATTCCAACACAGTCCGGGTAATCGATTCCGAAAGCATCTGCAGCAACAGTGAACGTTTCCGGGTCCGGCTTTCCTTTTTTCACCTTTGCCGCATCCACTATATAGTCAAAATAGCCGGCAAGGCCGAGCTTTTCCAAGATGGCAGGCGCATTTTTGCTGGCCGATCCCAGCGCCAGCTTTGCATCCGATTTTCTATTGGCTTCCAAAAAAGCTTCTATGCCGGGCAGAATATGAGCCGGCGTGATTTCTTCGATCAACTCCAAATAATTTTCGTTCTTTTGTGTCGCTAATTTGAGCTTTTCCTCCTCTGTAAAACCGCCACTGGAAGGATCCAATGCCAGAATACGGTCCAGGGAATCCATGCGGCTGATTCCTTTGAGTTGCTCGTTGAACGCATAATCAAAAGAAATCCCGAGCTCTTCCGCCAACTTTTTCCATGCCATGTAATGGAATTCGGCCGTATCGGTCAGGATGCCGTCAAGGTCGTATATAAACAGTTTCGGATGGCGGGTCATATCGTTCCCCTCTTTTCTTCTTCTGTCATTTAAACGCTCGATAGGCGCTTTACGCTTTGCCGCTCCAACAACTGATGCGGAACCCAGATATGCTGTTTTTCCGATTTGCCTTCGATGATTTCCTGAAGCAACCGGGCCGATATTTTTCCGATTTCCACAAAATCCTGCCGGATCGTCGTCAGCGGCGGCTGCATGTACCGGCTCAGCAGCAAATCGTCAATTCCGGTGATGGAAATGTCGTCAGGGATTCTTAAGCCTGTTTCTTTCACAGCCTTCATCACACCATAAGCCATCAAATCACTGAAACAAAGAAAAGCTGTGGGCTGTTTTTCCTGAAGATACGCTTTGGCAAGTTCATACGCCTTTTCTTCCGAGAAAGAAGCTTCCAGAATATCAATGTCACTCAACTCTATGCCAGAGGCGTGCAATGCTTTCTCCAAGCCTTTCAAGCGCTCTGTGTTGACATAGGTTTCACGTGTTCCTGACACGACTACCAGCTTGCGATGATTCAGTTCCAGCAGATAGGTCGCCACTTCTTCCACGGCTTTGGCATTATCAATGGAAACACTGCCGATCAATCCATTGACGGTTTCGGCCATGATGTCGAGCACCACACAAGGCAAACTGGAGTCGATCAGCTCTTTATAATACTGGTCATCTGTCCGGATGCCCTGTAAAATGGCTCCGCCGATATTCCGTTCACGGCAGTAGCGGACATAGCTCTGCTGTTTTTGCTGTTGGGAATCGATCAGGTAAATGGATAATTCAAAGCGGCTGTTCGTCACTTCCTGATAGACGCCTTTGAAGATATTGAACGCATTGCTGTCATTTTCATTGTCATTCAGCACGCCCGAAGAAATCAGTCCAAGCGTCATCTGTTTTTTGGATGATAAATTTTTGGCATTGAGGTTCGGAGAATAATTCAATTCTTTGGCAATCGCAAAAATGCGTTGCCTCGTTTCTTCCTTTACATCTGCATAATTATTAAAAGATTTAGAAACCACACTGACGGACACTCCCGCTTTTTTGGCAACTTCTTTTATTGTCGACATTCACTGTTTCACTTCCTACGTGAGTTTATCAAGTTAAAAGGGCATTTCAGCTGGAGGTTTTTGCCTCCTGTTTGTTCTTGACCCGTAATGTAAAGCTGTAAAATGCTGAAAATGACAGAAAAGCACTCAATGAACAGGTCAAAAGCGGTAAAAGCAACAACAGCTTGACGACACTGATCCAAATGAGCAAGCCATTGCTGCCCAGAATGAAGAGGCTCAGCAGCGGGCTGCCGGTTGTAACGAAGAACGCATTAACAAGCCGTTCTTTAGGATTCATCCGGTAATGGACGCTGATTGACAGAAAGTTCACGGTATAGATGAACAATGCTAAGCCGATGATCAGAAACAGCAAATCGAGCGAATCGCTTCCTGTTCTGAGATAGAAATACGCATAATACCAAACCAGCCAGATTGCCGCAAACGGCACACCCATTTTCATACTATCTTTATAGTTCGCCTTTAAATTGCTGACGTACATCTTCATGGAAGAAGAATCACGGCCGAGCAGCCAATCCCGGGCAGTCGCAAATGCAGCGGCCGTCGCCGGAAAAAACAGAAGGGGCGTAAACAGCAGGACAGCAGCACCGAAAAATACGATTCCAGCTGCATGGCTGAGGTCAATGACTACAAATGCAGTGAATAACGGAAGGCTCATGATAAACCACATGAAATTGACGGTCGCCATTTTCAAAAGCCATTCGCTTGCCGTATAGAACACGCCCATAATCCCGCTCACTTCCTGCATGTTTTCATCTCCTTTTGAAAAGGCTTATTTGATAGCCCCTTCGCCGATTCCTTTGATAATGTATTTTTGTGCAATGATATAGAAAATAACTACTGGAATAATCGTTAACGTCAATCCTGCCATCGCCAGGTTCCACTCAATGGTGAACTCTCCGAAAAAGTAGAAGACAGACAATGGAATCGTCCGCAACTCTTTGTCGACAAGTGTCAGTGAAGGCAATAGGAAATCGTTCCAAATCAGAATGACATTCAAAATCATGACAGTCGCCGTAATAGGTGTCAAAATCGGGAAAATGATCCGCCAGAAAACTCCGAACTTCGAAGCTCCATCAATCGTTGCTGCTTCCTCCAGTGAAATAGGAATCGATTTGATGAAGCCATGATAAAGAAAAACAGAAAGAGCCGCGTGAAAACCGATATTCATGAAAACCAGACCGCTGAGCGTGTTGTACAAAGGAATGCCCAGATTGCCTGTAATCCCTGTGACCAGCTGCATAAGCGGCATCATCAGTGTCTGAAATGGAATCAGCATCGTGGCGATCAGCGTCATGAAAATGATGGTACTGATCCGGCTTCCGGATCGGACCAGCATCCAGGCTGTCATCGATGACAGGATGACGATGAACACCACCGAAACGACGGTGACAAACATCGAGTTCAAAAAAGCACTGAAGAAATTCATCTTTTCCATCGCTTCTGTATAGAATTGGAAACCGAAGACCTCTGGAAAAGCCAGCGTATTCTCGTACAATTCCTGTCTCGTCTTGAACGAGTTGATAAATATGATATAGATGGGAGACAGAAAGATTAAAGCAACCACTATCAAAAGGATTTCTCTCGACCATTTGCTGAGTATACGCATTACATATCAACCTCCCGTTTCTTCGTCAGGTAAACTTGGGTCAATGTAATAGCTGCGATAATCACGAAGAACAAAATAGCTTTTGCCTGACCGTATCCATAATTTCCGTAGCCAAAAATTTCATTGTAAATATTCATCGCAAAAAGTTCTGTCGCATTTGCCGGTCCACCGCCCGTCAATGATAAGTTGACGTCGTAGATTTTAAAGCCGTACGACAATGTCAAGAACAGACTGATGGTAAATGCGGGCATGAGCAATGGGAACGTAATTCTCATCAGGCGTTGCCATTTGCTGGCCCCATCGACTTTTGAAGCTTCAATCAGTTCTCCAGGTATGCCCTGTATCCCTGCAATGTAGACAATCATGACATAGCCGGCCATCTGCCAAGTAAAAACAAACACAAGAGCAAACAAGGCGAAATTCTCGTTAAGCAGCCAGTTGAAAAAGATGCTTTCGAGTCCGACCGCTTCACCTACAAATGTGAAGACGTCCAGAAACACAAACTGCCAGATATAACCTAGAATCAGGCCGCCAATCAAGTAAGGCATGAAAAACATGGTGCGCGCTAAATTGGCCAGCTTAAGTTTTGAAGTGACCAGCAAAGCAAATGCGAGCCCCACTACATTGACCGAGATTACGGACAATACGGTAAACAAAACCGTAAGCCATGTCGATTTCAAGAAGCGCTCATCCGAAAACAGAGTCAGGAAATTCTCCATGCCGACAAAAACTTTCGGATTGGCGTTGATGCCATCCCATTCGAAAAAGGCATAATAAATTCCGATTATAAACGGAATGATGACAATGATTGTAAAAATGATAAGCAGCGGTAACGTAAATAAGAGATACCAGCCGATATTCTTCCTGTTGGCCACGTCCATCCCCTCTTTCCTTAACAACTTCGTTCTTTAATAGAGAAAAAGCAGAACACGCCTGTACAGGCGTGCTCTCTTTATTTATACGTACATCCTGAACAGATCCCTTTACTTGCTCGCATTCTGCCAAGCGGCATCCAGATTGCTGATGAATTCTTCGCCTGTGGTCTCTTCATTCACAAAGAATCCTTCTGCAGCGGGTGCAAAGTCATTTGGTACAAGGTTCGCCGGATAGTAGTTATGTGCCCAAGGAATCGTGTTCCCGCTGTTGGAAGCTTCCAGCACAGCTTGTGATAATGGGTCCAAGTCAGTGGCTTCGATATTCGTCATCGCAGGGACGAATTTAAACTCTTCAACGATGATGCGCTTGCCGGTTTCGCTCGTGTGCAGCCATTCCAGGAAGTCAGTAGCCGCTTGGATTTCTTCCGGCTCTTTATCTGCATTTACCGCCCAGTTGCTGCCGACGCCTACTGCAAGCTTGTCATTTCCTTCAAGCGGGAATGGAGCCATGCCGACTTCAAAATCCACTTCGAAATCTTGAAGCAAGCCCCATGCCCAGTTTCCTTGATGGATCATGGCCGTTTTTCCAGCTGCAAAATCGCCTACCTGCTGGTCATAAGAAGTACTCAGAGGACTCGGTGTGTTTGCTCTGATGGCTTCCATATACTCACCGAATCTAAGGAATTCTTCCGTTTCCGCCATCGTCACTTCACCACTTGACAGGCTCTCCATAAACTCTACCGGTTCTTCCTGAATCGAGAATGGATAATTACTCATATGGCCGATCAGGAAGTAAGCTTCTGAGGACAAGCCATAGCCGTTGATGCCTTCAGCATTGAATTTTTCCAATGTGCTTACAAACGATTCATAATCTTGAATGTCTTCCGGATTCACCAGTTCCTTGTTGTAGACAATTCCAAATCCTTCTACACCATATGGTATGCCGACCACTTTCTCATCAAGTGTCAAAGCCATGTCCGGTGCAATGTCATCTACAAATTCCTCGCCGCTCAAGTCGTGTAAATACGATGTTAAGCTTTCGGCTACAGTGGCATTCTGCACACTCATAATCGAAGGTCCGGTTCCATTATTGAGACGGATTTGCAACTGTTGGAAATAATCATCGCCGGTCGTTCCGATGACTTCCACATCCACTCCAGTTTCTTCCGTATACGCTTCTGCCGCCGCTTCAAGCTGATCGGAAATTTCAACCTTCGTCTGGAAGATCGTGATTTGTTGACTTGCTTCCTCGCCATCGCCTTCAGTTGCCGGTTCTTCGTTTCCGCTGCATGCAGCCAAACCTGTCATCAGTGCAGCAAACGCTATACCTGCCGTGAACTTCTTTTTAAAAACCATGTGTAATGCCCCCTTTGATTTTTTTATAGTAAATAAAATGAACGAATCATTTTATTACTGCCGTGGTTGTCCTGAATGGATTTGCGCCTCACTTGTGAGCGGCACTTCTATCAACTTGTCCGCTTTGTAGATTTTACCGCCAGTTTCAAATACCACTTCTCCACTATGCGGGGTGGCTTTGAGTGATTGATGGGTGATTTCGATTGTCAATGCAACACCCTTCCAGTAGAGCGTAAACTTCATGCGCCGCCATTGCTTCGGCAACCTGGGATTGATCCGCAGCAGTTCATCCGATAACCGGACGCCGCCAAAGCCGAATACCGCTGCGGTCCAGATCCCTCCGATAGCCGCTGCATGTATGCCTTCATCGGACGTATGCATTTGCGGCCCGAGATCGATTTCACAGGCTTGACGGAACAGGGAGTAGGCCATGTCCGTTTCCCCCAGATCGTTCGCCACAACGGCATGTACCGCCAGACTCAAAGAAGAGTCATGCAAGGTGCGGGGCTCATAATACCGGTAATTCTCCCGCTTGGCTGTGTTCGATAAGCGGGCGTCCCCGCACAGGAAGGTCTGCTCCAGCAGATAGAATAACAGTACGGTATCCGCTTGTTTGGTCACTTGGATTTTGTTGATCTGTTCCGCATTATAATCCCGGTAGATCGTCCTCACCTTCGTTTGCTTCTTGTATGTTGAAAGATCGATTTCGGGAAGCTGCAAATACGTATCGTCTTGCGGAATGACCGAGTCTAGCGGTCGCGGATTCGGCAAATACAGGCTTTCCGCTTTTTCTTTCCAATCCAGGCGGGCATCCCCCACACCGAATTTCTGAAAAAGCTTTGGATTTTCGGATGACAGCTGTTCGGCATAGCGTTCGGCGAGTTTCAGATTGAAGTAGGCCATATAATTTGTGAAAGCATTGTTGTCCACATGTTCTTTATACTCGTCAGGCCCAAGGACATTGCGGATTTCATACACTTCCCGGTCCTCGTTCCACTCCAGTCTGCTAGACCAGAATTTCGCGGTTTCGAAGACCATCTCGTACCCATAGCATTCCATAAATCCCGAGTCGCCTGTCACCTTCTCGTATTGATAAACTGCAAAAGCGATGTCTGCGGAAATATGCTGTTCGATGATTCCTGACCAGATCTTCGACTGCTCTCCTGTCACAATATCAATATCTCCCCATAACGGCGTGGTTTCTCCATCTTCCGGCCAAGCCATTTCCCATGGATACATGGCTCCGGCATAGCCATTTTCCACCGCCTTTCTTCGTGCTCCTTCAAGGCCGTGATACCGGTAGGTAAGCAACGATTTTGCTGCTGCAGGATTGGAATAGATGAAGAACGGCAATATGAAAATCTCCAAGTCCCAAAATGTATGGCCTTTATATCCTTCTCCGCTCATCGCTTTCGCTCCGATGCCTAAATATTCGTGAGATGCCGGAGGCTGCATGGCCGTCAAGTGGTACAGTGAAAATCGGAGTGCCAGCTGGTCAAACGGATGGTCACTTTCCACCTCGAAATTGTAATTTCCCCAAACCTTTTCCTGCCATGCCTGGCGATGATTTTCGAATAAGGCATCATATCCTTTTTCTGCATGATGCCGCAGTTCGTCGAGAGATTTCTGAAGCAGCTGTGCGGTGTTTTCCATTCGCGGCCTGTCCCGGCTCGTATGCACGGTGGCCAATTTTTCCACTTCCAGTTTGCCTTTCGGCTCGAGCTGGAAGTCATAGGTCATCCACACTTTCCGGCGAGCCATGTCCTTATCTGCAGCCGGCATTACCTTTTCCTCATTCAAGCGGATGGTATGTACAGCATTAAAGACCATTTCCACACCGGATTCGTTCGTCTTCTGAGTCAGCTGGATCAAGCGGTCCTCCAGTATTCTCCGCTCGCCTTCAAGAAAATGCTGCGACCCCGAATTGGTCATCCGCCCATTGATGCCACTGTCAAAAGAAATTGCCACTGGATGGGTCAAGCTTTCCACTTCCATCTTCATCGCAATCAAATGCAGGTTGTCGAGCGATACAAAGCGCTTGAAATGAAACCACAGCTTTTTCCCTTTTGGTGATTCCCATATAAAGGACCTGGTCAGTTGCGCTGTTTTTAGATTGAGCTGCTTGATGTAATCATTGGTTTTTCCGAATTCCAAGCTGAACCGTTCTCCGTCAATGCGAATATCCAATCGAGTGATATCGGCTGCATTGGGGAGTTCGGTCACTTCATTTTCCTGTGATCTATTGAAAGTTCCATTGATGAACAAGTTTCTGGTTTCCTGTCCATACGGTTCCTCTGCCGCAGAACGCAGCCCCATATACCCATTTCCAAGCATCATAACAGCTTCGCTTTTCCCCAATTTCTCGGCTGAAAAGGCAGTCTCTGCCACAATCCAGTCCTTAAACTCCCCTGTGCCGATGGAATAATCCATCACAGAAACCGCCCCTTTCGCATTTACGAAAACGTTTTAGTTTTTTTCGAAAAAAATATCAGAGCTTCCGTCTGAGAAGCATCTCCGCTTCTCCTCTAGCAAGCTTTCCTTTAAAATAAGAATTCTTGAATTTTATGGAAAGCGCTTACAAGACTTATTATATGTACTATATTTTGAATAGTCAATAAAATAAAAAAACAAAATCCCACAACTTTTTCAGCTGAAGAATTTTGTTTGATCATTAGCCTTTACAGATTTCAGTTCAAAATTTATAGACATTTCCTTCACGCTTTTCTTTTTCCCACTCTGCCGCTTCTTCGCCTTCTATCGGACCTGACAGCAATTGGTCGTCCGTATCAACCATCCACCGTTCAACTTTAACGCGCAAGTCTTCCAAAACATGCTGGTGTTCCCTGTTCTCGGCAAGATTGTTCTGCTCTTGCGGATCTGCATCCAGGTCATATAATTCTTCTTCAGCATTTGGGACATAATATGATTTCCTCACCACTCGCCCTGAAAGGCTCTCGTGGATATCGAATGGGAGGTATACTTTCGGACCGTCTTCAAAATTTCTTATGTACTTGTATTTGGCGGTCCTTACGCCTCGCATCGGATGATAACGGTCATGCCAGGTCAGTTCGCAGAAAAAATGTTCGCGTTCTGTATAATTCTTCTCTTGGATCAACGGCAGGAAACTCCGTCCATCAATTCCAACAGGAACTTCTCCATCCGCAAATTCCAGAAGAGTGGGCATTAAATCAATATTGCATAAAAGCTCTTTTTGCCTGACTCCTTTTCTGTCCATACCTTTCGGAAATTTCATGATCAATGCCGTTTCCAAACCTGCATCCGTCAATGTCCCTTTTGCTCTTGGAAAAGCAATGCCGTGGTCTGTCGTATAGATCAAGAGCGTGTTTTCGTCCAAACGGGTGTCTTCCAATAATTTTCTTATCCTCCCGATTGCGCGGTCCAGCTCTTTGACAGAGCCTTGAAAGTCGGCAATATCTTGTCTGACTTCTGTTGTATCTGGCAAGTACGGGGGAACTTCCACTTCATCAATGGAATCGGGTTCAAACTTATCAAAAGGGCGATGTGTTTCTTCAAATCCGACCGAAGCATAAAAAGGTGGCGCATCGCCAGATTCCGCTCTTTCAAGCAAAAACTTCTCCAGTTCATCAGTTACTTTTTCTGCTGCATTTCCTGGAACTTTGACTACCTGATCGTAGCCTAATTTCTCCCCTTCATAAATTCCGTCGATGGATTCATGGAAAAAACCGAAAAGCCAGGTGGCATAGCCGGCTCTTTTCATTTCTGAAGGAAGTGTCTTGATGCCGGCTTTCATTGTGTGCCCTAAATGCGTCAGGCCGATCAATCCATGATTATGGCCATATTGCCCGGTTAGGATGCTCCCCCGGCTAGGGCTGCATTGAGGCTGTGTGCAAAAATAATTGTCGAACTGGATGCCTTCTTCCGCAATCCTGTTCAGTTCCGGTGTCTTCACTTTGCGCCCATAGCTTTCTAAATGCCTTCCTGTATCATGTGAAATCACCAGTAGGATATTTGGTTTCCCCATTAGATCAGCGCCTCCCTGTTTTGTTGAAATCGTTGGATTCTATTGGATGATTTCCGTCTCCCTAAATGCTGGCCACACACCTGAAGCCTATATTGCCTGCCGAACTGTCACTGGTATTAGAGGACCGCGCGGCTACACGATGCCTATTGCAATATGAATCGTGACAAAGGTAGGAGCCGCCCCGCATCGCTTTGTCCATAACTTGATCTCCTTCCGAATTCGGCAGTTCCGCAAATGCGTTCGAACACCATTCCCATACGTTCCCGGACATATTAAAGAGACCGAATCCATTGGGTGGAAAAGAAGAGGCAGGCGCAGTCCCTTTAAATCCGTCTTCAGCAGTGTTGAAAGTCGGAAACGTTCCTTGCCAAATATTACAAAGATGTTCGTTATCCGGAGTCAAGTCATCTCCCCATGGATACCGTTTTTGCTCCAATCCCCCACGTGCCGCGTATTCCCATTCAATTTCAGTAGGCAGCCGCTTTCCTGCCCACTCGCAGTAAGCGTTAGCATCTTTCCATGAAACATGGACGACCGGATGATCCATCCGTTTCTCTATACTGCTTCCGGGTCCTTCCGGCTGAAACCAGTAAGCTCCTTCTACGGCGTACCACCATGGGGTATTCGCTACTTGCCTCACTGCTGTTTTAATGTCAGGAGCTATAAACTGGTAAAAAACAAAAGACCAGCCGAATATTTCAGCTTCCGTCTGATAACCGGTTTCCTTAATGAATTGCATGAATTCTTCATTTGTCACTACGGTGCTGTCCATATAAAACGGCTCTACCCGTTGCTCACTTATCGGACCTTCAAAGTCGGCAGGATGCCCCTCTCCACTTTCTGTACCCATCAAAAAAGTTCCACCGTTAATGAAAACCATCTTTTCCTTAAAGCGATTTTTTTTGCTGCACTGCTCAGAAGGCTCGGTCTCCATGGCACGATTGATTTCTTTCGGTTGCTGCGGCTTGCTTGGCGAACAACAAGCTTTTGCCATCTTGCCCACGAGATTCCCCCCTTTGTTCCAGCCATCAGTCAATTAAAATTGTAAACGCTATTAGTCTGAATTGAAAGTTAATTAAAGTCGAACTACAAATCCACCCTCTTCTTTTGGTTGATAGAAAAAAATGATTGAAGTGATAAACAAACACTAAAACGCCTCGAAACCAGAGCTGTTTTCGAGGCGTTTACCTTGTCTAAATCATTGTCACTTATTCCTCTATCCCCATCGACTTCTTATACCCTTCCAAATACGTCTTCTCGGACGGACTGCTCATGTCGAATGAGCTCATGGTACGGTGCCAGTTGGGGTAGATCGGCACAGGGCGAGCGGCCGATTCAATCAGGTCGTGCTCTTCTTGAGTCAATTTGATCTCAAAGGAAGCAATGTTTTCTTTCAGCTGCTCTTCGTTGCGGGCTGCGATGACGATTGGCCCAACGTTCGGACGGTCCCGGACCCACGAATAAGCGATCTGCGGAACCGATGCGTTATGGTTGGCCGCGACTTCTTCCAGTGCATCGATGACCTGGTACAGCCGCTCCTGATCTTGCACCCATGGCTCCGGCCATCCCGCACCTTGGCGCGTGTTTGGCGGCGCCTGTTTATTGCGTCCGATTTTGCCGTTCAGTAAGCCCTCGCCGAGCGGACTCCAGATCATCGAACCGATGCCAAGTTCACTGCCGGCCGGAAGCAATTCATATTCTGCTTCTCTCGCTTCTGGTGTGTAGTAGATCTGCTGGGTGATCGGCGGGATATAGCCCGCTTGCTCCGCGACGGAAAACGTGCGGGCAAGCGCCCAACCGCTGTAATTCGACACGCCCCAATGGCGGATTTTGCCGGACTTCACGAGGCTGGTCATCGCTTCCACGGTTTCTTCGACCGGCGTCTGCCCGTCCCACAGGTGAACGAAATAGACATCAAGGTAGTCTGTTCCCAAGCGCTCCAGCGACTGGTCGATGGATGTCAGGATATTGCTTCGCGAAGCTCCCCTTGCGTTAGGGTTTTCTCCCAGAGGAAAGCCTGTTTTTGATGTCAGCAGAACTTCGTCCCGGCGCCCTTTGATGGCCGATCCCAATACTTTTTCCGCATCTCCTTTTGAATAGAGGTTGGCGGTATCGAACATATTGATGCCGGCTTCCAGTGACATGTCGATCATGCGGCGTGCCAGATTCTCGTCAATATCTCCAGCTGCTTCAAAACCATTTGTTCCGCTGAAAGGAACAGTTCCGAGTATGTATTTCGGAACACGCAAACCTGAATTTCCTAAATAGATATATTCCATGATGGCCTCCTGATACGCTGTATTTTTTTAAAACAAGATAGTCTTAGCTTACCCTTTGGCAGCCTATACAAAACAGCCCTTTGATGATTGGAAATGGATTTACCGCTATGCTATACTGGCCTTATCAAACGACAGAAAGGCTGATGGGTGGACGATGCGCAACTAATCTTGTTTTAGCGACTGGAATTTTAAATTTCAACTTACGCAAAATAGGATTAGTCTGCCCACATCTTGAAAAACTGGCGAGCCATTGTACATAGATGGCTTATTTAGAATGGGCACGATACGGCTAATCCTTCCAAATTTATTTGGGAGGATTTTTTTATTCTCCCTCTCCTGAAGGGATTGATTGGATGAAAGAACTGCTGAAATTGCAGAATGTGCGTTATGAAATACTGGATACGGTAATTTTTGAAGAGGTCCATGCAAGTGTCCGGCAAGGCGAAGTGATCGGCATCATCGGCAAGAATGGAGCCGGTAAATCGACGTTGCTGCGCTTGATCGCCGGTGAATTGATTCCTACAAGCGGACAGCTCGACTGGCTCCAGCCGAATATCGAAACCGTCTTCGTGGAACAGGAAACGGAAACACATGCATTCAGCGAGGTCACAGCCTCGGAAAGTGCCTTGCTGAAACAATGGCAGGTACCGATGCATGACTTCCCACTCCTCAGCGGCGGGGAAAAACTGAAGGCCCGGCTTTCTGCAGGCCTCTCGAAAAATGCCCACCTGTTGTTGCTGGACGAGCCGACCAATCATTTGGATAGCGGCAGCATCGAGCTGTTGAAAGCGCAGCTCCGCAAATACCCGGGGACCATTATCCTGGTGTCGCATAACCGCCACTTCCTGGACGCGGTTGCGACCAAAATCTGGTCGCTCGAAAACCAGAAACTGATCGAGCACAGCGGCAATTACTCCAGCTATATAGACGCGCGGCAGCAGAAACGGTTGACCCAGCAACGGGAATACGACAAGCAGCAAAAGATGGTCGAGCGCATCGAAGCGCAGATGGACGAACTGACTTCCTGGTCGCATAAAGCGCACGCTGAATCAACCAAGCAGGAAGGTTATAAAGAACATTACCGCCTGAAAGCGAAACGCATGGACAAACAAGTCAAATCCAAACAGAAGCGGCTGGAAAAAGAGCTGGATAAAATCAACGCGGAGCCCCTCGAGCCTGAATACGAAGTCGCTTTCTCCATGAAAGCCACGCATAAAACAGGCAAACGTTTTCTTGAAGTGAAAGAGCTGTCGAAGGCATATGGCGGCAAACTGCTGTTTGAGAAAGCGGATTTCACCATTTTGCATGGGGAAAAAGTGGCCATCGAAGGTGCAAATGGCAGCGGCAAAACGACGTTACTGAAAATCCTGCTCGGGCTGGAACCTGCAGACGGCAATGTTTGGATGTCCCCTTCTGCGAGCATCGGCTACTTGACGCAGGAAGTGTTTGACCTGCCGCTTGAGAAAACACCGGGCGAGCTGTTCTATAAGGAAACCTTCGAAGCGCGCGGCAAAGTCCAGAACTTGATGAAGCATCTCGGCTTTACAGCGGAGCAGTGGAAAGAGCCGATCGGCGCCATGAGCATGGGGGAACGCATCAAGTGCAAGCTGATGGTCTATATTTTGGAGGAACGGGACGCGCTGATTCTTGATGAGCCGACCAACCACCTCGACTTGCCGTCACGCGAGCAGCTCGAGGAGACTTTGGCGCAGTACACGGGCACAATGCTTGTCGTCTCCCATGATCAGGCATTCCGGGAGAAAACCACCACCAGCAAACTGGTCATCGCGGACCGCCGGATCGAGAAGCAACTCGATGCACCCGCTCCGGAACGGGACGAAACTGAAGAATTGCTGATGCGGCTTGAGACGGAGCGCCAGGAAGTACTGGGGAAATTGAGTTTTATGATCGCGAAAGATCCGCAATATGCCGAGCTTGACCGGCGGTTCAGTGAACTGACGGTGGAGATCAACAGGCTGAAATCCTGAATAATACCTGAAAGAAAGCCGATAGACCTTGCCAATGTGTAGGCGAAAAGGGCCGCTCCAGTAACTTTCAGGAGCGGCCCTTTTTCAAGTGATGATATGCATTTTTTAGGCACGGATCCATCTCCAGATTTCGCCCGGTGTTGCATTTTTCCCATACATCAAAATACCGATCTTAAATATTTTCCCTGCCAGCTTCATGAAGACCCAGACACTGACAATCAGGATAGCCAGCGCAATGATGATTTCAATCCACGGCCACTCTTCCAAGAGCGTCAACCGGAGGATCAATATCGCTGGCGAAGTGAATGGAATATACGAGCCAATTTGCGCCCAAATGCCGCTTGGGTCACTGAAAACCGGACCAACGAAAATCAAAGCGGTAAACGGCAGCATCATAATCATTCCCTGGAAGTTTCCAGCAGTCGAAATGTCCGCCATCGTTGCTCCGATGCCGACAAAAAGAGCGGCAAACAACAAGTAGCCCAGTATCGCAATGAACAGCAGCAAAGCCAGTTCCGGCACGAACAAATACTCAAGTATCGGAACATCGATTTTCCACACAAGAACCGGCAGCACCAGTACGATAAACACAAGCACCTGAATGATGCCAAGCACGAAATACCCGATAATCTTGCCTTGCATCAATTCACCCGGAGTCAGTGACGACAAGATGATTTCAGCGATTTTGTCTTTTTTCTCCTGAGAAGCACTTTGGAAGATCGCCATGCCTGTAAAGACGATCGACAGCAAGACGGCTGCCGCGAATATCCCCGGCACCATGCGTTTCATCAAGTCTTCATCCAATCCTGTGCCCATTTCGGTTTCTGCATTTGCGGCGGCAGAAGCATCTTCAAACACGACGCCTTGGGCAATGACGCTTGCTTCTTCAGGCGTCAAGCCGAGCTCTTCGATTTGCATCGCCTGCAAAGGAGCACCTAGCAGCTGCACTTCATTGATAAAAACAGGGCTGATTTCCTCGCTTTGGTAAACCGGCAAGACGCCGCCTTCGAATGCCCGCTCATCGATAAAGACGTATGCAGTGTTTTCTTCGGATTCAAGCGCCTCTTCGGCTCTTTCCTCCGAACTATCGGTCGGCTGCAGTTCCCATTCGGCTCCTGCTTGATCGACTGTTATTTCCAGTTTTTCATAGACACCAAGCTGGTCATTGACGAATACCGTCGTCGACACTGCGTCCTCATCCGAGTTATTGAACAGGTCGGGAATGAGGTAAAATGCCAGAAACAGAATAGGCGATATAAACAAGCCAATCAGGAACGTCTTGTTTTTCATATTCCGTTTGATTTCCCATTTGGCGACTTTCTTCGTGTTACGCATCCAAACTCTCCTCTCTCTTCAAGAGATTTTTATCTGTTGCGATGTCGATGAAGATTTCATGCAAGGAAATCCGGTCGATGGATAATTCCTGGACATCAAGCTGTACTGGCAGATTTTTCAGCCATGAAGCCGGCTCCACATCTTTAGACAAATACAGCACGGCTGTTTCTTCATTTTGCTCTACCCGTTCGACCTCCGGCAGGCTTTCCAATAAACTCCGTTCGTTCACGCCGTGGATGGTGCATTTGAAATTGGCGTATTGTTTCTTTACGTCATCGAGCGGTCCGTAAATCACTTTTGTCCCGCGGTGGATCAAAAACAGCCGATCGGCCATTTCTTCGACCAGGTTCATTTGATGCGATGACAGCAAAATCGCTGTGCCGTTTTGCGCCAAGCCGCGGATTTCGTTTTTGAACAATTCCTGGCTGACGGGATCTAAGCCGGAAAAAGGTTCATCAAGGATCAACAGTTCCGGTTCATGAAGAATCGCGGCGATAAACTGGACTTTCTGCCCCATGCCTTTTGACAATTCTTCCACCGACACCTTGTCTTTCCCTTCCAAATCAAATTTCTTCAGCAGCTCAAGCGCCCGTTCTTTCGCGCGGTCCAGCGGATAATCTTTCAGTTCCGCCAAATACAGCAGGATGTCCATGACTTTGACGTTTTTGTACAACCCGCGTTCTTCCGGCAAATAGCCGATTTTATTGCGCGGGATTCCTTTTTTAGGGTTGCTCTGGAATGTGATGCTCCCTTCATCGGGATACATAATGCCCATGATGTTGCGGATTGTCGTCGATTTCCCTGCTCCGTTTGGGCCGAGAAGCGCCATGATCTCCCCTTTTTTCACTTCAAATGAAATATTCGAGACAATTTTCTTATCTTTGAAAGACTTCCCTAAATTTTCTACAGCCAGCATCGTCTCCACTTGTTCTCATCCTTTCTTCTTCGAAATCAGGTTCCTGCGTTCTGCTTACTTGAGTAATATGTCGATAATTCCCTCCAGATCCAATGCGGCATTGTCGATTATACGGATATTCTCGTAACGTTCTGCGGCAGCCAAATTATTCGACACGACCTGCCTGGGGTCCCCTGACACTTCTCCAGAGACCGGACCATCAGAATTGATCGAGGCAGTAGCGTTTGCTTGGATGGTTGGGGTGTCCGTTTTAAAAAAAATGCCGTTTAGCGCTCTCCTATACTAGCTTCGTCTTCGTTTGAAAGTTTTGTAAGGAATGGGTATATCCCTAAAAATATAAAAATTAAAGCTGGTACTAACAGGAAAGTACCCAGTACTTCCAAATCAAAAATTAATGTCACCACAATAATAAGAAATGCCGGCAAAAAGCTGAAGAGGGCATTTTGTTTTCTTGACTTCGGCACGATGTATTGCGCTTTTCCGCAGTACGGGCAATTTACTTTATTGGTGAATTTGAGGGTGTTCAGGACAATGGTCTTCCATTTCCATTGCCGTCCGCAATTTTCACAGTTTGGCATATGTACACGCTCCTTTACCGTGGATAAGTTTCGTGATCTGTCTGCAGGTAACGGCTGAAGTAAGCTCCGGTGATCAATAACAAGATTGTCAGGGACATCGAGATGATTCCGATAATATCGAACCAATATGCCAACAGGTTGACGATGGCGATTAAAAAGAAACAGATGGATGTTCCCAAACTTTTCAGATCCGCGGCAGAAGATTCTTTCCTTTTTTTGATGATTTTATTGACTGCAAATCCTATGGCAATGAGAAGAAACACAGTTGCGATAGTTGGCCACATGTTCAGCCACCTCCTTTTATCCCCCGTTTCTATATTTACGGTTCGGGCAACTGAAAGTTTCGGATTTCGAAGATTTACAGTCTAGAACATCCTAAATTCTGGACCCTCCTATTCGGAAAGACGTACAATAGGAAGGAGCGATAAGCAAAGGGGAGGAAATTTTTCTATGGCAAACGACAAGTTTTTCACATTCCACAATGGGGTTAAAATTCCCGATATCGGATTCGGCACTTGGCAGATTCCGAACGAAGAAGCCTACGCTGCAGTGACGACTGCATTGGAAAACGGCTATACACATATCGATACGGCTTTAGCCTACCAGAACGAGGAAAACGTCGGCAAAGCGATTAAGGATTTCACTATTTCCCGTGAAAAGATCTTTATCACCAGTAAGCTCCCGGCGCAAATCAAAGGCTATGACGTGACACTTGAAGCTTTTGAAGAAACGATTTCGAACCTTGGCGTTGATTACCTTGATCTTTATTTGATTCATGCGCCGTGGCCTTGGGACGAAATAGGCAAAGACTGTACAGAAGGCAATATCGAATCATGGAAAGCGATGGAGAAGCTATATAGAGACGGTAAGATTCGGGCAATCGGCGTTTCCAATTTCTCAGAAAAGGATATCCAGGCACTTCTGGATAATTGCGACATCGTGCCGATGGCCAACCAGATACCATTCTATATCGGCCGCGATCAAGCGAGCCTATTGGAGTTCTGCAAAAAGCACAACATCGTTGTGGAGGCATATTCACCTCTTGCAACAGGACAGATTTTAAACAACCCTGACATCAAAGAGTTGGCTGCCAAGTATGAGGTAACACCTGCACAATTATGTATCCGATATTGCCTGGAGCACGGCACATTGCCGCTTCCGAAATCAACAAATGAAGAACGCATCATCGAAAACAGCCAATTGGAGTTCACTATTTCTCCAGAAGATGTTCAAACACTTGATGCGTTTGAAGATATACGCGTTAAATGACAAAAAACCGCCATTGGGCGGTTTTTTACGTTTGATAAATGGTTTATTTGCTGAAAGCTGGTGTTGTCGTAAGGATGTATAAAGGGTCAATGAGTTTATTTCCAGATAATTGGACATACAGTCCAAACTGGACGAAATACAGTCCGTTCTGCACCAAATACTGTCCAACTCAGTCTGAATACTGTCCAAACAACCCGATTTACTTGCCAAACTCGAATTCCAACAAATAAGAGCAGAATGGAAACAGTTTGCGCGGCAAACTGCCTTTGTCCATGAGCGAAAGCCGCTCACGGACGAAAACCACTTTTTAATTGCCACATCAGATTTTCATTTATTGATTAGCCGCCTCGGCATCTTGTACCCAGTACAAAGAAAAGTCATTCAAACTTCCCCAGGCCCGTCGTATTCCACTAATATCATCTTACCTGAGCCCCTCACTGGTAACAAAGAACCCTTCTTATATTGTATTGGCTCTCATCACCCACTTGCCTTCCATGGTTCTGTGGCTTCCAGACTTAATGCAGTAATTTAGTTTTTTCTATAAGAGGAGCATTTCATCTTCATGGTGGAATCATTCTTTAGTCAATTTGGTGCAGTCGAAAGATAAGTCATTGATTGATAGCAGTTTATTTTATAACTACAAAGGGAACCTTATCACCATTACAGGTTTTTAAATTGGAGGAGGAAAAATTTTTGGGACATTATATTGAAGTGGAAGACGGCGTGAAAGTTTATGCAGAAGATATTGGGTCAGGACAGCCGGTAGTATTCATCCATGGCTGGCCATTGAACAGCAAATCGTTTGAATCGCAGGTCAGCATCCTTGCACAGCAGAATTTCCGGTTTATCGGCATCGACCTTAGAGGCTACGGGAAATCAGACAAGCCGTGGTCAGGCTATGATTACGATACGGCAGCGAGCGATGTTAAAGCGGTCATCGATCATTTGAAACTCGATAATTTCGTACTTGCCGGATTTTCCATGGGCGGACCGATTGCGATCCGCTACTTAACGAAGTTTGGCCAGCAAGGCGTAGACAAATTGCTATTGATGGGAGCTGCTGCTCCTGTGTTCACACAACGCGAGGATTTCAAGATCAACTTGAAGCCTGAAGAAGTGGACGACATCATCAAACAGATCAAAGAAGATCGCCCGGCTTTCCTTTCCCAATTCGCGGATATGTTCTATGAACAGAAAAAGTCACCGGAGTTCCTTCACTGGTTCCAGACGCTCGGACTCGAAGCCGGTGCCCATTCAACCATCAACTCCGCAATTGCGTTGAGAGATGAAGACTTGCGCGGCGAATTGGCGGGCATTACAGTCCCAACAGCTATTTTCCATGGCAAAAAAGATCAAATCTGTTCATATGAACTGGGCGAAGAACTGGAGAAACAAATTCCCAACTCGGTTCTCGTTCCATTTAAGGATAGCGGACATGGGATGAATGCAGATGAACCTGAACGCTTTAACAATGAATTGTTAAGCTTTCTTAGAAGTACTGGCGTAAAATAAAAATATCCAGAAGATGTTCGTATTAAATGAAAAAACCGCCACCCAGGCGGTTTTTTTCATTTTCATATAGATTTCATTTCTGTAAGCGGTAGTTTTCTGCTGATCAGGAGAGAAATCCACTTTCATTTCAGCTTTCCAGCTTATCGATTCCCAGGTAAATGGATATACAGTCCGAATCGTTCAAAATACAATCCATTCCACGCTAAATACCGTCCAACTCAAAAAGAGCTGAATGGAAACAGTTTGCCCCGGCAAACTGCCTTTGTCCATGAGCGAAACCCACTCACGGACAACCAACCTCTCTTTCATCACCATATAGAAGCTTTATGAATCGATTAGGTGACACGGTTGCACAATTCTTTTATTTTCATATGAAAAGAGTGATCTAATTCCAGAACCCCTCCGTTATGTGTGTAAGAAACTTAAAAAAGAGGAGTGGTTTTATTATGAAATGGAGAAAAGTTTTAGCACCTGTACTTGGAGCCGCACTTTTGGTTCCTGGAATGGGAACAGCAGCATTCGCGGATGAACTTCCGCCAACGGAAACGACGGGCGTGGAACTTCGCGCCACACTGGATTCCTTATTGTCGGAGCATTATGCGCTGGCTGTCGATTCCATGATGAAAATCTATGATGGAGACGAAGCGGCAGAAGCATCACTCGCAGCATTGGATGCCAACGCTGCGGACATGGAGCCGGTCATCGCTTCGGTTTACGGCGAAGAAGGCGGAGCTGCTTTCGTTGAAATCTTCGATAAGCATAATATGGGCACAGACGATTACGCTGCCGCTGTTAAAGCAGGCGACGAAGCCATGCAGGAAGAAGCGTTAACAGAAATCCAGTCATTCGTTGACGACATGGGCGCATTCCTCGGCACTGCAACAGAAGGGAATCTTCCAGAAGACGGCGCGACTGCCGCTCTTCGTGAGCATGAAGATTTCGTTCAAGAAACATTTGATCTGTATGTAGAAGGTGATTACGAAGCGGCTTATACTTCTTACCTGGAAGGCTTCACGCAAATCTTCGGAGCCGGAAGCGCCATCAGTGGAGCGATTTCCGCTCAGTTCCCGGATCAGTTTTCTGATCCGAACACACCAGCCGGCGATTTCCGTTCAACAGTCAACCGCATTGCAGCCGAGCATTTCGCTTTGGCGCAACTGAGCATGACAAAAGGCTATAATGGATCTGAAGACTTTGATTTTGCAGATTGGGCACAAGACCAGAACACCGAAGAATTCCGTGCAGCACTTGCTTCTGTCTACGGTGAAGAAGCGAGCAACCAATTTGTTGAACTTTGGAACAACGAACACATTTCTGTTCAAGGCGACTTGGCTACCGCTGCAGCAGCTGACGATCAGCCAGCTGTAGAAGAAGCGACAACTACGTTGACCAGCACATTTGCAACTGACCTTGGAACATTCCTGAACAGCGCAACTGAAGACCGCATGCCTTTGGATGAAACCATTGCAGGTGTACAAGCACATGAAACTTCAGTTGTAGATACATTCCAGCAATACGGTTCAGGCGATTATGCAGCATCTTATGAAAATTACCGTGCAGGCTATGCGATCATGTTTGATATCGGTAAAGGATTGAGCGGCGCAATCGTTGATCAATTCCCGGAGAATTTCGAAAACACAGCACCTGAAAAAATGCCGGCCACAGGACTTGGCGGCACTGCTAACCAATCCAACACCATGATTCTTTGGATCACATTGAGCATGATGATCTTATTGGCTGCTGGAACAATTACGTATCGTCAAAGTAAAAACCAGCAATAATAGTTCAGGGAGGGCCACTGGCTCTCTCTGTTCCTGATTGGAAAGGAGGGTATGCAGATGAAGCAGCTTGTCACCATGGGAACGGCGATTGTTTTATGTCTCGTCTTGTTCATCATATTGAAGCCTTTAGCGGCCAGTCCGACGATTGAAGAAGATGCCGAATTGATCGACCAGAATGAACCAATAGAACAAGCCGCAGCTGAAGAGAAAACGGCCGGCAACTATGTCGACAAAATTGCGGAGTTTCCTATCCTTCCGGAACAACGGGAAAAGCTGCAGATGCTGCAGCGGGAACGCCAGGAAAGCATTAGAGGCATGGAGCCTTCGCAGATCGAAGTCCCTTCGATCGGTGTTAAAGCAAACATCGAGCCGACCGGTATTCTGGATAACGGCGAAATGGGTGTGCCGGAAGACGTGGATCAAGTTGGGTGGTTTGAACCCGGTTTTAAAGCTGGCGCCAAAGGCAACGCCGTATTAGCTGGACATGTCGACAGTTTGACGGGACCAGCAGTCTTTTATGAACTGAAAGACGTAAAAGTTGGAGAAACAGTAGTCCTGACCGACGCGGATGGGCGCAAGATGGTGTTTGAGGTGAAAAACCTGACCAGCTATGAAACCGACGAAGCGCCGATTGAAGAGATTTTCGGCAGCTCGGACAAGCGGATGATCAATTTAATCACCTGTACCGGCGATTTCAACCGTGACATCGGCTCCCACGAAGAACGCCTGGTCGTTACCGCCGAACTGGTTTCCGATTCAAGCATCCAGGAAAAACAGCCGGAGCCTCCGGCAAACGTCATGGCTTCTGCTTTCAACATCTCCTGGCACGCGGTGCGAGATGACGCAATCATCGGTTACCGCATCTATGAAGAAGATATCAAGACAGGCGAAATAGAAAAAATTGAAACGGTCTCCTTGTTCGACAGAAAGAAAGTCGAACTCAAAACGGATGCTGACAAGCGCTATTTCGTCACTTCTGTGGATGTTGACTTGAATGAGTCTGAAAAAGCGGAAGCGCAGACGAAATGAGTAGTGTATTTGCAAAACCCCCAGCTAATGTCGATTAGCTGGGGGTTTATTATGCTTTATTAACGGATTGAAGATTTTTTCCAACCTCTTTTTCATGCCGCAACAGCCATTCTTTCCGGGTCAATGTCCCGGCGTAGCCGGTCAGTTTGCCGGTCGATCCAATGATCCGGTGGCAAGGTACAACAATGGTCAGCTTGTTCTTGCTGTTGGCATTCCCCACTGCCCTTACGGCTTTTTCGCTGCCGACCGCTTTAGCAATCGCCCCGTAGGAGACGGTTTCTGCATAGGGAACTTCGGTCAATGCCGACCAGACTTTCTGCTGGAATGGAGTGCCGGTTGATTCGAAGGGAATGTTGAATTCCATGCGTTCTCCCTTAAAGTATTCCTCCAGCTGCCGCTGGCAATCCACTATGACCGATGGACTATCCGGTCCGATTGGGTAGTCCACTTCAACTTTTTCACTGAACAGGATCGACAGGATTGCCCTTTCGGTCCCGATGATTTCCACGACGCCGATCGGGGATTGGAATTCAGCTTTGTGCAATTCATTCATAATAAAGACCTCCATAGATAGAATGTGGCATAAGCCTGCCACCCTTCCCAATTTTTCGCCAGCTCTGCAATTTCTGCCAGTGTCGGTTTCCGGTCGAGTTGCAATTGGGCTTTCAAAGCATTATGCAGACCAACATCCGCGAACGGAAAGGCTGATTGGCGGTGCAGGCATTTCATCATGACGTAATTAGCCGACCAGGCACCAATCCCCCGAATTTCCAGTAAAGAACGCTCCATGTCCGGTTGCATGAGCAGCGTTTCCTTATTCAATCCGCCTTTCGCCATCGCCGTGGCAATGCCAAGAATGTATTCCGCTTTTCTGCCCGTCAGCTGCAAAGCCCTCAAGTCCTCAACACTCTGCTCGGCAATTGTCTCAGCCTCTGGAAATGTCCAATAACGTTCGCCTTCGTAAGTCAGGGATTCCCCGAAGTTTTCGACAAACCTCTTCTTCAAGCTGTAGGCGAAAGTCAGATTGATTTGCTGTCCCATAACTGCCCAGACCAGGGCTTCAAACAAGTCCGGTACGCCAATCACCCGCAACCCATAATATTTTTGAACCACGCTGTTCAAAACCGGATCCGTTTCCGCCATCGCGAAAAATTCCCGCAGGTCTGTTTTCAGATCAAACCAGTCCACTACATAAGCTGCGGCCATTTCCCTTTCCCTCGTCGATGGCGCACCCAGTGGGAATTCGAGGCGCAAAGCTCCAGTCGACGGTCTGATATGAAACAGCACAAGCTGCCCATCGAGCTTCAGCAATTTGGTGATTTTTCCTCCATCCAGGCGGTACAGGTTTTCCTGCGAAGACCGGCCCAGATGGACAAGGCATTCCGCAAAATTAAAATCAGCAGGCGTCGGTATTTTTGTATACAGTTCATCGTGTACCTTTTTCATGAAGTCATCGCCTCGCTCTGCTTCCGAAACTCAGTTGGTGAATAACCTTTCAGCTTGCGGAATATTCTATAGAAATTGGAAGGACTTTGAAATCCCGCCTCAAAACATATGGCAAGATTGGACAGATCGGTGCATTTTAAAAGATGCGCTGCCTTGTCGACCCTGATTCTCTCCAGACAGGAACGCGGTGTTTCAGACGTTTCCTGCTTGAATACACGCTCCAGGTAAAACGGGCTCATGCCAACATAATCAGCAATGTCCGGCAGGTTGATGCTTTCCCTGTAGTTGGCCGTCAGGTAAGCCATCACTCTGCGTGTCAGTTCTTCATCAGGTGAAAATTCCGTTTCGGGTTGGCATCTTTTGCATGCCCGAAATCCATTCGATTCAGCTTCAGCCATGGTCGTATAAAATGTGACGTTGCTCTTTTTGGGCTTCCGGGATCTGCAGGATGGCCTGCAGTAAATTTTGGTTGTTTTGACCGCCGTGTAAAAAAGACCGTCATATTTCCGATCGCAAGCCATGACTTTTTCCCACATCTCATCAAAAGACAAATTTTCCTTTTCCATCATGCAGTCTCCTTCCGCTCGAATCCTATGCAAATGCTTTATTGAATTTATCTATCTGTTTGCTTCATTATATCCCAGTGCTGCGGGATCTTCAGCTTTGTGCTTCCCGCTGTTATCTCCAGTTTATAACCGCGGAGCGCGAGATGCATCCTCATTCTTGCCTTTACGGTCTGATAAATCATAAGCGGAAAAATTTTAATTCCGGCCGCCTTCTCTTATAATGGGTAAGATGACTACGAAAGAAGGAATAAGTTCATGATTCAAATTTTTTGGTACATATACGCTGCACTTCTAGCCACGTCCACGATTGGTTTTTTCATTCACGGCGGCTACCGGAGCCCTGTTTTTCTGATTGACCTGGCATTTACAGTCATTGCCTGGGTTGGCCTGTTCGGGTTTGTTACCCATCACCAGATTTTCACGCCTTTTGTCTGGCAAGTGGTTCTTGCAGCCGTGGTCTTATGGGATTTATTGTTTTTCTTTTTCATCAAGTCGCATGTCACTGTAGAAGACCCGGAAGCCGGCACTGCATCCATGACCCTTATTTCCGGCGCGTTGATGCTGGTATTGCTGGGGCCTCTCTATTACGCGTTATTCCAATATGCCTTTTAAGATTTAACTCTGCCACATGCCAAAGACCGCTGTACTCCAATTTCAGGTTGGAAGTACAGCGGTCTTTTTTTTTGCGGATAGACAACTTACTCACCCATCTTCAAATCCTCCACTGGGTTCTCGAGCGGTTCGAAGCCATCAATCCGGCAACTCACTACATCCCACTGCCGGATCACCACGGCTCCCGGGGTTCCGGTCGAAATGATGTCGCCCGGCAGCAAAGTCATTACCTTAGAATGGAATGAAATCAGAAACTGCGGCTGAAAGGTCATATTCGAAACCGTATTCTCGCGGTGCACTTCCCCGTTGATGACAGTCGCCACTTTCAGCTCGAGGACATCCTCCACTTCGTCCGGCGTAACCAGATGCGGACCAAAACTGAAAAATGTATCGAAGCTTTTGGCACGCGTCAAATAACGCGGATTTTTCTGCAGGATATCCTCTGCTGTCATATCGATAATCGTCGTATAGCCGGCTATGACATCGAGCGCATCTTCTTCCGAAACATCCCTGCACTCTTTTCCTATGATGATGCCCAGTTCAGATTCGGCAGTGGTGCGCTCCGATTGCAACGGCACCTGAATGGTATCTCCCGGACCGATAATCGTCGTGTCAGGTTTCATAAAACTTGCCGGTTCGGTGTTGGGCGACACTTCATGCAAGTCGGCTGCATGCTCCACGTAATTCAAACCGATTCCCCAAATCTTTCGCGGATGGCGATAAAGCGGTGCATAGCTGACCTGATCGAACGGAATAATCAGTTCCTTAAAGGATTCCTCTTTTATCTTTTGCTGGAATTCATCTTGAAACCAATGGTTCAACGCATTCAGTTGGTCCGATTCCATCAATTCCAATAGATTCGTTGCCCATTTTTGGTTGAACGTCTCGTTCAACCGCTCAAACGGCACCACTCCGGATGCCAGCACTAAGGCAGCCATTTCTTCACCTGATTGTTTGATTGTCGCTAAACGCATTCCGCCATTCCTCCCTAGCTTCAATTCGGCGATAAACTTAAGAATTCTTACAGCTGATGCCATTTCTTATTCTACCTTATTAATTGACGGAAAATTCTATTATTTAGATTAAAACATTAAAAGGACGGTTATTTTGGGAGCATTTACCTTTTGCAATGGTGTACAAAGAAAGGGGGAAATCGTATAATGGAGACATGAAAGCGGTTAACAAGCTGGACTTTACAGCCGCAAATCGGACTCTGACAAGAAGGTGCAACGATGATGAATTGGGAAGAACGCAGACAGATCGTAAAGGTCGCTAACCTCTACTATTTCGACGGTCAGACCCAGGCGCAAATCGCCAGCAAAATGGGTGTATCCCGACCGGTGATTTCAAAACTGCTGAATAAGGCAAGGGAAATGGGCATAGTGGAAATTTACATCAAAGATGAGAATGCTCATACAGTGGAATTGGAGCAGCAGCTGGAAAAAGCGTATGGCTTGAAAGAAGCTCTGGTTGTGCCTGCAGCCAATTTAGGCACCGACATGATTAAACATGCCCTTGGAAAAGCGGCGGCTTCCTATGTATCCAAAAATATCAAAGACATTAAATCACTGGGTATTTCATGGGGCAGCACCTTGTCTAAATTTGTGCAGGAATACCCGTATGAACAGCATCGCGACCTCCAAATTGTCCCGCTGGTCGGGGGAATGGGCCGGAAATTTGTAAACATCCATTCAAATCTCCTCGCTTATCAACTAGCTCAAAAGATGAACTCTTATTGTTCTTATCTGTATGCACCTGCCATGGTGGAATCTGTGGAATTGAAAGAGCGGCTGATCCAGTCGGAGGATATTGCCATGGTGCTGGAAGAAGGGCGTAATGTGGAAATGGCGGTTGTCGGACTCGGCAATCCGTTTGAAGGCTCGACTATGGTCGATATGAAGTATCTGACTACGGAAGATTTGGATTCATTGAAGAGTGCCGGGGCTGCAGGAGATATCGGTTCGCGCTTTTATGACGCGGACGGCAACCAGATCAGGCACCCGTTGAACGACTTGGTCATCGGCCTGGATTTGGAAGAATTCAAGAACATCCCGCAGGTCGTCGGCATTGTCGAAGGCGCCCATAAAGTGGAAAGCCTTAGAGCCGCGTTAAAAGGCGGTTACCTGGACGTATTGATCATCGATGACGTTACAGCAGACTTGCTGCTTCACCCTAAAAAGCCGATGGACTGAACTTGGTTACATATGTTCTAAAAAAGCCGATTGGCCTGATGCACGAAGCATCAGGCCAATCGGCTTTTCGGCTTAAGAGTAGAGTATTTCAGCTTTTGGTTATGGTTCAGACTCTGGCTGGGGCGCTTCCGCTTTTCTAGTTGTCCAGACTCCAGCGCCCAGCTCTTTGGGTCATAAGCCAACCCAGCTGCGTGGCAAAGAACGCCACACTGCCGGTCTGTCTTATGCCCGGCAGAGCTAAACGGGCGCTTCCGCTTTTCTAGTTGTCCAGACTCCAGCGCCCAGCTCTTTGGGTCATAAGCCAACCCAGCTGCGTAGCAAAGTACGCCACACTGCCGGTCTGTCTTATGCCCGGCAGAGCTAAACGGGCGCTTCCGCTTTTCTAGTTGTCCAGTTGCAAGTGCCTAGCTCTTCGGGATGTAAGCCGCTCTGGCTGTGCGGCTGAAAGCATGCCGCTTCGCCAGATCGTCTTACCCCTGTCAGAGCTGAACAGGCACTTTCACTTTTCTAGTGATGCACACCCCTCCCTAACCAAGAAGCAGCGGCTTCATACAGGCTTTCGGAAACTGTCGGATGCGCATGGATCATGGTAGCCAGCTCATCGACTGTGCCTTCCAACCGCATATAGGCGGACGGTTCCGCAATCATTTCTGTCACATGAGGGCCGACCATGGAAACGCCCAGGATTTCGCCGTAGGTGGTGTCGGCAATCAATTTGGTGAAGCCTTCTTTTTCATCCAAAGTCAATGCTTTGCCGTTTCCGGCATGATCCACTTTCACCACTTTGAAAGGGATGCCTTTTTGTTCTGCTTCTTCTTCAGTCATCCCGACACTGGCAATTTCAGGGTTTGTGTAGACGCAGCGCGGCACCACATGATAATCAATCGTTTCTTCCTGTCCTGCTGCATTAGCTGCAGCCACCAAGCCTTCGGCACTCGCTACATGCGCAAGCTGCCAATTGCCGACCAGGTCGCCGGCTGCGTATATGTTCGGAAGGCTGGTGGCCATCCGCTCATCCACTTTCACGAAAGGTCCATTCATCTCCAGCTCCAGGGAATTGAATGCCGAGGTATTGGGAGACCTGCCGACCGACAACAGAATCATATCGGTCTGCAAGCTTTCTTTCTGTCCTTTTTGATTTTCGGTATGAACCAATCGGGAACTGTCTCCTCGCTCCACTGCCGTCACTTTGGTCGACGTTAAAATGGTAATGCCTTTCTTTTTCAACGATTTCGCCAAAACTTTTGCAGCTTGCGGATCTTCGCTCGGCACAATACTGCCGCTCATTTCAATGATGGTGACCGGCACGCCGATGGCAGCGAAGATGCAGGCAAATTCCACACCAATGATTCCGCCTCCAACGATGACCAGAGAGGCCGGAATTTCCGTGATGTCAAAAATCGTATCGCTGGTATGGAAATTCCCTCTCTCCAGACCTGGAATAGGCGGGACAATCGGTTTCGACCCGGTGGCTAAAATGATTTTATCAGCTTTGATCGTTTCCTGATTACCATTTAGGTCGACTTGAATGACGCCATCCGCCTGCACTTCTCCATAGCCATTCAAGACATCGATTTTTCCTTGTTTCATCAAGTAAGAGATACCGGTCCGAAGTTTTTGGATGACTTCATCTTTGCGTTTCATCATTTTGGATAAGGATACGGTGACCGGTCCTGTTTCAATGCCCCAGCTTTTGGCTTTCTCGATGCTTTCGATGACTTCGGCGTGCCGCAGCAAAGTCTTGGAAGGAATACAGCCACGGTTGAGGCATGTTCCGCCAAGTTCACGCGCTTCCACCAATGCCACTGTCCTGCCAAGCTTGGCGGCTCTGATGGCCGCCACATATCCAGCTGGTCCGCCGCCGACCACCGCCACTTCATAAGTCTTCAATAGGATCTACCCCTTACATTAATAATTCAAATGGATTTTCAAGCACTGCCTTCAAATCTGTTAAGAAGGCGGCCGCCGGTGCTCCGTCGATGACACGGTGGTCGAATGACAGCCCGACTCCCATCATAGGGCGAAGCACAATCTGGCCATTGAGACCCACGGGTTTTTCATTGATTCGTCCGATGCCAAGAATCGCCGATTCCGGCTGATTGATGACTGGGTTAAATGTATCGACTGCGTACATTCCGAGGTTGCTGATGGTGAAGGTGCCCCCTGCCATTTCGTCAGGTTTCAACTTGCTTTCTTTGGCTGCCTGCCCGGCTGTTTTGCAGGCTATTGTAAGTTCAGCCAAGCCTTTCTGGTCGGCATCTTTGATGACCGGCACCACCAGTCCATCTTGGAGTGCCACCGCCAATCCGACATTAATGGCTTTATGATGGACAATTTCATTGCCTTCCAGTGAAACATTGATGTTCGGATGCCGCATCAACGCATGGGCTGTCGCTTTTAAGATGATTTCGGTATAGCTGATCCGATAACCGGTCTGTTTTTCAATCGGCCCCAGCAATTGCTTGCGCATCGCCACCACTTCAGCCATGTCGATTTCACTATTGAGGGTGACATGCGGTGCGGTCGTTTTGCTATGAAGCATCCGGTCTGCTACAGCTTTCCGGATCCCTGCCATTTTCACCCGTTTAGCCGGTGCCGCTTGAGAAGCCGCCGGTTGCTTGGCTTGGTCTACGTCTGCCCGGTAAATCTTGCCTCGTGGACCGCTGCCGCTGACTTCCTGCAATTCCACTCCTTCCGCTTTCGCTACTTTTTCAGCAAGCGGCGTAGCACTGCTGGAAGCGGTGGCGGTGGCGGAAGCCGTGGCAAATCCTTCAACATCCGCCTGGTGAATCCGCCCTTTCGGACCTGTGCCTTCGACTTCTGCGAGGCTGAGTTCCCTTTCCCGGGCGACTCTTCTGGCAGCCGGAGTTGCCCGGACTTTTTCCGGCTGTTCAGAGGGCTGCTCCTTCGATTCGGCTTCTTCCTGTTGTTGGGGTGCTTCTGCAGAGACGGGTTTGTTGCTGACGCCGGACTCTCCAGGCGGCGATTCGGGAACTTCCTCCCCCTCTTCGCCGATATAGCCGACAATATGATTGATCGGCACTTCATCGTCTTCTTCAAAATAACGTTTCAGCAAAGTGCCTTCCTCATAGGACTCGACTTCTATATTGATTTTATCGGTCATGATTTCAAATAGCGGTTCTCCGACTTCGACCGAATCTCCTTCTTCTTTGAACCATTGAAGCAATGTGCCGACTTCCATGGTGCTGCTCAGCTTCGGCATGAAAATTTCTTTGGCCATCTGTTTCTCCTCCCTACAGGCGGTTTAGCGTTTCTTTGACGGCTGTGACGATATCAGCCACTCCTGGAACCGCCGCTTTTTCCAGCTCCGGATTATAAGGAATCGGAACCGCTTTTCCGCCAAGCCGCTTGATGGGCGCATCCAGATAATCGAAGGCTTCACTTTCTGCGATCAGGCTGGCAATTTCGCCGCCGAATCCACCGCGTTTCACGGCTTCATGGACCACGACCAGACGACCAGTCTTTTGGACGGACTGGACAATGGTATCGATGTCGAGCGGCACGAGCGTCCGTGGATCGATCACCTCGGCATGGATGCCTTCTTTTTCAAGTTCCTCAGCGGCCTCCAACGCTCGATGGACCATGATCGCCGTCGCGACGATCGTCACATCCGTCCCTTGTTTTTTGATATCGGCTTTGCCCAGCGGAATCGAATAGAGTTCTTCCGGAACATCGGATTTCGTCCGGTAGCAAAGTTTATGTTCATAGAAAATGACCGGGTTGTCGTCGTCGATCGCCGCCTTCAATAATCCTTTGGCGTCGTAAGCCGTCGAAGGCTGGACCACTTTCAGCCCAGGTATATGGGCCATCCAGGCTTCCAGACTTTGTGAATGCTGCGCTGCAGCCCCCGTACCCGAGCCGGCTGGCGTCCGGAGCACCATGGGCACTTTTCCTTTCCCTCCGTACATATAACGGATCTTCGCTGCCTGGTTGACCATGTTGTCCATTGCGATGGTCATGAAATCGGAAAACTGCAGTTCCAGGATCGGTCGCATGCCCGTCAGCGCCGCTCCAACTGCTGTTCCCGAGATGGCCGCTTCTGAAATAGGCGTATTGCGGATCCGTTCCGGACCAAACTCTTCTATCATTCCACGGGTGACACCGAATGCGCCGCCATAGACACCGATGTCTTCCCCTAGTACAAAGACATCTTCATTGTCACGCATTTCCTGGCTCATCGCTTCTCTTACTGCTTCTAAATAGGTCAGCTCTCTCATGCGTCGATTCTCCTTTACTCCGCCTTATGCGTAAATGTCTTCCATCAGAGCATCCAAAGTCGGCTCTGGACTGTTTTTTGCGAATTCCACTGATTCTTCGATTTCCTTTTTGGCTTCAGCTTTAATTTGATCGGCTTCCTGCTGTGTGAAAATCCCTTCCTCGATCAGAACTTCGGCCATCAATTTAATGGGGTCCCGAAGCTGCCATTCTTTTTCTTCCTCGCGTGTCCGGTACTTTTTGGCATCGCTCTTCGAATGTCCTTTGGAACGGTATGTTTTCGCTTCGATAATGGATGGCCCTTCTCCGTTGCGCGCCCGCTCTACGGCTTCACTGACTCCATTCATGACATCGAACACATCGTTGCCATCGACCACTTTCCCTGGAATTCCGTAGCTTGCCGCCCGTGCGGCAATATCTTCGATGTTGATCATTTCCCGAACCGGCCCCGACATGCCGTATTGATTGTTTTCGCAAATGAAGACTACCGGCAATTTCCAGATGGACGCCAGGTTGATCGCTTCGTGGAAACTGCCTTCATTCGAAGCTCCGTCCCCGAAGAAGCACAGGACGACATAGCCGGCATTTTTCATCTGTGAAGTCAGCGCAGCTCCTGCAGCAATCGCAAAGCCGCCTCCTACAATGCCGTTGGCTCCAAGGTTTCCTTTGTCGACATCTGCAATGTGCATCGATCCGCCTTTGCCTTTGCAGTAACCCGTAGTCCGGCCGAAAAGTTCAGCCATCATGCCATTTACGGTTGCCCCTTTGGCGATACAATGCCCATGGCCGCGGTGCGTACTGGTAATCTTGTCCTGCTCTTCCAGAACAGCGATGGAACCGACGGCAGAAGCTTCTTGCCCGACGCTCAAATGAGTGGTTCCATGAATCATCCCTTTTGCGAAAAACTCGTCCACTTTTTCTTCAAAAAAACGGATCAGCCACATCTGCTTGTACAAATCCCTTAATTCCGTTTCTTTAACTTGTGGCGGCAATTTCAGTTTCTGTGTCATGTGTCTTCCTCCTTTTACATATGTTCTGTATTGTGACATATGTAAAATATAATATTTTTAGACTATTTAGTCAAGTTAACCGAAAGGGCCAACCCTCTCGAATGGTTATGGAGAAGTCTGGCCCTTGGACAGCAACATTATTTAACTCTGCTTTTTTTCTGCTTGTACTGCTTGATTATTTTCCGCGATGCATTGACGTCCTTCAGCAGGCGATACGGCTTGCTGACCGTCCGCACAGGAAGGGAAAGCAGCAGATGGCTCAAGTCGTCTTTGTATTCCTGCGTGATCCGCGTCGGCTTCGAGGAAATCCGGTCATAGACTTCTTTATAGAACTTCTTATTGACGTCCACTTTGAGCTTCTTGGTCTTGTTGCATTGCTCACATCGGATGCTCTTTATATCATCGTTGATATAGGTGATTTCATGATTCACTTCTTCTTTGCAATGGTTGCAGAATAGAGCCGCTTCCATAGTTTTGATTTCCATGTTTGGACACCTTCTCATTCAGTTGATTGGGTTTTTCCTCTACATGAGATTGGACGGGCTAAGCTTTCACTGGAATCTCTCTTTCAGTTTCCGCTTTAAACGTGTCATCCTGCATGCGGCGCAGACGCCAAATCGTCGAATCTTTGGTTTGTTCGACATCGTCATAACTGATGATTTCGCCTTTTTTGATATCCCGCTTTAAGCGGACGTTCTTATCAACCAATCCCAGCGGCAATGCATTTTTATCCCGCGCTTCCTGCGCTGTAAGGATATGGCCATATACCGTGAACCCTCCGATGCTGTCCAGGAAATCACCTGCTGCCAGATCGATTTTCGCTACGGTCACTGTTTCGGCTTGGAGCCCATGCCAAGGCGCAATCGTCGCTTCATTGTAGATATAAGCACGCGCAATCGAAATCGGTGTTTCCAAGCTGGTCAGATGATACGGACGATAAAGCACATAATTCGGCCCATCCCCCATGCTCAAATACTTCAGCTCGTGATTCACTTCTTCTTTTTCAGAAGCGATGATGGCGAATACGCCGGGTGCAATGCCGTTGATGTATTCAACAATCCGCTTATTGTTGACTTCTCCGCCGTCTTCTTTCAATTTGAAGATTTCAGGCAAGCCTTTCACGTCGCTGACAAAGCCATGCATGCCCGGTTTATCGGGTAAAAAGCCTGTGGCATTTGCTACTGCGGTCATTTCGACCATGGTTTTCGTGCCGTCCTGGAAAGAAGCAAGCATTTTCGGACTGGCTCCTTTTCGGGCAGCCTCTTCCGCTGCTGTATCAGGATTTGCATTCAGGTTCAACGGATTATTCTTGCCTTTTCCAAGCGCTACCACTTCAAAGCCCAGTGCATCGGCGAAATCGAACAATTCCATAATGGCTCCCGGCTCATCACCCGCAGAACCCGTGTAGACCACGCCGCTGGCATCGGCCATTTTCTTCAAAATGACCCCTACCGTAACGTCAGCCTCCACGTTCAGCATAACGATATGCTTGCGGTTGAGGATGGCGTCCCAGGCAATCTTCGCTCCGATGTCCGGTACTCCCGTGGCGTCCACGACGACATCGACTTCCGGCAATGAGGTGACCAGTTGGGCATCAGTTGTCGCTACGACCTTACCTTCCTTGACGGCCGCTGCCGCTTGCTGGACGCTATTGGTTTCGACGACATCATCTGCTGAAACCCCTGATTTCACATATGCGTTGGTGACATTGCCGATTTGAATATCTGCAGTGGCAACGACGCGCATGCCCGCCATGCTTTCAATCTGCGAGATCATTCCCCGTCCCATCTGGCCGGCCCCCACTACACCAACTTTGATTATTTCACCATTGCGCTCAAGTTCTTCAAGTTTTCTATTTATCCCCAGCATGAACTAACCTCCTCTTTTTAACGCTTTACAATCCGGATCGTGGCGCCGATCTCCAATTCAGGCAACGCCTTATTTTCCACACACATCGTTCCCGGCAAGCTGGCGTCTGTTTCACCGTTGAAGGCGATGGTGCAATGGCCGATTTCTTCGAGTGTGTCATTCACCTTGCTACCGACAAATAAAATCTCATACCGCTGTCCATTGATCTCCAACACATCGCCGGACTCGACTTTCTCGAGAAGGTCCGCCCGTTCATGGATCACACCAATCGACCTCAATGATTCAGGAACTGTGTCATTGAAAATGACCAGCATATTTTCATCTAAAAAGATTTCCACTTCTTCACCGATTTCCGTTATTTTTGCTTCATATTTTTTCGTCATGATATCCTCCACCTTATTACCTCCTTATTTTCTAGCTGTACAGACCGAAACTGAACAAGTATGCAATGACGACCGCGAGTGGGCCGGTGATAACACGTGACAGCAAGACCGCTGGAACCCCGACTTCAATGGTTTCCGGCTCCGCTTCTCCCAATGTCAGGCCAACCGGCACGAAATCCGCCCCAACCTGTGGATTGATGGCAAACAGGGCAGGCAGCGCCAATTCCGGCGGGATATTCCCGCGGCCGATTTCCACACCGACCAAAACCCCGACTACTTGGGCAATAACTGCACCCGGTCCAAGCAATGGCGACAGGATCGGCAATGCACAAATAACTGATAGGATCAGCAAGCCCCCAATATTCCCTGCTAATGGCGAAACGAAATTGGCGATTAAATCACCGATTCCGGTAAAAGTAATAATCCCGATCAGCATACTGACAAAAGCCATGAACGGCAAAATGTTCTTCAGCACCTGATCGATGGTTTCCCGGCCGGCTTGATAGAAAATCCCGACCACTTTACCGGCTCCACGGCCGATTCTCTCGATGATGTTCATTTTTTCAGGCTTCTGCTTATAGCCGGCTGCTTTTTGTTTTGCTTCTTCTTTTATCTCCTGCGGCGTCTTTTCGCGGGCTGCCGGACTTTCCACTTTCTCCACCGCGTCCTCCACAGCGTCCTGGTCTTCGTATGGAGCCGCTACTGCACTGATGTTTTCAAGTTTCACTCCGGACACGAAATTCTCTTCATTGATGAATTTCATCAATGGTCCCGATGGTGAGGTCGCATTGACATTGACCGTCAGAATGTTCATCTTCGGGTAAACGCCGCAGCGGGCCGTTCCGCCGCAATCGATGATGACGCAGGCCATGGTTTCTTTATCGTACGAACCTTTAAATCCATCTACTGCTTCGGCACCGGTCAGTTTCGCAATTTCTTCCGCAACGGGATGAATGCCGCCGCCTGTTACCGACACAATGTAGCGCTTTTCTTCATTTGGCCGAATGGTCAACGGACCGCCCCAACCGCCTCTGCCTTTCGTTACTGTCACCGGCTTAAAATTCAATGGCGTCTGAATGCTGCTCATTTTCTTTGCCTCCCTTTTTTAGACCACTCGGTTAGTTAGACTTCCATGCCTCGTGATTTCATCATACGTACCGTGATGATTTCTGTGACGATGCCCCGGATCAGAATGACGATCACCCCTACGATAAAGAAGCGGATCGCCAATGGCCCAAGCGAAAAGCCCAATTGGGTGATCCCTGCGGAAATTCCCAGATACACAAACAACTCAGCGGGATTGGCATGTGGGAACAAGCCTGTAATCGGATGCACAAAAGATACTGCTGAATCATAAAATGCCGGTTTTTGTTTTTCCGGCAGAAATTTCCCGAAGGTATAGGCCATCGGGTTGGTCAGGAAGAAAACCGCTAAGACAGGAAACAGCGAATAACGCAAAATGATGTTCTTCGTGCTTCTGCGTGCTAGTTTGTTGATGCGCTCTTCCCCCACCAAACGGATAAATGCATTAACGGCTGTGATCAAAACAACAAGCAACGGAATGATGCCGGTCACCAAGCCGACAAAAACATCACCGCCTGCTTGGAACATGCCAATAAACCCTTCTGCCAATCTAACTAAAAAGTCCATTATTCTTCCTCCTTATACCGCTAAATTTGTCTTTTCATTCATCTGCGCCTTTATCTTTTCAATTGCCATCTTAAAGGCCAGATCCATCGGTTCCCCGTTAAGACCTTCCATTACAGCTTCCAACGGCATGCCAATATACTTCGTGAATGGTTCAAAACGGCTGAACACTGTAACGCCATGCATCAACCGGCTTTCGACCACGGTTCCGGCTTCATCAGTCACCAAAATTGCTACCGCCCCTATTCCCAGTTTCTGTTTTTGAATCCCTACACCCAGATATCCTGAAGGCCTTCTGCTCAACTCCCTGATCGTGCCATGATAATTCTTCAACTGCGCTTTGGTCATCCAAAGTTGAAGCAGCCAGACTGCAGCAAACAAAACGATGAACCATCCCCACATGGATTTCCGCCTCCTTTTTACATTTGTTCAGCGTCGTGACATTTGATATTATCATCATTATAAAAGCGCTTCCACGATAAATCAATACTTAATTAAAAGAAAATTCTAATTATTTAAACTGTGCCTTTTCTTTAGTCGATCGGAAAATGTAGTCTACAGAAGGTACAAAACAAACGAGTGAGCCCATTAGCTTTTCCGATAGAAAAAAGAACCGTTTCCGGAAGTCATTTTAACGACTTCCGGAAACGGTTCTTATCTGCTTTGCTATTTCTGGAACTGTCCGATAAATTCATTCAGACGGTCCAAGGTTTTGACATGCTCATTGCAGGCAGCGGAATCCTGGCAAATGTAATTGCCCCGCTTGATAAACTGATCCTGCCCGGAGCTTTTTGTTTTGGCGATGAACATGCCGACTTCACTGTGGCGGTTGCAGATGGTGCAGATGCCTTGCTTCGCACTGCGTGTAAAGCTGCCTTGGACACCGATCAGCCGATCGCTTTCATCCGCCACCAAATACATGAGATTGGAACTTTCCGTCCACGCCAAATAGGAAGTTCTGCTGAAGTTGATAGTCTCCAGCTTCGGTCCCTTGAACTTTTTTGCTTTAGGGAATAACTTCTTCAATCCCTGATCTGTGACTGCTTTGAATGGAATGATGTATGGCTGAAGCAGTCCCAGAAATGCTTCCGCATCGCTAAGTTCCTTCACCTGTACCAAAGGGTTGAGGATTTTCTTCTGCTCTTCGGTAAGTGATGGAAATAATTTATAGACTTTTTCGTGTGCGAGATGCCTGAGTACATTCAATACCTCTGCATCATTTGCGCTGGCTTGTCCCGACACCAGGATTTTCGTCTGATCCTTGATGAAATTGTATTGGTCATTCCGGATAAACGCTTTTGGGTTGTCTTCTGTGCTGCCACTGTTCTGGTTCGTTTCTTTTACATGGATCATGTGAGACCACTCCTTATGTTTTTTCGGATGGATGTATAAGGAAGAAAGCCTGGCACGATGGACTGCGCTGTTTGGCGGGAGCGATTGTCATCTGATACCACCTCCTCTAAAGGCACGGGTTTTGCTTGTGGTTTCATCATACTTTATCCCATGATTGTTTTCCATCCAGAGATTTTTAAAACTTGGTATCGAAAAAGGAGCTCCCAGTGAAATGGAAGCTCCTTTTTTAGCCTTTAGTTAAAATCGCGGTCGACTTCAAATTTCCTGCATGTATCATAAACTATTTTATCGCCTTCGTAAGCTTTCAATCCACTAGTGATGTAGAATTTGGAAGCATCGGAAGTCATCGTACTAGATGACTCCAAGCGTGTTTGCCAATCTTCACGTCCAACCGTCAATGTCCAATCGCAGACGACAGAAGCTGATAGAGGATCTCCTTCAGTGATGCGGTAAACGTTTTTATTGGTGCTGCCGTATTCCAGGCCATTTTCCGGTAATCGCCGGCATCCTTCATCTGAAAAATCATTTAACACCCATTCATTGGTCACCGTATTATGGCGGATTTCACGGGTCCGTCCCGCTTCCCGCATTATCTCACGCTCCATAACAGCCGCCGTTTCGGGACGTTCGAAAGGAACAATATCTTCTGGCTGCGTCTTGTTCGTGTAAGCCGGAAGGATCAGTTTCGTGTCCTGATCTTTAATGATCTGGATTTCCGCTTCCTCTGCTGTGGGCCAAGCATGCGGCCAGTAGGTCGGGGCCACTGATAATTGCAGACGATGACCTTTCGGCACTTTGTAGCCAATAGCGTCCAGCTCCACTGTTACGACAAACTCTTCACCGATTGGCACATCTTCAGGGAATTCATGGCTGTCACGATGCGTCAGGTTCAATTGTCCCCAACTGATTAGCTTTGATGTACCAAAAGGTGACAGATCACTCAAGCGCACCGCCAAATTCCCTCGTTTGCTGTCGCTGAGAAGCTTCAGCTGCATTTTCGGAAATCCGAGGATCGCCAGTTCTTCTTTTAGTTCTTTGCCGGTGAAGGTGTTCGACAATCCGTTTTCAATTGCTTGATCTGACGGCATATCGCCTTCTTGGCCAAATGGACAGTACACACCTGCATACAGCCCATGTTGCTGATGCGTCATCAAGCTTTCTTTGCCCCCATCCGGCTTGGCGGTTAATTGCAAGTCACCGAGGTGCAGCGTTTGTTCTTTGGCATTTTCGGTCGGCCAACTGTTCTCAAGAACCCATTCCCCAGGACGGACATGGTAGTCTGTTTTCGGTGGAACGGCGTCCTGCAGCCACATACGCAAGACGGGTTCGTCCATAATGCCTGTTTCTTCCTCTTTCAGCCATTGGTCCCACCAACGAAGACATTCTTGCAGAAAGCCGATTTGTGGCCCGGGAACCGCAACTTCCGGATATTCATGTGCCCAAGGACCAATCAACCCTTTTTTGGGTCCTTTTAAGTTCTGTACCATTCGGAAAATTGCGTTGGTGTAGCCATCAGCCCAACCACCGACCGCATAGACCGGAATTTTGATATCATCGTAGTTTTCACAAACTGAGCCATGCTTCCAGTAAGCATCACGCCGCTGATGACTCATCCACGCTTCTACGAATGGAGGCGTTTTTTCCAGTCGTTCCAACCAATTTTCGCGCCATGCATCCCCAACATGCTTTGGATCGGCCGGCCTGCCGTTATAAACCAACATCGTCGAAGCCCACCAGAGCATATCGGAAGCGAGCAAAACGCCTCCCTTATAATGGACATCATCAGCATAGCGGTCATCAGTAGAACAAAGTGTAATAATCGCTTTCAGGGCCGGGTGCTGACGTGCAGCAACCTGGAGACCGTTGAATCCTCCCCAGGATTTCCCGATCATGCCGACAGAGCCAGTGGACCATTCCTGTTTGGCAATCCAGTCGAGCACTTCAAGCGCATCATCCTGTTCCTGTTTGGCATATTCGTCATACATTATGCCTTCGGAATCTCCGCAGCCTCTTAGGTCGACACGGATGCTGACATAGCCATGCCCAGCAAAATATGGATGGCGAATCGAGTCCCGCAATGCGGTAAATTCATTTTTTCGGTAAGGAAGGTATTCCAGAATCGCTGGAAGCGGCTTGGTTTTTGTACATTTTGGAATCCATAGCTTTGCCGACAACCGAACGCCGTCAGACATGGGAATCCATACGTGCTCCACTATATCCACTTCATATGGAAAATCTTCTTTAATTGACCTTGTGCTTTCTCTTACGTTGAATACCATTACTCAAGCTCTCCTTTTTCAGTTGATGTTTCTGCCTCAGGGTGATCCTGCTTTAACCACCGCAGGAGTGAAACCGAAAGCAATACGTAGAGGATAATCACCGGCACTGAAACAATGACGGAGGATGTCTGGATGACTCTTAACCCGCCGATCAGCAGTAAAGATATAGCTAAGGCAGCCAATACCATTCCCCAAAGCATCCGATTCCAGCGGGCTGGCTCCTGGCCTGCTGTCAATTCTTTTGTCGTGATGGATGCTAAAATATAGGTGGCCGAATCCAACGACGTTGCCAGGAAGATAAATCCAAGAAGTGCGAAGAACGGCAAAACGATGAAGCTGAGTGGCAAGGTTTTTAAAATCTCAACAATTGCAGCAGGATCTCCTCTTTCACCCATAATTCCAATGACATCGAGTGCTCCGCTTAATTGGAGATTCAAGGTATAGCCGCCAAAAATACCGAAATAAATCCAGCTGCCTACAGATCCCCATATCAATATATGGGTAATCAATTCACGGATCGTTCTGCCTCTTGAAATACGGGCAACGAACAAACCGATGAAAGGTGCCGTTGCTGCGAACCAAGCCCAATAAAAAACTGTCCACGTCTGCGGAAACCCTCCATGATTGATCGGATCGGTTGAAAAGCTCATAAATGCGAAGTTCTGCAGCATCAATCCGAAGCTGTTGCTGAAATTAGAAAGAATAAACAGACTTGGACCTACCAGCAATACGAAAATCGCTAAACCCAATGCCAAGTAAACGTTCCAGTCACTGAGCTTCCGGATGCCCTTGTATAATCCCATGTACGCACTTGCGCTATAGATAATGACCCAAACAATAATGATGATGATGCTTAACATCATCGATTGTGGAACACCGAAAATTTCTCCAATAACTGCCGATACCATCGGTACACCCAGTCCGAGAGAAGTTCCAAGTCCTCCGACCAAACTCCAGATGACCAGGATATCAATGGCTTTTCCGATGAACCCATCAGCGTGTTTGCCTAATGCTCCCCGACAAGCTGAACTGATTTTAAGCGAATGGTTCTTCTTAACAAAAAACGAATAAGCAATCGTCACAGTAGGTAAAGCGTAAAGTGCCCACGCAGAGATTCCCCAATGAAACATGCCATAAGCGACTGCCCATTCAGCAGCTTCACTGCTGTTCGGCTCTATTCCAAATGGAGGACCCATGAAATAATACATTGGCTCCATCATGGACCAGAACATGATACTCGTTCCCATCCCTGCACAAAATAACATAGCCCCCCAACTGAAGGTGGAAAACTCAGGCGCTTCCTCTCCGAGCTTCACTTTTCCGTATTTACCAAATACGAGATACATTAACAACAAGAATAAACCAAATGTTAAAAATTGAAATGCCCAATCGAGATTATACGTAATCCCTGTTAACATTGTATTTAATACAGGTTCGGCACTGCTTTGAAAAATCACAAGACCTAAAGTAGCTACAATGATCACAATCAAAGAAGACCAAAATACAAGTGGATCAATTTTTACTTTATTCATCTTTTTTCCCCCTAAAAGTCGAAAGTGAAATCATGATTAAAAAATAATCATGATTACTTTTCTGTTTATTTAGCGTATCATGAGAGTATAGAATAGTTCAACATTATATAAAAATAGTTTAATACTCAAAGGTGGGTTATCGATTGGAGAAAAAAAATATAAAAAAACGCCGCATGTGGACATATTTTATTGATGCGACAGAAGAGTTGATCCAAACTGAAGGATTTGACCATGTAACGATCCGGAAAGTAGCCGAGAAGGCGGGATACAACAGTGCTACCATCTATAATTATTTCGACGAATTATCTCATTTGCTGTTTTTTGCTTCCTTAAAGTTTTTACGCCCTTATGTGGAGACAGTCACCACTGAAATGGAGAAAACAAATAACCCTGTTGAAAAGTATCTCATCGCCTGGGAATGTTTCAGCGAGTATTCTTTCAAGATTCCTGAAATCTTCAACGCTGTCTTTCTGATGGATCTTGGGGACCGTCCTGAAAATATGCTGGAACGTTATTATGAACTGTATCCTTCCGATCTCGTGACAATCCCAGAAGAATTATTACCCGGTTTACTGGAAAGAAGCATCACGGATCGTGGTCGTTTCGCCATTAACTTCATCGTCCAAGAAGGTCTTTTGGATAAAGATGCCGCAGAAGAATTGAATGAATTGACCAACTTGGTTTGGCAAGGCATGTTCTCAAATTTCTTGAATAACCGCAATCATTACACTGTTGACGAAGCACAACAACGAACGATGAAGTATATCCGTGAAATTGTAGATCAAAAAATAACTAGCAATTGAAAAAAGCAGCCATTCTAAATTATGGTTAAACTGAGCTCCATTTGAAATGGACAGTTTATTAGAAAGCATTCTGCAATCCACAGTTCGACGAGAAGGATTTTCACATTAAAATTTAAAATGAAGACAAAAAAGAACCGCTCCTTGAAGGGAACGGTTCTACTCCAAACTCAGCTGGGCTGCCCATAATCACAAACTACATAAGCAACCGCTTTTGCGGCAACCAGCAAGGCGTCTTCATCGATATCGAATTTCGGGTGATGGTTAAAAAAGACTTCCGACTGCCCTTTCGGTTTGCAGCCGATGTTGAAAAACAGCCCTGGTGTTTTTTCCAAGTAATAAGCGAAGTCTTCCGAACCGGAAAATACCGGATATTCGACCACTTCCTTGATATCGGGATCGGCGGCTTTTTTCAGGATGGCTACGACTTCTTCCGTTACGGCCTCATCGTTTTTCAGCGGCGGGTAATCGGCAGTGTAGACCAAATCGCATTTCACATCAAACTGTAGTTCAATGCCGCTGACGATACGATGGATTTCCCGGTCGATCAGCTGCTGTGTCTTGTCGTTCATGTAACGGACGTCGCCTTCGATTTCAATGCTGTCTTTGATGATATTGAATGAACCCTTGCCATCAAAGGAGCCGATCGTCACTACACCCATTTCAAATGGATTGAGGCGACGGCTGACCACTGTCTGTACCGCGGTGATGAAATGAGCACCGGCGACAATCGGGTCATTGGCATTCTGTGGAGACGAGCCATGGCCGCCGCGTCCCTGAATTTTCAGCTTGAAGTAAGTTCTGCCCGCCATGGCATAGCCGCTTCGGTATCCGATGGTCCCGGCTGGATGGGTTGGGAACAGATGGGTGCCGAATACCGCATCCAGATCATCGAGCACACCGGATTCCACGATGCTTTTCGCTCCACCCGGCGGTGTTTCTTCCGCATGCTGATGAATGATTTTTATAGTGCCTGACAGTTCTGCTTTCAATTGGATCAGGCAGTCTGCCAACACCAGCATATAAGCTGTATGGCCATCATGGCCGCAGGCGTGCATGACGCCTGCGTTCTGGGACTTGAACGGAACATCCACTTCCTCGTGAATCGGCAGCGCGTCAAAATCAGCGCGCAGGCCAATGGTCTTGCCCGGCTTGCCGCCTTTGATGGTGACGATGATGCCGAAACCGTTCCCGACATGCGTCTGGACTTCGACATCTTTTCCTTTATAGAAATTAGCTATGTACTGCGCAGTCTTTTCTTCTTTGAATGACAGCTCCGGATGCTGATGAAGATGGCGGCGGATCTGGATCATTTCCTCTTTCCGGCTGTCGAGCAGATTCAAAAGTTGTTGTTTGAGATGAGATGACTTGTTTTGCTGTACCATTTTGCATTCCTCCTAATTTTTAATCTCCAGGCTTATGCCTTCGCCTTTTTCAGTTTTTCCAGAAGCAGGCAGATGATCACCAATCCGAATATACAGCAGAAAGCTTTCAGTGAAGTCGGCACAGGACCGAGGTTGACAGCCAAGGCCAAGGCGATGCCGATCACTCCCCATAATGGCTTTTGCATAGCCAACTGTGCGATGAGTCCACCGAAAATTGCGGGCAGGACAAATACCAAGGAATCCACCACCGACTGAGGCAGTAGGGTTACGACATACGAACCGCCAAGTACGATGAACAGCAGCATGACAATATTGACGATTGATGCAGCTGCCATCGCCAGTGTCGCAGTCAGTTCACCTTTTTTTGTTCCAGGCTCCACACTTACAGCTGATTGGGCAATAGACGCTGCGGGCAGGCACATATTGCCGATATTTCCTGTCAAAAACGCCAGATAGGTACCGGAAATCCCTAAGATCGGGTAATAGCTGACTGGCTCAACAAACCAGAGAACCCCGACTACCGCGGCATACGCCAGAAAACCGGATAGGATGGCTGACCAGCCCGGGTGGAAGTCAAGGCCATAAGACAGATAAAGCGGCAATGCCAAGGTAAGGAGAATGACTGCCCAAATGGTCAGCCTTCCCCAGAAATGCGACCGTTCATGAAACTTCTCGAAACTGATGGTTTTGAATGACGCTGCTTCTCCAAGCCCTTCAAGGCCATGTTCCAGGACTTCATTTTCCACATCATTATTCAACGTCATACGCAGTTTCCCCTTTTCTTATCAGGATATGAAATAACCGACTGAAATCCCTACTATAATAATCAAGCCGAGCGACCATTCCCTGAGCCAGTTCAGTTTGAATTTAGCAGCGCACCACAAGATGACCGGCATGACGGCAAACGCAGCAAGAAAAACCATCGCTTCATCCATTCCTTTGATCACCTGAGTGGTTCCCAAGTAACTGAAGGCACCCAGTAAAGCGGCGGTCGAAATCACTTTCAATAGCGTGATACTTTTTTGGCCGTTGCTGGCGATTTTCGCCTGTGCTTTACTGAGGGATTTGGTGAACAATGCGGTTACCAAAAGCCAGCCGATTCCACCCAGACACATGACCCAAACCGCATTCGTAAAGGCTTGATGCGTAAAGTCAGCAGACCCCAAATCGGAACCCGCCGCCTGCGCACCGACTGTCGCCCCGATCGTTTCAACCGGTGCAGAACCGATGATGCCGATGCGGATTAAAGTCACCGGATTGCCGATCAATGTCAGCAAGGAAATCGCGACGATCAAAATGGCAAAAGAAGGACCAAGGGAACTGATAGCCCCTGTCCGCAAAGCCGTCTTAACTTCCAGACGGCTCATCCCGACGGTTGAAGCTGTCCTTGAAGCCAATCTGATGAACGTAATGGCCTGAAAGATGACGATACTGACCACCAATGCTGCTATAATCCAAAGCGGTAAACTGTTTGCTGTTTCCATTACCTTGCTCATCTGCACACCCTCTTCACCTGTGAATTAGATTCTACTCTACCGAAAAAAATTGTCTAAATCTTCCGTATTCGGCTCATATTGTCCACTATAACCATTATATTTTGTATCAGCAATGGCAAAATCTGCGGTCTGCAGAAGGGTTCGAAGAGAATTCATTGGTTTTATCATAAAGAAAGGGGTTACAGGATTTCTGTAACTTTTTTTTGGTTCTGCTATTAAACATACGAAAAAAGGCTCTCCCTCAAAGGAAAGCCCATTTTCCCACTGACCTGTTCAGTCTGTCGTGATCATTTCAACGATTTTGGCAACATGGACTTCCACTGTGTTCAATTGCGGGATAGCCAGATCCTCTGGCTTAAAGATCATCGGAAACTCCGTGCATCCAAGAATCAGCCCTTCAATTTCATGTTGTTCGATCATCCGTTCAACAATCGCCAGAAACTCTTTTTTCGTTTCCTCATTGACGATTCCCTGCTCCAGTTCCTTGACGATTTTTTCGTGAATGTATTGTTGTTCCCGTTCATTCGGCACGAAGATTTCTTTTCCATTGATCTTGAATGGTTCTTTGAAAAAATCATTTTCCATGGTGAACTGGGTTCCGAGCAAACCAATTTTCCGGAGTTCCAACTGTCGGGCTTTCTGGTAGGTTTCTTCAACGATGCTGATCATCGGGATGTTCACTTTCTGCTGCACCTGGTCAAAGACGATATGCGGCGTATTCGCTGAAATGACCGCAAAATCAGCTCCTGCCCGCTCCAGGCTCAGTACGGCGGCCGCCAGATATTCCGCCAGTTCTTTTTCCTGTCCGCTCTCAAGCAAGTCGAAAATCTTATACATATTGATGCTGTAGATCAGCAGTTCCGGCAAAGTTTCCTGACTACCGGTTTGTTCCTGAAATTTTTTGATGATGGATTGGTAGTAGTCGACAGTTGACTCAGGTCCCGTACCGCCAATCATTCCAAGTTTTTTCATGGGGCTCTTCCTCTCTTCGTCTGTCATTTACTGCAGCCGTTCCAAATTCCCTAAATCGCTCTTACTTGAAAATTCCCTAATAGAAAGAAGTAAAACTTTACAACAAAAAAAGAGCTGCAAGGTGCAGCTCTCAGACTGTAGATAAAGTTTGACCAAAATGTATGGCGGTGCATAATCTCCAAGCGGTCCGGCCACTTCGCTTTCCATGGGCTCAGCTTCAGCCTCCTCGTCACTGCGTTCCTGCGGGGTCTTCAGCTATCGCTGTCCCCCAGGAGTCTTCGTGGCCAGCCCGCTTGGAAGCGTGTTGCTTCAATCAAAGAGAGAGGCTTGCTAGTCAATATCAGGAAATGTAGCCTCTACAAATCTGGTAGAACCTTCACTCAAGGATCCGGAGCACCAGGCGGCGACTCCTGCGGGAACAGCGAAGTGCCGAACTAACTCGGGCGCCAGTCCGAGTTAGTTCGGCGCGAGCCCGTGGAAAGCGTCCGCCTGAAGCGCAGGTTCCGGTATAAACAGGATGAAATGTGTATTCATGCTTTAAATGACATCAATATTCTTTTGTCTACAAGCTCAGAGCTGCAAGGTGCAGCTCTTTTTTGCTGTCTCATTACTGAGCAGTATATCCGCCATCGACCATTAACGTACTGCCTGTCACAAACTCATTTTCGACCAGGAAGACGATGGCATGTGCAATTTCTTCCGGCTGTCCAAGTCTGCCGACAGGATGCTTATCAACCAATGCGTCATAGAAATCACCCAATGCTTCTTTACTGACCATGCCGGACTCCACATAGCCCGGCGCTACTGCATTGACGCGGATCTTATGTTCAGCATACTGCAAAGCCAATGATTTGGTCATCAGGTTGACTGCGCCTTTAGTGGCGTTATAGGCAAAAGCACCGCCTTCCCCAACTGTTCCAAGAATCGAAGAGGTGTTGATGATCACACCGCCATCGCCATTTTTCAGCATATTCTTGATTGCGTGTTTGGCACCGAAAAAGACGCCATCCTGATTGATGGAAATCACTTTATGGTAATCCTCGTACGTCAATTCATGTGTCACACCAAGTACACCGACGCCCGCGTTATTGACCATGATGTCAACTCTTCCGTAACGTTCGACTGTTGCGGCAACCAACTTTTCAACTGATTCTTCACTGGCTACATCAACGTTGACAAACAACACTTCAGCATCTCCCTGCTTCAACTGTTGTTCAGCCTGCTTGCCGCCTTCTTCATTGAAATCGGCGATGACAACTTTCGCTCCTTTATCAAGAAACGCTTTTGCTGTCGCCAAGCCGATACCGGATGCCCCACCTGTTACGATTGCCACTTTGTCTGCTAAGTTCATTTACTCCGCCTCCTAGTATTGGAAAATACTCTCACCCTCTATTAAACCGCAATAAACTGATTATTACAACTTACCAGAAAATAATATTTAATTGCCTAATTTTGCAGCCGGAAAATAACGTTCTTTCATTTTAGTTGAGAGGATTTCCAAGACGATGGCAAAAACCAAAATCATATAAGTGATCATTCCCACTTCACTCAAATCGAAATAGAATCCGGAAGCCATGAATAGTTCAAAGCCTATGCCTCCTGCTCCTGCTGCTGCACCCATTGCCACAGCAACTGAAAAATTAATTTCGAAGCGCAGGAATGTCCAGGACAAGAGGTAGGTGAACGTCGACGGCAGAACCGCATGCACAACGATGTGCCACCAGTTGGCTCCTGTCGCACGTAATGCTTCAATGATCCCCTGATCCACTTCTTCAAAGGCTTCTGAAAAGGCCTTGACCAAATAAGCGATGGAATGGAACAGCATACCAAGCACCGCCGCTTCACTGCCCAAGCCAGCTGCAATGGCAAAAATTAATACCCAAAGAACAGTAGGGACTGCGCGGATAAATGCGACAGCAATTCGCACAGTTTTTGAAATCCAGGCTTTTGACAAATTTGATGCGGCCATCAATGCCAGGAAAAACGCGATGGCAGCTCCAAGTATTGTCGATAAAAATGCCAGACCTAAGGTGACGCCCATTTGATAGAATGCTTGCCCCCAAGTGAAATGGGAAAGCGCTGGTGCCAAAAACATCTTTTTTAAGTTGTAGAACGTTTCCGGAATGGCCTTAGACAAGTTAAGCCCTGTGTAATCAAAGAAGTAGAACGCCGCGATTGTCAAAGCGATGAGTAGCGTGACCGTCCATGTCATGACGCGTTCCGACTTGCTTCCCATCTTAATTGTTATGCGGCCGTTGGCTCCACGCCTTATGTATGTGCTTGCCTCCATTAAATAATCACCTTCCTGATATAGTTTGACATCAGCTCGATGACAATCACCGCAATAATGATACTGAAGGTAACGAGAGCTACAGCATTGTAGTTCAAGGTCTTATAGTACAAATCGAATGCATAGCCGATGCCCGTACCAGTTAAGATTCCCACTAAAGTCGCGCTTCTGATATTGGTTTCGATCATAAAAAGAATCCAGCTGATCATCTGTGGCAAGCATTGCGGCACAACGGCTTTAAAAACGATTTGAAAATATGTTGCACCGGTGGCGCGCAGTGCTTCAACCGCACTTTGACTCGCTTCATCTATCGATTCGATAAAAGCTCTTGTTAGAAATCCGACAGATCCCACGAATAAAGCCAGGTAACCTGTCATCGAATTTTGGCCGAATGACAACAAAAGAATCAAGGCCCAGGCTACAACCGGGATATTCCGCGAGACTGAGGCAACAAAACGCGCAAACACACCTAAAGCTCTGCTGGTGCCCGTCGTTTTCGACCCCATCAAACTTAAGAAAAAGGCAACGGCCGTGCCCGTTGTCGTTGCGGCAATTGACATGAGAATCGTTTCAAGCAATTTTTCCAAAATCGTCGGCAGGCGTTCCAACGATTCCTGAGTGATCAACAGATTCGAGAAGATCCAAGCACCCGCTTTGGGCAATGTGGCAAGGCCATGGAAAATATTAAACTCGGTGATTGCGGAAGAAGCAAGAGTCATTCCGAAAATCAACACGACAAAAAAGAGTGTCTGCCATTTCCGGCTGGCTTTCATTGTTTTCTCATTCACTGTAATTGCTCCTTAAACCATGATCAATTCTCTGATTTCCGGGGTTGCTTTTGATTGTGTTCCATAAATAAGATCTGTATGGCTTCGGTGGAGCCGGTAACTCGGTCCATCGAAAACGATTCCGCCTTTGTTCAAACCGATGATCCGGTCAGAGTAGTCTTTTGCAATCTCCACTTGATGCAGGTTGACGATACAGGTAATGCCCAACTCTTGGGTGATCGATTTCAAATGGTCCATGATTACTTTTGAAGCATTTGGATCGAGCGACGCAATCGGTTCATCGCATAAAACGATTTTCGGTTCCTGGATCAATGACCGGGCGATGCCGACACGTTGCTGTTGCCCACCACTCAATTGATCACAGCGTTTATAGGCGTGTTCTTCGATACCCAACTTTTTCAACAGGAAAAAAGCATGTTCTTTTTCCGCTTCGGTAAAACGTCCCAAAATCCCTTGAATCGTTGTCTTGTAGCCAAAGCGGCCATGCAGGACGTTCTCGATAACCGATAAACGCGGCACCAGGTTATAATGCTGAAAAATCATTCCGATAGTTGTACGCACTTTCCGCAGTTCTTTTTTGTTCAATGCGCCGACGTCCTGGCCATCGAAAACTACTTTCCCCTCATCAATTTCCACCATTCGATTGATGCACCGGAGAAGTGTCGATTTCCCTGCTCCCGAAGGTCCGATCACAGAAAGAAATTCACCGGCTTCCACTTCAAAATTCAACCCTTGCAGCACTTTCGAATCCGAATTATAGGACTTTCCAAGATCTTTGATTTGCAGTAAAGACATGCTCATCGTCTCCTTTTTCGTCTCATTTGTCAGACAGCGCATTCCCAATGATAGGAACGCGCCGCTGTCTTCCGGTTATTCTTTCGATAGCTCACGGATTGGATCGAACCACGCATCTTCAACCGGCGCAAACCGTTCATCCGCTGATTTGAAGAAGAGCCCCGACTCACCTGAATCTTCCGGAACAAAGATTTTTTCATTATCCGCGATTTCATCTGAAGTGAATAATTCTTGCAAGGCATCGTAATCTTCCTGGCCAAGCACTTCCATATTGGCTGCGAACGGTGCATTCAAGACAGGAGTGACCCCCATCAATGCAAATTCACTGCCTGTTACGGTATTGAACGGTTCTGCTGCATCATCTTTGACTTTATAGACGGAACCGACTTCGTTGGCTTCACCTTCGGTTACCTCCACGTAGTTTTCAACACATGTGTCACAGAATGCCGCGACTTCAGCACTGTCATTCAGTAAATTGACGGCTGACCCCTGATGTGAATTTCCGAACAGCACTTGAGAGAACAATGGACCGCCTTCCATCAAATCCTCTGCCGCCAGATCCTCATAGCCGGATTGTTCAGCAAAATGGCCGATGATGGTGGAAGAAGGAACAACAAATCCGGAGGTGGAGCTATTGGAGACGAAAGACATTTTTTTCTGTTCCAATGTATCCAATGAGAACTCGCCATCTGCTTTGAATTTCTCCTGATCGTCGACATTGACTGCCAACCAGCTATGGTAGATGGCATCGTCAAGTGTGCCAGATTCTCCTGTCGGCACAACCAACGGCTCAATCGCGTCGTTGCCATTTTTCGCTTCAATATAGCCCTGTGCTCCCATAAACGCCATATCCGCATTGTTGTTGACCAAAGTCTCGATTGCAATGGCATAATCCGTTGTCAATTGGTGCTCGACTTCTTTGCCTGTAGCCTGCTCAATAGCCGCTCCGATTTCATCACGGGAAGATGTCATGTCCGACCCTGATTCATTTGGATACCAGACCACTTTAATCACATCATCCACTTCCGTTTTACCCGCTTCTGCGCTGCCGTCCGAGCAGGCCCCTAACAATAAAGCCGCTCCCATTACCATTGCCAATGCTGAACTTTTCTTTTTCATGATCGATTCTCCTTTTTGTCTAACTGGAATGAGCAGGAGACCCTGCTTTGTCAGTACCATTACAACATAATTCCAAGGCAAAATACTGAAATTTACAGGAACTTCACAGTCTTTTAACGCTGCTTACATCTCCTGGGCTGACGATGTCTCCGGGCTCTATCATTGCTCCAAAAGCTCCGTGATAGTCGCTGCCCCCGGTCATCACGAGCCCATATTGCCGCGCGAGCTCTTCCACTTTCAGATGATCTTCTGCCGAATGGTCGAAATGGTTACGTTCAATTCCCCCTAGGCCTGCTCCAATCAATTCGGGTATCAGCTCATAGGAGTCGAGTTGTCCGGGATGCGCCATAACGGCCAGCCCTCCATCTGAAACGATTGCCTGGACAGCATCTGTTGCAGATGCGTACTCAATGTCTCCTGCTGCGACGCCCTTTCCTTTGAATAGGCTTTTGTACAGGAATTGATATTCCTTGGACGTATAAGGGGCATCTGTCAATTGCTGCATAATATGCTGCTTGTAGACAGTGGCTGAAGGTTTTGCCGATTCTATAACCGCTTCGGAATCCAGGTTAAATCCTGCTGCTTGAATTTGGCTCATCTGCCACATCGAATGGCTGTGGCGAAGTTCCAGAAGTCCTTTGCACAGCCGATTGATCGCTAATGCTTCAGAATTAAAATGATAGCCAAGGATGTGTACTTTTCGCTGACGCTTAAAGTCATAGGCGGAAATCTCAATTCCAGGAATCGCCTGTATATGATGAGTTTCCGCAATGCGTTGTTGTTCCCGCCATCCTGATATGGTGTCATGTTCAACAAAACTGATAGCCGTGACGCCCGCTTTCTTAGCTTTCTTGATGACACTCTCCACCGAGTCCGCTCCGTCTGAATAGTGGCTATGGACATGCAAGTCAGCTTTCAGCGCCAACACCCACTTTTCCCGTGACAGTCAACGTTCTCGTCTGCATGTCATAAACTTTATCGCAAAGCCCTTCCATAAATTCAATGTCATGAAAAATCCCGACAAGCGTTGTGCCTTCTGCCTTCAGTTTTTCAATAATCTCACGGACTTTCAGTTTGGACTGATGATCGAGACTCGCTGTCGGTTCATCAAGAAGCAGCAGCCGCGGTTGCTTAACGGTCGCCATGGCAATGTTTAAGCGCAGTTTTTCCCCACCTGAAAATGTATTCGGGTAACTGTCCCAAAGCTTTGGATCGATTTCAAAATGAGCTAATGCTTTTTCCGCTTCTTCAGCAGCCACAACCTCCGTCGAGCCCATCTCCAATAAGGCATTGGTGACCAATTGCCGGCAGGTTGTACGCGGCATGACATTTAAAAATTGGGACACATAGCCGATTTCGTATTTCCGCAAATGCAGCATTTGGCGTTCCGTGATATGGGCCATGTCCACTACGCCGAATGCCGCAGAATCATAAAGAATCTTTCCATGATCCGGCAGATACGTACGATAGATGCTTTTCAGGATCGTCGATTTGCCACTGCCGCTTTTTCCGACGATGCCAATAAATTCGCCTGTTTTTAAAGAAAAACTGATGTCTTTTATAGCTGGCATGGTCTTGTTTAAATGATGAATGGTGAAGCGTTTCTCAAAGCCCACTATTTCCAGCATCGTCATTAGATTGCCTCCTATTTTTTAACTTAAGAAAATACTACTTTTAGGTTCTTCATTTATGGTCGGGACTGCACGGGCGCTTCCGCTTTTCTTTGTCCAGACTCCAGCGCCCAGCTCTTTGGGTCATAAGCCACTCTGGTGTCTAGTTCAGTGCCTAGCTCTTCGGGATGCAAGCCGATCTGGCTATGCGGCTAAAAACATACCGCTTCGCCAGCTCATCTTACACCTGTCAGAGCTGAATAGGCACTTCTACTTTTCTGGCTGTGTGGCAAAGAACGCCACTTCGCCAGATCGTCTTATGCCCGGCAGAGCTACACGGGCGCTTCCGCTTTTCTTTATTTCAACCGGTAATTCGTCGTCGTAATCAACGCGCCATTGACCATTGTTGCCGTCAACATCGGATAACCGTCGTCCATGCGTTGAATGATCAAGAGATCGGCTCTTTTCCCGGGTTTGATCGACCCCAGTTCGTCATCCATCTTCACTGCTTTTGCCGGATTTAACGTGACCATCATGAACATCGCATGCAGATCGTTGCCGTATTTCTCATGCAGATCAAATACAGCATGAAGCAAAGCAGGTGGATAATAGTCGCTGCACAGGATATCCATGCAACCCTGGCTGACCGCTTCCGCCGCTGAAAGATTTCCGGAATGGGAGCCTCCGAGCATCACATTCGGGGCTCCGGCGATTGTGTAGATGCCCAGTTCTTTAGCTTTGACGGCGACTTCAAGCGTAATCGGAAACTCGCTGATGGTGGTGCCGAAGCTTTTCACAAAATCCAGTTTCTTCACGTCATCGTCATCATGGGAAGCGACAGCAATTCCGCGCGCGAACGCAATATCCGCCACTTCCCTGATTTTCTCTGCAGCCAGACATTCGGTGCTTTGGCGCTCTGCAATGAGCACATTGACGTCCTCATCTGAAATTTCGCGGTAGCCTTTCAAGGTTTCACGGTAGACTTCCAGGTTGCGGTATTGGCCTTGTCCGGGTGTATGGTCCATGAATGACAGCAGGTGCACTTTGCCGTCTTCAATATTTTTCACCAGCTGGTCCACTTCATCGATATTATCGATTTCGAAACGGGCATGCAGACGATGGCGAATCAAATGCAGCCGGTTATGCGTCTTTTCGATAGCGTCCACCATGCGTTGGATATTGTTCGGATTGCGCATTGGTTTGTGGGAGAAAACATCTTCTTTATAGAACGACAGGGAGTGGAACATCGTTGTGATGCCGTGGCTGATAAGAATTTTTTCCGCTTCACGCAGGCTGATGTCAAAATCCATCATGCTGGTCGGACGCGGAGAAGCAATCGTTTCGATGTAATCGGAATGGATGTCGATAAAGCCCGGTGAGATATAGCCTCCGTTGGCATCGATCAGTTTGGCAGCCGGATAGTCTACTATCTGTTCTTCCGGGATGATCGACTTGATAATTTCCCCTTCCACTACGACTGCCAATCCTTCGGCTATTGATTGCTCGGTTACGATTTTGCCATTATGGATAATATACAAAGCATCGATCCTCCTAGAGTAATGAGTACACGAGTTGCTGCGTGTACGCATGTTGTGGGTCTTCTAATACTTGATCCGTCAAGCCCTGTTCGATGATTTCCCCATTCAGCATGACAATGGTCCGGTCAGCGAGCATGCGGATAACCGCTAAATCGTGCGATACCACAATCATGCTGATGCCAAGTTCACGCTGGATCCTTTTGATCAGGTCAAGAACATTTGCCTGAACCGACAAATCGAGTCCGGTTGTCACTTCATCTAAAAACAGAATGGGTGGATTATTCGATAATGCTTTAGCAATCTGGACACGTTGCTGCATGCCGCCTGAAAAGTTGCGCGGTTCTTCTTTCATGCGATGAAGCGGGATATGGACATTGTCCAGCAGCCGTTTGCTTGTTGTTTCCATATTCCCAACATTCCGGTTGCCCGCTGCTATGAGCTTTTCTGCAATATTTCCCACAGAGGAAAAATTCATTTTCAAGCCATGCACCGGATTTTGATAAACCATCCCATAATCGTGGTTGCGGATGGAACGCTTTTGCTGTGAAGACAAATCAAAGACATTGAAGCCTGCCAAAACGGGTGTATTGATATACGCCTCCCCTGACGAAACGTCAGTGTCGAAGTACAGGCATTGCATCAATGTGGATTTGCCGCTGCCGCTTTCTCCGACGATCCCTAGAATTTCGCCGGGATATACATCAAGTGACACGTCACGAACTGCATAGACTGTGCCGCATACCGTGCAGTAGTTTTTTTCCAAACGATTAGAATTTAAATTGGTGCATTGAGAACAACCGGGACCAAATTGCTTTCGCAAGTTACGTACTTTTAGAATCGGTTCTTCATGCATAACTGCTCTCCACCTCGGCTTTCTCCCTGCTATTCAGCTGTTCCATGCAATAACTGGTGTCGTTGCATTGATAGACGGGCTCTCCTGTTTTCTGATCAATCAATTCATCAAGAAAGACGTGTGCTGATCCGCATAACTGGCATTCCTTGCCTTTAAATGATTCAACAGCAAATGGGTAATCTTCAAATGCCAATGATTCAACATTCGTAAAGGGTGGTACAGCATAGATTTTCTTCTCGCGTCCCGCACCGAGTAAAATCAACGCTTCGGATTGATGCATTCTGGGATTATCAAAGCGCGGAATCGGGCTTGGCGCCATCACATAGCGCCCGTTGACATAAACCGGGTGATCCGCAGCAGTTGCCGTTTTCCCATATTTGACGATCTGCTCGAACAGCATCAGCCAAGCGCCGCTGTAATCGTCTTCGGAGTGCATGCGTTTGGTCATGTACTCGCGTGCTTCCACAGGACGCAGAGGCTCAGGCATCGGCACTTGAAGAACCAGGATCTGGTCTTTCGTCATCGGTGTTTCAGGGATGCGGTGGCGTGACTGGATAAGATCTGCCTCTTCCGTTTGGTCAGTGGTTTGGACACCTGTCGTTTCCTGAACCAACTTTTTGATGCTGACCGCATTGACCGATTCATCGGCTCCTTGGTCGATGACTTTCAGCACATCCGTTTTGCCGATCAAGGACAGCGTCAACTGCAAGCCGCCTGTTCCCCAGCCGCGTGCAATCGGCATTTCCCGCGACGCGAAAGGTACCTGATACCCCGGAATAGCGACAGCTTTCAGTGTAGCCCGCCGAATCTCTTTTTTGGATCCTTCATCAAAAAATGCAAAATGCGGTTTAGCTCTCAACTTCCTGCACTCCTTTCTTTACTTGGCGGATACTGTCCAGCTTCGACTGGAACGTGACGTAATGCGGGAGTTTCAAGTGGGAAATAAAACCGGTGGATTCTACTGAATCGAGATGCAATAAGACAAATTCCTCATCATGAGTTGGAAAATCCGCATTCGGATGTTCCAGGCATTGATCCAGTATGCTCATGGCAATCGCTTTTGTTTCATTTTGCCCATAGCAGACGCCATAGCCGATTTCAAACTCCAGTTCACCTTCATTGTTGTCCTTTTTTACAGTTACCGGCACAAACGATTCCACTTCCGTTATGCGCATTTCGCCGACATAGAATTGGTCTTCCGGATCCGGATCCACTTCGTTTGGATGTGCTGTGTAAATCGGTATTTTACCGACACGAACTTCACCTACAGTGGGATGAACTTGTCCATATCCCCGCAGCGATGCGTAGCCGAATGATGTTACGGTGCCTGTTTGTCCGCGTGTCAGGACCTGCAGACGGGCGCTTCTTGTCGTCGGAAATTGAAGGCTTTGCTTGGTCACATCGTTCGGGAATGTATTATCCGGTTCGTATGTCTTAAACAAGCCTTCCTTCCGGAGATAATCGACGACTTTCGGAAAATAAACCACTTCTGTTGAGCCTTGAAGGGCTGACAAGTTATTTTTATAATCCTGCAGCCACTTGCGATTCGTTTCCATGCTTTCTTCCAACAATCCGAAATCCAGCAGCCGGTGTGTGTAATCATAGGTGGCACCCAATAACTGGCCGCCTGGAATATCCTTGAAACTTGCCGATATCCGCCGTTCGACCAGCATGGTTTCCGCTTCGACAGTCTCGCTGTAATAGTGGCGCGGCAAAGTTGAACGGTGCGCGCGCATCAGGAATACAGCTTCTTCCATGCTGCCTTCCCCTTGCTTGATGGCCAAAGCCGCAAGTTCCGGGGAATACAGGCTGCTTTCAGACATCACCTGATCCACCATGCTGCCCATCGTCGCCAGGATCGTGTTGATCTCTAAAATTTCTTCACCTTTTAACCGTTCATAAGTCAGCCGTTTAATCGAAGCCTCGATAGCCTGAGTTCCGCCTTTTACAGGAACATAGCCCATTTACTCCACCTCCATTAAAATGGCCGTAACCGTTCTCGGCAGACAAGCGACCTGAGAGGAGCCATCCGCAAAGATCATATCAATGCCCATCGGATACTCCTTGATGCGGCTGTCTCTGGCTTGCCAGAATTCGAAAGATTGCCCCATCGCCAAATGGGCTTCCGTTTCGATTCCTGGTCCAGTCAGCAGCAATGTGCCTTTGTTCGATAAAGCCGGAGTTTCAATAATCCAAGTCGAGGATTGCTGTGGATCGATCAAGTTGCCTATTTTGCATTGTGCCATGGCTTCTAAAATTTCCGATTCCCTGTCTTCCTGCAATACGATGATGAAATCCGCTTCCTGCAACGGAACACAGCGGGCTGAAGTGTATTCCGAAATCTTCTCGATCAGATCCCGCCGTTTTGTCGACAGGACATGAAAAGTGACTTCCGCATCCAGCAGCACCATCGCACTTAACATCAGGGCATCGGCACAGCCGAAATCCACATCCAAATTTTCTGTCTCCTGCTCAATCGATGAGATGGTTCCTGGCCGTGACATACTATGTAATAATTTCCGATAAACTTGCTGCAAGTCATGAATTTGGTCAATCGCCATATAATCCCTCCTGGTCAGATCATGTAGTTTGTTTTCTCAGACTTCCATCGTTTCAAAGTTTACTTTTGTTTCGAAAAGGCCTGTTTGCTGCTGCGCTTTGGCTACATGGATCTGCTGTTCTTCGTCTAAAAGCAAAGGTTCCCATTCAGCTGTTTCAGGCAATTGAGCCTTATAAGCAGCATCAATGATCGCCAAATCGCTGGCGCGTTGTTCATCCATGCCTACCAGCAGGCCCGTTCCGATTTTCCCTGAAATCTCCGCTTTCGCTTCTGTTATCAGGACTTCTCCTATATAAAACAAGGAATTTTTTGCTGTCTCCCTCATTTTGACCATAATCATTCCTTGCTCCGGCGCACTGATTTCACGGCATTCGTATTTTTCCGCGATGCTGGCTGCTAAATCCTTTGCCAAACGTCCATCACCTTGAATAAGGATTTCTGTTCTTCTGCGTCTTTTCATAATCGCTGCCTCCTTGTCTGTAAGTTCATCGTAACTTGTCGCCAAGTGGCTGTGTTTTAAGCTCTCGTAAAGCTTGTGTAAAGGTGCTTCACAATCGTGACAAGAAAAGCACAAGCGCCCATACAGCCTAAACAATAAAAGAAAAACTCAAAGCCAGAATGTAGACAAAGCCTGACCAAAATGTATAACAGTGCATAATCTCCAAGCGGTCCGGCCACTTCGCTTTCCATGGGCTCAGCTTCAGCCTCCTCGTCACTGCGTTCCTGCGGGGTCTTCAGCTCTCGCTGTCCCACAAGAGTCTTCGTGGCCAGCCCGCTTGGAAGCGTGTTGCTTCAATCAAAGAGAGAAGCTTACTAGTCAATATCAGTAAATGTAATCCCTGCAAATCTTGTAAACTCTTCACTCAAGGATCCGTAGCGCAAGGCGGCGACTCCTGCGGGAGCAGCGAAGCGACGAAGTGCCGAAATCCACTCGGGCGCCAGTCCGAGTTAGTTCGGCGCGAGCCCGTGGAAAGCGTCCGCCTGAAGCGCAGGATCCGGTATAAACAGGATGAAATGTATATACATTCTTTAAATGACATAAATATTCTTTTATCTACAAGCTCAAAGCTACACTTTCTTAAGCATAAAAAACAGGCAAAGGATCGTTTCTCCTTTGCCTGTTTTTTTAATCCATCGTGATATCATATTTGAATTTATCGCTGCGGTATAAGATTTTAGTATGCTCCAGCACATCTCCTGTCGCTGCGTCGATGCAGTCACTTTCCACCATAATGAGAGGCACCATGCTTTTACATTGCAAAAGCTGTTGTTCTGTTGATGTCGGAAAAGAGATACTTAGCAAGGTTTTGTTGTTGGCAAACTCGGTATGGCCGTGTTTACGGTAATAAGCGAACATTGAGCGGATATCGGGTCCTTCTGTTTTGATTTCAGGAAACATTTTTTCGCTTACAAAGGATTTGTGGATGGCCATCGGTTGCCCGTCGATAAATCGGCTTCGGGAAACCTTATAAACGCTGTCCCCTGATCCACATGCTAACGATTTATAGATTTTTTCATCATAGCGAATTTTTTCGCAACTGATGAGCCGCGTTTCCAAATCATAACCGGCCTGCTCCATCTTTTCAGTAAAGCTGATTTTGCCGGTTAATTGCAACTGAATTTGAGTGGACTCTTCTTTTAAAAATCTTCCTTTACCTTGCTTCGAATAGATGTAGCCCCGTTCTTCCAGCTTAGTCAATGCCGCGCGCACAGTCATGCGCGGCACTCCATAGCGATCGGCTAACTTGTTTTCTGAAGGCAGCTTTTCACCGGCTGAAAATTTCTTTGATGCAATTTTTTCCATTAACTCATCCAGAATTTGTGTTTCTTTGTCGAGTGAAATAATAAGCCACCCTTTCCATCGCTTTCGATTCACCATCCAGTGGTTTGTTTAACTTGTTTTTACGTTCCTCATTAATTCCACAGGCAACCAGCCGCGTACGCCGTTGATCAGAAAGATTGCCTCATATTCCTGAAGCTCTTCTTTAAGGATGACTTTTTCTTCAATCAGCTTTTGATCCAGCAACTGCTGCCTAAACGTGCCTGCCAACAATCCGCAGGAAACAGGTGGCGTGAAAAACCGCCCATTCTTTTCAAGCACCACATTGCCGATGGTGAATTCCGTCAGCTGCTGGTTTTCATTCCATAACAAAACTGAAAATATATCGTCCGGCAGCTTGTCGCTGGCTTTGTTGTATACTTCACGATGTGTCGTTTTATGGAACAGGAACGGATTTCTGCTGTCCACTGCCGAAGAGGCGAGCGAACATTTTACCGGTTTCCTGATTGCTGCAGTTTCCTGTGCCTCCAGTTTCGTCTGTCCTTTGTCATCCAGGAGCATGCGAACCTTGTAGGTGCCTACCGGGTAGGTTTCTGCCAACTGTCTTAACTCCATTTCAACTTGCTGAATATTTCCCGGGAAATGAAAATAATCCGCAGAATCCTTTAAGCGTGCCAGATGATACCGCAGCAACGGGTAGTTTCCGTCCTCCAGTTTCAAGGATTCCAGCAGGCTGAATACCGGCCGTTTCGCTGTCAGCACTTCTGCTTTTGTCTGCAGTTCCCGGTATTCTCCTTCCGAAGTCGAATCCCAAGTGATGCCACCTCCCACGCCATAGCGAGCCGTCTCTTTTTCCCGGTCGATGACGACTGTACGGATGGGCACATTGAAGACAGCGTCTTTGGTCGGCGTGATGAAACCGATAGCACCGCAATACACTTCCCTCGGCGTCTGTTCCAGTTCGGCTATGTAGTTCATCGTACTGATTTTCGGTGCACCCGTAATTGATCCGCATGGAAACAAAGCTTGAAACCAGTCCAGGATAGTTGTTGTATCATCCAGCTGGGCTTCTATCGTCGAGGTCAGCTGATGGACGGTCGGGTAGGTTTCCACTGTAAACAGCGGATCGGCTTTGACAGTCCCTTTTTTGGCTATGCGGCTGATGTCATTTCGAAGCAAGTCAACGATCATCAGGTTTTCAGCCCGTTCTTTTTCAGAAGCCCGCAATGCCGTGACCTGTTCCCGGTCTTCCTGCGTGGTACGTCCTCTTGGCGCTGTGCCTTTCATCGGTTTGGCTGTCAGCTTTCCGTCCTGGACTTTAAAGAACAGCTCTGGAGATGCCGACAGCACACGGAATCTTCCAAGGTTCAGGTATGCACCATAGTCGGCCTGTTGATTTCTTGCCAATTGGCGGTAGAATGCCAGGTCGCTGCCCGTAAATTCCGCAACAAGCCGTTCCGTATAATTCACCTGGTAGGTTTCGCCTTCTTCAATTGCCTGCTTGATCTGTTGAATCCCAGTTTTGTACCGTTCCACGGAGCTCGCCATTTTCCACTCCGACACACTGTAAGGCTGCTGTTCTTCCTCAATCGAAAAGCTTTTTTTCGGTTCATTGAAAATCCCGAACCAGACAAGCGGCATTTCGCCTCCCGTTTGCACGTTCATTTCCGGGTGAAAAGCCGGAGCTGCTTCATAGGAGACATAGCCCGCTGCGTAGAATCCATCACCAACCGCCTTTTCCACCTTCAAAAGAATTTCCGCCACTTCCGAAAGGTTGCTTGTTTCAAGGATAGCTAAAGGATCACTGAACAGAAGCGGCTCAACTTCTTCGTCCTCATTTCGAAACTCATACAGTAGGTAAGGGTTTTGCATGTCCAGCACCTCCCTTATTATTTTCTTTCCATTGCTTTGCCAGTTCATAACTATTCTTCAGCATATTGAAACCTTCCGAAGTCAAAATCGATTCCGGATGAAACTGAATGCCTTCAACCGGCAAATACCGGTGGTGAACAGCCATGATCACCCCGTCCTCTGAATAGGCGGTCACTGACAGGCAGTCAGGCAGTGGTTCTTCCGCCACCAAAGAGTGATAGCGGGTCACAGCTGTCGGATTGGGTATTCCTTTGAACAGCCCATCGCCATTGTGTGTCAGCATGGAGACTTTTCCATGCATGGGCCTGTTTCCTTTAGCGATCCGCCCACCGAAATGCTCGATGATGGTTTGATGCCCAAGGCAAACACCGAGTACAGGAATCCGTCCGCTAAGCTCCCTCAGCACTTCCTTGCTCGCTCCATCTGCAACAGGACGTCCTGGACCGGGCGACAGCACAATCAGGTCCGGCTTTAAATTCTCTATTTGTTTTCCCGTCAATTCTCCATTTTGAAAAACCAGCACGGCTGGATCTAATTGCTCAAAATAATGCACCAGATTATAGGTGAATGAATCCTGGTTATCGATGATGATGATCATGATGGACACCTCTTTAATTTCACTTTATGTAACTCTATCAGCTGTCTTTATTATACGCTGTAGAATGGCTCAGATGGAAATTTCCCAGAGGCAGAAGCGGCTCTCTGGCTTCAAATTATTAGCCAATAAAAAAAACCGCCTTTCGGCGATTTTGTATCTTACTATCCCTTACATATAAGGCGAAGTATCGGTGGCCGCAATCGCCTGGCTTATTTTTTCGGCACTGTCCTGCAGAATCGGCAAGAATTCTTCCCGCAGCACTTCTTTTGAAGTTCTTCCGGCATGGGCAGAACAATTGATGGCAGCAATGACTTTACCCGATTTATTGCGCAGCGGTACGGCGATGGAACGCAGTCCTTCTTCAAATTGCTGATCCACCCCACCCCAGCCGCGCTCACGCACTTCAGCAAGGGTTTGGCGCAATTGTTCTTTGTCCGTGATGGTCTTGCTTGTAAATTGTTCGAAATCAATAGCATCCATATACTTCTCCAGTTCTTCCTCAGGCAAATAGGCAAGCAGGACATGCCCCATTGAAGTGGCATACGCCGGTAGACGGGAGCCGACGTCCAGGTTGATGGACATGATGCGCTTAGTCGAAACCCGCGCCACATAAAGAACGTCAGTGCCGTCCAAAATAGAGATCGAACACGATTCTTCTGTTTTCGCAACAAACTCTCTCATAAAAGGATGAGCCAAACTCCATGTGTTATTCGATGACAGATACGCATAACCGAGCGATAAAGTCCGCGCCGTCAGCGAATATGTGTTATTTTCGGATTCCGCAAATCCCAGGTGTTCCAAGGTTAAAAGAATTCTTCGGGCTGTCGGACGGCTTAACCCTGTTTTCTTTGCTACAGCACTGACTGTAAGAGATCGGTCTTGCTGAGAAAAAGCTTGGATCACCTGCAATCCCCGATCCAAAGATTGGATATAATCCCCACTATTTTTAAAATTGTCTGATTCTTTTATTGACAAGACCACTACCCCCTATGCTAAGATGACACTGTACGCATAACGATACATTGTACGTATATCGTACAATAAATAATTCCAGCCTGCAAGCATTATATTTTTTACCGGTTGTGAAGGCGTTTACATTTACGGTTTCACACTTAAAATATCATCCCATTATTAGGAGGAATTTAAGATGACAGAAAAAACAGTAGTAAACGAACGCGTATTGGGTGCTTATGAAGGGTTTGTTAAGCATTTGAAGAACTTCCTTGATGAGCAGCAATTCAATCATGAAGAATATACGAACTTCGTCAAATGGGCAGATCGCTTAGGGCGCAGCGGAGAGATTCCTTTGTTCCTTGATGTTTTTGTAGAAACCCATGTACTGGAATCTAAATACAAAAATTCTCCAGGAACCGAGCCTTCCCTGCTTGGACCTTATTATGAAGAAGGCGCTCCTGTCCTTGAAGAATCACCGTTTGTGATGCCCCAGAGAGAAGATGAGCCCGGCGACAAATTGACGTTCCGCGGAAATGTGAGTTCTGTCAACGGACCGTTGGCAAAAACAAAAGTGGAATGGTGGCAGGATGATGCAGATGGCTTGTATTCAAACTACGACTCGCCTGCGCCGGCCTTCAATTTGCGCGGCCAGTTCCATACAGATGAAAACGGTGATTTTGAAGTGCATTCCATCGTACCGATCCCTTACCAAATTCCAACAAGCGGTCCGACTGGTGAATTCACTTTTGCAGCCGGCTACCACGCTTACCGTCCAGCCCATATCCATATCAAGTTCGAGCATGAAGGACATGAGACATTGATTACGCAAGTATTTTTTGAAGGCGATGAATGGCTGGAGACAGATGTTGCCGGCGGCGTTCGCTCTTCTCTTCTGACAAAGCTTGAAGACCATGGCGATCACAAAGAAGCTTCGTTGAATTTTGTTATGAGAACTGAATAAGCCAAGTAAAAGCTGCCGGGATTTTCTTGGCAGCTGATTCTTTTTAATACAGGAACTTACAAATTTGAACTGGAGTGGATTTAAGTGGAACTTTACAAAGTAGAGGTCAATGGAAACGAAATTCAAGTAGCCGATTATCCAGGAGAGAAAGGGACGATCATCGCGATACACGGATTAACCGGGACGCATAAGAATATGCATTATTATGCTGAACAGTTTAAAGGCGATTATCGCTTTATCTCGTTAGACCTCCGAGGCCGCGGCAACAGTGCGGCAGCGGATTCCGACACCTCCATCTTCAAACACGCCGATGACGTTTTGGGCTTGATTGAAGAATTGAAGATCGTCAACCCGATCTTGCTCGGCTATTCGATGGGTGCTTTCATTTCTGCGATTGTCGCCAGCCAGCTGAAATCGGTCAAGGCATTGATTTTGCTCGATGGCGCTGCCAAGGCATCCGAACACCAAAGAGGGATTGTCCAGCCATCCCTGGGGAGAATCAGCCGCGAATTCACTTCAAAGCAGCATTACACCGAAGAAATCCAAAAGATTTACGCGAATCTCGGAATCGAATGGAATGAAGTATTGCAGGAAACAGCGGAATACGAAGTCGGCCCTGTAAATGGCCATTGGGAAAACAAAGCGACTGAATCGCGCATTGTGACGGATTTTGATAGTTTTTATTCCTTTGATCCTACGGAAATCTGCCCGCAGATTGCGTGTCCTGTCCTGCTGGTTTACGCCGAAGGAAATATCGGCTCCATGCCGCCTCTGTTTTACCTGTCAGATTATGATGAAACGCAAAAACACACCAAGAAGATCGAGACCATCGTTTCAGGTGCCAACCATTACACCATGGTTTTTGAACAACGCGAAGAGATTCTGCAGGCAGCCGACAGCTTCCTGAAAAAATTGTAGAACAGCACCCTGCAAAGGGGTGTTATGGGGGGAAATCATCTATGAAATACTCATTGAAAACCTTAAAGACAAGCATGTGGAAATCACATAAGCAAACGAAAGATCTGCTGACGATGGCAGAGCTGCGGCATTCCGGCGGTGCTGGGGTGGCAACCGCAGAGCTTCCCGACAAAGATTCTGCAGCCCAGGAAAACGAAAAAACCTTTCGCAAGAAATCCTATAACCTATCCCAAAAAATCGGTCTGTTTTTAGGCCCCGCTTTATTTCTGCTGATCCTGTTCTTGCTGCCGCTTCCCGGACTCAGCACAGAAGGCCGGTCAGTGTTGGCCGTAACTGCATGGATGGCCGTTTGGTGGATCCTTGAAGCGATGCCGCTTGGAATTACGTCGTTGATGCCATTGGTTCTTCTGCCTTTGCTGCAGACAGTAGAGGCCGGCGTAGTCGCTTCCAGCTACGGGGATAACTTGATTTTCCTGTTCATCGGCGGATTCGCCCTTGCTTTGGCGCTGGAACGCTGGAACCTTCACGAACGAATCGCCTTGTCCATCATCAGTGCAGTAGGCGCCAGCACCTCAGGCCTGGTACTCGGCTTTATGCTGGCTACAGGCTTTCTGTCGATGTGGGTTTCCAATATGGCTACGGTCATGCTGATGATTCCGATCGGTTTGGCGATCATCGCAAAAGTCGTCACTTTGATGAAGGAAGATGACGTCTATACGAAAGAAGAAGAAACGAAGTTCACCAAGTCCATCATCTTTGCCATCGGTTTCGGTGGAACGATTGGCGGCAGCGCCACCTTGATCGGGACACCGACGAACCTGGTGCTTGCGGGACTGGCCAGTGAGCTGCTCGGCGTTGAAATTTCCTTCGCCCAGTTCTTTATTTTCGCCTTTCCGCTAGTGACATTGCTGATGATCGTTTCGATTTTCTACATTACAAAAATTGCTTACCCGATGAAAGTTAAAAATATCCGAAACGGGAAACAATTTGTGGTTGACCGCAAAAGAGAGCTTGGCGTCATGAGTTACGAAGAAAAAATCGTCTTGACGATCTTCACTTTGACCGCCTTCATGTGGATGACGAGAACCTTTATCTGGAGCGACATCATTCCAGGATTGAGCGATACGATGATTGCCATGGTCGCCGCTATCCTTCTCCACTTGATCCCTGCTTCAGGCGATTCGGGAGACCGGATTTTAAATGGTGATTCGTTGAAGAACATGCCGTGGGGCGTTCTGCTGTTGGTCGGTGGCGGCCTTGCACTGGCATCCGGATTTAATGGTACAGACCTGGCTTCATGGATCGGCAGCCAATTGCTGCTGCTTGAAGGCACTTCCTACCTGCTGATTCTTGCGGTGACCACATTGCTCGGCATCGCCATGACACAGGTGACGCCAAACACTGCAACGGTAACCATTTTGGTGCCGATCACTGCTGCGCTCGCTTTAGCGATCGATGTCCATCCGCTGCCATTGATGACTGCCGTTGCGATGGGTGCCGGATTTGCGTTCATGCTGCCGATTGGTACGCCTTCCAACGCCATCATCTTTGCAACCGGAAAAATCACGATGGTCGATATGCTACGAAGAGGTTCTGGATTGACGGTTCTGGCTTTCCTTCTCATCGTCGTCTTTGTCTACTTTATCCTACCGGTCGTTTTCGGCATCAATCAGCACGAATATCCCGACAGCTTAAAATAAATGAAAATCCAGGAGTGAGAATATGAGCAAAGCGTTAGATTATTTCAAAGAAGTGTACGATGAGGTGCCTGGATGGGTTCAGAAAATGCACGATTACAGCCCGGCTGTATTGGACACCTATACAGGAATACGCGGAGAAATCATGCAGGACGGCTCCTTGTCCCGCAAGGAAAAAGATGCTTTAATCGCCAGTATGAATGCGGCTCGCCTGTACTCCCGGAGTATGCTGTTCCATACAAAAGGCGCCATCGACTTTGGCTATACCGTACCGGAACTGGCCGAGTTTTTCCTGACTGCCTACTTATACAAAGGTGATAAAGCCTTGGCGTTGTCCCTTGAAGCGATTTCCTACGCCCTCGAATTGCAGGGGAAAACAGCAGTGCAGCCGGACCCGGCTCCTGAACAGGCTGTGGATTCCCTGAAGACCATCATAGACTGGCTAGACGGCGAGGATACGTCATATCTTGAAGAAACCTTAGCAGTTATCCACTCTGGAAACCTTGAAGAGATTCAAACCAAGATTTTGGGGGACGGACTGCTGTCCTCCCGTTTGAAGCATTTGAACATGGCCGGCAATTTCATCGTGGAATTGAATGGCAAAGGCGCTGCCTCTTGGATGGACAAGGCGCGGACAGCTGGCGCATCGGAAGCAGACCTGGCGGATATCGGCTATATCTGCATCCTGACTGCCGGCATCCCTGCCTGGTTCGAATTGAGCGACTCATTGAAAACAATCGAATAATCACCGAATGGAGGATTTCAGATGTCAAAAATACAGCACGATATCTCACAAGCCCTGGATTGCATTAAATCTGGAGACACTGTCCTAGTCGGCGGCTTCGGTCTCATCGGAGCCCCCCTCACCTTGATCGAAGGGTTGACTGAACGCGATGTCACCGACTTGACCATCGTCAGCAACAACCTGGGTGAATCCGGCAAAGGACTCGGCATTCTGCTCAATCAAAACAAAATCAAAAAAGGCATCGGCTCTTATTTCACCAGCAACCGCGATGTCGGCGACAAATACCAGAATGGTGAAATCGAACTGGAATTGCTTCCGCAAGGCACGCTCGCTGAATCACTTCGCGCAGGCGGCGCTGGCCTTGGCGGTTATTATACAACCACAGGCGTCGGTACCGATTTGGCGATCGGCAAAGAAGAACGTGAAATCGATGGCATCCCCTATATTCTTGAAAAAGCCATCCGTGCTGACGTAGCTTTGATCCGCGCCCACAAAGCGGATACGCTCGGAAACCTGGTCTATTATAAAACAGCACGCAACTTCAATCCTTTGATGGCTACTGCTGCGAAAATCGTCATTGTCGAAGTGGATGAAATCGTGGAAGCGGGCGAATTAGATCCCGAAGAAGTAGTTACGCCCTTCATCTATATCGATACGATCGTCAAAGCACAGCAAGTGTTGACGAAAGAAGGAGTGGTGGCAGTATGACGGTTCAATTGAGCAAATCAGAAATGCAGCACGGGATTGCCAAACGCGTCGCACTGGAACTCGCAGGTCCCTGCATCGTCAATTTGGGCATCGGAATCCCGACTTTAGTTGCAGAATACATGACAGAAGACAATATTTATCTGCACACAGAAAATGGATTGCTTGGGGTAACCGATGTAGCGGATGAAGCGATTGATCCCAACTTGGTCAATGCCGGTAAATTGCCGGTCGGCGAAGCGGTTGGCGCTTCCTTCTTCAACAGCTCGGACTCGTTTGCCATGATTCGCGGCGGCCATGTGGATGTAGCCATTCTCGGCGCCCTTCAAGTGGATGAAACCGGCGTCATCGCCAATTGGGCCGTACCCGGCAAAAACATCATGGGTGTCGGCGGCGCGATGGACTTGCTGGTCGGAGCGAAAAAAGTATTTGTGACGATGAGCCATACGTCGAAAGACGGCAGTTCCAAGCTATTGAAGGAATGCACCTATCCGATCACTTCCACACGCCAAGTCGATATGATCTTTACAGAACTGGCGGTATTCAAAGTGAACGCCGGCCAACTAGAGCTGGTGGATCTGATGCCTGGCGCAACCATCGAAGAAGTTCGCGAAAAAACCGAAGCAGCCTTTACAGAATAGAAGAAAGAGGGTTTATACGCATGAAAATACGTTCACTTGACGTTTATATAGTCGATTTGCCGACCATCCGGCCGCATCAACTGGCGATGCATACCATCGTCTCGCAGACGATCTTGCTCGGCTGCGCTACAGACGAAGACGGACGCGAAGGCTGGGCGGAAGTCGCCACTATCGGCGGTGCTTCCTACGGTGAATCCACGCCGGAAGCGATCAAAGCCAATATCGATGCTTATATCACGCCTTTGGTTATTGGCCAGGACCCTATCCATTTCAATAAGATCATGAACGATGTATCAAAGCTCGTACGCGGCAATTACTTCGCCAAAGCTCTGGTCGAAGGTGCCATTGTGGAGCTGGCAGCCAAAAGCAAAAACATTGCTGCCTTTGAGTTGTTCGGGGGACAGATCCATAAGTCATTGCCGATTGCCTGGACACTGGCAAGCGGCAATACGGAAACCGATATCGAAGAAGCGCAGGACATGCTCGAGAAGAAACGACATAACATCTTCAAGCTGAAAATCGGCAAGGGCGATCCCTACCAAAACGTGGAGCATGTCCGGAAAATCAAGCAAGCACTCGGCGATCAGGCGCGTCTGACGGTCGATGTCAATCAGGCTTGGGATGAGGATACATCGAATTACTGCATCGCTTCCCTTCAGGATGCCGGTGTTTCAATGGTCGAACAGCCGCTGCAGGCCTGGGATTTCGAAGGCATGTCACGTTTAACCGCTAAATTCACCGTGCCGATCATGGCGGATGAAGCGGCAACCAGCATCCAGGATGTTTTTCGGATAGCCAAATACCGCGCCGGAAATTCCATCGCGTTGAAGCCCTGCAAGCATGGCGGATTGACACAGACGAAAAAAGTGGCCGGCATTGCAGAAGCTTCAGGACTCGGTCTATACGGCGGTACCATGATCGAATCGAGTTTAGGGACCGCCATGTGCGCCCAATTATATGCCACTCTTCCTGAAATGAAATTCGGCACCGAGATATTCGGCCCATTATTATTTAAGGACACTCTCACAACCAACGACATCCGCTTTGAGAACTTTGAAGTCATTGTGCCGGACGGTCCCGGCTTCGGCATGGAGATCGACAAGGAAAAAGTGAAACATTACGCACGCAAGTTCCAGTCAGAAACGGAGATGACGATTTGAGAAATACAGTGATAGTAGATTCAGTCCGTACCGCCATCGGCAAGCTGGGCGGCGGCATCGGAAATGAAACGGTCGACTTTCTCGGCTCCCATGTCATTGAAGAGTTGCTGCGCCGAACTCAATTGGAACCTTCCGCTGTGGAAGAAGTCATTTTCGGACAGGCTAAACAAAGCGCCGATGTCTCCAATTTGGCCAGGGTCGCTATGCTGCGCGCAGGCATCCCGGCTGAAGTGCCTGGCTATACCATCCACCGCCAATGCGGTTCCGGTGTACAGGCATTGAATTCAGCTGCTCAACAAATTCAAACTGGCCTCAGCGATATCATCATCGCTGGCGGAGCCGAATCCATGAGCACCGCCCCTTATTACGTCAATAATGTACGATTCGGAACGAAATCCGGAGATACCCTGTTGAAAGATCCAAATACGGCGAGCCAGCCGGGATCGCAGCCACGTGAAACTTATGGCGAGCTGAACATGGGAACTACAGCTGAAAACGTCGCGGATAAATATGGCATCTCACGCCAGCAGCAGGATGAGTTCGCTTTGGAAAGCCAGGAAAAAGCCGCAAATGCGATTTCAAAAGCTTATTTCGAAGCCCAGATTGCCCCTTATCCGGTGAAAACCCGGAAAGGCATCAGCGAGTTTAAAACGGATGAACATCCGCGCGACACAACGCTTGAGAAATTATCACTCTTGAAGCCGGTCTTCAAAGAAGGCGGTACGGTCACTGCAGGCAATGCCAGCGGACGGAATGACGGGGCGGCAGCTCTACTCGTCATGTCGGAAGATGAAGCTGCTAAACGCGGCTATCAGCCAAAAGCCCGTGTCCTTGCCCAAGCCTCTGTCGGCTGTTCTCCTGAACTGATGGGAATGGGTCCCGTTCAAGCAAGTTTCAAGGCATTGAAACAAGCTGGATTAAAAGTGGAAGACATTGATATCGTCGAATTGAATGAAGCTTTCGCTTCCCAATCCGTCGCTTGCATCAATGAGCTGGGACTGGACCGCAGGAAGGTCAATCCGAACGGCGGCGCGATTGCGATGGGCCATCCCATCGGTGCAACAGGCGCCATCCTTTTGACGAAATTAATGCATGAACTCGAACGCACCGGCAAAAAATACGGGTTGGTAACACTCTGTATCGCTGGCGGTATGGGAATTGCAACAATCATTGAAAACCTGAACGCATAACAGAAAAAGGCAGGAGCACCGAAAAAAATCGGGCTCCTGCCTTTACTTATGCTTTGCATCCGTTTCATTTTCCACCTAATCTGTCCTTCAAACCCTGCATCTCATCACAAACGGTTTGGTTTCTTCAGTCGCCTTCGCTTTTCTGCCTGCCATTTGCCTTTCGACACGCTCCACCATCCGATGACCGATTCCTTCCCCCCGGAACGAAGGGATCACAGATATATGTTGGACTGTGAAGCTATCCCCGTCTTCTATATGAATACCGATGGCACCGACATAATCATCCCCTTCTCTCCAGAGGAAAAGCTGCCAGTCGGGACGTTCGTTGTACAATTCCATGGTTTTTTTCAGTTGTTTTACATTTCGCTCCTTGGGCATGAATGACAACAGGCCCATAGCGATTTTTTCGTGCGGTCGTTTATATCTGCTAAGCATTGGAATCTCCTTCCTTAGGCAGTTGCTCAAACAAGCGTATTTTGTTCAATGGCATCGAAAGCGGCAGACAGCCTGGCAGCAAAATCTTCAGGAGCTTCTTCTGAAGACAAATAGACGCAAATGATATCCGGATTGCTATCCATGCGATGCTGATAAGTTGTCGGCAATGGAATCGGATGCCTATGGAGCGCATTGATAAAGGAAGCCAACTCCCCTGGCAATAAAAATATTTCTGCCTGGTTGAAAGCTTTTCCGTTGTCTTTTAGATTCTTGAAAGAAATATCGTGATCTAAGGTACAGGTGAAGTTTTTACTGTGTGAAGAAATATTGATGGTTCTTTTTCTTTTGATCAAGCATTCCCCGCCCTGCAGTTCTGTTTCGGAATTCATCAGCAGGCCTACTTGCTCAGCCAATTGCTCTAGTTGTTCCATCCCTCTCATCCTTTCTGTTTTTCCCAAATTACATTTCGGATTGTAAAAAACAGTAAAAATCTACACAAAAATACCGAAAAGAATCGAGAGACTCTTTTCGGCGTTGTCTACAGCACTATCGTCTGTCACATCCAGCCAACTTATTCTGGCTATTTATATTCAGAAAGCTTGCACCTTATAGTGGATTGGATTTAACGGAAACCCAAGTGTTTTCCGTTCGCTCTTAACTTACCATCACTTGAAACAAAAGTAAAACCTTTGACCCAAATTCTTCTACAAAAATCCAATATCTTTGTGATCTATGCTATTTTTTTATTAATGGAACCGGGAATTCCGCCGATTAAGAGTCAGGAGTTTCTACTATTTAAACCCGTTAACTGCTGCGTTGATGGTTTAAGCTCTTTTAGGTTATATACCCTTTTTCTAAAATAAAACACTTTTCCGACAACTAAAATCATTTCACTGAATTCAGCCGTTTCTCCACGTAGATGGGCTCTTCTTTAAAAATCTGTATAGCGCGCTCTTTTGAACAGCTCCACCAATTTCTCACAGCGGGGAGCATCACTCGGCTGCGGCATCAATTCCACTTTTAAGGTCGCCACCAGCTGGGTCTTCACAAAAAGCATATCGCGGAAGCGGTCGACCGCGCCGCAGAACTCGGAAAAAAAGCTGTCGCCGGTTCCGAAAACCGCTGTATGCAGCTCTTTTCTGTCCAAACGCTCGATCGCCTGGTAGAAAGCATGCATTTCTTCCGGAATTTCGCCGCTCCCCCATGTATAAGTGCCGATTAATACACCATCATAACTGGACAGTTCGAACAAAGGAAACTCCTCTACCCGATACAGCTTTGCATCAAGGCTCTGCTTCTGTGCAGCCTCCTGCAGCATCTCTGCCAAGTGCTCCGTATTTCCGGTAACAGAGGCATAGACAATCGCCAACTTCGGGCTATAGTTCGTCAAAGCCATTCGACTTGGAGACTTTGGTATAGGTTCGTGATTTCTGTTCGAAAAAGTCGGATTTGGTATCGTTCATCATATCGTCTCCAAAGACCTGAATCCATGGCATCGGATTGCTGCGCTCTTCGTAAAGATTGTCCAATCCCAGCTGGCGCAGCCGTTTGTTGGCCAAATACTCCACATAACCATCAAATTCCACCAGATCCAGTCCCTCGATGTCCTCCAGAATGTAATGTGCCCATTCCTTCTCAAGCGCTACGGCCCGGTCGATGGTCGTGTAGATGTACTGGATATTTTCACCTGTGTTCAATTCCGGATTTTCCGTCAGCATGATGCGGATAAACTGGGCAATAAAATACGCATGCTGCATCTCGTCACGCTGGATATAACTGATCATCGTGCTGGTCTTCAGCATTTTCTGCTGGCGCGCCAGATGATAGAAAAAAGCAAAGCCGGCATAAAAATAGATGCCTTCCAGGTTGATGGAATTGACGCTCAGCTTGAACAGGTTTTGCGGCGTCGGATTTTGCCGGAATTCCTCGTAGGCATCCAAAATTAGATCGTTGCGCTTTTGGACAACTGGATCGCTTTTCGCCTGGTCGAAGCGTGCATTCTGCTCGCTGACCGAAACCAGCGAACTCAAGATATAGGAATACGACTCGGTATGGACCGCTTCCTGTTGGGAAATGACCGCAAAAATGGCCTTGAAGCTGGAGTCGGTGACGTAATCCATCGCCTGGCTCATTGTCGGTGTCTGCAAGCTGTCGAGTGATGCCAGCTGCGTATTGATGCGCAAAAAGACGTCTTTTTCCACATCGCTCAAGCTATCCCATTGCTTGATGTCGTCCTGCATATTAATCTCCTGCGCTTTCCAAAAGTTAGCCAAAAGCGCCTGGTACAGATCGTACATTTGCGGATAAGCAATATCGTTCCAGTTCAGTAAGCCGGAAGACTGGCCGTTCAAGACGCCAGTCGATTTGTTCGGATGTTCCGGATTCAGTAATTTAATTTTCTTCAACGGTTCATGGATGGTCATGAAGATTCCTCCTTTAGCTTTGGCATGCTTCGCATTCTTCGATTTCCGCCTGTGATGTACTGCGGACGTAATAGGTCGTCTTCAGATGTTGTTGCCACGCTTCCAAATGAAGCTCCAGCAATTCTTTCGCTTTAATGGTATGCGGTACGTAAAAGTTGAAGCTGATGGATTGGTCGATATGCCGTTGGCGTGCTGCGTTTTGGCGGATGCTCCATTTCTGATCCAGCACGTGGCGGGCACGGCGGTAATACTCGTAGGTGTTGTGGTCCAAGTCAGGCGCTGTCACCTTGAACTTGAAATTCTTTTTCTCTTCCGCGTATTCAACGGCATACAGGGGATCGATGCCATCTGTCGAACCGCCGATTTTCGCAGTCGACGAGTTCGGTGCAACGGCCATCATCCAGCCGTTGCGGACACCGTTTGCGGCGACTTCCTGCTGCAGTTGCTCCCAGCGCTCTCCGCGGTAGCTGCGGCGCTCAAAATACTCGCCCGTGTGCCATTCAGAATCTGCAAACTTGCTGAAAGCCCCTTTTTCTTGGGCCAGCTGCATCGAAGCGCGGATCGTCTCATAAGCAATTTTTTCGTATAACGAGTCTGCAAACTCCACTGCCTTTTCGCTTTCCCAATGGATGCCGTCAAGCGCCAAAAGGTGGTGCCAACCGAATGTCCCTAATCCAATGGCGCGGTATTTTTTATTTGTGGCTTCGGCCTGCCCGACAGAAATTGTGTTCAAATCAATGACATTATCGAGCATGCGCACTTGGATTGGAATTACCCGTTCCAACACGTCCGCTTTGACCGCTCTCGGCAAGTTGATGGATGACAAATTGCAAACGACAAAATCCCCCGGCTTGCGGACCATCACAAGGTTGCCGTCTTCATCGGTGTATTCTTTCATGATGGTTGTTGCAGACATATTTTGTGTTATTTCTGTACACAAATTACTGCAGTAAATCGATGTCAGCCCTCTGCCTCTTGTGTGCTTGTTCGGGTTTTGACGATTCACTTCATCCCGGTAGAACATATAAGGCGTGCCGGTTTCCAGCTGCGATACCATGATGCGCGCCATAATCTCCATCGCCCGGTAAGTTTTGCGCGGCAATAGCGGATGGTCCACAGCTTCCTGGTATTTCACGCTGAAGTATTTTTCATCGGTTTCATCGTAAAAGTCTTCGAGACCCAACGCGTTGCCGTTTTCGTCTTTCCAGCCCATCACCTGCTTGATCTGGTGCGGACAGAAGGTATGCCATTCACCGTTGCTGCGGCCGTTTTCGTCTTTTTCCTGAAGCCGCTTCATAAACAGATCCGGAATCGACACGCCCGTGAAAATATCGTGCGCTTTGCGGCGCTCGTCGCCGTTATTGGTCTTCAGATCCAAAAATCCGTTCATGATGTCTTTATGGAAAACATCCAGGTAAATCGCCACTGCGCCCTGGCGCTGGCCCAGTTGATCGACACTGACCGCCGTATCATTGACCAGACGGATCCACGGCACAACGCCTGACGAATTGCCTTTGAACTTTTTGATGTCTGAGCCCAAAGCCCGCACTTTTCCATAATAGATGCCAATGCCGCCGCCATCTTTGCTGAGGCGGGCGATGTCCCAGTTGTTCAAATAGATGCCATCCAATGAATCGTCAACGGTATCGATAAAGCACGAAGACAATTGGCCGAAGCTCTTCCCGGCATTCGATAAAGTCGGTGTCGCCACTGTCATATACAGATGGCTCATTGCCCAGTAGGCTTCTTTGACCAGTTCCAGCCGTTGGTCTTTCGATTCGTTTTGCATCAAGGTCATCGCGATGACGAGAAAACGTTCCTGCGGAAGTTCGAACAAGCGCCCTTCATAGTCTTTCGCCAAATAGCGGTCAGCCAGCAGGAACAGGCCGATGTAATTGAACAGCAAATCCCGCTCCGGTGCAATTCCCTGTCCCAATTCGCTGATTTCTTCTTTCGAATATGCCGCAAGGAGCTCTTCGGAATAAATGCCGATCTGTGTAAGCTCTTCAATAAGTCCATAGAAGTCGCCGTATTTCTCTGAAGCGGAAAATTTGCGGCTATCTGCAGCTTTTCCGTACAAGTCGCCTGCATACAATTCGGCCGCCACGTATGTCCAATCCGGCTCATCCATGGTGATGCGGTTCAAAGCATAGAGCAATGACTGTTCTCCTTTTGCCTGTCCAGCCAACTTTGCTGCCCGTTCCAGCAGTTCACGCGTATCCAGTCCATATACATCCGTTGCCCGTTGAAGGGCTCTTTCCACTGCATTCATTTCTGTTGCTTCGATTTTCGTATTCATATCAGCACAACTCCTTTGCGTATTCGTTTACTTTCATGCGCCGCTGCTTGCGTTCCTGGGCGCTTTTGAATAGTTTTTCTTCGGCAGCCGTTTCGGGAATCACGCCAGTCACAGGTGTCGGTTTGCCTTCGCTGTCGACAGCCACCATCGTCAGGATGGCCGTAGTCGTTAAACTTTTATCACCGGTTTCAATATGCTGGCATTCGGCTTTGACGTACACTTCCATCGATGTTCTGCCCGTTGAAATGACGACGCCCTCTAAAATGAGGATATCCCCCACTTTCGCAGAAGACAGGAAATTCACGGTGTCGATCGATGCTGTCACAACTGCTTTGCCACTGTGCCTCATCGCTGTGATGGCGGCAATCTCATCAATATAAGCCAATACCGTGCCACCGAAAATGGTGCCCATGTGGTTGGTGTCCGGCGGCAGCACCAGCCTTGTTTGAATGGTTCTTGCTACGCCTGCTGCTAATGGTTCCGTCATCTGTATTCAATCCTCCATCTCTGAGTAAAAAGAAAAAACCCCATCCTCTCAGGGAGGATGGGGTTGAAAACGCAGAATATCAGATGAAAACAGCAGAAAAAGGGCTGTCCCACACATAAATACCTTTGTTATCCCTCTCAGCTCCCGGAGAAGATCATAAACGATAACGAAGGCAGGTCTCCTGGCTTGTGCGTCATCCTCTGCTATCTCCTTCCCGTCCATTGGACAGTGGATTGTGATAGCTCGTCAGCACTTACAGTTGCGGGAACAGCTCCGGAATTTCACCGGCTTCCCTATTAAGCCTTTTCAGGCACCTTCGTTATTGGTTCTACTATATATAGTTTTTATTTTCATCAAATCACTAAATATTGTATTTCTAAACTATAAATCACTTTCAATGCTTTGACAAGAATTTTTTCAACCTTCTGGTTAGGTGGAGGTTTTAGTTAATCGTCAAATGCCGCTTCAACGCTTGTTTAACTGTACCCATGGTCGTCAATTGGCTGAAATTGACACGTGCTTCAATCGCTTTTAAAGCCAATTCAGGACGAATGCCGGTAAAAATCAGTTGAATGCCGAGCAAGCGCATGATGTGATCGATCTTGTAGAGAAATTCCGCTACGACCTTATCGATATTGTAGATGCCGGATACATCGATGATGAGGCATTGCAGGTTCTCCCCCTGAACTTTTTGGGGGATGATGTCGAGCAGCCGATTGCTTCGGTCACCATCGACAGAACCTACAAGCGGCAACACGGCCAAGCCATCAATAATCGGAACGATGGGGGTTGATATTTCGTTTTTCAATTGCAATAAGTCCCGTTCTGTTTGTTTTTGCGCGCTGATGTCATGGATGATCGATTGAATGGCAACCGTTTCTCCATACTGAACAGGATAACAATACAACTCTACATCTGCTAGGGTCCCATCAAAACGTCTAACAGTGGTCTCCATCAATCCTCCGATCGCGCGGTCTTCCATGCCCGTGCGGATGCGTTCAGTGATGAACTCTTTATAGTCCTCAGTAAAAACATCCACCACATTCGCCCCGATGAGCGTCTCTTTGCTGGCTTTGAAAAAATCCGATCCTGGCTGATTTATATATAGGACTTTCTGATTTGAATGGATGATGGTCGTTTCGTTCGAATACTCCGCTATTTGCTGATAGATTTCTTCTTTTTCTGTAATGCTCAGTTGTGGTACTGGTGATAAACTTGGCATTTTTTCTCACTCCTTCTGGCTAAGAAACTGCCTTATCCTCTATTTTACACTTTTTCAGAAAAACTTTCAGTGTCTGTCGATGTTTCAAATATCTGAATCATTCTTTTATTTACAGTTCTATTTCAAAACTTGTAAAACAGAAGTATTATGCTATGATAAGAAATTGTGATTTCGGAACATCTTTTTGACACTGCTTTTGGAAATACAGTAACGTGAAGTTATGGCAAATGGAGATACATGATGAAACAATTAACAGGAAATGCTTTTCACTACGGCTGGGTCATTATCGCGATTGCAGCCTTGTCCCAATTTTTCTCTGGCCCCGGACAAACTTATTCCAACTCGATTTTCATCGATTATTATATAGAAGACTTCGGCTGGAGCCGCTCGACGGTTTCCGGCATCTACTCAGCTGCCACCTTAACCGCAGGCTTCCTGCTGTTTTTTGTCGGTCGGCTGATTGACCGCAATGGTTCACGAAAAATGGCGGTTGCTGTTTCCATCGCCCTCGCTGTGGCCTGCTTCTTCAACAGTTTCGTAACAAGTCTCGTCATGCTGTTCATCGGCTTCTTTTTTATCCGGCTGCTTGGACAAGGTTCCATGGCGCTCATCTCAAGCTCGCTCATCCCCCAGTGGTTTGTCAAAAAGAGAGGGCTCGCCATCAGCATTGCCGCCATCGGTGGATTGGTCAGTTCCGCTGCTTTCCCGCTGTTGAATGTTTGGCTGATCGAGTCATTTGGCTGGCGCAGTTCGTGGCTGATTTTAGGGGTCATCATCATTGTTTGCTTTACACCGCTCGCTCTTTTCCTCATTCAAAATTCTCCTGAAGAAATGGGTTTGTTACCGGATAACGGCGATAAACTAAGAAAAGAGCCTGAAAAAATGGCCATTGAAGAAGTCAGCTGGTCGGTGAAGGAAGCTTCAAAAACCCGGGCATTCTGGTTATTGCTGCTATGTGCCGCCATTCCTGGAATCGTCAATACCGGTTTGACCTTCCACCTGGTTTCCATCTTCGCTCAAAAATCCTTATCCCTTGAAACCGCCGCAAGTATATTAAGCTTAACGGCATTGATCGGTTTGCCGGTCACGTTCATCACTGGGATCCTATTGGAAAAAGTAAAGGTCCAATATATGCTGACGCTCGTTTTTGCCGGAGAACTCCTGTCGTTGTTTCTTCTGCAGAAAGCTGATTTTTTGGCAGCCGCCGTCATTTTCGGTCTGGTCTGGGGCGTGAGCATGGGAATCGAGCGGATCGTCATGGCTGTCGTCTGGCCCAATTACTTTGGCCGGAAACATATTGGCAGCATTAGCGGCATCTCGATGGCGATGGTCGTCACGGGATCTGCACTTGGCCCGTTGCCGCTCGGCATCGCGTTCGATCTGTTCGGCGGCTACGTTGAAATCCTCTGGACGCTGATGATCTTCCCGGTTTTCGGCATCATTTCGGCATTGCTGGCGAATCCACCGATGAAGGAAGTGCCTGCAAAAGAACCCGTTATTGAAGACATTTATGGTCCTTCAGAAAACCCTTTACTCGCGGAGTAAAGGGTTTTTTTGATGCAACTGGACTACCGGGCAAATAAAAAAAGTTGCCCAATTTGGACAACCCATTACTTCTCTCTTTATGCATCGACCCATTCAGCTTCTGAAGCTCGTTCTTTATCTGTTTTGGGTTCGTCGGCTTTTTTATTGGTTTTACTGGTGTACGGCTTAAAACTCTTGGCCTTGTTGGCGCCGGCTTTCCAGCGGGTCCAGCCTTTTTTGCCAGTTCCCTGGCCCGTACCGCTTTTCGTTTTTGCTTTTGCTTTGCTCATTCTAATCACTCCATTACTTACGATGATGTACAGCTTATCACATCAGGGCGCAGAGTGGAATAGAAAGGTTTTGCTATTGCTGGCCAAGCACTTTTTGAATATCTTTTTCAAAGGATTCAGGTTTGTCTTTTGGCGAGAAACGCGAAACGATGTTGCCTTCCTGGTCAATCAGGAATTTAGTAAAGTTCCATTTGATCCCGCTCGACAGGAATCCTTTTGTGTTATCAGTCAGGTAGCTGAAAAGCGGATGTGCGCCTTTGCCATTGACCTTTACGAGGTCATGCATCGGAAAAGTAACCCCATAAGTCATGCGGCAAGCTTCCTGAGCTTCTTCTCCGCTGCCTTTTTCCTGTCCGAATTGATCGGATGGAAAACCTAACACGACCAGTCCTTGCTCCTTATAGTCTTCATACATTTTTTCCAGGCTGTCAAATTGATCTCTCAATCCGCATTTTGTCGCTGTGTTGACAATCAACATGGCCTTGCCTTTGTATTCGCTTAATTGGTATTCTTCCCCGTTCGGCTTTGGTACCGCAATATCGTAAATATTCATCCGGCATCACTCCTTTTGTGGCGATTCAAAGCATAGTTTACAGATCCATGGTTTTAAAAGTCGCATTCAGCTCTTTCAGGTTTTTCATCAAGGTAATCGCGTTGACGCCCATGAAGTTGCAGCTCGCAAGTTTGTCGAAGACAGCCTGTTCAACCGCTTTTTGTTCGCTTTGGGCTTTTTCCGTCAAGGAAATCGTAAACGCGCGTTTGTCGGTTTCGGATTGCTGTTTGATCAGCCTCCCCTGTTCGATCATGCGATTGATGATGGGATTCAAGGTTCCCGTGCCAAGGCCGAGCCGTTCACCGATGTTTTTCATCAGCAGTCCGTCTTCCTCCCATAGGACAAGAAGCACCAAATACTGCGGGAACGTCAGACCGAACGGCTCCAGCGCTTTCGCATACATTTTCGAAAAATTACTGGAAGCTTTATAGACTTCAAAACATAATTGCTGTTCGAGTTTCGTCGGTTTTTCCATTTACATCTCACCTATACTCATTATTAGAGAACGCTGATCTCCACATCCACCGATCCTTTGATCGCTTTTGAATATGGGCAATACTGATGCGCTTTTTCTACGTACTCGTGTTTTTTCTCTTCATCGATGCCTGTGATATCGACAACCAGTTTCACTGCCAGCTTAACGCCGCCATTGTCTTTATCTCCGATCAATGCAACAGTCGCCGTTACTTCGCTTTTCTCTATTTCCACTTTACCAGCTTCCAGCACCCATTCCAATGCGCTATTGAAGCAGGCGCTGTAGCCTGCCGCAAAAAGCTGCTCCGGATTTGTTGCCGTTGTGGCTGAACCGCCAAGAGCCTGTGGTTTTGCTACGTCCAAATAGAAAATATTGTCCGGCGAATAAACTGCGCCGTCTCTTCCGCCTGTATTGATCATAGTCGTTTCAAATAGTGTTTTCATTAGTTATGTTCCTCCATCCATTTGTATCTTACACGATCTATATTATATTACATCGTACACGATGTAAATAAAGATGCTCATATCTAAAAAAGACGTTATTCACCTTTCTGGCGAATAACGTCTTTTCGTAAAATTGATCCGTTTCCTTCTGTTTAATAAATGAATGGAATCAAGCGCGCACGCTTTTTCATCCATTGCTCATAATCCGGCCCGAACTTCTCGACCAGCAGGCGCTCTTCGTAATTGATCCGCTGAAGTAAGGCCCAGACCATGGCCGCGCCTCCGATAATTGCCGCAATCAGGCTGCTGAAAAAAAGCGCCATGCCCAGTGTAATCAGCAGCAGTCCCGTATAAAGCGGATGGCGCAGCTTCCGGTACGGGCCGGTGCTGACGATTTCATCCCCTTCGCGAACTGTGACGTAACGTGTGAATTGCGACTTCAAATGTATGATTCCCCAGAAGCGCAGAAACACTCCTGATGCCAGTAAAATGATCCCCACCAGCTGGCCAGCCAACGCCAAGGCCGCGAATGGCTGCAGCTCCTGCAGCAGCATCGCCACAATGATCGTGGCAATCAAGACCGTGAAAATAGTGAAAAAAGTCCGTTTTTCCAAAGAATCGCCCTGGCCGACGCCGCGATTGCGGAAAATCACGAATTCGCCGATCCACAGCAAACTTATTGCCGTAAAAATCCATTCCATAATCGTCATATAAAAGGCCTCAACTTCCTGTCCATTTCCTTCCAATATATAGAACATTCCGAAACAATACAATTTCTATCCCTTTCCAAATAAGCTCATCCAAACATCGGCAGCCGGGAATCCATCCTGCTGCTCTGGCTTGCGTCCAAGCTCGTGGAGGATTTTGGCTGAACGGCTGCAAATTCTCCTGAGCGACCATAAATCTTTTTGAACGCCCACAAATCCTCCTGAACGACCACAAATCTTTTTGAGCGCCCACAAATCCTCCTGAACGACCACAAATCTTTTTGAGCGCCTATAAATCCACAACACACCTGCCAGAAGCCGAAAAAAAGCCCTTTGCCGACCCGGCAAAGGACTCTTTTCTATGATTTTATCTACGTTTCCTTAAAAAACTGGTGCTGCTGCCTTCCGCTTACTCTTCTGTAGAAGAGATTTCAACCAGCATTGCCGTGAATGCGATAAAAACAACCATTAATGAAAGTACCATCGTGAACATTGTTCCTCAACTCCTACCAAGTTTTGAATCCTTCTGAGCCTGGCGGTGCATGTTGAATCATATGGCTTAACGGAATTGCATAAGCGATGACAATGAGTGCAACAGCGAGACCAATCCAAATCCACCAATTCTCCAGCCATTTCGGCGTACGGGTCATGTCGCTTTCCGCCATCGGGAAGTCAACCACATCCTTCGGCTCCACCGCTTTAGGCGACAGGAACATCGTCATAATAACGATATAGATGAGGATCATCGCCGATACGAATAATATACTTCCTCCAATTGCCATCGTGACGTGGTTCGTCAAGATGCCATCAAACCATTCCATGGCAGCTGGGTGATCGTTATAGCCGGAATACGCGGTTCTTCTTGGCGCTCCGAGTAGGCCCAGAAGATGCTGCGCTGTTGACATCAAAAGCATACCGATTGACCAGGTGATGATTTGGACCAGTCCAAGAACTTTCATGGACTTGGTGAATTTTCTGCCTGTCAGATAAGGAATCAGCCAGAACGTCAATCCCATGAATGTCATGGCCACTGGAGTTCCAACCGTAATGTGGAAATGTCCGACAATCCATAGCGTATTATGGACAACTTCGTTCAACTGGAAGCTTGCATTGATGATTCCGCCAGCTCCACCGGGGATAAAGAACGCCATGGCGATGAAAATCGATGTAAAGCGGATATCTCTCCACGGCAATTTCGTAAACCATCCGAAAATGCCTTTTCCGCCATTTTTCCGTCCCGCGATTTCAAATGTCGCGAACATCGAGAACGCGGTCATCAATGAAGGCACGATGACCATGAATGTCAACACCACCTGAAGGAATTTCCAGAAGTTCGAAATTCCCGGTTCTGTCAGCTGATGGTGGAATCCGACAGGAATGGAGAACAGGATAAAGAGTACGAAAGACAAACGTGCCAAGGAATCACTGAATACTTTTACGCCCAGGATCTTCGGTACGATAACATACCAGGCCATGTATGCAGGCAATAGCCAGAAATACACGAGCGGATGTCCAAAGAACCAGAACAAGGTACGGCTGAGTTCCACATCAATGGTATCGGTCCAGCCGAACGCCCAAGGAATGTATTGGAACAATACTGTCGCCACGACACCAAGACAAGCGATGATCCACATGATGATGGTGGTGATGGTCATGAAAGCGAATAACGGGCTCAACTGCCCTTTATTGTTTTTCCGCCATACTCTGTAATGTCCGACCAGCGCGAAACTGCTGATCCAGGTTCCGACGATGACAAGAGCAAGCCCTACATAGTAAAAGCCGCTTGCCTGAAGTGGTGCATAAAAGGTGTACATGACGGAAGCTTCACCGGCCACGATCATTGCTGTTGCCATGACCGTTCCAAGCAACGTCACCCAAAAACCGATCCAGGAAAACAAGCGGACTTTCGGCCCGAAGCTTCCGAGGCTTTTGCTCATACCGGTAATAAAGAATCCAAAAATGAAAAATGTCGTAAATACAAGTGCGAGTAAGACCCCGTGCGCCGTTAAAATTTGATAATAGTCCAGCCAAGCCGGTAATTGAAGAGCGTCATTGCGGATAAAAACCTGAAGCAGTCCGCATAATGTACCTATTAGAAATGCAGCATAAGCTACGCCGATATTCCATAAAGCGATTTTTCGATCTTGCACAGCAATCATTCTTCGTACACCTCTATCTCTGTATACATCATATGGTGACCCGTTCCACAGTATTCATTGCAAAGAATTAAATATGTGCCCGGTTCTTCAAACGTGTAGGATTTTGTTGTAATACGGCCTGGAACGACCATCATATTGACTTTTGTATCATCGATTGTAAGACTGTGGACCACGTCGGTGCTGGTCACTTTAAAAATAATTTCCTTGCCGACCGGCACTCTTAAGTCCGGTGCCTGGTATCCGAAGGCCATTGCTACGATCGTAGCCTGATACGTGTCTTCATCCAATTGGGTTACACCCGGGTTATCAAATGGCGCTGTTTCATTCACTTTTTGGGGATCTATTGTTTCCATCCCTCCAGCTGGGGTGTGATCTTGAGAAAAGGCGCTCACTCCGACCACGCTTAAAAATACAATCAGCGATGCAATACCGAACACCAGCCAAATTTTTTCATATTTATGAAGATGCATTTAAACCTACTCCTTTCGTCCTGCCTTAACGGGCTACGTACAATAAATAAACGGCGACCCACATCACGATGATGATCAATCCCACTATGAAAACACTTACTAAAGTTCCTTTTAGATTGGCCTCCGGCTCCCGGTTTTCCTGACTCATTTCTTCTCACCTCTAATGCTTTTTGTTCTTACTTTCAGCCTATGCTATCGTCCTTCATGGCACTGTGACATTTCTCACACTTGAACCTCATTTTTAATAGATTGACAAATTTTAGACAAAAAAAGAGCTCGCCACATGGGCAAGCTCTCCTATTAATCAATTTTACATAAATAAATGGGACAGTTTTCACAATTTGTTTCTGTCTTTAAATGGCTCATATCGTGAATAAGGATTTTCCCTTCAAGTAAACTCACTATGCCATTCTTTTTCAAATCATTCAGCATGCGGTTGACCACTTCCCTGGTCATTCCACAGAAATTCGCCAGGTCCTGGTTAGTCAGGACCAGGTCGATCAGCGTCCCTTTTTCTGTTACAACCCCATAACTGTTGGAAAGTCTGATTAAGGTCGAATACAGCGCTCCTTTTTTACCGTGCAGCAGCAAATCCCGGAATTTCGTCTGAGTTTTCTGCTGATCGATTCCCATCCATTTCATAAAGGCGATGGACAGCCGCGCATTCGACAGCAAGGCTTCTTCCAGATCATTTATTGAAATATGAAGGCATACCGTGTCTTCAATCGCACGGGCATCCAGCATGTATTTAGGTGCTTCAGAAAAAATTGTCACTTCTCCAACAAGCTGTCCCGGACCGCAGATTTTCAGCGTAAGCTCCCGACCGTTCGGTGTCACTTTTTCAATCCGTATTTTCCCGGAGCGAATGATGAATACCCCGCTGATGGCATCTCCCTCATGGAACAAGTAACTATCCTTTTTCAATTCTTTGGTTTGATGGCGTATTGACAGCAATTCTTCCATCCCTGTCAGGCCATTCGTGTTTACTGCACCGGTCTTCACTTTATAGCCACCTTTCAACATGTCTTCCGCACTCTTCTATTTCATTTATTTTAACATGAATTTCCTTTTATCCGTGCAAAAGTTCATGACTTCGACACCCTTTTTCAAAAGAATGTGACAGATAAGAAGGAACTCCCGATGGCGACAGCGAAGTTCCTAGTATAGAGACGAGGAGGAATGCTGAATGACTTTAAAATATTCCAATATTTTAGTAGCAGTAGACGGTTCCAAAGAAGCAGAATTGGCATTTAAGAAAGGTGCTGCAGCTGCAGCCCGGAACAATGCCACCTTGCATCTGGCCCACATTATCGATAACCGTTCATTCGGTTCCATCGAGGCTTACGATCGGACAATTGCAGACCGCACGAAAAAAACATCCCAGGAGCTGCTGGCCAAATATAAAGAAGAAGCATTGGCTGCCGGCGTAAAGGATGTAAATGTCATTATTGAATACGGAGTCCCTAAAGTCGCCATTCCTAAAGAACTGGCACCTAAATTGAACATCGATGTCATCGTTTGCGGCGCTACTGGATTGAATGCCGCTGAACGGTTTATCATGGGCAGCGTTTCTGAACGGATTGTCCGTTCTGCCAAATGTGATGTACTGGTCGTTCGCAGAGAACAAGCTGACGTATTAGCAGAAGAATAATCGAAAGTCCTTCCCAAACTAAATTCCGGGGAAGGCTTTTTTTTTGCCCTTTTACATCTTCTCTCGTCCTATCCTATCTTCGTCTTTTATCCTAGAAGCAATAAATCATGTAAATAGTCAGATAAATATCAAGTCCTCGTTTTCAATATAACGTTATTTCACTAAAAAATCATATTAATGCTATAAACCAGCAGATTCAACCTTATATTCTGACATTTTGTCATGTTCGCCTTCTAATTGATAAGAAACTGTAATAATAAACAGGTTTATGCGGTGGTACAATGGGTCTGCTGGATTTTTCCTATGGCCACTCAAATGCCAAGGAAATTATCGATTATGTAAAAAATTTATCAGTATAACTTATAGATAGCCACGGAAAATGAAAGGGGCGCGAGAGTTTGAATTCATTATCAAAAATTATGATGATTGCATTATCAGCAGTACTGGCTTTAACGATGTTCATGCCGACTGCAAATGCAGATAAACTAAGTGATTTAGAAAAGAAGCAACAAGAGGTTCAACAGAAACAAAGTGAATTGAACTCAGGGATTCAACAAAAAACAAGTGAAATCTCCCAAAATCAAACCACACTCGAAAAAATCATCGCAAAAATCCGCGAATTGGATAACCAAATCATCGAAACACAAACCAAAATTGACGTGGCTCAAGCCGAGATCGACCAAACGAAAGTCGAAATTGACGAGTTGAGAAAGTCCATTGAAGAATTGGAAAGAAAAATTGCGGAGCGTGAAGAGCTTCTGAAAGAACGAGCTCGTGCCATCCAATTAAGTGGCGGCTCAGTAGATTACATAGATGTACTTCTTGGAGCAAACAGCTTTGTTGATTTCATTGACCGTTTCTCAGCAGTTAACATCTTGATCGAAGCAGACCGTGAAATTATGCGTGAACAAGCTGCAGATAAAAAATTGCTGGCTGAACAAAAAGCAGAAGTGGAAACGAAGTTGGCTGAACAGGAAGCTAAAAAAGCGGAATTGGTCGACTTGAAGAATTCACTGGATGCTCAAAAGAATAAACAGGCACAACTTGAAAAAGATCTAAAAGCCGAACAGGGACGATTGGCTAAAGAGAAATCAGCTCTTGAAGCGGAACATAATAAAGCGATGAATATCAGCTCAGATCTCGCCAAGAAAATTGGCGCAGAACAAGCACGCCTGGCAGAAATCGCCAGAAAAGCAGAACAAGAACGCCTAGCTAAAGAAGCAGCTGCACGTAAAGCGGAAGCTCAGCGCCAAGCAGCCGCATCTGCAGCTTCAGCGGCACCTGCAGCAACCGTTACACAAGCTTCTGTTTCTTCCAATGCCGGCAGCTCAACATTCATCTTGCCATCAACTGGACGTTTCACTTCTGGATTCGGCGGCCGTGATATCGGAGCCGGAGCAGAATCACATCTTGGAATGGATATTGCCAATTCACCGGGTACACCGATTGTTGCTGCAGCGAGCGGAATTGTTTCGTACGCCGGCAACATGGGCGGATATGGAAATGTGGTTGTTCTTACGCATTCCATCAACGGCCAGACTCACGCTACTGTATATGCTCATATGAACTCGATCAATGTATCGGTTGGACAGTCAGTCGGACAAGGCCAGCAAGTAGGCGGCATGGGCAACACCGGCCGTTCAACAGGCACGCATCTTCACTTTGAAATTCATGTAGGACCGTGGAACGGCGCACGCTCGAATGCCGTCAACCCTGCTCCTTACGTACGCTAATATAGGAAAAACCGGTTTCTCTTAAGAGATGCCGGTTTTTTTTATATGCTGAACCCAGTCAACTTTCCTGTAAAACTTTGCTCAGTCAAGCATATGGATTGAAGTGATCATACCGATTGCAAGTTGCCGTTCACCGAACGAATCTTCATAGGTGATGGCCCATTTCTCCTGATCCAGTTTTCGGATCGTGCAACGGCAGTAGTGGAAATGGCGTTCTTGCCATGATTGGATAAACACAGTGCACTTACGCTCACAAGCTACTATCAGCATATCAAGGATGGCCCCTTGCTCATCAGCACTGAGCATTGGCTGCGGATCATTAATAAAGTCAGCTGTGGAATCCCAAGCATGCTCCGATACGAACAGTCCCTCCCATCGCGTTTGCCTTCTTACATATCTTTTGCCGGTACTGCTTTTCTCCTCCATATTCTCCACTCCTTTCAAAAAAAGAACATTTGTTCTTATTGTACCAATTAAAAGCAGTGATTGTGTTATTTCGAAAAAATTTTTATTTTGAAGTAGAACCATAAATGAAGAGAAGAGCTTATTTCCTTCCGATAAATAGGTGAAATGCTAACTACTAGGGTGCAACATCACCTCTTTTTACTGCTGACTAAAATTTATTCGTAGAAGGAACTGTTGTCCACTCCAGGTATTTTAACTATTAAGAATTATAGATGCTAAGCTTTTAAAATTTTCACCTTTTTTATAGAAACGCGCCTTTTGAAAGCGTTGACAATGCAAGAAGACAAAGATATACTAAATTAACCGAATGAATAGATTGAAAATTAGGATTGTTACTGGTTGAGCAGGCAAAACCTAAGTCGCTAAAAGGGTGAAATCTTTGTGATTTTATCTGCTTTTAGTATGGCTTAGGTTATTTATATTGGATAGCAAAAGAACTGAGGAGAAGCCATGAAAATTGCTAAGGTTATTAATAATAATGTAATTAGTGTGCTGCAGTCAGACGGTTCGGAACTGGTTATAATGGGTACTGGCCTGGCTTATCAGAAAAAACCCGGCCAAGAGGTCGATCAGCAAAAAATCCAAAAAGTGTTTGCGTTGAAAAATAAAGAAACTTCCGATAATTTCAAGATGCTTCTTCGGGAAGTGCCTGTGGATCACATGGTTGCAGTTGAAGAAATCATTACATATGCAAAAAATAAACTGGGCAAGAAATTAAATGAAAATATCTATGTTTCCTTAACGGATCATATCAATTTTGCGATGGAGCGGTTTCGGGACGGCATTGAGATAAAGAATGCTTTGTTATGGGAAGTAAAACAGCTTTATAAGGAAGAGTTTTTGGTTGGCATGAAAGCAGTCGAACATATAAATGAAAAGTTCAATGTCTCGTTATCTGAAGATGAGGCAGGTTTTATCGCAATCCATTTAATTAATGCAGAAATGAATGAAGATGTGTCAAATACGTTAAATATCACAAAATTCATCCACCAAATCATTACAATCGTCAAATACCATTTTAAAGTGGAGTTCGAAGAAGATTCCTTAAATTATATGCGCTTTATCACCCATTTGAAATTTTTCGCCCAACGCATTTTTAAAGGCACACATTATGAAGGTACGGATGATGATTTGTATACTCTGGTTAAGCAAAAGCACCCAGACGCAGCAAAATGCACCAATAGAATTAAGGAATACATTAAAAAAGAATATGGCCATGAATTGACCAACGAAGAAATGCTTTACTTGACGATTCACATTGAACGTGTTGTCAAAAGATGAATAAACCCGTAAGCAACAGCGCTTCGCTGAAAGACGTTCCTCTATATAACAAAAAAAAGATGCCCCATCAGGCATCTTTTCTTTTATTTTAATCGTTTTACAGTTTGGCTTGTACAGTAGTTAATACATAATTATTTATGGCATAGGCCACGCCATTTTCATTGTTTGAATGTGTAACAACATCACAAACCTCTTTCACTTGAGGCTCTGCATTTCCCATCGCAACTGAAAGTCCAGCCACTTCAAGCATCGGAATATCATTAAAGTTATCTCCAATAGCCACGGTATCGTGTAAAGGAATGTTGTAGTGTTCAGCTACTCTTTTCAGAGCGCTCCCTTTATTTCCATGCTGATCCATCACTTCGATATTCAAAGGGCTCGAAGAAGTGATGCCGATAGTAGAGATGCCCTCCAAATAGCCGGATAACGCTGTTTTACTGCTGCTGTTTAAAGTCAGTACAAAGAATTTTTGGATGGTTAAATCTCTTCTGTTAAACAACTCGCTATAATGCTCGAAGAAATTAATGAGACTTGATTTTTGCGGCTGTTCTGTAATTTTTTGATAAATTTCATCTGAAAGGCCTTCGACTTTGATCTGTTCCTGTTTCATCGCAAGTTCTACTCGTTCTGACCAGTCTGCAGGTAGATAAATACCGTAATTGGTGTAGATTCGATATGGAAACTGATCCTCATCCAGCTTCTCTGCCGTCTTGATGATATCTTCTCTGTTCATAGATACACTTTGCAGAACACGGCCTTGGGCTTGCACAACGGATCCGTTGCTTCCGGCCAACGGAATCGACAAATCGTATTTTTCAAGGATTTGTTGAATATCTTCCGGAGCACGACCCGAGCAGATCATCACTATATTTCCCTGATTCTGTGCTTCCCGTATTGCTGCAAGATTTTCTTTCGTAATTTCCATTTTGGGAGACAGCAACGTGCCATCTAAATCAATCGCAATCAGTTTCATTATTCTCCACCTCTTATCCTAAATTCAAACATAGTACTATCATTCAGTATAAAGCATTCGTTTATTTCTGCCCTTACCTGGAAACTTTTTCACAACCAGTTTAAAGTGCCCTACTCTATTGAGTAAGGCACTTTTTCATTACTTTACTTCATCTAAGCTTTTCTGATGCAATTCTTCGCCGTTAGTAGCGATTACATTTTTGTACCAATCAAATGACTTTTTCTTTTTTCTTTCCAGCGTACCGTTGCCATAATCGTCTTGGTCCACGTAAATAAATCCGTAGCGCTTGGACATTTCGGAGGTACTGGCAGAAATCAAATCAATGCAGCCCCAGCTTGTATAGCCCATCAGTTCAACACCATCTTTAATCGCTTCTCCCATTTGTTCAATATGGGCCTGAAGGTAATCGATGCGGTAATCATCGTTGATCGAGCCATCTTCTTCCACAACATCGTATGCCCCTAAGCCATTTTCCACAATGAATAACGGTACTTGATAGCGGTCATACATTTTGTTTAACGTTATGCGCAAGCCTTTCGGGTCAATCTGCCAACCCCAGTCCGAAGCTTCCAAATAAGGATTTTTAATCCCAAGAGAAAAGTTTCCTTTCTCTTTTGCTTTATCCGGATTTCCGCTTGCCACCATTGACATATAATAGCTGAATGACAGAAAGTCGACAGTATGCTGAAGCAAGATTTCTTTATCGCCTGGAAGCATTTCAATCTGAATATTATTCTCTCTAAAGTATCGGTTCATGAAACTTGGGTAATAGCCGCGTACTTGAACATCTGTAAAAAATAAGTTTTTCTGATCTTCATCCAGTGCTGCCAACACATCATCCGGGCTGCATGTTTCCGGATAGGATTCCATGCGAGCCAGCATACAGCCGATCTGGGAACCAGGAATAATTTCGTGGCAAGCCTTTACCGCTAAGCTACTCGCTACAAACTGATGATGCAACGCTTGATATACCGCTTGTTCCTTGTTTTCAAGGCGGTCAACCAAAATTCCGCTGCCGATATATGGTGAAAACATAGAGATATTGATTTCATTGAATGTCAGCCAATATTTCACTTTATCTTTGTAGCGGTTGAATACCGTTTCAGCGTAATGAACAAAAAAGTCTACTAAGCGACGGTCAGTCCAGCCGTTGTATTTTTGCACCAGGTGAAGCGGCATTTCGTAATGCGATAGGGTCACTAATGGTTCAATACCATGTTTCTGCAATTCATCAAACACGCGATCGTAGAAAGCCAATCCTTCTTCATTCGGTGTTTGCTCATCGCCATTCGGAAAAATACGCGGCCAGGATATCGACAAACGAAACGTTTTAAAGCCCATCTCTGCAAAAAGAGCGATATCTTCTTTGTAACGGTTATAAAAATCAATTCCACGGCGCTTCGGAAAATTGGTTTTCTCGGTTTCGGCTAGCAACGCGTTCAATTCCGATTCGCTTTTAACGTCCATTTCAATGTCGTTGCCGCGTTCTTCTTTCGGCACAAATGAAACCATATCGAAAATCGACAGCCCTTTTCCTCCTGCATTGTATGCGCCTTCTAGTTGATTGGCAGCTGTTGCACCGCCCCATAAAAACCCTTTTGGAAATGTAGTTGATGTCATGAATTTATCTCCTTTTTTATGTATGGAAGAAAAACGGAATTCCGTTTTTCTTCCTACTTATTTTTGTGAAGTTAGATGTCCAGTGAAATGAGCGGCTCGCCCCACTTGACTTGTTTGTCTGTCGTTGTGTTGACCTGAGCATATTTTCCAGTATCTGTGATGACTACAGGCGTCGTCACTTCAAATCCAGCTTTCTTAATTGCCTCAATATCAAATTCAATCAGCAGCTGGCCTTTTTCCACCTGAGCACCTTGTTCTACAAGAGCCGTGAAATACTTGCCGTTAAGCTGGACCGTATTCATGCCGATGTGGATCAATATTTCCGCACCGCTGTCTGCTGTAATGCCGATTGCGTGCTTTGTTGGAAACAAAGCGGTTACAATGCCGGAAATCGGTGCAAACAATTTTCCTTCTGTCGGCTCGATTGCTACACCTTTACCCAGAGCACCCGATGAAAATGCGGCATCTCCGATTTCCGAAAGTGGTTTGATAAGCCCCTCCATAGGGCTTGCTACGATTTGATCTCCTACAAGCAATGCTTCTTCTTTTTGAACAGCTACTTTTTCTGTTGCAGGATCATTTGTTGTATCTGCTTTAGTCATGCCGAATAAGTACGTAAGGATAAAACTAAGAACAAAGGCAACCCCAATTGATATCATCACTGCCCAAAAGCTAAAACCTAATCCTCCTGTAGGAGGAATGAATGTCGGGATTCCAAAGATTCCAAGGCCACCGATCATGTAAAATGCTGAATTGCCAAAAGCAAGAATAGCTCCACCAACAGCTCCACCAATACAACTTATGATGAAAGGTTTTTTCAGCGGAAGCGTAATTCCGTAAATCGCCGGTTCTGTAACACCGAAAATACCCGAGATGAATGCTGGAATGCTAAGCGATTTCATCTTTTGATTCTTGATTCTCATCCAAACTGCAAGAACAGCCCCAATTTGCGCAAATGAAGCCGCGAATGACATCGCAAGAATAGGATCCGCTCCATAAACCGACAAGTTGTTGATCGCAATCGGTACAAGGCCCCAGTGCAGACCAAACATGACGAAGACTTGCCAAAGCCCGCCGATGAACAAACCGGCAATGATCGGGCTTAAGTTGAAGATGAACAAGGTTGATTGTCCAAGCAGTTGTCCTGCCCAAGTGGCAATCGGCCCGATCAGCATGAATGTAACCGGCACTACTACAAGTAAGGTTGCAAATGGAACAATGAATGTTTTTACGACGTCAGGTGTGATGTTACTAAACATTTTTTCTACTTTAGCACCAATTGCCGAAGCAATAATAATTGGAATAACGGATGATGCATAACTCATTAAGATTACCGGAATACCTAAAAAGGTAATATGAACAGGTGATTCAAAAAGAGTGCCACTAAACAGTGTATAAAGCGGTTCGCCTGCCGATAGACCGGATAGGGTTGGATAAACAAGAGCTGCACCAATGGCCATCCCGATAAAAGGACTGCCGCCGAATTTCTTCATTGCTGTATAACCAAGGAAAATAGGGAAGAAGTAAAAAAGTGAGTCACCGACTGCGTTTAGGATTTGATATGTACCGGATGTCGTATCAAGCCATCCAAGTGCTACAAACAGTGCATTTAACCCTTTGATCATCCCGGTTGCTGCAAGGACGCCAAGAATCGGTGAAAAAATACTGGAAATAATATCAATAAGTCGGTTGAATAGACTTGTATCGCCCGACTCTTCTGGAGGAGCATCGTTAGCTCCAAAGCCGCCTACTTCAACAACTGCTTTGTATACGTCTTGCACATGATTTCCGATAACTACCTGATACTGGCCGCCACTTTGCATGACTGTTACCACACCATCCATGTTCTTCAATACTTCTTTATTCGCCTTACTTTCATCTTTCAGCTTAAAGCGAAGCCGGGTAATGCAGTGCACCACACTATTGATATTCCCCCGGCCCCCAACATTCTCGATGATCTCTTTTGCCAACTTCTCATACTTCATCTTTTCCACCCCCATGATATTCAACCAATTTAATTTTGGAAACAAAAAAACCTAAATCATACAACGTCAGAGATAGATCTCTGTACCGTTCTATGATTTAGGTTTTGCCTGCTTCACCAGTAACAACCCTAAAGGGATTGATATGCAGTTGATGGGTTAAATATATCAGCACTGAAATTAGATGTCAACGCTTTCATTTTTATTTTTTTAATTTTATAAAAATTAAAGGAATTTCAGCTGATTTTTAAAACTACTGGAATCACCCCCTAGTCAAAGAAGTCGAGGTACTTACCTCAGATCCAAAGAACCCATGCAAAACCTTACTTTGAGTTTTGGTGTGACTGGCGTTTTATTAGTTTCGAATGAGCTTCTTCTCTCTATTCTTAAACTAAAAAAGGCAACGGAAAAGTTTTCTGTAAATTGTTTGCCTAATCAAAAAAGCAATGGTAAAGTTAATTCAATTAACTATTATAGGATTGTTACTGCTTATGCAGGCAAAACCTAAATCACGTAGAGTACGGGACGAGTATGTCTCTTTACGTGATTTGGGTTTTTTTATTACCCGCGTGAAAACGCACCCATTATACATAATTGGAGGTTTTACAAATGACGAAGACATATCAATTTCCCGAAAACTTTTTATGGGGCGGCGCGACAGCTGCCAATCAACTAGAAGGTGCTCATCTTGAAGGTGGCAAGGGGATGAACCTTGCAGACGTTATGCCGGGTGGAAAAGTTCGTTTCAACCTAATCACTGCACCGGGATTCGATTTTGAAATCGATAAGGACACGTATACCTACCCAAACCATGATGCCATCGATTTTTATCATCGTTACGCTGATGATATTGCCCTTTTTGCAGAGATGGGTTTTAAGACCTTCCGTCTGTCAATTGCCTGGTCACGCATTTTTCCGAACGGCGACGAGCTTGAGCCGAACGAAGAAGGCCTAGCATTTTATGACCGTGTATTCGATGAGTGTTTGAAGCATGGGATGGAACCGCTTGTCACGATTTCCCACTATGAAATGCCTTTATACTTGATTAAAGAGTATGGCGGCTGGAGAAGCCGTGAAGTCATTACTTTCTTCGAGCGCTATGCCATTACCTTATTCAACCGTTACAAAGATAAAGTGAAATACTGGTTAACGTTCAATGAAATCAACGGCGCAACACATATGCCGATTTTCGGTCTTGGATTTTCTCCCGCTACTGAAGATGTTCGTTTACAGGAAAGCTTCCAAGGGCTGCACCACCAATTTGTAGCGAGCAGCTTGGCAGTGAAAGCTTGCCACGAAATCAGTCCTGACGCTCAAATCGGCTGCATGTTGCTTTATGCTCCGGTTTACGCCTATGACAGCAATCCAGCAAATGTGTTGTATGCGATGAAGGAAGAGCAAATCTTCAACTACATTTGTGGAGATGTTCAGGTGCGTGGCGAATACCCTGCATTTACAAAACGCTATTTCAAAGAAAATGACATCAACATTGAAATGCAGGAAAATGACTTAGAGATCATTAAACAACACCCAGTCGACTTCATTTCTCTCAGCTACTACATGTCTCGTACGGAAAAGAAAGAGAAAACATCAGAGGAACAATCAGCAGGAAACATCATGGCCGGTGTGAAAAATCCATTCCTAAGTGCAAGTGACTGGGGTTGGGAAATTGATCCTACCGGTCTACAGATTGCATTAAATCAATTATACGACCGCTACCGCGTGCCATTGTTCATCGTAGAAAATGGGCTTGGCGCGTACGATGAAGTGGAAGAAGACGGAAGCATCCATGACGACTACCGCATCAAATACCTTCGCGAGCATATTCAAGCGATGGGTGAAGCGATCGAGGACGGCGTTGAACTGATGGGTTACACTCCTTGGGGCTGCATCGACCTGGTAAGTGCTTCGACTGGTGAAATGTCCAAGCGCTACGGCTTCATCTATGTAGATAAACACGATGACGGAAGCGGTACTCTTGAGCGTAAGAAGAAAAAATCGTTCGACTGGTATAAAAACCTTATTGCTACAAATGGAAGAGAGTTATAATATTCAGCAAGCCAAGTATTGGTCCATTTTGTTTGGGCCAATGCTTTTTATTTATTTTTAATTTTACATAAAAGTACACTAACGATAAAGTAAAGAATCTTCAGTATGAGGGTGGCCATTCTACTGATAAGTCGCCATATGTAAACTTGGAAGTTAATAAATCTTTTCTATAACTTAATCCGGAAAATAATGAATAATATCATCAATCCCAGAAAAAACACCTCCAGTTTGTCGTTGGTAACTCCATACGACGTTGGTGGTGTTTTTTCCTTGTCTCATTTTAGTGGGTCACTCCATCCAAGATGCCCGGTTTTTCCGTCTCTCTATTCTTTTCCTCCATACAACTGCTGAAGCTCTTCTTCTTTCATGGTGAAACGATGTTCTTCAGCCGGGAAAGCGCCTGTTTTCACTTCATCGACATATTGAGCCAGGCCTTGTTTCATGATCTCTCCCGTTTCTGCATAAGAACGGACGAATTTCGCTAAATGATGGGATCCATATTTCAAGACGTCATGATAAACAAGGACCTGTCCATCTGTTTCGCTGCCGGCACCGATGCCAATCACTGGTATTGTCAGCGCCGCTGTGACTTTCTGCGCCAATTGATAGGGGATGCATTCGAGAACCAGCATGCAGGCTCCTGCCGCTTCGCAAGCTTTTGCATCTTCGATCAGTTTTTGTGCGGCGTCCGCTGTTTTCCCCTGCACTTTATAGCCGCCGAGAACCCCTGCTGTTTGGGGAAGCAGACCCAGATGACCGACAACCGGGATTCCGGTGCGCGTCAGCAGTTTCACGACATCCACAACTTCGTCTGCACCTTCCAGCTTCAGCGCCTCCGCTCCTGTTTCCTGAAAAATGCGGACTGCATGATCAAGGGTGCGTTCTAAGCTGCCATGAAACGAAGCAAACGGCATATCCACCACCAAAAAGGTGTCGGGCGCTCCGCGGCGTGCTGCTTTGCCGTGATGGATCATGTCGCCGACAGTCACTTTTACAGTAGAATCGTATCCCAGGACGACCATCCCCAGCGAGTCACCTACCAGAATCACGTCCACACCAGCTTGTTCTGCAAGCTTTGCGGAAGGGTAATCGTAGGCTGTGAGCATCGCGATCTTTTCATTTTGGACTTTCATTTTGATGAGTGAGGCTGTGTTCTTCATTTTTCTCTCTCCTTTTGGGAGGAAAACCGAAATAAAGCCCATCGGTTCCAAAAATGGACAGACGGGCAGTAAGTTTATCAGTGGTTTTCTCCGTCCCTGTCGATTTAAGATCAAGGCAGAACTATGCAATTGTTGAGGTTCTTTATACGGGTGCAGTTCAACAATGATACCGCCCTTATTGCCACTATAGCAGAAGCCTGTGTGTTCGAACATGGTTTATGCACTAAGCTACTTTCCATTCCACCCAAACAGATTCACTTCATGGCCGCCTTTACTTTGTCCTGAATCATAACAACCTGCGGCTCTAAATCGACTGAACCATAGGCAAAATCAAGGCATTCGTTCCAGAACTCCATATGCTTTTTGTCCACTTCATGGCTGGAGCTCTCCAGTTCAGTTCCGCCTTCCCCCTGTACCGAATACCAGTATAAGTAGGTGGCACCTTCAAGCTCTTCTTTAAAAATTGTTTCAACAAACATTTTTTCATCGTCGAGAGTCAGCAGGACTTTGTCCATATGGTCATTCAAAAAATCCATCCATTGTTCAACCGCTTCTGCTTTTCCTTCTTTGACTTTGAACCTCGAAAGCTCTGCCGTCAGCTTCATTTCATCTACATCCTTTACTGTTTTTTGAAATAACCTAAAGTGGCTCTGCTGTTCAGCTGTTCGATGACACCAGTCTCTCTATAGCCCAGTTTTTCATAGAAGCGGCAATTCCCTTCCTCTTCCAGAATGGTGGCGAGCTCCCAGGTCACAGCTTCTTGATGCTGAATTTCCGCCAGTTTCATCGCTTCTCCGGCTATACCGCGCCCTTGATGAGAAGGATCGACGAATAAAGGGCTGACTCCAAATCTGCCTTCTTCATCCCATTTGATGCGTATCGCCCCCACCATTTTTTCCTCCGCCAAAATCTTATAGAAGTGCGAGCCAAGACCGTTGATTCTGCCAAGTACCCGCTCCAGCGTTTCATTCGCCGGATTGGTGTCATGATCCTGGTATTTCTCTAGAAGGGGCAAAAAAGCCGCTTTTTGCATGGCTAGGATAGCAGGTGCATCCGAAGCTATTGCTTTTTCCAGGTTGATATTCATAGGCTCACCTCATTTATTAAAAAAGAAAAAAGCTGTGGGGCTCTCCTTTGGAAAGCACGAACATTCACGTCCCCAAATATTCAACAGCCAATTCCTCTTCTCCATCCTTACTCACCCGGTAAGCTTTCGCTGCCGGTCTTGAACTGACTATCCGTTTGATATCCTGGCCAGCGTAGTGGATAGCCGCTCCATCATCTGCCGCAATTCCTTCTTGCAAATCGCCCTGTTTGATAAACTGGCGGTAAGCCGGTTTTCTTTCGGCTTCACCGTCGTAATGCGGACAATGGCTGCCTTTCAGGAAACCCAGCGCCTGGAGCGGTTCGAGTTTGTCGCCATAGGAATCGGTGACACCTTCCTCGTACCAGCAAATGGAACCGGCACTAAGGCCCGCCAACACAACCCCCTGTTCCCATGCCTTTTTCAGAATTCCGTCCAATCCCCATTCTTTCCAAAGCACCAAGAGGTTTTTGGTATTGCCGCCGCCTACATAAACAATATCCTGCTCCAACACAAGCCGTTCCAAATCCCGCGTCGGCGGTTTAAACAAAGACAGATGGCTCGGAATGCATGGCTGCTGGTTGAAGAAATCATAGAACTTCTCGATATAGCTGTCCGCATCTCCACTTGCAGTCGGAATAAAGCAGATTTTTGGCTGGGGTTGATGGGCCTGTTGCAATATGTATTGATCCAATAACGGATTGTCGGGCTCCATCGAGAAACCTCCACCGCCCATGGCGATAATCTGACGCATAGTTTTCACCCTTTCCTACATTCTTATTTCTATTTATTCTTCAAATTGGAAGGTTTATCCTTCTATGCTATAGTAATAAAAACAAATTCAGCTACGGGGGATTATCATGCTTATACAGGAAGTTGCGGTAGAAAAAATAACAGCCAGCTTAACGAAAAGCCCTTATGTGCGAGCCGTTTTCCTGAAAGGTTCCATGGGCAGAGATGAACACGATGAGCATTCGGATATCGACCTGTATTGCCTGGTCGATAAAGAGCAGGAAAAATCATTTCTGGCTGAGCGCCTTACGCATCTCCAAGCATATCGGCCGGTACTGTTTCAGGACGATATTTTCATCATTGCCCCTCAGCTCATAGCGGTTTTTGATGATCTGCTGCACATCGATCTGTTTACGGTGACTGTAGAATCATTTACGTCAAAGGATTTCTTTAGGGTGGTCTATGATCCTGAAAACCTGCTGGAGCAATTTACAGAATCGCAAAGTCTGGAGCTGAATGGAGCTGAATATACAGATCACGTCATTGATGTTGCGTGGTTTTTATTTCAGTACCGCAAAGCGGCTGCCAGAGGGAATGGCGTTTGGGCAGTGAAGATGCTGTGGCATGTTGTGGAGCATTTAGCGAAGGTTCTCTTGTACCGCTATGCACCAGAGCGGGCACAGCTTGGCTTGAAAACAGTGAGCCGCTCGTTGCCGGCAGCCGTCTTTTCGGAAATCGAGGGGATCTCCAGCCTGATGACGCCGGCTGATCATGTGCGGGCGGCTTCACGGATCAAAGAGCTGCTGCAACGGGAATACAGCTGGATCGATGAACACGTGTCCAGGGATAATAAGATGATGCCACTCTTGAAAAAGATGATTGAAATCCAAGGAAATTAAACAAGGGACAGTGCTTGATGAAGGCACTGTCCCCGTGTTCGTCAATGGCGGTTTTCGCGTTCCGGATCTATCAGCAGCACCATGTACCCTACATCTTCTATAAAGTTCCAATCGGTGAATACTTCGGTTATGTTCTGTTTTAAGATTTGTTCAAGAGAAGAATTGTAGATGAGATTCGATTCCAAAGGGCGTTTCGCCAGTTTCAACTGTGCCATAAAATTGTTTTTGATCAATTCCTTTTCGATTTCAATCATAATTCCTGTTCTTTGAATCAATACAATTCGTGGATTCAACCAATAAACTTCAATTTTCTCAGGTTCTTTCTGGGCTTCTTTGCTGATTTCGATGATTTCCTGAAAAAATGCCTTGGGATCTACACCTTTCGGCCATTCGCCATCATCTTCAATCCCCTCTTCGTTGAGCACCAGAATCAGCATGCCGGTCTTATTCTCCAAATTCCAGTCTGTGTAAATGTCTTTGATATCAAGATCCGCTGATTTCAACAGGTCCATCTTTATTTGGCCATCCAAATCCGCCATCAGCAAATCCCGGATTTCCTTTACACGTCCAGCTTCATGTTTGCTCATCAGCACTTTTTCTGTCGGCGCCAGGAACTCACGCAAATGGATAACGATAAACGGACGACGGATTGAGACAAATACAGACCTTAGCCCTTTTCCAAAATACGTTCGCAATAAACCTGCAATATAGCCGCTCACTTCCGCTTCAATGGTCTTGTCCTTCTTCATGGGCGCTGCTCCTTTAGGTGACACATCATTTGTTCTGATGCTATTCCCCTAAACGAGCGCATTTAATCCTCCACCGAAACGGTCGTGCTAATATCACCAGGAGAAAAAAAGAACGGCAGACTTATCCACCTATAAAAACTTCTGCCGGACATGAATATTCTTCTAACGAGGGAAAACAAAAAAACTAAGTAGCAGGACTGCAGCAATGGCGGCTTCCGATAACTGGCTGATCCAAATATTATCGGTTTTAGCGTATTTCCATTCCATTAAAGCCCGGATGAGGGAGCTGATGAAGAAAAAGAAAAAGAGATAATAGACCCAATTGATGTTCCCCAACAATTGATTTCCTAAAGTCACTGCCCCGACAAGAAAAGCGATCATCAGAAAAGCTTCAATCAACGCATGTGTCCGGTTCAGAGGCCAATACAGCCATTCCTTGCGCTTTGCTATGTCCCAGCGCTTCTTCACATACCGCCCCACAAAAAAGTTTACACTAATATAAAACAAACAAAGTATGAGCGCCTCGACTATCAAACTTTTTTCACCTCCATTATGCACTATTCAGGTTTTTCTTCGTCCAGCCATTCCGGCCTCAATAAAGAGAAAATAAAAGCGTCGTGGGATTGATTCCGCTGATGCAGATAGCCGCGCAATCGTCCTTCCCGTGTAAAGCCAAGCTTTTCCAAAAGCCGGTTCGATGACATGTTTTCCGGATAGGTTACAGCTCCGATCCGGTACAGACCGAGTTCTGCAAAAGCATGCCTTAAAACAGCACGGATTGCTTCCTGCATCAATTGCCGGCGCCAATAATCCGGATGCAATTCATAGCCGATTTCCGCTTTTTTCGAATAAAGATTCAAATTGTTCAACCCAATGGTCCCAATAAACTCATTCGTCTCCTTGAAGCGGATTGCCCACCGCATCCCCCGTTTCAACGTAAAGCTGTTGTGAAATGACCGGATCATTTCAACAGCCTCTTCCTGGTGGGCCAAGCTATCCATTCCATAATAGTTTGTTACTTCATCGCGCGACAGGATATCAAAAAAACGGCTCGCATCCGGCTCTTCAACCTTATTTAAAAACAGTCTTTCCGTCTCCAATATAGGGAATTCCATGATTGTCCTCCTTTTCCATTGCGTAAACCCAGACGTTTTTCCCGGACAGCACGATTTCCTTTTCCACTGTCATTCCGATATATTCCGCCACTTTTCTCGAAGCCTGATTGTCCGGCTGAATCAACGAAATGAGCCGGTTTCTTCCCATTTGCTGCAGACCATAATCACGCAACGCCTCTGCAGCCTCCTTGGCAAATCCCTGTCCCCAATAATCTCTGGCCACCCAATAACCGACTTCCAATTCATCAGTCCCCTCGATGTTCTGAGCCACCAGCCCGGCATGGCCGATTCGTTTGCCATCTTTTTTCCGGATCAACAGCAAAAGCCCGCCTTGAGGATTTTCTTTATACGAACGATAAATCCAGTAAAGGAATTCAAGAGCTCCATTTTTATCTCGGGTCTGTCCTTTTCCGATATAGCGGATCATTTCAGGATCGGACAGCAACGAGTATAAAAAGTAGAAATCTTCGTCTCTGTAAGCTCTGAATTCCAGCCTCTCAGATTGAAGGCGCACAAAACCACCCCTTTTTAGGATTTTCAAAGATCACGCGGATTGATGATGGCCAGCACCTGATGATCCCGCCATACCCCATTGATCTGGACATTTTGCACAGCGACCCCTTCTTTGTGAAAGCCTGCTTTTTCCAGTACCCGGATAGAGGCATCATTTCCCGGCATAACCCCTGCCTCGATACGATGCAGGGCAAGCTTTCGAAAAGCATAGGCCACCACCAGCTTGACCGCTTCTGTTGCATAGCCTTTGTTATTGTGCTTTTTATCCAAGGCATATCCCAGTACGGCGCTTTGCAACGGACCTCTTATCACTTGAACAAGGCTGATCGTTCCAACCAATAACCCGGTTCTATTCTCAAAGATTCCAAAGCTATAAGCCTGATCATTTTCCTTCTGCTCCGCATAAATTTCAATCAGTTCCTTTTGCAACGGCAATGTATAAAAATCCGGATAGCGGGTCATGGCATACGCTTCAAAAAACTCACGGTTATCCACTTCCAACTGGAGCTTTTCCGCTGCATCTCCAGTGTGCAAAAACCGGATATTCACCTGCTCACCCTTCATTTAGGCATCTCTCCTTTGAGTTGAAACGTTCCACGTGAAACAGCTGGCATCTCTTAAAGTTATTCTTCAATGGTTTTGCGGAAGCCGTAGAATGGCCGGTAGCCCTGTGCTTCATAAAAACTGCGGGAGGTGCTGCTGGCCAGTAATTCCATGCGGGTTTTTGGGTACAAGCTGTGAACATGACGCATCAACTTTTTGCCCACTCCTGACTTGCGGTACTTTTCGCTTACCAGCACTTCACAGATATAAAGGGAAATGAAGCCATCTGTCAGTCCGCGCAAACAACCGATGACCTGTCCGTCCATTTCAGCAACGACTGCCACAGTGGAGTTGGTCCAAGCTTGTTGGGTATCCTGTTCTTTTGCCGCCAGGTTGTTCCATTGCTCCTGCTTGTTCAATGCATGGATGGCTGGGAAATCATCTTCCCGGTACGAACGGATCACCAAATTTTCCTGCGTATTCTTCATTTGCTCCCCCTCGCACTTTCTTTCAGCAAACTGATGATTTCTTGATTTTGCTGGATCTGCTTTTCCGAATTAAGGCGGAGAATCCGGACCCATCTCAATGCTATGGCTGCAACAAAGATTGGAATCAATATAAAAATCGCGCCAATGAAATCTCCCATCTGGTTCCCCCCTTTATTTTAGATCGTAAAAATAACCGAGACAAAGTCCGGAAATAAACTCACGCCCAATGTGATCAGAATGATAGTGCCCGTCAACGATTCCAAGATCGTATACAAATAGTCGTTCGGGTTTTCCGCGTATTTCTTCTCGAATCCTGCCCGGATCAACACCTGTACTGCCCCTATAAAAGCTGTAATGCCCACAACGTATAGACTGATGACGGGACCATATTCAATAAGGGACATCGATAGGATAAACACAATAATACCTGCGCTGACATTCACAATCCTGTCCCATTTTTTGTGAAGGTCGTTCACATGTTCTGTTGAAAAAAACTTCCTTTTCTCCACACCAAGGATTTTTCTCAAGAACCCATTCACCAGAAAAATACTGGAAACCGTTCCGAGTAAAAACAGGACAAACCGCCAACCTATTCCATCAAAAAGCACTTTCAGAACCCCCTTCGCTTACGACGGCCCTTCCCGCTGTTCTTCCGGAAAACAGGCAGCCGCCAAGAAACGTCCCTTCAAGTGACCGGTAACCGTGGACGCCGCCACCGCCGAACCCTGCCACTTCTCCAGCGGCATACAGGCCCGGCACTGGCTGCCCGGATGCATTCAGCACACGAGCGGATAAATCCGTCTGCAGGCCGCCTAAGGTTTTGCGGCTGACGATATTCAGGCGAACCGCAATGAGCGGTCCTTTTTTCCGGTCCAATAGTTTATGAGGCACAGCCACTCGGATCAACCGGTCTCCTCGGTAATTCCGGGCTCCTCGCATCGCTGTAATCTGCAGATCCTTTGAGAAGGGATTGTCGAGTTGACGGTCGCGTGCATCGATCTGTTCTTTGATCCGTTCAAAATCCAATAGATTTTCCCCGGTCAGGCTGTTCATTCCTTTCACTAATTCCTCAAGGGTGTCCGCCACGATAAAATCTTCGCCTTGGTCCATAAAGGCCTGTACCGGTGCCGTCGCTCCGGCGCGGACACGGGATAATACCTGCGGAATGCTTTTGCCCGTCAAATCCGGATTCTGCTCGGAACCTGACAGCGCAAATTCCTTTTCGATGATTTTCTGCGTAAGGATGAACCAGGAATAGCTATAGCCGGTCTTCTGGATGGTTTCGAGTGTTCCGAGCGTGTCAAATCCCGGAAAATTCGGTGCCGGGAAACGTTCTCCCACAGCATCGAACCACATCGAAGAGGGTCCCGGCAGAATCCGGATGCCGTGTTTGCTCCAGACCGGATTCCAATTCTTGATGCCTTCAGTATAATGCCACATCCGGTCCCGGTTGACGATGCGCCCGCCTGCTTTTTCCGTGATGGCCAGCATCCTCCCGTCGACATGCGCCGGCACACCTGACAGCATCATCTCTGGCGCTGTCCCCAAACGGCTCGGCCAATTCTGTTTGATCAGTTCATGGTTGCCGCCAATGCCTCCGCTCGTCACGACAACAGCCCGTGCTTCGCAGCGGAAATTGGCGACCATCTGCCGTGAACTCGCTTCTCCCCGCTCGGCGTCGCTCGGCTCCAGCAGTGAACCTGAAACACCTGTCACCACTCCGTCTTCGGTGAGCAGCTCGTCTACTTGATGCCTTGGAAGGAATTCGATCAGGCCATTCTTGATATGTTCACGCACCCGCTGCTCGAACGGCGCAACGATGCCCGGCCCCGTTCCCCAGACAATATGAAAGCGCGGCACCGAATTGCCATGCCCTTCCGCCAGATAGCCGCCACGTTCTGCCCAGCCAACAACTGGAAAGAATTTGACGCCCATGTCAGCAAGCCAGGTCCGTTTTTCATTCGCTGCAAAATCCACATAGGCTTCTGCCCACTTCCTGCCCCAGTGATCTTCGTCCTCTTCCCGGTCGAAACCGGCTGCCCCAAGCCAGTCCTGCCAGGCCAATTCTTTTGAATCGTTGATGCCCATGCGCCGTTGTTCAGGCGAATCGATCAAAAACAGCCCGCCGAACGACCACCACGCCTGTCCGCCAAAAGACGCTTCCGGCTCCTGGTCCAACAGCAACACTTTTTTGCCCGCGTCAGCGATTTCCGCTGCCGCCACCAGCCCCGCAAGGCCTGCTCCTACTACAATCGCATCGAATTCCATCCTTACATCCCCCTTGATGTTGAATGATTTAGGTATTGCTTTTCCACAGTGGGAAAAGTTCTCCCTACTGATTAAAGTTGTCTTTATCGTATCATGGGCGTTTGGAAAATTATAGATATTTTTAGCTGTTTTCTGATTGTTTGATTTATTTTGGCGAAAAGTTCTGCCATCCGTGCATATTTTATTTTAAACGTGCATAAGTTCTGCTGAACGTGCGTATTTCATGTTAAACGTGCATAAATTTTCTTAAGCGTGCATAAGATTAGCCAGAAGCAACTATGAAATTTTATTCGAATAAATAAAGAAAATATCCCCAGACAATCAACCCAAAAAAACACCCGAAACCAACTTTCTGGTCCCGGGTGTCGCGTATTATTCCAAATGCTTCCGTTGGAAGTCTGAAATGCTTTCGTATTCTTCTGTCAGCAGGCGGGATAGGCGGATATAGATCGGCAGCAGTTCCCTATAGACACCCGCTGCCGCTTCGTCCGGTTCATGCGTATGCGTCTGGCCGATCATTTCGGAGACGATGCTGAAATCCTCGATTTCCCCTGTTGCGTACATGCCGAGAACGACGGCGCCGAGGCACGAGCTTTCAAAGCTTTCCGGAATGATCACCGGCTTGTCGAAAACGTCCGCCAACAGCTGGCGCCACATTTCCGAACGGGCAAAGCCGCCCGATGCCTGGATGCGCACTGGTTCACCGGTCAATTCCTCAACTGCAAGCAACACTGTATACAGATTAAAGACGATGCCTTCCAGCACCGAGCGGATCATATGCTCCTTTTTGTGATGGATGCTGAGGCCGAAAAACGATCCGCGTGCATTGGCGTCCCATAGCGGCGCCCGTTCCCCCGTCAAATACGGATGGAACAGCAGGCCGTCCGCGCCAGGATTGACTCCTTCGGCGATTTTCGTCAGTACGTCATAGGAATCGATGCCGAGGCGTTTTGCGGTTTCGACTTCAGATGAAGCGAACTCATCCCGCAGCCAGCGCAGGACGATGCCCCCATTGTTGACTGGTCCACCGACCACCCAATGGTTTTCAGTCAACGCGTAGCAGAAGGTGCGCCCTTTCGGATCTGTTTTCGGTTCAGCAGTGACCGTACGGATCGCGCCGCTCGTACCGATCGTCACGGCAAGAACGCCAGGTTCGATCGCATCAACGCCGAGGTTCGCCAAGACGCCGTCACTTGCACCGATGATGAAAGGAATGTCTTCAGGAATTCCCATAAACAAGGCATGTTCCGGAACAATTCCCGTCAGCGCGTGCGTTGTCGGCACTGGGCGCGACAGTTGATCAGGTGTGACGCCGGCCACTGCAAGCGCCTCTTCATCCCAATCCAGTTCCTGCAGATTGAAGAGTCCCGTCGCAGAAGCGATTGAATGGTCGACCACGTACTCTCCGAACAATTCGTGAAACACAAACTCCTTGATACCGATGAATTTCGCCGCCTGTTCGCAGACTTCCGGCTTGTCGTCTTTCAGCCAGACCAATTTTGAGAGAGGCGACATCGCGTGGATCGGCGTTCCTGTACGCAGGTAGATTTCATGGCCATTGAGCTGTTCTTTTATATATTTTGCGTGCTTGGAACTTCTGGTGTCGGCCCAAGTGATGCTTTGCGTCAGCAGATTTCCCTCTGCATCCACCGCAATCAGGCTGTGCATGGCTGAACTGAAAGATACCAGTTTCAGTTGCTGTGCATCAATGCCGCTTTTGCGGATTGTTTTTCGCACAGAGGTCAAAACAGCACGGAAAATTTCCTCCGGATCCTGTTCCGCTATCAACGGACTCGGCGTCTCCAGCGCATAGAAAACCGTATCGGCTTCTATCACGTTCCCGGATTTATCGAACAAAACGGCTTTGGTGGACGTGGTGCCGATATCCACCCCAAGATAATATGACTGTTCAGGCATAGGAGCCCTCCTCTATATACAAGAAAAAGAAAAAGGAAACACGTCCTTTTTCTCTTCAGGTTTAATTTAGATAAAAAAGCTTATGATCAACACTACCACGAATCCGGTGAGACCGATAATGGTTTCCATGACCGTCCAGGATTTCAATGTATCCTTGACGTCCATGCCGAAGTAACGGTTAACGAGCCAGAATCCGGAGTCGTTGACGTGGGACAAGACTGTCGCACCTGAAGCGATGGCAATAACGATCAAGCCCAAAGCGGGTCCGGTCATGCCGACCATTTCAAGAAGCGGCGTGATCAAGCCGGCCGCTGTTACCATCGCAACGGTTGCAGAACCCTGCGCAACACGTACGGCCGTCGCAATCAGGAAAGCCAGAACGATTGGCGGCAAAGCTGAATCGCCCATCATCTCTCCCAATACATCGCCGACTCCAGAGTCGATCAGCACTTGTTTGAAGACACCACCTGCACCTGTTACCAGGATGATGATTCCGGCAGGTTCAAGCGCTTTGGTCGCAATATCCTGTACTTCCTGGCGCGAATAACCGCGTTTTGTACCCAACAGATAGAAAGTCAGCAATGTCGCGATGGTCAATGCCACGAATGGATGGCCAAGGAATGTCAAAATCTCACGCACTGTATTGCCTTCATCCAACAATACACCTGATAACGTATTCAACAGAATCAAAACTAAAGGAATCAAGATCAACGATGTGATCATGCCGAAACTCGGCAGATCCTTATCGTATTCCTTTTGTTCAAGCTCCATATAATCCGGGATTGCAACATGGATCTTTTTGCCGATAAAGCGCCCGAACACAGGTCCAGCCAAAATCATCGCCGGAATCCCTGCGAGCACCCCGAATAGGATAACCCATCCGAGTTCCGCTCCGACCAACTCAGCCACCGCAATCGGTCCTGGAGTCGGCGGGATGAAACTATGGGTAACGGCAAGTCCCGCCAGCAGCGGAATCCCGTAATGCAGAAGCGATTTGCCTGTTTTTCTTGCCAAGCCATACACAATCGGCACCAAAATGATGAAACCGACATCAAAGAACACAGGAATCGCGACAATAAATCCGGTGACGCCTAGCGCCCATTGTGCTTTATCTTCACCGAATTTGCTGATCATCGTAGCGGCTAAACGTTCCGCACCACCCGATACTTCCAGCATTTTTCCGAACATGGCACCAAGGCCGACCACTACAGCGACAAAGCCGAGTGTGCCGCCCATCCCGTTTTGGATGGACGTAATCACTTCATTCAGCGGCATGCCTGCGGCGATACCCACCAGCAAACTGACCAGCAATAGCGCAACAAAAGCATGCAATTTAGTCCGAATAACCAAAAACAACAATAAGAATATACCTGCAAGTGCGACCATGATCAATGTTGAACCTGACAAATCTTCTCCCCCTCAATATGTAACCTCAGCGCCGTGCACTGAAGCTGAAATTCGCTTTTATGCTCCGCGTTGAGCCCCGCTGACGCCCATCCCCTGGTCGCGCCAGCGCATGTCTACACAGAATAATGTAGGCGATTACCTTCTATAGTAATTAAACCGGTAAAGTTCTTCTTATTTTTTCTCTACCGCATGACCGCCGAACTCGTTGCGCTGGGCTGCCACGACTTTTCCTGCAAAGGTATCGTCTTCCAATGAGCGGTAGCGCATCATCAGCGACAAAGTAATCACCGGTGCCGGAACATTCAAGTCAAGCGCCGTTTCCACGGTCCACTTGCCTTCGCCTGAAGAATTCATGACGCCTTTAATGCTTTCCAATTTGGCGTCTTTTGAAAAGGCGCTTTTTGTCACTTCCATCAAGTACGAGCTGATGATGGAGCCGTTGTTCCAAACGTCAGCCACTTTTTCGTAATCAAAATCAAATGGGCTTTTGTTCAGGATATCGAAGCCTTCCGCGATGGATTGCATCATGCCGTATTCAATTCCGTTGTGGATCATTTTCAGGAAATGTCCGCTTCCCGCTTCTCCTGTGTACAGATAGCCGTCTTGTACAGAAATATCCTGCAATAACGGTTCAATGGTCTTGAATTTTTCTGCATCGCCGCCGATCATCGCACAAATGCCATGACGTGCCCCTTCCGTTCCGCCGCTCGTCCCGCAATCAAAAAAGTAGATGCCGTGGTTTTTCAAGATTTCCGCGCGGCGCACGGTATCTTTGTAGTTCGAGTTCCCGCCATCGATAATCGAATCTCCTTCTTCAAGCAAAGGAATCAATTGCTCGATGACCGATTCCGTAATTTCACCGGCTGGTACCATCAACCAAATTGTTCGCGGCGCTTTCAGCTCTTTCACCATTTCTTCAATAGAAGAAACTTGTTTGAAACCGCTTTCTTCGATTGCCGCATGACTGTCATAGCCGACAACTTGATGACCGTGATCGCTCAAATTTAATGCCAGGTTCAATCCCATTTTCCCTAAACCAATAATTCCGATTTCCATTGTGGAATCCTCCTTTGAAATAAAAGAATATTTTTCCTTAATAAACTCATTGTATCAAATATTTTTCCGCACGCAACATGTTATTGTATAATTAACGAAAATACTTCTATAGAAACGAGGCGCGGATCATGAAAGAACAGCAATTTGCGCTGGCTGCCATACGCGGTAGTTACCGCCACTTCAGTGAAAAAGAAAAAAAAATCGCCGATTATGTACTCAACGACCCAAAAAACATCATTCATTTGACCATCAACCAGATTGCGGATGAACTCGGGCTCGCTGAATCGACCATTTTCCGCTTTTGCCAACGCATCGGCTTCAAAGGATTTCAGGCCTTTAAGATTTCGCTTGCTGCGGAAGTCGTGGCTCCTTTAAAAGATATCCACGAAAAAATTGAAGAAGGCGACAGCATCAGTGCTGTCACCGAAAAAGTCTTCCGCTCCAATATCAAAACATTGGAAGACACGCTGCAGATCGTCGACACGGAAGCAATGGAACAGGCAACAGTAAAATTGCTGAAAGCGCGGAAAATCGACTTCTATGGCAATGGCGGTTCCGCCATGGTCGCTATGGATGGCTACCATAAATTTGTCCGTTTAGGCCTCCACGTCTCCATGAACCTCGATTCCCATATGCAGCTCATGGCAGCATCGCAGCTTCAATCGGACGATGTAGCGATTGTCATTTCCCATTCCGGTTCGACCACAGACGTTCTGGATGTCCTGCGGGTCTTGAAGGAAAAAGGCGTGACCATCATTTGTGTCACCAACTTCGCCAAGTCACCTTTATCCAAAGAGTCGGATATCGCCCTGTACACGATTTCAGAAGAAACCGATTTCCGCTCCGAGGCCTTATCATCCCGCATCGCCCAATTGAGCTTAATCGACGCACTTTACACCAATCTGATGATCATCCGCGGCAATGAAGGCAAAAAAGCCCTTCAGGACATGCGCGAAGCGATGTCGTATAAACGGTTGTAGACACCAATGCCGGCTTTTTTCACGAACCGTCTCTGCCCCCTGAATGGTTTCAGCTCTTGCTCACGGGGTATTTCATGGCTATCAGGAAGTTATCCAATTAACCTCATGGAGGATGATGAGCATGAAAAACTTACAAGATACCACTACGTTGCATAACGGCGTCAAGATGCCTTGGTTCGGTCTCGGGGTGTTCAAAGTCAGTGAAGGGGCGGAAGTCATCGATGCGGTCAGAACTGCGATTGCCAACGGTTACCGCAGTATCGATACAGCTGCCGCTTATGGCAATGAAGAAGGCGTTGGCCAAGGAATCCGTGAAGGTTTGAAAGAAGCCGGCATCTCCAGAGAAGAGCTTTTCATCACTTCAAAAGTATGGAATTCCGATCTTGGTTATGAATCGACGCTTGCTGCCTACGAAACCAGCTTAAAGAAACTCGGCTTGGATTATTTGGATCTGTATTTGATCCATTGGCCGGTTGAAGGGAAATACAAAGAAGCCTGGCGTGCTCTGGAGACTTTGTATAAAGATGGTCGGGTCAAAGCGATCGGCGTCAGCAATTTCCATATCCATCATCTCGAAGAATTGATGAGAGACATAGAAATCGTTCCGATGGTCGATCAGGTTGAGTATCACCCGCATCTGACCCAGACCGATTTGCATGAGTTCTGCAAAACACACGATATCCAGCTGGAAGCCTGGTCACCTTTGATGCAGGGCAAGCTGCTCGATCACCCGTTGCTTGTGGAAATCGCCGCCAAGACCGAAAAAACGGTCGCCCAGGTCATCCTTCGCTGGGATTTGCAGAATGGGGTCGTGACGATTCCCAAATCCATCAAGGAAGCACGGATCATCCAAAACTCCCAGATTTTCGATTTCGAACTGACAGAGGACGATATGGAACGGATTTCCGCGTTGAATGAAAATCAGAGAGTCGGTCCGAATCCGGATAATTTCGATTTTTAATTGCAAAAAGAAGCCCTTTTTTATAATAAAAGGCTTCTTTTTTTATCGATTCAAGAACGCTACTGTCATTACCCATTTAACTGGAAATTAATTCTAATTATTTGCAGATTTCTCTCAATAAATTCAAAATAGTGTTATCTTTCTCGTGTATATACAGTAGTATGATAATAAACGTTTATTCTTGAACTATCCCGTTAACTTCCTGTTTTGGAGCTTAACTCATGTCAATTTTTCAAGAGGCAGGGAGCAATGATATATGACTACTCAATTTAAAGGACTTTTAGGCATTTTCTTTATGTTATTTTACACATCCTTTTACTTTTTCTGGGTGCGCAATTGGAAAGATCATGAAACCCTCTTAACTTTGGGGGGCAATATTCTTTCGGTATTAGGCTGTTTCATCGCCTTCGTATGGCTATTCAGGGCATTCAGAAAAAGCTGTAAAGAGGAAAAAATGTTCTGGCTGCTTTTGACCACCGGGACATTCAGTTATTTCATAGCTGAGTTTCTATGGATAGTATATGAAAACATATTAGGCATTGAAGTTCCTTTCCCAGGACCACCCGACTTCTTTTATATGCTGCAAATTGTTTTTTACCTGGGAGCCTTTTCTTATAAGTTGATAAAAGAAGTTAAAAAACATCAATTTACTAAATACCTCTTAGATGTTTTAATTGTCATGACTGTCGCCTCAACTTTCAGCTGGCATTTTTTGATTAGCCCAATTATTGAAGCTGGAGACCTCTCCATTTACTCTTTTCTTGTCTCTCTCGCCTATCCTGTCGGTGATTTAGCTCTTCTTCTTGGAATCGTCAGCATCTACCTTGGCACACAGAAATCCACTTTTACTAAAAACCTGCTCTTTTTATCGATCGGGCTCTTTTTTCAAATAACCGCAGATTCTGCTTATCTCTACTTGGTTTCTTTTGAGCAATACGAGTCGGGAAGCATAATCGATCCGCTGTTTATATTGGCTATTCTGTTTATTGGATTCGCTGGATTCCTGCGGACAGAAACCGTACAGCAACCACGCTCTTCCTTAACCGAGCAAGCGGCTCCACAACAATTGGATGCTTTCCGTCTGTCACTCCCATATATAAATGTACTGATTTTATTTGTCTTCATGGGATCCAGGTCTACCGGCATAGATGTGGTCACCGTCGGGTCAGGAATCTCAATTTTGCTCGTCATCTTGAGACAGATTTTAATCATTTTGGAAAACCAGCAACTGCTGCGCCAATATCATTGTAAAACAGAAGAACTGGATGTAAGCGAACAGCGCTACAAATCCTTGTTTGATTACCATCCCGATGCTGTCTATTCTCTTGATGTAACAGGACGTTTTGAAAGTGCCAACCCTGCTACCATTGCTCTTTTCGGTTACGAAAAAAGCGAATTGATCGGTCTCTCAAGTACTGTTTTTATCGATGAAGAAAAGCAGCAAAGAGCTTCTGAAATTTTGGCAAGTTCATTAGAAGGACAACCTCAAAGCTATGAATTGCCGATACGCAGCCGTCTAGGCAAATTCCATCATTTGAGCATCACCAATATTCCAATTAAGGTGCGCAATAATATTGTTGGTATCTTTGGAATCGGCAAAGATATTACAGAGAACAAAAAGAATGAGGAAAAAATTCAATTCCTGGCATATCACGATCCTCTAACCGGCTTAGCCAACCGATTATATTTCGGGGAGTCGTTAAAAAAAGCTGTAACCGAAGCTGAAGCCCTAAACGAGATATTCGCCGTCATGTTTATTGATCTGGATCATTTCAAGCAGATCAATGACACCCTAGGACATGATAACGGGGATGAACTGCTGATTTCTGTTGCAAATAGACTTAAAAGCTGTGTTCTTGAGAATGATATCGTATCGAGGCTAGGCGGGGACGAATTCACGTTGATCATCCGTGACGTAAATGATTTAGAAGCAATTGAACAGACCGCAGAGAAGATTCTCCAGTCTCTGAAACAAACTCATCTCATTAATGGCTTTGAAATCATTAGCTTGCCTAGCATAGGTATTGCTGTTTATCCATCGGATGCGACCACCACTGTCGATTTAATGAAAAAAGCAGACAAAGCCATGTATCAGGTCAAAGCAAACGGCAAAGGCCATTTCCAGTTCATTAAAGAAACGATTTAAATAACTTCGAAAAACCTCCATTCAATGCTGTTTGGGGGTTATTTTCTGTCTTTTGAAGCTGTCGGCAACAAAATTCACTATCTGATTTCCTCTTTCCTTTCTGGCACAAGCAGACATTTTGACAGTCCTCCACACTCTGGTATAAGTTAAGAAAGTTAATTCCGATAAAACATATAAGATTTATTTTTTGAAAAAAGGAGAGACACGATGAAAACTGCTTGGAAACGATATCTCGACGCTTCATTGATATTTAAAATTACGATTGCACTTATACTCGGCATTGCCGTCGGGCTGATTTTTGGAGAGCAGGCAGCTGTTCTGGCTCCGCTCGGCGATTTGCTGCTGAACCTGTTGACCTTTCTGATCATTCCCCTGATTCTTTTCACTATGATGGTCGGCATCAACCAATCCTCCATCGGCGATTTGGGGCGCATGGGCGGTAAAGTATTCATCTTCTATGTTTTTAGCTCCGCATTTGCCATCATGGTCGGTTTGACGGTAGCAAGCCTCTTTCAGCCTGGAACCGGCATGCAGCTGCAGGGCAATGAAACTTTTGATGTTCCGGACAATCCGGGGGTCATTAATGTCTTGGTGAATATTGTCCCTTCCAATATCTTTACGGCTTTTACCGAACTTAATCTGCTCGGCATCATTTTTACTGCCTTTGCTTTCGGCATCGCGCTGTCCTATATGCGCCAATCCAGCGAACTTGAAAGCTTGGGCGATCATTTGTATAAAACCGTCAATGCGCTGAATGAAGTGACCTTGCTGGTGCTGAAAGCCATTCTCCAATATGTGCCGATCGGAATTTTCGCCATCATGGCCGAAACTGTCGGCAGCCAGGGCTTCGCTACACTTTTGTCGCTCGGAGAAATGGTGCTGGTGTTATATGCCGCATTGATTGTCCAGATCCTTCTCTATACGCTGGTTCTGCTGTTGTTCAAAGTTAAGCCAGGGCAGTTTTTCAAACAGGCGCGTACCCCTATGCTGACTGCGTTTGTTACTCAAAGCAGTTCAGGGACTTTGCCATTGACCTTGACTGCCGCCAAAAACCTTGGCTTATCCAAAAGTCTGTATGGCTTCAGCCTGCCGCTCGGTGCAACCATCAATATGGATGGAGCCGCCATCCGCATTGCTGTTTCCGCCGTTTTCGCAGCAAATCTGGTAGGTGATCCTCTAAGCCTGTCCGAAATGCTGATGGTGGTTCTGGTCGGAACTTTGGCATCCATCGGAACCGCTGGCGTCCCTGGTGCCGGAATTGTCATGATCGCCACAGTATTTGTTCAGTTGGGCTTGCCGATGGAAGCTGTCGCCTTGCTGACAGCCATTGATGCTCTGGTTGGCATGGGCTGTACCGCATTGAATGTAACGGGTGACCTGGTCGGGAGCACGGTGATCGATAAAAACGAGCAGAAACGCAAAACTGCATAACGCTAAAAAAGGCTGCCCTTCCGGCAGCCTTTTCATTTTATTCCGGCAGTTTGAACTCGCTCTTCAGCACCGCATACATCGCCAGATCTACAAATTCACCTTTAATAATCATATGCTGCCGAGCAACGCCTTCGCGTACCATGCCCAGTTTTTCTGCCAGCCGCTGAGATTGCTTATTTCCCAACATAATCGGGGCTTCCACTTTGTTCAATTCCATGTCCCGGAAGCCGAACGAAAGCAAGGCCTCTGCTGCTTCGGCCATCAGCCCACGCCCCCAGTAGTGAGGCGACAGCACATAGGCGATTTCTGCTTTATATCGCTTCGGGCTCCAGCTGACGAAGTCGATGGTTCCGATCATCTTGCCGTTGCTTTTCAATTCAATCGCCCAAGTCAATTTGGACTGCTGATTGTAGCCTTCCAAAATAAAGTTCAGAAATGCTATCGAATCCTCTATCGATTGGTGGACCTGCCACGGCAAGTAATTGGAAACTTCCGGTTGCGAGGCATACTCAAAAAGATCCTCGGCATCTTTCATCATCATTTTTCTCAGGAGCAGACGCTCCGTTTCGATTACCGGCAATTGACGGTAGATTTCCTGTGGGTTCATCTGGAATGGCCCTCTCTTCTCTTAAAGTCTGATTTCAGGTATCCTTTTAACTAGCACACCAAAGGAGATGGCTCTATTGACAACAATTGGTTTGGTACGGCACGGCATAACGGATTGGAACATACAAGGCATCGCCCAAGGATCTTCGGATGTCCCGTTGAACGAAACCGGCAGACAGCAGGCAGAAGCGCTTGCAAACAGGCTTGCCACAGAAGAAACTTGGGACCTGATCATCTCCAGCGATTTATCCCGCGCTAAGGAAACAGCGGAAATCATTGGCCGCAAGCTCCATTTGCCAGTCAGCCATTTTGACACGCGGCTACGCGAAAGAAGCGGCGGTAAAATTGAAGGCACTACAGAAGAAGATCGACTTGAAAAATGGGGAGCCGATTGGCGCAAACTTGATTTGGCGATGGAAAACCTCGACGAGGCAGCTGATCGGGGACTGGCTTGCATCGAAGAAATTCTGGAAGATTTCAGCGGCCAGCGTGTACTCATTGTCAGCCACGGGGCATTGATCGGCCTCACACTGAAAAAACTCATGCCGGATAAGTTCCAGGAAACTTCCATGGATAATACATCCATCACAATTTTGAAAAACGCTGAAAGCCGGTGGGATTGCTCGCTGTATAATTGCACGGTCCATCTGCAGAAAAGTGAAAGCTACTGATTGCTGGCATAACTTGCCGGTTCTCCTATATCCACTGTCCAGGAAACCACAGTCGCGCTGTCGCGGACGTGGTTTTTTTGGATGATTGACAGTAAAGCGGCTACTCCATCTGTTGTATCGACATCCCTGCATTGCTGCCAGATGCTTTCCGGTTCAGCAAATACTGCATTAGGGCATTCCACCAGACCGTCCGTTGTCAGCAAGAGCTGATTTTTTCCTTGGCGCAATTCCCGTATGCCGCTGCTGAAGCACGGAACTTCTTGCTCGAAGGTGTTCACCTGTCCGACCCATTCATAAAATTGGCGTTGATTGAGTTGATATTGCCCAAAAGCGGCCAGCTCAGGATGGAAGAGGTACAATAGGCAATCGCCGATGGAAAACCAGTACAGGTATTTCCCTTTTCTTACCGCGATCAGGCAAGCCGTTTCGCCCTGCACATGCCGGCAGGCTTCTTTAAAGCCGTCTTCCTGAAACAGCTGCATCAATTTTCTTTCCATTTGATTGAACACCTCAACACTAACCTTACCTGATAGTAGAAGAGCGATTGACGTTCTGTGTTTTTCAATTTGCCTGATGACCAATTCAGCGCTTCGGGCTGAATTATGCGCATCCAAAACCATCACGAATTCCCATTCTTCCTTCTCATCGATCCAAATCAGGCATCCATCTTCATTCTTGGTTTGGCCGGCAGCTGAATTTCCACCAAATCTGCCGACCACTGCATGTTGGAGCCGCTCGACAACGGGCTGATCGATGTATGTTCCCTCGCTGCCTACCCAGCTGAATTTCTGCATCATTTAACTAACCTCGCTCTCAATATTCTTACAATTATAATCGACACGAAGCAGATTGGACAGAACATCTTGGATGACACCCGCAGTACACACATCGATTTGAAGAATGTGGTAAAGTTAATATCAATGAGCGACAAAAATACCAAACAAAAAGGAGAGATTTCTGATGTACATCGTAACCAACCGCATTAAAATGAAAAAAGGATTTGCTGAAAAAATGGCTCCTAACTTTGCACGTCCAGGCGCTTTGCAGGAAATGGAAGGCTTCGTCAAAGTTGAAGTGACCATTACTCAGAACCTGGAAGAATATGATGAATTGAACGTCAATATGTACTGGGAAAACCTGGAGAGCTTTGAAGCCTGGAAAACCAGCGACACCTTCAAAGAAGCCCATAAGCGCCCCGAAACGAATGCAGACAGTGATGAACCGAAAAAAGAATCGCCAATGCTTGGCAGTGAACTGGTAATCACCAAAATCGCTGCTCTTATTGAAGCAAAAACTTCAAATTGATGACTGCAGACAGATAGCCTGAATTTGGCTGTCTGTTTCTTTTATGCCCCTACCTCTCAGCCATATGAATTACATTGCAGAACAAGGAGAACTTCTATATGAATACTTCAAAACCCGCTTTATGGACAAAGGATTTTATCGTTACTGCTTTAGTGAACTTTTTCTTGATCCTTATTTTCTACCTATTGATGGTCACGATCGCCGTCTACGCCGTTGAGGAATACGATGCTTCTACAAGCGAAGCTGGTCTGGTTACCGGAATTTTCATCTTGGGTGCTTTAGCAGGCCGGCTGGTCATCGGCCGCACCATCGACAAAATGGGACGCAAACGGACCTTGGTCATCGGCCTTATCCTATTCACGTTGACGACGTTTTTCTATTTCCTGAATTTCGGACTTCCATTCCTGATGCTCAACCGTTTTCTTCATGGGATGACATTGGGGATGGCCAGCACAGCAGCTGGAACCATCGTTGCCCAGATCATCCCAATGAGACGCAAAGGTGAAGGCATCGGCTATTTCAGCCTCAGCGCCACTTTAGCCACGGCTTTCGGTCCTTTCATCGGATTGATGATGAGCCAGTACAGCAGTTATGAGATGATTTTTACGGTATGCCTGGCACTCGGCGTTGTCAGCCTTATCGTGTCTTTGTTCATTTATGTACCGCCGGTTGTCGCTCCATCTGTGACTGACGAAACGAAAGGGTTTAAGCTTTCCGATTATGTCGAGCCGAAAGCGGTTCCGATTGCACTGGTTTGTCTGGCGATTGCCCTTTGCTATTCAAGCGTTCTGTCCTTCATCAATTTTTACGCTATGGAAGAGGATTTAGTGGCAGCAGCCAGTTACTTCTTCCTGGTCTATGCGATAGCCATCCTCATTTCACGGCCATTTACAGGGCGGCTGATGGACCTGAAGGGAGCCAACTTCATCATGTATCCAGCTTTCGCCGTCTTTGCTGCCGGCTTATTCGTGTTAAGCATCACCAGCAGCAGTACGGGTCTATTGGTGGCCGCTGCCTTGATCGGATTCGGATTCGGCAATATGCAGTCGACTACACAGGCTGTCGCCATCAAGCTGACTCCACCCCACCGCATGGGCCTGGCGACTTCAACGTTTTTCATCTCGATGGATGCCGGGCTCGGCTTCGGTCCGTACCTGCTGGGCTTTGTGGTTCCGCTGATCGGCTATAGCTCGCTTTACGGCGTCCTGGGCTTTGTGGTTCTTGCTACTGCCATCCTCTATTATCTGATGCATGGCAAAAAAGAGCGCGCGGAAGCTGCGGCTTTGGCTTATAAATAAAAGCGCTTCTTTTTTCTCCTTGCTTGGCCGTTTTGGTGATGCCAGTGTTTTATGAATTATTATTATTATTAAAATAAAGAAATGGCCATCAAATCTATAGACGATTTGATGGCCATTTCACATTCCATTTTACTATTATCAATCGATAGCAAACCCTATTACTTTTATGCGGTCTTTTTACTCATCTTCGTCTTTTTCAGCAATCTCTTTAGTTTTATGGACTGTCCCATGTGGATGTTCAGGCGGCGCATAAATCGAATAGATTTTTAACGGATTATCGCCGGTATTCGTCACGTTATGCCATTTCCCTGCTGGAATCATGATGGCATAGTCGTCTTCGGCATCCTCTTCAAATGTCAGATCATCCTCACTGTCGCCCATCTGGACAAACCCTTTTCCAGCTTCGATCCGCAGGAATTGATCGCCTTTATGGACTTCCAGGCCGATGTCATCACCCGCTTCAATGCTCATCACAGTTACCTGCAGGTTTTTTCCCGTCCATAAAGCAGTGCGGAATGTATCATTTTGCTTAGTCGCTTCTTCGATATTCACAACAAACGATTCTGCTCCATAATCTTTCAATTCCATCATCAATTCCTCCTCCAAATTTTCTTCACAGCCTTCTATACCTCAGTCCCAGCTGCATCAAACTATTTGGAAGGGGTCTTTCTTACACCAATAATTGCTTGACCAATTCCTTATTGCGCTTTTTAAATACTTCATTATGGGAAGACACCATCGCGATTTTATGGGCATCCGGCTGGATGAAATGCTTGGCTTTATTGACAGCGTTGGCTGCGTCTTGGAATGTCCCGGCAATCAAATTCAATTTGCCTTCATGCTGGAGAATGTCCCCAGCCGCAAAGAGCCCGGCCACTGAAGATTCGCTGCTTAAAGTGCCGGCGATGTAATAGTCGTCAGCGATTTCGATATTCAGGGGGCTATTGCCGAGCAGACTGATGTCGCGCTCGTAACCATGGTTGATGATCATTTCGTCGATTGGAAGTACTTGCTTGTCGTTTGTTTCCTGATGCGTCAGCTCAACGAATTCGATGGCATCCCGGTCATCCGAAGCAATGAGGCGGGTGATATTGGTATGAAGGCAACAGATGGCCGAGCCGTTCATCAGCTGGGTCACCTGCGCTTCATGTCCCGCAAGTTCCGGCTTGCGGTAGGTCACATATACTTGCTTGGCAATCGGCTCCAGTTCGTTGGCCCAATCGATTGCCGAGTTTCCGCCGCCTGAAATCAGCACCGTTTTGCCTTTGAAACGTTCCAGTGATTTGACGGTGTAGTTCAAGTTGGATACTTCAAAGCGCTCCGCTCCTTCAATCTGCAGCTTTTGCGGGTTGAGGATTCCCCCGCCGACTGCCACGATGACGGTTTTCGATACATGCACTTCTCCTGAAGAACCGATCAATTCAAATAATCCTTCTTCGGTTTTCGCTATGGACTCCACTTTTTCGTTCAATACGACTTCCGGATGGAATGTCAGCCCTTGTGCAACCAATTGGTCGATGAGTTTAGCTCCCTGAATCGGCGGCTGTCCTCCCACGTCCCAAATCATTTTCTCTGGGTATACATGGATTTTGCCGCCCAGCTGCGGTTGGAATTCGATGATTTTTGTTTTCATTTCCCGTAAGCCGCTGTAGAAGGCCGAATATAATCCAGCAGGACCCCCACCTATAATTGTTACATCAAAAAGCTCTTTTTCCTCCATCTATCTTCACTCCTGTCCTTTTGGATTTCGTATTGACAATGTAAAAAATTAGTCTTATAGTATTGATTGTACTGAAAATGAGAATCATTATCAACGAAAAAGAGAATAAATTTAGAAAAGGAGGTTTTTTGGATGGTGCGCCTATTCACCGAGGAGCTGAATATCGGCTATGGAGACCGGTTGATTGTCAAAGATTTGACAGTCCAAATTCCAGATAAAAAAATTACGACAATCATCGGTTCCAATGGCTGTGGCAAATCAACGCTTCTAAAAGCGATTACTCGGGTAATTTCGCATCAATCCGGATCCGTAGTATTGGATGGCAGTAATATTGCACAGGAAAATACGAAGTCCCTGGCAAAGAAAATGGCCATCCTGCCACAAACTCCGGACAGTGCCGCCGGATTGACGGTCGGCGAACTGGTCTCCTATGGCCGCTTCCCTTACCAGAAAGGCTTCGGGCGATTATCCAAACGGGATTACGAAATCATCAATTGGGCACTCGATGTCACCGGAACGCAATTCTTCAAATACCATCCTGTCGACGCATTGTCCGGCGGCCAGCGCCAACGCGTTTGGATTGCGATGGCTTTGGCCCAGGAAACCGAAATGATTTTCCTCGATGAGCCGACCACTTATCTCGACATGGCCCATCAGCTGGAAATCCTGGAGCTATTGCAACAACTCAACCGGGACCAGGAACGGACCATCATTATGGTACTGCACGACCTGAACCAGGCAGCACGTTTTGCTGATCACATCATCGCGATGAAAGACGGCAGGATCGTCAAAGCGGGCAATTGCCACGAAGTCATTACACAACCCGTATTAAGAGAAGTTTTCCGGATCGATGCAGAAATCGGCCTGGATCCAAGAACCAAAAAACCCATGTGCACCACCTATAACTTAATCAAAGGAGTCTAACCGACATGAAAAAATTATTCTTGCCTATACTTTTACTTACTTTGCTGCTGATCCTTGGCGCCTGCAACTCCGATTCAACTGCTGAAGAAGCTGACGCTGCAGAATCTGACAAATCTCCTGAAACCATTACATATGAATCTGAAAGCGGACCTGTCGAAGTTCCTGCAGATCCACAGCGCGTAGTCATGCTCACTTCTTACACAGGTGACGCAATGTCTTTAGACGTTCCTTTAGTAGGAGTAACTTCCTGGGCAAAAAACAACCCGCGTTTTGAAGAAGAGCTCGCAGACGTAGAAGAAGTAGAAGAAACAGACCTGGAGAAAATCATTGAATTGGAACCTGACTTAATCATTGGCGCTTCAACTACAAAAAACATCGACAAATTGAGTGAAATCGCACCAACGGTCACGTTCACCTACGGCAACGTGGGCTATTTGGAGCAGCATCTGGAAATCGGTAAAGTATTAAACAAAGAAGATGAAGCACAAGCTTGGATTACCGACTTCCAAGAACGGGCACAGCAAGCCGGGGAAGAAATTCGCGCTGAAATCGGCGAAGACACAACCGTTTCCGTTATTGAAAACTTCGATAAGCAAATCTATGTATTCGGAGACAACTGGGGACGCGGAACTGAAATTCTTTATCAGGAAATGAAGTTAAAAATGCCGGCAAAAGTGGAAGAGATGGCTTTAGCAGATGGATACTACATGCTTTCTCAGGAAGTATTGCCAGAATACATGGGTGATTACGTCATCTTCAGCAAAGACAGTTCACAGGACAATTCATTCCAGGAAACGGACCTGTACAAAAACACACCTGCCGCTCAAAACGGCCAGATCTTTGAAGCTGATGCCAAAGAATTTTACTTTAACGATCCAATTTCATTGGAATACCAATTGGAATTCTTTATCGAAAACTTTTTAGGTGAGTGAGATCTCTTTTTATCAAGCAAGTATCTCAGTGTCAGCGCCGGCGTCCAAGGGCTAGGCTTCCTGTAAGAGCCATGCCCGAAACGGCCGAAGCGCTGTCAAAAAAGTGCATTCTTTAATTTGCCAAATATAAACGTCTATACTAAAAAAGAGGGATTCTGATTTTAGAATTCCTCTTTTAATCTCAGGAAAAGATGATGATCAATGAGCCCTAAAGTTTCCTTTCCAATTAAATTCATCTTGAGCCTGCTTGCATTAGTGCTGACACTCATCGTCTCCCTGATTTTCGGGGCGGCGGACATCAGCCTGAAGGAAGTGGGGCTTGCGTTATTTTCAACCAGTTCCAGTGACGGCATCGGTGTCATTCGGGAAATCCGTCTGCCGCGTGAAATTGCTGCCATCTTTGTAGGTGCTGCTCTTGCAGTATCCGGAGCGATGATGCAGGGTATGACCCGCAACCCGCTGGCCGATCCAGGTCTTCTTGGTTTGACCGCCGGGGCCAATGCCGCTCTTGCTTTTACATTGGCATTCATACCAGCTGCCAACTATTTCGGCATCATGATTGCCTGCTTTATCGGGGCAGCAGCCGGAGCAGCCTTGGTGTTCGGTATCGGCGCTGCAAAAAAAGGCGGATTCTCGCCTTTTCGGATCGTCCTTGCCGGTGCTGCCATCTCAGCCTTTCTGACAGCGATTGCTGAAGGAATCGGCCTGTATTTCAATATCTCAAAAAATGTTTCCCAATGGACAGCCGGCGGATTGATCGGCACCTCCTGGGGGCAGCTGCAGGTGGTTGTGCCATTTATCGCCGTAGCTTTGCTGGTTGCATTGCTGCTGTCGCGCCAGTTGACCATCCTTAGCTTAAGTGAAGAAGCCGCCATCGGACTTGGCCAAAGAACGGCGCAGGTCAAGGCGATTCTCTTTGTCATCATCACACTTCTTGCAGGTGCAGCAGTTGCGCTTGCGGGCAATATGGCCTTTATCGGCTTGATGATTCCGCATGTGGTGCGGGCGATTGTCGGGACCGATTACCGCTTCATCATTCCGATGTCTGCAGTGGCAGGAGCCATTTTCATGCTGCTCGCCGACTTGATCGGCCGGACCATCAATGCACCATTTGAAACGCCAGTGGCAGCGATCATTGCGATTATCGGCTTGCCCTTCTTCCTGATCATTGTCCGTAAAGGAGGCAAAGCATTCGCATGATCCATCCAAGCTTACGCAAAAAACAACGGATTTCGTATTACTTATTGCTGGCGTTGATCCTGTTGACGGCGATCGCCAGTATGGGCTTGGGCTATTCTCCCATCTCCTATGACCGCCTGGTACCGGCAATTTTTGGCCAAGGGACATTCAAAGAAGATTTCATCCTGTTTTCCATCCGGCTTCCGCGTATTTTGATCACGTTGCTGGCCGGAATGGCGCTGGCCTTATCCGGTGCCATTTTGCAAAGCGTGACACGCAATGATCTCGCAGACCCCGGAATCATCGGCATCAACTCCGGTGCCGGCGTTGCCATAGCGGTTTTCTTCTTATTCATTCCGGTGGAAGCAGGCGCGTTCGTTTACTTGCTGCCGATCGTGGCATTCGGTGGCGCACTTGCAACTGCCGCATTAATTTATGCGTTTTCCTACTCACGCAACACCGGTTTGCAGCCAATCCGTCTGGTTCTCGTCGGAATCGGTTTTTCAATGGCTTTATCCGGAGTCATGATTGTCTTGATTTCCTCAGCGGAACCGGAAAAAGTCGATTTCATCGCCAATTGGCTGGCCGGCAATATTTGGGGTGCGGATTGGCCGTTCATTATAGCCATTCTTCCATGGCTGCTGGTGCTGATTCCGTTCACCTTGTACAAAGCCAATCGGATGAACGTGCTCGGCCTCAGTGATCCGGTCGCTGTAGGCATCGGCGTTTCCATCGAAAAGGAACGGCTCGTTCTGCTGATCGCCGCTGTCGCTCTTGCTGCGTCTGCTGTCTCGGTTACAGGAGGGATTGCATTCATCGGCCTGATGGCGCCGCATATCGCCAAATCCATCGTCGGTCCGCGCCATCAGTTATTCTTGCCGCTTGCCATCCTGATCGGCGGCTGGCTGTTGCTGCTGGCGGATACCGTCGGCCGGAACTTGCTTGAACCTTCCGGAATTCCAGCAGGCATCATGGCTGCGCTGATCGGAGCCCCGTATTTCATTTATCTGCTATTGAAAAAATGACAGACAAAAACACAGTAAGCCTCATTAGAGAGCTTACTGTGTTTTTTGTTGCCTGAAAGCATGGGTCAAGCGCTTTCCACTGAACGGATCCACTCTATTTTAATGGCGTTCGTCCATTGATTGAAATTATGTGTAAAACTGGCTTCTTTTTCATTCAACACCTGGGCGTTGCAGAGTACTACCTCGTTGTTGATATGGAGCTTCACTTCATACTGTCCAGGTGCCGGCAAGGAATAGAAAGGCAGAAGCCCATTTTGAGGGCACCAATTGACTGCATAGAATTTCCCCAGCAGCTTTCGCAGTACGGAGATATTCCCTTTTGCCAACGCCTGGCGAATACGGGTGGAACTGATTTTTTCTCCCTCGTATTCTATCAGCTCGATGACGGATACACCGAAATGTCCGGCTCCCTGTTCTTTCAGCGTGTTCGTACAGCCGCTTCCTTTGGATCCGTAATGGAAATCAACACCACAAACCACATGTACTGCATTCAAGCCGATTAAAAAGCTCTGTACGAAATCAGCTGAAGCCAGACCCGCGATGTCACGGTCAAAGTGAACCAAAAATAAGGTGTCGACGTCAAGCTCTTCAAGCACAGCCTGCTTTTCCTCGAGCGGCATCAAGTATTGAAAGGGCTTTTGCTGATTTCCCACTACTGTTTTCGGATGTGGAAAAAAGCTCATGACCGCTGTCGGCGTTCCATAATCACCAGCCAGGCGCTTCGCCTCTTCAATGACGGATAAATGCCCTTTATGCAAACCGTCAAAAAAGCCAATTGCAAACACCTGCCGTTGAAATTGATTTTGCCATTCCGACATATTTTGACTTGTTAAGTGAATTGTTTGCATAAAAAGACCTCCCGCATTAATTTTGCGCTGCTAACCCTTGAGCTACATCATAGATTAAATCTTCCTGTCCACCAATGGCCTTCATGCGGCCCAGCTCTACCAGAATATCCCGTTCATCAACACCAAAACGTTTGGCAGCAACATTGGTGTGCAGAAGAAAACTGGAATAGACACCTGAATAGCCCATGACCAAGCTGGACCCGGTTATTTCCTGTGGCCGCGGCATAAATGGCGCCACTACATCATTAGCCACATCCATGATCTTGTAGAGATCGATACCCGTCTGATAGCCAAGACGTTCCAAAACCGCAACCATTACTTCTGTTTGTGTATTTCCGCTTCCCGCACCTAAAGCACGCAGGCTGCCATCGATGTAGGTGGCACCGGCTTCAACCGCCGCAACGGTATTGGCCATCGCCATGGATAGATTATTATGTCCATGGAACCCGATCTCGCAGCCAACCGACTGCTTTAAAGCAGAAATTCGATCAGTGACATCCTGAGGCAGCATATAGCCAGCTGAATCAGTTACATAAATGACTTCCGCCCCGTAGCTTTCAAAAAGCTTTGCCTGTTCCACGATTTTTTCGGTAGTGGCCATATGGGACATCATCAGAAAACCGACTGTTTTCAATCCCAGTTCGCGCCCTAATGCAATATGCTGAGCTGCAACATCCGCTTCTGTGACATGAGTCGCCACCCGCACCATTTTGGCGCCGGCCTTGACGGCGTTCTGAAGATCGCCTTTTACGCCGATGCCTGGAATCAGCAGGACGGATACTTGCGCCTTTTTGCATTCATCCGCGGCAATTTCGATCAACTCCAGCTCGTCATGTGCAGATAATCCATACTGCAAGGATGATCCGCCAAGTCCGTCGCCATGGGATACTTCAAAATAGCGGATGCCCGCCGCATCCAGGCCACGAGCTGTTTCACGAACTTGCTGTGGAGTGAATGCATGAGACATCGCATGGCTTCCGTCACGGAGTGTCACATCTAATATTTCAAAGGATTTCTTGTCCATTTGTCCCTCTCCTTACGCGTTTGCCGCTAGTAACTCTTTTGCCATTTCATTGGCTACTTTGGCAGCCGCAGCCGTCATGATATCCAAGTTGCCGGAATAGGCCGGGAAGAAATCACCTGCCCCTTCCACTTCCAAAAAGACCAATACCCGCTGCCCATCGAATTGCGGCGTTCCCCGCAAACGGTAGCCAGGTACGTATTCCTGGACTTCTTTTACCATCTTTACGATTGAATCCACGATTTCAGCTTCGTTGAAATCTTCGTCTTTAATCAATGCATTGACCGTGTCCCGCATGATTACAGGCGGCTCTGCCGGGTTTAAAATAATGATGGCTTTTCCTTTTTCAGCTCCGCCAACCGCTTCAATAGCCCGTGCTGTCGTATGCGTAAACTCATCGATATTGGCGCGCGTCCCGGGACCGGCGCTTTTGCTGGCGACCGTCGCTACGATTTCAGCATATTCCACAGGGGCGACACGGCTGATGGCATAGACCATCGGAATGGTTGCCTGTCCGCCGCATGTCACCATATTGACGTTCGGTGATGCGAAATTCTCTTTCAGATTTACGGGTGGAACCGTGAAAGGCCCAATTGCTGCAGGCGTCAAATCGATCACTTTCTTGCCGGCTTTCGTCAGCAGATCGCTATGCGTCTGATGTGCATAGGCACTGGTCGCATCAAAGACGATATCGACCAGGTCGATCTGCTCCATCAAGCCGTCAATGCCCGTCGAGATGGCGGTATAGCCGGCATCTTTCGCGCGTTTCAGACCCTCAGAATCCGGGTCAATCCCGACCATGACACTCATTTCCAATGAATCGCAGCGCTCAATCTTATACATCAGATCCGTTCCGATATTTCCTGAACCGATGATTCCCACTTTTAGTTTGCTCATTTTTTCACCTCTGCCGGTTGAAATGAAATGCTGACTTCACCCAATTCACCGAAGTCCGCCTTGAAGCTGTCACCATTTGTAAATGGCAACGCTTTGGATAAGGCTCCTGACAAAACGAACATGCCCGGCTGGATGCTGATATCGTAGCGGCTTACTTCGTTGGCCAGCCAAACGACAGCATTCAGCGGATTCCCTAATACCGCATCACTGCTTGCAGTATCGATGCACTCATCGTTTTTGTAGACCGCCATCCCGACATTGGCGATATCGATATTCGATAGGACCGTCTGTTGCGAACCCAGTACCGCACCCGCTGATGAGCCATTATCTGCTACGGTGTCTTCAAATTTAATGCGCCAATCGGCTATCCGGCTGTCGATGATTTCTATGGACGGAACCACGTAATCCGTCGCATCGATGACATCTTCTATCGTCACATTTGGCCCCTTCAAGGATTTCTTGAAGACAAAGGCGATTTCAAATTCAACCTTGGGCTGTATGAATTGCCCGGGGTCCACATGGTCCAATTCCGGAAAAACCATGCTGTCTAAAATAAATCCATAATCCGGTGTATGGACATTCAGCATTTCCTGCATGACTTTGCTGGTCAAGCCGATTTTCAAGCCTTTGACGACGGCTCCTTCACTCACTTTTTGCTGTATTTGATGCAGCTGGATGCGATAGGCATCATCAGCCGTCAACTGCGTTTCGCTTTCAGTTAATGGAGCAATGGGCTGCCTGAACAGCTCTGCATCCAGCAACTTCCGTGCGATTGTCTGAATTTCCATTAGCTCACCTGCTTATAATTTATTTGTTTCGAGTGCTGTTAACTCGCAATACTGCCCACCGAAGTAAAGAAGCGGACTTTTCTCCTGCAGTTCAAGGCCCGTGACTCTCCCAATGAACAAAGTATGATCTCCTTCTTCATGTGCAGATGCGACATCACAGGTTATTTGTGCGACTGTACCAGCTATGACCGGCAGTCCATCCAAAGTGGAAAAATGGATTTCCCCTTGCGGTTTCCCAGCAAAATGCTGGGAAATCTGTTCTTGATCTTCAGCCAGGATATTAACCGCAAAACGTTGTGATTTTGTTACTTTTTCTAAAAAGCGTGCGCGATGCCCGACTGAAATGACCACAAGTTTTGGATCTAAGGATACCGACATAAAGGCATTTGCCGTCATTCCATGAACGTCCCCTTCGTGAGCTGTCGTCAACACTGTCACCCCAGTTGCGAATTTCCCCATTGCTTGTCTGAATAACAAATCATCCATTTTACATTCTCCTTTGTATTATGATATGGTGGCTAAGTTACTTTTTTGTAACCGCTTACTTTCTTTTTGCTTCACTTGACAGTCGATGAATTTTGGTATTTACTGAATTGAAATTCTTACACCTTGAGAATAGCATCTCCCTAAATCCAAAAATACAACCGATGAGTAGCAATTTTCAATGAATTTTAGTTTAAAACATCTAAAAGGTTTTTTAGTATAGTAATTTATCAGAAAATTAAAAATTATCAGAGCAACCTACGCCGCTTTATGATTTTATTGTTTGGATTACCTAGAAAGTCAGGAAGCAGCAAGAAGGTTTGATTCCCATTTCTATGGCCTGAATAAACAATTTTTCATCTGATGAGGAGGAAACAAGCATGAAACCTAAAGAACTGCACTTGAAAGACGTGTTTGATTCAGATAGAGAGACCATTATCACGGAATTATACGATCGGGTGATTACGATCCCCATCGAATCACGAACCGCTTTAAAAAGAGAACTCTTTACAGTCATTGGTAAAGAACGCACAAAGGGAGTCTTTACCCGCTATGGTTGGCATTGCGGAGTTGGCGATGGAGAAAAATCAAAGTTGTTCAAATGGGATGATGTTTGGGAAGCCGTATATGCCGGACCTAAATTCCATATGCTGCATGGCTATTTGGATAAAGTCGAAATTCTGGAAATTCGCAAGGATCAGGATCAGCTGGAGTTCATTGAAGTGCTGTGGATCAATACATTTGAAGCAGATCAGTATTTGGAAAACTCTCCAGTAAGTGAGGAGCCCGTCTGCCATACCTTATGCGGCTATGCCAGCGGCTATCTGTCGACAGTCCTCGGGCAGCCGGTACTGGTAAAGGAGATTGAATGCCGCGCTATGGGTCACGAGCAATGTAAGTGCATCTGCATGCCCATCGAAAAATGGGGAGACGAAATTTCCAGTGAGCAGGATTATTATCAAGCGACCAGCATGATCAACGAATTGGATGAAGTGACAGAAAAACTGAAAACCGAGCGGGATCACTTGAACAAAGCCAATGACATCCATCAGCAATTGATCCAGGAACTGCTGTCCAAACAAGGCATCCAAAAAATTGTCGATATCCTATTCGAAACAACGGGCTTGACTGCTTTTATCGAAAATGAAAACCATCATGTGCTTGTCCATGCCGGACATTTGGAAGAGAATCTTGAGCTGAAGGCATTGGATTCAAAGCAAACGACCTTCACTCCTTATTCAAAGGACTTTTCCTTGTTGCGCACACCCATTTTCTACGAACAGCAGGTAAAAGGCTATTGCTCATTTGTTTATCCTAGTGGGGAACAGCCGAATGACCTTGACTACATGATCATCGAAAAGGCCGGCTTAACCTCATCGATTATTCTGCTCAATGAAAACATCAAAATTAATACGGAACAAAACATCAAACGAAGTTTTTTAAATGATCTTTTGGAAAGCCGCTTGACGGAAGAAGAAATGTACAAGGTCTCCTATTACCTGAATTTCGACTCCTCTTCCTCCTATTGGATGCTGGCAATCGACCGGAACCACAAAGAACACGAAAATGAAATCGAGTTCAATGAAGAACTGATCCGGTACATCAATCTATTCTTGAATGAGCGCAATATCAATACCATCGTTTCGCAGAAACTCGATAAAATCATCGTTTTGATTGAATATCCTTCTTTTGAAAATTTGCATGTGGGCCAGGAGAAATTCGTCGACCAATTATTGAAGCATTGCCTGCGCCGCTCCTCCTTCTATCGCTTCTCTATAGGAGTAAGTACCGTGATTCAGGATTTCATGGATATCACTGTCCTCTATAAAGAAGCCCTTGCCGCTTTGCGATCCACCAATGATCAATCCAATATCTCCTATTTCAAGCAATTGGGTCTTGAAAGTGTATTGTTTCAAATACAAGACGAGGTGTTGATCGAGCGTTTTGTCAATCAGCATATCGGAAAATTATTGGAAATCGACCTTGAATGTGATTTGATCCGGACGCTTTACGCTTATATCGATAACGGCAACAGCATCAACACTACCGCCAAAAAACTATCGATGTCCATCAGCGGCTTGCGCTATCGCTTAGCCAAAATCAGTGAAATCCTCGAGCAGGATCTGACGGATACGCAGGCAGTGTTTTCGATTTACTTAGCCATCAATATTTTAAAATCAAAAGGGTCAATCAGTCTCTAAATGAACAAGCCTTACTTCTCATTACGCAGAGATAAGGCTTTTTTCTATGGGATTCAAACCGAACAAAATTAAATCATATAGTCATTTAACTATATAAAAAAAGCATTAATTGATTTTAAAGGAATTATAAAGGCCCTTTAAACAACAAAAATAATAATTATGCTTTCGACTATCCGTATATTGAAAAATCATTTAAACGGATATGTTTTAAAGTCTTCATAATTTCCATAGCTTTCGTATCTATTTTCTGATTTTTCTGGCTGTTATGATTCATTTAATTCCAAACCACTGATAAAGAGGTTTTGAAAACGCTTACCAAAAGGAGGAATGGAAATGTCAATCAATCAATTGGAAGTCCAACAAACAACACTGAACCGAGAAGAATTGCTCGAGAAAGCAAAGGGAATTGGACTGATTGCCGAAAAGTACGCTTCTGAAGCAGAAAAAAATGCCAAGCTTTCCGACGAGGTTATCCAAAAAATTAAAGAAGCTCAATTTCATAAACTACTGCGCCCCAAAGAATATGGTGGCCAGGACCTGGATTATTTCACATTCGGCGAAATGATTCGGACCATCGCCTATCACAGTGTTCCAGCAGCCTGGTTAAGCTATTTCTTTGTTATCCATGAAACATGGCCTGCTTTCCTTCCGAAAGAAAGCCGGGATGAACTTTTCAATGATGGCGGCTTGATGGCTGATGTCTTTGCGCCGGTCGGAAAAGTTACAGACGACGGAGAAGGGTACCGTCTATCCGGCCAATGGAATTTCTGCAGTGGCGTTCTATGGAGCGATTGGATTGCTCTGGGTGCTGTTGCAAAACTAAAAGATCGTTCGGATCCCGAGTACAGCATGTACATCGTCCATAAAGATGACGTGAAAATCGTAGACAACTGGGATACATTGGGGTTGCGGGGCACAGGAAGCAACGGCGTACTAGTGGACAATGTCTACATTCCGCCTAACCGAGTGTTTAAAATGGCGCGTGTAATGGCGGGCGAAGGCCTTGGGGAAGATAATTACGACCCCGATTATCAAATTGCGAATGTACCGTATATGCAATTCTTTTTGATGGGCTTCCAGTTTATTCAAATCGGTGGAATCGAACGGCTCCTGCAAATTTTCCAGGAAAAAACGGAGAACCGCATCCGCATTTTCAATAATGGGCAAAATGAAAAAGAGGCTGCCAGCAGTCAGCGCGTCTTAGCGGAAATGAAAATCCAACTGAGCGCATTAAAAGGTTTGTCGAATGAGTATGTTGAGAAATTGACCTACTATCAAAAAAACAGCATGGTGACCCTGGAAGAAGATGAGCGCGAAAAACTATTCGCTATTCGGGGGTATGTTGCAAAAAGTGCTGCGGAAATGGCATTGCGTGTCATGCTGACATTGGGCGGCAACTCTGTTTTCAAAACAGATCCAACAGAGATGTTTCTCCGTGACCTCATAACAGTCGCAGTTCACCCAACACATCTATACGAAGATTCTCTGGCAGCTTACGGAAAGTCCATTTTCGGCTTTAAAGGAAACCCAACGTGGTAAAAAAATCTGAGGAGGCAGTTAAAATGACAAAAGAACCGATTTTAGATGTTGCACAATTAGCCCATGTGGAAATTTACAGTACGGATGTGGAAGGCTCGGTGAAATTCTTCCGGGAGATTCTAGGAATGGAAGAATCCCACCGTGAAGGCAATTCGGTGTATATGCGGGCATATGAAGACTTTTACCACAACACCTTGATCATCACTGCCAATGACGAAGCCGGGCTCGGGCATGTTGCCTGGCGCGCCACTTCTCCACAGGCGCTGGAACGCCGTGCGCAAGTGATCGAAGCAACAGGCTATGGCCTTGGCTGGATCGATGGCGACATTGGGCACGGACGTGCGTACCAGTTCACTTTGCCGGATGGTCATAAGATGGAAATCCTATGGGATGTAGAATATTACCAGGCACCCGAAGACCAGAAAACACCGTTGTTGAACCGTCCGCAAAAGCGTCCGTCAAGAGGGGTGCCAGTCCGAAGAATCGACCATGTAAACTTATCGGCAAGCGAAACGAACAAGAACGTCGCGTTCTTGGAAGAAGCACTTGGCTTCAAAGTGCGCGAGCGCATCTTGGACGGAGACGACAAAGATGTTGCGGCTTGGCTGAGCGTCACGAACTTGGTGCACGATATCGCGGTCATGGGCGATGCACTCGGTGAAAAAGGCCGTCTGCACCATATCTGCTACTGGTACGGCTACCCGCAGCACTTGGCAGATGTTTCCGATTTATTGCTTGAAGCTGGATTTAAGATTGAAGCCGGTCCAGGAAAGCATGGTGTAACGCAAGCTGCCTTCCTCTATGTAATTGAACCTGGCGGCAACCGGGTTGAGTTATTCGGGGATTCCGGCTACCAGATCTTTGATCCAGCCTGGAAAACAATCGAGTGGAAAGGCGCCGACCTTGAACACTCGATCGTCTGGCACGGTTCCAACTTGCCTGCGGAATTCTTTGAATACGCAACACCGGTGAGAACAAAAACACCTGTTGAATAAGGATGCCGTTTCACGCACGAATAGATGAAAAGAATGTCCCGGCATTTGCTGAAAAGGGCTGGAGGAAACTAGCAATAGTTTCCTCCGGTCCATTTAAAAGAATGAAAGGAGAATGATGATGACAACAACTGCAAACATCGCTTCAAAATTCATCGACATCAACGGCATCAACACGCATTACCACGAGGAAGGGACAGGGGAGGAAACCATCATCCTCATCCACGGCTCCGGCCCCGGCGTTTCTGCTTTTGCGAACTGGCGCCTCGTTATCCCGACACTGAGTGAGAATTACCATATATTCGCTCCGGACATCATCGGCTTCGGTGAAACGGATAAACGGGAAAGCAACGACTATCCCGTGGATTTATGGGTCGAGCATTTGATCGGCTTTATTGAAGCAGTATCGGATGGCCCGGTCTATCTGGTGGGCAATTCGATGGGCGGCGCTTTGTCGCTGCATGTCGCTTTACAACGGCCAGATTTAGTGAAAAAATTAATACTGATGGGAAGTGCAGGCATCCAATTCCCTATTTCAGAAGGATTAGAACGGGTATGGGGCTATAAAGCAAGCCTAGAGTCTATGCGCGAGCTGATTAAATTGTTTTCCTATAACCAGGAAGCGGCAAACAATGAGGAACTCGTCCGACTGCGCTACGAAGCGAGCATGCGCCCGGACGTCAAGCAATCGTTCGAGGCGATGTTCCCGGAACCGCGTCAGAACAAGCTCGATGAACTGGCATTGACGGACGACGAAATCCGCCAGATCCAGATTCCGGCACTGCTGTTCCATGGCCTGAACGACCAGGTCATCCCGATTGAGCGCACGAGCTACCGGCTGATCGAGCTATTGCCGCACGCAGAGCTTCATGTGTTCAATGAATGTGGACACTGGACACAGATCGAGAAGACCGAACCATTCGTGGAACATATTTTAAGCTTCATCAAACAACAATGACCATTCAAAAAAGCGTTGAGAATTCAGTTTCTCAACGCTTTTTTCTGTCTTATACTTTATACTTCCAACTGTTTTTCGTACAAAGGCGATGCCGCCGGTTTCCCAAAATAATAGCCTTGGAACAATTGGTATCCCCGTTGCTTCAGCCAATCAAAGTCCTGAGGCGTTTCGATGCCTTCCGCCAAAGGCACAGAACCGATTTCCAAAGCTTTCTTCAGAAACTTCTCGGCAACCTTCTGCTTATCCGTATCCGTTGCAACATCCTGGACAAACTGCATATCCAACTTCATATATTTGGGCTTCAAATCTGCCAGCATTTCAATGGTACTGTAGCCCTCACCCACGTCATCCAATGCGTAATCGAATCCTTTTTCTTTATAATAAGTCAGGATTTTTTTCAAATGATCCAAGTCGTCTACTTTTTCCGTTTCCACCACTTCAAACACCAGAGATTTCGAATCGACGCCTAATTGCTCAGACAATGAAATTGTCGAACGCAGACAAAATTCAGGCGAATAAATCGATGTGGGGATAAAATTGATGAACGCCTTCTCCCCTTTCAGCGCAGCAGCATATTTTACAGCAGTCATTCTGCAGACCCGATCCAAAGCATACAACCGTCCGCGGGTTTTTGCAGCGGGAAAAATTTCATTGGGATAGATCATCGAACCGTCTTCGTTTTGAAAGCGCGCCAGCATTTCGTAGGCAAAGATCTTTTCATCCGCATCCACAATTGGCTGGTAATGGCAGGTCAAACGTTCGTTTTTGATGACCTCGTCTATCCATTCGGTTGCGAAAACCTGGGACATCCCCTCTACTGGCTGCCAGGATTCCTGATTGATGCGGAACGTCACTTGGTCCATATCCAGCAGATCCCTGCAAAAATCCAGGAACTCACGCGCTCCTTTTTCATCCATCTGCAGCTTATTCCCTTTAACGGCAACTTCTATTTCTCTTCTTCCCAAATGATCTATGACTATTTGTAAAACTGAAAGATTCATCTGACCTTCCAGCTTGATTTCGAATTTGAGGGCCGCTACTGTGCAGCTATTGCAATGCATAATCTATCACTCCCCTTTTTATGGTATTTATAGTTTACTTTATAAGTAATAAGAACTGTCGATTTTTAGCAAAAAAATTTAACTTTTTCTATTTTTCCTATCTATATCCAACTGGCCGAATATTTTCAGTTGCTCCGCTCGATTTAAAGGGTATTTTAAATGGAGCTCGAATTAAATCTACTATAGACTCTGCTCCTTATCTAAATTACTTCCGTATAAAAGGGCCACCCGTTCGTATTTCATTCGCAAAGGAGAATGGTCATGGGAAAAATTGTTGTAGCGATGTATTTGACGCTTGATGGAGTCATGGAGGAACCTTCGTGGACTGCGCCTTATTGGGATGATGAGATAGCCAAGTTCCAACTGGATCTGCTGTTCGGCACTGATGCACTGCTGCTCGGACGGGTCACGTATGAAGGATTTGCGGCAGCATGGCCAGCGGCAGAAGATGAAGAGGGATTTGCCGAACGAATGAACAAATTGCCGAAGTATGTGGTTTCCACCAGCTTGAAACGCACAGAATGGAATGCCCGCCTGATCACCAGCCATGTGCCGCAGGAAGTTGCCAGGCTGAAAAAAACTGGGCAGCGGCTGTTGGTCTACGGCAGTGCCGAGCTTATCGAAACCTTATTGAAGCATGATTTGATCGACGAATTGCATCTAATGACATTTCCGCTCGTTTTAGGTGAAGGAAAACGGCTGTTCAAGGAAAATGCCGACCAGAAAATGTTCAATCTCCAGGAAATCCGTTCCACAGACTCAGGCGTCCTCATTGCCAGCTATACGCCGGATAAATAATGACAAACAAAAAGGCTTCCGTATAGGAAGCCTCTTTGTTTGCGAATCATGTTTTGGAGAATTTCTTTTTGGCGTATACATAAGTGACTGCCAGTGCAGCGACCAACACGCCTCCTTTGATGATGTCGAATGCGTAATAAGGAAGGTTGAGAATCGTCAAGCCATTCAATAGGATGCCGATGACAGCCGCTCCGAAAAATGTACCGAGTGCATTCGGTTTTCCCGCCCCTAATACCGAGTAGCCGACAAAGACAGCCGCAACCGCCTCCATCATCAATGGTGCACCTGCGTCAATCTGTCCGGAACCTACACGTGCCGTAAACAGGATGCCCGCCATAGAAGCAAAGATACCGGATATGACGTAGGCAGTGAACTTCACTTTTTTGACGTTGACACCTGACAGCGTAGCCGCTTCGGCGTTCCCGCCAGTCATGTAGAGCACTCTTCCCCAACGGGTATGGTTGAGCACTACATAAGAAGCCAGGACCATCACCAGCATGATCCATACCGGAACCGGCAGACCCAGCATCTGCCCCTGGCCAATCCACAGGAACGCTTCCGACAATTGGCCGGGTGCAGTGCCTCCTGAAGTCAGCGGCATATTGTTATAAATCGAATAGCCTTCCGTATAGGTCCGGTGCAAACCAGCCACGATATACATCATGCTCAAAGTTGCCAGCAGATCCGGAATGCCGATGACGACAATCAGAAAGCTGTTGACCGCTCCGACTGCAACCCCGATCAGCAACGGCAGGATCAGCACGAGCCACAATGGCATGTCGTACCACACCATCAATGAGGCGGAAACGACGGTTGATAAAGACATCGTCGAACCTACAGACAGATCAAAACCATCCACCACCAGCGTGAACGTCACGCCTAAAGCCAGTAAAGTCACAATGGAGATTGAACGCAAAATATCCGTAAAATTACCATATGTGAAAAAAGCATCACTGATCGTGCTGAAATAAAAAATAATGAAGACCAGTAATGCGATGGCGCCATATTTAAACAGAAACTGAATTGCGTTGTCTTTCACCGAGCTCTTGCCTTTCCCCAAGTTCTTCTTTTCCGCCACTTGCATACAATAAAATCCTTTCTTGGGTCGCTTCTTGTCGTGATAACTCCTTCACGATTTGACCGTTGTACATTACGAGAATCCGATCGGAAATTCCAATGGCCTCATGAATCTCACTTGAAAAATACAAACATCCTTTGCCGCTTTCGGCCAATTGGCGGATCAGTTTAAAGATGTCGACTTTGGCACCGATATCGACGCCTTTTGTCGGTTCATCAAACAAGTACAGGGCGGAATCGAGGGAAATCCATTTGCCGATCGCCACTTTCTGCTGATTTCCGCCGCTCAAATGGACAAGCGGTGTTTCTGTACTGCCAGTTTTGATGCGCAACCGTTCAATAATCTCATCGGCAAAACGCTTTTCCGCTTTTCGATCCATCAACAGGCGCTTGGAGAACTTTTTCAGATTGGGGAATGAAGCATTGGCTTCCAGCGATTCCTGGACAAACAAGCCTTCTTTTCGCCGCTCTTCCGGAATCAACGCTATCCCTGCTTTGATGGCATCTGCCGGATGTTTGATTTTAGCTGCGCTCCCCGCCAGTTTAATTGTTCCGGCTGTTAAAGGGGTTCCGCCGAATAATGCTTTGGCGAGTTCCGTTTTGCCTGCCCCTACCAGTCCGACGACACCCACTACTTCACCCGCTGCAACCGTCAGCGACAAATCCTTGAGCTTTTGCCCATCGGACAAATGATCGACTTCCAACAAAGCGGTTCCGATGTCATGCGCCCGCGGCTCCAATTCGTGGCTGAGTGCTGCACCGAGCATCGCTTCGATCACACCATCTTGATCGGCTTCTGCCGTATCATAGGTTTTGACAAGCGTCCCTTCCCGCATAACCGTAATCCGATCGCTGATTTCAAACACTTCCGGCAAGCGATGGGAAATAAAGACACATCCAACCCCCTGCGCTTTTAATTTTGAAATGACGGCATACAGTTTTTCCGATTCATGAATCGACAACGGAGCCGTCGGTTCATCGAAAATGATGATTTTCGCTGAATGCACCAATGCTCGGGCAATCAGCACCATCTGCTTTTCCGCCAATGTCAGGCTTGCCGCTTTTTGCTGGACGTCAATGGTTTCCGCTTGAAGTTCAAGCAATGCTGAATAGGCTCGCTTATTGATTTTCTGCTTGGAGACGAATAGATTCCCCTTGCCGGAGAATGTGTCGAGCAGGATATTTTCTGCTACAGTCAATTCAGCCACAATGGCCGTATCCACTTCCTGATAAACGCAGTAGATTCCCTGTTCTTTCGCTGCTTTCGGCGACTCCAGCCGAATGGCGGAGCCGTCCAGATGAATCGTTCCTTCATCCTGTTGATAGACGCCCGACAGAATTTTGATCAAGGTGCTTTTTCCTGCCCCGTTGACGCCGAGAATGGCATGGACTTCGCCTTTTTCCAAATGGAATTCCGCTCCTTGCAATGCTGTTACCGGTCCAAAATTTTTTCCGATGCCGGCCATCGATAGTAAAGGTCCTGCCATTGAGATGCCCCTTTCTGGTAAAAAAAGCTGCCCCATCTTTCAGGACAGCTTGAGATGGTGAAGATTATTGGCCTTCCAGTTCGCGCAGCTCATCCGTATACCCTTGCTCACTTGCGCCCCAGCCTTCTACATATTCGCTTAATTCTTCGGTTGTCACCGTTTCTTCCGGCAAGCTTTCCGCCTCCACGAAAACCGGTTCCAAAATCACTTTTTCTTCCGGTTGTTCACCGTTCAACAGCTGGTACAGGTAACGCACTTGAATGCGTCCGATGTCCGTCGGATCCACAGCTGCTGAAGCCAGCCACGGGCTATTTTCTTTTTGCATCAATTGCAGGTCCTCATCACTCATGTCGATGCCGTAGACTTTGATATCTGTACGCCCTGCTTGTTCAATGGCACGGACTGCACCTTTTGCAAATTCGTCCCAAGCCGCCCATACCGCTGTGATCTCCCCTTCATTCGGGTATTGCTTCAACACAGCTTCCATCTGTGACTGTGTATCCAGTGCCGTATTGTTGGTTGCCGCACCGAATGATGTGACTTCCTTAATGCCCGTGTTGTCAGTTAGGAATTTTTCATATGCCACTTGGCGTCTTTCCATTGGTGCAAATCCGGCTGTCCAGATTTTCACGATATTGGCTTCGCCATTGGCATCTTCCGCCAGTTTTTCCAAAGTCATTTCAGCCATCTGCTGATCACCCTGTTCCAAAGAGACAACGCCTTCTACATCGATTCCTGCATCAAACGCTACTACCGGAATCCCTGCTTCAAGTGCTTTTTCAACCCCTTGGTTCAATGCTTCTTTTGTTCCGTGGTCGATTAAGATGCCATCGACGCCCTGGTTGATTGCTGCATCCAGATTGGACGCCATTTTCGCCAAATCACCTTCAGAAGTGAAAACTGTCGCTTTGCCTCCGAATTTTTCAACCTGTTCTTCTACACCTGCAATATACTGGGCAGAAAATGTCCCTAGGTTGATTTGCATGATCAAAGCAATTTCCTTGCCTGCGAGCGGGTGATCTGAAGCCTCAGCCTCGGTATCTGAAGAAGTCGTTTCTTCGTTGACATTTCCTTGTGGTTGGCAGGCAGCCAATAAAATACTGATAAATAAAAGTGCGGCAAGCAGCCAAATGGATTGTTTTTTCATATTCTTTCTCCTTTTCCTGCAGATGCACCAAGCAAATCAGGGATGTTTTTTTGATAATCGGATTGAATGATGCCTTTTTCAGTGATGATTGCTGTAATGAGATGTGCCGGTGTGACATCAAATGCCGGATTAAATACTTTTGTGCCGAGTGGTGCCACCGGCTGTCCATTCATGTGGGTGATCTCTTCCGGGTTGCGCTCTTCGATCGGAATCGCAGTGCCATCTTCAATCGACAGATCGAAAGTCGATGCCGGCGCCGCTACATAAAATGGAATTTTGAATGCATTCGCCAACAAAGCCAGATTATACGTGCCGATTTTATTGGCCGTGTCGCCATTTGCAGCGATGCGGTCCGCACCGACAATAATGGCTTCCACGCCTTTCGCTCCGATGGTGTGTGCTGCCATGCTGTCGGTGATCAGCGTGACATCGACTCCCGACTGCTGCAGCTCCCATACCGTCAAACGTGCGCCTTGATAGACCGGGCGGGTTTCACAGGCGAACACTTCAAACTGCCGGCCACGCTCACTTCCCAGATGGAACGGCGCTAAAGCTGTGCCATATTTGGCGGTGGCGATCGAACCGGCGTTGCAGATCGTCATGACTTTCGTTTGCCCCTGCAGCAGTACCAGCGCATGTTCGCCGATGCTGCGGCAGGATTCTTCATCTTCCCTGTGGATCTTCACAGCTTCCGCCAACAACAGAAGCTTTGCTTGTGGCACGTTCTCCGCTTCGCTTAATTTATCTTTCAGACGGCTGAGCGCCCAACCGAGATTGACCGCAGTCGGTCTTGAGGCGTTCAAATACGCCGCGTCTTTTTCGACATATTGCTGGAAAGCTTCCAGTGAATCTGTATCGTGCCGCTGAGCCCCGATTGCCAGTCCATATGCGGCGGTGATGCCAATTGCAGGTGCTCCACGGACTTTCAATGAAAAAATAGCCTCGTACACGTCTTCCACCGTTTCAAGCGTCAAGTATTCAATACGATGCGGCAACTTCTGCTGATCCAGAATAGTCAGCTGTTGGCCGTCCCATTTGATGGATAAAGGAATGCTCATGTGTGCGCCTCCTCCAGAATTTGCAGTACATCCCCAATCGACGCTGTCTGCTGGCGCTTCAGGATTAATGCTTGTCCTGCCCGCAGCGCCTGTTTCTTAAAGTGGATTCTTTTTTCTGTATCTTCGATGCTGTCCAAGTCTTTGACATGCGCCAAGCCAATCGTCCGGCGGATCAATTCACATCCCGCAAAACCGGCTGCATCTGTCAGCACCTTCTCAAGTACGTACTCCAAATAGCCTTCTGTCTCTTTAAACGATTCGACACTCTCTGTTTTCCATAGCTCAGTGAAGCGGGAAGCGAAAACTTCCCATGTCTTTTCAATATGATCTACAATTACCTGGCGATCTCCATCCTCCCGCGTGATGGACTGGAACATGAGGTTTGCCAAGAACAAGCCGACATCGAATCCGATTGGACCGTAAAAGCCGAATTCCGGATCAATGACCTTGGTTTCCGTTTGGCTCGCAAAGATGCTGCCGGTATGAAGGTCGCCGTGCAGCAGCGCTTCCGATTCAGTCAAAAAGCTCTTCTTCAATTTCGCTACTTCCAGCTGCAGCTTACGATCGCTCCAGATCGCTTCTACCGCTGATTGGAGCTGCGGTTCGTACGCATTGGTTTCAACATCGAAAAAGGGATCTGTAAAGACGAGGTCTTCCGTGATCTTGCAGAGCTCCGGATTGGAGAATTCAGCAGCCAATCCCTTTTTCTCAAAAGGATGCAAGCCGTAATCCGATGTATGGAATAAAGTCTCCGCCAAGTATTCGCCGATATCCTGCGACAGCCTCGGGAAATTCTTTCCGTTGACCAAGCCTTCCCTTGCAATCTCCAGATGGGACAAGTCTTCCATTACCGTAATGGCCAGTTCTTCGTCCGTAGCATAGACTGCGGGTACCAATGAAGGAACGAACTCTCCGTGTTTTCTCAGGACATTGGCTTCAATGGTCGCCCGCTTCAAGGTCAGCGGCCAGCTTTCACCGATTACTTTCGCATATGGCAGCGCCTGTTTGATGATCAGCCGCTTGCCGGTTTGCGGATCTTCAATCTGAAAGACATAATTCAAGTTGCCGTCGCCAATTTCCCGGCAAGTCAATCGGGCATCGCCATCGAATGGGTGGACAACCTTCGCCAATGCGATCGCCGTCGATTCAGTTAATGCTTTATAAGTGGTTGGAACAGTAAGAGTCATCATTTATCTTCCTTTCTTCTGCAATATAAAAAGCCTCTTTCAAAAAGAAAGAGGCCAGAATAAGAGATTCCATGCCTCTTATCTTTCAGAAATTAAATTTCTGATGGAATTAGCACCGTGCCTTACAGGAAATTCATCCTGGCGCCAAAGCGCCCCGTCTCACAACGGTATTACGGTCGGTTGCTGGGCGTCATCGGGCCAAAATCCCTCTGCCAGCTCTTGATAAGAGTACTACGTGTATTACTATTAAGTTTATGAAGAGAATCCTATCACGATTCAGAATTGACTGTCAACGGATTTTTCAAATAAAAACAGTTTTTTGATAACAGAGTTGACAGACTTCTGCGCACATGAAATAATCAGAATTACTTTACTGTATTAAATCGACTTACTTATTTTGGATTGAACCTATAAAATTGTTTTACCCAATTTCATATCTTTCTTATTCAGAGCAGGTGGAGGGACAAGCCCTACGATACCCGGCAACCGGTCCAATGGTGGACACGGTGCTAATTCTTGCAGCCAGAACCGATGGCTGAGAAATAAGAAGTTGTTAACGCCCTTAACCTCTTCTTATTTGAAGAGGTTTTTTATTTTTAAAATTGCATGGGAGTGTGGAATAGATGAGCGTATTGACTGCTACTTATCAAGTATATGGAAAGCCCGGTTCCTTCGAAAAAAAAGCGGAAGGCATCGCTTTGGGTCTGACAATCGGCTCCTGGACAGACTTGCCGCTGCTTGAACAGGCACAACTGAAACACCATAAGGGACATGTTGTCTCCATCGAAGAATTCGCAGAAGACAGCCATCCATTGAAGCCGGAGCTGATAAAGGCAGAACTCGAGATTGCCTACCCGAGCATCAATTTTTCAGCCGACTTGCCTGCCATCCTGACCACGGTTTTCGGCAAACTATCCCTGGATGGTGAAGTGAAGCTACTGGATTTGGATTTCAGCCATGATTTGCTCAGCCACTTTCCCGGCCCGCGCTTCGGCATAGAAGAAATTCGCAATACACTTGGCGTAGCCGGAAGGCCGCTTCTGATGAGCATATTCAAAGGCGTCATCGGCCGCGATCTGGATTTTCTGTCTGCTCAATTGCGCGAGCAGGCTTTAGGCGGCGTAGACCTTGTCAAAGACGACGAAATTTTGTTCGACAATCCGCTGACTCCATTCGAAAGCCGCATCATAACGGGTAAAAGAGTACTGGAGAATGTCTACGAAGAAACGGGCCATCGTACCTATTATGCGGTGAACCTATCGGGCAGAACTTCCGACCTGAGAGGGAAGGCAAGAAAAGCACGAGAGCTGGGAGCGGATGCCTTATTGTTCAACGTCCACGCATACGGTCTCGATGTGCTGCAGGAATTGGCGGAAGATGATGAGATCGGTTTGCCGTTGATGGCGCATCCTGCATTCAGTGGTGCCTTCACTTCATCCGCATTTTATGGCCTAGCTGCGCCGCTCGCACTCGGGAAACTGATCCGCTATGCCGGTGCAGACTTCTCCCTCTTTCCTTCTCCTTACGGCAGTGTTGCCTTGGAGAAAACAGCTGCTCTTGCACTCGGCAAGGAACTGACCAGGGATAGCCCATTGAAACGAAGCTTCCCGGTACCTTCTGCCGGAATCCATCCAGGGCTTGTGCCTTTACTGTTGGCTGATTACGAGATTGATAGTGTCATCAATGCCGGCGGTGGAATTCATGGACATCCGGCTGGCGCAGCTGGAGGCGGCCGTGCCTTCAGACAGGCAATAGATGCGGTGCTTCAGGGAGAATCCTTACAGGATGCCGCTGGACAACACGAAGAACTACAAACGGCTCTTGAGCTATGGGGGTGAACAGATTGAACAAACCGATTATTTTTTGCGATTTTGATGGTACTGTAACGGCCAATGATAACATCATCGCTATTATGAAACAGTTTGATCCAACGGGCTGGGAACCAGTCAAAGACCGAATTCTTGACCAATCCATCTCGATACGTGAAGGTGTGGCGAAAATGTTTTCCCTGCTCCCTGTTTCGGCAAAAGATGAAATTATTTCATATGTTCTGGAACAGGCTGAAATACGGGAAGGTTTCAGCGACTTTGTCGCTTATACGAAAAAACAGGAGTTGCCTTTATACATTGTCAGTGGTGGAATCGACTTTTTCGTCTATCCGCTCCTTGAACCTTTTGGACCTTTTGACGGCATCTATTGCAACGGTGCCGACTTTTCAGAAGATGTCATCAAACTGGAATTCCCGCATGGCTGCGATGAAAAATGCAGCAGCCAGGGCTGCGGATGCTGTAAGCCATCTGTCATTCGGGACCTTTTGGATACCGGCACGAAAAGTATCGTCATTGGTGATTCCATCAGTGACTGGGAAGCCGCCAAAGAAGCCGATTTCGTCATCGCCAGGGATTTATTGGCTGAGAAATGCCAAGAAGCTGACATCGCCTACGAACCGTTTGAAACGTTCCACGAAGTCATTGCGATCGTCGATGACTATATAGGAGTGAAGTCATGACAGCATGGCGGGAAAAATGGCTGGAATTGGCGGATGTCAAAGATGAATTGGCAGTTCGCGACTGGTTTATGGGAACCAGCGGAAATCTAGCCATTAAGGTAGCAGATGAACCACTCGAATTTCTTGTCACCGCCAGCGGAAAAGACAAGAAAAAACGGACCGATGAAGACTTTTTGCTCGTCGATGCCAACGGCCAGCCGGCTGCAGAAACACCGTTGAAACCCTCGGCTGAGACTTTGCTGCATTGTGCGATTTACGGAAAGACAAAGGCCGGCTGCAGTCTTCACGTCCATACAGTCGCCAATAATGTCATTTCCGAGTTATACGGCGATGCCGGAAAAATCGATTTCAAGGGACAGGAATTGATCAAGGCATTCGGATTATGGGAAGAGGATGCTGTACTGACCATTCCCATCATTCCCAATCACGCCGATATTCCAACGCTCGCCGCAGCCTTTGAACCTTATATTGCCGCCGACAAAGGTGCGGTGCTGATCCGCAACCATGGCATTACCGTTTGGGGAAAAGACGGCTTTGAAGCGAAAAAGCTGCTTGAAGCCAGCGAGTTTTTATTTCAATACCAATTAGCGTTGCAACTACAGTTAAAATAAGAGAGGAAGATTCTAATGGCTATCATTAAAATTCAAGGAACAGACGAAACAATTGAAGCACAAAACGAGGTGGCAGCATTTCTCGAGCAGCAGGAAGTCGTTTATGAACATTGGGACAACAATAAATTGCCGGAGCATCTTCGTGAAAAGTTCGACTTGAGCGATGAAGACAAAGAAGAAATCCTTCAGGTATTCAAAACAGAAATTGATGACATCTCAGAGCGCCGCGGCTACCAGGCAGCGGATATCATTTCCCTGTCAGACTCCAACCCGAAGCTGGACGAGCTCTTGAAGAACTTCCAGCGCAAACATATCCATACAGACGACGAAGTGCGCTATATCGTCAGCGGCCATGGCGTCTTCATCATCCAAGGAAAAGACGAGCGCTTTTTCGAAGTTCACCTGACGCCAGGCGACTTGATCTCGGTTCCTGAAAACATCACCCATTACTTTACGCTTGCAGATGACCGGAAAGTTGTAGCGGTTCGCATCTTTGTAACAACTGAAGGATGGGTACCGGTTTACCAGGAAGAAAGCAACGTTCAAAACTAAAGATGATGAAAAGACCCGACAAATTCGGGTCTTTTTTATTTTGAAAAAAATAGGTAAAATTTATCTATTTTTAATAATTTTTAAGCTATAATGTCTTTTGAGTTATATTTTGTAAATAGAAAAGAGTGGTATTGATGAAGAAGACTCTGCTGTCTATAACAGCAATCATTGCTATCCTTCTATTGCCTATTATCATCTGGTTCTTTAAGGAAGAAAAAATAGTAAATGTGGCGATACTTGATAAAACGGTTCCAACTGAAAGTTACCGGGAACATAAAGGACTGACCTGGCTGTTGAATCACCACCGCTACGTGTCAGAAGACAATAAGACGTATCAGGCAGACAGCGATTATTATGGATTTGTCCCTGATGAAAAAGAGAACAGCTATACAACCCGGGATTTACCCGAAAATCTATCTGGAACCGACCTTATCTATCTGGCGGATTCCTATGGTGTTTATGAAGAAGATATTCCATGGAAATCATCGGAAAAAACTCCAGGCAGTTCATCTATGATTTTGGGCGGACTTCAAATGGATGAATGGCAGACCATTAAAAAGCAGGTTCAATCTCAAGGTACGGATTTAGTTGTTGAGTTCAATACCTTCGCCTCCCCGACGCCAAAAGAAGTGGCGCAAGATATGAACGAGTTTCTGGGACTCAAATGGAGCGGCTGGAGTGGCCGCCATTTTGTAAACCTTCAGGCACCTGAAGGCGAAGTGCCTCAGTGGATTGTAGATAATTATGAAAAAAACGATATGAAATGGAATTTTGAAGGTGCTGGCTTTGTCCTGGTCAACGATGCTAAAGGAGAAATCGTGGTTCTTTCCGAAGAATCCGGAGAAGTCGGCGCCAACGGGATTCACCTTGCCTTTACTGAAAAAGGCGCTGATCAATTCACTTTAGCGGATAGTCCTTCTTTCGGTTATTGGTTTGATATCAACGAGGCGGCTGCCGGTACAGAGGTACTGGCAGACTATCAATGGGATCTCGAAAGCACGGGCAGCGAGAAGTTGAAAGCTGCCGGCATTCCTGAAAACTTTCCAGCCGTGTTCCATCAATCCAAGAACGGAGCAGACCTTTACTATTTTGCCGGGGATTTTGTTGATATTGATGATACCCCAAGTTTTTACCGCTATGCCGGATTTTCAACACTTCGTTCATTTATCTCAACGGAATCATTGGATGCCGAAAAGAGTTTTTACTGGCAGACTTACCTACCAATGATGGAGACCATTTTGGCGAATACAGAAGATAAGAAGACTGAAAGTGAAAAGACCGAAGATGAGAATACTGAGATCGAAGCAGCCAAAGCAACTACAGCCGAGAAGGATGGCATCGCCTACCCTTCCCGTGTAAACGGCCAGGCGTTTGAGGTATACCAGGATGGTGAATGGCAGCCGTTCACCATCAAAGGCGTCAATATGGGGATGGCCAAACCCGGAACGTTCCCTGGAGAAGCCGCGATTACGCGGGAGGAATACGACCGGTGGTTCCAAGCAATCGGTGAAATGAATGCCAATGCAATCCGCATTTATACACTTCATCCACCAGCTTTCTACGAAGCATTCGCTGCTTATAATGCCAGCGCAAAAGAGCCGCTTTACCTGTATCACGGTGTATGGATCGATGAAGAGCCGTTGGTGGAGACATTGGACGCTTTTACTCCCGACATCACAGACCGCTTCCAGAATGAAGTTGAGAAAATTGTTGATGTCATCCATGGCGAAGCAGTGGTCGAACAGGAGCCTGGCCATGCCCATGGAACTTACCAGACGGATATCTCTTCCTATGTCATCGGCTGGATGATCGGCATCGAATGGTATCCTGGAGCTGTCCATCAGATGAAACTCGATTACCCTGACTTGGGTGATTATCAGGGAACCCACGTCTACACAGAAGGTGCCACCCCCATGGAGCATTGGCTGGCGCAGCAATTGGATCGCCTTGCGGAATATGAGCTGGACGAATACCAAAGCATGCGCCCCCTCAGCTTCACCAACTGGGTGACGACTGACAATATCGAACACCCAGCGGAGCCAAGCTACTTGGAAGACTTAGCCACTGTTGACCCAAACCACATTAAAACAAAAGGGATGACGGATACAGTCGGTATGTTTGCTTCCTACCATGTTTATCCGTACTATCCGGATTTCTTGAATTTAGAAGAGCGCTATACCGAATATGTTGATCACCGCGGCGAAGCTAATAACTACGCCGGTTACTTGAAGGATTTAAACGATTCACACGACATGCCGATTGTCATCGCCGAGTTCGGTGTTCCAGCTTCACGCGGCATGACCCATGAAAATCCGTTCGGCTGGAACCAAGGATTCATTTCCGAACAGCAGCAAGGTGAAATCGTCAACCGTCTATATGAAGATATTCTTGAAGAAGGCATGCTTGGCGGTATGGTTTTCACCTGGCAGGATGAGTGGTTCAAACGCACGTGGAATACGATGGATTATGACAATCCGAACGAACGGCCTTTCTGGTCGAATGCCCAAACCAACGAGCAGCAATTCGGTCTGTTGAGCTTTGATCGCCATAAAGTGAAAGTCGATGGCGAGGATGACTGGTCAGGTGGCCAAACCCTTTACGAAAAAGACAGCGGAGCTCTTAGAGCACTGGAGATGGATTCGGATGAGCGGTATGTCTACATTAAAGCCCAATTCGATCCAGCCAATAAAAACTGGTGGGACAAACAGGATTTCACTCTTTATTTCAGCACCCGTGAAGACCAAGGCATCGCGGTTGATGCCTTGAAGAAAACAGAGTTTCTGGCGGACTTCCAGTTGAAAGTGGAAGACCTGGAGCAGGCACGTTTGCAGGTGGCGGGCGATTACGACAGCTTCTATTATGATTATCATGAACGCCTTGAAATGATTCCCGCGGAAGAAAAGATCGAATCGACCTTCCATCCGATCCGATTGGCTTTGAACAAAGAATTTGTTCGTCCGGACACAGGCGAAATTTATCCATTTGATGCCTATGAAACTGGGGTCCTTCGATTCGGCATCGCCAACCCGGAACATGAAAATTATGATTCCTTGAATGATTATTATTACGATAAGGGGACGGGAATCATGGAAATCCGAATTCCATGGATGTTGCTGAATGCCAAAGACCCGGCGAAGCACGAATTTATCGGCGATCTCTGGAAAGAGGGGATCGAATCTTCCGAAACGATCGACGGATTGGATGTCACCGCCAGTTTAACCGGACCGGACGGAAAAGCAGTTGAAACCTTTGAGGCCGATAAAGCTGCCCGGTACTCCTGGGAACCTTGGGGCTTGCCGAAAACTGATGAACGGTTGAAGCAATCGTATTATATTTTACAAGAGACTTTTGACGAGACAGAGTGACGTAAACCAACTAAAAAAGAAGGAAGCCCTTTACAGGCTTCCTTCTTTTTGTTCGTCATCGGAGAACACACCTTTGCGCTCCATGTCTCCCCATACTGATTTTTTCTTGAATGCATAGAACAAACCTTGCACACGCCAGAAATTCATCAGGATCCGATACCAGAACGTCTCAGTCAGTGCATAGACATAAAGGACGAGGATACTTCTGACCGTAGGATACTTATGGTAGGTCCATTCCTCCAGCAGCACAGCAAGCGCAGACAAGAGAGAACCGTACAGCACCATCACCAGCAGCATGATAACGGCTATGTCCGTCTCAATGAAGGAGAAGGCAAACCCGCCGATGATGATGAAATAACCCATTACTTCAAAGACAGCGCTCAATAGTTCGATAAAGACATAATAAGGCATCGAAAATAACCCGATTCCTCTATATTTCGGATTGAGCATCATTCCGCGATGCGTCCATAAAGTTTCTGCCAGGCCTCTTTGCCAGCGAATGCGCTGTGCCCGCAAGGAAGCTACTGTACTCGGCGCTTCTGTCCAGCAAACCGGATCCTGGATATATTCGATCCGCTGCTTTGATTTTTCATCTTTGATGGACCGGTGCAAGCGGACAATCAGCTCCATATCTTCACCGACGGTATCGGTTTTATAGCCGCCCACTTTAATGACCCGGCTTTTCTCAAAGACGCCGAATGCCCCTGAAATGATCAGCAGGATATTCACCCGGCTGAACCCAAGACGGCCAATCAGAAAAGCACGGAAGTATTCGATAATCTGCATGACTTCCAATGGCTTTTTCGGTAATGCCACCTGTTCGATGACGCTACGGTTAATTTTGCAACCATTGGCAATCCTCACAGTCCCACCTGTCGCAGTCACCATTCCGCTTGAATCCACAATCGGTTTCATCGTCTTCAGCAAGGCATCCTGTTCGAGGATCGAATCGCCGTCGATTGCTGCAAAATAGGGGTATCTTGAGAAATTGACTCCAGCATTCAATGCATCCGCTTTTCCGCCATTTTCTTTTTCAATCAAGAACAAATGGGGATGAAAAGTCGAGCGATAAGCCCGTTTGATTTCTCCAGTTTTAAAGTGAGTCCGGATCGCCAGTTCAATCGGTTCCATCCCGAATTGGGCAAGTACTTTTTCACTAGTCCTATCCGTTGACCCATCGTTGACTACAATGATTTCATATTGGGGATAATTCAAATTCAGTAAGGAACGGACTGTGCTGACCACGCCAGCTTCTTCGTTATAGGCGGGAACCAGAATGGAAATAGGATATGTGTCTTTATTGATCGACATTTCCTCAATTTGCTCCTGGCGGTTCAATTTTTTCTCTTTACTGATTTTCGGGCTGGCGACCAGAAACAGAATCAAATAAGTCGCACCGGCCGCCAGCATATAAGCGATGATTGCCCAGGAAATAATTTCGATGATTACTGCGATGCCAGTTCCACTCATATGAGGATCCCTCCTTCACGTGTCAGCATATGCCTGGCAATATCTCTGGCGTATGCATCCGCGTGATCAGCCGCCACCTGTTCCAGCACCCGATTGCCGCCTTCAAAGAATTTAAGGTTTTCAGCCCCTGCAAAACGGACCCACCATACATTGTCCGCCAGCAAGTAAATCAAATGGGGTTTGTACTGATCAAAATGGCAGGCTCCCGCCAGCTTAGCTGCGTACATCCGCTCTTGCCAGTGTGCTGAATCGAAAAAGCCGGAAAGAATAGCAGGATTCACCATTTTTTTGTAATGGCATAAGCTGCTCATTGCCTTCAAGCGGACTTCTTTACGCTCATCCTGTAATTTTTTTTCGACAAACGGGAAGAGCATGTCAATCTGATGCTCTCCGCTGAAACTGATGAAGGCGTAAAGCATATTTTCTGAGATATCCTCTTTCAATTGCATCCGCTCCAGCGTCAATTTGAGTAAATCCTGATCCAGGCGATATAGCAATTCCTTGATCATCCCGAATGACAGGTCTTTACTTTCAATGGCGGCATCCATCAACCGCACTTCCTGCAAAGTGGCACAAGCACGGATGCATTGGCGAAATTCTTCATCCCTTTGGCTGATTTTCTTGAAATGCTGATAAATGTCTTCCTTTAAGGAAAAAAGCCGGAAATCTTCGATAAAATACAACGCATTGATGCGCTCTGCCCATTGGCCTTTTTTCAGCATATGACGATAATATTCCGTTAAATGCTTTTCTGCCAATCTATGGATACGTGCTTTCTGTTCGCCCTGAAAACCTTCGGATGCAAATTCATCAAGCATGGTTTCCATCAATTTGAACCGGTTTTTCTTCGCAACAGGCAAACCAGGCTCAGTTTCATGCGAACCCTCTATATACTGCCGGAATTGAGGCTTTAACGTCTCCATTGTTTCTTTTATGGTGTGTTCAACAGCCAGGTTTTTCATTTTCCAGGCAATCAGCAAAGTCAAAATCAGTAATTGAATCCCCAACAAACTGAAAACAATCCATATAAATACCTCTATCATCTATCAAATCTCCTTTTTGAGGCGCCTCCACCGATTTTTATACAAAAATTCCTAAATAATATTAGCGGTTGATAATTTATGGATATTGTAACATATCCATATTAGTTAACTATAAGAAAAAGCAGCCTGGTTCAGCCGAATCGGCCAACCTTGCTGCTTTTCATCCCTTTATGGAGCCATCGTTTTCCAACTGTCCACGTGATGGATTGCAATACCGCCAAACCCTTTTACCCCAGTATAATATGCGGATACTTTGGCCAACTCGACTTTCATGAAAGTTTCTCCTTCTTCATAGAAAGAGATGAAATCCCCTTCATCAGTCTTGTCGGTTTCAACTCCCACCACTACGGGTTTCCCATACTTTACTCCATAAGCAATTTCGTTTTTCACCAGTTCTGTAATCATGGCTGCTGAATCCCGATAAGCCATGAGGGTAACGCTGTGCGTGTTGGCAATTACCCATTCAGCGAGCACACCTTTGCCGTAGGTATTTTTATAGGAAATTTCATCGAACCAGAAAGGCAGATCCACTTCAATCGGCAAGTTCAGCGCAGCTGTGCTGGATTTTGCTTTTGTCAGCAAAGCTTGATAAGACTTAACGGTTGCTGCACGGTTTGTATTCCAGCCGCTGTAAAGATACGGTTCAACATCCAAGTGAACGCCCGAAAATCTTTGGGCCGGCCCAGAATCCCGCTGATAAAGCGATAACCAGGACATCAACTGATCCTGCTGTACAAAACCTTTCGGTGCCACCCAGTCAGGTGCCCCATCCAATGCGTAAATAGCCATTCCTGCTGATCGCGCTTTTTCAATAAAGCTCTGATAACTACTGGCCGGAATATCGGCATCAATCTGCACATAAACTTTGTTTACATCTTTATTCTCCAGAAAAGCCAGTGTTCCCGCTTCATCATTGTAGATCATCCAAGGATTCCATAACCAAGTCGCTTTGGTTTCCACCTCAGTCGCCTGTGCTTCAATCCCATGTTGCGTCAGCATAAACAACAGCCATACACCTGCTATCATTAGTTTTTTCATTTTCCCATATCCTCCCGTTCTGATAGCCGTGGCTCACAGAACGAGGCCGAGGCAACCTGACAACCCTGCGTTTTTCAACGGGTAGGCTCATGGCTTTGCGTCCTTCCCTTTCGGTGAAGTTTGCCTTTTCCAGATTTTCATTATTATATGTCAAATAATTCAAATGCGCCATCTTTTTTTTACCTCTTTCCAAAATGACGATTTAGCGCAATAATCAACAATAGGATTTCTGAATTTCCTGTACAGAAGGAGTGAACCCCATGTCTACAGCATTGTTCGAAGATGAAATCACCCTGGCGCTGATCAAGGCCATGAAAGAGGGAAAAATAATGGAGTTCCAGGACATTCTGGATGAGCTCCAGCCCTACGATATGGCGATCCAATACCGGCACCTGCCGGACAAGCACCGCAATAAATTCCTGCTCTATTTGACGATCCGCCAATTGACGGAATTGATGCAGGAACTTTCCAAAAATGAACAAATCGATATTCTTCATAAATTGGGTCTCGAAAAGTCGTCCCAGGTCCTTGATCGCATGGACAACGACGATTTGGCCCTGCTATTGGCCGATTTGGAACCGGAACGCATTGAAGAACTATTATCGCAGATCAATCAGGACGATTCACAATTTGTTAAAAGTACGATGACTTACCCACCTGAAACGGCAGGCCGCTTGATGAATAACCGATATGTTTGGATTCCACGCCATTACACGATCCGTGAAGCGGTCGATAAGATTAAGCTGTTTGCCGATTTGGCGGAATACCTAAACTATCTTTATGTCGTAGATGAGGATAAGAAGCTGGTCGGCGTCGTTTCCTATAAGGACCTGATCCTCGGAAACCTTGACGATAAAATTGAAGAAGTCATGTACAATCGCGTCGTCAAAGCCGATGTCTTGACCGACCAGGAAGATGCCGCACAATTGATCAGCCGTTATGATTTTGTCACGCTGCCGATTGTTGAAAAAGATGACAAGCTGGTTGGTGTCATCACTGTTGATGACATTATCGATGTCGTTATGCAGGAAGCGAATGAAGACATTGAAAAACTATCGGCTTCAGGAAAGTCGATCGACTTCAATACGCCCGCTCTGGTTGCTGCCTATCGCCGTCTGCCCTGGCTGATCCTTCTATTGTTTATCGGGCTGTTTTCCGGCGGTATCATCAGCCGTTTTGAAGAAACGCTGCAGACGGTTGTCGCTTTAACTTTCTTTATGCCGATGATTGCCGGCATGACAGGGAATACGGGAACGCAATCCCTGTCTGTAGTGGTCCGTGGACTGGCTTCACAAAAGTTGAATACCAAGCAGACCATCAACCTGATCTTTAGGGAATTATGGGTCGGCATCATCATCGGCGCTATCTGCTCCGTGCTTATTTTGCTGATTGCGTATGTGTGGCAGGGTAATTTCGTATTGGGCATTGTGGTCGGCGGCTCGCTGTTGATGACCTTAATCATCGGAACTTTGGCCGGGACCATCATTCCTCTTGTCCTATACAGATTTAAGATCGATCCGGCTGTGGCATCCGGTCCTTTAATCACGACAATCAACGATATCCTGTCTTTGCTGATTTATTTTGGGATGGCTACTTTATTCATTTCTCAACTGCTTTAAAGGGCGTCGCTCCTCCTCACGTGCTTAAAGTTCCTTATCTCAAGCAATTATCTTTATCCTAAGTAAGTTACTAGGTATAATAAGTCTTAATTGAAGGAGGCGAGCCCGTGACTATTCCGAAACCCCTTGTACAGACCAATCAGGCTTTTATCGTCATTACCGTATTAACAGCACTTCTGCTCCACCCGGCCATTCTGCTATTGCCGTTTGCTGTCGGAGTTTATACATTGATCACCAAGAAAAACCCGGTGATTCAATTCAGCCGCCGCTTTTTGAAAAAACCGATGGCGAGCTATCAGCAGGAAGATAAAGATCAGCAGCTTTTCAATCAATGGATCGCAACGATCTGCTTAGGGCTGTCACTTCTTTTCTTCTCTGTGGGCACTCCACTGGCCGCCTATGCGTTCGGCATCATGGTCATTATCGCAGCAGGCGTGGCGCTCATGGGGTATTGCATCGGCTGTACCATCCGTTATCGCTACATGATGTGGAAACACAATCGAACCGCATAAGAAAAAGACCGGAAGCGATGAGCTTCCGGTCTTTTTTGTGTATCGCACATTTCTTATTTAACTTGGCCATTGCCGCGCACGATGTATTTAGTCGAAGTCAAAGCAGGCAGTCCCATAGGTCCGCGCGCGTGAAGCTTCTGTGTACTGATGCCGATCTCGGCACCAAAACCAAATTCAAAACCGTCCGTAAAACGGGTAGAGGCATTATGGTAAACCGCGGCTGCATCAATTTCCATAAAGAATTGATCGACATTTGCGGAATTGGACGAAATGATGGCTTCCGAATGTTTGGTTCCGTAGGTGTTGATATGCTGAACCGCTTCAGTTACATCATCAACGATTTTCATCGACACTTCCAGTCCCAGGTATTCTGTTCCCCAATCCGCTTCTTCTGCAGGTATGACATTAGGAGAGAGTTTTTGCGCAACCTCATCTCCATGGATTTCCACCTGATTTTCCTGCAATGCTGTCATCAATTTCGGTAAATGCTGCTCCGCCCAATTTTTATGGACCAGAATGCTTTCACAGGAATTACAGACTGAAGGCCGCTGTGTCTTGGCATTCAGTGCAATTTCGATGGCCATTTTGACATCCGCTGTCTCGTCGATATAGATATGGCAATTGCCTGCACCAGTTTCCAATACCGGGACCGTAGAGTTTTGGACCACTGTTTGAATCAGCTTGGCGCCTCCGCGAGGAATCAGCACATCCAGGTATTGGTTCAGCTTAAACATATGTGAAGCTGCTTCCCTGCTCGTATCTTCCAGCAATTGAACGGACTCAACCGGCAGTTCACTTTTTTCAAGTGCGCGGTGGATAACCGAAACAATGGCTTTATTGGAATGGATTGCCGTGGAACTGCCGCGTAGCACCACCGCATTACCTGTTTTCAGGCATAAGCTGGAGGCATCCACTGTGACATTGGGACGCGCTTCGTAGATCATGCCCACAACACCTAGAGGCACTCGGATTTTCGACATCGTCAAGCCATTCGGCCGTTCCCATTTCTCAAGCACCTCACCGACAGGATCCGCGAGTTTCGTCAATTGAATCAAAGCATCGGCCATATCTTCTAACCGCGCTTGATCCAGTTTTAAACGGTCCACCAAGGAGTCACTCATTCCATTTTGGCGTCCGGCTTCAATGTCTTTCTTGTTTTCTTCCAGAATATAAGCCTGCTCTTCAAGCAGTTGAGCTGAAATTGAACGAAGCGCGTTATTTTTTTGCTTGGTCGTCGACTTCGCCAATACTGCGGAAGCCTGTTTCGCCTGTTTCGCTTTCTGGACTAGTTCACTTTTCTCGATTTGCTGTTCTTGAAGAAGTTCAGTCATTCATGATACCCCTTTCGGTTTTGCGTTAATCAAACACCCATTTTTGTTTTTACGCCAATATAGGTCCCATCACCTTTGCCCCGGAAAATATCAACCAGTTTTTCACTGCCTGTTCCAGAACCGATGAACACTTGAACACCTAAAGCCAAGGCCGTACGTGCTGCTTCGAGTTTTGACTTCATGCCGCCTGTTCCGACATCAGAACCCACAGAAGATGTGGCTTCTATTAGTTCATTAGGGATTGTATCAAGATGAAGGTATTTATGAGCTTGAGGATTGGTTCTTGGATTGTCCTGATAAATGCCGTTGATGTCTGTTAAAATCATAAGGAAATCTGCGTGGACGAGCCCGCTTACCAATGCCGACAGCATATCATTGTCTCCAAACGTCAGCTCTTTCACTGACACCGAATCGTTTTCATTGATGATCGGCATAACGTCTCGTTCCAATAGTTTTGAAATCGTGTCGTTGGCATTTTTGTAAAGATCTTTTGTCAATAGCAGCTGTGCAGCCACAATATTGTGTTTTTTGCATTCATCTGCATACGCCTGCAACAACAGGCTTTGGCCCACTGCCGCCGCTGACTGCTTATCGACTACTGTATCTGGACGCGATAAATAGCCCATGCTTGTACATCCTGCAGCGACTGCTCCAGATGATATCAATATTACTTCATGCCCGTCTTCTTTTAAGCGAGCCAGTGCATCCACATGCTCGCGCAACTTATCGATCGACAGTTTACCACGCTCATCTGTCAATGAACTACTGCCTATTTTCACAACAATTCTCTTCTTCTCCACGTGCAATCACCACCCGATTTTGATAAATAAAAAAAATTCTTCCATTTCATTCAAAAGCGGAAGAACCATGCCTCCGTGTCTATGTTCTCTTCAACTGTTTTCATCGAATCTGTTTAATAGAGTTATTATGCACTGTTTTGCATTTTAAGTCAATCCAATAAATTATTTTTTCCAGCATAAATGGATTTAACAAACTTTCACATACACCATAAATGAATATTTATGCATTATATTGAAAGTGTCTTATACTGTCTCCCGAAAAATCTGTACTCAGGATTCATGAGATTAAGATAGTTAATTCCAATTTTTCAATTTAAAATGAAAATTCGAATTTTGATTGAAGTAATAGCTTAACATAGTTTATCCTTCATTGAAACCGGGTTCCGGATATAAGGGCTGATTACGGCGGCCATCAGCAACTCATTTAATCGTTCTACAAATGCTGATCCTCTTCTTTTAAAAATATGTATATATAGAAGTTTTTTATTTTGAGATCAATTAAAAAAATTCTTCTTTTTTGAGAAAAATAGATTGGCTACACATTTAAAAAAAGCGCGGAAATTTAATTCCACGCTTTCTTTCTTGCTTTATTTGGAACCTGCGCTCCATGTCATGCCCCATTTGAAGGCCTTATCCATTTCCCGGTGGCCTGAGAAATACTCCACCACTTTTTTGACGCTCAAGGTTTGATTTTTTTCATTTTCAACCAAGGCGATGGCGCACATCCGCTTGCCTTTGCGGTGTTCATCCAGACGGACTTCTACATCCGGGCCGTTTTTTTGCTTCAATGTGACAACTCCATCCACTTCTGCCCAATTCGCTGCACCTTCGTAGATAAAAGCATAGACCAAAATCCGTTTGAATTTCATGAGCTGATCGCCATTGATCCGAAGGTTTTCTCCGCCTTTGGACGTTCCAGTGCGGTCATCGTGGTCAAGTGCGATATAAGGCAGCTGCTTCAAATTTCCGAAGGTGTTGCCGAGCGCTTGGACCACGCCTTTAGAGCCGTCCTCCAACTCAAACAAACAGCCCAGATCCAAATCCACTGAATTGCTGGCATTGAGGATCGATGACAAAAAGCCGCCTGCCGTTTTTTGCGTCCAATTTAAATTCACGACGATTTCACCCAAGGGTGAATCGGTTTTGTTGAGGTTGATCTTGTCTCCTGCCTTTTTCAGTTCCACCTTCTTCAGGTTGATCGAAGCGGGTTTTGGACTTGCATCTTCTGTTTTGATAGGCTGTTTGGGTTTAGCCAATGCATCTGCCGGCAGGTCAAGATGGAATTGCCGGCACAGTTCCCGGAGGTCTCCGGAAACGCTTTGGCCGATTGCGGAAAACTTCCATTCTCCGTTATGCAGGTAGACTTCTCCTGCCAGGAGGGTAAGGTCCTTGTTGAACTCTTTGCCCAAATCATAGCGGCATAATTCTTTTTTGTTTTGATCATCTTCAATCCGTACGTAAGCGTTTGAAACCTGTCCGAAGTCCTGCTTTTTAGCTGCTCCTTCATAGATGCAGATCGCCACTACAATTTTTTTGATTCCTGCTGGGACTTTCTCCAGGTCAACAGTAATCTGTTCGTCGTCTCCGGCACCGGCACCCGTCCGATCGTCCTTCGTCAGCTGCACTGCGTTTCCGCCGCCAGTCAGATTATTGTAAAAAACGATATTTTCTTTCCCGGCAATTTTCCCTTCAGCATCCACCAGCAAAGCCACCGCATCTAAATCGATGGACGCAGCTGTTTGGCTGACGTCCCAGCCCAATCCGATTTTCAATTGCTTTAAGCCAGGATGCGCCTTGGTTAAATCCACTTTTTGTCCTTTGATCAAAGTCACCATTCATTTTCCTCCTCAATAAAACTTTATCTGATTCAACTATACTGTAAATATCTTCTATTTTCACTTAACGATATTCTTGTGACCGAAAAAACTCCCGCCAGGACACAGCCCTGCGGGAGTTTGTTATTTTTTACTGCGGACGGTAATCCGGCTGCAATTGCTTTAGGTTTCTGTACTTGATGATTTGTGCGACATACCATAACAACACCACCAGAGTGATGCAGGCTCCGATAATTGCGGAAACCTGATAATCCATGTTCAAGCCTTCCGGTGCATAGAAGATATACATAGATACGACGGCTGTCATGAAAATCGCAGGGACTCCTGCCACCCAATGGAATTTGAAGTTTTTCAAAAGGTAGACAGCAGCTGTCCATAACATGAATGTGGCCACCAGCTGGTTGGTCCAGCCGACATACCTCCATAGGAACGTATAGTCGATTGTCGCCATGTAGAAGGTTGGAATGGCCAGTGGAATGGTCACCAATAGAATCTTCACTTTGCCTTCCATATTGACAAACTTTGCCAGGATATCCGTCAAGATCATTCGTGAAGAACGAAGCGCGGTATCCCCAGTAGTAATCGGCAAGATGATGACACCGAAAATAGCGAGCAATCCACCCATCGTACCCAGCAAGGAAATCGAGATTTCATTGACTACGCCTGATGGGCCACCAGCAGCAAGTGCTGCTCCCAAACCTTCAGTACCATTGAAGAAAGTCATGCCGGCAGCTGCCCAGATCAAGGCGATAATGCCTTCGATGATCATAGCTCCGTAAAAGATCTTGCGGCCGTCTGTTTCTTTTTTCATCGTACGTGCAATGATCGGGCTTTGCGTGCAATGGAATCCTGATATTGCCCCACATGAAATGGTCACCATCAATAATGGCCAAATCGGCAGATCTCCCGGGTGCAGGTTAGCGAATGTAAGGTTCGGCATCGGTTTTCCGGAGAAAACCAACGCAATCGCCACCGCCACCGCCATAAACAGCAGGATTGCTCCCAACAGTGGATAGATGCGGCCAATCACTTTATTGATCGGCAAAATTGTCGCCAGGATAAAGTAGAAGAAAATGATCACTAAAGCAGTCATAAAGTTAATCGGCGTAATTTGTGCAATCAATTGCGCAGGCCCTGCGGTAAAAGCTGCAGTCACCAGCAGCATCAAGACCAGTGAGAGTCCGTTGATAAAGACTTTAGCATTCTTGCCCAGGTACTTCCCTACTAATGTCGGGAACTGTGCACCTCCGTGGCGCATGGACATGACACCTGAAAAGTAATCATGAACCCCTCCAGCGAAAATACAGCCAACAACGATCCAGACAAATGCTACTGGACCATATAAAGCCCCGGCAACCGCTCCATATATTGGGCCAAGGCCGGCGATATTCAGTAATTGAATCAAATTCCCTTTCCACCAGCTCATTGGAACAAAGTCCAATGTGTCTGTTTTGGAATAGGCGGGAGTCGGTGTATTGTCATCAACGCCAAATACACGCTCGATGAATTTCGAATAAAATACATAACCTAAAATAAGTAAGGCCAAGGCTGCAAAAAAAGTAATCATGTGGCGGTTCCTCCTGATGTTGTTGTATAAGCATAAATCATGATAACATGTTTTTTAAATATATAAACATAATATTTAGAAAAAAACAAATTTACTGTAAAATAACTATAAAAGACAAACTAAACTTTTTTAACTGATTTTATAGACCTATCTAAGAATTTTTCTTTTGAATTGAATAGTATTAAACATTAAAAAAATATAAAAATATTATACTCAATTAATTTTCCAACAAAAAAACGTACAGAAAGATTCTTCTGTACGCTCTTTCCATTATTTATTTTGTCCGGATTCTTGCTCTTCGGATCCCTTGAATGACATCTATGGCTGAGAAAATAATGACAACCACTAAAACACTGCCAATCAGCCAATTGAGGCCAGCCGTACCGCCGAACAGGTCCGTAAGCCATTGCTGGAACGCCGCGTTGATCAGATTGGAATTGGTGAAGATCAGGATAAACACAAGCACTGACGTTGTCTGAACAAAGGCATTGAACAGGGCCAATTTATTTGTCCATTGCAACGCGCGCCATTGATAGACTGCCAATGCAATTTCGAGGACGACGACAAGTATGATCAATGGCCAATAGGAAATCAGGACATCCTGATTGAAGATCGGCGTGGTGAATTCCAGGCCTCCCTGCTGCCCCTGCTGGTATATCCCAAGCAGTTTATCCGCATTGAAATAAACCGTTGTCCAGATTGCCGTCCAAATCAGGCTGCCGAATATTTGGCTTCTTGGAATCTTTTTTTCTTTTAAGATATGCGGCCGCTCCGGAAATTCCTTGAGATCATCCGGTGTCCATTCTTCAAAATTCAAGGCGAGCGGCCTTTGTGATTTGGAATGTTCCGCGCGTTCAACAATCACCAGCACCAGGGTCAGCCAGAATACGGCCTGAATTACCGCATTGACGATTCCTGAAATGATGCCTCCGATTAAATTTCCGATGATCGTCAAGACCGGCTCTTCTCCTGCTCCTGAAACGACTGTAACGATGATGATGACAATGGTGGTCACCGTAATGGCAATCGGCAGGATAAGCTTCAGCAGCTGGAGGTAGAGGTCATAATAACGGGGCCCGATCAAATACATGGGCCGCTCTGCATAACGGCTTGCCAGAACTGCCGGATGGCCCAGCTCGGCAAGGGCATTTTTGACATCCTGTTCCGTATAAGGATCCGGCAGCATCTGTTCAATAGTCGACCGCAGCTCCTCTGCAACTTCGTTCCGTTTTTTTTCCGGAATCCTCTTCGTCACTTCCCCGATATACAGTTCAATCAATTTCATGGCAAACCTCCCCTTTTTACAAGCTCTACCGATGCTCCCATTTTGTTCTATCATACACCCTTATTTTCTTTTAAAAAATAGTTCCGTCTTCTTTTTTCAATATATTCCGTCAACTCCGATAATAAGTGAATACAGCAAAAAGCAGACCCATGTCCATGAGCCTGCCACGTTTCTGCAATGCTTTACCTCCACTTTAACAGCAGTGGCCAATGCAGAAATTCGTTACCGGATTGAACTGATCCGTCATTCAAACTGCGTACGGAATTCCAACGCTTCTGCGATTTTATTGTCCTGACTGTCAAAGACATCACTTGTGGTGATCGATACCGAATCAAAACTGCCGTCTTCAACAATAAAGCCGATGTTGCCTCGTTTGGTTTCACCTGCAGCGAGTTCACCGTTCAACTCTTCCAAGTAAATATCATCTTCCCAAAGTTTTGTTTCCCCTTTGGCGGTTTCCATCAAAGCCACAGGTGCAAAATAAACCGGTTCGTCGGATGTATTCGTGACTTCCACAAACATTTTCACGATTTTGAACTCCTGATCATGCGTGTAGGAGTGGAAAAAATCAATCAGGCTGTAATCCGGTTTGAGCTGTAGAATTTTCGATTCCGCCAAGGTCAGTTCCACCGGACCGACTTCAGCTGTCTCACTGTCCATATTCACCGCTTCAACAGTTGCTTCCCCTTTGGCATCCCGCTTGTGTTGGCCGCCCTCCTGCAGTAGTCGGTCATCCGTCACCTGGGGGCTAAGGACATAGTCTTCGTAATAGCCGGGGATTTCGTTTTGCTGGCCGGCTGCTGAAACGGCCATTGTTGAATCTGCCTGTTCCGAACACCCTCCGAGCAATAGCGCGGAGAGGCCTATTAAATAAACGGTCTTTTTCATGTCAGTTCCTCATTTCACTGCTGTTTTTACTGGTTTACTTATCATCGATCTCCACTTTTGCTTTCAATAGGTCAAAGATGATTTTTGCATGATCGGTATTGTCGAGCTGTCCCGCAAACTTTTCACTTGCAGGTCCGTATGCATAAACCGGAACATCTTCCCCTGTGTGTCCGCCGGTTGTCCACCCCGTGTGTGAACGCTTATCGAAAATCTTTTCAATCGAATTATCGATCGCTGTGAAGTTTCCGCCCGCTGCCGCTTTTTTAACTGCGCCGATTTCTTCAGCTGTCAGGTCAAGGTCGATATACTTGCTTAACGTTTCTTCTGCGCCGGCACCGCCAATGATTTTTTCAGCCATAAAATCAGGTGTGCGTTTTGCCGCTTTGATCGGCTCTCCAAACCAGTTGTAGATGCCATCCGAACCAATGGAAAAGCCGCCAGTTGAATGGTCCGCCGTTGCGACGACCAACGTATTGCCATCTTCTTCAGCAAACTTGATGGCTGCCTGGAACGCTTGGTCGTAATCCTCCATCTCGCTCATCGCACTGACGATATCGTTGTCATGTCCTGCCCAGTCGACCTGGCTGCCTTCCACCATCAGGAAGAATCCGTCTTCCTCTTCCGATAACCGATCGATGGCCGATTCTGTCATATCCGCCAATGAAGGGATGCTGTCGTCACGGTCAATCATTTTCGGAAGGCCCGCCGGCGCAAACAAGCCGAGTACTTGCTCGTCATCGTTGCTCAACAGCTGTTTTCGGTCTGTAATATAGCTGTAGCCGTCTTTCCGGAACTCTTCCGTTAGGTCACGGTCTGTCCGTTCAAACAGATTGACGCCTCCACCCAGAAGCACATCGACTTTGTGCTCTCCATCGATCAACTCGTCATAATAATCCTCCGCAATGGCATTCATGTTTTTTCGTGCGATGTCATGAGCGCCGAACGATGCCGGGGTGGCGTGTGTAATTTCGGAAGTTGCGACCAATCCTGTCGCTTTTCCTTTTTCTTTGGCAGCCTCCAGGACTGTCTTCACTTCGCTTTCATCGTTATCGACCGCAATCGCATTGTTGTAGGTTTTTATGCCGGCAGCCATCGCTGTGGCAGAGGAAGCGGAATCCGTAATGTTTTGTGCAGGATCTTCCGGATATGTCGATTGCTGTCCAACTAAATAAGAATCGAAGGACATGTCTTCGACCAACTTGGTGGAAGCATCATCTTGAAGATAACGATAGGCAGATGTATAGGATGTCCCGACTCCGTCACCGATCAGGAAAATAACGTTCTTCACTTCATCTTTTTTGCCGCCTTTGCCTTTGCCCTGGCTGTGTTCAGGTGCTTTGCCCTGATTATTTCCAGCTTTTGCTTCGGCTGACAAAGTAAACGAACTTGCCCCCGTCAGCGCCACTGCTGAAGCTAAAGCAATCGGAAGTACTTTCAATTTCAAGTTTCTATGTATCATTTGTTTCCCCTCCAGTCAGTTGATGAACAAGTTCAGTATAGGATTTGATTGTTAAGCGCTGACGGGAAAATTGTTTAGTATTTGTAAACGGTGAAAAACAGGTATTTTTACGCAATACAAAAAACCCGGAAGAATTTCCGGGCTTCAGATTATTTGGCAGTTGATGCGGTTGCATTTTTTGCAAAGAATATATAGGCCAACAATGCAGTCAAGCACATGATGAAAATGACCAGCCCCATTGGAACTGCCGTATCTTCTCCTGCAATCCCTACTAACGGCGCCGTCGCTGCTCCAAGAATAAACGGCAGCAAGCCAAGCAATGCCGAAGCACTTCCTGCTACATGGCCTTGGCTTTCCATGGCTAGAGTGAAAGCGGCTGTTCCCACCACGCCAATCGACGTGATGAAAAAGAAAATAGGAATGACGACCGCCCATAAAGGGCCATCAAGCAACACGACGGCCAATAAAACTGCACCGGCAGTCGTGGCAGTATAAAGCGCGGTTTCCAAAAACCGCTTTTCAGACCAAATGTACGAGAAACGGCCAACAGCATAACTGCCGATAATCAGTCCGATGCCATTCATACCGAACAGCAAGCTGAATGTCTGCGGCGATACTCCGTACACATTCTGATAGATGAAGGGAGTACCCGACACATAGGCAAAAACACCGCCGATCAGAAAACCTTGTGCCAACGCATAGCCCGTGAACTGCCGATTCTTTAAAATTCCCGCAAAATTGCTGAAGGTCGTTCCCAGATTGCTTGGAACCCTTTTTTCAGGCGGCAAGCTTTCCTTCAGGCGGAAGGCTGAAACGAGCAACAGGACAATTCCCAGAACCGTCAGCACCAGGAAAATTCCTCTCCAGTCTGCAAACAGCAGGACTCCGCTGCCAACTGAAGGCGCCAGCAGAGGAACCAGGTTGTTGACGACCATCAATAGAGCGAACAATCTTGTCAATTCCGCCCCATTGCTGACGTCCCGCACTATTGCCCGGGAAATAACCAAGCCACCGGAAGCTGCAAAGCCCTGTACGAAACGCAGTAGAACAAATATGTAGATGTTTGGAGCAAATATGCAAGCCACTGAGGCTACTATGTATGCAACCAGCGAAATCAGGAGTGGCTTTCTCCGTCCCTGCACATCACTAAGCGCTCCTGTGATCAATTGGCCTAACGCGAGTCCAAGCAGACACGCGGTCAAGCTCAATTGAACAGAGGTGGCATTGGTTTCGTAGACATCTGCAAGAATTGGGAAAGCCGGTAAATACATATCGATCGTGAATGGAATTAAGGAAGTCAGTGCACCCATCAACAAAATAAAATGGACGCGTTTTAAGCCAGTCAAGCTTTCCAATACTTACACCTTCTTTTCTATCATTAAAAATATGAGCTTGTAGACGAAAAAATTTATGTCACTTAAAGAATGAATACACATTTCATCCTGTTTATACTGAATCCTGCGCTCCAGGCGGACGCTTTCCACGGGCTCGCGCCGAACTAACTCGGACTGACGCCCGAGTGGATTTCGACACTTCGCCGCCTTGCACTTCGGATCCTGGAGTGAAGGATATACCAAATTTGTCGGGACTACTTTTACCGGAACTGACTAGCAGGTTACGTTCTTTGATTGAAGCAACAGACTCCCAACCAGGCTGGCCAAGAAGACTCCTGTGAAATCAGTGAAAGCTGAAGACCCCGCAGAAAAGGGATTGGCCAAAACTTTTGAGGGCATGAAGCTCGGTAGAGTTAGTATACAGCCTCAAAACTACATAAATCATTTTCTCAAGTTGTTGAAGAATCGCTCCACGCATGAAAATTACCATTTTCTAACATAACATAAAAGCTCCTGTCTTTCTTTAACTATGTTCTCTCTTAACCAACTTTTTAAACCTTACATTCAATAGGACAGCTAAAAACCCATCCCTGTCGAGCTATCCCAAAGGATAACCAGACAGCGACGGGTTTCAGAAATGCTAATGGCTAAAGAGAAACTTGCCGATTATTTTACTTCCACAGTCCAGCCCAGTGTATCTTCAATCTTGCCTGTCTGGATTCCTGTGATCGTATCGTATAGTTTTTGTGATAATTCACCGATTTCGTGATTGTTGATGATCATTTTCTGGCCTTTCCAGTTCAGTTCCCCGACTGGAGAAATAACGGCTGCCGTCCCAGTGCCGAAGACCTCTTCGACTTGGCCGGCTTCATATGCTTCGTACAGTTCATCGATGGAAACACGTTTTTCGGTTACGGTGATTCCCCATGTGCCAAGCAATTCGATGATGGACATGCGCGTGATGCCTTTTAGGATACTGCCGTTCAACTCAGGCGTCACCACTTCACCGTTGATTTTGAAGAAGATGTTCATGCTGCCGACTTCTTCGATGTATTTCTTTTCGACGCCATCCAGCCATAGGACATCCGCGTTGCCTTCTTTTTTGGCATTGGCCTGCGCCTGGTAGCCTGACGAATAATTTCCGGCTGTTTTAGCCATACCGGTTCCGCCTTTTACTGCGCGGGTGAATTTATCTTCTACATGGATGACAACCGGGTGAAGGCCGCCTGGGAAATAAGAGCCCACTGGTGACAGGATGACCATGTATTTATAGGTTTGAGACGGTCCGACTGCAAGATTGGCGTCTGTTGAAATGATGTAGGGACGGATATACAGCGAAGTTCCAGGTGTTTTCGGAACCCAGTCTTTTTCAAGCTTGATCAATTGTGTCAAATGCTCCAAAGCCTGTTCTTCATCGATGGCGGGGATGCTCAGGCGTTCACTTGAAAGGTTCAGACGCTCAAAGTTCTTTTCGGGACGGAACAATAAAAGGCGCCCGTCCTCTGTATGATAGGCTTTCATGCCTTCAAAAACCGTTTGTCCGTAATGGAAGATCATCGCCGCAGGATCTAAACTGATCGGTCCGTAGGGAACGATTTTCGGATCATACCAGCCTTTTTCTGTTTCATACTCCAGGATATACATATGATCAGTAAACGTCGTCCCGAATGGCACCTGGTCTTTCACCGGTTTTTCTTTTTTGTTGGTATTTTCAATAACTTCAAGCTGATATGTAGTCATCGTCAGGACTCCTTTGTAAAAATAATTTTAATTATCAGTAATATGAATAATTATACACGTTCTTTCCGCCCTTTAAAAGCTTCGCCGGCTACAATTCAAAAATTGCGATAAAAGACCCGTTCCTTTCCAAAACAAAAAGACCATTCAGCGAATGATCTCGATAAAGTGTGCAAGAATTTTGGCGGTAAGCCCCCAAATGACCTTGTCTCCATAAATGTAAAAGTATTCATCAACTTGGCGCGTCCGCCAATTGTAATTTTCCCCTCCGGCAATCAAATCGTAGGGAAAGCTCTCCTCCGGCTGGATATCAAAATTGATGCTGTATACTTTCGGCTCTTTTTCCAGGAAGAACGACAGCGGAACCGTAAAGATGCTGTCGACTTCGGGTGGATTCGGCTCAAATGCAGCTTCCGGATCAATGATGCCGGCAAATGTATACACAATCATGCCAAAAGGCGAAACAATATAGTCTAGTGGAAAGATATCCGAGATTTCGGCTCTTTCTATTCCAAGCTCTTCAATCGTTTCCCGGACGGCTGTGTCTTCTTCCGTCTGGTCCTGAAAATCAATTCTTCCCCCGGGAAAACAGATTTCCCCCGGCTGGTTTCTTAAGTCATAGGAGCGAACTTCAAAGAGGACATGAATTTCTCCATCTTTTTCGATAAGGGGCAAAAGAATTGCATATTTTGAGAAATCCTTATTTCCTAATACATCAGGAGTACGGTTTTTCACTTTTTCCAGCATGCTTTTCGGATCCATATCAACACCTCAGCTCTCTTTCAACCATTTTACCAAACCGGGCACAATAATTCCTTTTCGACGATGATTTTTATAGGATGCTCCGGATAGAAAAGACATTCGGCAGATCGACAGGCTATATCGTCAGGATTTCCCGGATGTCCTCTGCAGACATCGCCTTCAGCGGTTCTTCTCCCGATTGGATCACCTCATCGATCAGGTTTTTCTTTCTCATCTGCAGCTCATTAATCTTTTCTTCGATGGTGCCTTTGGCGACCAGCCGAATCACCTGCACTTCCTTCTTCTGTCCCATGCGATGCGCCCGGTCAGCAGCTTGCTGTTCGACAGCCGGATTCCACCAAAGATCGTAAAGGATGACTGTATCGGCTCCCGTCAGATTCAGGCCAGTACCGCCGGCTTTCAGGGAAATCAAAAACAAATCACCTTGTCCCCCGTTGAATCGGCTGCACAGGTCCACCCGTTCTGCGGGCGGAGTCTGGCCGTCCAAATAAAAATAAGGGACTCCTTCTTTCGCCAATTGATGGCCGATGATGCCGAGCATTTGGGTAAATTGCGAAAATACCAGCACACGCCGTCCGGACAGCCGGCATTCCTCCACCAGCTCCATCAATTGATCGAACTTGCCTGATCCGCCATCGTAGCCTTCCACGAATAATGCAGGGTGGCAGCATAACTGGCGCAGCCGGGTCAGTCCCGCCAAAATCCGGATCCGGTTCTTCTGGAAGCTGTCTTTGTTCAAATGCTTCAGTGCATCCTGTTTCAATTCGGCTAAGTAAGCCGCATATAATTTCTTCTGCTCTTTCTGCAGTTCCGAATAATGGATGGTTTCCACTTTGTCCGGAAGCTCCGTCAACACCTCCGTCTTGATGCGGCGCAGGATGAAAGGACGGACCCGCTTCTTGATGCTTTCGCGCCTCATCTCACTGAACAGCCTGCGGTTCGGCAACAGCTCTGGAAACACCACATTGAAAATCGACCATAATTCATCCAGCGAGTTTTCAATCGGGGTTCCGGTAAGCGCAAACCGGTGATCTGCCTGAATTTCCCTGACGGCCTTCGCCGTTTGGGTGACCGGGTTTTTAAAGGCCTGTGCTTCATCCAAAAACAAGGTATGGAAGCTTTGGCTGCGGTACAGCGCTTGATCCATCCGCAAGGAAGGATAGGACGTGATGACGACATCCAGCCCCTGTGTTTTTTGGATCAAAGAAGCCCTTTGTGTTTTAGTGCCATCAATGATCCCAACTTTGAGTTCTGGTGCAAATTTCGTCAATTCGTTGAGCCAATTATAGACAAGCGACGAAGGGGCAACCACGAGGACAGGCTGCTGCTGTTTGCGGATATCCGGCAGTACCGAGACGATAAAGGCGATGCTTTGCAACGTTTTGCCAAGCCCCATGTCATCCGCCAGAATGCCGCCGAATTTATATTTCGCCAACAGGTTAAGCCAGCGGAAACCGGCTTCCTGGTAATCGCGGAGTACCCCGTTCAAACTTTCCGGTAGATCAGTATCCAGCTCATCCGGTCGATTCAGGTTTTGCAGCAAGTGGGCAAAACTGGCCCCTGGGTCGAGCAGCTGCCCTTCATCCAGTGAAGCCACCAAGTGGAGGCCATGGATCAAAGGAATGCGGATCTCTTCCCTGCCGAAATTAGCGGAATTGACGTCCAGTTCGCGCAGGAAATCACTCAACTCCATGAATTCCGCTGTTTCTAAAGACATTAACGTACCGTTAGGGATTCGGTAATAAGGCCGTTTTTCTTCCAACGCCTTCAAGATTTTCTTGATCTCCGCTTCCGGAATGTCCTGCAGATCAAAGCGAAATTCCAGCCAATCGGTGCGCTCACTGATTTCAACTTTCACTTTCGGACCGCCATAGTTTTTCTGAACCCGAAGCTTGACGGCTGTCGTCGCATAAATCTGCACCAATTCTTCAAGCACAGGAATGACATGGTAGAGGAAATGGTACTCCGATTCCTCATCCTGCATATAGAAACCGCCGTCCGTCTGTGTAAATGCACTGTCTTTCATTACTTTCACAATTTCCTGCTCCTGCTCTCGCTGCCGGCGGATTCCTGGATAATGGCGGAATTCATCGTCCGCCTCTTCACACGGATTGATGACCAAATGCCCGTAATGGAATTCCACTCCTGCCAGCAGACGATGCTTGATGCGGTCGAGATACAGCTTGGCGCGGAGAGGTGTTTCCACCAGCCGTTCCGCTACTGCATCAGCGATATGGACTTTCCCTAAACGCTCCAGCCCCGGCACGACCGTCGCCATGAAATGGTCCATTTCCTCTGTCGGAATCAGCAGCTGGTCAACCGAGCCAGGCAGCAATTCCTTCAATTCCGCCAGACGCCTGGCATCTTCCCCAGCCAAATGGACCAAGGCACCGTCCGCAATCGCCAGCTCGTAAACCTTCAGGATCAGCACTTCCTCCAAACCTTCGACGTCCAGACGAAAGCCACCGGAGCGGTTTTCAGCAAAGTGGAAAGACAGCGGCAATTCTTTTTTGATGCGGATGCCTTCGGTAATCCGTCCAGCGCCCATCAGTTTAACGAAAGGCACGGTTTGCATCAAAGGCAACAGCCGCTCCCAGTCCGAAGCTGCCAAGACCACCAGATCTGTTTTTCCTGAACTTCCTGCACCTGTAATCCGCGTTTTCGCCAAGTAATCGAGTACCTTTTCAGTCTCATCCTGCAAGCGGTGTTCTTCTGGCGAGTAATGGACTCCAGCTGATTCGCTGTACGATTCCTCAGTCCTCACCGCTTCAAGGAAATCACCAATATTTTCTACAGGTTCCAGTCCAGCTGTTCCGATAGCGAGCCGCAGACCGAGTACGTAGCCTGTTCCTTCCATTAGAACCGGAAGGAAACTGAATTCGACTTGAAGCGTTTGCCGCTTATCGAAGTACTGCCGTCTGCCTTTAGTTCCGCTTGTTTGCCGCGTGAATAAATCCAGCATTTTCATCGTTGGGTTTTCGCGTTGCTGCATGTCGTCAATCGCCAGCAGAACACCTGCAATATGATGGCAATAAGTCGTTACAAAACCGACTGGCGGACAACTGCAGGAAGCCAGGATTTCCCCGTCCTGTTCCTGCCTGACACTGACGTGAAATTCGTTGCGGCCGATGACGATGCCTTTGATCAGCCGGTCGTCATTCAGATCCGGTGAGAGCCGGATTTTGCCGCCAAAAATGTAGGACCGTCCTTTTTTGTAAGCGGCAAGTCCGCATAGTTTTTTTATTTTTGTTTCATTAAGTGAAAAGTTCATGGGGCCAGTTCCTTCCTGAGATGCCTGAATACCCGAAACCGTTGCGAAGAATTCGAAGCTCTCTCCATTATCCCTAACTGCATGCAGCGAATCAACTTAGCTACTTCGGCATCGCCAGTGAGTAAAGAAAATCCCCTGCAACATGGAGTTGAGGGGATTTTCCATTTATAAAGAGTGGGTTAGCTTGCCGACGACTTCTCGATATCCGGAATCTGCTGTTTGATCGCTTCGATGGCTTCTTCCAGGTTTTGCACCTGCAATACTTTCTTTTGCTGGTCCGGGTATTGAAGACCGGTATGCTTGTAGCGGGAATCGTAATAATACTCCAGCAGCAGACGTACCGCAGAGGAAAATTCCCCTGTTTCCAAATCCGCTTCGATCTGTTTCGAAACATCCTGCGGCATCCGTGTTTTGATCCGTTGGAAGGCTGCTATACATTCCTGCTGGTACTGAACAGGTCGGTAATCTTCAATGATCTCTTTGATTCTTTCTTCCATCGGCATGTCGATAATGAGCTGAACGCTATTGTTTTTCAGATCCATCACCCAGCTCGGGATGACAACTTTGCCGATCCGTGAACTTTCAGCTTCAAAAAGGACAAAAGGCGATTTTTCGAGTTCCCGGAATTGCTGAACCAACAGCGAGTCGAATTTTTTTTGGTTATTCGGCTCAACGCCGATATGGCCGAAAATCGAGCCTTTATGATTGGCCAGCCCTTCCAGATCGATGACAGGATAGCCTTGTTTTTCCAACGCTTTCAGGATTCTCGTTTTGCCTGTTCCAGTCAAGCCGTTCAATACATATGCTTTAAAAGGGGTTTCCGGCTGCTCAAGCTGGTTGATGACCCATCTCCGGTATTCACGGATTCCGCCTTCCAACCGACTGACATGGACATCCATCAACGACAAAAGCGTAGCAGTTGTTCGGCTGCGCATGCCGCCCCGCCAGCAAAATACCGTTTTATTGCCTTCCAGCTGTTTAAATTGCTTCACAAATTCCGGCAGCTTGGCCGAGATGATTTCAAGGCCGCGCTCTTTTGCTGCAGCTACACTCTTTTGCTTATAGAGTGTGCCGATTTCTGCCCGCTCCGCATCATCGAAAAAAGGGATATTGATGCTTCCAGGTATTGAAAAATTCTTATATTCGGATGGCGATCTCACATCGATAAGCACCATTTTTTTCTGTTCACTTAACGGGATCAGTTCTTCCACTGCAATATCGCTGAACATTCTTTTTCCTCCAAACACGCACTTGTTTTACTTATTTTATCAGTATACACCCATCAAGATCAGTTTTCGTTTCTGATTGCTTATTTTAACGCGCATGGATTTCCTGGATTTTTTAAAACCCCCAGCGGAATATACGTTTTCCCATCACATATTCCGTGTTATCCACATAATTTATATTCTTTTTAAATGCTTAATCCAAAGCATTTTCCGTTGACACCCCGGGGTTCAAGCTATATGATAACCAAGTATTCCCGACTAACTCACTAAGAAAAGGATGGTTTCATGACTTCACTTACACATGTTCAACCGGTAAACGATGCAAAAGATCCGGTTTTACGGAAAGATACAGCTTTAAACAAACCTCAGGTTTCACTGATTGTCGGCGGCCTGGTGGTTGCGGCTCTATTAATGATTTATCTATTGGCTACTCAACACATAGCACAACCTATTTTGCTGGTCATCGGACTATTGCTTGGCTATACCTTATTCCACGCACGCTTCGGATTTACTTCAGCTTTCCGACGCCTGGCATCTGTCGGCAACGGCCAAGCCATGCGATCCCATATGCTGATGCTTGCGGTTGCGGTGACTTTGTTTGCGCCGATTTTGGCATATGGCTATTCATTTTTCGGAACTGAAGTTGCCGGCTATGTTTCACCTGTAGGCGTCAGCTTGGTTGTCGGAGCATTCATCTTCGGAATCGGCATGCAACTCGGCGGCGGCTGTGCTTCCGGTACCTTGTATGCAATCGGCGGCGGACGTACGGTGATGTTTGTGACCTTGCTGTTCTTCATCATCGGAACAACGATCGGCGCTTACCATCTGCCGTTCTGGACAGAAGAAATGCCGGCGTTCGAACCGATTTCGTTAGCCACCTCAACTGGGCTTGGCTACGGCGGCGCTTGGCTTGTGTCGATTGTCATTTTCGGTTTGATTGCTTTGATCAGTTTGGCTATCGAGAAAAAAAGACGCGCTCCAAAAATGGCGCCTCTGCCATCCGCTTCTGGATGGAGACGGATTTTCCGCGGTTCATGGCCTTTGTTCGCTGCAGCCATCATCCTGGCATTGTTGAACGCATTGACGTTGATGGTCCGTGGTACACCTTGGGGCATCACATCGGCGTTTGCACTGTGGGGCTCGAAAATCGCTGCATTGTTCGGTGTTGACGTAGCAAGCTGGGGTTATTGGCAAGGTGCCAATGCCGCTATGCTTGAGTCTTCAATCTTTGCCGATTCCACAACAGTATTGAACTTCGGCGTCATTATCGGGGCATTCCTTGCTTCAGCCGCTGGCGGCTTGTTCAAGTTCACGAAAGTGAAAGTGGGCAATTTCTTCGCTTCTGTCATCGGTGGCTTGCTGATGGGCTATGGCGCCCGCTTGGCATTCGGCTGTAACATCGGCGCTTACTTCGGTGGCATTGCGTCGTTCAGCCTCCACGGCTACATCTGGGGCATTCTGGCATTAGCCGGAACGTTTGTCGCATTGTATCTCCGTCCACTATTCGGACTGTCGGTACCTAAATCCAACGATTCGGTATGCTGACAACAATTATTCACAAAAAATAAAATCCCCCAAAACGAACACTTTAACAGTGAGCGTTTTGGGGGATTCTTTTGTTTTGCCGTTATTCAATTCACGCTTTTGAGGTTCTTGCTTCCAGTTGTTCCCATACCTTCGATTTCAGGTAATGATAAACGCCATTTTCATCACAGGTGAATTCCGTCACCTCATCGACCATGGCCTGGATATGGTCCGCCGCATTTTTCATCGCGACGGCATGGCTGACATACTCGAACATCTTGACATCGTTGTCGCTGTCTCCGATGGCTAGGGTCTCACAGCCCGTTAAACCGAACCGCTCCAGCATCTGTTTGATACCTGATGCTTTGTTGATGTCTGCAACCATTACTTCGGCATTATGCGGTGAAGACGGAGTCATCGTGAAATCCATCTCTTTTTGAAGTTGCTTGAGTTCAATTTTCCAATCATCGATTTCATCTTTCGTTCTTGCGAAGAAATAAAATTTGGAAAAATGACTTCCAGTAATTTCGTCTATCCACTCGATTTCCTCTTCAATCGCTTTTTGGCGTGAAATCCATTCGTTGATCTGGACGGAATCGGGCTTAGGATCACGAACAGCTGCTTCGACAAATGCCTGGTCCTGTTTCAGCACCAGCCGAGCTTCGCCATGCGGGAAAAGCTCATAATAGATTTTGCGTTCCCGTGCCTTGGTAATGACCGTTTCCACCAAATCCAGCGGCAGTGCGTGCTCGAACACGACTTCTTCCCCGATATAACCGGCCATGCCGTTTGAGGTGATGATGCCATCTACAGCAAAGCCTTCCGGAAGCATTTCTGCCAGCTCTTCAGCGGATCTGCCTGTCGCTACAAATACAAAAATCCCTTCACTTCGAAGTCTATCTATGATTTCTTTCGTGTCCATGCTTACTTCGTTGGTATGATTCAAAATCGTCCCGTCCATATCCAAAAAGACGGCTTTAGGGTTAATCGCCACTCCATTACCTCCTGATGTTTAATACAATTGATATAGCCTCAGTATACGCCTTGGGTTTTTTAAACTCAATGAATGCGCAACAGCCCATGACACCAGCAACAGTAATATCTATTACAGACAAACAAGAAATGTTAGAATAAGGCACAGAAGAATTTTCAGATTATATCCTGGTTGATGGATGATCCGCTTGCAAACAGAGGAGATACTATATCCTATTGGCCTAAAGGAATTTCGTGGAGCAGTTAAATTGCGCCAGATTCATACTCACAGAAAATCGTTTGTTTATGCCAGTCAGACAGATACGAAAGTCCAGTGGCAGATGGAGGCTAACATGAAGCAAATCTTGACCATACAAAAAATATTGAATAATAATGTCGTCATCGCGAGCAACGATACGTATAAAGAAGCTGTCCTGATCGGCAATGGCCTTGGCTTTAATCGAAAAAAGGGGGATACCGTCCCTTTCGACCAAGCAGATAAAACCTTTTTGCTGCAGGACGAAAAAGAAATGGAGCAATACGTCAATCTGCTTCCTTATATCGAGGAGCAGCTCATTGCCTTCATCCATGAACTGCTCTTGTTCATCGAGGAAAAAATGGGCAAAGAACTCAACGAACATATCCACGTGGCCCTGACAGACCATATCGCATTTGCCATTAACCGGGCAAAAAAAGGAATCCAATTCTCCAATCCGTTCTTATTTGAAATCGAATCACTGTATCCAAAAGAATACATTGTGGCCCAGGATGTGGTCAAAAAAGTGGAAGCGCGGACAGGCGTTTCGTTTCCGGAAGGGGAAGTCGGCTTTATCGCACTCCATGTCCACAGTGCCGTTACAGACAAGTCCCTGCGCGATATCAATCGCTATCATGCTTTGCTCTCAAAAATGGTGAAAATCATCGAAGACAGCCTGGATATCCAGTTGGAAAAAGACAATATCGATTACCACCGCCTTATTCAGCACCTCCACCGCGCCATCGACCGTGCCGATAAAGGAGCTCCCCTGGGGGAAGAAAATAAATTGGCCGCTATGTTGAAAAGTGAATATCCCGTATGCTATAATCTTGCTTGGAAGCTCATTAAAGTAATGCAAAACCAATTGAATAAGCCTGTAGATGAAGCGGAAGTCATGTATTTGACGATTCATCTGCAGCGCTTGACACATAAATTCTGACCATACGTGTTACTGATTCGATCAGGCATGAGTATGAAAAGATGCAAAAGTTGACCCTTAGGACAAAACTGTCCTTTTCTCGGCTTTTCCCTTTTCTTCTCATGCCTTTTTTGTGTCTTCAATTGATCTGCTTCATAATTTGAACCATCGAGGAGGAAATTGCATGTCATTCAATTTATTCGGTACCTTGCAAAAAGTCGGTAAAGCCCTTATGCTGCCAGTTGCACTCTTACCTGCTGCCGGTATCCTATTGGCTTTCGGTACAAGCTTTGCACAAGAATCATTTTTGGAAGCGGTTCCTTTTATGGGAGCTGACTGGATCCAGTCCTTATTATTCGTGATGGCGGAAGCCGGCGGTGTCATTTTCGATAACCTGCCCTTGCTGTTTGCTGTAGGTGTCGCAATCGGCCTTGCCGGTGGTGATGGAGTAGCAGGACTTGCTGCCATCATCGGTTACTTGATCATGAACGTTACGATGAAAGCGTTTGGCGGAATCACCCTGGAAATGACCGCTGATCCGGCATATGCCAATGTACTGGGAATTCCGACGCTGCAAACAGGCGTATTCGGCGGTATTATCGTCGGGGTCCTTGCTGCCTTTATGTACAATAAATTCTTCAATATCCAATTGCCTCAGTTTTTAGGTTTCTTCGCTGGAAAGCGCTTTGTTCCAATTATCACTGCTTTCTCTGCTGTTTTTCTTGGTATTGTGATGTTCATGGTTTGGCCTTTTGCCCAAACCGGTTTGAATACACTTTCCCACTTCATGCTTGAAACGAACCGTACCCTTGCGGCGTTCGTATTCGGAACCATTGAACGTTCATTGATTCCATTCGGTTTGCACCATATTTTCTACTCACCATTCTGGTTTGAATTCGGCCAGTATACCAATGCTGCCGGTGAAATCATCCGCGGCGACCAGCGCATCTTCTTTGCTCAACTGCAGGACGGTGTAGACTTTACTGCCGGGACATTCATGACCGGTAAATTCCCATTCATGATGTTCGGTCTTCCAGCTGCGGCACTTGCCATCTACCACTGTGCACGTCCGGAGAAAAAGAAAATTGTCGGCGGCATCATGCTTTCAGGTGCTTTGACATCGTTCCTGACAGGAATCACCGAACCTCTTGAGTTCTCGTTCTTGTTTGTTGCACCTGTATTGTTCGGTATCCATGCAATTTTTGCGGGTCTGTCATTCATGACCATGCACTTGCTTAACGTTAAGATCGGGATGACATTCTCCGGCGGACTGATTGACTTCCTGCTGTTCGGGGTAATGCCTGGAAGAACAGAATGGTTCTGGGTCATTGTTGTCGGTCTCGTGTTCTCGGTCATCTACTATTTCGGGTTCCGTTTTGCTATCAAAAAATTCAATTTGATGACACCTGGGCGCGAAGCTGATGAAGAAGGCGATGAGGAAACAGGTGAAGTTGGCGACTTGCCATATGAAATTCTTGCAGCTATGGGCGGCCAGGAAAACATCACCCACCTTGACGCTTGTATCACCCGCTTACGTGTCAGCGTTGCCGATAAAGGCAATGTCGATAAAAACAGATTGAAAAAACTTGGCGCATCCGGCGTCATGGAAGTTGGAAACAACATCCAGGCCATTTTCGGACCTGTCTCAGATAGCCTGCGGGGACAAATGCAGGACATCATCAATGGCAAAGCGCCTCGACCATCCGAAAAAACGGCGGTTCCAACTGGAGATTCAACTGCCGCCGCTTCAGCTACACCATTGGAATTCAACAGCCCGATTACCGGTGAATTGCTTCCGATTTCAGAAGTTCCGGATCAGGTATTCTCCGGCAAAATGGTTGGTGACGGATTTGCGATCAAGCCGACAGAAGGAAAAGTATTCTCTCCGGTGAACGGCAAAGTCGTCACGGTCTTCCCTACCAAGCACGCCATCGGCATCGCGGCGGACAACGGAACGGAAATACTGATCCACATCGGGATTGATACGGTCCATCTGAAAGGTGAAGGCTTTACTTCACATATTGAACAAGGCGATTTGGTTGAACAAGGACAGCTTCTAATGGAAATGGACTTGGATTACATCGCAGAAAACGCAGCTTCCATCATTACGCCTGTCGTCTTCACGAACCTTGAAGAAGGCCAATCGATCAAACTCAGCAAATCCGGCTCAGTAGCAGCCACGGACAAGAACATCATGGAAATTGTCCAGGGAGAGCCTGTCGTCTGATCTAGAAACACCAACTAAAAGCCCGGTTGCACGCGGAATTTTTCCGCAGGCAGCCGGGCTTTCTTACATATTCGATTAAAACAGCATCTATGAAGATGAGGTTTTCAAACTGACCCCTAAGTTTTATTCGGAATTGGCACTTTTAACTGGATCAGTCCTCTGCTAATCTTATCTGAAAAAGAAAAGATAGGAAGGTAACCACCGATGCAAAAAACAACCAGCTATTCACCTGCAGCCAATACCCGCACATTTGATTTGATTTTAAGCTCCATGGCCATTGCACTTGTCTTTGTCTCTACTTTATTGCTGAATATTCGCCTGCCAATTGCGGCAAACGGCGGGCTTGTCCATTTGGGCACCGCGATGCTCTTCATTATCGCCATCTTGTTCGGTCCAAAAAAAGGACTGATTGCTGGTGCAATCGGCATGGGTCTGTTTGATTTGGTCTCCGGCTGGACCTTATGGGCGCCGATTACCATACTCGCTCGCGGCCTGCAAGGGTATCTGGTCGGAAAGATCGCCTGGTCCGGCGGCAGAAAAGGCGGCAGTACGAAATTCAATATTTTAGCTGCCATCGTCTCGATTCCATTCATGGTCGCTATCTACTACCTCGGCGAAGCCATCATCTTCAGCAGCTGGATTATCCCGGCCGCTTCGATTCCTGGAAACCTTGTCCAAAATACGGTTGGTTTGATCATCGCAATTCCAGTAGCAGTTGCCTTGAAGAAAACGCCGTTTTTCAAATAAGTTTTCTATCGGTTCACCTAAAAAGGAGCATGTCTGAACTTCAGACATGCTCCTTTTTTCAGTTTTTCACTTGCGAGATAGTCAGGCCGTCGCCTATCGGAATCAATAAGGATTCCAGTTGAGGGTGATTCGCCACAACAAGATTAAATGCCTTCATCACTTCTGTATGGCTGCTGGCTTCAGCTGCATCGTCCGCTACCGTTCCCCTTGCGAGTACATTATCCGCAACGATCAAAGCGCCAGGAGTTGATAGCTTCAGACAGTAATCCAAATAATTTTCATAGTTTCCTTTGTCTGCATCGATAAAGAAAAAATCGAATTTGCGATTTTCTTCCACCAGTTTTTCGAGGCTCACTAAAGCCGCTCCTGTCATGTAGGAAACCTGTTCACCGAATCCAGCTTTCGTTAAATTGCTGTGCGCCAGTTCTGCATACTGTTCCTCAAGCTCAAGCGAAGTCAACTTCCCTTCTTTCCCGGCGAATCCTCTCGCCAGACAAATACCGCTATAGCCTCCAAGCGCTCCAATTTCCAGCACATTTTTAGCGCCTGAGATTGAGACCAGCATCGTCAGCAGCTTGCCGGACGATGGCGATACAGAAATCGAAGGCATTTCATTTTCCTTTATGGAAGCGACAACTCTGTCTAAAAGTGGATCTTGTGTGGTGAAGGCGGCATCAATGTATTGGTTGATTTTCTTCATGTCCAGGACCTCCTTTTTTGTCAATTGGATTTCTTTTTCTGTCTATATAAGTTGAACTAAAGAATTTACTTTTTTAACTCAACAAGAGTGAAGAAACGAAGAAAGTGCTCCAGGCGGATGCTTTCCGCGGACGAAGCGCTGAGCCTCCTCGTCGCAAGCTCCTGCGGGGTCTCATCACTCCGTTCTTCCGCGGGAGCAGTGCAACGACATACAAGAAATCCACTCGGGCGTTTAGCCCGAGTTAGTTCGGCGCAAGCCCGTAGGAAAGATACGGCCGAAAGGAATTCGGATCGTATCTTTGCGACGAAGCTAGCGCAGCGATGCAGGAGCACCGGGTTTTTAGGAGCTGGTTTGTGGAATATCCATAACAGAATTGTTTCTGTGAAAAATTATTAGTTCAACCTATATTATATGAATAAATTGTATACGTTTGTAGATAAAACTGTCCAAAAAAGCCCCTCTCATCGACTTTGATGGGAGGAGCTTACGTAAGCAATTAGATTCCTACAGGGCTTTTTTCATCCAACTGAAGTGCTTTTGCTGTTGAAATATGGATTTCCTGAAGAAGTTCCGGATTATCAGACAAGGATACGCCATAAGACGGAATCATTTCTTTGATTTTCGGCTCCCATTCGCCTACCTGGTCCGGGAAGCATCTTTGGAAGATTTCAAGCATTGCATGAACGGCCGTGGATGCACCTGGAGAAGCTCCAAGCAATGCAGCAACTGAACCATCAGCAGCAGTGACGATTTCTGTACCGAACTGCAAGGTTCCTTTGCCCTTATCCGTATCTTTGATGACTTGTACACGTTGTCCCGCTACGACGACATCCCAATCCTCAAGCTTGGCAGTCGGAATGAATTCACGCAATTCTTCCACGCGTTTTTCATTGGACAGCATGACCTGCTGGATCAGATATTTTGTCAGTGACATCTCTTTTGCGCCTGCAGCCAGCATCGTAAAGACATTGTTCGGTTTGACAGATCCGATCAAGTCCATATTCGATCCTGTTTTCAGGAACTTCGGTGAAAAGCCGGCAAATGGTCCGAACAACAAGGATTTCTTGTTATCGATGAAGCGTGTATCCAAATGCGGTACTGACATCGGAGGAGCTCCGACTTTTGCTTTTCCGTATACTTTTGCATGGTGCTGCTCGACGATTTCAGGATCGTTGCAGACCAGGAACATTCCGCTTACCGGGAATCCGCCGATATGCTTGGATTCCGGAATGCCTGTTTTCTGAAGCAAAGGCAAACTTCCGCCGCCGCCGCCGATAAAGACGAAGTCAGCGCTATGGTATTCGATTTTATCGTTTTCCAGGTCCTGCACTTTTACTTCCCAAGTACCGTCGCCGCTGCGTTTAATATCTTTAACTGCATGTTTGTAATTCATCTCGACCTGCTGCTCTTTCAAGTGGTCAAACAGCATTTCCGTTAACGCGCCAAAGTTGACGTCCGTTCCGGAATCGATTTTTGTAGCTGCCATTGCTTCATTTGAAGTACGGCCTTCCATGATAAGTGGAACCCATTCCTTCAATTTTGCAGGATCAGCTGAATATTCCATGCCGTTGAACAACGGGCTGGCTGATAATGCTTCGAAGCGTTTATTTAAGAATCGGACATTGTCTTCTCCCTGCACTAAACTCATGTGGGGAATCGACATGATGAAGTCCTGAGGGTTTGCAATGCGTTTATTGTTTACAAGGAAAGACCAGAACTGTCTTGAAAGCTGGAACTGTTCGTTGATTTTTATCGCTTTGTTGATGTCGATGGAACCGTCTGCCTGTTCCGGAGTATAGTTCAGCTCGCAAAGTGCAGCGTGGCCGGTTCCTGCGTTATTCCATTCGTTGGAACTTTCAGATCCCGCTTTTTCAAGTTTTTCAAACACTTTGATGTTCCAGTCTGGCGCTAGCTCTTTAAGCATCGATCCTAAAGTCGCACTCATGACACCAGCACCGATTAAGATGACGTTTCTTTTTTTCTGTTGGTTGTCCATTATAACCTTCCTTATCCCGTATATTTGCAAATAGGTGCAGCTTGCTCCTGATCAAATAATACAAAAAGCCAGGCTCAACCGAAAAACGCACCTTTTCTGCCTCAATTGTGTAATTATATCATATTTATCGTATCTACCTATCTACTTTTGCCTGTCAATTATACCTTAAGTAGAACGGCTTAAAAAGAAAGATGCCTGTTTTAAGAAGAAATGAGCCTGAAAAGCCCAAATGCTGACATTGTCCAGAATGTCAGCATTTGGGCTTATTTTATATTCCGCTTTATCCTGCACGATTACCGTCTTTGTAAAGCTTCATAATGACGCACGGCTGCTTTTGTGATGTCACTGTTTTCAGGCAAGCCACTGACTGTTTGCAAAACAGCGGCCGGCCCGTTTTTGCGGATCATCTCCTGGATTTCCATCGCTTCCTCATCTTCTGGATAATCGAACGCCAACGCAGCAGCAATGGCCTTCGCCAGGTTGGTGTAAGAAAGACCCGCTTTTTGTGCCTGGGTTGCCGGTCGGATCAACCGGTCTTCAGGACCAAGCTTGCGGATCGGGGCACGTCCAACGCGTGTAACGCCGTCATTCAAGTAAGCATTCTTAAAGCGTTCGATATTCTTGTTGATGTACGTGAGATGTTCTTCGTCATCCAGTCCATATTCCTTCACCAAGTAAGCACCGGTCTCCTTCAACGTCTCTCTGACCTGCTCGACAATCTTCTCATCAGCCAAGGTTTCATCAATCGTCGATTTACCTGCCAGATAGCCGAGGTAAGCAATAACAGCATGGCCCGTGTTCACTGTGAACAGCTTCCGTTCAATGAATGGCGCAAGGTCCTTGACCCTTGTCATGCCGGTTACCGGCGGGATGTCTTCAGTCGTTTCCACGACCCACTCGTAATAAGGCTCAACCAGGACATCCAGTGAACTTTGGTCCTGGATCGGCACGATACGGTCAACAGCCGAGTTGAAGAAATAGACCTTTCCTTCCAGCTGGTTCTTCGTCTCTTCATCGAGGTTGTCCAGGATATGCTGCTTCAGGATATCCGTTGCACCAATCTGATTTTCGCAGGCGATGATATAAAGCTTGTCATCTGTTGCCGTCACCCGGTTCGCCAGACCGCGGGCGATCAGCGGCGCGATTCTCGGCAAAATGTTCGGGCCGATTGCTGTGGTCAAGTAGGTCGCTTGTTGAATCGCGTCAATGACATCAGTGTCATGTGTCCTATTATTGATGCCTGACACGTTTTCGATGGTGATGGATTCTTCTTGTGGCTGAGCCAGTTTTACCTGATACCCTTTTTCTTCATTCAGCTTATTGATGACCTGCTCTGCAACATCTACAAACGTCACGTGGTACCCCGATTCGGAAAACAAAGCCCCGATAAATCCTCTGCCGATGTTTCCTGCTCCAAAATGAACCGCTTGTTTCATTGTCATCATTCCTTTATCAACTTATTTTGTAGATAATCCAAGAAAATATCTTCTAATTTCTGCCGGATCACTTTTTCGTTGGATGACGAAAAAATCATCATGGCTATATCACTTTCGATCAAACTCGTACTGATCAAGCTAAGTATTTCCTGTTCCCTTCCACTCAACATCGTGGGCGCCAACATCAGCAACAGGTTTTTCATCTGCATATCCTCACCATCCATCCCTTTGACTAAAAGCGGATCATCCAAATGGATTATTTGAAATACGGGTTTTTGGATAGAATCATCCCGGCAATGGAAAAGTGCCATATTGGTTTCCGGAATCCCCAATCCACCTTTTTTCTCACGCTCTTTCAATTCGTTCAGGGCAGAAGCCGCATCTGTGATGAGACCATCCTCTGTTGCTGATTCGATTACTTCCTCCAAAACTTTCCAATGATCTGTCGCAAGATGTTTGTTGAGGACCTTGAAGTTGGCCAGGATCGCTTCCATACTGCCCTGCACTTCTTTTATTTCCCGCAAGACTGTCTGTACGTCGGGCCGATTGTTCGCAAGCATCGTTTCGCCGGGATTTCCGGCATTCAGGTAGTGTTTTTTGCCGGTGATTTTCCCGACATTGTTCTGCAGGTAACTTTCGATATAGCCGATATCCCTGTCACTCAATAAGGGGCTCACCATTATATAATCCACTTCCGTGACGGGCAGGCGGATCGTTGAAATCACCAAATCGTAATCCTGGAAATGAGCGGATTGAAAATCATTGATGGACAACACTTCCACTGAATTGATTTCGGGCAGTTCTTTTTGAATGCGGCTTGCCAGCATTTTGGACGTTCCGATGCCTGTCGGACAGATGACGACCACGTCAATTCGAACCTTTTCTTCGTTCATCAGCAAAGCGGAGCCGAAATGCAGGACAATAAACGCCGTCTCGTCAGGGGAAAAATCCAAGTCCGTGAATTCATTTTCCAGACCTTGCTTGACCGCCATGAACAACACCGGGTACTTACGCCTGATTTCATCGGTTAATGGATTGAAGGACTCCAGCTTTTGGTTTAGGCGGAAAATCGAAGGCCCCATATGTGCGAGCAACCCCTGGTACAGCGAAAAATCATCGATCAGATTGACATGCAGCTGCGCTGAAACATCGCGGATCAGGTTTTTAATCAGCCGCCCGAGCAGCACACTGTCATAGTAAGCCAAGTCAGCCGTCTGTACTTTCGAGCCTTTCAGAATTACTGCTAAAAACTGGACATCCGCTGCAGTCAGCCCAATAGAAAACCGCCCGCGCAACTCTGTACAAACATTTTCCATCAAGCGGTATTCAGTGTCTGAACCAACTTCTTTTTTGTTCTTCGGTTCAAGCAGAAAGCCCGCTTCCGTGCGTTGAAGAGCCAGACAGCTATAGACCACCAATCCAATGTAATCACTGTCCGCCAATCTTGTTTGTTCCTTATTGATTTTTTGATCCACTAATTGATCCACGACAACCAAGTACTTCGGTGAAAAATAGCCAAGAATCTTCTCTTCCTTATTTTTTCCTTGCTGGAGAAAATACAAACTCTCCACCATCTCTTCATAAAAATAAGCAAGGATGTAGCCGCCTAACGCATGGCGCTTATTTGCTTCTCTGCCATTCACTTCAACGCCGACGCCTCTTGTCCGCGACAACTCGATTGAAAATTTCCGCAGCCAGTCGGTTACATCATCCAAGTAGGCTGTCAGCGTGGCTGTACTGATCCCCAATTGGCCCGCCAGCACCTGCATTTTGAAAAACGGTCCTTCATGCAGCAAAATAACCAGCAGCTTCAGCTTTCTCTCTTCCGGTGTTTCATCCGCTGGACTAACGGTGATCAAATTCTGTATCAGGCGGTAGACCTGCTCATTCGGACCGGCAATAAAAAGCCCTTCATCGCCCGTACGTTCCACGGTCAAATCAAATTGCTTCAGCATCTTCCCTACTGATTTCAAATCCCGCTGGATCGTCCGGGCGCTGACATCCAAGTAGGAAGACAGCGAATGCACGGTATGCTTTCCAGAAGTTCGGACGATCAGCTCGATAATGGACTTTTCCCTAAATGTAATAAACATCGGCCTCACTCACTTCACTTTTAAGTGCTTTTTTTTAGAACAAGGAAATGTAGATAGATAAGTTGAACTAATGATCTTCATGATATTCCACAAATCAGCTCCTGAAAACCCGGTGCTCCTGCATCGCTGCGCTAGCTTCGTCGCAAAGATACGATCCGAATTCCTTTCGGCCGTATCTTTCCTGCGGGCTTGCACCGAACTAACTCGGGCTTTTGGCCCGAGTGGATTTCTTGTATGTCGTTGCACTGCTCCCTTGGGAGTCTCCGCTGATTTGCTCCATATCTTTTATCAATACAGTGGAAACACAGAGGCTCACTTCGATTTTACTACATCTCTTAGCGCCGCCGCGCCCAGGGGCTAGGCGAAGCAAGAAGACTGGCGCTCTTTGCCTGGCTTCTTGCGGGAGCCAATGAGGGACCAGGCATTCCTGGGACCTCATTTGCGACGAGCTTGCGCAGGAGCAATCGTCTTTGCTCTACCCAAAGCGTCCGAAGCGTTGTGTAAAGCAGGTTTCTTTAGTTCAACTTATAGAGAATAGAACAAAAAGGCAGGAATCCCCGCCTTTCTGTTACTGCTATTTAATTGCTGTTGATGATCGCGATTAATTCCTTAGCGGACTTCGCATTGACCAGCTTGTCTACGTTAAGTTGTTCTGCACAAATGACGGCGATTCCTGAAAGGATTTCCAAGTGTGTGCCGTCCTTTCCGGCGATGCCAAAAATCATTTTTGCGCTTTCTCCATTAAAGTCTACTCCATTTGGAACCTGAACAACAGTAAAGCCCGACTTCAGGACAGATTTTTTGGCGTTTTCCGTGCCGTGGGGAATGGCGACATTATTGCCCATATAGGTTGTCGTGATTTCCTCGCGCTTCATCATCTCATCCACATAGGATTCTTCGACATATCCGCCCCGGACCAATGCTTCCCCCGCGAACCGGATTGCTTCTTCTTTTGTGCGGAATTTCTGGTTCATAAAGACGTTTTCCTCCAGCAGGAGCTGATCGTCTTCAGTGCTATGTGGGACACTTGCTTCACTTTCTTCGACAAGTTTATGCTGCTCACCTGTCACGCCTGTTTGCAGACGGTCGATCAGTTGATCGTATTCAGGGCTTGATAGGAAGTTATCGACTGAAATATGATAGGCATCCGGCACTTTATTTTCTGCGCGCGGCGTCAATTTTTCCTGTGTAATAACAATTTGGGAATCAGACGGAATTGTACTGATTGCCGTGTTCGTCACTGTTACATCCAGACCTGCTTCTTTTACTTTCTTGCGCAGGAGAGAAGCACCCATTGCACTCGATCCCATTCCGGCATCGCAGGCAAAAACGATTTTCTGGACATTTGATGGGAATACTCCGCTGACATTTCCAGCAGGCTGTGTTATTTCCCGGGAAATAGAACTCTTTTTGCCTTTCATCTGTTCCATTTTCTTTGTGGCTTCTTCCATATCTTCATCTGTTTGTTTACTCGATTTCAATACGACTGCTGAGATGGCGAAAGACACGGCAGTTGCGACAAAGACGGCAGCAAAGTTGGCCAGGTAAGCCATTCCCTCAGGCGGTGTAACCGCTGCAATGGCCAGAATGCTTCCCGGCGATGCGGGAGCAACCAATCCGCCACCCATTAAAACAAGTGTAAAAACTCCGCTCATTCCGCCGAAAATGACAGCCAGCAATAACATCGGCTTCATCAAGACGTAGGGGAAATAAATTTCATGAATCCCCCCGAAGAAATGGATGATGGCTGCTCCCGGAGCTGACTGCTTGGCGATGCCTTTTCCAAACAGCATAAACCCAAGAAGTACACCAAGTCCCGGACCCGGATTCGCTTCCAGCAGGAACAGAATCGATTTGCCTGCCTGTTGGACCTGCTCCAAGCCGATTGGTGTCAACACACCATGGTTGATGGCGTTGTTCAGGAACAGAATTTTTGCCGGTTCGATCAAAATGCTCGTCAACGGCAATAATCCCGCTGCCAATAACCAGTCCACTCCAGAAACAAGAACCGAAGTAAAAGCACTTACAGCCGGTCCGATGCTGAGAAATGCAAAAATGGCTAATGCGCCGCCGAGAATACCGGCAGAGAAGTTATTGACCAGCATTTCAAAGCCGGTCCGGACTTTCCCTTCGATCAATTGGTCAAATTTCTTGATAGCATATGCGCCGAGCGGACCCATGATCATGGCACCCAGGAACATTGGGGTATCCGGAGCTCCGACAATGACCCCCATTGTTGCGATGGTTCCGACCACCCCACCACGCTGATCGTAAATCAGCCGGCCTCCTGTATAACCGATCAGAAGCGGCAGCATATAGGTAACCATCGGCCCCACTAGTGAAGCAAGATTTTCATTCGGAATAAATCCTGTTGGGATGAATAGGGCTGTAATCAATCCCCAAGCAATAAATGCGCCGATATTCGGCAAAACCATGGAGCTCAGGAAATTACCGAACTTTTGTATCCGAACCTTCATTGTTGATTCGTTCATGTGATCCTCTCCTTCGAAATGTAGTTTGTGAAGCTGTACGAAAGTTTTCAAGATACGCGGCGCTGCAGAACACCGTCTGCCGAAAAACTTAAAGTTAATTTATCTCTCTATGATGTGTTTCCATCATAGCCCTTGAATGGAAGCGTATTCAATAACAAGGAAAGTCAACTTTGTCGTGCTTGTCGTGACAAGGCTGTTGTTATATAAAAAAGACCGCCCTTTCATCAGTAAGTATGACGAAAGGACAGTTTTGCTTTTTATTGTTTCATCGCTATTTATTATGAAAATACGTGCTGAAACCAGTAATTAATGACTCTTTTTAGGAAGTTTCACCACAAAAGCTGTTCTTCCCAATGAGCTTTCTGCTTCAATTTGTCCGCCATGCAATTCCAAAATGCTTTTTACGATAGCTAAACCTAACCCCGAACCCCCTGTATACTGGGAACGTGATTTTTCGACTCTGTAGAACCGTTCGAATAGGTATGGCAAATCAATGCTTGGGATAACTTGGCCATAGTTCGCTATTTCAATTTCGATGAGTCCTTCCGATTCCTTTACCAGAAGATCAATATACTTTCCATCTTTCCCATACCGGATGGCGTTTTGAATCAGGTTTTCAAATACTCTGGCCAGCTTTGTTCCTTCTCCTATTACAAACGGTGTTTCAGTGTATGAAAATTGCTGCCGCATCTCCATTCCTGCCTCTTTAAGCTGGAACTGGAATTGAACGGACAACTGGTTCAGCATTTCTTCCAGATTGATGGGTACTTCATTGACCAGTGCTTCTTTATTCTGCACCAAGGTATACTCAAACAAATCATTGAGCAATTGGTTCAACTCATGGGATTTCTGATGGATGATCTGGATATAATACCTGAGCTCCACTTCGTTTTTGTACTGGTCTTCGTTGATCAAATCCAAATAGCCGACAATGGATGTTAAGGGAGAACGAAGGTCATGCGCGACGTTGGTGATTAAATCATTCTTGATCTCAGCAGCTTTTTTTTGCTCGGCTTTCGCTTTTTCTAACTGCAGAACGAGTTGGTTCACCCTATCGGCTAGTTCCCCTATTACTCCTCCATCTTCAATTGTCAATTCTTGCTCAAACTGCCCTTTTGCGATATTTTCCATTTCTTTCATCATGTTCTTCATCGCACTTTCCGCATATCGCTGCCGCTCAAACAGATAAAAGTAAGATAAGATCAGAGCAAATGGCAGTAGACATAATAGGAAGAAAGGCACTAAACCAAAAGAGCCGCTCAGCTCGATAAAACCCGCGAGCCTGGAAGATTCTGTTTCCAGGAAATACAAGGCAAAAAGAAGGACTTGAGCGGCGGCTGCTGTCAGTATGATTGCCAGAAAGATGTATAGCAGCGATTTCCACATCGGAATAAACTTAACGACTTTTTTCAATTTTATAGCCTACTCCCCAGACAGTTTGAATTAAAGCTTCCCTAGGACTGGCTGCCTGCATCTTGTCCCGAAGATTCTTAATATGCACCATCACTGTCTTGTTTGATCCCATACTGTCCTCCTGCCACAGCCGCTTGAAAATTTCTTCCGAACTAAAAACAGTGCCTTGGTTTTTAGCCAACAAATAAAAGATATCAAATTCGCTGGAAGTCAATTTGATTTCCTTGCCATGTACACTGACCCTGTGACCTTTTTTATCGATTTCCCAGGAATCGATCTGGATGCTCCCCTGTTCCCTGTCTCGCGGAATATAGCTAGCACGCCGCAGCAACCCCTTTACACGAGCATTCAATTCCAGCGGATTAAACGGTTTGGTCATATAATCATCTGCCCCCGTCATCAGTCCAGTGATTTTGTCCATGTCCTGCACCTTGGCGCTAAGCATAAGAATCGGTATCTGACTAGTTGCCCGCACCTGCCTGCAAAACTCCAAACCGTCCATGCGGGGCATCATAACATCCAGAACGATCAGATCGACAGAAACATGTTCGATGACTGCCAATGCCTCTAATCCGTCCTGTGCCTGCAAAACCTCATACCCTTCATTTTGCAAATAAATCTCTGCCAGCCTCGCAATGTCACGGTCATCATCAACGATTAAAACAATATGGCTCACGCTTGTTCTCCCCCTCTTTAAAATCCATCTTACCGACCTATTCCAGCTCTTTTTTCCAGGCAGAATTTGTGGAAAATGGTTTGAGCCTGTGAAATTCTTAGAATTTGCCTTATTAGTAGAAACCCTATCACAGCGCCTAATGTATTCGCAATCAAATCATTGATATCTGTACTTCTCCCGCTTCCGAGCAAAATCCGGACGGCCAATTGAGTGAGTTCAAACGATAAACTAACATAAAACCCTAGACGGGCTGCCTGTTTAACAGATCGGATTTTCCGGCTTAAAAACGGCAAGTACATTCCAAAGGGTACCAGCATGATGATATTCAACAGGAAAGTCTTCAGATCAATCGTCAAGACCGGAATAAAGTTGGTGGATTTGTACCACGGTGTCAGGTTTCGATATTCACCGAGATTCACTTCAATTGGAAAAAACACCAAATGCATCATAGCGAGAAAATAAACGGTGAAAGACAGCATTAGCGTAAATTGGCCGAAAGAATAGTTTTTCTTTAACAAGGTGGCAACAAGCAAGTAGATGATCAAAAGCATGAACACCGGCAATAGGATATCAGTAGAATTGATTGTGAAGATGATTGAACCATTCATTTTTCTTCCTCCTAGTAATCATTATTTCGTTTGTCTTTTGGATCGGTATGCCTTTCTTCAAGGGATAGGTAAATTATAAGTAGTATTTTTAAAGTTTTTTTTAAGAAAGCAGAAATGATTTTTTAATATTGGACAAAAGAAAGAAACAATTCCAGAAGCCAGTGGATGGCCAAGGAATTGCTTCTTTTTAACGGCTATACGTTAAACTCAATTTCATCGTCTCACTTTAAACTACACTGAACCCCCAGCAGACGCAGCAGCTGCCTGATCAGCTTTGACACAGTCAATCGCAATCACAATGGCGATGACGACCGTCTCCATCTCCTCATCCAAAATTTCCACCTTGTAGGTGTCTCCCCAGCTCAACCATTCTTTGCTCACCTGGCCAATCACTTCTCCATTTTGCACTACTTGAAAATCCAGATCCCACCAGTTTCCATGGATTTCAATTCCGGTACCGTCAATTGTATAGCGGGCTTTGAACAAAGAAAACTCCTTTTTGATCGTTAACCGCTCCTGTCCGTTCACTTCAACAAAAAACTTCGGCAGAAAGCTGAAGGTCTTTTTGGTGATGAGCGCGACTTCATCCCTTGCCATATTCAGTATGGAGAAGGTTTTAGGAATCTGCAGAAAGCTGCCTTCCACATAATAGACATCCTGCTGTTCCTTATCCTTCACAGCAAATTTGCCGCTTAGACTGAATACCTTTTGTTTAATGTAGAGTTCGTTCATCGTAATCGTCTCCTTTTTTATCAGATTGGAATTTATACAGGATATATCAAGCTTTTCCGCTCCCATTTCACGTTTTCTTTAGTATGAAGGAAAGTCTTGGAAGAAGCACGGAAGTTAGGAGGAAGATTTGAAGGCTGATAAGCCTCCCCCAACTACCAGGGATAAGGGGTCGACTCGGCATATTTCCTCCGGTTTTGATAAGATGCCAGTGAGGTGAATCGTATCTATTGGCGAGAAGCACTGGCCTCGCTGAAGCTTTCAAAACACCGCCAGAAGAATCTAATTTCTCGAAAGGAAGAGAGCTGCATGTTATTAAAAAACGCAAAGCTTTACGGACAAGAAGGAAAATGGGATATCTCGATCCAATCGGAACAAATCAACTCCATCAAGCAAGCTGCAAACCCAACTGAGGAAACTGATGAGCAAACCATCGACTTAAAAGGAAAAATCGTATTGCCCCCTTACGTAGAGCCCCATATCCACCTGGACTACGTGTTGACAGCGGGAACGCCGCGATGGAGCCAATCGGGTTCTGTCTTCGAAGGAATAGAAATTTGGTCAGAACGAAAACAACTCGTAACGGAAACAAAAGACGATATTAAAAAAAGAGCGTTGACGGCGATCAAGATGCAGCTGACACACGGCATCCAGCATGTACGGACACACGTCGATGTCAGCGATCCGACCTTAAAAGGATTGGAAGCCTTATTGGAAGTAAAAGAAGAAATCAAACCGTGGATGGACCTGCAGATTGTAGCACTTCCTCAAGAAGGCTTGTACACCAAACCAGATGGGGAAGAACTGCTGATCAAAGCATTGGAGATGGGCGCTGATGTCGTCGGCGGCATTCCACATTATGAATTGACCCGGGAAGATGGGGTCCGTTCGGTGTGTAAGGCGCTTGAACTGGCTGTGAAATACGATAAATTGGTCGATATCCATTGTGATGAGATCGATGATGACCAATCCAGATACCTTGAAGTGCTTGCAGGAGAGGCATTGAAACTGGGCATCGGACATCGTATAACAGCCAGCCACACGACGGCCATGGCTTCCTACAGCAATGCCTATACGTATAAATTGTTCCAGACCTTGAGAAAAGCCAAGATCAACTTTGTCTCGCTGCCAAAAGCCAATCTTCATTTGCAGGGACGCTTTGATGGCCATCCGGCGCGCCGCGGCATCACACGTGTGAAAGAACTGCTGGCAGATGACATCAACGTCTGTTTCGGTCTCGATTCGATCATGGATCCATGGTATCCGCTCGGTGACGGCAACTTGATGAGTGTCGTCGATACCGGTCTGCATGCTTGCCATATGACAGATTACGCCCATATCGTAAAAGCGCTTGATTTGATCACCATCAATGGCGCCAAAACACTGGCGATTGAAGAAGGCTATGGCATCAAAGAAGGCCATCAAGCCAACTTGATCGTTATCGATTCTGAATCTGAATACGAAGCAATCCGGACGCAGGCTTCCGTTCTTTACTCGATCCGCAACGGAAAAATCATCGTTGAAACCAAACCTGTTGAAACGACGATGACTATTTCTCTTTTTTCTTGAAAAAGAGTTGAAAATCCATAATGAACAGATAAAGAGGAGCCGATTTTACGGCTCCTCTTTGCTGTTTCATCTCCTACAAGACTAATTTTATTTTTCTTTAACTCGGCTGTTTTGAATACACCATGCAAAGAACGTCCATACATTTCCAATGATTCATGTACCCGTTATACTAAGGGCAAATATTCCTTAAAGAAAGGATTGGCCAAAATGGAAATCGAGAATCTGATCGACGTGAAGACCCGGCAGGAATTGAGGGAGTGGCTTGAGGAAAATTCTGCGGCAGAAAAGTTCTGCTGGGTGGCCGTCAGCACAAAAGAGCAACCAGGAGTCGTCCAATATTTAGACGCAGTCGAAGAAGCTTTATGTTTCGGCTGGATCGACAGCACCAAAAAGAAGCTGTCTGATACGGAAACGGTTCAACGGCTATCTCCAAGAAAGAAAAACAGCCATTTTACTGAGTTGAATAAAGAAAGAATAAGAAGATTGGAGAAATTAGGGTTGATGACAGAAAGAGGGCGGCGGGTCTTACCCGATATGCACCCTGAGTCCTTTCTCATCGATGAGGAGATTGAAGCACGCCTGAAAAAAGAGGCTCAAGTTTATCAAAACTTCCTGAACTTTCCCGAACTCTACAGAAGAATCCGAATCGATACCATCCAAAGCCATAAAAAAGACCCTGAACTTTTCAATAAAAGATTGGAAAAATTCATTGAAAACACAAGGGAAAATAAAATGTACGGCCAGTGGCATGACAATGGCCGCTTGCTTGATCATTGAAAGTTACTGCCAATCGCTCATTTATATAAACATCATAAAATAAGCTTAGACAGAACTTGGGATTGTATGAACCATAATGAAAGCGAATTGAGGCGGCTCTACTTTGTGATGCCTGAACTCATCTACTAGAATCAAGAAATCCTGAAAAACAAAAAACGGGAAGAGAACCTTCTTTCGAAGTTTCGTATCTTCCCGCTTCTAAACCCTTCTATTCTCTTATCTATTTAAACCAGAGTTTGCAATGCAATGTTACCGGCTTATACTTAATTGCTTCCACCAAAAAACTACTTATAACCAGGCGCTCCATATGGCTCTCTGATGCCTCTTCAAGCAACGGAACATCTATTTACGGGCCCACTCAGCAATCGCTTTGATATCCTCAGGAGCAGTTCTACAACACCCTCCGATGATCTGGGCACCGGCTTCATGCCAGCGCCGTGTATTTGAGGTAAACAGATCTGCTGAAGAACCTTTCCCCCATGTCTTGCTTGTCGGATCGTATTCTTCACCTGAATTCGGATACACGATGACCGGCTTGCTGGTCTGGCTCTTCACCTCGTTGATCAACGATTCGATGAGGTGGGGTGCTGAACAATTGATGCCGATTGCCGCTGCTTGCTGTTGGCCATCCAACCACTCCGCACATTTGGCGATTTTCTCTCCATCGCTTATGTGATATTCGTCTTTTGCGCTGAAACTGAACCACGCATAGACATCCGGAAACTCCTTTAATACTTTGACGATCGCTTTAGCTTCCGCCAGACAGGGGATGGTTTCACACGCTAAAATATCTGCACCCGCTCCAACCAACACCCGGATCCGTTCTTTATGGAAGGCAATCAATTCCTCTTCGCTCACCGAATAATCACCGCGGTATTCAGAACCATCCGACAGGAACGCTCCATATGGCCCGACAGAAGCGGCAACGAGTGGTTTCGGCCGGTTTGATTGATCCTGCAAATCTGACCAAAATTCATCACGGGCTTCTGCTGCAAGTGCAACAGACTTGTCGATCAAGCCGATTGCCTCCTCCCCGGTCAACCCTCTTTCTTTATATCCTTCGATAGTCGCCTGGTAGCTTGCGGTAATTGCGCAATCTGCACCTGCCTGAAAATAATCCAAGTGAACTTTCTTGATCAATTCCGGGTTTTCCATCAAGACTTTTGCCGACCATAAGCGGTCATTTAAATTGCAGCCGTAATTCTCAAGCTCTGTGGCCATCGCGCCGTCAAGAATGACAATTGGGAAGCGGTTCAAAATTTGTTCGATCGGGTTCACGCTAATTCATCCTTTCCAAATCCAAGCTCTTTTTGCGATTTATTAATTGTTCCGGGTGGCTTTGCCTAAAAATTGCTTTGTTCTTTCCATTTTTGCGTTAGTAAAAAGCTGATCCGCAGTGCCTTCTTCGATGATGACACCGTCTTCCATGAAAATGACACGATCCGAGATTTCACGCGCAAAGTTAAGCTCATGGGTAACGATAAACATCGTTTTGCCTGTGTCTGCCACACTTCTGATTGTCGCCAAAACTTCATCAACCAGCTCTGGGTCCAGAGAAGACGTCGGTTCATCAAACAATAACACTTCCGGATTGAGTGCAAGTGCCCGAGCAATGCCCACCCGTTGCTGCTGGCCACCCGATAGTTGTACCGGATAATGGCTTAGCTTATTCGACAAGCCCACCCGTTCGAGAATTTCCAAGCTCTTCTTTTTCGCTTCGTCTTTCTTCAGTTGCTTGACACTGGTTAACCCGATCATTACATTTTGCAGCACGGTTAAGTTTTTAAACAGATTGTATTGCTGAAAAACCATTCCTGTCGACGTTCTCAAAGCAAAGATATCCGACTTGCTGGCTGATTCAACGTCCACTCGGTTGCCGCCGATTTCCACTATTCCGCTGGTCGGCTGCTCCAGGAAATTGATGCAGCGCAACAGTGTCGACTTGCCTGAGCCGCTTGGTCCCAAAATAGAAACAACCTCGCCTTTATCGACGCTTATATTGATTCCCTTCAGCACATGATGGCTGTCGTAATATTTATGGATATTTTCCAATTTAATCATGAGGCAATCCCTCTTTCATATCTGCGAGCCCGCTTCTCGATTTTCACCAGCAACCGCTCTACTATTATGCAAAGGATCCAGTAGACGATGGATACCGCAATGTATACTTCAAAAAATGCCAAACCGCGGGACCCAAGAATTTTGGCTTGCCCCATAATGTCCACGACGCCAATGATGAAAACCAGCGACGTGTCTTTGATCGTGCTGATGAACATATTTCCCAGGTTCGGGATTGCGACTGCCAACGCCTGCGGGAAAATGATTTGAAGCATCATTTGTGTAGGCTTCATCCCGATTGCTTTTGCAGCTTCAAATTGTCCCCGATCAACCGATTCGATCGCTGACCGGATCGTCTCGGACAAATAAGCGCCCAGATTAATGGAAAAAGCCAGTAGCGCATATACTTCGGGCGGTATACTGTTGACGTCGGCGGACTGAAGCCAGCCATATTCAATCTGTAAATAATAGATGATCTTCGGTATTCCATAAAACACCAAATAGATTTGGACCAGTAAAGGCGTTCCTCTGACAAAAGAGATGTATATCGATGAAACCACACTTAATACCGGAACCTTGTATATTTTGATCAATGCGGTGAAAACCCCGATAACTAAACTCAAAATCAATGAGCCGACAGCTATCCCGATGGTAATCGGGAGCCGTGAAATAATAGCAGGAAAACTTTCGATTAAAAATTGTATATCCAGTAGATTTTCCATTTTCTCTTTCCTTCCACAGACCTATTCAGGGATATATTCTCCGCCAGTCCACTTGATCGACAGGTCCGTTAAGGTACCGTCTTCTTTAAGTTCTTTCAGGATGGGATCGATTAAGGATTTTAATTTTTCGCCCTCTTCTCCATTTTTCAACACAATTCCCATGTCATCATTGACCAAAGGCTGCCCCACAATTTCTACTCCTAAATTGTTTTTTTCCAACACCGCATTCATCATAATCGGATCATTCACGTAGGCATCGACACGGCCATTTTGCACGTCCTGCAAAATTTCCGAAGGGTTTCCACTTTCGCTGTATTTCAACTCAATGGGCGTATCTGCTGTTTCGTTATACTCCTCCAGCAACAGCGTATAAGAATCCCCCGCTAAAGCGCCAACCGCCTTTCCTTCTAAATCCTCTACAGTCCGGATGTCTTCTCTTCCGGTTTTCACCGCAATGACTGTTTCTGCTGCAAAATAAGATTCATCGGTGAACAAGTACTTTTCCTGGCGTTCAGGTGTTTTTGCTACTTGGTCTGCGATTGCCTGAACCTTATTGGATTCGAGTGCAAGAAACATGCTATCCCACGGAACGGCGACAAACTCGAATGTATAGCCATCCAATTTTTCATCGATCGCTTTCACCATCTCGACGTCATACCCTGTCAATTCATTAGTGTCATCCGCAAAAGCAAATGGCGGATAATCATTTTGCGTTCCTACCACAACCACTTGATCGCCCGTTGCACTTGTCGCTTCCTCCGACGAACACCCACTTAACGCCCCGATTACACCCAGTGATAAAAACAGGGATCCCAATACATAATGTTTTCTTTTCATTTTCATGCTCCTTTTTTAGGCAACAAGCCGTAAGTCAATTTGATGGGGAAAGGCAAAAGCCAATTTTTCTTGCTATGTAAGCTAAATGTAAAGACATTACTGCCGGCAAAGGACTAGTTGCTTATCCATACATGGGGTCATCCTTTTTCTTTTGCATATTTCCAAGTCACCGAAAACCTCCTTTTTCTACTTTTCAAGAAAATCATTTTTGCAATCGCCCTTTGGAAACAAAAAAACCTCTTCCAATAGGAAAGAGGTTTCAGCCAAATTCTTATCTCTCAGAATAAAACACTCTGCAGGAATTAGCACCTCTCATAAAAATGATGGTTGCTGGACTTCACAGGGCCTGTCCCTCAGTCTCTCTTGATAAGTTATTTAATTTTTTTTTCATATTAACGATAGTATTTGACATTGGCTCTCATGTCAAATACATTTTTATTCTATTTCGAATTTACTCAAAATTTTTTTGCACAAAATTGGCGTTTATACCCAACGAATGGAGCTCCATTGCAGAGTGTCCACCAGTTTCTGAGTTCCCGTTGAAATAATTCAAGGCGTATAGCGCATAATGGACGATTGACAATCCCTCACATCTTTCATACCATCTAGTAATAATTCACCCTTGCTTTTTTACAGGAGAGCGTCGTTTTAAAACCACTTTACTAGCAAAGAAGATTGGAGCGAGAAAATGACCAAAAAAGCTATTTATGATGTCGCAATAATTGGAGCTGGAACAATGGGAATGGCTGCCGGCGCTTTTTTGGCACAGCAAAACGTGAAAACTGTTTTGATCGATGCCTTTGATCCTCCGCATATCCATGGCAGCCATCATGGCGATACCCGCTTGATCCGCCATGCTTACGGCGAAGGGAGGCAATACGTTACATTAGTAAAACGTGCGCAGCAATTGTGGGAGGAACTGGAGCAGCAAACCGGCTTCAACATCTTTGAAAAAACCGGGGTCGTCGGCCTTGGCCCGCAGGATTCGCCCTTCCTGCAGGAGACAATTGCGGCTGCTCATAAGTATAACCTTCCGTTAGAGATGCTGACCGGCAAGGAAATCAACGAAAGATGGCCGGGATTTTCTGTACCTGACCATTTCATCGGCTGCTTTGAATCAGAATCAGGAATCCTCTACAGCGAGAATGCCATTCGGGCATACAAAAAAATGGCTATTACACACGGAGCACAGCTGGTTGCCCATACACCCGTTCAACACATCGATCTTCACGACGAACAAGGTGTAAAAATCACGACCGAACATATGACGTTTCATGCCAAGAAAGTAATCGTCACGGCGGGAGCGTGGGCAGCCAACCTGTTGCCGGATTTGAAGCTGCCGATCCAGCCGATCCGTAAAGCTGTGGCTTGGTTCGAAGCGCCTTCCAAATTATATGACGCAGTTAACTTTCCAGCTTTTTTTGTAGAAGACCAAGATAAAAAGTTCTATGGTTTCCCCAGTTTGAATGGAGCGGGCCTTAAAATCGGAAGGTCGGATGGCGGACAGCCGATCGACCCGAATCTGCAGACCCAGAACTTTGGAGCACACGAATCAGATGAAGGCGACTTGAGGCAGGGTCTTGAGCTTTACCTCCCCCGTGCAAACGGCAAACTAAAGCAAGGAAAAACATGTTTATATACCCTTTCGGCTGACAATGATTTTATCGTCGATTTCCATCCCGAAGATCCTCGTGTCATTTTCGCCTGCGGGTTTTCCGGCCATGGCTTTAAATTTGGAAGTGTCATGGGAGAAGTATTGAGCCAATTGGCTTTAGCAGGAGAAAGCCAATTGGATATCTCTATATTTGCTCTCAGCAGATTTGGCTCAGGATCCAAAACACTACGCCCGTCCGAATTCTAATAGACAAGAGGTGAACTGAACAGCAATGAAAATGTAAATTGGAGCCGCTGTTCCTGCACAGTCTGGACGCAGAAACAGCAGCTTCAATTCCTACTCGATATGCTACTGATTTTAAACTCTTCCACAGGCTGCTAACCCGTTTTCCTGATCGCGTTGACTTGCTCCCTACTAAAACATGGCTCTATCAGAACCCGTTAAAAAATGAGGCAAACAAGACAAAAACAATAAGCAGAACAAAGATGGTGATTATGATGCCTGGCAGAATGACAATGAAAAATCCTTTCCAAGACGAGACACGATGGGCTTCGCCTACTGCTTTGCAGACGATGACGAATGTCCAAACAGACACTACCCCCATCACCAAGGACATGACAACGACAAGCAGATTGCCCTCCACATCCCGCCGGTCTGCAAAGAACGTTTCAGGTGACGCAAAAGCCCAGATAATCAGCAGTGGCAGAAGCCAAATTTGTGGTATTTGAGCTGTAGCCAATGCTTTGAACATTTCCTGATAGGATGCCGTTCCTTTGAACAACCGCCCAACCAGCAACAATATAGCGGCTCCCAGGAAATAACCAAACGCACTCCCGATCGGACCGGTAACCAATGCCTGAAGAACAGCTGCCCACGCCGGCATGTTGGCGCTTCTCGTATTCATGAGCCCGAGCAGGCCTGAAGCAAACCCCGTCAAGACAATGAGCAAAATGATGTATTTAGCGGACTTGCGGTCAATGACGAAGCGGACGGTTTCACGTGTGCGCAGCCAAATATCGGTCAACGGATTCACTTCACGCTCTTTGCGTAATCGATCTTCCCTCACCATGGTTTCCTCCTCCTTTCTTTCGTTTGTTACAGCGGCTGGCAGCGGCATCCCCTCATTTTCCTATATTATTGTAGTTCCCCCTTTCCTCTTTTATTATCAGAAATGCGCTTATATTCTTTGCCAGAAAGTTAAAAAGGATTCTTACAGGCCCGAATGGCCCGAAAGAATCCTTTTTATACAATGTCTCAATCAATTGGTTCACTTTCTATTAAACAATTAACTGAGCGACAGCAGCAGGTTGCAATATGACCGTTCTTAAGTTCACTCCGACTAAGCTCTAAAGCTTTTCACCCACTAGTAAGGGGAGTGTTTCTTCGGCAAACTGAATGGCTTTTTCGGCAATAAAATCCAATTCATGGTCCATGGAAGCAATGTGATAGGAATTGTGCAATTCGTATTTCCTCTTTCTCTCTGATTGAACCCTGCGGAGAATGTAATCCGTATTGCCCGGTGGTACAACATGATCTTCGAGCGACTGGAAACAGACGACCGGACAGCGCACGTCCGCAAGCTTAGCATCGACAGCGTTCATATACTTTAATAATTGCTGATACGCTTTGACTGGTGCCTTCTCATAAGTGATTTCCAGCGCATCCTCTTTTTTGATGTCCGGCTGGCCTTCGGTGACATAAGCGGAATACGGCTGGTCGCGGTATGGTTCAAACGCAGGGATGTCAATCGCCGGATTAATCAGGACAATTCCTTGAATATCCGGATAGCGGCTGGCCAAATCCAAGCTCAAGGTCCCGCCCATCGATTGCCCAATGACGATAACGCTGGAACATGCCTGTTTGAGGTCCTTATAGGCCTCTTCTATCCGCGCAAACCAATCGTCGCAGACAAACTGTTCGAGGTCTTTGAAATGCGTACCGTGGCCAGGAAGCCGTGGACAAGAAACCGTATAGCCATGGGCAGCAATTGCCTCACCCAATTCCTTTACACTTTGCGGCGTGCCTAAAAAGCCGTGGCATAATAAAATCCCCATGCTATTTCCTTTCAGAAAAAATGAGTCAGCTTCTGGGATGACCGGATATTGTTCATGTACCATTTGAATCCTCCTATGCCTGTTCTAAATCTATCTGCTCGTGCTAAAAAGCTTATTCACATTAGACTACACTTAAAACCTACTTGTCAACTTGGTTTTAAAACCACTTACTCTTGAGGCCACATATTTGTCGGACTTTCGCTGAATAGATGATTCCTTCATGGAATGACCGTTATGTACAGAAACATTCAAAAAAGAGTCTCTCCCTATTGATGAAGGAAAGACTCTTTTTCAATTGTGATCACCTGTTTTGTTTCAGCCGATTCCATGATACCCAGAATGACTCTCAACGATTTAAGTGCATCTTCACCAGTTACAATCGGCTCCTGGTCCAAACGGATGGCATCGACAAACGCATCGATGACACCACTGGGGGTCTGGTTATCGTTCGTCTGGATCGCTTCCAGCTCATAGTTTATTTTTTCGCCGGATTGCATGATGATTTCCAGCTGGTACTGCTCGTTGTGGTAAATTTTCATGATGCCTTTCTCACAATAGACGATGGTGCTGTTATCTTCTTCTCCGTAATACGTCCAAGAAAACGCCGCATTGCCGAGACGTCCTTTTCGGGTTGCCAGGCTGCATACCAGATTGTCGCATACTTCAATCGGCTCACCATTTTCATCCACTTTATGCAAAGCCCCTTGAAATGCGCTCACTTGGACAATTTCATCATCGAGCAAGTAATGCAGTAAATCTATCTTGTGGATGCCCAAATCTCCGCCAACGCCAAACCCCGACCGTTCCTTCTTATAAAACCAGGTGGACTTGGTCTTATTGATCCCCCAGGCTTCGGGGCCTGAGTGCCCGAATGCCGTGCGGAATGTCAGTATCTTCCCCATTTCCCCACTGGCAAGGATTTCTCTAGCTTTCTGATGTGCGCGCGTGAATCGCTGGTTATGGTCGACCATCAATTTTTTTCCGGATTTTTTCTGGGCTGCCAGTATTTCTTTCGCGTATTCCACCGTCAAGGAAATCGGTTTTTCGCACAGCACATGCTTTCCGCTTAGAAGCGCCTTGGTAGAGAATAAATGGTGATGCTCATTCGATGAACAATCGCTGATTGCATCGATGCTGGGATCAGCAAACAATTCATCGACGCTTTTTGCGAGAGTCCCGCCAAACAATTCCACCATCGCTTCTGAACGGTCGAGGTTGCGGTCGTAAAAAACAATTTCATCAACATATGGATTCGCTGAATATTCCGGTGCGTGGCGCATTTTTGTAATGGAACCGCATCCGATAATGCCTACTTTGATGCCCATTCAATTTCCTCCTATTCTCTTTTTTGGAACACTACTGCAATGATGATGATCAATCCTTTAACGAATCCCTGAAGATGCGGAGAGACATTCATCAGATTCATCATATTGTTCAAAATACCCAAGATCAGAATTCCGAAAATCGTCCCAATTATTTTTCCGCGGCCGCCGGTCATGCGCGTACCTCCAATGATTACGGCTGCAATGGCATCGAGTTCGTACTGTGCACCCGAACTGGAAGAAGATATCGAGTTCAGGCGTGAAGTTTCAATGACGGCCGCGACCCCGACCAGCGTACCAATCAAGGTATAGACCCCAATTTTGATGCGGTCTACACGGATCGCTGACAGCATCGCCGCTTTTTCGTTTGATCCCAGGGCATAAACGTACCTGCCGAATCGGGTTTTGTGCATCAATACGTAAATCAATACCGCCATCGCAAAGAAGATGATGACGGGAAAATCGAAAATCCAAAAGTCACTGTTGGCAATGGCGGTAAATCCGCTGACTTCACCCGATACACTGCCTCCTTCAGCAATGTAAAGTGCAATCGAACGCGCTCCCGCCATCATCCCAAGGGTGGCAATAAATGAAGCGATCCTGCCTTTTGCAACCATCAGGCCATTCAGGAACCCCGCAAACGCCCCAACTAGCAGTGCCGTAAAAACACCTATTAAAATACTGCCTGACGCATTCAAAGCCAATACGGATACAACACCGGCGAGCGCTAAGACGGAACCGACTGATAAATCGATGCCCCCTGACAGCATGACCACCGTCATGCCGAGTGCAATAATTCCGATGATCGAGACTTGCATCAAGATATTCAGTTGGTTATTGAGATCGAGAAATCGTGGGTTCATCGCGGAGGCAGCAATATAGATAATGACGAATGCGATAATGACACTGTATTCTGACCAAAGCCAGGACAACCGGCTTTTCATGCTTGAAGATTCTGGACTGTATTCTTTTGCATCTATGTTAGCCAATTTTCTCTCCCTCCTTTTTTGCTCCTGTAGCGTAATGCATAATCTCTTCTTCGTTCGCTTCATCTCCTGTAAATCGTGCCGTGATTTCCCCGTGGTACATGACGTGGATATTGTGGCAGATCCTCATCACTTCCGGCGCTTCAGATGACAGGATAATAATGGCTTTGCCCAGCTTCGCCAGTGCCAGGATCTGCTGATAAATCTCCTGTTTGGCGCCGACATCAATCCCTTGCGTCGGATTGTCGAAAATCAGGATATCCGTTTCCGCTTCCAACCATTTGGCGATGATGACTTTCTGCTGGTTTCCGCCGCTTAATTTATCGATAGTGATGCGCGGATTGTGCACTTTAATATTCAATAATTTTTTATAGTCGTTGAATTTCTGCTGTTCTTTTTTGTCCTGTATAAAACCCATCCGTTCAAAATTTCCCATCGACGACAAACTCATATTATGGATAACGCTCAAATCTTTGATGATGGCATTCTCTTTCCGGTCTTTCGGCACATAGCCCAGCCCCGCTTTCAGCGCTTTTCGGGGATGATTTATTTTCACTACTTTGCCTTTCACTTTGACTGTGCCGGCGTATTTCTTCCGGTACCCGAACAAACTTTCAAAGAGCTCGGTCCTGCCATCGCCTGCGAGACCCGTAAAACCCACGATTTGGCCCTTTTGCACAGTGAAGTTGATGTCCTTGAATAAACCTGTACTTGATAAGCCCTCTACTTCTAACGCCAGATCTCCAAAGCTGTGCTCATGCACGTACCGCTCCTGGGAAATGGATTTCCCTACCATCAATTTAGTGATCACTTCCAGATTTTCGTTTTGCATGACGTCCGTCTTCACCAGCTGGCCATCCCGTAAAACCGTATAGCGATCGCACACTTCCTGGATTTCCTTCAATTTATGTGAAATATAAATGATGGAAACACCGGATTTCTTCAAGTTCCTCATCAGTTCAAAAAGACGGCTCACCTCATGTTCTGCGAGCGAGGTCGTCGGTTCATCCATGATGATCAACTGGGACTTGTGCAGCAGAGCTTTTGAAATTTCAATCAGCTGCTTATAGGAGGTCGCAAGATTGCGGACATATTCTTTCGGATTGATCGTAACGCCAAGTTCCGCTAAAATTTTATGAGTTTGGCGGCACATTTCTTCCACGTTCAAAACTCCGATTCTATTACGAATTTCTGAACCTAGAAACATGTTTTCATACACTCTTAAGTCACCGACCATATTCAGCTCCTGGTGGATAAAGCTTATGCCTTGTGCCTGAGAAACATGGGGACTTGTCATGGCCACCTCTTCGCCTTTGACAAAGATCTGTCCGCTATCTGGTTGATGGACACCGCCTAAAATATTCATCAGTGTCGATTTGCCGGCTCCGTTTTCGCCAAGCAAGGCATGAATTTCACCTTTTTCCACTTCCAGATTTACATTTTTCAAAACGGGTACACCGTTAAACGATTTCCCGATATTATTCATTGCCACAAAAGGATGTGAAGTCATATCTTTACCCCCTTATAGGAAAAGAGGAAATGCAATGGCTCCATTGCATTTCCCAGCAGTTCACTTAGAATTTCGATTCCGGATCGTAATACTCATCCACGTTTTCTTTTGTTACTTGCGTCGCTTCCTTCACGACCATCGATTCAGCCGGTTCTTCTCCTTGGGCAATGTCTGCCGCAATTTTCACCGCGTCTTCCACCATAGTCGGCGAGTAAAGGAATGTGGCTTTCATAAGTCCATCGTTTTGAATATCTTCAAAAACGCCTTTTGCTCCGCCTGCGCCTGTGACAAACTGGATATCCGTACGGCCTGCTTCTTCAATCGCCTGCAATACGCCTAGTGCCATGCCATCATCCTGTGTGAAGACCGCATCAATTTCTGGGTTTGCCTGCAGGATGTTCTGCATAACTTCCAGTGATGTCTCAGTCGAAAAATCTCCGCTTTGTGAAGCGATGATTTCCATACCCGGTTCGCTTTCAACGGCTTCTTTAAATCCTGAGCCCCGCTGTTCGGTCACAGAACTTGGGGGACCGGTGATTTCAACGATTTTCCCTTCGCCATTCAATTGTTCCACGAAGTATTTCCCGGCATTGACACCGATGCCTTCATTGTCCCCTTTGACCACTACCGTCGCTGCATCATTTTCAAGTTCACGGTCAACGATGACCAGCGGAATGCCGGCATCTTTAATTTTTTGTCCGACCGGACTTAAAGCCGCGGATTCGATCGGCAGCATGACAATAACATCCACTTCCTGCGCGATCAGGTCATCCACGTCGTTTGCCTGTGTGTTCGGGTCTGCTGCGTTGGTCATGACATAATCAATGCCTTCGCTTTCTTTTAAAGCCATCGCCTGCTGTTCAGCACTTTCGATCAATGCCCCCATCCAGCCGTGCGTTGCCGAAGGAAGTGAGATGCCAATCGTCAATTGCTCATCTCCTCCTCCTTCATCTGTTGAACCTGCATCCTCTGTTTCCGCGTTGCCGCATGCTGCCAATGCAAAAATTGTGATGATAGACAATAAAATGATCCATAATTTCTTCACTTTATTCACCCCTTCATTTTTTTATAAGCTCCCCTTTGATGCAAGCATTACATTAACAGCTAAGGCCAGCGCTCCACCATCAAACACGTTAATAATAGAGCGCTGAACTCAGCTGGTTCACCCCGTCGTCGATTCCCGTATAACCAGTTCGTGGCCTAAAACTACACTGTCCACGGTTTTCCCCTGTATCTTCTCAATCAGCATACGTGCCGCTACCGTTCCCATTTTATACATCGGCTGGGCGACTGTTGTCAGTGCCGGATTTGTCATATTGGAAAAATCAATCTTATCAAAACCGACTACGGCAATATCTTTCGGCACGTTGAGGCCTGCAGCATTGATTTCTTTGAGAGCACCGATCGCCAATAAATCTGAGACGGCAAATACTGCGGTCGGCCGGTCTTCTAACTGAAGAATTTTTTTCATAGCCAGCTGTCCTTGTTCAAAACCCAGTTCCTGCGTATAGAAGATATAATCCCCATTCAGCGGAATACCGTGTTCATCGAGTGCCCGCTCATAGCCCATCCGCCGTTCGCGGGCATAGAGGAATTTCTCATCGGAATTCATCAATGCGATTTTCCGGTGTCCGATCTGGATCAGATGCTTTACCGCACGATAAGAAGCTTCTTCGCTGTCGATGGTGACATATGGAATTCCAATGCCTCCTCCGTATTCACTGCATTGGATAATGGCGTAGTTTTCAGCAAGCTCTTTTAAGGTCTCCACGTTTACCGCAGGATCCATCGAAATAACCCCATCCGCCATCTTCTTCCGCAGCAAATCGAAATAAATCTCCTCCTTTTCCGGCTTCGAATCCGTTTCGCATAATAAAATACTGTAATTCTGGCTGAGTGCCATGTTTTCGATTCCTTTGATGATCTCAAAGTAGAATGGATTCGAAATCGTCGGAATCAGAATCAGTACAATGCGACTTTCCGAATTCCGCAGGTTTCGGCCGAGCATGCTTGGCTCATAGTTTAGATATTGAATCGCCTCCTCCACCTTCTGTTTTGTTTTGGCTGTTACTTTATCTTTTCCATTGAGCACCCGTGAGACCGTTGCAACTGAAACCCCTGCATACTTAGCCACTTGTTGGATGTTTGCCATATTCTTTCCTTCTTTCTCGTACGACCCTCTCGACCCGAAATGTAATCGATTACATTTTCATCTTAATTTATTCAGAATTATCTGTCAATAATCTTTTTTTAATTAAAAATACATTGATTTAAATACATTATTTCTATATGTTAATAATGTAACGGTTTACATGTCAGTATATTCAGAAAACAAGATTGGAGGGATTCTATTGAAATTGGGAGTCTTTACTGTATTATTTTCCGATAGAAACTTTGATGACATGCTCGCTTATGTATCTTCAAAAGGCATCGAGGCAATCGAACTTGGCACCGGCGGCTATCCAGGAGATGCTCATTGCAAATTGGATGAGCTGCTTGAAGATGAGGAAAAACAGAAAACTTTCACACAACAAATCAAAGATGCCGGCTTGATCATCAGCGCCCTCAGCTGCCATGCCAACCCGCTCCATCCGCAAAAGCAGATTGCGGGTCCTGTGGATGAATTGCTCGTCAAGACCCTGCAGCTGGCCTCAAAACTTGGAGTTCCGGTCGTCAACACATTTTCCGGCTGTCCCGGCGACCACGAAAACGCGCTGTACCCCAATTGGCCGGTCGCTGCATGGCCAAACGATTTCCAGGAAGTCCTGAAATGGCAGTGGGAAGAAAAGTTGATTCCTTATTGGAAAGAAAAAAACAGTCTCGCCGAATCGCTCAACGTCAAAATCGGCCTTGAACTCCACGGCGGCTTTTCCGTACACACTCCTGCAACCATGCTGCGGCTGCGTAACGCGTGCGGTCCGGCCATCGGGGCGAACTTGGACCCAAGCCATATGTGGTGGCAAGGCATCGATCCAGTAGAAGCCATCAAAATTCTTGGACGCGAAAACGCCATCCACCATTTCCATGCCAAGGACACCGTCATCGATCAACAGAACACCAACCGCAATGGCTTGACCGATATGACCGACTATTCCGAGATGAAAGATCGTGCGTGGTATTTCCGCACTGTTGGATTCGGCCACGATCAAAAAACATGGGCGGACATCATCAGCACCTTACGCCTCTACGACTACGATTATGTCGTCAGCATCGAACACGAGGACGGGCTGATGTCGATTAATGAAGGATTTACGAAAGCTGTAGAGAATTTGAAACCAGTTATGGTCAAAGAGTCTTTGGATGAGATGTGGTGGACATGACCAAGCCTCTCACTAAAGCTTACGGTTGAGTAACTTTCGATTGTTGTTCTGGAGAGTAAAAAGCGGAATCCTGTGGTGGATTCCGCTTTTTTTCTTGTTGATACAACAAGTACAGTACTCTCTATGAATTAAAAATAAAAGTGGTTAGATTAAAAGAGTGCTGCAGACTGTCAATCCCATCCATTAAAAGCCGAACCCTGTACTCTTCTGGAGAATGGAGGCAATCAAAATGATGAGGCTAAAACCTGCAATCTCCATAAAACACCTGTTTTCCCTATTACATCACCAGCCCAAGGATCAAGTTCCCCTACTCCAACTCTTCTTCCGCAAGCAGCTTGAACCCTTCGATCATCGTGTCTTCTTCCACTTCGATCAGGATACAGCGTTTGCCGTTGTAATTGACTTCTTTGACGTATCGTAAGTCTTGGGGACTGATCGCAATATTCGCGACTTTCGTGCTGATTTTGATGGATTTGGATGCATAGCTTGGCACGATATGGCTTGCTTTCATTTCATAGGTCTTGTCCTCCACCACCTGTTGGAATGCCCGCTCTACTTTTTCCGCGCTGACATCTTTTACACCGCTTGCCTTCAGCACACGTGTAATCTCAGTCGTATCCAAAATCGGCGCACTTTCTTCGTCGTCTTCACTTTCCTGTGCCACAACCAGCATCTGGTTGATTTCGTCGTATACGCCGGCGAGCGTTCTTGAATTCACTTCATCGCCGCCAATAACGGCTTTGACAATTTCTTCGAATACCGCTTTTTCTTCCTCAGCCGTAACAATTTCATCACCATTCAAGACATTCTCGATAAACTGGAAGTCCGGTTTATTGGCTTTGCCCGCTGCGTACAGGATGTGATGGATGTCTGCGGCGTTATCCGTAAAACTCGGGAACAAAAATCCTCCGATTGGCGAGCTTAGTTTAATGACGGGGTCGACCAGCACATTTGCCTTGTACTCCTTTTCGACAAAATCAAAGACCAGTGAACTTTTCGGCAATTCGGTTTGGTTCATGCTGCAGAGGATAAACGAAGTCGTATAGACTTCATCCCGCATGTCGATTTCCGTTTCGTCGGGCTGGCGTCTCGTCGTCTTAGAGTAATTTCCGCGGATGAACGTGACCACCATATCTTTTTCATAGGGGCGCTCTTCCACCATCTTCAAGGCGATGCGCTGCATATTCTCTTTCCATTCAGCAACCTCCGCGGCCTGAAGCCCTTCATACAGCAGCTTCTGCGTATGGTCCGCCTGTCCCTCTTCTTGCGGCTGGAATTTCACTTCGAACATTTTGGCATCCAGTTTCCCGCCTAAGACCTTTTTAAAGTTATCGAAAAACAATTCCTGCTGCTCGCGGTCCAACATGGCAAAGGAGCGGCTCTCCTCGTGGTAGATCTCTGTACTTTCCTGTTGGATGTAGATGTTATAGATTTCAGCGATTTTCAATAAATCGGTATCCAGTTTAAATCGTTTACGAATATCTGCTATATCTTTTTTGTTCATTTCCAATTCCAACTCCCTGGCTAATAAAATCCGTGTGATGCACAAAAAAAGAGCATCCAAAGCTTTGGTCAGCTTTTGACACTCTGTTATTATACCAATATTTTAGGCAAAGAAAGAAATAGAGCTACTATTCAAGTTAATGTCACAACCCGCTTAACGGCTCTCTTCCTGTAACCGCCGGTGAAGTTGATGGACCCGCTCTGCCAGTTCAGGAACTGGCCCGTCTACTGCTGCATCCTTGATCACTTCTTGTATCGGCAGATTCCGCACACGCGATGGCGTGGCGCCCATTTCGCTTCGCCAATCAGCCAATTGTGCAGATGAGCTTGCGTACACGATTCTTCCCAAGCCGACCAATCCGTGAGCCGCCGCACACATCGGGCAATGTTCTCCTGACGTATAAACCGTCGCTTTGCTTCTTTCTTCAGGAGACAAATGATTGGCCGCCCACCTTGCGATCGCAAACTCCGGATGCTGTGTATGGTCACCACCTGCCACGTGGTTATGGTCTTCAAATAGAACGTCTCCCGCAGCCGAAACAAGTACGGAACCGAATGGCTGGTCACCTTTCCCTAATGCGGTTTCCGCCAACTCCACACATCGCCGCAAATGCTTTAAATCTGTTTCGCTGATCATTGTCGACTCCTCCTTCGTGTGCTGTGCCTTACTACGGATTTTGTTGAATTCCGTAGTAGTTATACTGATTTAATGTGCAATTCCAATCGAGGTGGTTTCATACTTCTTGTCGTTCAATGCTTTTAGGATGAAATGGGCAACATCCGAACGTGAGATGGACTTCGATTTTTCCGGTACACCTTCCGCCGCTTCTCTGTACTTGCCTGAAAACGGACCATTCGTTAACCCCATCGGCCGAACAATTGTGTAGTCCAGTCCATGGGCTTCAATGTGATCAGTCGCAGCCCGGTGATCCTTCAGTGCATTCTTAAGCATACCCATCATCAACTTCCCGCTTATGCCCGGCAGTTCGTTGTAAATTCCTGCAGAGGCCGTGTAGACGATCCGTTTCACATCATGTTCCTGCATACCTGCCACGATATTTTTCACCATCTCTTGGAGCTCTGACGATTTCTTCATTCCCTGGCTCGAGCCTAAGCACGACACGACCGCGTCATGGCCCGCTATTGCCGCTGCCACTTCCGCTGGATTGAAGGCATCCCCTTGGACTACACTTAACTTCTCATGTGTAAGTTCAAGTTTTGAGGGCGTCCGTACAAACGCTGTGACGTCAAAACCATTCTCCACGGCTTGCTTCACGACGGATTGGCCTACACCGCCTGTTGCTCCGAAAACAATAATTTTCATAACAGTTCACCTTTCTTTCTCATCTTTAGGTAGAGCGTTACCTCTTCTTTGACTAAAATTATAACCATAAATCTGAGTTACTTATGGAATATGCAGACCGCAGCCCATCTACACGAAGGTCCAAATCAATCGGAGACCAGCAGTTCTTTTTGGAAATGAAAGAGGACCCCGCGAAGAGATCCTCACACATTCTTTGCAATCGGAAAGTGTTTGATGTTTTTCTTTCCCCATTCATCCATCATCAACACGATTGGAATTAGGCTTTCCCCCAAAGTTGTCAACGAATATTCCACCTTCGACGGAACTTCAGGAAATACTTTCCGATGAACAATACCATCCTCTTCTAACTCCCTGATTTGAGTAGTGAGCACCTTATGCGTAATTTTTGGAAGCAAACGTTTAATCTCGCTGAATCGTAAAACACCCTCTGTTCCTAAATAATAAATAATGATGATTTTCCATTTGCCGCTAATGATAGACAAGGTCAGTTCTTTTTCGCAATTAAATTCGCCATACTCAATTTCCCTTTTTATTTCTGACCGCAAATCATCCATGAGACTGCCCCTTCCTCCCATTTCTTCCTGAAAGTATCCTTTTGGTAACCTTCTCACAAAAAAGTGCGTTCTTCCAATAAAAAGAATTATAATTTAGAATAAACGGAAGATAGAGAATAGTTAATATAATCTATTACAGTTTCGTCCTTTCTCAGATGCTGGCCTTGGTGCAAAGAGTAAATCTGATATGTGCAAAATTGGATAGGAGATGACAGAAATGGCAGGAAACAGAGCGGTGGTATACAGAGGTGCTGGAAGTGTAGCGGTTGAAGACATTAGTTACCCTGAATTGATCATTAGAGACGGTCCCGGGGTAAATCCATTGAATGTAGGGCGCAAATGTGAACATGGAGTGATTGTAAAAATCGTTACAACGAATATTTGCGGAAGTGATCAACACATGGTGCGCGGCCGGACGACAGCTCCTGAAGGGCTCGTCCTCGGCCATGAAATAACAGGCGAAGTCATTGAAGTGGGCCGTGATGTTGAATTCATTAAAAAAGGCGACCTCGTGTCTGTCCCATTTAATATTGCTTGCGGCCGCTGCCGCAGTTGTAAAGAGCAAGATACCCATATTTGCGAGAACGTAAATCCGGATCGCCCAGGTTCTGCTTATGGCTACGTCGACATGGGCGGTTGGGTCGGTGGCCAATCGGAATATGTCATGGTCCCTTACGCAGATTTCCAATTGCTGAAATTTCCGGACAAAGATCAGGCGATGGAAAAAATACTGGATCTAACGATGCTTTCTGATATTTTCCCGACAGGCTATCATGGTGCCGTGAGTGCTGGTGTAAAACCAGGGTCTACTGTCTATGTTGCCGGGGCTGGCCCTGTAGGCTTAGCCGCTGCCCATTCTGCCCAACTGCTGGGTGCATCTGTTGTCATCGTGGGTGATTTAAACAAGGAGCGACTTGCACAGGCCCATAGTTTTGGCTGTGAAACCGTAAACCTTCGGGAACATCCAGATCTTGGGGAGCAAATCGCTCAAATCCTGGGTGTCCCAGAAGTGGATTGCGCGATTGATTGCGTCGGCTTTGAAGCTAGTGGACATGGCGAGGGAGCCGGTGAAGCACCAGCTATTGTATTAAATTCCATTATGGAAGTTACGCGTGCAGGTGGACGTCTTGGTATACCTGGACTCTATGTAACCGGTGATCCAGGTGCTTCCGACGAGGATGCAAAAATCGGAACCTTAAAGGTGCGCCTAGGACTTGGTTGGGCAAAAGCACATACTTTTGTAACAGGCCAGACTCCAGTGATGCGGTACCATCGTGACTTGATGATGTCGATTTTAAGCGGTAAAGCACAAATTGCCAAAGCGGTAAATGCAACGGTGATCACTTTAGACCAAGCACCGGAAGCATACGCTGAATTTGACCAAGGCGCTTCCAAAAAGTTTGTCATCGATCCTCATGGAAATTTTAATAAGTAAGATATTTTCCTATATGCTCATAGAAAAACAAGGAGGTTCTTTCTTATGAATAAAATTACATTGGAATTGGCAAAGAAAGTGATTGCTGGTGCTGAAGAAGAAGCCACTAAACTCGGCATTGCCATGGTCATTTCTGTTGTGGATGATGGCGGCAACCTAGTTGCCGTTCACCGGATGGATGATGCTTGGTTGGCGAGTATCGACATCGCCCAAAACAAAGCATGGACATCCGTAGCCCTAAAAATGCCAACAGGAAACCTGGCGGATGCGACCGTTCCTGCAGCTGAACTTTATGGGTTGAATACAACCAACAACGGTCGCCTCGTCGTTTTTGGCGGGGGAATCCCGCTTGTCATCGATGACAAAGTAGTGGGTGCCATCGGCGTCAGTGGAAGTTCAGTGCCTCATGATGTGCAAGTTGCAGAAGCCGGTGCAAATGTATTTAATGAGCAAGCAACGTCGTGAAAGTTTCTGTATTTCATTTTTAAATGTAAAGAAGCGCCAAGAGGATGATCCTGGCGCTTCTTTTATTTTGTCGGGAGAGGCAGAACAAAAGAGCAGGACTTGCTCCTTACTTTCGTGCGTACACTGTTAGAAAACCTTATTTACTTGTGATACGGTTCACCCTTCATAATCCGGAAAGCCCGATAAACCTGCTCCACCAAAATCAACCTCATCAACTGATGCGGAAACGTCATCTTCGAAAACGACAGTTTTTCATCCGCCCGCTTCAATACTTCATCATGCAGCCCCAAAGATCCGCCGATGACAAAGACGATTTTGCTGCGGCCGTAGGTCATCAGCGATTCGATGTCTTTTGCCAGCTGCTCGGAGGTTTTCATTTTGCCGTCGATCGCCAACGCAATAACATATGCATCCGGGGAAATTTTCGCCAAAATCCGCTCCGCTTCCTTCTTTTTGACGATTTCCATATCCGCCTCGCTCAATTGTTCCGGCGCTTTTTCGTCTGCTACTTCGATTTCATTTATCTTTGTATAGCTTCCCAGCCGTTTTGTGTACTCTTCAATACCCGACTTCAAGTATTTTTCCTTCAGCTTTCCCACACTGATAATTGAGATATTCACATGTTATCCCCCTTCACAATAAATTTACAAACAAGTTACACACAAATGTTATACACATATCCACAGGTTTTTCTACATCTTGTGCCCGATCACTCGTTTGCCACAAGATACGTTGCAGCCTCTTCACAATAGTCGCAGACTGTGGATAACTTTTCTGTTTCTGATAATTCTGTAAGTATTGGATAGCTTTTCGTCTCTGCTACGAACATGTCCAACGCATGATCTACATGGGTTTTACAGCATTTTATCTCCATTTTTTACACCTCTTTCGATTTCCGAATATTCCACACAGTTATGCACATTTCATCACCTTTTATCCACAACCCATTTTAACAGAAGAAAAGAGCTACGGATAGCGAAGCTTTTCTCCCGCTGTGGATTGTTAATAAAAAATTTACAGTCAAAAAGTTATCCACACACTCTTTTTCCATTCTCGAACAATACATGCTGTGATTAATCTACCGCATTTGCAATTTCGAATAGTATTACACCAAAGCTTATCAGCAAAACAATAGTTTATATTTTAACTCCCTTTGAAGAAACAACGGAAGGCGCTCGATTGTCCACCTAAAGTCTTTCTTAACCTAAACAGCAAAAAACCCGCGTAGAATCGAAATTCTACACGGGTTCACTCCTATAAAGCTGAATTATCAACAAGCTCCAACTCAAACTCCATCAATTCGCCATCACGGTAAGCACTTACCGTCATCGTGTCGCCAATTTCTTTTTCATTGTACAGATGCTGGCGCAATTCGATGATATCCGTTATCGCTACACCATCCATCTCCACAATGACGTCATACTGCGCCATTCCGGCTTCATCTGCGGCTGATCCATCTACAACTGAATTAACGACAACACCTTGTGTTACGTCTTCAGGCAAGTTTAAGGTGTCCTCGCGGTGCATTTGAGGCACTTGAGCAAGATCCATCAATGTAATCCCCATTGCCGGACGAATCATTTCGCCGTTTTCTTCAAGTGAACGGATAACCGGCATAGCGGAATTGATCGGAATCGAAAAGCCGATGCCTTCCACTGCTGAGGTAGCGATCTTCATGGAATTGATGCCGATCAGCTGACCTGCCAGGTTAACAAGCGCACCGCCACTGTTGCCGGGATTGATCGCAGCATCCGTCTGCAGCACTTCCGCCTGCCAGTCCTCCTGACCATCCCCGTCCAAATCCACCGGGACTGCTCGATCTGTTCCGGACACGACGCCTGTTGTCACCGAGCCCGAGAAATCAAGGCCCAGCGGATTGCCGATGGCGATGACGGTCTCTCCTTGTTTTAAGGCATCCGAATCACCGAATTGGGCAACACCCTGTACATTAGCTCCATCCATCTCCAAAACAGCAAGGTCGGTCCAGATGTCGCTCCCGACCAAAGTCGCTTCCACTTTAGAACCATCAGAAAGCGTCACTTCTATGCCACTGGCACCGTCGATCACGTGATGGTTAGTGACGACATAAGCTGTTCCATCTTCATTTTTATAAATGACGCCTGACCCGGTTCCAACTTCCTGCTCCTGTTGAGGCTGAGGTGATTGGGACCAGAAATCACCGACCGCTTGCAAATTTGTAACTCCTACTACAGCATCCGCTGCAATTTCAACCGCCTCTGTCACATCCGTCGTAATTTCGACTGAAACCGACTCGGATTGCCCCTCGGATTCCTGTTGGACGATTTGCGTTTCACTGCCCGTATCGGGTCTCAGCTCTGGCATCGTATAGAACAACAACCATACCAATAAAGCACCGGCCGCCACTCCCGCCAGCCCTGCAGCAAATGCGCCCAAACGGCTCGGCTTTTGCCTGCCACTCGGTGTCTGATTGTAATAGCCCATTGCCTTCATCCTTTCTCTTCTTCTATCTCTTTAACCTTAGTTTAGAAAGTTGAAACAGACAAAGCAAGCTGGAAGAGTTTCCGGCTTTTTTAGATTTTAAAATTAGGAATTATACTATCTAAGTCGGACTAAAGAAATGAGCTTTCACTCAACGCTTCGGACACTTTGGGCATGGCTCCCGCAAGAAGCCCAGCCCTTGAACGCGCCGGCGTTAAGAGATATAGTGAATTCGAAGTGAGCCTCTGTGCCTCCACTATATTCATAAAAGATATGGAGCTGATTTGTGGAATATCAGCAGGTGAAAATCTTTAGTTCACCTTATATATTCATCTTCTTAGAAACCGCTTCGCCAATTTGTCTATCTCCCTCCAACCAAAAACAGCCGGAAGCTGATCCGCTTCCGGCCGTTAGTTACACAACAATTAATTTAGTTGGGATATTGGCATCCGTATCGAGAAGGTCGACATACTCGCCAACGATGATGCCTTTTGTCTGCAGGGTCTGTTCGACGCTCATGCGTGCCAGGTCCTTCATGTTATTGTCTTTGCTCAAATGCGACAGGTAAATTCGGGTCGGTTTTTCAGCAAGCACTTCGCTCATGGCGACTGCTGCATCTTCATTGGAGACGTGGCCGACATCGCTGAGAATCCGGCGTTTGACAGACCATGGATAGCGGCCCATCTGGAGCATGCCGACATCATGATTGCTTTCAAACACATAGGAATCGGACGCCTGAATCACGCCTTTCATCCGGTCGCTGACATAGCCGGTATCGGTAATCAGCGACAACTTCCGGCCGCCCGCATGAAAAACGTAGAACATCGGATCTGCTGCATCGTGGGACACGGCAAAGGATTCAATATCCAGCGAACCGAAGGTCTTCACAGTATCCATATCAAAATGGAAACGCTGTTCGACCGGAACCGCTCCGATCAGTCCGTCCATTGCTGTCCAGGTTTTGGCATTGGCATAAATGGGCACCTTGTGTTTGCGCGCAACGATGCCAAGCCCTTTGATATGGTCACTATGTTCATGCGTGACCAAAATTCCATCCAAATCGCTCATTTTCTTGCCGATTGCCGCAAACAGCTCTTCCATCTTGCGGCCGCTGAGTCCCGCATCGACCAGGAAGGAATGTTCCCCATTTTCTATATAAGTGGCATTGCCGCTTGAGCCGCTGGCTAATACACTGAATTGCATAGCAAAATCTCCTTACTCTACTTCTTCCTCTTGTTGTTTGTTCAACTCGATGACGCCATCTTTTACGGCATTCACGAAAAAGTCCTGACGGCTGCCATCGGAAAGCTCCGCTTGAATATGCCAGGTCGGTACAAACATATGGCGATTTTCCGATACTTGTACATGGACGGAATAGCCCAACTCGGTTTTCGTAATCGCCAATTCACGTTCCAGCATATTTTTTTGGTAAAGCGTGTGAATCGCTCTGATGGCGGACACTAATTCTTTCGGTTCTTCGTTTTCAATAATATCCGTGAACATCGTTTGTTCGTAACGGACAATATTCCCTGCATTATCCCAGTAAACGGTCAATTTCCCATCTTTGCTAAGGTATAGCGTATCCCCTTCAAAGCTTTGGAAAAAGACAGCTTTGTTTTGTTCTTCATCGATTTCCCATAATTCGTAGGAAGCACCTTCATGAACATTTTCTTCAACGAACATCGTCAAGGCTTCCGCGCTTTCTTCTCCCCCTGTCAGGGGAACAGGCGCTTCATAGGCAACCTGCAACTGTTTCCCATCTTGGATATTGACCTGAACATTTTCTTGTGGTGCTTCTTTAGCAGTGAGCAGTTTCGTTTCCCCGCGAATATACGGCATGCTCTCGGTAATTTCCGGCAGATTCGAATAGGTGATTTCGTCACCTTTCATTTTTTCCTCCACTGAAGATTCCGAAAGGACTTCCGTGTTTTTGGATTCTGTATAACGGTCCAAATACAAGGAATACAAAAAGACGTTCAAAATAGAAAAGACAATGATAAAGATCGTCTTGGTTTTATTCCAATCCAAGTTTACGCCCTCCTGTCAATTCGCTCGTCAGTTCGGTCCATACACCATTCACTTCGAAATACCATGCCGGCTCAAAAGTGATCAAACGCTCTTCACTTCTCGTCAACTTATAGGCAGGGGCAATCGCCGTTACATCGGATGGATCCTGATCGTCCATTTCTGTGATGGCTTTTAGAACCGCTTCTCCGGAAGCCAGGATGGCCACTCTTTTCTCAGCTTCAGAATCCAGCTGGTAGGTCGGACGAAGATAGCTGTAAACCTGCTCCTCGCCAGCGTCTATCCCCCATATGATATCCAAGCTGGTTGTGGTGCTGGTACTGAAAACCGGTAAATCTTCTACATACAATTGATACTTGATTTGCTGGCTCACCGAATTCATTCCGGCGTAGAAATAATCATCCGTCCAGCCGCCATGTTCATTGATATAGCCGAAGGAATCGAATAACAGGTCGGAAGGAATTGCCGGATCGGAAGTTTCAGCTTTCGGCTGAATATAGCTGATGCTTTTGTTGGCCGAATTCTCCCTCATCAGCGCACCGGAATCATCTTTGTATTCCTGTGTCGTTAAATCTGCTGACAATGCCAGCCCCGGGCTGTCGAGCAAAGCTTCAGCAAATTTTGCAGTCGGTGTTTCTTCCAGTACGTAATAGATGCTGGATTTCTCGACTTCGTCTTCCTGTACATAAATCGGTAAGGGCCCGATTTTTTCATCAGTAATATAAGGTTCGTAGTCAACCGTTTCCGGTAAAATGTCAGCTTGGAATTGGCGCAGATCTTCTGCCGGAACAGCGGCTTTATAAATTCTCCCCGATAGGCTATTGATGAAATACAAAGCCGGACGATCGTTAGCCGGAGCTTCCCATTCAATGACGATCCGGTCAAATGAAGATTCAGGAATCGCCGTATCGACAATATTGGTGATCGAATCGAATACCGGAAAAGGAACCACGCCCGGGTAGTAGATAACGGCACGGTTCGCGCTATGCATATAGGATTCCAGCGTCGCAGGAGTCGCATCTTCCTGTACCACTCTTATATCTTGGATCTCCCATAGTTTCAGAGAGTCGATCAGCAGATTGATATTGCTTTGTTCAGTAGTTCCTCTAACCGTATCCTCAGTATGAAACAGTAATTTTACAGGCCTGACAACTTCCTCAGGATTTTTGGTTTGTGCGATCGGCTCATCCACTGTAGTCGACGGCTCGATGGTTTCGTGTGTAGGAGTGAAAGTCCAGATGGTGAAGGTCAATGCCAGACTGAGCAGGATCAGCAAAAGTAACGCAAACGATTTAATTTGCTCTACATATTTCAATCCCACTCACTCCCATCGTCCATCTCGAAAGGCAGTGTAAAGAAAATAGTCGTTCCTTTTCCATACTTGCTCTCTGCCCAGATGACGCCTCCATGTGCATTGATCATTTCTTTTGAAATGGCCAACCCTAAACCAGTCCCGCCCATTTCACGGGATCTTGCGCGATCGACACGGTAAAAACGATCAAAAATACGATCTACATTTTCTTTCGGAATCCCCATTCCTTCATCACTGATTTGGATCAATAAAAATCCTTCTTCCACAGTCATGCCAAAGCGGATTTTTCCGCCTTCCGGAGAATATTTCAACGCATTGGAAATAATATTATCAATTACCTGCGTCAGTTTGTCAGGATCGATTTCCACAAAATACTGTTCTTTGGGCAAATGCCGTTCAAAACGCACTTTTTGTGATTTCGACATTTCAAAACGGTCGATGATTCGGTTGAAAAAGACATTGAACTCGACCATTTCCTTGCTCATTTCGGTTTCGCTGGAGTCCATTTTTGATAACTTCAGCAAATCATTGACGAGCCGGATCATCCGCTCTGTTTCTGTCTGCGTGACATTCAGGAAGTTCGGAGCCAGATTCGGATCCTGCCACGCGCCATCAGCCAATGCTTCCAGGTAACTGCGCATAGTGGTCAAAGGCGTCCGCAATTCGTGCGATACATTGGCCACGAATTCACGGCGTTCCATATCGATTTTTTCCTGCTCGGTATTGTCATGCAAAACTGCAATCAACCCGTTGACAAAGCCGGTCTCTTTTTGAATGACCGAAAATGTCGTTCGCAATAAGGTACTTTGTTCGTGTGAACCGAAATCAAGTGTTACTGCCTCTTTCATATCGATCAAGTCTTCAAACGTATATTCTTCTTCCAACCCCAATATGCTCGTTACCGGGCGATTAATCACCGTTTCACGTGAAACATTAAGCAATTGGAGCGCAGGGTCATTGATCAGGATGATTCGGCCTCTTCTATCTGTCGACAGCACGCCATCCGTCATATTGGAAAGGACCGACGCCAGTTTGCGACGCTCACTTTCGGTCGACTGCTGGGATTCCTGCAGCCTGTTCGTCAAATGGTTGAAGGCCCGGGCAAGCTGGCCGATTTCGTCATCGCTGTACACCCGTACTTTACGCGAGAAATTCCCTTTTGCCATGGCCTGTGCCTGCTTGCGCATATCCGCAATCGGCCGTGAAATCGTCTGGGCGACCAGGATTCCTAAAATTGCCGTGATGACCAGGGAAATGGCGGTGCCTCCCGCGAGTATGGAATTGATATCGTCCATTTGGTCATAGACGTTTTCAATTTCCGCTACAACGTATAAGGTACCAAGAACCTCGCCGCCTGCTGCAATAATCGGCTGGGTTCGCACCCAAACCCGCTCTTCGCTGTCTGGGTCGACGTAGGTCTGTTCCATTTCGGTTTCTCCGATAATGGTTTGCCGTACCAGGTCGGTTGTCGATCGTTGGCCGACCAACGATTGGTTTTCGATGTCCGAAGACGCCAAAATACTGTAGCGTGTGTTGACGACGCGGATTTCATTGATATCATCCGATTGGAAACCATATAACACTGTCCGCAGCGTCTGCTCAAGCGTCAAATCTTCCTCTGTACGTTCTTTGATCATTTCTTCCCGCACACTGAATTCGATGATTTCCATCCGGTCTTCAATAGAGCTTTCAAAATTCCCTTTCAGGGTTTCTTCAAGCTGTTGGGCAAAATAAAGTCCGATAATCTGCATGGCTAAAAGAATCAGCAGAATATAGATCAAAACAAATTTTACATGTATCGATTTTAAAAAGTTTACTTTTGACATTCAGTTACTCCTGTTCAGGATTTCGCAAATAATACCCGACACCGCGACGCGTTACGATCCATGCTGGATGGCTCGGGTTGTCTTCGATTTTTTCACGCAATCGGCGAATCGTGACATCCACTGTCCGAACATCGCCGAAATAATCATATCCCCATACCGTCTGCAGCAAATGCTCGCGCGTCATCACCTGGCCGATATGCTTGCCGAGGTAATGCAGCAATTCGAATTCACGGTGGGTCAATTCAATGGTTTCTTCACGCTTCAACACAAGATAGGCATCGGGCTGAATCGTTAGTGAGCCGACTTGGATATCGTTTGAGTTTTGGCCTTCTTCTTCAGCCGGCGCAATATTTTGGCGGCGCAAATTCGCTTTCACGCGTGCAATCAATTCACGGGTCGAGAAAGGTTTGGTGACATAATCATCCGCACCCAATTCCAGGCCGAGAACTTTATCGATCTCCGAGTCTTTTGCCGTCAGCATAATGATTGGAAAGTCGAATTTCTTCCGGATTTCACGGCATACTTCCATGCCATCACGATTTGGCAGCATAATATCCAACAACATCAAGTCCGGTTGGATTTCTCCCGCTATCTTGATCGCTTCATCTCCATCATAAGCACACACTACATTAAAGCCTTCTTTTTTTAAGTTGAACTGCAGAATGTCTGCAATCGGTTTCTCATCGTCTACAACCAGAATGGTTTTGCTCATCATTAATTCTCCCCTTTTTCTTCCCGCTTACACCCTTTTTTCTTTTCGTTGCACATTCTTTACTACCCTATACTTTATCATTGTTTAGGCCATTTCGCACCTATCAGCGGCTAAGCCCCTGTCCAGCCCCATTAGACACAAAGAAAAACCGCCCATTGCCATGGCGCGGTTCTGAACATCAAGATGAGATATAATTTAGTGGATTTTGGGTAACACCATTCAATGAGATTTCCAAATGCAGGTGGAGACCTGTCGAGCGTCCCGTATTCCCCATTTCCCCTAGCTTGGTGCCTTTTGGAACTGTGTCCCCTACCTTTACATCAATCGCTGACAGATGGGCATAGATCGTCTCGTAGCCATTTTGGTGATCGACCACTACACGATTGCCGAATGTCCCTGCAGCTCCTGCAGCCTTCACAACTCCATGGTCTGCAGATTTGATGGCAAGGCCATCCGGCTGGGCAATATCGATGCCGTTATGCATCCTGCCCCAGCGCTGCCCACGCTCACTCGAAATATAGCCGCCTTCAGCCGGCCATGCAAATCTTCCGGTTCCTACTGCAGGGAGTTCTTTAATGCCGTTCAACTTAATTTCTTCTACAGGCTTTTTGGTTATTTCTTCCCTATCTTTTACGCGCTCCAGCTGCTTGCCGTTTTCTTCAGTGATCGTATAGCTCACGGTCTTCTCGCCTTTTTTCCCTTTTTGATCCACTTTTGTTTTTCCGATAAACAGGTTTTTATTATCTTTTTCAACGACTTTGTAATCGATCGCTTCTTTTTCTTTTTGTTCTTTCTTCACAGTGACCTTCACTTTGGCTTCATCCAAGAGAAAAGCCGCTGCCTGTTCCGGGGTCTTGACGATTTCCGGATCGACCTGTTTGGTCACACCCCATATTTTTTGATCGATGGCCACATCCGTGATGCGTGTTTTTCCAGCTTTCAGTTCAGGCAGGCTTTCCTCAGAAGCCTGTTGATCTTCCCAAGCTTTCAATTCCGGTTCAGGCACAGCCGCAAGCTTCAAGTGCCTGATGGTTTCTTCATACGCTGCCCGGTCCTTTAAATAAACCGTCAATTCATCGTCGACTGCGAGGGCAAAGGCTGATGCCTGGATCGCCAATTGATCATCCAGCCGCTCCAATGCCTCTTCCTCATCAGCCGCATTCGGTGAAAAGCTCTGCTCCGTCACCACATTGAACTCTTCGCTTGGTTCCAGCTTCAACTCTTTGAACTTTTGGTCCGCTGCCGCCAGCTTGTCATCAACCAGCTCTTCAATCGACTCCTCCTGTGAAACCGCGCCAAGGTACTCACCCTCGCTGTACAAATGATGAATCGTTTCAAATTCTTCTTTTGGATTTTCCGCAAATATTGTATTCGCTCCAATCACTGACAGCAACAGCGCCGCTGCAGCCCCCAGCTTCAATTGAAGCCCTTTATTTTCTTTCAAAGTGAATTTCATGTCTTGGTTAACTCCTTCATAACGAGTGCGCACCATTTCTGCAGCGATTCTGCAGATGCTGGTTTTTGCCTTCCCAACTTTATCATAATCAACCCAATGAACAACAAAATATTAGCCTATGTCACATAAATGTATCATTCAATCCACTTATAGTTATTAATTGGATTTATTTTGCTTTACATCAAATCAGCTGAGAAAAAATCTATGGAAATCGAGTCTAAAACCTTACTCTTTCCGTCTTTACCGCTCCATCATCTGTCATATTTGTCACAACGCTTTCCACCTCCACTTCTTCACATGTGACGAAACTGGGAAAAGACAAAAAACCACAAAAAGCAGCCGCCCAAAGGCGACTGCTTCCTGAAGTTTTTATGGATTCTTAGTTGAAATTATCTCCAAACACTCGTAACGATATTCGTCTGGTTACGGTCAGGACCGACAGAGAAAATCGAAATCTGAACGCCTGTCAATTGAGCAATACGCTCCAAGTAATGGCGCGCGTTCGCAGGCAATTCATCCAGTGATTTGCAGTTGGTTACATCTTCCGGCCAGCCTGGCAGCTCTTCATAGACTGGTTCGCAATCAGCAAGCATACGCAGGTTCGCTGGGTATTCCGTGATCAATTCCCCCTGGTAGCGGTAAGCTGTACAAATCTTCACCGTATCAAGGCCTGCCAATACGTCGATCGAGTTGACCGTTAAATCCGTCAAACCGCTGACGCGTCTTGCATGGCGCACAACAACACTGTCGAACCAGCCGATGCGGCGTGGACGTCCAGTGGTTGTTCCGTATTCTTTGCCGACTTCGCGGATTCTTTGGCCCACTTCATCGAATAATTCAGTGGGGAACGGTCCGTCGCCGACACGTGAAGTATAGGCTTTGCAGACACCGATGACGTGCTGGATCGTTGTCGGGCCAACACCTGCACCGATTGTCACGCCGCCCGCTACCGGGTTGGAAGATGTGACGAACGGGTAAGTCCCTTGGTCGATATCGAGCATAACGCCTTGAGCGCCTTCGAACAATACGCGGCGGCCTGCATCAATGGCATCGTTCAATACTTTTGATGTGTCCGTTACGTATTTAGCGATTTCCTGGCCGTATGCATAATACTCTTCCATGATTTCTTCTACAGTGAATCCTTCTGTTTCATAGAACTTTTCGAACAGACGGTTTTTCTCTTTTAAGTTCATGCGCAGTTTTTCCTCGAACACAACATGGTCCAACAAATCCGCCATGCGAATTCCGACACGCGCTGCTTTGTCCATATAAGCAGGTCCGATGCCTTTGCCCGTTGTTCCGATCTTATTTGCTCCGCGGCGTGCTTCTTCCACTTCGTCCTGCTTGATGTGGTATGGCAATAGGACATGTGCGCGGTTGGAAATGCGCAGGTTCTCCGTTGTCACTCCACGGTCATGAAGACCTTTCAATTCTTTTACAAGCGCTTTCGGATCTACGACCATGCCGTTCCCGATTACGGATGTTTTATCCTTATAGAAAATCCCTGAAGGAATCAAATGCAATTTGTACGTTTCTCCACCAAAAATAATGGTATGTCCAGCGTTGTTCCCGCCTTGGTAACGTGCAATCACTTCTGCATGTTCAGATAGAAAATCTGTGATCTTTCCTTTTCCTTCGTCTCCCCATTGCGTTCCTACTACTACGACTGATGTCATCGTCCGCACCTCCGTTAGGCATATGCCCTGTCTCAAACAGTGTTAATTGTACCAATGAAAGACGGTATCGTCAATATAAAATAGAAGAAAACACGAACATATAAATGTGTTACCACATTTAATGTTCGTGTTTAAAAGTTTCCACCGGATTCATGCTGACTCCAGTCGATGGTGACGAATTTATTGTATTCCTTCACAAAAGCCAGTTTCACCGTACCAGTCGGGCCGTTACGCTGTTTGGCGATAATGATTTCAATCATGTTCTGATCTTCGGTTTCCTTGTCGTAATAATCTTCCCGGTACAGGAAAGATACGATATCGGCATCCTGCTCAATACTTCCGGATTCACGTAAATCGGACATCATCGGCCGCTTGTCCTGCCGTTGCTCCACTCCACGGGATAACTGCGACAAAGCGATGACCGGAACTTCCAATTCACGCGCCAGGCCTTTCAGGGAACGGGAAATATCCGATACTTCCTGCTGCCGGTTTTCACCGGATTTGCCGGGCCCCTGGATTAGCTGAAGATAATCGATCATGATCATGCCAAGGCCGTATTCCTGCTTCAGGCGGCGGCATTTCGCGCGGATATCATTGACCCGGATCCCCGGTGTATCATCGATGAAAATTCCGGCATTCGATAAGCTGCCCATCGCCATCGTCAGTTTGCGCCAATCTTCATTTTGAAGCGCTCCTGTCCGCAGCACCTGTGCATCGATATTGCCTTCCGCACAGAGCATACGCATGACCAGCTGTTCAGCGCCCATCTCCAGACTGAAGATGGCGACGTTCTCGTCTGTTTTCGTCGCGACGTTCTGCGCGACATTCAAAGCGAAAGCCGTCTTACCGACAGAAGGCCGTGCAGCTACGATGATCAAGTCATTCCGCTGAAACCCTGCAGTTATCTTATCCAAGTCCTGAAAGCCCGTAGGAATGCCTGTAACGTCCCCTTTGCGTGTATGCAAAAGTTCGATATTGTCATAGGTCTTGACCAGCACATCTTTAATGTGGGTAAAGTCACCGGCCTTTTTTCGGCTCGATACTTCCATCATTTTCTTTTCGGCTTCGGAAAGCAACGCTTCCACTTCATCTTCGCGTGTAAAACCGTCTTCCACGATCGTTGTCGCTACGCGGATGAGGCGGCGCAGCAGCGCCTTCTCTTCGACGATGTGAGCGTAATGCGCAACGTTTGCGGCCGTAGGGACAGCGTTGGCGATTTCCGTTAAATACGATAAGCCGCCAACGTCCTCCAGCTCTTTTTTGACAGAAAGCTCTTCTGTCACGGTCACCACATCAATCGCTTTTCCCTGATCCGATAAATTCAACATCGTCTGGAAAATCTTCTGATGGGCAATCCGGTAAAAATCTTCCGCCATCACGATTTCAGCAACCGTGATGAGGGATGGTGGTTCTAAGAAGATGGCGCCAATGACCGATTGCTCGGCTTCATGGTTATGCGGGGGGACGCGATCGATCGTTTCGTTCATCGGTCTCCCACCTTACGCTTCTTCAGTAACATGAACTCGAAGCGTAGCGGTCACATCGTGATGCAGCTTGACAGGAATATTGGTGTAGCCAAGCGCACGGATCGCGTCATCCAAATCCATTTTACGCTTGTCCAATTTGATGCCATGTTTTTTCTCAAGTGCTGTCGCCACTTGTTTAGTGGTGATCGACCCGAAAAGGCGGCCGCCTTCTCCGGATTTAGCCGTCAATTCAATTGTCAGGCTTTCCAGCTTTTCTTTCAGCTGTTCAGCTTCCTGGCGCTCCTGATCGGCTTCTTTCTGTTCTTTTTTCTTTTGGCCGTCCAATTTGCTGATGGTCGCCTGATTCGCTTCAATCGCCAAATTGTTTTTCAGCAGGAAGTTATGCGCGTAGCCATCCGCCACATTTTTAATTTCACCTTTTTTGCCTTTGCCTTTTACGTCTTTCAAAAATATCACTTTCATTCGTTTGCTCCTCCTTCATCGTCTTCCAAAATTACCGCTTTTAATTGATTGACCGCTTCTTCAATTGTGGTGTTCGGCATTTGGGTGGCTGCGTTGGTTAAATGGCCGCCGCCGCCGAGATTTTCCATGATGATCTGGACATTTACTTCGCCAAGCGACCGGGCACTGATGCCGATGCCGCCTTCTTGGCGCTCCGCCACTACGAAGGATGCGTTGACATCTTTCATGGTCAGCAGGATATCTGCCGTCTGCGCGATCAATACCGGACTGTAGACGCGGTCATGCTCGCCTTTTGCGATGGCGATGCCTTCCCCGACAAATTCCACTGTCTGAACGATTTTCGCGCGTTCAATATAGGTTTCCAGATCTTCTTTCAAGATGCGCTGAACAAGCACGGTATCGGCTCCATTCGAACGCAGATAGGATGCTGCTTCAAACGTACGGGCTCCTGTCCGTAAGGTAAAGCTCTTCGTATCGACAATGATTCCAGCCAGCATAGCAGTCGCTTCCAGCATGGACAGTTTTTCGTGTTTCGGCTGATATTCGATCAATTCAGTCACCAACTCGGCGGTTGACGAAGCATAAGGCTCCATATAGACCAGCATCGTATTGGTGATGAATTCCTCGCCTCTCCGGTGGTGGTCGATCAACACGACCCGTTCCATCCGCTGCAATACACGTTCATCGATGACCATTGATGGCTTGTGCGTATCCACGACGACGAGCAGGGAATGCTCGGTCATATCCGCCAGCGCTTCTTCAGGCGTGATGAACTGCTCAAACAACTCGGGCTCGCCTTCAATCGCTTCCATCAGTCTCATGACACTGCGGTCATATTCATCAAAATCAATGATGATCTTGCCTTTGACTTTGTTCATGGCGGCCATTTTGGCGACACCGACTGCGGCGCCGATCGAATCCATATCAGGCATTTTATGGCCCATGATAAACACTTGGTCACTTTCCTGGATCAGGTCACGCAGGGCGTGTGAAATAACCCGGGCCCTAACCCGTGTCCGTTTTTCAACCGGATTGGTCTTGCCCCCGTAGAACTTCACTTTTCCACTCGGATGTTTGATGGCAACCTGGTCTCCACCACGGCCGAGCACCAGATCCAGCCCGGATTGCGCCAGGCTGCCAAGCTCGACAAGCGATGCAGAACCGGCACCCACTCCGATACTCAAGGTCAATGCCAGATTATCTTTGGCGGTGACTTCGCGGATATCATCCAAGATAGCGAATTTTGACAGTTCCAACTCTTTTAAAATCGACTCGTTGAAAACCGCCATAAAGCGGTCAGATGAAATACGCTTCACAAAGATTCCGTGGTCTGCCCCCCATTGGTTGATGAGTGAAGTGACCAGGCTGTTTATGTTACTGCGTGTCTGATCATCCATTCCCTGCGCCAACTCATCGTAATTATCGATGAACAGAATCCCGATAACGGAACGGTCCGCATAATAAAGCGTCTCGATTTCCACTTGTTCGGTAATATCAAAAAGATAGAACAGGCGGTCATCCGCTTTATAATACACGCGGTATTTCCGCTCGCCCAATGTGATCGTCAGCTCTCTCGCTTCTTCGGACTTCACCAACGTATGGAAGTCATCCGACAATGTATAAAGTGACTCGCCGATCAGCGTGTCGTACTCGAGCGTCGAAGTCATGTAGGGATTTGCCCATTCAATTTCGTATTTTTCATTGACCAGTAAAATTCCAATCGGCATTTCGAGCAGTGCTTCTTCTCCGACCTTCTTCATACGGTACGACAATGTTTCAATATGTTTTTCAGTAGCTTCATAGATTCTTTTTTCCGTCACCCACGCCGCTGTAAAAGCAAGCACAAACAGCAGTGTAAAGATTCCAGCTGCCCATTCCGACCAAAATGAAATCAGAATCGCCGCGGCCATACCAAGAGAAAGCAGCGCTATAAGCGGATATCGAAGTTTTCTTTTTCTAAAAAAAGCCGACATTATTCTTCAGCTCCTTATTTTCCTTTAAACTCGTGTGCCCGCTTGACCCAACCCCGGATATCAAATCCAAGGTCTACGATTCCGACAATACTCGTAAATGATTGTAATGGCAATGCTAAGATAGTCACCAGCACTGTCACCCATTTCGGCCAGCTTTCCTGGTGGATGTAGAAATGATAAAAAGAAACACCTTGCAGGAACAGCAAGAATTGAAGCAACACGGTTGCATTAATGAAGATCATGTATGCCATCGTTCCGGGTTCAAACTCCGATAACAACGAGACAAGCAACACGATTAAATAATACCATAAAACGGATTTCGGCAATTTCATGTTCCGGAAAGGCGGAAACTTAGGCGCCTCAATTCCGAGACGCTTCAGAATCGGTAACAGGATCAACAATAGCATCCAGACCGACATGAACACACCCAGTACCAATAACACAGGCAACATCGTTTCAAACGAAAACTGCAACTGCGCAACAAGTTCATTGTATTCTTCGAGGGAGGTTTCAGAAGCCCCGAAACGCTCCATCAACGAACCTGTCTGTTCATAGGATTCATCGAACAAGACAGTGAACTCTTCCAGCACATTGATGCCGAACAGCACAATGGAAGCCACGTATTGAACCATTAAGGATATCAGCAGAACAATGCTGGCACTCATGAACATGAATAATTTGCTCTTCTTATAATAAATCGAGATGCCGATTGCCAATCCCAGCGGTACATGGATCAACGCCAGCGGCACTGACAAAAGGCCACCGATGATAAACGACAGCACCAGACAGACCGATGCAAAAAGCGCAGAGGCTTTCCATGGATATTTTGCACTGTACCAGGCGACCGGCAATGCCAAAATTAACGTACTTACTATACTTAAAACAGGAACGTATACCGAGATTGTCAGCAGTACTGTGAAAACCGCCGCCATCATTGCCCCATTTGTAAGTTGTCGCGTTTGTTGATTTTGCATATGACTGTTTTTCCCCTTCTTTCGGGCAGATTTCATCCTTGTAATTGTACCATGATTCAAGAACCTGAACAAAAGGAGCGATGTCCATTCCATGGATTCGTAAACAGGCTGAAACAGGAGACGACATTATAAGCACCTCCCTTAAGATGCATTGAACTAAATGCGTTTGCCCTTGGCATTTTGAAATTCCTCTCCACGTAAAGACATCGTTCAAATTACTTCGGCCACTGCCTTGTCCGTTTGGAGCGGCTTCTTCCTCCCCGAACTCGCTATTCTTAATTCAACGCAAAAAAAAGACCGGTTTCCCGGTCTTTTTGAAATCATCGTCCAGACTCCAGCATCCGGGCTTGCCGGGTGCTTTCGCTTTTCTTTAATTATCTTTCTTCCGCAACAAACGGTAGAAGTGCCATGATACGTGAGCGTTTGATAGCGATTGTCAACTTACGTTGCCATTTAGCGCTAGTGCCTGTAACACGACGTGGCAAGATTTTTCCTCTTTCAGAAATGAATTTCTTCAAAAGGTCAGTATCTTTATAGTCAATGTGCGTGATGTTGTTGGAAGTGAAGTAACAAACCTTTTTCCGTTTTTTTCCTCCGCGACGTGGTGCCATATCGAATTACCTCCTTTACTTAATAGTTGTTCGCCAGGTTCAGTCCATTTTAGAACGGTAAATCGTCATCCGATACTTCGATCGGACCGCTGCCGCTTGAGAATGGGTCTTCATCTACACGAGTATGGTTTTGCTGACTTGGGCTCGGTGATTGGTTCTGTTGATAGGAAGGCTGCTGTCCTTGTGAACGGTCCGTATTGGCGCTTTTCGGTTCAAGGAATTGAACACTGTCCGCCACTACTTCTGTCGTATAAACGCGTTTCCCGTCTTGTCCCTCGTAGCTACCAGTTTGGATGCGGCCTTCGACGCCAGCCAAGCTTCCTTTTTTCAGGAAATTCGCTGTGTTTTCAGCCTGTTTGCGCCAAACGGTACAATTAATGAAATCAGTTTCGCGTTCACCTTGAGCGTTCGAGAATGTCCGGTTTACAGCAAGTGTAAAACGGGCAACTGCCGCGCCGCTTGGTGTGTAGCGAAGATCTGGATCTTTTGTCAGTCTTCCGACTAAAACAACTCGGTTAATCATCAGAATTCAACCTCCTTCAAGTCAAAAAAATTTTAGTGCCAGTATCCTGTTTACGCGTCTTTGCGTACAGCGATATGACGAATAATGTCTTCGTTAATGTTCGCAAGACGTGTGTATTCGTTGATAGCTTCAGAACCAGCGTTTACTTTTACGATCTGGTAGAAACCTTCACGCAAATCGTTGATTTCATAAGCTAAACGACGTTTACCCCACTCTTTCGACTCGATGATTTCAGCTCCGTTAGAAGTAAGGATGTCGTTAAAACGCTCAACTAGAGCTTTTTTCGCTTCCTCTTCAATTGCAGGCTGAATGATATACATTAATTCATATTCTCTCATCGTGTTGTCACCTCCTCATGGACTTGGGCCCTGCTGTATCCAGCGGGCAAGGAGCAAGCAATTCATAAATATTACTCACATCACAGTATTGTATCATAATTCCGATAGGTTCACAAGCATGATTTTGCATTTAAAATACACTATACTTTTCACCATAGACTCCAAAGGATGTGAAGCGATGACACCCAGCCATATCATAGACTTGCAGATGGATGAAATAGCTCCTAAAGCGCTTTGGTTCAATATTATTTTACTGCTAGCTTTCGCTGCAGCCTATCATTTTTTCAATGAACCTTTATCATTCGGTTTTTCTTTAACTGGCATTTTACTCTTTGTGGTCGGCTATGTTGTATTGATTGTCGGGCACGAACTCTTCCACTTGGTCGGTTTTGTGCTGTTTGGAAAAGTCCCTGTTTCTTCATTGAATTATGGCATCAACTTAAAAATGGGAATTGCCTATGCCACTACCAGCAGACCTGTTCAAAACCACGCGATGCGCAAAGTCTTATTGCTGCCTTTTTGGACGACTGCCTTCATACCTACCGTTCTCGGATTTTGGATTGACAGCCAGGTGCTGGTTCTGTTGGGAGCGATGCTGACCGCTGGCGCTTTCGGCGACTTCATCATGTACTGGGAATTGCGCAAAGAAAAAAGCGCGGCCTGGATCATTGATGATCCTTCACTGCCGCGCCTGCATGTTTATGATGATTACCCTGAAACAGAAAACGCCGACTACTAGCGGCGTTTTTTTCTATACTGCAGAATGGGTACTCTCCCATTTCCCTGTTTCAATTCGTTCTTTCAACAGTTTTTCACTTTTTGCGATATACACAATTGTTTCCATAGAGTGGTTTCCCGCCTCCACTTCAACTGTCACCTTGTCGTACATATCGGTCTCCGGATTGCCCGAATACTCTTCTAAGAAATCCAAAGCTGGCCACAACACATCCGGGATATCGTATACTTCCCCTTCAATCTGTCCACTGTCCGACAAAACCATCGCCGGATAACCCATCCCGGTATCATACAATATTCCTTTAGCTGTCGCCTGTTCTTCCACCAATTCCGCTTCTTCCAAATAACAATGATACTTCCCGCCCTGTTTCAGCGTTCCGTATGCAAATAACAACATTTCCTATTCCTCCATGCAAAAACCGGATGCGGCAAGGCACCCGGTTATTTTTTAGTTTTGTGGTACTGAACATCCGAACTTTTGGTGCGTATAATTCGCGTTTCTGCTTTTAGACTTATCCAGCTGCGGCGCCTAGTCCCTCGAGGTCGCTTCGCACCTGCCAGCAATGGCAAAGTACGCCATTACCGACAAGGTCTCCAGCGCTTGTCGGAGCTGGACAGGCGCCTTTGCTTTTGTCTTATCCAGCTGCAACGACCTGCTCCTCGGGTCGTAAGCCACTCTGGCTGTGCGGCAAAAACACGCCGCTTCGCCAGACCGTCTTACGCCTGTCAGAGCATAACGGTCGTTTCCGCTTTTAGCTTTATCCAGCTGCGGTGGCCAGGTTCTCGGGTCATAAGTCAACCCAGCTGCGTGGCAAAGAGCGCCACTCTGCTGGTTCGCCTTATGCCTGTCGAACCTTGACGGCCATCCTCGCTTTTAGACGTTAAATCTAAATAGCATTACGTCTCCGTCTTTGACGATGTATTCTTTGCCTTCTTGACGCACTTTCCCTGCTTCTTTTGCTGCTGCCATTGAACCCATTTCAACCAGGTCTTCATAAGCCACAGTTTCGGCACGGATAAATCCGCGTTCGAAGTCAGAGTGGATGACGCCGGCACATTGTGGTGCTTTCATGCCTTTTTTAAATGTCCATGCACGAACTTCCTGAACGCCGGCTGTAAAGTAAGTGGCTAATCCAAGCAAGCTGTACGAAGCTTTAACCAATTGATCCAATCCAGACTCTTTGATGCCCAGTTCTTCAAGGAACATTTCTTTTTCTTCGTCTTCCAGTTCAGCCATTTCTTCTTCGATCTTCGCACAGATTACGATGACGTCTGCATTGTCTTTCGCTGCGAACTCACGGACTTGCTGAACGTATTCATTGTCATCCGCATCTGCGATTTCATCTTCTGAAACGTTTGCCACGTAAAGCATCGGTTTGATCGTCAATAGGTTCAAGCCTTTAGCAATGCGCAGTTCGTCTTCTGTGAATTCAATTGAACGCGCCAATTGGCCGTTTTCAAAGGCTTCACGCAATTTCATCAGAACTGGTTCTTCGGCAACAGCTTCTTTGTCTTTTTGTTTCACTAATTTCGCTGCGCGTGCAATGCGTTTTTCGATGCTTTCCATATCCGCCAATATCAATTCCAGGTTAATGACTTCAATATCAGAGATCGGGTCTACTTTTCCCGTAACGTGCGTGATGTTGTCGTCGGCAAAACAACGGACAACTTGGCAAATCGCATCAACTTCACGGATATGGGACAGGAATTTGTTCCCTAGTCCTTCTCCTTTGCTGGCGCCTTCGACAATTCCCGCAATATCGGTGAATTCAAAAGCCGTCGGTACGGTTTTTTTCGGATCCACCAATTCCGTCAATTTATCAAGACGCTCATCTGGAACTTCGACAATTCCAACGTTTGGATCTATTGTACAGAACGGATAGTTTGCCGCTTCGGCACCCGCTTTTGTTATTGCATTAAATAATGTGGATTTCCCCACGTTTGGTAATCCTACAATCCCTGCAGTTAATGCCATAGGATGCACAACCTTTCCTCTATATAAAACGAATTATTTTTTACACAACCATTCCATTATAGGAATGAAAACCCGAATTGTCCATTTTTCATTCCGCTTCGGCTTTAACTAAAACTTTTTTCATCTTCTTATTGAATTCCATACGCGGCAGCATCACACTGTGCTGGCAACCCTCACATTTAATCCGGACGTCAGCCCCCATACGAATAATCTTCCAGGCATTGGCTCCACATGGATGGCCTTTTTTCATTTCAACTATATCGTTCAGTCCAAACTCCTTCATTTCCATGAGTCGGCCTCCTTCTATCCATTAAGTTTTCGCACTTTTGGCTGGTGCAGCTTCTTCAGGATTCCGCTGCATCATAACCATCCGCGGATACGGAATTTCGACGCCGCGTTGATCCAGGAAGTCCTTCAGATCGCGGCGCATTCCTCTAGCCACAGCAAAGTGCTGCATCGGCAAGGTTTCTGCTGTAATTCGCATAACGATTTCAGTCGTTGTCAGGTTTTGTACCCCCAGCAATTCTGCAGGTTTGATGATTTGTTCGTATCGATCCTGCAAGGTGTCCAGAAATTCCATAATCAAGCTTTCCACACGCGTGATGTCCGATTCATAGGAAATATTGACATCGACCACCGCAATGGAATTGTGAATCGAGAAGTTTACAACGTCCGTGATCGTGCCATTCGGAAAGATAAACAATTCGCCCGTCCAAGCCTTCACTTTTGTCGTCCGTAATCCGATCTCTTCCACGGTCCCTTCGGCGACACCAACGCGTACATAGTCCCCCACCGAAAATTGGTCTTCAAAAATAATGAAAAATCCGGTGATTACATCGCGCACCAGGTTCTGTGCACCGAAACCAACGGCTAAGCCCAGCACCCCGGCTCCGGCGATCAAACCGGTAATGTCGATGGTAAACGTCGACAGAATAGAAACTGCCGCTATGAAATACACAACATACGCTACTACATTGGACAATAACTTTGATAAGGTTTGCTGTCTCCGTTCGTTATAAAGGAGCGGACCTTTGATGCGTACGGAAAAAGTTTTCCGTATCAAGACACGCAAGACTTTCACTAGGACAACCGCGGCTATGGTAATCAAGACGACTTTCAAAAAGATGATGACCAGGTCCATCCACATTGCCTCATCCGATAGTACGCCTATAATTCGTTGTGTCATTTTTTCAATGTTCACTCTTTCACCTTCCCTGCACTTACATCAAATTAAATTTATAGATAATCGTAACCACTATTCCAACAACCAATATTCCCGGCAATAGATTTGCGACTCTGATTTTCGTCACGCCCATCATATTCAATCCAATGGCAGCAATCATGACTCCACCAGTTGCGCTCATTTCCATAATGAACATATCCAGTGCCGCATCTGGAATCACCAAACTGATTTGAGTTGCAAACAAGGCAATCAATCCTTGGTATACAAATACAGGAATTGCTGATAGCAAAACACCGATGCCAAGCGTGGAAGCCAACACAATAGAGGTGAATCCATCAATGATTCCTTTGGAAATCAGGACGCCATGCTCATTGCTCAGTCCACTTTCCATCGCACCAATGATTCCCATTGCACCAATGACAAATATTAAAGTGGCTGTTACAAACCCTTGAGCAAGGCTGCCTTTACTTTCTTTCGCTCCTAACATTCGTTCAATGGAGTGACCGAATCCATTCAGTTTACCTTCTAGATCCATCCATTCTCCAATGACTGTTCCCAGCACTAAACTGATGATGACAATGACGAAGTTCTGGCTTTCAAATCCCATCTGCAAACCAAGTACAACCACCGCCAGGCCAATCACATACATGACGGTCTCCTTCATCTTTTCAGGAATATTGCGGAGAGCTCTTCCAAGAATGGTTCCCACTACAATCAAAATAGCATTTATCAATGTCCCTAAGAGAACCATTGCATTTCTCCTCTCTCACATTGCACTTCGTTTACGGAAAATTTCTCTTCTCCCTCTTTTGAAAGAGAATTCAACGTTTTCTTCGAGCGCTTTTTAAATCCTTTATTATTTCACTTCTCAAAAACAGAACCTATTTCCCTTTTCCGGGAAATAGGCACTCGTCAGCTTAGCAACTCTAAAATCCGTTCCAAATCGTCTTCTGAGAAAAACTCAATTTCTATCTTCCCTTTGTTCTTGTTTTTCTTGATTTGAACTTTCGTGCCAAAACGATCTCGGAGTTCCGATTGTTTTTCTTCTATAAAAAGATCTTTCTTTTTCTCGATTGTTTCACGTGGAACATCTTCATTTAAACGCTGCACCAAATTCTCTAGCTGGCGGACATTCAAATTTTCCTTAACCACTTTTTCCGCTGTTTCAGGAATAAGCTTTTTGCTTCTTAAACCTAATAGCGTCCGCCCATGTCCCATAGACAATTGCTTATCGGAAATGAGTGTACGTACATTTTCAGGCAATGCCAACAAACGCACATGGTTGGCGATATGAGGCCGACTTTTCCCTAAACGGAAAGCAAGTTGCTCTTGCGTCAAATTCAGGGCTTCCATTAGTTTCTGGTAAGCTTCCGCTTCTTCAATCGGGGTTAAATCTTCCCGTTGAAGGTTTTCTAATATAGCAAGTTCCATCATCTGTTGGTCTGTCAGTTCTTTAATGATGGCCGGAACCTCTTTTAATTTGATCAATTTAGCAGCACGGAAACGGCGTTCGCCAACGACTAGTTCGTATTTTTCGCCTTTTTTTCTTACAACAATCGGTTGTAAAATTCCGTGTTCTTTAATGGATTCCGCCAATTCTTCCAAAGCTGCCTGGTCGAAAATTTTACGTGGCTGGTATGGGTTTGCTCCAATTTTGCCGACGCTTATCTGGTTTACTTTATCCGCTTCGTTGATTGTTTCGCCCGGAAACAACGCGTTAATGCCTTTTCCCAATCCTTTAGCCATTATGAATCACTTCCTTCGCCAATTCTAAATACACTTCTGCGCCTCTGGATTTTGGATCATAAATGATAATTGGCTCTCCATGGCTTGGTGCTTCGCTCAATCTCACATTTCTTGGAATGATTGTTTTATAGACTTTGTCCTGGAAGTACTTTTTCACTTCTTCAATAACTTGAATCCCCAAATTAGTCCGAGCATCCAGCATGGTCAACAACACACCATCAATCATTAAATCATGATTTAAATGCTTTTGCACTAAGCGAATAGTACTTAATAATTGGCTTAGTCCTTCTAACGCATAGTATTCACATTGCACTGGAATAATGATGGCATCCGAAGCTGTCAATGAATTTAAGGTCAACAACCCCAAAGACGGTGGACAATCAATGATTATGTAATCGTACATATCTTTGACTTCTTCCAGAGCATTTTTCAGGCGGGCTTCTCTCGAAATGGTGGAAACCAATTCAATTTCAGCTCCTGCCAGGGAAATTGTTGCAGGGACCACATGCAAATTTTCTACTTTTGTTTCCATGATCGTGCTTTTAACATCCACATCATCAATCAAAACTTCGTAGATGCATTGATCGACATCCCCTTTGTTTACCCCCACTCCACTGGTGGCATTTCCTTGAGGATCGATATCTATTAACAGAACTTTTTTGCCTAAATAAGCAAGGCAGGCACTTAAGTTCACTGAAGACGTTGTTTTTCCTACGCCGCCCTTTTGATTGGCGATCGCAATAGTTCTACCCACACTTGCACCAACTTTCTTTGATACTCTCTTCATTTTACTGCGGAACCGTTGTTTTAGCTATTCTATTAGGCTTCCGTTTTCTTATTGTATCAAAATTTTTCAACAATACGATGGCAAAGCCATTAAAAAAACTCTTTCCATACGGAAAGAGCGCTTCATGATTTCTTTTTCGGAATTTTTACAGTGATTTGATAATATTCTTCATGTTCTTCTTCCTCAGCAGTCAAATCAATTCCGCTTTTAGAAACCATGTTCAATGATTCTTTAATGGTGTTCATCGCAATCCGCATGTCCCGGCTGACCGCTTTTCTACGCGCTTTCGACTTTTTCGGTTCGGCCGTCAGCAATTTACTCACTTTCATTTCCAATTGCTTTACATTTAATTTTTCTTCAACGGTTTCATCGAACAGCTTTTTCTGCTGGTCTGCATTTTTCACCTTTAAAAGGGCTCTGGCATGCCGTTCCGTTAACAACCTGTTCAGTAATGCGGTCTGAATTTCTTCCGGAAGTTTCAACAGCCGCAGCTTATTGGCCACTGTGGACTGTCCTTTGCCAAGACGCTGCGCCAATGCTTCCTGCGTAATCTCTTGGATCTCCAATAGATTTTGATAGGCATGCGCCTCTTCTATAGAAGTAAGTTCTTCGCGCTGAAGATTTTCGATTAACGCAATAGAAGCCGTTTCTTTGTCGCTCAAGTTCCGGATGATTGCCGGAACTTCTGTCCAATCAAGTGATTTCATGGCACGGAAACGACGTTCTCCCGCAATGATTTCGTATTCGCCTTCATTTTCGGATTTTCTGACCACAATCGGTTGAATCACTCCATGGACATGGATGGTCCTGGCTAATTCTTCAATTTTCTCTTGATCAAAAACCGTTCTAGGCTGATATTTATTGGCATGTATTTTGTCGAGCGGCAATTTCATGACTTCTTCTGAAGTCTTGTGTTCAGCCGCTTCTTTCTTCGCTGTCTCATTTGCTTTATCGCCGCCTCCGAAGAAACGTGAAAAAGGACTTTTCATCCTCAAGCACCACCTTTTACAAGCTCACTTAGCTGCTGAATCTTTATCACTCATATTCCCTTGGCAGTAAAATGTTCCACGTGAAACATTAAGAGATTGGCGACTTGTTTGGAACTCCAGCTTTCCGCGGGTATTTCTTTGGTGTTTCTTTGAACTTTTTAAAGACTTGGATATAGCGTTCGCTTTCTTCCATCGGCAACAGGAATGAATGGACAGCTTCCAGCTTAACACCCAGCTTTTGCAAAGCTTTTTCTGCATCATCCAACTCATCGGCTGCAGATGCAGCTTTCATGGCTGCAAAAACTCCGCCTTTTTTAACAAGAGGGACACATAATTCCGCCAGGACTGACAAACGGGCTACGGCACGTGCGGTCACTAAGTCATAGCTTTCACGGTGAATGGACTGACCAAAATCTTCTGCCCTCGAGTGGACGAACTGTACTTTTGTAAGTCCAAGTTCCCCGCTCAAATGCTCCAGAAACTGAATGCGTTTGTTCAAGGAATCCACAATCGTAATTTCGATATGGGGAAAACAGATTTTAAGTGGGATACTGGGGAATCCTGCACCGGCACCGACGTCACAAAGCTTCATTGATTTTGTAAAGTCCAAATAAAACGCTGCAGTAATGGAGTCATAGAAGTGTTTTAAGTAAACAGCTGGTTGCTCTGTGATTGCTGTAAGGTTCATTTTTTCATTCCATTCGACCAATTCCTTGTAGTAGATCCGGAACTGCTCCAGCTGATCATTGGTCAAGAGGATCCCTTTTTCACTGAGGGCATCTTTAAACTGTTGTTCATTCAAACTGGCTTCCTCCCTCTTTTATGGTTTTCTATGTAAAAGATAAATGGACTGGTGTGAGCCAGCCCATTTTGTTGTCTAGCTTATGCCTTTAAGATCAAACTGATATTTTCGCAATCTTTCCTTGTTCAATATACACCAATAAGATGGATATGTCAGCCGGATTTACGCCGGAGATGCGGGAAGCCTGTGCAATGGACAACGGACGAACTTCTGCAAGTTTGCCGCGGGCTTCAGTCGCAATTCCTGAAATCGCATGGTAATCGATATTTTCGGGAATTTTTTTGTTTTCCATTTTTTTAAGTTTATCGACTTGCTGCAATGATTTTTCGATATAGCCTTCATATTTGATATGAATTTCAACTTGCTCTTTTACTTCATCTTCAAGGTCCACGAGCGAAGCTGTCAGCTGGGAAATCATATCGTAGTTCATTTCAGGGCGTTTCAGCAGATCCGCTCCACGAATGCCGTCCTTCAATTCACTGCCCCCTGCATCACGGATCACCTGCTGGGTAAGTTCATTCGGCTTGATCATAATGCTTCTCAAGCGTTTGATTTCTTCTTCAATGCGGTCTTTTTTCGCAAGGAACTTCTCATAGCGCTCTTCCTTGATCATACCGATTGCATAAGCCAATTCCGTTAAACGCATATCTGCATTGTCGTGGCGCAGCAATAACCGGTATTCTGCACGGGAAGTCAACAGACGATAAGGTTCATTCGTCCCTTTTGTCACCAAATCATCGATCAGTACGCCGATATACGCATCCGAACGGCTCAGAATGACTTCTTCTTTGCCAAGCACTTTCGCGGCTGCGTTGATACCGGCCATCAGTCCCTGGCCGGCTGCTTCTTCGTAACCGGAAGTTCCGTTGATCTGCCCTGCCGTATACAGATTTTCTATCTGTTTCGACTCCAGTGTCGGCCATAATTGCGTCGGTACGATGGCATCGTATTCGATGGCATAACCTGCACGCATCATTTCAGCCTTCTCAAGCCCTGGAATCGATTCCAGAAGCTTCCGCTGCACATGTTCAGGCAAACTGGTTGAAAGGCCTTGTACGTAAACCTCACGCGTATTACGGCCTTCCGGCTCCAGGAAGATCTGGTGGCGTGGCTTATCATTGAAACGGACAACTTTGTCTTCGATCGACGGACAATAGCGCGGTCCGGTCCCTTTGATCATGCCGGAATACATCGGGGACAAGTGCAGATTATCATCAATTATCTGATGCGTTTTTTCGTTTGTGTAAGTGAGCCAGCATGGCAGCTGGTCGGTGATGTATTCAGTGGTTTCATGGCCGAACGCGCGCGGCACATCGTCGCCGGGCTGAATTTCGGTTTTGCTGTAGTCAATGCTGTTGCTGTTGACACGCGGCGGTGTCCCGGTTTTAAAACGAACCGTTTCAAAACCGAGCTTTTCCAGATTTTCAGCCAATTTGATGGACGGCTGCTGGTTATTCGGCCCGCTTGAATAGCGCAGATCCCCTATGATGACTTCACCGCGCAGGAATGTCCCGGTTGTGATGACCACTGAGTTTGCACGGTAAATGCCCCCTACTTGTGTGAGCAATCCTTGAATTTTGCCGTCTTCGACAACTAATTCTTCAGCTATTCCTTGATGCAAGGTTAAATTCGGTTCCTCCTCCATCAGGCGTTTCATTTCCTGCTGATAGAGCACTTTGTCGGCTTGCGCACGCAATGCGCGTACTGCCGGTCCTTTAGCTGTATTCAACATTCTCATTTGAATGTGTGTTTTATCGATAACGCGTCCCATGGCTCCGCCAAGTGCGTCAATTTCACGTACAACGATGCCTTTCGCTGGCCCACCGATGGATGGGTTGCATGGCATGAATGCGATCATATCCAGATTCATCGTCAAAACAAGCGTTTTAGCGCCCATCCGTGCCGATGCAAGAGCAGCTTCCGCTCCTGCATGTCCGGCTCCTACGACGATGACATCGAACGTGCCTGCTTCGTATTGTGGCATGTTCGTTCATTCCCTTCGAGTTTTATTTCCCTAGACAGAACTGCGAGAATAATTGGTTCAGGAGGCCATCATCTGCGGTATCCCCAATAATTTCACCAAGAATCTCCCAAGTTCGGGTGACGTCAATTTGAATCATATCTACGGGAACTTCCATTTCCGCAGCTCCAATGGCATCTGAAATGGTTTGGTGTGCCTGATGCAACAAGGCGATATGGCGCACATTGGATACATAGGTCATGTCCCCTGCTTCGATCTCTCCCTGGAAAAACAGGTCAGCAATGGCTTCTTCAAGCTGATCGATGCCTTCTTCTTCGATTAAAGAAGTCGTCACCAGCAATTTATCGCCTGCCAGTTTCTGCACTTGCTCCAGGTCGATTTTCTGAGGCAAATCGGTTTTATTGATAACGACAATATAGTCCATATCCTTGACGGCCTCAAACAAAAGCTCATCTTCCGGAGTGAGTGCCTCTGCATAATTCAGGACATAAAGAATCAAATCGGCTTCCTTCAGTACTTTTCGTGAACGTTCAACACCGATCCGCTCGACAATATCTTCTGTTTCCCGAATTCCCGCGGTATCGACCAAACGCAGCGGAACACCGCGGACATTTACGTATTCTTCTATTATATCACGGGTCGTCCCCGCTATTTCTGTAACAATGGCTTTATTTTCCTGAACAAGGCTGTTCAATAGAGAAGATTTACCGACATTGGGGCGCCCCAAAATAACGGTAGAAAGCCCTTCTCTCAAGATTTTCCCTTGTGAGGATGTCTGAAGCAATTTATCGATTTCCGAACGGACCCATTTTGATTTTTCCAGCATGATCGGACGTGTCATTTCCTCCACGTCGTCATATTCCGGATAGTCGATATTGACTTCCATCTGGGCTATCGATTCCAGCAATGCCTGGCGCAGCGTGCCAATCAGCTTTGACAGCCGCCCTTCCATCTGATTGAGTGCGACATCCATGGCACGGTCCGTCTTCGCGCGAATGAGGTCCATGACCGCTTCTGCCTGGGACAGATCGATGCGGCCGTTCAAAAATGCCCGTTTGGTGAACTCGCCAGGCTCTGCAAGTCTTGCTCCTGCACGCAATGCCAATTCCAATACCCGGTTGACTGAAACAATTCCGCCGTGGCAATTGATTTCAATGACGTCTTCACGCGTAAATGTTTTGGGCGCTTTCATGAGCGATACCATTACTTCCTCTACGACTTCCCCTGTCGCCGGATCTTCGAGATGTCCGTAATGGATGGTATGGGTCGTTTGGGCAGCCAGCGCCTTGTTGCTGGGAGCCCGGAATAGTTTGTCCGCAATGGCGACAGCTTCCGGACCGCTCAATCGGACGATTGCGATTGCCCCTTCTCCGCTCGGTGTCGATATGGCAGCAATTGTGTCGAAATCCATGATGTTCCCTCCTCTTAAGAAAAGCGGCAACGCTGCCCTGTGGATAACAAACAAAGCAACGCAGCAGCCAAAATGCTACAATATATGTTCATAACTTTATTTTCTGCTTTAAAAAAGTTGTCCACATGTGGACAACCAGTAAATGCACATGGCTTTCTAACATACTACATTAGCATAAAGCGCTTGAAATCAAAAGACACAGCACTTCATTTTGATAAATTCCGTCAATTCGGCATAAAAAAAGCCCGCCGAAATGGCGGGCTTCAACTTATTTATGCGGTTCAATCACGAGATAACGGTTGGGATCTTTCCCCTCCGAATACGTATCGATGTCCAAACGCCTTGATAAGGCTTGGTGAATGACTTTTCGTTCGTAAGACGGCATCGGTTCGAATTGCACACGTCCACCTGTCCGAATCGCTTTGTCCGCCATCCGATCCGCCAATTGCTCCAGCGTCTCCTGGCGGCGTTCCCGGTAATTCTCAGCGTCCAATTGAACCATCATAAACTGGTTTGAATATTTATTGGCCACAAGTTGAGCCAATTGCTGAAGGGAATTCAAGGTTTGTCCCCGTTTGCCGATCAGCATGGCTACTTTCTCGCTTTCCAGATAAAAATTCACTTTTTTACCGCGTTGTTCATGTGTAATCGACAAATCTTCAATTTTCATGCCTTCAGCAATTGATTGAATGTAATTTTTTGTCTCTTGGATCGCCTGTTCATTGGAAACAGCAGGAATTTCTTCCTCTTGTCCCTCTTTTTCAGGCAGAATTTCGGACTTTTCCGGAACTTCAACAATATTTTCTGCTGTTTTTTCTGTTTCAGGAAGAGAGGTTTTTTCAATTACAGTGATTTCAACTTCTGCTTTTTTGGCACCAAAGCCGAAAAAACCCTTTTTCTCTTCCTGAATTACTTTAATGTCTACTTCTTCACGTGTAACTTGGAGTTTTTCTAATGCTTCAGATATCGCGTTTTCAACAGTTAGACCCGTTTGCGTAATCTGTTTCACTTTTTAACCCCTCCTGCTTTCGTTTTAACAGGTTGCTGTACTTCTTTTTTCTCCCATGGACGATAGATGACCAGGTTTTGGATAAGTGAAATGATATTCCCGATAACCCAATAGAGCGTCAACGCAGACGGTAAAACAATACCGAATCCAATGATCATAACCGGCATGAAATACATCATGATCTTCATTTGCGGATTGTCCATTGCTGGTCCAGTCCGCAATACGACGAACTGCATCAAACCGGCGATAACCGCTAAAATGATGCTTGGTTCTGCCAGCGGAAAAATAAGAAATGCGCCCAAATCGATTTCAGGTGTGCTGTTCATACGGCTGATTGCGTGATAAAACCCGATCAACACCGGCATTTGAATCAAAACCGGCAAACAACCTGCCATCGGATTGACGCCTTTTTCCTGGAACAACGCCATCATTTCTTTTTGGTATTTCTGTTGCGTGACAGCATCTTTCGACTTGTATTTTTCTTTCAGTTTAACAAGTTCAGGCTGTACTTCCTGCATACGTTTTGAACTTTTCGTCTGCTTGACCATCAATGGCAGCATCACCAATCGGATGATGATCGTAACAGCGATAATCCCGAAACCGTAAGTTCCCAGTATGTCTTTGAAGTATGTGATGGCTGACACCAATGGCCAAACGATAAACTTATTCCAAAACCCTTCACTCTGGTCACTGATCGGCTGATCAAACTCTGTACAGCCCGCAAGCAGCAATGTCACTGCAATCAGTGAAATAAGTAAAACTAATTTCTTATTCACCCTTCTTCCCCCAAACTAATTTCAATTACTTCTATAATAACATCTATTCTTTATGGCCTTCTACTTCTTCGGCAATGCACGTGCAATTTTCAAAACATGTTCAAGGCTTTTCTTGCTTTCGTGAAAATCCAAAGTGGCCGCCTGTGGTCGGGCGATGATAATGTAATCCGCATTCGGCAATAAATCATCTTTCAATTCCAAGAAAGTTTGGCGGATATAACGTTTAATGCGGTTGCGTGCTACTGCATTTCCTACTTTTTTGCTGACGGATAACCCCAGGCGGAATTCGGGCTGCTCATTTTTCATTACATAAACGATGAACTGCCGGTTCGCAAAGGACTTTCCTTTTTTAAATATCTGCTGAAACTCTTTGTTCTTCTTGATCCGTTGGTGCTTGTTCATTCATTCACCTGCTTATTTTAATGCTTCTCTGCTGAAAATGCTGCAGAAAAGAAAAAAAGACCACTGATGCGGTCAGTGGACTTAAGCTGATAATACTTTTCTTCCTTTACGACGGCGTGCAGCTATTATTCTGCGTCCGTTTTTTGTGCTCATACGTGCTCTGAAGCCGTGTACTTTGCTGTGTTTGCGTGTATTTGGTTGGTATGTGCGCAATGTCATATGTGACACCTCCTATAATAAGAGTCAACTATTTTTCTAAAGACAGTCTCGACTATTATAAGGGCGCACGGGTATAAATGTCAATATCTTATTGTAAAACCTCTCTCGATCTCCTTCTTTTCCTCTTCTCGAGTTATGCACAATTCCTTTTCTTATCCCTGCGTGACCTGTGTATTGTTTTTTTCCGAAAAATAATTATCCACAAGCCTTATCTACAGTTTTTTAACATACAAACCCCTTGTGGATAGTTCCTGTGTGAACAAAAAAAGATGTGTGGATAACTCAAAGAACTTCTTGTATTGTCTATTCTTTTTTGGTAACATTAACTTGTTTTCACTTGTTAATAGTTTTTACCCTAAATAAGTTATCCACAAATTGTGGGTAAGGTGTGGACAGTTATTCACCAGCCTGTTTATGAATGTTATCCACAAGCTGTGATTTTGTGTATGATATACTATAAAATATCGTTATATATAAAGGAGAAGAGCTATTGGAACACTTAGACGAACTTTGGTCGAGTGTCTTAGCACAAGTTGAAACTAAAATCTCCAAACCAAGTTTTGAAACGTGGTTAAAATCGACAAAACTTCTATCCTACCAGGATGATACAGTCACCATTTCAGCGCCGAATTCCTTTGCCCGCGATTGGTTGGAAAACCATTATGTGCACTTGATTACTGGGATCTTATCAGATTCCACCGGTGATGATATGATGATCAAATTTGTTGTGCCCAAAGATCAGGATATGGATGATTTTCAACTCCCTGCGCCTCGCATTAAACCGGGGCAAGACCAGCAGCAAGAGTTTTTGCCTGGCATGCTGAATCCTAAATACACTTTCGACACATTTGTAATTGGTTCAGGCAACCGCTTCGCCCATGCCGCCTCTTTGGCCGTGGCCGAAGCGCCAGCAAAAGCATATAACCCGCTGTTTATCTATGGGGGAGTAGGACTTGGCAAGACACATCTAATGCATGCAATCGGACATTACGTCCTCGAACACAATCCGAACGCCAAAGTGGTTTACTTGTCTTCGGAGAAATTTACAAACGAATTCATCAACTCGATCCGCGACAATAAAACGGGTGAATTTCGCGACAAATACAGGGGTGTCGACATCCTCCTGATCGATGATATTCAATTTTTGGCAGGTAAAGAGCAGACACAGGAAGAGTTCTTCCATACATTCAACACGCTCCATGAAGAATCCAAACAGATCATCATTTCCAGTGACCGGCCTCCAAAAGAGATTCCGACATTGGAAGATCGCCTCCGCTCCCGCTTTGAATGGGGCCTGATTACGGATATTACACCTCCTGATCTGGAAACCCGGATTGCGATTCTACGCAAAAAAGCAAAAGCGGATGGACTGGATATCCCGAATGACGTCATGACCTATATTGCCAATTCCATCGATTCGAATATCCGTGAACTTGAAGGGGCATTGATCCGCGTTGTGGCTTATTCCTCTTTGATTAACCGTGATATGAGCGCCGAACTGGCTGCAGAAGCTTTAAAAGACATCATGCCGAATTCCAAACCAAAGGTCATTACGATCTTGGACATCCAAAACGCAGTCGGCGACCAATTCAATGTCAAATTGGAAGATTTTAAAACAAAACGCCGCACCAAGGATATTGCTTATCCGCGCCAAGTAGCGATGTACCTGTCACGTGAAATGACCGATTTCTCTTTGCCTAAAATTGGCGAAGAGTTTGGTGGACGTGATCATACGACCGTTATTCACGCGCACGACAAGATTTCCAAAATGCTGAAAGACAATCAGCAGCTCCAGCAGGACGTCAAGGACATCAAAAGTGCGCTTGGCAAGTAAAATCGGCTGTGGATAACCCAATAAATAAGCAAGCAGTTTATGCACAGACTGTCTACATGTGGATAAGCTGCTTTTATTGACTTCAAAGGGCTTATCCACATATTCACAGCCCCTACTACTACTATTACTTTAAAAGCCTTTAAATAAAATATATATATAAGCGAGGTTCGAGAATGAAATTCGAGATAAAGCGTGAGCGATTAGTTGAAGGATTAAACGATGTAATGAAAGCAGTAAGTTCAAAAACGACGATTCCGATCTTAACGGGAATTAAAATGGATGTTTCTTCTGATGGGATGAGATTAACGGGAAGTGATTCTGATATCACGATCCAGACATTCATTCCTGCTGAAGAAGATGGGGAACAGATCATCCAGGTAACAGATGGAGGAAGTATTGTTCTTCAAGCAAAAGTATTTGGAGAGATCATCCGTAAATTGCCGACTAACGAAGTCGAAATTGAAATCACAGGGAATTTCCAGACCCATATCCGGTCAGGGAAGTCCGAATTCCATTTAATCGGTTTAGATGCAATGGATTATCCACAATTGCCGGATATTCAGGACGATCGTTTGTTTACGATTCCTGCAGATCTATTGAAGACCATCAACCGTGAAACTGTTTTTGCTGTATCAAGTTCTGAAACACGCCCTGTATTAACAGGCGTCCACTGGGAGGTAAAAGATGGGGAGCTGGTTTGTGTTGCAACTGACAGCCACCGTTTAGCACGCCGTAAAACCAAATTGGAAACTTTGCCGGAAGGGGAATACAGCGTTGTAATTCCTGGGAAAAGCCTGACCGAATTGAACAAGATCCTGGATGATACGTCTGAAGCGGTTGAAATTGTCATGACCAACCAGCAGGTTTTATTCAAATCCAAGCACATTCTTTTCTTTTCCCGTCTATTAGAAGGCAACTATCCGGATACAAGCCGACTCATCCCTGCAGAATACAAGACAACGGTGACCGTAAACGGCCGCTCACTTCTTCAGGCAATTGACCGAGCATCTCTATTGGCTAGAGAAGAACGCAATAACGTGGTGCGTTTTTCAGCGAATGCCGGCAACGAAGTCGAAGTTTCTTCCAACTCACCGGAAGTCGGGAAAGTGGAAGAGCAGCTTCAGGCACAAAGCATCGAAGGCGAAGAGCTGAAAATCTCTTTCAGTGCCAAATTTATGATGGATGCGTTAAAAGCGATCGACGGGCAAGATGTCGTCATCCAGTTTACTGGGGCGATGCGTCCATTCATCTTGAAATCAGCATTGGATGATTCGATCTTGCAGCTGATTCTTCCTGTCCGAACATATTAAATTTAAAACAGACCCTCAGGATAGCCATATAGGCTATCCTTTTTACTTTTTAGCTAAAATAGGGTAAAATAGAGGGATAGACTATGAATCGAAGGATGAGTGCATTTTGAGAGAAATCGGGATTGAGACTGAATATATAACACTTGGGCAATTGTTGAAGATGACGGATACAATAAGTTCAGGCGGAATGGCCAAGTGGTTTTTGGGTGAGCATGAAGTTTTCGTAAATGGTGAGGCTGAAAACCGCAGAGGCCGCAAGCTGCGTCCAAATGATCTCGTAAATATTCCAGGGTTTGGAGATTTTCGTATCGTGACGGCTGAAGGCATGAGCTTCGATGCGGATTGACCGCCTTGAGCTTGTCAATTATCGGAACTACGAATCGCTAGAATTGAATTTTTCTCCAGAGATCAACGTCTTTATAGGAGAAAATGCACAAGGCAAGACCAATGTCATGGAATCTCTGTATGTTTTATCCATGGCGAAATCGCATCGCACTTCGAATGACAAGGAATTGATACGCTGGGAAGCTGAATATGGTAAAATAAAAGCTGATGTTTACCGTAAATACGGCAAACTGCCCCTTGAAATCACCTTGTCAAAAAAAGGGAAGAAAGCAAAAGTCAATCATTTGGAGCAACGCAGGCTGAGTGATTATATTGGCCAATTGAATGTCGTCATGTTTGCCCCGGAAGACTTGCACCTTGTCAAAGGGAGTCCACAAGTGCGCAGACGTTTCATCGATATGGAAATTGGGCAGATCTCTCCGGTTTATCTGCATGATTTGGTCACTTATCAAAAACTCCTCAAACAAAGAAATCATATATTGAAGCAACATTATGGGAAACAAACAATCAACGACGTCATGTTCGATGTCTACACAGAACAATTCATCGAATCGGCTGTCAAAATCATCCGCAAGCGGTATCAGTTCATGGAACTTTTGCAAAAATGGGCAGAACCGATCCATCACGGCATTTCCCGGGGGCTGGAACAACTTCAAATCCGCTATCAACCGATCAGCGGTTTAAAGCCTGAATGGACGCCTGAAGAAATGGCGTCTTTTTTAGAGCAGAAACTGATGGAAGTGCGCAAACGTGAGATTGATCGCGGAGTGACCCTTGTCGGTCCGCACCGCGACGAACTGCAATTTTTCGTCAATGGCTATGACGTGCAGACCTATGGTTCGCAAGGACAGCAGCGCACTACGGCACTGTCATTGAAATTAGCCGAAATTGAGCTGATCAAACAGGAAGTCGGAGAAGCACCAGTATTGTTGCTGGACGACGTACTTTCCGAATTGGATGATTACAGGCAGTCCCATCTACTAAATACGATTAAAGGATCCGTGCAAACCTTTGTCACGACGACAAGTGTTGAAGGCATCCAGCATGAAACGATTCAAAGTGCCCGTCTTTTTGAGGTTTCCGAAGGGACAGTCAAGGAGTGAAGATGTGTGTATATCCAGATTGGAGCAGCACAAATTCTCCCAATAGCCGACATTATAGCCGTCATTCAATATGAAAATAAGATGCCGGCTGCTTTTGTGCGGCTGCTTGTTCCTGTGGAATCCGTAAAATCTTTAGTGGTGACCGAAGATTTCATCTACGGTTCCCCTTATCGGACACAGGCGATCATGAAAAAAATAGAAGAAAATAGATTGTGAATATGCAGGGTCGAAGTAAGAAATGCGTAAGAAAGAGCAGGTGAATGGAATGGCTATGGAAGAAAAAGGTCTACAGGAATCGTATGAAGCTAGTCAGATTCAAGTGTTGGAAGGATTGGAAGCCGTTCGTAAAAGACCAGGGATGTATATTGGTTCTACGGGTTCAAGAGGGCTTCATCATTTGGTTTGGGAAATCGTCGATAATAGTATAGATGAAGCATTGGCCGGTCATTGCACTGAGATTCAAGTAACAATTGAACCGGACAACTGGATTCGTGTGGAAGACAACGGACGCGGAATTCCGGTCGGCATGCAGGAGAAGATGGGGCGTCCGGCAGTTGAAGTCATTATGACGGTACTGCACGCAGGCGGTAAATTCGGCGGCGGCGGCTATAAAGTATCCGGCGGCCTTCATGGGGTAGGCGCTTCTGTAGTGAATGCTTTGTCTGAAACGACAGAAGTATTTGTAAACCGTGATGACAAACGACATTACATCAAATTTGAGCGCGGAGCGGTAACAGAAGATCTGCGTGTAATCGGAGATTCAGAAAATACGGGGACGACAATCCGTTTTAAAGCCGATGCAGAAATCTTTACGGAAACTACGGTCTACGAATTTGACCTCCTGGATCATCGTCTGCGTGAACTTGCTTATTTGAACCGCGGTTTGAGAATTATTGCAAGAGATGAGCGCGAAGGCGAAGAAAAAGAGAAAGTCTATCATTTCGAAGGCGGCATCAAGTCGTATGTTGAACACCTGAATAAAACCAAAGATCCCCTTCATGAAGAAGCGATCTTTGTTGAAGCTGAAAGAGAAGGCATCACCGTTGAAGTAGCGATGCAGTACAATGCGGGCTACGCAGCAAATATCTTCTCATTCGCCAATAACATCAATACCCACGAAGGCGGAACGCATGAATCCGGCTTTAAGACCGCTTTGACCCGTGTCATTAATGACTATGGCCGGAAAAATGGCATGTTGAAAGAACAGGATCTTAACTTGACCGGAGACGATGTGCGAGAAGGTCTGACTGCAATCATTTCCGTCAAGCATCCGGATCCTCAATTTGAAGGCCAAACAAAAACCAAATTAGGCAATACGGAAGTCAGCACCATCGTCAATAATTTATTCTCTGGCGGATTTGAGCGATTCTTATTGGAGAATCCTTCCGTTTCGCGAAAAATCGTTGAAAAAGGAATTATGGCTTCCCATGCGCGGATGGCTGCTAAAAAAGCCCGTGAGTTCACGCGCCGCAAGTCCGTTCTTGAAGTCTCCAGCCTTCCGGGTAAACTGGCAGATTGTTCATCACGTGATCCGAAAGTGAGTGAAATTTATATCGTTGAGGGTGACTCAGCCGGTGGTTCTGCAAAATCAGGCCGTGATCGTCATTTCCAGGCTATTTTGCCGCTTCGAGGGAAAATCCTGAACGTTGAAAAAGCCCGTCTTGACCGGATCCTCACCAACGCTGAAATCCGCAATATCATTACAGCACTGGGCACAGGGATCGGCGAAGAATTCAATCTGGAAAAAGCACGCTACCATAAAGTCGTCATCATGACCGATGCCGATGTTGATGGTGCCCATATCCGCACTTTGCTGTTGACGTTCTTCTTCCGTTACATGCGCCCATTGCTTGAAGCAGGCTATATTTATATTGCCCAGCCGCCATTGTTCCAGATCAAACAAGGCAAGCACGTGGATTATGTTTATACAGATCAACAATTAAAAGATGCACTTGAAAAACTATCTCCGACACCGAAACCGAATATTCAGCGGTATAAAGGGCTTGGAGAGATGAACGCTACACAGCTATGGGACACGACAATGGATCCGGATGTGCGGACATTGCTCCAGGTTACATTAAACGATGCGATGGTGGCGGATGAAACTTTCCATATTCTAATGGGGGACGACGTCGAACCACGCCGTAACTTTATCGAAGAAAATGCGAAATACGTTAAAAATCTGGACGTTTAAGTGATATAGAGTTGAGAGGAGGCTGCGGGTATGGCTGAACGGCCTAGCAGTGGTGTTGAAGAAATAAATATAAGTACGGAAATGCGGACTTCGTTTTTGGATTACGCAATGAGCGTTATCGTATCCCGTGCCTTACCGGATGTGCGTGATGGATTAAAACCTGTCCATCGCCGTATTCTTTATGCAATGTACGATTTAGGGATTACTGCAGACAAAGGCTATAAAAAATCAGCGCGTATTGTCGGAGATGTTATTGGTAAATACCATCCCCACGGCGATACAGCGGTTTATGAAACCATGGTCCGCATGGCACAGGATTTCAGCTACCGCTATATGCTGGTGGATGGACACGGAAACTTCGGATCTGTTGATGGCGATTCTGCTGCTGCAATGCGGTACACTGAATCTAAAATGTCGAAGATTTCCATGGAATTACTCCGTGATTTGAATAAAAACACAATTGATTATCGAGACAACTACGATGGCCAGGAAAAAGAGCCGGTTGTTTTGCCGAGCCGTTTCCCGAATTTATTGGTAAACGGAACTTCAGGCATCGCAGTCGGTATGGCCACTAATATTCCCCCTCATCACCTGGGTGAAACCATTGATGCTGTTTTGGCATTGGCTGAAAACCCGGCAATCACTACTGAAGAGCTGATGGAATTCATCCCGGGACCTGATTTCCCGACTGGCGGCATCATTCTTGGCCGCAGCGGCATTCGCCGTGCTTATGAAACGGGTAAAGGTTCGATTATGGTCCGTTCGGTAGTCGATATCGAAACAAAAGCCAACGGTAAAGAAGTCATTATCGTCAACGAAATCCCTTATCAGGTAAACAAAGCCCGATTGATTGAAAAGATCGCCGAGCTTGTTCGTGATAAGCGGATCGACGGCATCACGGATCTTCGGGATGAGTCTGACCGCAACGGCATGCGTATCGTCATTGAAGTACGCAGAGATGCGAGTGCAAGTGTGTTATTGAATAATTTATACAAACAAACCGCAATGCAAACAAGCTTCGGCATCAATATGCTGGCACTAGTAGACGGCCATCCAAAAGTTCTTGGTTTAAAAGAAATCCTGTTCCATTACCTGGAGCACCAAAAAGTAGTGATTCGCCGCCGTACGCAATTCGAACTGACCAAAGCAGAAGACCGCGCACATATTCTGGAAGGCTTGCGTATTGCATTGGATCATATCGATGCCATTATCGCCTTGATCCGTGGATCACAGACTGCTGAACAGGCACGCAATGGCTTGATGACCGATTTTAATCTGTCTGAACGCCAATCCCAAGCGATTTTAGATATGCGTCTGCAGCGCTTGACTGGTTTGGAGCGGGATAAGATCGAGGAAGAATATCTAGGTCTGGTGATATTGATTGACGACCTTAGAGAGATTCTGGCGAATGAATACCGCATCCTTGAAATTATTCAGGAAGAAATGCTTGAAATCAAAGAGCGATTCAGCGATAAACGGAGAACGGAAATTACGACCGGCGGAGCGGAAATGTTTGAAGATGAAGATCTGATTCCAGTGGAAGCATCTGTATTGACGCTTACACATAATGGCTATATCAAACGTTTGCCGGCCAATACCTACCGCAGCCAAAAACGCGGCGGGCGCGGAGTGCAGGGGATGGGCACCAACGAAGACGATTTCGTAGAACATTTACTGTACACATCCACTCACGACACAATTCTGTTCTTCACCAACAAAGGAAAAGTCTACCGTAAAAAAGGGTATCAGATTCCTGAATACGGCCGGACTGCCAAAGGCTTGCCGCTGGTCAACCTGTTGGAGATCAGCAAGGAGGAGAAAGTGACAGCTGTTATACGCGTCGACGAATTCAAGGAAGATGCTTTCTTCTTCTTTACGACACGCGAAGGCATCAGCAAACGGACGCCTGTGACGAACTACGCCAACATCCGCCAAAACGGTTTGATTGCCATCAGCCTTCGCGAAGAAGACGAACTGATTTCAGTTAAGTTGACAGACGGCAGTAAGGAAATGGTCATCGGCACACGAAACGGTGCATTGATCCGATTCCCTGAAACGGATATTCGCAGCATGGGCCGAACAGCCAGTGGAGTCCGAGGCATCCGTCTTCGTGATGGAGATGCAGTGGTTGGCATGGAGATTTTGGATCCTAACGACAATGTATTGGTCATCACGGAAAAAGGATACGGCAAACAGACGAAAGAATCCGAATACCGGGTTCAATCGCGTGGCGGTATGGGAATCAAGACCTGCCAGATCACCGACAAGAACGGACCGCTTGTTGCTGTTAGAACGATTAACGGAACAGAAGACATCATGCTGATCACCGTCAACGGAATTTTGATCCGCATGGACGTCAATGATATTTCAACAACAGGCAGAAGCACACAAGGCGTTCGTTTGATTCGTCTCGGTGACGATGAAATCGTGGCTACTGTGGCTAAAGTCAAGAAAGATATCGACATCCCTGAAGAGTTGGAAGAACTTGAAGAAGATGTTGAAAAGAAATTGATCGAAGAAAGCGCTGAAGCAGATGTCTATGAAGAAGAAGATGTCGTGGCTGACGAGAAGATTGATGATATAGAAGAAACTCCAGAAGAAGACGAAGAATAAGAACGAACTTGCAGCTCGCTGATAAATATTCAGCGGGCTTTTTTATGGAGAAATTTCAGCAGAGACTTGTGCGGCTTCGAAGAATTACGAGGACACTAGAGAAGTTGGAGACTGTTGTTTGGTTGTGGGACTGGGGAATTTCTTGCGGAGTTTTCTTTGGTGCGATCTCTTGTCTACCATAAATACAAAATCGGATATTCATTATATAGAAGGTTATCTCTTGGAGCCTGGATACATTTCTGTCTTGACGGGAAGATGCGCGTCGTCTTTCGGCACCTCTACTTATTTTCTTCGTCTTCAACAAAAACGTGAAGCTTAGCTTAGACCTTTTTGCATTTGCTAGGCTCCGCACGGCAGTCTTCAGAATCTGCGAAGCCTGCTCCTGGCCCACCAGTGTCTCAGACTATAAAGCTTACTTGGAAATCGCACAATCTTTTTTGCAGTTAGTTTATTGTGCCTTTGCAAGGGTTTCTTTAATGCCTCAATGTGGCTTGGGAAGTAAATAAGGTTCGATTAGACCAGTTGTTTCATATAGAAGTTTTGGACATTCTTCATTAACAATAAAAGCATTTCTTATATACTTGAAGTTTTTTTGCATAAAGTGTTGACTCTCATATAGTAAACATGGTATATTAATTGAGTCGCCAATGAGCGCGACAAACAACTTGAACCTTGAAAACTGAACAGCAAAACGTCAACAAACAGCAACGGCCGCGCAAAACGGCCCGCGCACTTTACTGATCAGCGTTATGCAGATCAAAGCGAACCGTGCGTCTTCGGACGGCGGTACGCCAGCAAGTATTTGAGCAATCAACTACTCTATAATGGAGAGTTTGATCCTGGCTCAGGACGAACGCTGGCGGCGTGCCTAATACATGCAAGTCGAGCGGAACCGGTGGAGCTTGCTCCATTCGGTTCAGCGGCGGACGGGTGAGTAACACGTGGGCAACCTGCCCTGCAGATCGGGATAACTCCGGGAAACCGGTGCTAATACCGAATAGTTTGCGGCCTCTCCTGAGGCTGCACGGAAAGACGGTTTCGGCTGTCACTGCAGGATGGGCCCGCGGCGCATTAGCTAGTTGGTGGGGTAATGGCCCACCAAGGCGACGATGCGTAGCCGACCTGAGAGGGTGATCGGCCACACTGGGACTGAGACACGGCCCAGACTCCTACGGGAGGCAGCAGTAGGGAATCTTCCGCAATGGACGAAAGTCTGACGGAGCAACGCCGCGTGAGTGACGAAGGTTTTCGGATCGTAAAACTCTGTTGTGAGGGAAGAACACGTGCCAATTAACTACTGGCACTTTGACGGTACCTCACCAGAAAGCCACGGCTAACTACGTGCCAGCAGCCGCGGTAATACGTAGGTGGCAAGCGTTGTCCGGAATTATTGGGCGTAAAGCGCGCGCAGGCGGTCCTTTAAGTCTGATGTGAAAGCCCACGGCTCAACCGTGGAGGGTCATTGGAAACTGGAGGACTTGAGTGCAGAAGAGGAAAGTGGAATTCCATGTGTAGCGGTGAAATGCGTAGAGATGTGGAGGAACACCAGTGGCGAAGGCGACTTTCTGGTCTGTAACTGACGCTGAGGCGCGAAAGCGTGGGGAGCAAACAGGATTAGATACCCTGGTAGTCCACGCCGTAAACGATGAGTGCTAAGTGTTAGGGGGTTTCCGCCCCTTAGTGCTGCAGCTAACGCATTAAGCACTCCGCCTGGGGAGTACGGCCGCAAGGCTGAAACTCAAAGGAATTGACGGGGGCCCGCACAAGCGGTGGAGCATGTGGTTTAATTCGAAGCAACGCGAAGAACCTTACCAGGTCTTGACATCCCGCTGCCCGGTGTAGAGATACGCCTTTCCCTTCGGGGACAGCGGTGACAGGTGGTGCATGGTTGTCGTCAGCTCGTGTCGTGAGATGTTGGGTTAAGTCCCGCAACGAGCGCAACCCTTGATCTTAGTTGCCAGCATTCAGTTGGGCACTCTAAGGTGACTGCCGGTGACAAACCGGAGGAAGGTGGGGATGACGTCAAATCATCATGCCCCTTATGACCTGGGCTACACACGTGCTACAATGGACGGTACAAAGGGCTGCCAACCCGCGAGGGGGAGCCAATCCCAGAAAACCGTTCTCAGTTCGGATTGCAGGCTGCAACTCGCCTGCATGAAGCCGGAATCGCTAGTAATCGTGGATCAGCATGCCACGGTGAATACGTTCCCGGGCCTTGTACACACCGCCCGTCACACCACGAGAGTTTGTAACACCCGAAGTCGGTGAGGTAACCCTTGTGGAGCCAGCCGCCGAAGGTGGGACGGATGATTGGGGTGAAGTCGTAACAAGGTAGCCGTATCGGAAGGTGCGGCTGGATCACCTCCTTTCTAAGGATGAATTCGGAACCGGGTTTCCCGGGGTTGACGTTTTGCGTTCAGTTTTGAAGGTTCACCTTCA